>NZ_FOCT01000048.1 GCF_900110185.1 Nitrosospira multiformis
TTTCCTGGGATTGGCTCCGGTCATTTCCAGTGCAGAGCCTCCGGAGGGCAGGGGACCTGGAGTGAACAAGCCGCTTGGCTGGGCGAAGGGCCGCATCCTGGTCATGCCGCGCGCCGGGCTGCCGGAAAAGGAACTGGCAAAGATTCTGGGCGAACATGGCGGCAAGGGCAGGAAGATCGGGCAGAGCGATCTGTACATCGTGGACTTGCCGGGCAATGCTTCCGAGAAGGCGGTGGCGGCAAGGCTGGCGCATCATCCGGCCTTCAAGTTTGCTGAGATCGACCAGGAAGTCGAACCTGCGCTCATTCCCAACGATCCCTACTATGGCAGCGCCTGGCATTTGCCCAAGATTGGTGCTCCGTCCGCTTGGGACAGTTCTCTGGGCAGCGGTGTGATCATCGCCATTCTGGATTCAGGAGTCGATAGCACCCACCCTGATCTGGCTACGGAACTGGTGCCGGGCTGGAATTTCTACGAGAACAACTCCAACACATCGGATGTTTATGGGCATGGAACCAAGGTTGCGGGTGCGGCGGCAGCGGCTGGCAATAATGCGCTGGGAGTGGCCTCGGTGGCGGCACGGGCGAAGATCATGCCGATCCGGGTAAGTGGCTCTAATGGGTATGCCACCTGGAGTGCGATTTCTCAAGGGCTTATCTATGCGGCAGACCGCGGGGTTCGCGTCGCCAATGCCAGCTTCCTCGGATTGACTGATAGTTCGAGCACCCGCAGCGCGGCGCAATACATGAAGGATAAAGGTGGTCTGGTTATCGTGAGTGGCGGAAATACGGGGGTGCTCCAGAATTATGCAGTAACGACATCGATGGTAGCTGTAGCCGCTACAGATGGGAACGACTTCAGAGCCAGTTGGTCGAGCTACGGAAACTACATCTCCCTTGCCGCGCCGGGAGCTGGGATATGGACGACGACTATGGGAGGCGGTTATGGCGCGGCTTCCGGCACGTCGTTCTCAAGCCCGGTAACGGCTGGCGTGGTGGCGCTCATGATGGCGGCAAAGCCGACATTACCCAA
>NZ_FOCT01000047.1 GCF_900110185.1 Nitrosospira multiformis
CTCCTTGAGGCTATTATCTGTGTTGATTGATTTCGGATGGCTGGACGGCATCGCCTGTCGAATTGCCGAAGGAATTGCGCTGGTAGGTGATCACCGAGGCAATATCCACGTCCGACAGATGCTTGAATGGCGCCATTGCCGTGCCGCTCTTGCCATTCATGACGATGTTGATGTGGCCATCCTTGGGTCCGGTGGCAACTTTCGATCCAGCGATGGCAGGGAAGGTGCCGGGCACACCCTGCCCATTGGCCTGATGACAGGCAGCGCAGTTGGCGTTATATACCGCTTCGCCCTTGGCCTTGAGCTCGTCCAGCGTGAACTCCTTGTTGACGTCCACGGCCACTGCCGCCAGCTTGGTTTTCTGCTCTGCCACCCAGGCGGCGTATTTCTCAGGCTCCACCGCCTCTACCACGATCGGCATGAAACCATGCTCCTTGCCGCACAACTCGGCGCACTGGCCGCGATAGGTACCGGGCTTCTCGATGTTGAACCACACATCACGGATGAAGCCGGGAATGGCATCCTGCTTGACGCCTAACGCCGGTACCCACCAGGCGTGCAGCACGTCATTGGCGGTGATCAGCACGCGCACTTTCTTGCCTGTGGGAACGACCAGCGGATTGTCCACTTCCAGGAGATAGTTCTCGCCCTTGGGTGCCGCGTTGTCGATCTGCGACTTGGGCGTGGAAAGCGCGCTCAGGAAACTGACCCCCTCCCCTTCACCCGTCAGGTAGTCGTAGCCCCATTTCCACTGATAACCCGTCGCCTTGACCGTGATGTCCGGATTGGTTGTATCCTTCATGGCAATGATGGTCTTGGTGGCGGGAAAAGCCATGCCGACCAGGATCAGGAACGGGATCGCCGTCCAGATGATCTCGACCGTGGTGCTGTGATGGAAGTTGGCGGCTTCATAGCCCTTGGATTTGCGATGCTTGACTACCGAATAGAACATCACGCCGAACACGCCGATGAATATCGCCAGACAAATCCACAGAACCATCGTGTGCTGGTCGTAGATCTGCTGGGCAATGACTGTCTGCGGCTCGGGCAGATTTAACTGGTAGGGGTCGGCTGCCGCCATCGCCAGTCCGG
>NZ_FOCT01000022.1 GCF_900110185.1 Nitrosospira multiformis
CTGATTTTGATGAAAAACGCAACCAGCGAAGGGTAACGGACGCACTCAACAATCTCCTGAAGGATGCGCCCAACAGCAAGCTGAAATGTGCAGCTGGCGCCTTTGAGGCGCTCACCATTTCAAGCTACCGGCTTTACCGGTGGTATTTGGCTCGTATCACTGCGACCTCTTGAACTCACCAATATCGTGATAAGCCCCGCCATGAGCATCAAGACCATGCTCGGCTCAGGGACGACGCTTACGCCACCTTTGAGACGAACAGCTTCTAAATAAGTATCAGTAGAAGTTATCGTAATCGTTAGCGTATTTAACCTAGGATTCAGAAATGAAACCTCCGGGGCAACCGAGAACGGCGTAAGCGCATCCCAGTGAAGATTCGGCAGCGCAGCGAGTTGATCCCCATTCAAGCTCAAGGTGCCTCGATCATCAATTGCCCAGACATCGTGTATTGAAACATTCGATAAATCCAAGCCAGAAAGATCAAAGGTGCAAGGGGGATTTAAAGGGGATTTCAAGTGAACCGCAGCGGGTAAATTTCAATGAGTTCCGCAGGTTCGTTGGCGGTGAATGGGTGTTCAGCAGCGACGAGGAGGCCATCTTGTACAGGGATAATATGTGTCACGGTACTTTTGGAACCGAGGATCGCAAAAGTGGTGGCATCAAATGAGCGTTGAGAAACCAGCCGGGTTTACTGGAGGCCCTTACTGCTTCTGATACAATCCAATCAATTCCGCAGAGGCGATCATTGGCCTTGCACCCCCTCCCCAGCCTAGCTTTAGGGATGCCTGAGATCCAGCAACACCCCAGTTCCGGCCAGGGTTCCCTGCCCAGCTCCTGGGGCAATCCAAATCAATGTAACGCGATCGAAGCAATATAATCGCGTTTCGCCGGTTGCGACGCCATCCTATGGCGAAAAGCAGCTTGGGTGGCTTTCTCTGCCGCCCGTTTGTATTTTTGCACTAGAGTGGCGTGCGATTGTGAATCCTGCTCGTGTCTCCCGTAGGGGTAGCTTTTGTCCTCGTAATACTGGAGCCGTTTCTCGTGTTCCGCTGCTATTTCCAGGAGTTTCCTGGCGCGGTTTTCATACCGCCTGGCGAGCTCGTCGTGGTCGACAAAAGTTCTGATACTGTGCGCGACCATGTTCGCATTGTCATTCCTTGCTTCGAGCGTGCTGGTCTCGGTGCAGGAGGCCAGCAGGCCCAGCATGGATATAGATGTTAAAAACTTCCTTATTTCTTTTTCCATGATAGGTAGACTCCAATGAAATGGATGAAGTGAAAGCCGCTCCATCCTGATGCGGCCATGACATTGGAACATTGTACTCAGTATTACTATAAATAAAAGTCATGTATTTTGATTATTATCATAATATTCTGCTTATGGTTCCATCTGACAGCAGTCAGTATCCTATAGGCACAAGAGCACCTTGCAGCTTCGCCGCAGGACTTCTGGCTTCGACCGTCGCTATACCGGCTGGCCACCATCGACAACGATGGCGCTCCCGACAACGAAGCTCGCTGCATCCGAACACAACCACACAACCGTCGCAGCAATCTCCTCGGCCTTCCCATTCTTCCGACCGGTTCTCGCGCACCTGATGAACATCGGTTTCACCGGAGTCGACTAGGAGGTGGCTGCGCCGTATAATTCAAATTATAAAATACGCATATTGTCAAAAGCTGAGACGGCATTTTTGCCAAGCGACTCTTTGGAAAATGATACAACTTATAGTCAATGGCCAACCCCAACTTGTTCCTTCTCCAGATTCGGGAACCGATTCAGGGACAACGAATGACGCAAGGCTGAACATCAGGCAATTACTGGAGCACATGGGGTTGCAGGGCAAACGGATCGCGGTCGAGCGCAACGGTGAAATCGTACCGCGCAGCCAATTCGACCAGCCGATGCTTGCAAGCGGCGACAAGCTTGAAATTGTCGTTGCCGTAGGTGGAGGGTAGCCCATGGACAAACTTGTCATCGCAGGTAAAGCTTATTCCTCACGCCTCCTGGTGGGTACCGGAAAATATAGGGATTTTGACGAGACCCGCGTCGCAGTGGACGCCAGCGGCGCAGAAATCATTACCGTGGCTATCCGCAGAACCAATCTCGGCCAGAACCCAGAAGAACCCAGTCTGCTGGATGTGCTGCCGCCATCGCAATATACGCTGTTACCCAATACAGCCGGATGCTATACGGTGGAGGATGCAGTAAGAACCTTGCGCCTTGCACGCGAATTGCTGGACGGTCATACCCTGGTGAAGCTGGAGGTCCTGGGTGACCCGAAAACACTTTATCCCAACATCGTTGAAACCCTCAAGGCAGCCGAGCTTCTGATCAAGGAGGGTTTCCAGGTCATGGTCTATACCTCGGATGACCCTATTGCCGCCAGGCAACTGGAAGAGATCGGCTGCATCGCGATCATGCCATTAGCATCCCTGATCGGTTCGGGCATGGGTATCCTCAATCCATGGAACCTGCAGATCATCATCGAAAATGCCAAAGTCCCGGTCATTGTGGATGCCGGAGTGGGTACGGCATCGGACGCGGCGATTGCAATGGAACTGGGCTGCGACGGCGTGCTTATGAACACGGCCATTGCTGCCGCGCAAAATCCGGTACTGATGGCGTCAGCGATGAAAAAAGCGGTTGAAGCGGGACGTGAAGCGTATCTCGCCGGCCGTATGCCGAAAAAGCTGTACAGTGCAAGTCCCAGTTCTCCGGTGGAGGGAGTTATCGGCAACATGTCAGGGAAATAAGGACCGGAAAGGATTTTTCATTCCCCACCTGTCCTTTCCAGGCATATCAAATGGTTGAACATTCTCCCCATCGTCCCATCCGCAGCTTCGTTCTTCGCCAAGGGCGCCTTTCAAACGCGCAGCGCCGCGCCCATGAAACATTGATGCCGAAATACGGCATTCCTTATTCCGGGAACCTGCTTGATCTGGCCGCTATCTTCAGCAGAAGTGCACCTAAATTCCTGGAAATCGGCTTCGGCATGGGCGAAACCACGGCGCTGATCGCCCACGCGCATCCGCAGAATGATTATCTCGCCGCCGAAGTCCACACGCCCGGCGTGGGCAGCCTGCTCAAGCAAGTGGAAGAACTGGGGCTTACGAATATACGCGTCATCCAGCACGATGCGGTTGATGTCCTGCAACACGCTTTGCCCCCTGAGTGCCTCGATGGGGTGCACATTTTCTTTCCCGACCCCTGGCCCAAGGCGCGCCATCACAAGCGCCGACTGATACAAGCCGAATTCGTCGACCTGCTTTGCAACCGCCTGAAACCCGGCGGCTATATCCATGTGGCGACCGACTGGGAGGATTATGCAGAACAAATACTGAAGGTATTGAGCGGTGAGCCGCACTTGACCAATACCGCGGTTGGTTATGCGCCACGGCCGGAATACCGTCCCCTCACAAAGTTCGAGCAGCGGGGGAGGCGGCTCGGACACGAGGTCTGGGATGTGATATTCCGGAAAAAATAGACCGCCTGAAGAGGCTTATACCCGGCTTTGCCCGGGAAGGAAAATCTGCAGCAAATCGTTCAAAAACCGCTTGCCGACCAGAGTAGGCGCAATACGCTGAAAATCCCGCGTTATCAACTGCCGCCGTTCCGCCTCGTCGAGCTGACGCTGGATGTGAGTGAGAGCCAGTCCTGTACGTTCAATGAACATTTGCGGGGCAAACCCATCGGTCAGGCGTAGTGCGTTCATCATGAATTCAAACGCGCGATCATTCCGCCCTACTTCGTGCTGCTCCATGACAGGGGGTTCAGATGATACTTCGGGGGCCGATCTGGTCAGATACTCCTTCGGCTGCCTGTAACGCATCTGGCGCACTATCCTGTCCCGAAAGCTTATTTTGCTGTGCGCTCCGGCACCAATCCCCAGGTAATCTCCGAACAGCCAGTAATTCATGTTATGACGGGATTCGCGCCCGGGCCGGGCAAAGGCCGAAGTTTCATAATTTGCATAACCTTCCCGCGCGAGCGTTTGTTCGATCATTGCCTGCATGTCTGCCGTCAGCTCACCATCGGGCAAGGAGGGCGGGTAACGATGAAACAATGTATTTGGTTCCAGCGTCAGATGGTAGGCGGAAATATGCTGCACGCCGTGCGCAACGGCTGTCTCGATATCCTCCCGCGCTTCTTCCAGCGTCTGGTTTGGCAGTCCATACATCAGGTCGAGATTGATGTTGTCGAAGTTCTTTTGGGCGATTTCGATCGCGCGAAGGGCATCTTTGCGGTCATGTATGCGTCCGAGTGATGCAAGGTGACGGGCGTTAAAACTCTGAATGCCGATGGAGAGGCGATTGATGCCGGCAGCCCGGAAATCCGCAAATTTTTGAGCCTCGAACGTTCCAGGATTGGCCTCCAGCGTTATTTCAGCCAAGTGCTCCAGTGGTAGCAAGGCCCTGGCGGCGGCAAGAATTTCATCTATGGAATGAGGACTGAACAGACTCGGCGTTCCACCGCCGAAAAAAACACTGATGACTTTGCGCCCCCATATCTGGGGCAGTGAAGCTTCCAGGTCGCGGATGAGGGCGGCTACATACTCGGCCTCCGGCAGGCCGCCACTCCGGTCGCGAACTTCATAGGAGTTGAAGTCGCAATAGGGGCATTTTTTCATGCACCACGGAAGGTGGATGTAAAGGCTCAGCGGGGGCAGAGACTTCATCTGGAGGGTCTGGGAACCGAGAATCGCTGCGGGAGAAATAATTGCTGTCATGATGAATTGAAGAGACAAGCAAAAGGAACCATTGTTTCAGCAATGATTGAAATTGTCTTTCTCTTCTGCTTGCAACGGCTGAATAAGCGGTAAGCGGTCAAATCAGGGCTGTTCCTGCCTGATCCTCTCGACGAGTTGCGCGAGTGCTTTTCCCCGGTGGCTGATCCGGTTTTTTTGCTCCATCGGCAGTTCCGCAGCTGTTTTGCCGAGATTTGCCAGAAAAAAATAGGGATCGTAGCCGAAGCCGCCATTACCGCGGGGATTCAGCAGAATTTCCCCATGCCAGCTTCCATCGGCAATAATGGGTTGTGGATCTTCGGGATGCCGCAGCAGCGCTATAACGCAGTAATAGTACGCCCGGCGATCACTCTGGTTCCGCAGCGCCTCGACCAGCTTCTGATTGTTGCGTTCATCCGATTTCGGTTCTCCCGCATAACGGGCAGATAAGATACCGGGCTTTCCGCCAAGGATATTGACACAAATGCCGGAATCATCGGCGAGTGCCGGCAACCCGGTATTTTTGCTGGCATGGCGTGCCTTGGCAAGCGCGTTCTCAACGAAAGTGCAATGAGGTTCCTCAGCTTCGGGAAAATCGAATGCCGACTGGGGTAGCACTTCGATTCCCAGAGGTTCCAGCAAGAGGCGAATTTCTCGCAGCTTGCCGGCATTATTGCTGGCAATGACCAGTTTTTGCATATCCGGCTTTATCTGTTCAATGCGTTTTTCTGAGCTGCGATCAGTTCCCGTATTCCCTGCTGCGCCAGATCCAGCATCATATCCAGATCATTCCGGCTGAAAGGCGTGCCTTCGGCAGTCCCCTGCATTTCCACCAGACCAAAGTCGTCCGTCATGACGATGTTCATGTCCGTATCGCAGCGCGAATCTTCCAGATAATCGAGGTCCAGCATCGGCACGCCTTCGTAGACGCCCACTGAAACCGCTGCAACATGACCGGTGATCGGCGTGGCTTCTATCGCCTGCTTGCGCAGCAGCGTTCCTATCGCATCATGCACTGCTACAAATGCACCCGTGATACTCGCCGTGCGAGTACCCCCATCAGCCTGGATCACATCGCAATCCACCTGAATGGTTCGCTCGCCCAGTTTTGTCAAATCCATTACCGAACGCAAGGCGCGCCCGATCAGCCGCTGAATTTCCATCGTCCTGCCGGACTGCTTGCCTTTGGCGGCTTCCCGCTGCATGCGTTCATTAGTGGAACGCGGCAACATCCCGTATTCTGCTGTGAGCCAGCCCTGTCCCTTGCCGCGTAGAAAAAGAGGTACTTTCTCATCCACGCTCGCAGTACAGATTATGCGGGTATCCCCACATTCGATCAGCACTGAACCTTCCGCATGCCGAGTGTAATGCCGGGTAATCTGAACGGAGCGAAGTTGATCCGGGCGGCGTTTACTGGGACGCATAAGTTGTACTATATCCTTCACTATTAACTGAGCGGTGATACATTCACCGGATAAGTCGAACGACACATACCGCCTTTTCGGCTGCACGGAAACACCAACTCGTTTCCTTTATATGCAGCAACGATATGCGATAATGCCTAGGCCCACAATTTTAACGCATTGAGGACCTTCGAGTGGATGATCGAGTGGACAAGTTAGCCAAGATCTACAGCATGACCGGCTACGCCGTAGTCGCGAAGGAACTTCCACAAGGATCGCTGAATCTCGAGCTTCGCTCGGTCAACAGCCGTTATCTCGATATCCAGTTTCGCCTTCCCGACGAATTCCGCATGCTGGAAACCGCAATGCGCGAATTTCTGACCACCCGCCTCAAGCGTGGAAAAATCGAATGCCGCGTCAGTTTTTCCCGGATTACACCTGCGGAAGATTTGCAGCATATTAATGCGGATTTGTTGCAAAAATTGCTGGAACTGGACCGTACCGTCAGAGCGGTATTGCCCGAGGCTCGGGGCCTGGCGGTGGCAGATGTCCTTCGTTGGCCCGGAATATTGGCGACGGAATCCTCCTCCGCCGAGAACTTTTTCGGGCCATGCATGAACTTGCTGCATGTGGCAGTGGACGAACTGGCCGCTGCCCGTGGTCGTGAAGGTACAAAACTCAAAGCCATATTGCTGGACCGCCTGGGCAATATGCGCCGGCTCGCATCCGAAGTCAGTCCATGCATTCCTGCTTTGCTGGCGACGTTTCAGGAAAAGCTCAAGGCGAGACTGCGTGAAGCCATGATAAATTGCGATGATGAGCGCATCCGCCAGGAATTGACATTGTTTGCCAGCAAGATAGATGTGGATGAGGAACTGTCGCGCCTTCAGGCGCACTTCGACGAAGTAGAACGCGTTCTGGAGAAAGGCGGAGCGATCGGCAAGCGGCTGGATTTTCTAATGCAGGAACTCAACCGGGAGGCCAATACCATCGGCGCGAAGTCGGTGGATGCGGAAGTGTCGAAAATTTCGGTGGAACTCAAGGTTCTGATCGAGCAAATGCGGGAGCAGGTGCAGAATATCGAGTAGCTGCAGGAAAATCGGCAGTTGAATGTATAAATAATTTTGGCGTTCATGTTTTTTGCCGCTACCGCGTGAATCCCCTGCGCAAATAGCCATCGTCCTGAATTGAAAACAGGAGCACCCGATTTACCGGCTATTATTGGAATTATTGGATGATATGTGTAAATTCTTATGAGTGATTCCCTGCATCTCGTCTGCCCTCACTGCAACTCGATTAACCGTGTTCCCACTGCGCGCCTCGGCGAGCAGCCCAATTGCGGACAATGCCACCAGCCGATATTCGCCGGCCAGCCGTTGGAATTAACCGGTTCAACCTTCGCACGCTACATTAATAAAAACGATGTTCCGGTTCTGGTCGATTTCTGGGCACCCTGGTGCGGACCCTGCAAAATGATGGCGCCAGCCTTCAAAGAAGCGGCGGCTCTGCTTGAGCCCCATGTTCGCCTCGCGAAGGTGAATACCGATGTGGAGCAAACGGTCGGCGCGCAATACCGCATTCGCAGTATTCCTACACTCATCCTGTTCAAGGGCGGTCGGGAGCTTGCGCGGCAGGCGGGCGCAATGACAACACAGGATATCGTGCGCTGGGCGCGATCCCAGGCCTTGGGGTAGTTGAAGGGGTAGGGACTGGTGAAATCCTGAAACTTGTTGAGTTGTGGAAGCTGCTACACTCTAGCCTTGACTCTTTGACCGGTGGGAAGCACCGAAAAGAGCGCGAGCTCAATCATAAAAACAAAAAAGCTGTAACACACACCTATTGCTGAAGAGGGATTCCAGCAGGTCGAACCAATGACTACAACGCCAGGTACTCTATATATCATCAGCGCGCCGTCGGGAGCTGGCAAGACCAGTCTGGTCAAGGCCCTGCTGCAAACGGGTATCAACCTCAGCCTGTCCATTTCATATACCTCACGGCAGCCTCGCCCCGAAGAAATGGACGGACGCGATTATCATTTCGTAACACGTCAAGTATTCGAGCAAAAACTGCAAGAGGACGAGTTCCTGGAAAGCGCGGAACTCTACGGGAACTTCTACGGCACCTCGAAAAAGTGGATCAATGAAACCATGATGTCGGGGCGCGACATTCTGCTGGAAATAGACAGTCAGGGCGCGCGTCAGGTGCGCGGGGTTTTCCCCGTAGCGGTGGGCATTTTTGTTCTGCCGCCATCACTCGAAGTGCTGGAAATGCGCTTGCGCCATCGAGCCCAGGACAGCCTCGAAGCGATCAGCCGCCGGCTGGCGGCCGCGCGTGAGGAGTTGAGTCATGCGGGAGAGTATAATTACATCATCATCAACGACAAGCTGGAGAGGGCGCTGCAGGACCTGAAATGTATCGTACAGGCGGAGCGCCTAAAAACGGCGAAGCAGCTTGTCCGTCACCATGGCCTGCTGGCACAACTTACCCGCACGTCCATTTTATAAACCGGACAGGCACGCGGACATCCCTACCTCTGCCTCCTCCAGAAGTTTCATAGAGCCACCAGCGGTAGCAACGGCATGTACCTTTGTCGTGCAAAATGAAGTGCTTGAAATGTCCTTCGGGTTGCCTTTCCACAACCAGACACTCTATACTGTAATTTCCTTATATCTGGTAAAGGAAATCATGGCCCGCATCACTGTTGACGATTGTCTGAAAAAAATTCCCAATCGCTTCGATATGACCCTCGTTGCAACCATTCGGGCGCGCCAACTTTCAGTGGGCGGAAGCCCGATGGTGGAACCGTCCCGGGATAAACCGACCGTGATTGCGCTGCGGGAAATTTCACGAGGCCTGGTTGGAACGGATATCCTCACGACTGGAACCCTTTAGAGCGTTCAAGCGCTACGGGGAATGTAAAAAAACCGGTCTTCATTGCGTAACAAGTAAACTGACGATCAATCATCGAGTGAGGATACCGCTGCTATTCCGGAACGTATGTTGATGGAATGAAATGAAGGAAATGACGATGCAGGCGCGAGGTCTGTCCAGTTCTTCTGCTACTTTGCCTGAGGCAAGTTTCCTTTTTCACGAACTCTCCAGCTATCTCACGCGGGAAGACGTATCCGAGCTTCAGAACGCCTATCTCTTCAGTCAAAGCGCCCACTCGGGCCAATTCCGCCAATCCGGCGAACCTTATATCTCTCATCCCCTCGCAGTAGCCAGCATTCTCGGCAAACTGCGGCTCGACAGCCAGACGCTGGCGGCAGCGCTGCTGCACGACGTGATGGAAGATACACATGTTTCCAAAGCCGAGATCGGGGATCGCTTTGGCAAGTCGGTCGCGGAACTGGTGGACGGTGTTTCCAAGCTGGACAAGATCGAATTCCAGAGCCACGCGGATGCGCAGGCGGAGAATTTCCGCAAAATGCTGCTGGCAATGGCGCGGGATGTACGCGTCATCCTCATCAAGCTGGCGGATCGGTTGCACAATATGCGCACGCTGGAGGCCATGCGGCCAGAGAAAAAGCGGCGCATCGCGCGTGAAACCATGGAAATCTACGCGCCTATTGCCAATCGGCTAGGACTCAACAATATTTACCATGAATTACAGGACTTAAGCTTCCGTTACCTGTATCCGAGGCGCTATCGGGTTCTGACCAACGCCACCAGGGCGGCGCGCGGAAACCGCCGAGAAATGGTGACGAAAATCCTCGACACCATGAAGCAGCGCCTGAAGACCGCAGGGCTGGATGCGGAAGTAACCGGCCGCGAGAAACAGCTCTACAGCATCTACAAGAAGATGGTGGAGAAGCATCTTTCGTTTTCCGAGATTCTGGATATCTATGGTTTTCGCGTCATCGTAAAGGACGTGCCTTCGTGCTACATCGCGCTGGGCGCACTGCACAGCCTCTACAATCCCATTCCCGGAAAATTCAAGGATTACATCGCTATCCCCAAGGCCAACGGCTACCAGTCCCTGCACAGCACCTTATGGGGACCTTACGGCACGCCGATCGAAATCCAGATCCGGACACCGGAAATGCACCGGATTGCAGAGGCGGGCGTTGCCTCGCACTGGCTCTACAAGAGTTCCGATGCGGATCTGAACGATTTGAACATGAAAACCCATCAGTGGTTGCAGAGCCTGCTCGAAACCATGAGTGATTCCACCGATTCGCTGGAATTTCTGGAACACATCAAGGTTGACCTGTTTCCGGGTGAGGTCTATGTCTTTACGCCCCAGGGCGAGATACTGGCACTGCCCAAGGGGTCGACCGCAGTGGATTTCGCCTATGCGGTGCATACGGACATCGGCGATTGTTGTGTTGCGGCAAAAATAAACGGGGAGAATGCGCCGCTGCGCACAGTGCTCAGAAGCGGAGACCGGGTGGAAATTGTCACCGCATCCCATGCCAAGCCTAATCCGGCCTGGCTGAATTACGTCGTTACCGGCAAGGCGCGCTCGCATATCCGGCGTTTTCTCAAGACCATGCAATACGATGAATCGGCGAAACTCGGGGAGCGGCTGTTGAATCAGGCATTCGCTACGCTCAAGGTCGATCCGCAGACGATCAGCGAGATGCAATGGGAAAAACTGACGCGTGAAAGCGGGGCAAAATCCAGAACCGATTTGCTGGCAGACATGGGCTTGGGCAAGCATTTACCGGCAGTGATTGCCCGCCGGCTTGCGGCTTCACCCGGCGAATCCACTCTCGGTGCGAGCGGAACTACGGATGTCATCACGATACTCGGTACCGAGGGCATGGCCGTACAGTTTGCCAAGTGCTGCCGACCCATTCCCGGGGACCCGGTTATAGCGTTTATCAAGAAAGATCAGGGGCTCGTGATCCATACCGATGACTGTCTGGCAGTGACCAAAAACAAGGGCAGTTCGGACAATTGGCTGGATGTGGCTTGGGGCAAGGACATCGATCGGCAGTTCGAAGTGGGCATCAAGCTGATGGTGGCCAACCAGCGAGGGGTACTCGCCCGGGTGGCGGCAGCCATCGCTGATGCGGATTCCAATATCGATAATGTCGCCATGGAGGGTGATGGCGCATATACCACCATGAATTTCGTCTTACAGGTACGCAACCGCCATCATCTGGCACAGGTGATTCGCAGTTTGAGGCGGATTCCTGAAGTGGCAAAGATCAGCCGCGTGAAGGAGTGACAGGAACGGCAGAGCAAGCTTGTTTCCTCTCCCCGGATACACATAACGGAGCGGGATTGAAGTCCCCATGAAGGCGAGGCAGGGGGAAGTCATGAACCCAAGGGGCAGAATGTTTGCCATGGGAGGCGGCCTGATGCAATATGAAAAAAGTGTAACCTGTCTCGGAAGGATAGCTGAAAATGTGTGGACGCTATGGCTTGAATCATCCTGATCCTGTATTGGCGGAGTGGTACCGCGCTTCATTCATGCCGGAACTGAAACCCCGCTACAACATTGCGCCCACCATGGAAATACTCGCCATACGCGATACTGACAGTGGCCGCATGGGCTCCATGATGCGCTGGGGCCTCATTCCTTACTGGATCAGGGATGTGAAGAAGCTGCCGGTATTGAATAATGCCAGGGCAGAAACGGTGGCCGAAAAACCTGCGTTCAGACAGTCCTTCCGCCAGCGGCGCTGCCTGATTCCCGCTTCCGGGTTCTTCGAGTGGAAAACGGAGGGCCGGCGCAAGCAGCCGTATTTTATATCCAGCCGGGACGGCACACCATTTTCGTTTGCCGGCATATACGAAACCTGGGTCACCGATACGGGAGAAGCAAAAGAGAGTTGCGCCATCATCACGACAGCGTGCAATGCGCTGATGCAGCCGATCCATGATCGGATGCCAGTCATACTTTCCCAGGATGCCTGGGATACATGGCTTGATCCGGACCTGAGGAGGGATGAGATCCTGCTATCCCTGCTCAAGCCCTGTGATGAGAACAGGATGCAAGCATGGCCTGTAACCCAGGCGGTGGGTAAGGTAGTGAATCAGGGGGAGGAGTTGTTTCGTCCGTTGATTTCAGAACAAGAGGGAGACTTTTTTGGCGCAAATTAAAATTAAAGATAATCAGATTATCGGCTCTTGCATGATTGAGAGTGGATTTCCTGGACTCTCCTGAATCCCACACCTTCGCAAGCTCATGCTCCAAAGCAAAATGCTGCATTCTGGGCGCATTATCGCCGGTATGGGCATAACGCTTAGCAGCCTCGATCCATACCAGAACCGAGGCGATGCCATGGAGTTCCAAGCGAAAATCCTTTGCGTACACAATCGCCGCATTCGTTATTTCCCCTAGAAGTTCCTTTTGGTCAGCATCGGTAAACACCTCTTTAAGAGCGCACGATTCCAGGTATTCATAACCGTTCAATCCCTCATGATAAATAAGTGCATCTCCTGCATGTCGCAGGCCTGTAAGCGATCTTTCCGATCAAGTATCTTTCATACGCCTACCTTTCATATGCCAGAACAGGCGCCAGCCAAGTCTCCGTTTCTTCCAGTGTCCAGCCCTTACGCCTGGCGTAATCCTCCACCTGATCCTTGCCGATCTTGCCGACTGCGAAATACCTGGCTTCCGGATGGGAAAAGTAAAAACCTGATACCGCGGCCGTGGGTACCATGGCAAAGGATTCAGTCACGATGATGCCCGCATTTTCAGGCGCTTTCAGCATTTCAAACAAGGGGCCCTTCTCCGTGTGGTCCGGACAGGCCGGGTAGCCCGGCGCGGGGCGAATGCCCTGATACTCTTCCGCAACCAGTTGCTCGTTGCTCAGGTTTTCATCTTTGACAAAGCCCCAGAATTCACGCCGTATCCGCCAGTGCATGTGCTCCGCAAAAGCTTCCGCCAGACGATCCGCCAGCGCTTTCAGGATAATTGCGCTGTAATCGTCATGCGCCTCCTCGAACACCTTTAACTTTGCCTCGATGCCCATTCCCGCAGTCACCGCAAACGCCCCGATGGTGTCGGTAATGCCGCTTTCCCTGGGGGCAATGAAATCCGCCAAGCACAGGTTGGGCTTGCCGTCCGGTTTCATGGTCTGCTGGCGCAGGTTGTGGAAGGTCATCGCTACCCGCTCGCGAGCTTTGTCCGTATAGATTTCGATATCGTCACTGTTGACCGTATTAGCTGGAAACAGGCCGAATACGGCATTTGCTATAAGCCATTTCTGCTCCACGATCTTTTTCAGCATCACCTGCGCATCCCGGTAGAGATTGCTGGCGGCCTCGCCGACCACCTCATCCTCCAGGATGGCGGGGAAACGTCCCGACAGCTCCCATGCCTGAAAGAACGGCGTCCAGTCTATGAAGGGTACCAGTTTTTCCAGGGGGTAATTTCGCAAGGACCTGACACCGGTAAAACCCGGGGAAGGAGGGGAGTAAGTTTCCCAATCCGTTTTGAAGGCGTTCTTGCGAGCGTCCGCAATGGATAGCATCGGCGCAGGCCCTTTCTTGTTTTTATGCTGCGCCCGTACCCTCTCATACTCGGTCTGGATTTGTTGAATATAGTCCGCCCGTAAATCCTCCGACAACAGATTGCTGCACACGCCGACCGCGCGGCTGGCATCCGGCACCCACACGGTGACGCCGCTGTATTTGGGCGCCACCTTCACCGCTGTGTGTACGCGCGAAGTGGTGGCCCCGCCAATCAATAGCGGGATGGTAAAACCTTCCCGCTCCATCTCCTTTGCCACATGCGCCATTTCTTCCAGGGAAGGCGTAATCAACCCTGAAAGCCCGATCATATCCGCGTTTTCACGTCGTGCTGTCTCCAGAATTTTGGCACTGGGGACCATCACACCCATGTTCACCACTTCATAATTGTTGCACTGGAGCACTACGGTGACGATATTTTTGCCAATGTCATGCACATCGCCCTTGACGGTGGCGATGACAATCTTGCCCTTGGGTTTAGAATCGCCAAGCAGCTTCTTTTCCGCCTCGATGAACGGCAGCAGGTGCGCTACCGCCTGTTTCATCACGCGTGCCGATTTCACCACCTGGGGCAGGAACATCTTGCCTGATCCGAACAGATCGCCGACGACGCTCATGCCGTTCATCAAGGGGCCTTCGATCACCTGGATCGGCCGTCCGCCCTGTGCGGCTATTTCCTGCCGGACTGCCTCGGTGTCTTCCACAATATAGGTGGTAATCCCCTTGACCAGGGCATGCGTCAGCCGCTCCTGCAGCGAACCATTTCGCCAGGCAAGGTCTTCGGTACTTTCCTTGCTTTGTCCCTTGAAGCTCTCGGCAAATTCCACCAGGCGCTCGGTGGCGGTAGCCTCTCCGTCTTGCGGGAGGGTGCGGTTGAGCAATACATCCTCGACCCGTTCCAGCAGGTCCTTGGGAATATCGGAATAAACGCCGAGCTGACCGGCGTTCACGATGCCCATCGTCATCCCGGCGCGAACGGCGTGGTAGAGGAAGGCGGTGTGGATCGCCTCCCGCACCGGCTCATTGCCGCGGAAGGAGAAGGAAACATTCGAAACGCCGCCGCTCACTTTTGCATACGGCAGCTTTTCCTTGATGGCACGGGTCGCTTCGATGAAATCCACTCCGTAATTATTATGCTCGTCGATGCCGGTGGCGATTGCAAAGATATTCGGATCAAAGATGATGTCCTCAGGGGGGAAGCCAACCTGATCGACGAGAATGCGGTAGCAGCGCGCGCAAATCTCCACCTTACGCGCCAGAGTGTCCGCCTGGCCGGTCTCGTCGAATGCCATCACGATGACCGCCGCGCCATAACGCCGCGCCAGTTTCGCATGTTCGATGAATTCGGCTTCACCTTCCTTGAGGCTGATGGAATTGATGATAGGCTTGCCCTGTACGCACTTCAGCCCGGCTTCAATGACCGACCACTTGCTGGAATCGATCATGATCGGCACCCGACTGATATCCGGTTCCGCGGCGACGAGGTTCAGGAAAGTAACCATTGCCTTCTGCGAATCGAGCATCGCCTCGTCCATGTTAATGTCGATGATCTGAGCTCCATTCTCGACCTGACTGCGTCCGACGCTCAGTGCTTCCGCATAGTTGTTGCCGAGTATCAGGCGGGCAAAGGCTTTCGAACCGGTGACGTTGGTCCGCTCCCCGACGTTTACAAACAGGGAGTCGTCACCGATGTTGAGCGGTTCAAGACCGGAAAGACGAAGCTTCTTTGGAACATCCGGCACGGCTCGAGGTGGGATATTCCCAACGGCGTCTGCAATGGCTTTGATATGCGCAGGCGTGGTGCCGCAGCAACCGCCGACGATATTCACAAAACCGGATTGCGCATACCCTTTGATCAACCCCGCAGTATATTCCGGGGATTCGTCATAGCCCGTCTCCGCCAGTGGATTAGGCAGGCCTGCATTAGGGTGAGCACTCACATACACGCCTGCGACCCTGGAAAGCTCCTCGACATAAGGGCGCATCAGTTCCGCCCCCAAGGCGCAGTTGAGTCCTACGGACAACGGACGGGCATGAGATACGGAGTTCCAGAATGCTTCCGGCGTCTGGCCGGAAAGCGTGCGCCCCGAAGCATCCGTTATCGTGGCCGAAATCATGATGGGAACACGCACCTGATGCGTTTCGAAATACCGGTCTATGGCAAACAGCGCCGCCTTCGCATTGAGGGTATCGAATATGGTTTCCAGCAGCAGAATATCAGCTCCCCCATCGAGCAGGCCGCGAATGGATTCGGAATAATCCTCCACCAGTTGGTCGAATGTGATGCCGCGGAAGCCGGGGTCGTTCACGTCGGGAGAAATCGAAGCGGTTTTGGTGGTCGGCCCCAGCACGCCCGCGACAAAGCGCGGCTTCTCGGGCGTCTTTGCTTCCATCGCTTGGGCTGCTTCCTTTGCCAGCCTGGCCCCGGCAAAGTTGAGCTCATACACCAGGTCCTGCATGTGGTAGTCGCCCATCGAAGCCGCGGTGGAATTGAAAGTGTTGGTTTCGACGATGTCTGCGCCTGCCTCCAGATAGGCTTCATGAATGGAACGGATCACCTGCGGCTGGGTGAGCGTCAGGAGATCGTTGTTGCCCCGGAGATCATGCGGAAAATCGGCGAAGCGCTCCCCGCGATAGTCCTTTTCGCCAAGCTTGTGGCTCTGGATCATGGTCCCCATCGCACCATCGAGCAGCAGGATGCGGCGAGCCAGCAGATCTTCCAGTAATTTGATGCGAGGGTGTTCGTTCATGGCAATACCAAGGTTCAGGTGGAGCTTAGATTCTATCATGCCCTTATCCACCATTCCCTCCGACAGACTCATGACAACCAACCGGCTGAGAAGCGTGTCTTGTAGCGTCAATGGCAGCTTCTATCTGGATGAGACGTGGATTCGGATGGAAGAGGGATGTCATTCGACGAGCATTAGAGCAAAGGTTGCCCCCCACTCCCATCGCCTTGTACCAAAGTACAGGATGTACTTAAGTTCAATAGGAATCCGATGTGATGTAGATAAGATGGCATCAGTTTCTATTTTTTCACTATCCATGGGGGGTAATGTGAATAGATTTTTTCGCGACGCAATTGCATCCGGAGTATTGCTCTCTGCAATATCGGCTGTTCAGGCAACACCTATTTATATGACCGCCAATTTCTCTGGTGGAATTCTCACCACTGACGGGTTGGCTAATAGCCTGGGCTTGCAGCAGACCAGTACATGCAGCGGTTGCGCTGCCGGCAGCGTTAGCGGAAATGTATTATTCGATCAAACCCTCATCCCCGGGAGCGGTACCGGTACTGTGAACATTGCGCTCGCAGCAGTTACCGGTGCCTCAAACAGCACCATTTTCGACATAGACTTTGGAAGTCGACCGTTGGGTTTCGAGTTCGGAGATGGGGATGTGCTGGGTGGCCCATCCATACAATTCAATAATGGTGTATTCAATGGGTTTTTCTTCGTGAAAGATTTTGTGGTCGATGGAAAAACCTACGAAATCAACATGCAGGGTGCGAACTGGACCATGAATTGGTTAAAAAGCAATTCCTCTTCGCAGCTTGTTGCGTCGGGGTACCTGAACGTGGGTAATCAGGGGCTGACGAGTCAGACATATTTTGACCCGTCGCTGCCAGCGACGGAGCTGCCGAATAATACAGTCCCGGAGCCTACAGTTCTTGCGCTTGTCATGGTTGGCATGTTAGGTATTTTTATGACTCGCCGGCATAAACAGACGTACGCAACTGCATAACTAAGGCAGCTTACAGCTTATTTATCAACGTTCATATAGCGGTTAGTTGCAACCCCCTGAGCAACCTCATTATCTTTACCGATGAACTCCGCAGCGGTGTACGGTGTGAGTGGGCACGGTCAGGGGGAAGCGCGGCCAAATCCTGTCCCCATACCAATATCTTTCGTTTCTTGACGAGCAAAAGTTCGAATGTTGATTCGAGGCCAATTCACCCTACAGCTTGGGGCGAGCCAGCTTGCGCAAAGCTACGTAGAAGACAGGGGTAAGGAACAATCCAAATAGAGTCACACCGAGCATCCCGGCAAAGACAGTTATACCCGTTGCGTAGCGCACCTCGCTACCCGCACCGTGACTGAGCACTAAGGGAACAGATCCAGCGATGAAGGCGATCGAAGTCATCACAATCGGCCGAAGTCGAAGGCGGCAGGCTTCCAGTGCGGCTTCGATGGTATCCTTGCCCTGAATCTCCAGTTCTCGTGCGAACTCAACGATCAGGATGGCATTCTTGCATGCCAGACCCATCAGTACGACAAGTCCCACCTGCACAAATATATTGTTGTCCCCGCCTGTGAGCCAAATGCCGAAAAGCGCGGCGCACATGCATACCGGCACGATCAGGATGACCGCCAAGGGTAATGTCCAGCTCTCATAGAGGGCGGCCAGCACCAGAAAGGCCAGCATGATCGATAGTGGGAAGACGATGACTGCCGCGTTGCCCTGGGTGACCTGCTGATAGCTCAGGTCAGTCCATTCCAGGGTAATGCCGCGGGGCAGCACCTCTGCAGCAATTTCCGATAGCTTGGCGATGACTTGTCCCGAGGAAAGTACGCGGGGATCGGCATCACCGATAAGGTCAGCGGCGGGATAACCGTTGTAGCGGATGACAGGATCCGGACCAAAGGCATGTTGAATCGTTACCATCGACCCGAGCGGAACCATTTCTCCTCGACTATTGCGTGTATAAAGATTGTTGATGTCTTCAGCATTCTGGCGGAAAGCCGCGTCCGCCTGCGCCATCACCCGATAGACGCGACCATATAGATTGAAATCGTTGATGTAGAAGGATCCAAGGTAGACCTGCAACGTATTGAAGAGGTCCGTCAAATTTACTCCCTGGGCCTTGGCTTTGACCCGATCCACCTTGACCTCGAGTTGCGGGACGTTAGCCTGGTATGAGCTGACAGGAAAAGTCATGCCTGGCGTCTGCGCGATTGCGTTCTGGAATTTTGTGGTTGCGCTTTGCAACGCCCCATATCCCAGACCACCGCGATCGACCAAATAGAGCGAATAGCCCGACCCATTGCCCAGTCCTTGAATAGGCGGAGGCAGTAATGCATAGGCTTGCCCGTCCTTGATGTCGGCAAGCCTGGCATTCAGTTCAGCGGTGATGGATTCCGCGGAACGCTGGCGTTGATCGAAAGGCTTGAGGATGACGTAGGAAGCAGCCTGACTGGGCGTGTTGACTGACTGCAACGCATTCATGCCAACATAGCTTTCGGTCATTTCCACGCCTTCGATACTGCTGGCAAGGTCGTTTAATTGACGTGTGACGGCGTCAGTACGGGCAAGCGAAGCGCCCTCCGGCAATTTGGCACCGGCGAAGAGATAGAGCTTGTCCTGATTTGGAATAAAGCCGGTCGGCACGATATGGAATAGCATGACTGTTGCGAGCAATAGCCCTACATAGAGGGTAAACACGATGCCGCGCCGGCCCAGTGTTCGGGCTACCGTGCCGTGGTATTTGTCGGAGCTGCGAAGAAACAGCCGATTGAACGGATGGAACAGCCATCCCAGGCTGCGCTCGAGCACCCAGGTAGGCGCATCCTTCGGAGCATCATGTCCTCTGAGCAGTTTTGCCGCCAGTGCCGGCGACAGTGTGAGCGAATTGATCGCGGAAATGACGGTGGATATGGCGATGGTGACGGCAAACTGCTTGTAGAACTCCCCCGTGACACCGCTCAGGAATGCCATGGGCACGAACACGGCGCATAGCACCAGCGCAATGGCGATGATCGGACCGGAGACTTCCTTCATGGCCTGGTGTGCTGCCGCGAGAGGACTCAGACCTTCCTCGATATTGCGCTCAACGTTCTCCACTACGACGATCGCATCGTCGACGACAATACCTACTGCCAGGACCAGTCCGAACAATGTCAGCGTATTGATGGAATATCCGAGAAGGTAGAGCCAGGCAAACGTGCCGATAATCGAGACCGGCACCGCGATCAGGGGGATGATCGATGCGCGCCAAGTCTGCAGAAAGAGAATGACCACCAGCACGACCAGGAAGACCGCTTCGATCAGTGTTTGACCTACGGCCCGAATGGAATCCCGGACAAAAACATTGGGGTCCCACACCACTCGATACTCGATACCCGGGGGGAAGCTTGCTGCAAGTTCTTCAAACTTGGCATAGACCGTCCTGGCCACCTCCAGAGAGTTCGCGCTGGGAGTAAGAAAAATTCCGGCGCTAGTGCTGCCCCTGTTATCGATCATGGCATGGAGCGTGTAATCGCTGGAGCCGAGTTCGACGCGCCCAACATCCGATAAGCGAACCAATTGGCCATCATCGGCACTTTTCAGGACGATGTCGCCGAATTCCTGCTCGCTGCGAAGCCGTCCACGCACATTGATCGGAACGAGAAAATCCGCGCTTCTGGGTGATGGCTCGGCGCCCAGTTGACCCGCGGATACCTGAACGTTCTGCTCGCGGACGGCATCCACCACGTCGCTGGCTGTCAAGCCCCGGGCGGCGAGCTTGTTCGGGTTGAGCCACAGGCGCATCGCATAATCGCCTTCCCCGTACAATCCGACGTTGCCAACACCCTTCAGGCGTGAAAGCGGGTCCTTGATATTGAGCGTCATATAGTTGCGCAGATAGACCGCGTCGTATCGACCGTCGGGTGAAGAAAGATTCACGTACATGAGCGGAGTCGGCGATTGCTTCTGCGTGGTTACGCCGTACTGGCGTACATCGTTGGGCAGGCGGGACAGGGCTTGGGCGACGCGGTTCTGTACGCGGACGGCGGCGGTATCGGGATCGATGCCGGGGGTGAAGGTGATCGTCACTTGCAGGCTTCCATCGGAGCCCGCAACGGACTTCATATACATGATGCCTTCGACGCTGTTGATCGCTTCTTCCAGCGGAACGGCGATTGAATCCGCGATCTCTTTGGGATTGGCGCCATGGTACATTGCACGCACAACCACGCTTGGAGGCACCACTTCCGGATACTCGCCTGCAGGCAGGAGCGGGATGGCGATGAGTCCCGCCGCGAAAATAACGATCGAAAGAACGATGGCAAATATGGGACGGTCGATGAAGAACTTGGAAAAGTCCATGGCCGTCTCTTATTCTGCTGCTTTCACCGGCGTAGAGGGGGGAATAGCCGCTTTCGTTTCCATAGCGGCGTGCTGGGGATTTACCGTCATCCCGTCGTGAAAGATCTTCTGCGCGCCGACGACGATGATCTTGTCCGTCGTGTCGAGGCCAGACTGCACGATGCGGAGGCCATCGACCTGCCGACCCAATGTAATGTTCTTGCGGAGCGCCTTGTTGCCCTCCCCCAATACATAGACATATTTGCGGTCCTGGTCGGTCAGAATGGCTTTATCGTCGATCAGGAGTGCGTGCAGCTCATCGCTGCCTTGCAGCTGCACCCGAGCGTGAAGGCCGGGTGTCAACGCTCGGTCGGCGTTCGCAACGACGGCGCGGACACGAATTGTCCCTGTTGCAGGATTGAGTTGATTGTCGAAGAAATCTACAGTCCCGTGATGCGAAAAGCCTTCCTCATTGGCCAGACGGATGCGAACCTGATAAACATTGCTCTCGCGATCGTTCTTGCGAGCGAATTCCTTGTAGCGCAGGAAGCTATGCTCATCGCAGTCGAAGTACACGTACATTGGATCCTGCGAGACCAGGGTTGTCAGTGTTGACTGGTCGGCCTGGGCAAGATTTCCGGCAGTCAGGTATGCTCGGCCCACGCGGCCTGCGATCGGTGCTCGAACCTCGGTAAAATTGAGGTTGAGTTTGGCTGTGGCTACAGCGGCTTCCGCTGCACGCACCTCGGCGATCGCTTGGTTCAACTCCGTTTGCCTGCCGTTGAATTCTTCGCGCGACATGGCCTGTGCTACGAACAGTGCCTGCGCGTGCTCAATCTTGCTTTGTGCGAGATTTGCAGCCGCCCGCGCATGTTCGAGCTGCGCCTGTGCGCTATGGAGTGCATTGCGGTACGGACGGGGATCGATGACAAAGAGAAGGTCGCCAGGTTTGACCTCGCTACCCTCCTTATAGGCAACCCGATCGATGTAGCCACTGACGCGAGGACGCAACTCTACAGTCGGGACCGCACGGACACGCCCATTGAATTCGTCCCATGCTTGCACGGAGCGCGACAGCACATCCGCAACCGTAACATCGGGTGGAGGCGGCTCGACCGAAGCGCTGGATTCCGTATTGCTGCATGCGACAAGGAAGATTGTCGAGAGAGCAATGAAAATGGTCGTAATAAGGTTTCTGAAACGCATGTCTCCGGGGAAAAGAAAGTTGATTCCGCCTTCTTCGACGGCTTTTAGCACGTACGTCTGACAGTATCTGCTTCAAACAACTTGACGGGTTTGGCTTGCATACTGAAGAAACGGCTTTACCGGGGTCCGGAATAATGACAGATCCGAGGCCTAAAATTGCAATGACTGATTTATGGTTTTCTTGTCATCTTGATCAATTGGGAATGCAGATGCAGCGCTTCGCGTTTGGTCGCCGCTCGTTCCTCCTCATCGAGCAGGCCAGCCAACCAAAGTCCATCAACGGCATAACGGGCCAGCTGCATTTCAGGACCAGAATCAGTATCCTGGTGGTGTTCCAGGCGCTGTTCCAGCCACTGCGTCCACCGTTTCTTCAAGCCGGCCTCGGTCAGCATCGCCATCATGAGGGCCGCCCATTGAATGAAATCATCCTTCTCAATCAGCTCCAGCGTCGCTGTGATATAAGCGCGGGTAAAGCAGCCGGATGGTTCAGGGTCGAGCTTCATTGCCTGCTTGATGCTCGTATCGAAGGCTTGCAGGCGCTCGTTGAAGATTTCCTCGATAAGCGCCTGTTTGGTTGAAAAATGATGCAGCAATCCTCCCTTGGTCACGTCTGCCGCATCAGCCACAGCTTGTAGTGTCAAACCCGCCACACCTTGCTCCACACAGAGACGGGCACCGTTATCCAATAACCTACGACGAACGAGAGCGGGCTGTTTCTTGCGTTGGTTAGCATTCGTCATCTTAAAATGATACCATCTGGACGGTATCTTTTAAATAAACATCTAGCAGGTATTTCAAGAATACTCTCAGGTTATCTTAGGGGAACCACTTCTATCCGCCGGTCTTTCTCGCCACTGTTATGGAGCCTCTGACGCGACATGAGAGAGTGGGAAGCAATAACGTGATTCAAGTATGTGCCAGAAACAACAAAGGAATTTATATTGAACCAGACAGTTATACCGCAACTGCGGATAATCAGCGCCACTGTTAGCCTGCCGGCTTGGGCTTCAGCGTTGATTGGAAGCATCAGTTCCAGCCAGGCTTTCCTTTATTTATACAATTGACCCGGAAAGATCAGGTTATTTTTCTGACGGAGCATACTGGAGACTGTCAGGTGGGCGGCGCGATCTACTTCATAGTTCCCAATGTTGACAACTGCTATGGCGAATTTACAGGTCAAGGCATTACCACTATTGAAGCACCCCAAGACACCCCATGGGGAACTCGAGAAATGGTGGTAACAGATCCGGACGGTAACCGTTTGAGATTCGCAACGCACTAACCCCTATCGCCCCCTTGAAATTCCAAACCTGTCAAATAAGGAATGTGCGAACGCTTTGAGCAATCACCGAGGTGATGCCTCGCTTACGTATCTCCATAAATGAAGAAAACCAGTCGAGACAGATAAAGTTTTCTTCCGGGTTTTTATCCATTCTAAAAGGATGGAACCGGAGGGCTATCATTGCTGTCGATAGAAGCGTGCCTGATCTGCTGCTTGGCAGTATCCTGACGCCTGGCCTTCGAATCCCCTGTTTTTCGTTTTCCAAACTGCTTGACATACTGACTTTGTTACAACCAGCCTGCGATAGGAGTAACTATATGTCATTCTTTCCGGATAAGGAGGAGTTGCGACCGCAGGCAGTGGAAATTCTGGCGGCGCAAGCGGCGGCCGCGGGATTGATCTATGTCTCCGGCAATGAGCCCGGGATCAGAAGGCTAGCTTCCGGCGACGGATTTCGTTATGTCGGTCCGGATGAAAAACCCTTGAGTGATAAGGACGAGCTTGAGCGCATTGCCCGGCTCGCCATTCCTCCCGCTTATACCGACGTCTGGATTTGTCCTCATCCCCTAGGCCACTTGCAGGCCACCGGACTGGATGTGCGCAGCCGCAAGCAGTACCGCTACCATTCCGATTGGCGCGCGGTGCGAGACAGCATCAAATTTGACCGGATGGTGGAATTCGGCGAAGCCTTACCTCAACTGCGCGAGCGTGTACACCTTGATCTGAAAAAACGAGGTTTGCCGCAAAAAAAGGTTGTTGCTGCAATAGTGAAACTGCTTGATACGACTCAGGTGCGCATCGGTAACCTGTCTTACGCCCGCGATAACCACAGTTTTGGACTTACAACCCTGCGCAAGCGGCATCTTGCCTTCATCAACCCCAAACGCGCATTACTGAAATTCCGGGGCAAGAGCGGGGTCGAGCACGAAGTCACGATCGGTGACAGGCGCATCGTCAGCATTATCCGGACTTGCCAGGAGCTGAGGGGCCAGCGTCTTTTCCAGTATCTGGATGAGAGTGGCAAGCGGCGGTCGGTCGAAGCGGAGCAGGTAAACGCCTACCTCCACGAAGTCATGGAAGCCGAGTTTACCGCGAAGGATTTCCGAACATGGAGCGGAACCTTGCGGGCGTTCGAAATCATGCTCAATACGCCATTGCCTGAATTCCCGACCAAGCGCGCACTCAAGGCCAGCATCGTCGCGGCGATACGGCAAGTCGCGGAAGATCTGCGCAATACCCCTGCCGTCTGCCGGAAATCCTACATCAATCCGGTAGTGTTTTCTGCCTGGCAGAAAGGCGATCTTCATCGCTGCATGCAGGAACTGGATGAGGCAGCGCATCCCGCGCATGATCCGATCGAGTCTGCCGTGCTGTCTTTTCTTCGGAAACAAAAGACCGAATAAAACTCAGTTTTTTCCCGGCTTCTGCTGTTCCTCTATCACAGCCAGAACGCGCTGCGCTGATCGCAGCGAGCCTTCAATAAATCCCTGGTAGTCAGAAAACGCTTCTCCGCAAACGTGCAGGTTGTTTTGCCCGGTTTCCTGCTCCTCTTGTTCGAGAGAAAATGCCTCGAGAAACTCGATATGCTCCCGGGACTTTACACCCGGACGCCACCCATGCGCCGCGGCACCGAAAGGCTCCTTTCCCCAGTCGCGCATCCCGCAGGCGAGAAGGCGGCCTGTGGTAAAGTCATGATGCTCATAATCCCTGGCAAACTGCACGAAACGCTGCCATAGGCGAGCCGATCCGGGCTTGATTTCGATAATCGAACCGCACGTCGGGGAAGGTTTTTTCTCCAGGAACCAGATCCTGGCGGCATCCTGATAGTCGACCTGTGCCCCCTCCGGTTGCTCGGGACCTTTGGAATTATTGCCGGATTCGCTTCTGAGGTAATCGGACCAGAATGTGATTGCCGGGCGGTCGGTATAAATCATGATCAACCCTTTTGTCCGGTCCCTGCTTTTCACATACAGCAGCTCGCGGGTTGGTATGTCAGAAGCATAGCGGTTGAGAGACCGGTTGTCTTCCCACCAGGGTTTCTCGATGACGAAAAAACATTTCAGCAACGGAAGGCAAACAACCGCATTGAATGCTTCGTGAAGCTTGCCTTTTGGACGCTCCCCATTCCATGACATTTCCTCGAGCGGACGCTTCGGCAGGGCAAAAATGACTCTTCGTGCGTGCACAAGCTCGATCTCATCCTGCTTCTGCACGGTAAGGGCAACCAGCGTATTATCCCGTCTTTCTACGCTCACCACCCTCGCGCCTTTCGCGATTTTCAGACGAGGAGATTCGTGACTGTTCTGGTGCTTCCGCAAGACTTCCAGGAGGTTCCAGATTATCCTGCTCATCCCTCCGCGTATGCCTCGAAGCGAACCCGTGCTCCGAATTGCCCTGAGCCAGAAGATAATCCACTCGGCGGCATTCAGATTTTCGTGAACAAAATGATAGTAACTTCCCCAATCCCTGATCTTGACCACCGCATAATGGCTCAAGACATCGCTGAGGACGTTCCAGAATCCCAGGTCCCATAACGGCTGGTCCCTGAACCGCGCATGCTCCCGAATCGTTACGAAGTCAGGATCGGTAAGGTACTGTATCCATTCGAGCAGCTCTCCCTTCCAGTAATGGCGATAAAAGAACTGGGAGCTGTGCAGCTTTCTCCATTGTTCATTGGCGGCTTCCGTACACCAGGGATTCGAAGCCGGGCCGTCGAATTTCGGACCGTGGACGAGCTCGAAGATGCGCCTGAGAGCGAGTATCATCAGGTCAAAAGGAGTTTTCTGCTGTGCTTCCTCCTCCTGAAGAGTGAATCGAGGCGCCATCGGATCTTCGGAGGTGTACGAAGAGAACGGCACGAGGTCATCCAGGCTTTCTTCCTCCCCCGGATCAGGCTCCCTGATTCCAAGATCGTCGAGCAATCCCTGCAATAAAATCTGGTCCCGCGGCTCGATTCTCATGGGCCCGAATTCGGCGCGAAAGTATTCGATATCGGTCAGCTTTTCGACATCGTTGCCATCCACATTCCTGAATGATTTTTCTGTCGGACCTCTGAATGGAGACTGTTTACCCGTTTGCGGGTCAGGGGGAGCAAGGTAACCATCATCGATGTTCCAGTTACACGGGTCCCATGTATCTTCAAAACCGATCTTCTTTCCATTTTCCTCACTGCTTCTCAGCAGGGACCACGTTTCGATGCGCCCGCCAAACCGGTCGGAAGCTTCCAGAAGGAGAATGCTCCTGATATCGAGCGAGCCGCTCCGGACTTTCTTGATAAGCTCGTGGCAGCAATAGAGCCCGGCAATACCGCCGCCGATAATTACCAGATCATGTATTTCCGCTTTCTGCGTATGCTGCGTATGAGATGTATTGCTCGGCATTTTTTCTCCCGTTACCCCGGTGACCTCGATGCTTCAAGCGGACTGATGAGACTAGATCGAACCGAAACCTGATGCATCGAGTGCATCAGGTGCAGTACCTGATCTTGAATTATAAGGATAGAAGACCACGAAACGGAAACCAGAAATCAGTGCCAGTAATCCCGCTGCTTCAGAATACAAGGTGCGCTGATTGGCGGCGAAGTTCATCAAAGAGCCGGCACAGCTTGCTGAGAACATCGTTTTAACCTAAAAAGAAGAAGTCTCCAATCGTTTGAGATTCGGAACGAGGAAATGGTTTTTTGGAAATACTACTGATCACCTTGGCCGCAAGGTCGGTGGTTACATAGTTGTCCCGAGCGTCGCATACCATAATCCGTAGCAGTGAAACGTCATGTAACTACATAACTTCTGCGAGGATGTCTCTACTTTTCGACCAGATGCAACGTCCTTCTTTCTTCGGGACAGGTGCGACTGAAGTCGAGCCTCCCGAACCGGTGCGCATCGTTCATGCAGCTGTGGAGGGCCGCGCAAGGCTTAAGGTACGGGGCTTGTATCGATCTGAGCCCATCAGGCGTAAGCTCCAGTCTGCACTGCCGAGGCATGATGCGATCAGATACGCTTCCGCGAACGTTCTCACGGGTCGGGTATTGATCATTTTTGATCCGGCACGCGACCTTGAAGAAATCAAGGCCTGGTTGGAGCAACTGCTGCTGGATGCCGGGCATGAAATCATTCCTGAGAACCCGGTAGACGATGGCCGTTCGTTGCGTTCCTCCGGACGTCCTGGTTCTCCCCTTATTTCTTCTGATTCCAATTCAGTTCTTCCACGGGATCGGAAAAATTGGCATACCTTGCCTGGCGATACCGTCGTGGCTGCGCTTGAAACCTCCATGGAATTCGGCCTTAGCCAAGCTTCGGTGGAGCGGAAGCTTGGACATTTCGGTGTCAATAGCCTACCGGAGACGCCGCCCCGTTCCGGGCTGAGCATTTTTCTGGGTCAGTTTAAAAGCCTGCCTGTGGCTTTACTCGGTGTATCCGCTGTCCTTTCTGCAGCCACTGGAGGACTGATTGATGCGGCGGTGATCCTCGGAGTAGTTTTGATCAACGCGGGCACGGGCTACGTTGCCGAGTCTCAATCGGAGCGAACGATTAATGCGCTCGGACATGTGGCCGAGCAGAACGCAATGGTCATCCGCGATGCACGGCTTCTGGAGGTGCCGGCCAAGTCCCTGGTACCAGGTGACATCCTGGTGCTGACGCCCGGAGCTCGGGTAGCTGCTGATGCCAGGGTGCTCGAGTCGCGCAATCTGATGGTGGATGAATCCATGCTTACCGGAGAAAGCCTTCCGGTGTCGAAAAGAGTGAGCCCACTGGACAAGCCGGATGTCTCTCTCGCGGACCGCCTTAACATGGTATACATGGGTACGGTGGTAACGGGTGGCAGCGGCCTGTCGGTAGTGGTTTCGACCGGACGATATACCGAGATCGGCACGATTCAATCGCTTGTAGGCGAAACCCGCCCTCCGGAGACACCCATGCAGCGCCAGCTTACGATCCTGGGGAATCAGATGGTGTTGCTGTCCCTGAGCATCTGCGGAGCAATGTTTCTGATCGGGCTGGTCCGTGGTCACGCTTGGCTGCAAATGTTGAAAACCTCCATTTCCCTTGCCGTGGCTGCAGTCCCGGAGGGCCTGCCCACCGTTGCAACGACCACTCTTGCGCTGGGTATCCGGACAATGAACCGTCACAAGGTGTTGGTACGACGCCTCGATGCCGTGGAAACCTTGGGCGCAGTACAGGTAATCTGCCTGGACAAAACCGGAACGCTCACTCTCAACCGTATGTCCGTCCTGGCCCTGTACAGCGGAGAACGCCGCATTACAGTGAATAGCGATGTGTTTTACGATGCGGGTGTAAGAATCGATCCCTATCAGAGCGATGAATTGTTGCGGCTCCTCCATGTGGCTGTTCTTTGCAACGAAGTAGAACTGAACGGTGAGAAAGGCAACTACCTGCTCAAGGGATCCGCAACAGAAAGTGCATTGATACATCTTGCGCTAGCGGCAGGCGTTTCAATTGACGCGCTTCGCCGGCGCTATCCCAGAGAGCAAGTGGAATACCGCACCGAAACGCGGAACTACATGAGCACGACCCATAGCGCGCAAGGGGATGGAAAGCTCGTGGCCGTCAAGGGTAATCCGGTCGAGGTGCTGGAAATGTGCGGGTGGTGGTTGAAGGACGGCGCACGTTTGCCCCTCACGCAGGCGGAGCGAACAGTCATACTCATGGAAAATGATCGCATGGCCGCAGAAGCGCTGCGTGTGCTGGGATTTGCCTACGTCGAACCGAAGCAAGCCGATCAATCTTCAGCGGATGAACTCATCTGGCTAGGAATGACGGGAATGGCAGATCCCCTGCGGCAGGGGATGAAGGAACTTATCGCCTTGTTTCATCAGGCCGGGATAGACACAGTGATGATAACCGGTGATCAAAGCGGCACTGCATATGCGATAGGGAAAGAACTTGGGTTATCCGGCGGCAGCGAACTCGACATTCTCGATTCTACCCGGCTTGATCAACTTGACTCAGAGGTCCTGGCTGGGCTTGCCCAAAAGGTTAATATCTTCTCCCGCGTCAGCCCGGCCAATAAGCTGCAAATCGTGCAGGCACTGCAGCGCGGTGGCAAAGTCGCCGCGATGACGGGCGACGGCATCAATGACGGGCCCGCCCTCAAGACCGCCGATATTGGCGTCGCCATGGGCGGCACCGGCACGGAGGTGGCGCGCAGCGTGGCCGACGTTATACTGGAAGACGATAATCTCAGCACCATGATTGTGGCCGTCTCGGAAGGCAGGACGATTTACAACAATATTCGCAAATCGATTCATTTCCTTACCGCCACCAACCTGTCCGAGATCATGCTGATGCTCGGCTCTGTAGGGACAGGGCTAGGCACTCCGCTCACCACCAGCCACTTGCTGTGGATCAACCTGGTAACCGATATCTTCCCCGGGCTGGCGCTTGCTGTTGAGCCCCCCGAGCCTGATGTTCTGCAGCAGCCCCCGCGAGACCCGGGGGAACCCATTGTAGGTGCGGCCGACTTCAAGCGCTACGGTCTGGAGTCGCTGACAATGGCTGCGGGGTCAATGGGAAGTTATGGCTACGCCATGGCACGTTATGGCGGAGGGCAGAAGGCCAGCACGATTGCCTTCATGACCCTGACGATGGGACAGCTGCTTCACGCATATAGTTGCCGTTCGGACCATATCGGCATATTCAACCACGAGACGCTCCGTTCCAATCGCTATCTCGACTTGGCGATCGGTGGAACGGCCTTGCTCCAATGGGCTACGGTGCTGGTGCCAGGCGTCCGCAGTCTGCTTGGTAACACCCCGATAGGCCCACTCGATGTGGCGGCGATAGGCGCAGGTTCTGTACTGCCCTTTTTCCTGAATGAAGCAACCAAAGACGCCGCCTTCGAAGAAGGCAAGCGACGTAAAGAGCCGCTATCTCTACCACCAGCGCCACGGGAGTATGGATGATGAAACAGAATTTCATGTTCACCTCCGAATCTGTAACTGATGGGCACCCGGATAAACTTTGCGATCAAGTGAGCGATGCGGTGGTCGACCGCTTTCTGCAGCAAGACCCATTTTCGAAGGTGATAGCGGAGTGTGCAGTATCCACAGGAATACTTTTTATCGCAGCACGCTTCGCTTCGTCGGCTTCTATCGACATCCCCGAGCTCGCGCGCCGGGTTATACACCAGCTTAGCTACGAGCAAGCGGATTTCAATGCAAGAGATTGCACGATCATGACGAGCCTGACCGAACTGCCGGCACCGTCTTATCCGTTCATAGATGAGAGGGAAATGAGTGAGGAAGAGCTGGAATCCGTTACTGCCAAGAATCAGGCCAATGTATTCGGCTTTGCCTGCAATCAGAGCCCGGCCTTTATGCCGCTACCCATCTCGCTTTCGCATAAACTGGCGCGTCGGCTTACAGCCGCACGTTTTCAGAAGCAGATTCCCTATCTTGCGCCGGATGGAAAAACGCAGGTAGGGGTGGAATATCGCGAAGGCAGACCGTATCGCATTCATTCCATCACCATCGTTGCCACTCAGCAAAAGACCGCCATGCGCGGCCTCGCCCCGTTGCGCGATGATCTCAATGCGCATGTGATTGAGCCGGTTTTCGCGACGGAAACGCTGCGGCCCGACTCCCGCACCCATATTTTCATCAATCCGGAAGGATTGGTTGCCGACGGAGGACCATCGTTACACTCGGGGTTGACTGGCCGCAAGAACGCAGTGGATACATACGGTGAATATTCCCGGCATTCGGAATCCGCGCTTTCCGGTAAGGACCCCTCTCGTATCGATCGGGTAGGGGCCTATGCAGCACGCTACGCGGCCAAGAATGTAGTCGCCGCCGGCCTTGCGCAGGCATGCGAGGTACATCTGGCATATTCGATAGGAATATCGAGACCGGTAAGCGTACAGGTGGATACTTTTGGTACAGGCAGCATTCCTGATACCGAAATAACGGCCCGTATTCTCGACCAGTTTGATTTCCGACCTGCCGGAATCATCCGCGCCTTTAATTTGCGCTATCAGCCTCAACTATTTCGCGGTTTGTTTTACCGCAAGCTTGCGGTTTATGGTCAGGTGGGACGAATGGATATCGGATTGCCGTGGGAGAGCACGGACAAAGCTGCATTGCTGCGCTAGCTCGATCTCGGGTGGATCAACGCATTTCGAGCGATACTCCCAGCTCAGATCAGTGCTGCGACCAGAGCCACAGCCGACCGTTCCAATGCAGTTTCCATGATTTTCTGCACGAAAATATCCACGGCCTTCGGCGTTACCGGAGTTCCGTGCGCGGGTCCGGATAGAGTGTCGGTATGCTGGATATATCCGAGGTCATACAGGGAATTGAGAATCAACGTGGAGCTTACGAGACATCTGTCATACCTGATCACCACACTGCCGGTGACAATGCTGGTTTCAATCTGAAGAATACCGTTTACCCCTTCCAAGTACGACTTCAACTGCCGAGCACGAGACTCGTTTTTTTTCAGGAGCGGCGTATTGACACGTAGTCGGCCCGGCACATGGTGGATATAGTGAGCCATGATTTACCTCCATTAAGCTATCTTTCTCATGGAGGTATTTAAGCGAGACTTTGTTACAACATGATGAACGAAGTGCGTTACCAACGGCATCCGTTGATTTTCAGGAAGGTGTCCTTAGCTGCGTTCAAAGGCTCGGATCCAAGCCTTCCCGATCTTGCTTATGAGTAAGAAAGTGAATGGCATGCGGTGCAAAACAAGGAAACTGGAGAGTGAAGCTGGTTCCGCGGCGTTTGCTTCTTATGCCCAAAAGTTGGCTCATGGATATGAACAGGGCTAAGGCGCCTGCAGGCCGCAGCCTTCGTAGCGACTGGTTAAACGGGCTCGTTGTTTTTCTCGGGGCGAATATATTCCCCAGGCGGAACGCGGTCGTCCATGTGATATGACGTTAGCATTGCAGCACCTGCCACGTCCTTTACACCCTCCACAACACTCATAAGAATGTCGCGCACGCTCGTGACAGCGGTGGTGCCAATATCGCCTACCCCTCCAGCTGCCGCGTTTACAGTCGCCCTGACCGTCTCTACGACATTACCCCCCGTCTCCCTCGTTCCCTCTGCCACACCGTCCACCGTCCGCTTGGCAACCAGCAATGTGTCACCCCCTGCGTCAGCAGCACCACGGACTGCGGCTTTTACGGTTTCTGTTGCCGCTGTGATGGCGTCGCCACCGACGTCGGATACGCCCATTACCACGCCCTTGGCAACGCTTTTCGCGGAAAGCATTAATCCGGTCCCTACGTCTTCGGTGGCGGCAAGAGCACCCTTGACGACATCCCTTGTTATATCGACTGCTTCCGTACCGACTGCCCCCGTTGCTCTCAACGTATTGGATACGGTATTGCGCACCAGGCTTACGATATCAGATTCAATTTCATCGATGCCTCTCAAGCTGCTCGCAATGCCTGTTTTTACGGTGTGGCCGGCCTCTCCCATCGCACGGTCAGCGTCCGAGCGATAGGGACGTGTCGTTCCCACATATCCTTCATCTCTCGGGCGTGTTTCACCGCCAGCATACCTTTCTTCCTCGGGCGTCTCTATATCGGTCCGCTTTTTTTCCTCGGGGCGCGGCTTTCCCCCTGCGTGCCTGCCTGATCTAGGGGTATTCATTTCGATTCCTCCTCGTATAGTTATGATTTCCGTACTATGACGATGAAAATGTCTCTCTCATTTTGCTGCTTTCTACCGCTTCAGTGCAGAATTCCCTGGTTTGGACCCTTGCAACCCCTTGGCTCGCTCAGAATTTTTGCAACAGATTTTTGTTTTGCGAGATTTTCGGAAATCATCATTCAATCATTTCAAAAATCTAAGATTCTTCGGACAACTTGGTTTCAATGAGGGAATGTTCCGGGTTATCGCCGTTCGTCCCCGGAAAAATGCAGTACGCGTACCAGAATGCCGCTATCGCCGAGATCGCTATATTACCCCTGATTACCTGCACGACACCCATACCCATCATTCCCAGGAATATCAGTCGCCGGATATCTGATTTTTTTCCGGTTTTCGGATATGGCTTATGTTCGACGTTCCTGATGTCATCAACGATTGAAGGGCGCACTGCAGGGGCTGAGGTTTCATTCTTTCCGAGCTGAAGCAGCCCGTGTTCAGCGATATAGTCCCACAGAACCGGATCCTCCACTGTATGAATGACAAGCGCTGTGCCCGTTCGCGCATTCGTCATTACCGCTCCAACCCCGGGACACTCCGCCAGTTCTTTTTTCAGCGTCTCAAAGTACGCAGTATCGCCGCGCCTTTCGTCGATCTTTATCCGCTTCCTACCCGGCAGAGAGTGGATCACTCGCGCAAGTGGCGCCATCATTCCCCCTTGGCTGGCGGTCTACCCGGCGCTCCTTCATTGCGCTGACTACCCTGATTGGCCTGCGTAGCGGGTTGCGTGAGGAGACTTTCCGGTGCCTTATCGGCTTCGCGTGGCGGACTTGCGGCCGGGGCGGCCGAACTTTGACTGGGGACGGAGCCCGGTCGGGGATGTGGCGGAGCAGCCCTCCCTTGCGCACTACCCGCTTGAGCTGCCAAGGCACCCGCCGCCGCATCTTCCGCATCAGCTTCCATCTCCGACTTGACCTCCGCCACGAGGTCATCCACCGTTTCGCTCAATTCGGCAAATGATTCGCGTCCTTTCTCATACAGAAGGACGCTACCCTTGATAGCAGCCTTGGTAGCAGGCCTGACGAGACTGGCAAGAAATGGAAGCAGCACTGGCGCGAGCAGCGTCGCCCCCACGCCAGCCGCCAAGCCCGTGATCAGGTTGCTCTTGAAGTTTTCGGATGCCATGATTTTTCACCTTGCTTCCGGGAGCCAAAATAAATTTATAGATAATTTTTGTTTTTTTTCAAGCGTTGACACAAAAATTTAATATTCGTGAATCCATTCCATTCGCGGAATGAGAACCATTAGAGGATCGTGCATTCCAGGGCTGCAATAGCACGGGCTCGTGGGGGCACAAGCCTCCCAGCCGAGGTGAGCTTTCGTACGACTGCCCATTCCTTCTTTCTTCAAGCGGCGTCCCAGCTCATGCTTTCGAGTAAGCACGTCGATCATGAAATCCAGAAAACGAAAAAATATCTTGACTACGCGGTTTTGCAGCATGTACTTTCAATTCACTTCGCTCAAAAAAGCCTTGAAAAATGAGTAATTTTTATTCCTGAACAGTCAGTTTCACCGAATGCAGCCTATCGAATCGTCAACCTCGAGTCGCGACACGGGCTCCCTGAAGCGCTTACTTGCCCATAACCGCATGCGACGTCTGGCGACGGCACTGCTGATGGTGATGCTTGCGGTTCTCGTTCTGACGAATGTATTTATTTCAGTTCATCCGTC
>NZ_FOCT01000013.1 GCF_900110185.1 Nitrosospira multiformis
CGCTTTCACAAGATCTGGATCTAAGGGTGGAATTGAACCGCTACGACCAAAATAATGAGGGAATATTATCATTCAATTATTTCTTCTAGGGTCTGGATTAGCCGCGTATTCATAGGAATAGTATTCGGTTTCCTGGGTGTGGCTCTCATTGCTTTGCCGCAGGCCTGCGGGTCAATACGACGAAGAGTATTCCTGTCAGAATTTATCGCCTGACAGACGGCGGTGGAGAAGGGTGAATATGTGACTTCCTGTCCGCCGCCGGCAGTGCTGTTCTTGTTCTATGGGTACGTGTGGGATTTTCGGAAAAAGGGCAAGACAAATAGTTTTCAGGCTGGCAGTCAACTGCCGTGGCGTGCCCAGAAGTCGGCCGGCGAAACGATAGGATACTGCTCAGCCAAAACCAGCAGATCCTTGTCCCCGGTTATGAGGTAGCGTGCCTGGGCGGCTTTCAGGGTAGCCAGCACCAGCTGGTCGGCGGGGTCACGCAGATTGGGATCCTGCTCACTGCCAGGCTCGACCACATCTGCCAGAAACATGAAACTGTCAACCAGGTCCCTGATCTCCGGCGGGCTCAGTTTTACCCTGGACAGGCGTGGAAGAATGCGAGCCATTTCATCCAGAATATGGTGCGACAGCACAACATCCAGGCCTCCATGTCGCCAGGCCCCTACAATGCGACCCGGTATGCTAGCGGGGTAGGCGAGGCCCGATACCAGCACATTGGTGTCGAGCACGACACGCAACGCCCGCATCAGCGCTTCTTCCGTTCCTCTGCCACCAGAGCATCGATCTCGGTCAAACCTTCATCCTCGGGCACATCCCTGTATCCCTCAGCCAGGCGACTGCTGAGAGCGTCGAAGCGGTCATACATGCGGCGGATGCGAGCAAACAGTTCCGCGTCCACCAGAGCAGCCACCGGCTTGCCACCCTTGCTGATGACGATGCTGTCATTGCGGTATTGAACCTGATTGAGCATTTCCCCCAGATTCTGCCGGAAGTTCACGGCATTGACTTCAGTGATCATTCATCAACCTCTTATAGTAATAACCAATACGATCATTATGGTCTTAGGTGCGCCTGATGTCCAGATCACCCATCCAGAAGCCAAAAAGTAGCGGTTTAAACGGGGCGAAAAGGTCGTTGCCGTTAGTTACAGGCCAAGCCAGCTTGGGAGGTTGTCAGAATTCCTTACAGTATACAGCGAACAGGGTATGGCTGTTTTCTATAAAAATGGATTAGGGCGTTGATTAATTACACATTTCATGCAATGGCATGAATATTGCTTAAATTTTTTTTGCTTCAAGCTCATCTATAGGCTTGCTGCGGTTCCATAAATAATAAAATCACTAAAGAGAGAGGTCATGAAAATAATTAATAAACTATGTGCCATCCTTACATTGAGTTTTTCCCTTATGCTAGGCTCGTCTGCTGCGTTGGCAGTGCCAATTACGCAACTCGGATTCATACTGGATGCGTCGGGAAGTGTTTCGGCAAGTAATTACAATCTGATGCGCAGCGGATTAAATAGTGCGTTGGCTGGCCTGCCTGTGGATGGCAGTGTGGAAATCAGTATAGTCAGCTACAGTAGCTCAACCACTACTGTTGTGTCGCCAACCATACTTTCTGCGCTCACTTTGCCCACAATCCAAAGTGCGATCTCTAGCCACATTAAATCCGGAGGGGGCACAGATACAGCGGAAGCGATCAATAGCATGACAAGCTTGCTAAGCAGTTCCTCTGTGTTTAGTGATCCGGAAACCAAATCTCTTATCAATTTGCTCACCGATGGCGTCCCTAACTCTCAAAGTGCCGCAGTAGCTGCCTCTATAGCTGCAGCATCAGCAGGTATTGACGCGCTTTCCATCGAAGCCATCGGCAGTGGTGTTTCGAGCCAATCCGCACTGAATAACATGCTCGCAATGACTTTTCCTACGCCCGCGACCATTTTAGCCGTGAACCAGTCAAGCAATATTCCCAACCCGCTCGGTGGCAGCTGGGTAGTCCCAGTCAGCGATTTTGACAGTCTCGCTCCGGTATTGGCAGCCAAGGTCCTTGCTTCCGTTACGCCCCCGACGAATCAGGTGCCTGAACCGTCTGTATTGGCCTTGATTGCAATTGGTCTTTTGTCAGGCATGGGCATTACCGCAAGGAAAGGCAAGATTCATTAATATTAGACGCGCTGCTTTCGTGCAAAATCATGCGTCTTTTGAGGAAAACGTCCTAAACGCTCAGAAGGCGCGTGAAGTATTCGCTTAATAACCATCTTGTACTGGAATCAACAATTGATATGGGGATAGGAACCCCATATCGGTTGTTGAAGAGGTAATCGCAATGATGCATTGCTTCAAATATTTTAGTTTAATTTGCTTCATGTTCATGGGAGTGAGTGCGCTGGCTGATCCAGTCGCTCCTTCTAGCCAATGCACAATTAGGGACAGGAATGACACGATAGTAATCCTGGTTTGTGCGCCAGGGGGTAATCCGGAAAGCTGGCGAGATGCGGCGCAAGCGGCCTGTGGCTCAACCTTGATGTGCAATGCCTGGATCTGGGACGACCCGAGCAAGGCACCCGTGAAAGCCCCCGCCACTGATTCTGACATGCCAAAAGGACAGGCAGTCGCAGCGATAGCTATATGGGTTAACGATTCGAACAGCCTGATTTCATTGCAGCGCGTTCGATGATTGCCCCACACAGCGTAGTTAGTACGCCCCCTTAAAGTCGAACTATCCGTTTTTTCCGCTTCGCCTGTTCTTGACCTCAAGGAGTGAATGCGGAGACGATTAGCAGGCCTTCCGGGATTGAGCTAAAGTTTCGTGGCTTTGCTTCGGTTTACCGGCGCCGCGAGGAGCAGGGGCTTTGTGCGCGGCGTAGCCAGTTCGCGATGAATTTGCAAAGCTACCTATGCTCCTCGCTTTTGGCTGCCTATGCCCTGTGTTTCTCCTTGGCGCAGGCAGAAACACTTGGCGGCCGGGTGGTCAAAATAGCCGATGGCGACACCGTGACAATCCTCGATGAGTCAAACCGTCAACATAAGGTAAGGCTGGTCGGTATTGATGCACCCGAGCGAAAGCAGCCGTTTGGTACCGTATCAAGGCAGCATCTGGCTGATCTTGTCTTTGGCAAGACAGTTGTCGTGAAGTGGCAAAAGCGCGATCGCTATCAGCGCATCCTGGGAAAAGTGCTGGTGGATGGCCAGGATGTCAATCTCGAGCAAATCAAGGCAGGGCTGGCATGGCATTACAAGCAATACGGAAAGGCCCAGCAGCTTGCTGATCGCAGCCGCTATGGGGAAGCGTAAGAGTTTGCCAGGCTCAATGGAATGGGGTTATGGCGCGATCTTCGGGAGGATATATATAAGATTCCAAACTCGAAGCGTGGCTTACATTTTGCTAGCAACTCTCAGCACACTCACGGTAGCCCTTGACGCATTCTTCCATGCCGTTTAGCTACTCGCAGCTCTTCGCACAGGCATCTCAGACCTTAGTACAAACGCTGCAGAGCCAGGTGCTAAAAGTCGAACTGCTAAGAATGAAATTGGTTTGAGTCTCCCCACTCCTATTCTTACCCACTTGCCTTTGGCCATTCAATGGCCTCGGCCCACGTGGTGCCTCAAGCAATCAATTATCTGTTGTTTGTTATCAGCATTTGCCACACGTACTGCAAGCATCAGGCCAACTTGCGCAGGTGGCGCTTTGTTCACACCTTCGCCCTCTCCGGGTAAACCGCCTGCTGTACCTGCAAGTGAGCCGGTATAACCGCCTACGGCAGCTGCCGGTCCTCCAGCCACCGGGCTGGCAATACCTGCCGCAATGCCTCGGGAGTCTGCGCCGGTTGTCATTCCTTTTTCCGGCCCTTTTGCGCCACCCTGGTCGTGGGTTCTAACCGCATCACGATCCGGATCAAGAGCATCTGGCTGATTGTTAAATAAAATGAAAATATCATTCTCGTTTACAGAATCAGCCAGTGACGCTGCCGCGGCCCTGGCCTCATCGCCTGTTTCAAATCTTACTGTAATAATATCTTCCATAAATCTCTCTTGAAAATGATGGATTAATGATTTCCAGTCTTCGTCAAGTACTTTATTCCACACATCATTCAGTTCGCGGACGCCACATCGAACACGGCTTTTCTGGAGCCCAGTCTTGGCGATCAACTGGCTTGGCACGGATTACAGAAGTTATTCTAAGAAAGGCAGTTATCCCGATCCGTTCGGTAACTCACCCCGGAGAGAATATATTTTTCCTGATCAGGCCAAGACAGAATCTTTAGGACAACCTAATAATCTTTAAATTAAGATCCAGCCTTGGTGTGTTATCGCACCCTCTACTTACTCTACTCACAGATTCTCTCCCAGATTGCCTTTGGACTTATCACTCCCTCCTTCTCCCGATGGCAAGACGGTGGTGACCACAAGCAATGACCGTACCGCACGCATGTGGCAGTGTGTCGTATGCTGGCCAGTAGATGAAGTCGCGGCAGAACTGACGAAGACTATTGGGCGGGAACTGAGCGAGGAAGAGCAACGTTGGTTTGGCTTGAAGGACATCAAGTCCTTTTCACTCTCATCCTTATTCTCCAGGTAGGGCAATTCCTTAAATTCGTCATTTTGAAATACACCCCATACTGACAAATATACCTGACACTTTTCCTACTGTTTTTTGTCAAGATATAGTTCTAATTAATATTAATTGACACTCCTCGCGAGAGATACAGACTCTATCCTGACAATTTATGGAGGAGAGAGTAGTGGCCAGCCAAAGAATTGGATGTGTTCGCGTCAGTTCGCTGGATCAGAATCCTGAACGCCAACTCGACGGTATTGCACTAGACAAGGTATTCACCGACGAGGTATCCGCCAAAGATACAAACAGGTCTCAACTCCAGGCCGCGCTCAATCACATTCGTGCAGGAGACATCCTCGTAGTCCATTCCATGGGCAGGCTAGCCCGTAACGTCGAGGACATGCTCAGGCTGGTGAGGGAAATGAACGATCGGGGAGTATCCATTCAATTCGTTAAGGAGAACATGAGCTTTACCGCTGGCAGTAATGACCCACGCTCGATCCTGATGTTCACGATGCTGAGCGCCTTTGCTCAGTTTGAGCGATTCCTCATCAAGGAGCGGCAGCGGGAAGGGATAACCCTGGCAAAGGCCAAGGGAGCCTACAAGGGCAGGAAGCTGGCACTCAACGCAGACAGGATTGCTCAGCTACGAGAGCAAGCCGCAGCAGGGACAAATCGAACAAAGCTGGCAAAAGAGTTGGGGATAAGCCGAGTTGGGGATAAGCCGCGAAACCCTTTATCAATACATCCGATAGGAAGAAAGATCGCGCTAGTTGTGGGAAGTTTCAAAATCAGAACCAAAAACCAAAGATCGAGAGAAGCTGCTTTGAAGGCTTGAAAGCCCCGCCCGGTGTACAAATTCGGCTGGCGATAGGTCATTGAGAGTCGAATGAGACCGGCTCTCGTTGTAGTCCCGTCGCCAGTCCTCGATGATCGCTTAGATAATGGGGAGGATCGCGGTGGACTGCCAATCGATTTAACGCGGCAACCACATATTCATTCACCAAGCGCTGACCCACTGGCGCATGAGGAAAGACACATTACCGCCGACGATGGATGCATCGGAAGCTGCTCCAGTCAATTTGGTCAAGCTGAGAAATATCATTTTGCGGGCCGATATGGCTGTGTTTGCCATTACCGATTGCAAATGCACGCTCAGTCCCAATCTGAACTTGTGTACTCAATATAGTTCATTTACTATGATATATAGATGGCATAGTTGTTAGCGATCAGGGCAATTTCTCAACTGGATAAGGAAGGCTGAAAATGGAACATACATCACAGAATATTTTGGGGCAGAATCAACAGGCTGATACATCCGTGATCGCAGACACTGTCGAACGCACGCCGCATCGCAATTCGACCGCAAATACGGACCCAGCAGGATTTCAAGATCGTTTGCAAACCGTGCGCTTAAAGGCAAATGCGATGGGAAGCTGCAATTGGACTGGCTGGGCTAGCTGACGTACGTATCGCGGGTGTGCGAAGCAAACTTCGTACGCCCGCGAAAGTTGCAGAAAGGAAAGGTCTATGGCTTTAGAGGAGTCCAGCCCAAGGATCTCAGGCGCGTTTGCATGCCAAGAATGCAGCGCATAGGACGAACGATAATCGGGATAGGTGGGCGGCAAACAGGCTAAGGCTACTTGGCGGTTCCGTCGTTTTTGATTTCATGCAAGTAACGGTTGATCAATATAGGCATTTTCGCAGCCAAGGTTACTTGGTCATGGAAAACGTGTTGTCAATTGACGAACTTGAAGAGCTTGATCGTCATGCTGACGACATCATCGCGGGTCGCCTGCCTTTGCAGCGGAAGGAGATGCCTCTCAGAGACACGACCGCGGACAGCGGAACAACCTGTCAAGGTCTCGATCTTGCACCTGCAAATCTTTCGGCGCGCGAGCGTGAAGGTTATTTTGTCCGAATGCATATGCTCCATCGCGTCCACGCCTTGCACGAACGAATGCTGCTGCATCCGCGAGTTCTTGACGTGGTGGAAGTGCTGATCGGGCCGGACATCCTCGCATTGTCAACAATGTTCTTCTTCAAGCCGCCGGGCAAGGCAGGCCAAGGGTGGCATCAAGATTCGTTTTATCTTCCAACTTATCCAGATACGTTATGCGGAGTGTGGATTGCGGTGGAAGATTGCGACGCCGAAAACGGCGCGTTACAAATAGCCGCCGGTAGTTGTGTTGAACCGGTGTATCCGCCGGCCGAAGGATACGGGTTTGGTGATGAGTTGATATCGGGAATCCAACGTATTCGCGGCGCAAGTGAGGAAGACGCTACCTGTGACTTGGCGGATGTCGCGGCCCAGTACGACATTCGAAGGATCGAAATGCGAGCAGGGAGCGCAGTCTTTTTCTCAGGACATGCCCTCCATCGGAGCACAGCGAATAAGACCACGGATAGGTCGCGACGTAGCTTTGCAGCTCACTATTGCAATGCTCGATCATTCGTTCGGTGGGGCAGCGACCAAATTGGTGACGACGTACACGCGGCTCCGATCATCGATGTGCGTACGGGAATGACGAATGGCTCTCATATTCTGGCGCGCGGGACGACACATTTGCCATTCGGTCTTCCGGTGTTCGGGACGCCGTGTGCGGCCTCAAAAGCGCACGTGTGATGGAATGTCACGCATGCCTTCTGGCAATGATCGAACTGACGACAATCTCTCAAGACACCGTTTCGTGATGGAAGAGGTGACACTCCTTTCGCGGCGACACGATTTAGCGGCTTACTCGCATGTCCGCGCTGCGGAGCCTTTCTTGCTCGTAAAAGAGATGGCCGAATGGCCTTTTTTTCAAAGATTTTCGTGTCTTAATACAGCAGAAGCCAAGCTGCGAAGTCTTGCCAGCGCTGCCCCTAACCGGATTATCCAATACGCGTACCTACGCGGCGTGAATCGCCAATTCACATATACGAAAGGGGCGCATCAGCGACTTCGCATGGTCCATGGTCCACTTGCTCGATTTGTGGAAACCTGCGCGCGGTCGAAGAACTCGACTTACTATATGCAAGCGCAGCAAATTCCGGAGATTGCTGCCGGCATTCCGGAGATGAGTAAGCTACACTGTGAAGGCATCAACAGCCCAATGCTGTTCTGGCTCGGCAATTCCGGACAGCAAACGTCGCTTCACAATGACAGGTTCAGGAATTTCATCGCAGTATTTCTCGGCGTGAAGCGTGTCTATCTCTTTCCACCCGAAGCACTAAGCAACCTATATATTGCACCGCTAGACCGCTGTTTCCAGGGAGCACTGACGAGTTTAGTTAACCCAATCAGCCCAGATAATCGAAAATTCCCACTGTTTCAAATGATAGCGAAGCAGATGCGTGTCGTCGATGTACATGAAGGAGAAATTCTTTATATTCCTCCTCTTTGGTGGCATCTCGTGAGTGCGAACGGCGGCCTCAATCTCTCCGCTAATATATGGGCAGAGGAGGTCGAGTGTGCACCTAGCCTATACTTGCCCAGAGCACTGCGCCTCATGGACACGGAGATTCCTGGCGAGTCGCTCGAGACACGGAGAAAATTAAGACATTTGTTCCACGCAACGTTGAGTAAATCGACCATCGACACATTATGCACCGGTTCCCTCGCTCGTACGGTAACAAAAACAGCGCTCGACGAACTGCAGACTCTTAGAAGCATCGTTGATGAGGATCTCAGAGCTAGATGGGCAGGATGGGTGGGAAGCCTGTTGGATCATCTCGTATTCCAACTTCAGGGAGATCCCTTTCCAACGCTGACAAAGGGAGAATTCTATCGAATGGTGAGTCGAATGCGAACCAGCTCATTGAGCGGTTCTTAGACGATACGACTTGTTACTCGCGATCAACACTGTTGATTCAGCGCATGAGATTTTCAAACAGCGTCGCTAACAAACCTGTCCAGGGGGTAGGCTTGAACCCAGCCTTGATGAGAGACGAGTAGTTACTTGTGTTTGTATCTGCCGCAGCACGGAGCTTCACGTCATGCAGACCAGTAAATTTCGATGACTGGTTTGAACTCGGCATTGAACTGCCTATCGGATTGAGTGCGAGGTTGCGCTCGACAGTAGAAGACTTTGGTATATGTTTATAAGTTCCTCCCATTTTTCGCATTCCCATTAAACAGTAGCACAACCCCTCAAAGCTAGAAATCATGAATGCACTGGAGCCGGACTTCCGAAAGTATCAGTTGCAGATCCAGTTTATCGGAGCGAGCACACTAAGCAATTGCGGATTGGCGGAAACCTTTGGCGTCGAGCAGCTTCAGACTCCGAACCTACGTTACGTCGCCAGTCCAAGTTGGCGAGACCTGATGTTAGGCGACGTAGCCAGCGAAGCAGCGAACCAGCGAGTGGCATTGTCAAACGCAGTGACGATAATTCATGTCGACGAACGTGTTCGTTCCTGGTATTGGTCGGAAGGCACCAAACTGATCAATGGCGCGTGCACGGCCGATGCTCGGAACGCGGTATTGTGGGAATTGGCCGAACGGGTGGTTCAGGCCTTGTCCAATTCCGGAATTCGCACGATTGCACTTCGCTCGTGCGACTTGCAGACAACACCCGCGCATCAGCGCTCGACTGCATATGACTATATCACGAACACTTATGTCGGACTCCACGTCGACAACCACGACCGCCTACCAGCACGTGAACGCAGTGCGGGGTTCCAAGTCGTGGCATTGAATATCGGCGCTCAAGAACGTTATCTCGACTTTGTCAATCTTTCCGTTCCCGGCTTGCTCGAAGGTTTAGAGCCAGGCGCGCTCGACGATAACAACCCTGATTTTGCGCGCAGGCTGGTTCATGACTTCTTCGCATGCCGGCCGAATCATCAGATATTGCGACTTCGGCTGCCGCCTGATTACGCCTACATCGCCGTCACACAAAACTTCATCCATGATGGTGCAACGAACTGTGTTGGAGACGATGATGTTGCGTTACTCGTCGCGGGCCAGTTCGAATGGGCGGCAGGGTCATGACAAGGGTCATGCACCCAATGCAACACGCGATACGGCAACCCGCGTGGACGAACGAGATGGGGGTGTCGCTTGGGCCGATCAAGCAGATCGTGCTCCAGCCAACACCTTTCTGTAACTTGGCTTGTAGATACTGCTATTTGCCGGATAAGGACAATCGGGGGCATATGAAACCCGAAATCGCGGCACTTTCCCTGTATCGCGTATTCGAATCGAAACGCTCGGATCACGATTTGGAATTGCGCTGGCACGCTGGCGAGCCGCTCGTTGTACCGGCGGATTTTTATCGAAAGGCGAACCGATTAATCCGAGAAATCACACCATCGAATGTGTCTCTTCGCCAGACCCTGCAGACCAACGCCGTGCTGCTTGATGATGCGTGGTGCGACGTGTTCGAGGAACTGGGTATCGAGGTCGGCGTTAGCATCGATGGGCCCGCATTTCTTCATGATGCGTATCGGCACACACGGAACGGCCGTCCCACTCATGCTGCTGTGATGGCGGCATGCGAACGCCTACATGCTCGTGGAATTCCATTCACAGTAATCGCAGTCCTGACGGAAGCCTCGCTGGACCACGCTCAGGCGATACATCGCTTTTTTGCAGATCTTGGACCTACTGAAGTTGGGCTCAATCTCGAGGAAAGCGATGGCGCTCATACCTCAGTTGTTTTAGGTGGCACGGACGTGATTCAAAGATATGCGGATTTTCTTGCAGAGTTCAGATCATTGTGCTGTGATGGCAGTGTCAAGATTCGTGAATTTGAAAGTATGCGTGATGCAATATTGTCCGGTGGAGAAGAGCGCCGCAGTATCACCGCAACACCAGCAGGCTTACTTTGCGTCGACTGGCGTGGTCGTGTGAGCGGATTCTCACCGGAGCTTCAGGGGTTGCGGCATCCACTTTACGATGACTTCATTTTCGGTCACGTCGAAACGCAAACATTAGACGAGATGTTCGAGTCTCATACCTTTCGTAATCTGACACGTGACATTAGCGCGGGCGTTACGGCCTGCAGACAGTCCTGCTCTTATTTCGGGCTTTGCGGAGGTGGTTCGCCGTCAAACAAGCTTGGCGAGCATGGCAGTTTCATCGGCACTTCCACCGTTCACTGCACAGCGCATATCAAGCTCGTGGCCGATATGGCACTGATAGAAATAGAAAAGGAGCTGTGCGCGACCTCGACATGAGTCTTGTTCTAAATGCAACACCGGCGAGAGCAGGGCCCAAAGCAAAAGGTCTCGATGCGCTTTCAGCGCTTGGATTCGCTGTCACACCTTGTGTTTTTGTTTGCGCGCCCACTGGAACTTCGCTGAACGCAGAGCGTTTGAATCTATTGAGCTTCAATGAACGCTGGCGCAAAACTTGGCAACGCGTATTGAAATAGCAGCGCTTCACTAGCTGAAGGTCAGACAAATGTTCGCCGACTTCTACTCTGGCCGCACAAATGACGCAGGCTTATGCTGATACCCCAACTCGAAGCCTATTCCGTTGCAATCGGCGTTCCAGTCCGCAATGAGATCAAGCGCCTTCCGCACCTGCTTACGGCCCTGGCGCAGCAGCAAGGGAGATTATCATTCGTTCTCTGCCTGTTCTTCGACAATTGTACCGATGGCAGCATTAATTTTGTTCAGCGACGGGCCGCAGCGCTACCCTTCTCGATTGTGAGCGACTATTGTCATGCAGGCGATTCACCTAGTGCCGGCGCTGCGCGACGACGCGCAATGGCGCTGGCGTTGCGCAGCGCACCTGACGGCACCTTGCTGACGACTGATGCAGATAGTGAACCAGCGTTGGATTGGGTAGCCACAAACCTCGCGGCGTTGGAGCATGCCGACGTGGTCGTGGGAAGGATCACGCGCGGCGAACGCCGAGTGCCAGATAAACTGGATCGAATGGACGCCTACCTTGAGCGACTGCATCAACTTCGCCGCATTATCGATCCGGTGCCTTGGGAGGCGCCAGAGACACATCACTGGACGAGTGGGGCGAGTACGGCAGTGTGGGCGGATGTGTATCGACAGCTTGGTGGGTTCGAGCCGGTCCGAAGTGGCGAGGATGGAAAGTTCGTCGAGGCGGCTGCGCAAGCAGGCTATCGCGTCCGTCGCGACGCAACGGTGCTAGTCAAAACATCGAGCCGCCGTGCCGGGCGCGCGCCGGACGGATTGGCGACCACCTTGGCTGCATGCGATAGGACGCCCGTTTTACCGCGGGTGGCCCACCCAGAAGATATGGTCTGGCGCTTTCGACAGCATGCAAACGCTCGTGCCGCGTACCACACCGGCGCATTCGCCACTCTGGCAGCAGCGCTCCAACTCCCATGGGATCAGGTTTCTCAGGTCGCTGCTGAAAGCATCAACGACGAGGCCTTCGTTTCCCGGATCGTGGGAGTGCCACGCGGCGGCATGCGGTCGATCGGACTTGCTCATGCTGAGAAACTGCTGAGCGATCTAGAGCAAATTGATCCGCTCGAGGTCGCGTAAGTCGCTGCTCGACCGTGACTTCCCATCTATGGCGCCAGCCGCTCTCCTTCCAGGATGCCAATCTTCCAGAAGAGAGCAGATCGGGATTTACCGGCTGATGGATGTGCCGGTAGGGGGCGAATATGTGATTTTCTGTCCGCCGCAGACAGCGCTGTTATGGTGAGCGTGCATGTTAAAACCAGCATTATCGAAGCGGAATATAGGTACTGGGTCATCTAATCATAAGAGTTGATCCTGCCATGATTGTAGTTTGCCACTACTTTTGAGTATGATGGTGGGTTATCGTTCTACCGTTGACCATGTGAACCACGCGATCCGCAACATGAAAATATCTGTCATCATGCGAGATTACAATCAAGGTTTTTCCGTCCCGCTTGAGTTCTGGCAATATTTCCGTGTAGAAGATTCGACGGAATGCTGGATCCTGATCGGCTGCCCACTCATCGAAAACAATGACAGGACGTAGATCAAGATAAGCATGCACTAAGGCTAGCCGCTTGCGCTGGCCGGTCGACAAGTCTGTAGTTGAAAACTTTCCGTCTTTTACCGACACTTTGTGAGTCAATTCCAAGCGTTCCAGATAGACCAAAGTCTCCGCGGTAAAATCCTTACCAATGACAAAGTCTTCGAACAGGTAATAATCAGAAAAGACGGTACTGAACAGTTGTCGATAATCATCTCGATTACCAGCTACAACAGGAGCGCCATCAAGCAGTATTATTCCTTCCTGCGGTTCATAAAGGCCCAGCAGCAGCTTAATGAGCGTTGTCTTTCCACTGCCGTTCTCGCCTACGAGGAATAGCATCTCGCCAGTCTTTATGCACAGATCGACCGGTCCCAGGCAGAAGACAGTGGATCCACTTACATCAGAATACGTGTATGTCACACCCTTTAGTTCGATGGATCCAGCTCCTTGGGGAGGATATTTTTTTGAGGTCGGGACAAGCAGGTTCGCCTCGGGATTGGAAAATCTAAGGGATAGCTCAGCCAACCGTTTGATAGCTATTTGTGTTTGTCCAAGCAACGGCAATGTACTGATGAGTTGCGTCAGCGGCCCTTTCACATACAGAAGCACCAGTACGAATCCGGAAAGCACCTCGGAACCGAAATTCATCGAACCTTGCAATGCCAAAATTATTCCAATTACGATGAAAAACAGAGCTGAGCCGAAGGCATTTGCGAACACGAAAATCCTCATTGCCCGAATGCGCAGATCACGTATCCTATCTATTGTCTGTTTGAGCCGATCATCGTATATATGCTGACGTCTGGCACGATTAATCCGAAGTTCTTTGGCACCTTCGGTAATGGCATAATATTGCTTCTGCAGTTCATCCTGAGCTTCCCGGGCCGCGTCAAAACCCTTTATCCCCTGCTGGCGTGCCGTAGCATGAACCCAACTGCCCAGTGCGATCGCGATAACCGCGATTAGGCAGAGTAGTGGCGATAGCACCGCCAAGTAAACGAAACAACCGATGGCAACTGCAATTGCAATAGCCAGCCCCGAGAATCCAAAAGTGAAATTACTGATAACATCGATATCTTGATTGAGTGTTGTGGTGATGCGATGGACGCGAAATCGCTCTATTTCCACGATAGGCGCCGAAAGTATCTTCTCGGATAAATCTCTTCGCAACTTGGCAACGACATGCTGCCCGATATAGCTATTACCCAGGTCGGAAGCGATCTCCCCCATTATCGTCATCAGACACAAGCCGGCGAAGAGCAGGAGCAGTGCCATCGTAGATCCTTGCTCCGCATAGAGTGCCGTGTTGACAGTTGCTAATAACCATGGTGTGGAAAAGCCACTCAGAGCCCCCAGCGAGGTTGCCAGGAAAGCAACTTTCCAAAAAGGCCGCAGCAGACGCAAACCTTCGCGAAGAAGAGATTCTGAATCTAATTGCTGGGGCATGTACTTAGGCGAGCTCATCTACTTCTCCAGAGCCCTGCATACCTGACTAAGGGTATTTGGCTGGCAAGCACAGTTGAGCGCGTCACTCTCGCCGTAACTCCAGATTGAACCCTCGCGATTCGGGAAACCATTTTAAGAGTTCACTTACTGACCAAGCAGGGCAAGACCGAGTGCGTTTCCCGCGGCACGCAGCTCCTGATCCAGTGTTGCCAAAGGAAGTTCGAGTCGCTGGGCCAGTTCAAGATAGGCGGCATCATATAGGGTGAGACCGCACCGCTCGGCCAAACGCAGTGTGCTTGACCAAGCAAAGGTGTCTGTATCCGAATCGATCGCGATATCCAACAGCCCCAAATCTGTCAGGGCCGCATCTCGAAACTCTTTACTGATGCGTCCTCGCCTGACTCCTCCTTGCAGACTGTTGGCTACTTCCAAGCGCCAGAGCGATGGCACTCGTGCACCGGCAGCGACAACCTGATCGAAAACTTTCTGGGTGGCAGGGGTCAACTCGTCACTGTAGAGCCATGCCAAGGTGACTGAACTGTCAAGTATCAAGCTCACGTACGGCCTTCATCACGATAGACTTTCCATTCCTGCCAGTCAAAGGCGCCACCGTGTTTTAGGGCAACTGCTCGGCTACGGATGCGCTTGGCAGCTGCCACCGCCTTACTGGAATCATGAAGGGGAGTATTCGGAATTAACCGGGCCACGGCTTTGCCATGGCGGGTGATAATCACTTCTTCACCGTTCTCCACCCAATCGAGCAACGTCCCTAGTTTGTTCTTTGCCTCAAAGGCTCCAACTTCACGCATTTGATCTCCATAAGCTAGGCTATATGTCCAGCTTATCATGGGTTAATGGTTCGATCAATAAAACGATATATCGTTGGAAGGTGGTTCTCCCCTTCTATTTTTTACCCATGATAACATATTTTATCATGGGTAAAATTCCGCTCCAGCTTCAGCCCAAAAGTATGATAAAGTATGATCTACAAGAATCCGCTATCTGGAGATCCAATGCCCGAACTCGAGCGCCTGACCATCACGCTCACCCCTGAACTGGCTGAGACGATCAAGTCAGCCGTGCTCGATGGCGACTATGCTTCGGCGAGCGAAGTGATCCGCGAAGCACTGCGCGAGTGGAAGACCAAGCGCGCGATCCGGCAGGAGGAACTCGCAGTCCTCAAGGCGGACATCGACCAAGCCCTGGCGCAAGTTGCGGACGGACAGTTGGGCGAGTTTAATACTGATCGGATCGTCGAGCGCGCGAGGAAACTGTTGGCCGCGCGCAAGCGTGCCGGTTGACCAGCTGTAACTGGCTTGACCCGAATAGGCGGCTATATGACAATGGTGTGCATATATATATAGGAAAAAAATCGAGGGTGCCCTTTGGAGTTTTTCCCGGTCGGCGCGCCTGTGTTCCGGCCGCTGCCGCGGGTTGCCGAAAGACGGGATGGAAAGACCGGGAGCGGGAGGATTCGCCTCCGTCCCCATGATCGTCGCCTGGCATGAGTGCTTGCGTTGAAAAAAGATACCCATATTATCAGCATGGATACTAGCTTACTTGTTCCTCAGGATGAATTGGCATGAGTGAAGAACTGATGGTTCCCCCGGCGACTCAGGCTGTGCCTGCCTCCGGCGCCGCCCTTACCTTTGCACAATTTCGCAAGCTTGCCGAAGTTCCACCCGAGATCGAGTGGTTCGCCAACATCGACAGCCGGCAGACCCGGCGCGCGTACCAGAACGACCTGCGCGGCTTCATGGCTTTTGCCGGCATCGTCAGGCCGGAGGACTTTCGGATTGTCACGCGCAGCCATGTGCTAGCCTGGAGGAAGAGCCTGGAAGAGCAGCAACTTGGTGGCGCCACCATCAGGAGGAAACTGGCGGCGCTCTCCTCCCTGTTCGAGTATCTGTGCGAGTCCAATGCGGTCACGCACAATCCGGTCAAAGGCGTGAAGCGCCCCCCGGTCGAATCCTGGCAGGGTAAGACTCCTGCACTGGGCGATGTTCAGGCGCGCGCTCTGCTCGAGGCGCCAAACGCGAAAACGCTCAAGGGCAAGCGTGACCGGGCGATTCTCTCCGCCCTGCTCTATCACGGCATCCGGCGCGAGGAATTGGCCAAACTGAAGGTGAAGGACTACAACCAGATGCGCCGCGGGGTGCCGCACCTACGCATCAAGGGCAAGGGCGGCAAGATGCGCTTCATTCCCACCCATCCGGGTACACTCACCCTGATTGAAGAGTATCTGCAGGCCGCGGGCCATGGACCTCATCCCGATGCGCCCTTGTTCCGGCCGGTCAAAAATAATGTGCACGGCCATACCATGACACCACTGACTCCCGATTCCATCTATTTCGAGGTGGTGTTGAAGTATTTAAGGAAATTGGGGATTTTTGGGGAGAATATGGGGCCGCATGTGATGCGGGCGACGGCCGCGACCAATGCGCTGGATAACGGGGCTGACATCGCCAAGGTGCAGGAGTGGCTGGGACATGCCAATATTGCCACCACCCGCATCTATGACCACCGCAAGACCCGGCCGGAGGATAGTCCGACGTTTAAAGTTATGTATTGAGGATGTTGGACAGATTAACGGTAAACGTCCGGCCTTTACCGAATGTAATGTATGAATATGACGACTTCAGTTGACAGTTTTTAATAAATTCAGACTGTTTTCAGGAGTCTTTCAGATGCTCACCAGCTCAATTTTGGCAGGTCGGGCGGCGATCACATATCTTAGGTTATACACCGGATACTTGTATTCCGTGCTCAGATTATACTGATCGGCTACGATGATGGTATCACTCGTCGGATCATTGTCCTTATACTGGAGGAAGATGGGTGCATGGCCAATCCCCCCCCCCAAAGTCCGACCCGTGTCGCGCACCTCATTAAAGGCTTGCTCATCGGTCCATAGCTGAAGCAGGGTGCCAGGTAGCATGTTCTGGGGCCATTTGTCTTTAGTAATCGTTATGCCGCCTGCACGACCGGCTATCATATCGGCGAACAGCAGCGCACCGATAGGCCCCTTCCCCCGGCACGACCGGGGGAGACCCTGCCAGTTGATGTGCTCCGAATTTGAATAAAAGAGCTTTACGAATGAGGGTCCGGACAGTTTGTCTCCGCTGTGGGTGCGAATGTGCGGGAAATGGTGATCAAAGCCCCTCAGCTCAAAGGTCTCTACATCGTTTTCGCGGAGAGTATCCAGCAGATATTGATAGCAGGCATCGACGCAAACGTCTCTTGATCTCGGCACCCTTGAGCGACTCTTGATGTGTTGGGCCAACAACTCTGCGAGGTCAACCGATTGCGGTGAAGCATCAAGTGGATCACCGACGATCTTAACTTTGGAGGCGGTGGAAGAAGGAACCTGACCGGTAACTATGCTCTGGATGAGGTCCAGCGGAATGCCACGAACCGCTCCTGCGCCGGTCATCATATCAAGAACCTGCCCGGTTTCGCCGCGGCTGAGAGGAGTAGATTGCTGTCCGGAAACCGATGCGCCCGAAGGATTGCCCGGTGCGGGTACGGGTTGTGCCACCCCCCCAGGAGGGGATACATTGTTATTCTTGTTTTTTGCATCCTGATTCTGCGCAGCATTGAATAAAGCGCCAGACACCGAAGCGTTCTTTGCGCCTGCCGGTGTGCCGAGGGGGGGGAAGCCGAAGAGCATGGGGACGAGTGCGGCGAGCGTTTTGGACAGTTCTACCTGGGCATTGAGGTTAGAAGCGACCTGCTGGCCGACTTGCGCGGCTCCCTCAGCAGAAGCCTGGGTGACCGCGCTGGCAAGTGTGGCTGCCTGTGTGATACCGGTCATATCCCTGAAGAGATTGGCCGCCGCAATGGCCTGCAGGATACCTGGCATGCCGATCGGATCGGGCAGCGCCGTAGGGTTCATGATATTTACCACCGGTGAATCCAGTCTACCCGGTTGCTGCGGCTGGTTGGCATCCTGCTGGCCCGCCTGCAGGGGCGCGATCTCCGGCGAGGTCACAGGAGGCGGCGAATCCTGCCAATTCCAGAACCGAGTGAAATCGAGCTTCTCGGCTGAGTTGAATCGACCAAGTACCGCTTCGCCGAACACGCCGTCCGTTGGCAAAGCAATGCGTTGCCTAGTGACGCGATCGAGGTTGATATTGTTCTTCACCCAATCATTCCACTCTTTATCCGCACGGTTGTGCCAAATAAAGCCCAGACAATTACCTACCACGGCTACCGGTTTCGGGTCGATCGATTCTGTGATGGGCTGGCCGTTGAAGCTGTATTGACTCAATTGCATCGTGAGAAAATGCGCATCGACATTCATCCAGATCTGCTGACTGTAATACAAAGCATGCTGATTAAGCAGATCTGAAAGTTCGTTGGATACCACCGCTTGGTCGAACTCCAGGAGCTTGATTGAGGCTTTCGTTTTATCCACAAAGAACTTTAATGTAAAGGTCTTATAGTGGTTGCCCAAGAGTTTGAACTGAAATGAAGAGGATTGAATGAAATCATTGGCCGGATTATCGAAGACGACAACGATCCGATCTATTTTGCTCAGCGGTAAAGGTTGAATGATGTCCGGATTCACTCGGAAGCTGCTAAACCCGGTGCCGTTGTCGGTAACGTCCGTGGTTTGGCCATCCTCGGCGATGATAGTAAAGTGCTTAAGCGAATCACTCTCGTTTGTATCCCATTTGATATTGTATAACTGAATGTCTGAATTCATCGACCATGAGAGGGATTCCCGATCGAAATCGCTGATCAATCCTAAGCGGTTCAAATTCTTCAGGCTGACTGCGAACTTTGCCGCTGCGATGGCTTTACCACGTCCTTCCTGCATTGCTGAATAGGGTGGCGGTGCCGTGAATCGCACATTGACGCGATTGGTGCTGGCCACAAGCAGTTCCCGGGTTAACGGATTCAATGCTGATCTGATAAGTACGTTCTTGAAGCGTTCTATGAGGCGTTCGTCTTTGAAGTCGAAGACTTCCATCGGAATAAAGAGGCAACGGCGATAGCTCTCCAGTCGCACTTCTGTTCTGTAGACCTGAATCACTTGCCAGTACTGCATGGTGAGGGCATGCATATGATTGTAGTTAGTGATGGTTCGCGTGCTGATACTCTCTGACTCCGTATCAAGCACTTCGGTGACCACCGAGGCTCTTCGGTTTCTAGCAGAGAAGGATTTTTGCTGGGTGCTGCTATCGATTTTTTGTTGCATTGTGGAGCTGATGTTGCGCTCACCGCTTGATGAGGTATATGCGTTAGTGTTCGTATCCGTATCTCCGGATGTGTGTTGACCGCCCATCCCGGCAAGAATGGCAAAGCTCCATCCCCCCTGTGATTCCGAGTAGGTTTCTGAGTCCGAATCAACCTCTGATGACCCCTCTTGCATTTCGCGCGCTGTGGCTTCAACGATTTCACTCATCGCCCTGCTTTGGGTCAGCGTATTGGAAAGGCGTTCGGTTTGCGAGATATCCTCTATAGTGGTTCCGCTGCTTGCTCGTCGCCAGTTGATTACCGCGACCTTGGTGCTTTCTCCGGGAGCCAAGGCCACGCAGTGGAGCAGCGAACCGTTCGTAATCCCCTCCACATACCAGCTTTGCGAATAATTCAGGAGCGCGCCAAAGCCAGGTTCTGTAAATCCGGCATTTTGATCATCGAGGTTGAAACTGACTTTGCCCGATCTCTCCAGCGGTTTATAGTGCTTCGCTTCTATCCGGGGAGATTTAATCAGGACCACACTGTTGTATCGGACGATCTCAACGGGGTACTCTCCAGTACGGGGCACCAGATCCTGCGGAGTTTCGGGATCGGCATTGCTATCCATTCCCAGGCCATATTCGGCGTTCACCACGCGGACTGCGGCCAGGTAAGGAGGCCACAGGGCCAGATCGCGGATCGATTGAATGGCCATCGTATCTCTAATTTTCCTCCCAGTGACTTCGCCAATACCCTTAATCGTTTTAATGCCCAGCTCACGTACCCTGGCGATGTCTGAAGTATTCACCCCTTCGTCCAGCATGTGCCGGGGAATCTGCATTGTCCTTGCAGAATCCGCGTGGACATCATCAATCGCATTAATGTAGGTTGCTGAGCGAAAGACTTCTGAAAAAGCCAAGTCAAAAACCGAAAGAATACCGATGCCATTCAAAGCTGCTTCGGCACCGGCAGAGACGCCATTCAAGTTGCTGACAGGACCTCGAATCAGTTGATCGAGTGAAAGATGAAGTACTGAGGATTTGAAATAGTCTCTGGGGTTGATGGGGTTCATAGTTAAGCAGTATAAGGATTGGTCGGTCTGTCAGGGGCATAGGGTTGAAGCGTCGTTCTCTGTTCTGGATTCATAGTCTCGGATAACTCTCAACTGTAGCGGTGGGCGGCGGTTTTTTACCATAGAGAGGAAAACAATCATCAGTAGAACGAAGATTGTCATCGTTCCGAATATCAGATCCTGAACGATTCATAGAAGTTGGAGAATCGATTCGGCGGTGAGAGCTTTATGGTTAACTACTCCTCTGCTTGCGCATGAAGGTAAGGAAATGTACCTGAGTCAGCTCTGCAATATGCGCGGTGTAACAGGTGATGCTGGCATTCACAACACTAGTTAAAATACGAAGAACAACTTCCCCAAATGCAGCCCCTAGAAGGGTCGTATAAAACGCTACCCCTAACCCGCTCAGGGGTCCACCGGTAATGGGGCGCTCGAAATCGTGTAAAGGTTTTCGATGTGGGACCGAAATACGCTTACTTGTGCGCAATCGAGAAATGTCTTGGAATCGTCGACTTCTTCGAGAATCCGAACCTGCTCTGAAGCAAGTCGTGTTCCACGATCTATGAACTTCACGTCGGAATATGACTTGCCGATGCAACCCACTCCGACTGTGAACAGGAGTATGTAGAGCCCCACGGTAACTAGGTTTTCGCCGAATGAGGGGATAAACCAAGCGATTGTGAAAAAGAAGAAAACTACTAATAACGCTGCGAACCAAGCTTTCCAAGTTGCAAGCCCACTGGGCTTTTCAAATAAGGATGCGAAGCTCTCAGGGGAGTCCGTTCGATTTGTCTTCTGCATTATTTTTGTTAAACCCGTAAAGATGATTTCTAACATCTACAACATCTTACGTCAATAGATGAGCTTGAGCTTTATCATGACATTTTAGGGTATGACAAAATAAGATGCCGCCAACACTGTTTCGCGACCACATCCCAAGTTTGAATCATCTTACAAATTTTATTGTCGAGTTTAGTTTAACTCACCATAATCCTGAATATTGACCACGCATTTATCCATCCTGCTCTACGATGGGTTGCGGCGCGAGGAATTCACAAAGCCAAGATGAAGGACTGCAAATCAGACCTGCTGAGTTCGAAAGCCTCAACTCCACCGGCCCATCGTAAGGTACTACTGACGGGCGCCTATCAGACAAAGAAGGAAATGCTTCTCCGGGGTCAGCAGTAGTTAACCTTAAGTAAGTAATAGGTGAGGAATGTTCAAATTCTTGAGTAAATTTATAACGTTAATTATATTAGCAATTCTGACTTCAGGCTGTGTTGCTCCCGGGCTGGAGCTATATCAAAAAGCTCTAGCCAACCAACAAGCTGCTTACCAGCAAGCCCTAGATCAGCAATATGGATCTCATCGGCACCCCATTTTTAATGGCCTGGATGTACCCCAAGTTACGCCGACAGTCGGCATGACCCTAGAACAGCAGGAGCAGGAACGACAGAAAGCCGAAATGCAAAGGCTCGCTGAATTACAAAGGCAGAGCAAGGAAGGAGCGAATGAGATCACCATCGCTCTCGCTCAAAAGCTGCTTGTAGGCACTTTGAAGGGGAGTACCTGCGATGAAAAAATCGGCGTTGAAATCAATCTCACCGGGCCGCACAGTAGGGACAGGCATATACTCAGAGCCAACGGTACTCTTCGAACATTCCGCCAGCCAGAGCAATCGGACTCACCTGCTATCGAAACAGCCCTGGGGGGAAGCTTTGATATCAATACCGGAGTTCTTAACCTGCGATCAGTGCCCAAACCTCCGACGAGGGAACAGATTATGGAGGAGCAACGGCGACGGCAACAGGCAGCCGCCGAAATCGAGACCAAGCAGCGGGAATGGGAGGGAGAATATATAAGAATGCTTCAGGCGCTACCGCGAATGACGCCGGAAGAGAGAGTACGAGTACGTCAGGAAAACCAGATCAAGGAGAATGCCCTAAAGGAGGAATATTACAGGGTAGGAAAAATGAACATGCAACCTCTGGCACCAACTCCCCCACCGATTTCTTTATCTATGGATATTGCCCGTGATGCCCACGGCAGAGGATGGGCAGGCGTGATCGAAGGCGATGGCTTTAATGATTGCTCCGAAATAGTACTAGCAACCGGGGGAGACTCAAGAACAAGGGAACTGCCTCCTATCACCGGTGAAGTCGCATATGGAAGGGCCAGACCCCGTGGATATGCCTGGCCAAGCATAAAGATGCAAATATATTGGTTAAATATTGCGGCTACACAAGGGTATGCCGATGCTAATTTTGCCCTTGGGCAGCTCTATGAAAATCAAGGGCAGCAACTGCCGCAAGGCTATCAGCGTGCGCTTCAATATTATCAGGCCGCTGCTAACAAGGGCAATGCCCCGGCTCAAGCGGCTCTCTCTCGCATGTATGCCAACGGATGGGGAATTCAACGTGATACCAAGGAAAGTCAACGCTGGGCAAAACTGGCCGAGAGTCAATACCTACAGGCCTCAAAAGTTTGCACTGCACCAAAAATGATTAAAGAGATCGACCGATTGATGAAAGAAACCCGTGATGACCCTGCCGTAAAAACCCTCACCGCCGCCTCAATTTTGGTAGGTCAGATGGCTGTTGACCTTGGTACATTTAGAATTATGGCCATTACTCCTGAGAAATTTTCTTCCATTGACCGCCCATTTCAATGTACCGCCACGGCTAGCCGAAGTGGTGCACGCGCCAAGAATCTGTCGACTGATTCTGAGCATGCTAAAACCGGAGAGCGTCTTGATAAAGCTGTAAGGGACAAAATTGCGGACGTAACAACAGAAATGGGTAAGAGTGATTTCAAGCAGCCATTCAAGGTTGATCCGCTGGGGAATCAACTCTATAAACTGACATGGATCCCCCAAATGCTTGAGTTATCCCGAGAGTATTCCGTCGTGGTCGATTTACATTAAGCGTTTTTTGATTTTCTTCTGAATTGACCCCCTTAAGAGACTGGAATTGACAACATTTTCTTAGATATTATGCGAAGCAACCACCGCAAGCTGATTAGGTGAGTAACGTAGACGATGCGGGTAAGTCAGCTGAGAATGATAACGTCCTTTATCATTCATAAAGCTGTGGCAAAAGGGAGTGATTTTTTGCTACAAATACTGCTTCGGATACGCGGGGAAATCCTGTAACGGTACATCGTTGCGCCTGTTTCAACTGCCGGGATAATGACTGATAGACCGCCACGCAGCTCTTACTTGCGATGAGACTCTTTTTTGTCTCTTATGGAGACCCGTTTGAGTATACCTTCACGATGCAACCAGCTCACCTCCTTCTCACTTAATCCTGAAGTAATTTCTCAGCGCCAGCAGAAACAAAAAAATCAGTACGGCTGAAAAGATTGTCTGGGTGATTCCGGCAAATACCACCACATCGGGCATGATTGGGCCCAGTTCATTTTTTCCATAAAGACAGACATAGCTTTGCATCAGCTTTTCAGAGCGGCTTAACCCTGAAATAACAAGACCATTATTAACAGAAAGGTAGAGTGCAGCCATTAGCGGGCTGCTTGAAGTCTCACTAACACAAGTTAACGGTGGGATAGTCGAGAGAATCTCAATACTGTCCCAGCCTGAGAATTCCAAATGTGCGGAAAGGTAATATAGCCAAAAGACAGCTGTGGCGCTCATCCACCATAAGAGGGGACGGAACGCTGAGCGGCCGAAATCCGAGAGCCGTTGATAGAAAAGCCCTGCCCAGTAGCGCCCCGCACCGGGCCAGATCTTCTTGCCCTTGAAAAGGTTGGTTGGACATGGCCATTTTTTGTCTTCAACACCGCGTAAGGATTTGATCTCATCAGCAAGAAAATTCAGCTCGCGTTGATAGTCATGCCCTTGAGTGGCAAGCCGTCTTAATGCGCGCCATCGTGCCGCGATATCCGGTTCATTACCTAATGCTTGCACAGATAAATGATCAAGCCTTGGGGCTTCCGCAAAATTCGCTTGCTCGAAGTCGGGAACAGAAAGAAATCTCACATTCTTGAGAGTAAAAAAACTCTGCCCCTTAATAGCGACGAAGTTAGCCTCCTTCCGGAAAGTAGTTCCAGAAAAATCTGCAATGCTCTCAAAAATGACTTGGTAAAACCCCGCATTGCCGCAGAACATGGCTTCGTCGAATCCCACATTGTCGCTGAACTTCGTTTTATAGAACCCCGCGTTGCTGTAGAACATCACCTTTTCGAACTTCGCAGGTTTGCTGAATGTTGCTTCGTCGAACCACACATTGTCGCTGAACTTCGCTTCCTCGAAACCAGCATTGCCGCTGAAGGCCGCGTTCCCAAACCTTGCATAGCCACCGAACTTCGCCCTCTTGAAATTCGCATCGCCACTGAATGTTGCATTCAAGAACTCCCCAGCGCCGTCGAATTTCGCGTTCTCGAACACTATATAGCCACTGAATGTTGCTGCCTCGAAAACTGCATCGCTGCTGAACTTCGCGTTCTCAAACAACGTATCGCCATTGAACACTGCTTCCGCAAAACCCGCTTTGCTAAACTTCGCTCTCATGAATTTCGCATAGTCGCTGAACGTTGCGTTCTCGAACCTCGCCTCGCCGCTAAATGTTGCATTCCAGAAGTCCGCATCACTACTGAACGTCGTGTTCCTGAACTCCGCATCGCCGTTGAACTTTGCTTCCCTGAATAGAGCCTGCTTTGCGAATTTAACTTCTGTAAAATCTACCTCTCCTGGGAACTCAAAATTGGAGAAGTCAGCCTCATCTTCGAAATTTTGCCCAGAGAAATCGCTCCTCGCGGCAGTGAACCAACTTTGAGTAGCTGCATTCTGAGCTCCTTTCCCCGGCAGCCACTCTTCAGTCTCCATAAGCTTATCCTGCCGGCCCAGCATCTCCTTAGCCCAAACATTCCAGGCCTCCCGGCCCTTTTTATAAAGAGCCAGGGTCCCTTCTTTATTCATGTTCTATCCATTTTTTTTTACTTATGGAGTCTTGATGGAAGCGTCTTTACGTCTTCCTACAGCATCGCCATTCTCAATCTAGATCGGCTTTCATTTGCAGTTAGCGTGAGCACGCCATGATGGAATGTGCAAGGCGGCGCGTGAGCATGATCGCTCCGTTATTAACAGTTAATTCGAGGCGAGAACGGCGTCGATGCGAGCACAATCGGTTTCAAACGCAAGCCCTTATAAATACAGATCAAAGCTCCCATTCCTGATCCCTGTCCTGGCTTCTCTTCAGTTTCATCTCCGGTTCCTGGCTTCCTCCAAGGCCCCTGCCCCCACCCTCTGCTCTGACCCAGCCGCCCGTGACAGTCGAGAAGGAGATCTTAATGCAAAAAGCAGTTGTAGCTGCTGAGCTAGAGATTTAAACTCTAATGACATCAAAGATTAACCGGATTGGAGAGTCGCCGAGCCAGGCTGCTGCAAGCTCGCTAATAGAGATGGCTATCAGTTACACGCATGTTTACGACCTGCTATTTAGAGTTGGAACCGGGGCAGGAGGCATTATGCTTGTTGTCGTGGGTGCCGATCTTCTCCACCCGATATCTGATCCTCTTGAAAGAGAATTAAAAAGCAGTGATCTTGAGTGGATTTGGCTTGTTTTAATGTGGGCCTATATTATCGGTGGTTACCTCGGCTCACTCATACTACTCAATAAGACAATCTTACCCTTCTGGCTTCCATCATACCTGTATGCCAGGTCCATTATCTTTACGAAGATTTCCGCTGATGAAGCTAAACGCCTTAGTTTTCTGTTTGATGGATCACTTAACGGAAGCTGGTATCCCCTCGGCGCACTTCGAAAAATTGATCCTGAATTCAGACGTGAAGCACTCTTCCGCTTTGCAAATAAAATTGCTGCGGAGCAAGGGTGGCAGCGACCGTTCGCAATGCCGGAAGATATCTTGCGGAACCAGCACCGAGCAAAAGACGAGGCACATACCTCTCAGAAAGAGACCAGGCATACCACAAATAAGCCCGGGTCATTCTCTGCCGACCCTCAAATTGGCATTTGTCTTCAAATTCTGGGCTTGCACCAAATGCCAAAATCTTTTGAGGATATAAAAGCAGCATACCGAAGAAAAATTGCAGGATTTCATCCCGACAAATTTTCTAATGAACGGGCCGAGGTGTTGCAATACGCAGAAGAAGAATCGAAGCGCTTAAACTTTGCGTACAGCTATCTAGAAAGCCGCTTCGCAGGGAAGATGACATGAAGTTAGTTGTATGTACCAACTGTGGAATACAAAACCGCATTAAGAGCTATTATTATCGGCGTTTGCCAATATGTGGGCGGTGTCAAGCGCCGTTATCGGAGCCAGCATTACTTCAAATAATTCGTCATACGGTTAAGTATAGATATTGGATAATTCTAGGGCTACTCGTAGGTGGTGCGTTTTATTTAAATACACAGGTAGCACCTGAATCCGAGCAAATAGCGCCAACTTCTTCAGTTCCGGAATTTTCTGAGCATCCTCCTGTAGCACCTGAATCCGAGCAGATAGCGGCGACTTCTTCAGTTCCGGAAGTTTCTGGCCATCCTCCTGTAGTACCTCCATCGAAGCATATAGCAGCGACTTCTACAGTTCCGGAAGGCCCTGTCTATCCTCCGGTTGATGTCAAACAAGGTATCTATAAAAGATTCACAGTTTTAGAATCAATAGCTCCATTCCAAATCATTACTCCTCCTGGAAAGGAGCATTATTACGTCAAACTCGTTAATGCATCCACTGGGGCAAACGTAATTTCATTTTTTGTCAACGGAGGCCAGACTTTTGATACTAAAGTTCCGCTAGGGACTTACCGGGTAAGATATGCCACTGGCATGGTTTGGTATGGCGAGAAGCACTTATTTGGTCCTGATACTAACTATAGCGAAGCCGAAAAAACTTTCCAATTTACAATGCTTGGGAACCAGATCAACGGTTACACCCTGCAACTTATTCGACAGCAAGGGGGAAACCTCTTTACCAAATCAATATCAGCTAATCAATTTTAATCCTTATAGCCTTTCTTCTTTCTCGGGAAAGGATTACAAGTTTCTCTTTTTAAACATGAGCTTCCGTTAGCTACCGTGGATTACCTCCGAAGGAAGGAAGGTGATTTATAGTTCCAAAATAAGTCACGGGAAAGGTCTTGTGTTGCTCCGGATTCTATAAGGGTTTTCGAAAATATGATGTTTTCCCCGGTTTCCCGAGTGTGGACTTGTTCTCAGCCGAAGAAAATAATCCTATCCCCATGGCCTGGAAAAAATAGTGAAACTTCAAGTAATTAGCTCTTGATCAATGTTTACACGCTGTCTTTTCATTGTATTTGCAGTTTTTATTGCTGGTTGCGCTACGCGGCCCATCTCCAATGCTAAAGCCGTTGAAGTGCCGAGTGATCGAATCATTGATTCTACTTACCTTCGCTCTGTTCCAAACGCTGGCCGTGTCACTATCAAACGCGATAGTGGTTTTCTCGGGAGAGCATGCTCATCAAGAATATTTGTGAATGCACAGCCGATAGCGGACATTCGTACTTCTGAGAAGATTGTGCTCTATCTTCCAGCAGGAGATTACGTTTTTAGAGCGTGGCCCAATGACCCTTGCGCTGGTGGTATGAGTGAAGTGCGGGGAACAGTTACATCAAGTTCAGAGTTGAACTTCCGGATAGGATATGGCAGTAACGGCGACTTTGCTATCCATGCAACAGCTTTTTAGTTCAGATCTCCAAATCTCTCTGATTACTCTGATTGAGCCGTATTTGGTACGACTGCTTAAGTGGCTCGACAGTGTCAACTTGCTATCTTGATTTCCACGCAGCGGTTGAATGTCCTGCTCCTTTCTATGCCCCTCGAGCATAGAAAACCCGGATTTCAACAACAGTACACGGTTATCAAGAGTAAAAGGATAAACAATACTGGAGAAAACCGCTGTTTATTGAGCCACCGACAACTTCAAATACCCATACTCAGCGACAGGTGTACCTCAGTCCAATTGCCTGCTCAGCCATAAAATTTACAATCCAAGCTGACTGGTACCTAATCCTTTAAGGAGCCTCCTTAAGAAAAGGAAATTCACGCCGGATCTCCTCTGACGTGATTGAATGACGTAGCAAAGAGGGCAAGCATGACTGCTTCGGAAACAAATAACATCGTGAAAGTTAGGGACGATCATCGCCCGGTGTACTTTTCGCTCACTGAAGAGGGAAAATTCCAGCTTTGTGAAGGTAAAGAAGCGTCTTGGGTAAAACAGAATCAAGCCTTTGGTCTCAAGGAACTGCGCAATCACATCGAGCCTTGGCTAACGGCGTTGTTCCAGTCAGAACATCTATCGCTGTTGGCAGGTTCAGGGCTGACCCATGCGGTCCATTATCTGGCAGCAGAGGAAGCAGCTACAGGTATGAGAGAGATCACCCTGTCCAGCTACAAGGATGAAATAAAGAAATCAGCGGAAAATGCCGCCAAAAAAATAGGGCGAAAAACAGGCAATCTGGAAGACCAGATCCGTGCCGCAAACGAACTTCTATGTGGCCTCGAGATACTGGGGAAGTATAAGGAAGCTGAGACGCTAGGTACTGAACTAACCAGCGCGCTGGAAGTATTCGCCAAGTCCATCCTCCAAAGTGAAGCCCGTATTACTCAGGCCACTGAGGCCAATCGCGAGCGGGCGTTCAATACATTGGTTACCTTCCTGATGAGCTTCGCCAGTCGCACGGGTGTACGGGACCGGCTGAACATCTTCACCACCAACTACGACCGCATGATCGAGGCCGGTGCCGAGCTGGCGGGACTGCATCTGCTGGATCGTTTTCTCGGCAATCTGATGCCGATCTTCCGCTCGTCACGGCTAGACCTGGACATGCACTACAACCCACCAGGAATCCGCGGTGAGCCCCGCTATCTGGAAGGAGTGGCCCGTTTTACCAAACTGCATGGGTCGGTGGACTGGGTGCAGACAGATAATGACATACGTCGTATCGGGCTACCCTTTGGCGTGGACGAAGTTGGGCCTTATCTGAAAGCCCCTGGATTAAACGGTGCCAGTGCCCACAAGCTGATGATCTACCCCAATGCTGCCAAGGACAGGGAGACCTCAGACTACCCTTATGTGGAGCTATTCCGGGACCTCGCCGCCGCTGTGTGCCGTCCCAATAGCACGCTGATCACCTATGGCTACAGCTTTGGCGACGAGCACATCAACCGCGTGATCCGAGATATGCTCACTATTCCATCCACCCATCTGGTGGTGATTGCCTACAACGATCCGCTCGGTCGCATTCTACAAACCTACGAGAAGTTGGGGCGTCCCTCGCAAATCAGCCTGATGCTCGGCCCTGTCCTGGCGGATTTACAAACCTTGACCGAAACCTTTTTACCCAAGGCCGCCATCGATAAAACTACCTTCCGTATGAGCGAGCTGCTCAGGCAACGCTACGGTACCGAGCCGCACCCGCCCCCGGAAGGCAGCGGAGAAAGTGAGTGGCGGGCATGATGTGGCAGACCTAATATGAGCCTGTCCCCCATCGCTTATACCGCCTCTTTGCGAATTGGCAGCATCGACTTTGTGTCACCCGAAGAAATCAAAGTGCTGCTGGATATCGAAGCACCCGATAACCTCGCCCTGAACACCGGTACGCCGCGACCATTCCCGCGCATCAATGGTTATGTGCTGGTGCCTAGCGACGAAGGCTACCTAGTGGCGCAGGTGGAGTGGATTACTATTGAGCGCTCCCAGTACCCCAAGCGAAAAGGTATGCAAGACTTCGGCCTAGTGGATTTACCCTATCCACTGCGCAAAATGAGCCTCAACCCCTTGGGGGGTCTGTCCTACGAAGGTCTGGAGGAAGGCAAGGAACGCTACACCTTCCGACGCGGTGTGGAGACCTACCCAACAGTCGGTGACCCGGTATTGCTGCCGACCCAAACCCAGCTGCGTTCCATCGTCGAATCTGGCGAGAATCGTCGGGTGAAGATCGGCATCAGCCCGCTCGCCGCCAATGCCGAAGTCAAGATTGATCCGGATCGTCTTTTTGGCCGTCACCTGGCTGTGCTGGGTAATACTGGGAGCGGCAAATCCTGCTCGGTCGCCGGTTTGATTCGCTGGTCAATGGAAGCAGCCCGGAAAGGACGTGGTGGAGCAGACCCCAATGCCCGATTTATTGTGCTCGACCCCAATGGCGAATACGCAAATGCATTTGATGGCGTGGGAAAAGTGCGGGTGTTTGCAGTTGAACCGGATCATGCCAATGGTATTGAACAGCTCCAGGTACCACTATGGTTCTGGAACAGCGCTGAGTGGAGTGCATTTACCCAGGCCAGCGCCAAGACACAACGACCAACATTGATTCAGGCACTGCGCACCGTACGGGATGGGGTGGAAGAAACCGTTGCAATGCCAAGCCGCGATCTGCGCAGGTACTTGCGTACGCTCGTCGGTGCTATTCAAGTGGATAAAAACTCTGGGAATCCTTGGAAAGCCCCCGGACCGGCAAAGGGATTCCGCGACCGATTGATAAAGTGGAACGAAGGATTGCTTGAGCATGCTTCATTCAATGAAGCGGAAAATGCCGCCCTTGAATCGTTAAAGCAAAAGATTTCACAAGTCTTAGGCGCACATCAAGGTGACTGGCCAGTGGTTTTCACTAGGCAAGAGATTAACGATTTATTGGAGGCATTTAGTCAAACTCACGCAGCCTTTGGAGGCAGTGACACCGACGTCCTGCCCATCGATGCCGACGTACCTCGCGCCTTTACCGGTGACCAACTGTTGCGTAGTGTTGAAGCCAATGCAGAACTGCTAGGAGTGTCGGAATACGTCGAGACAATGCTCATGCGTATCCGAGCGATACTCTCGGATAACCGCATGAAAACCATTACCGGCGATATCAGCGACGTAACGTTGGATGGCTGGCTGGGAAACTATATTGGCGACAATCAAACCTCCAATGGCACGGTGACAGTTATCGACCTATCACTGGTCCCTGCCGAAGTCGTGCATATCATCACCGCCGTCATCGCCCGTATAACGCTGGAAGCATTGCAACGCTACCGCAAGCTTAATCACGGCAAAACACTGCCCACCGTGCTGGTGATGGAAGAGGCACACACCTTTATCAAGCGCTACAAAGACGACGCTGAGAACCAGAACTCCGCCGCCATTTGCTGCCAGGTGTTTGAGAAAATCGCCCGCGAAGGACGTAAATTTGGACTGGGACTCCTGCTGTCCTCCCAACGTCCCAGCGAGTTGTCGCCCACCGTGCTGTCGCAGTGCAACAGCTACCTACTGCACCGCATCAGCAATGACCGCGATCAGGAGTTGGTGCACAAACTGGTGCCCGATAACCTTCGTGGCCTGCTGCGAGATCTACCCTCGCTGCCATCGCGCCATGCCATCCTGTTGGGCTGGGCCTCCGAGTTGCCAGTACTGGTTCAGATGAATGCCTTGCCTGATAATCAGCAGCCAAAATCCAACGATCCGGATTTTTGGGCGGTGTGGTCCGGAGAGCAAAAAGATGAAACAAATAGCGTTACGGCCGTGAAACGCAACATAGGCTGGAAAGTGATTGCGGATGACTGGCAACAAATAAGTGAACTTAAACAAACAAACACTTTAGCGAACAACAAAGAGCACTAATGGCAACGACTGCAGAGAAGAGGTGTTCCGATCACGGAAAACTCCTACTATCTGCTGTCCAAACCGCGTCATCGCGAAAATAGTCCCCTAGTTCAGTTAGCGGACTTGGTAGCAGGCGCGGTGAATAGGCGGTTAAACCACAACGGCGATCGTAATTCAAAAGATCAAATGGCAGACTTAATTATTGAACAACTAGAACTTTCACTTGATAAGGCAGATTTACCAGAACTTGACGCAGCCGCTTTATTCTGTCTTTAGAGGGGCGTGTCGATATCAAAAAGTCGACCTTTCATGATTCCCACACTTTGCCAGACATTTAGACTACTCGCATTCCGGACCTTCGATCAACTTGGTCGAGCACGGCGAGTCGAGCATCAGCCGCTAGAAGAAACGTTTACCGACACAAACATCCTAGACCTGAAAGAAAGGCATCCAACAGAAATTTATTCCCGCGTTTATAACAAACGTGACGAGGGTAAATCTGGTGCAGATTGGGAGTGGTGGTTAACAAATTGGTCGATGACAAACTGGCTGGGGTTACGGGTACAAGCAAAGATACTGAATCTAGAGTTGGATGCTTTCTCTCACCTACATTACAAAAGCGGTAAATCTAAGGAGTACCAGTCTACAAAGCTTAAGAGAGAGAGTGCGAAAGAGGGCCTCATACCGTTGTATTGCTTCTATGTACACGAGGAGCCTGTTTCCCAGGGAGGCCAGCGCTGGTGCGGTTCCTTTGGTTATTCTCCAGAATACTATGGGTGTTCATTAGCTTCGATTTCGCACATCGAAACATTACGTACGGCAAGAAAGGATGATCGCGAATCTGTTATGCAAAAAACGATACCATGGCACTGCCTAGTCTGCTGCCGGGGATACGAGGGAGATGATCTACCTAATCGCGCTTGGTTATTGCTCCAGCATAGGCTCAAGATAGCAGCACCGCTTATACGCACGAGAGATAACCAGCAAGCTTTCCAAGGCAAGCCGATCGGTCCAAGGCCTCAGGCCCCGGATTATGTGCGCTCCGTAATCGAAAATCGAAGGCCTGATGGCATACCAACCAACTCGCGGGGGGTCCTTGTGCTTCGTGCGCTTCAATATGACTAACCCCTCATACTCCTACTGGATCATCAATGATTGCAGGTAGAGGGAGAGGCGTGATGGTTAAACGGCTAAGGGTGGCCTTGTTCTCGACGCTATGAAACGTCGAAGCATTCCGAATAATACGGCACTAAACGTCCTCACTGAGGCGGGTTATCGCTGCGCCGTGCCTACTTGCCGCGGAATCCTAGCGCTCGACATTCATCACATTGTCGAGGTTTCAGAAAACGGTGGCAATGATCAAGGGAATCTGCTCGCTTTATGTCCAACCTGTCACGCTCTATTCCACCGGGGAGAAATCAGGCGTGACTCCATCTACGCGTGGAAGGCAATGCTTGTTTCGCTCAGCCGTGCATTCGATACAAGCACAATTGATGATTTGCTGTTTTTGGCAACGCCCGAGGCACAGGACTTGAAAATTTCAGCAGATGGTGTTTTAAAGTTCTCTAAGCTAATTGCCTCGGGATTAGCAACGATAGATCTCGCAATACGGAACCATAATCCAAACCATTACCTTTACTTATACAGAGTAATACTTACTCCCAGAGGACAGCAGCTTATATCAGCTTGGACATCTGGAGACAGAAGTGCTGTCGCTGCAATATTCGGCAATGCCACCTGAATTTGGCATTCCCATGTTAAGCGCTCTGCCCTTTTCTGTGTCGATAAGAATCTTGTGTTCTGTGTCGATAAGAATCTTGTGGGCAGATTGCAGATCGACGCCCTGGCTAAAGAGGGCCGTGAGAAAATCTTTGAGGAAAAAGCTTTAGTCGCGATGTTTATCGTCGATTTACGCTAGACATTGACTCATCTTTTGTTCTCTATCGATCAATGCTCCTGCTCCTGCTGCTCTCGGTCGGCATCGAGCAGATATCAATACGCCTGACTCTATCGCCTAGTGATAACGATAAAAGATGTTACGGGCAAAGCTGCTGTCAAATTATCTAAGCTACTACACCTTTAGGTGTCTTTGCTTGCCCCATGGAGTTTCATAGCATAACGATAAGCGGTTACTATCTCTTTCGATTTACGTTCTGCCAAGACCTTTAATTCTTCACCGAGGGAGGCTACTTTGTCAGGATGATACTGGCTCATCAATATCTTATAGCTGCATCTTATCTCTTCTACACCTGCATCAGATGGAACATTCAAGGTGATATACCATGGGGCAAGATTACAGCCTTCATTAGCTGGTTCTGCAGAGCTTGTTTGTTTCTGAGCTTCTAATTTCGGGGAAATAAGTTTGGATATTATCCAATATCCGCAGTATAGCCCTAAGATAATCACAAAAATTTCTATAGTCGACATTACATACCTTCTTCTACAAGCTTTCTACGATGATCTTTTAAAGCCGCCAGTCGTATTGAATCTTCATCCTCGAATTCGATCTTCTCATCAAGTCGATTAACAATCTCACTCCGAGTAATCGACCATTCACTAGATTTCTGTAGTCGGCGTGCCACATTTACAAGATCTTCTTTCACCTGCATCCCGGCAGACACCTTCCTAATCAAATTTAGCCCAAAAGGCGGGCACACCATTGACTCAAAAGCTAGTCCTATGAACCGTCTTCTTGAAAGGTTAAGTTGCGCCCTCTGAAACCACAAATATGACAATGAGCTAATTACACTGAGATATAAAAGCCCGCCAGCAAGAAGGAGAGATTTATCACCAAACTTTGTAAATAGACCTACAGGAAGAAAAAAGAAAAGCGCAAAAATCATTCCCCATATCATTGGGGCCAAAGGCGCAAAGATATTTATGGGTGGAGCCCACGTTCCGTTTTCAACTTCAAAGCTTCCCTCAAATTGCCATGAAAGGCGAAACATCGGGCGATGGGGGAAAAAAGGATTAGGGAGAAATAATTCCTTTCCCATTCCTCCAGCTTTGTCTGATCCAAAGCAGATTACCCACTTATTTTTACCTTTCGAAATTAATATCCCCTCATTTGAGTGTAAAAGCAGGCACGAATCGTGAATGTACAAAAGGGTAACCATTGTCATTAGAAGTAGCTCTGCTTGAGATTGCATTATTCCTTCTTTTTTCTGAAAATGGATATTAAGCCTGCAAAACCAGCAACAATGACCCCCGCTATCACCTTCCAAAATGCGGCAAAGAAACCTGCAATCATTGCCCATAATCCCTTTTTACTTGCAACGGCAGCTGCCCCCCCAGCGATTAGTGCAGCTAGCCCATATTCGGCAACCCTATCCCCTTGCCGAAATTCCGTATATTTTTCTCCTGAAATATATTCATATCCAGTGAGGGCGTCCTTAAACTCTTGAGTAGATGTACTAAATATTTCGGGTGAGGCCACTAAAACTGCACTAGTCACCCCCGTGCGCCCTAAAATACGAGTATTAAGATTAATGATTGCTTCATCGTTACTGCTCCTTGCATCAATAGCCCATTCGAGGCGTTTTGTTACCGCATCATAATATGGGGGCAATTTCCACCCCAACACACTCATTGTCTCCCACCCCTTGGCCCGCCTTTCTACATTACCTTGTTCCGTGTTTTCCCGAATGGAGCTTAGAATTGCTTCCGGATCGATATTCTCATCATCTTTAACATACCCCGTTTCCTCGAAGTTTAATAAAGAGAACCAATGTAAATCTTGTGGCGCAATTAAATATGCCTTTCCTGTAGAAGGATTATGGATTACTTCCATAAAACGTTTGGTATCGGCAGGGTTTAGAAAAACATAACCTGTCGGAATACTAAAGGATGCTTTGCCTTCTATATTTACCTCTTGCGGTCCCTCAATCCAGTTGAGGCTTCCTAGGATTTTTTCTGTCTCTTGTTCATCTTGAGCAGCGTTGACTAGATTTATGCCGCCAATAAACAAAACCGCGGCAAGACAAGTGAGTTGCATCCATTTCACGAAACGAGCATAAGTTGCTGCACAAGTATCACAGTCAGTCAATTTCCAATGTTCTATACGCATAATTCTTTTCTAAATAAGTGGATAAAATTCATTAAAATAGCATCCCGAGGTTCCTCATTCTTCCCTCCAAAAAGATCCGGGAAGTGCAAGGCCAAGTTTATATTTTTTAGTTTTATGGCTGAGTAAACAATTGGACTTAGGTACACCTCCGCGGGTATCAGCGTTATCTGAAAATTTCCAGCTTACTTGGTGAACAAAAAGGCGGGGAAAAGGGTTTTCAAGAAAATTCCTCCTAATAACCAAGGCAAGGCCTCCGGCCGCGTCAGGAAGGTTTGGTTTATGTGGGTGAAGTCCGGGAAGCCTGTGGGCAATCCCTGTGGGAAACCTCGTGGACGAGGATCTATTCGTCCATCAGGTTTTCCAGCAGGGTTGTCCATGGGCCAAGCAAAGTGCAGCCGGACGATCGGCTGTGCCGATCATCCACATAACTACCGCTTGTCCATCTCAAAGATTACTTCCCTCGTAGCAAAGCGGGAAGCAAGCCATTTTTCCCACCTCGAAGCCCTTCGCATCAGGTCTGTCCGGTAGGCTGCATTAAGATGAGGCGTGTATGAATGGTAGTTGGCCACTTTCGTCCATAGATCGCCCCGATCGTTGCGGATGTGCATGTGAATACGCCAAGCGGCGAGCGCATAGGAATAACACCCTGGCTGAGCAACATGTTCAGGGGTAATGCCGTACTTGGCCAAGCCGGAAAGATACGCGGTATTGAACTGCATCGGGCCTACATCATAGGTGTCATTTGCGTTTCGCACCCATTGACCCGGCTTGCCCCCCTCCTTCTCTGCCACGGCGAGAAGGATGTTCGCTGGAACTTCGTATTTCACGGCAGCCTGGATCGAACAGACGACGCGCTCCGGCAAATCGGTGGGCAGCTCCATCACTCCCCTGCCCCTGTTACTTGCTGTCCCGGAAAGCAGCGGCTTCCGCTTCGGCGTCGAGCTTCGTCTCCGTCGATCCGGCAAAGGCGTTGCCCTTGAATTGCGGTTCTGGAATATTGGAGCGAATGGCGGAGGCAATTTTTCCACCGGGGGTTTGCGCCACACGCCCACCTTGCGAAGCAATACCGCTCTTGACCGCTTCCACCCCCCCACGAGCGAGATGAGAGCCCATTTCAGCCACAAAGCGCGAAGGCGTGCCCATGGCTTGGGCTAGTCCCCCCAAGGGCGTGCTCTGCCTGGGCTGCTCTTCAGCAAACATGCCCATGCCGCCTTCCATGCTGGCGTGAGCCGCATCGAACGCGGCCTTGATGGCCGATGCCCCACCGGCTGCATTGGCAGCTGAAGCCATCATCATACCGGTGGCGACACCTGTTGCAGTTGCGGCCGCAGCAATCGCTGTGCCGGCACCCAGGTTGCCTATTCCCCCTGCCCCACCGCCTACAATGCTGCTTAGCATGGGCGGAATCTTGTCGACCAGCACAAGAAGAATGATGGACACGACCATCATTACACCCATCTCCTTGAGATTGAGGCCCATGCTCATGTGGCGGTAGTAATCATCCAGAAAGGTCTTGCCGATCCCAACCAGCAGCACCATGGCAAAGAGCGATATCGCAACCCCCAGGACAGTGCGGTAATAGTTGATCGCGATCTCCGAAGTCCAGCGCGAACCACCGAACCCGAGGAAGAAAATGCCGGCATAAGCGAGTATCCAGCCGGATACCAGGAGCAGCACCATGTTGATGCTGACCAGGGCCAAAATGATGAGGATCACCGCCGCCATAATGATTCCGGTCATGCTGTCTATTGGTAAGCGCAGCGTGGACTCATCCAGTGCTCGATAGAAGATATGAAAGCCAATATCGACAATGCCTGATGGGGAAAGCACATCACGCAGTCCACTGGCCTCGGAACCGATCTGCTTGAGCGAGGAGATGATGGAAGTAGCGAAAGCAGGTCCGCTAATGAGCAGCCACCAGAAGAAACCGGTAAAGACCGTGAAGCGGAGAAACTCGGCAAAGAACTCGCCTATATCAGCGCGGCGCAATGCCATCAGGCCAAATGTCCAGACCATGCTGATCGTCACCAGCACCCAGAAAAGCCAGGAAGCGCGTTCGGTAATGATAGTCGCCCACGCACTGGCGGCCGTCTGATAGCGCGTGAGTATGTCATCCAGAACATCGGCATTTCCGATTGCTGCCTGCGCATGCAACGAAGTAAGCATCAATCCCAGCAGTAACACCAGGGTGGCAGTTTCTAACGAAATCCACTTTTTCATGCCATCACCAGCTCTTTTTCTGGCTTGGCTTGTACCCTTCAGGTAGGCCTTTCGGACACTCCTTGAGCAAAGCCTCTTGTTTATCAGGATCTGTCGTCCATGCCAACTCAGCGCAAGCTGGATTGGGCTCCTCCACTTTCTCCGGTTCCTTTGAGCCACAACCGGTCAACAAATTGCCTGTTAGCAAAACCATCATTAATGTAGTTCTTTTCTTCATCTTCCCTCCTTACCAAGAGCGCGGCGTACTTCGTTGAAATGTACCCTGCCGTGCCTGCACTGCCGCAGCCGCCTGCTGCGCCTCGATGTCCGCAATCCTCGCCTGGCGTGCTGCTTCGGCATTCTGTTGAGCAATCAGCAGCGCACGGATTTGCATGAGCTGGCTCGCCTGGTTGCTTGCGAGCTGGTTAGCTGCCTGGATCGCCGCCATCTGCCCTGGCGCATCCTGCGCATTGCGCTGCAATTGCTCGAGCCTTGCAGCATCCGCTTGCAACTCCAGTTCCTGCAGCTCGAGGCTGCGGATCATCGCATCGTTTGCAAGCTTCTCGCCGTCGGCATTATTGCGGCGGTTAGTTTCCAGCTGCGTCCGCTCTTCCACTGTACAACCGTTCGGCCCGAAACAGGGCGAATTCATGTAGTAGGACGGGTTCTGGTAGCGCAGCAGATAGCCATCGAGGCTGCCTGCCTGGTTGCGGTAGTACTGCAGGGTATTCATCGCGCCCATCAGGCGCATGGTAGTCATCTGCGCCTGGTTCCAAACATAGGCAGTAGGAGCAACGGAGTTTCGCAGCATGTTCTCATACTGCAAAAGCTGCAGCTGGTACTGCTCGACCATCTTCATGGTCTGGTTCACGCCCTCGATCGCCGAGATGACGTTCTGCTGCATGTTCGCGGCATCGAACACGGGAACTCCACCGGCCTGAACTGCCGGAGTCGGGAGAGCAGACAGGCCTGCGATCACTGCTGCAATGGTGATCGCCCGATTTGAGCAGCCTGCTCGCTTATTCAATCCTTTATCCATTCGTATTTTCATTCGGCGTATTTCCATTCAGGTTCGCTCCCCTGTAGTCGAAAGCCTTGTAGGCCCTAGCAAGGACCATGTCCTTCGTCACCGTGACGTTGAAGCGGTAGCCCGGGCGGATCTCAAGTGTTGGCGAGATGTTCAGGTTCTTCGAGATCATCTGCGTGATCACCCGCCCGAGTTGCTGCCCCAGAGTAGCGCTCAAGACGCTGCTCGTCGTCGGTGCTCCGAACGTGCCTGCCACCTGGTTCCTGCTCTGACTCAAGGCCACGCCTGCGGAGATCGCCGACATCAGGATCGCGGTGCCAAAGAGCCGCGCATAATGGTTGTTCACCTGGTCGGTGAACCCGGCATAGCCTGCCCCGGTGGAGCCGGGCATGGCCCCGATATCCATGGTCTTCCCATCCGGAAAAACCAGTCTCTGCCACGCCACGAGCACGCTTGCCTGGCCGTAGGCCACTTCGCTGGAATACTCCCCTTCCAGTTTGGTGCCTTGCGGGATCAGGAGGAATTTTCCGGTGGCGGTGTCAAACACGTCCTGGCTCACCTGTCCGAAGATCTTGCCCGGCAGGGAAGAATTGATGCCGGTGATCAGGGTTGCCGGGATGACGGAGGTGGTCAGCACTGTAAAGGCTGAGCGCGGCGGCGTGAGCCTGGAATCAAGTTTCCACCGGTCTTGCCCTTCCCTGTTGTCGAATACACTGATATCGTTCTGGTGCGCCTGGTCCTGCTGCGTTTGTCCTGCGTCCTCGTCATCCGAGGGCGCGACGATACCTGCCCCTTTGAGCTGAGCCAGGCGCTCCTTGTACAGGGCGGTGGGATCGCTGCTTGAGACCGGAGCAGCTTGCGCCTTTGGCACATCCTGCGCTGCGCGCCTCTGGATTTGCACCCCTGTTTTCGCCTTCAATGCTTCTTCGAACTGCTGAAGTTTAAGCTGCCGGATACGCTGCATTTCCTGTGTCTCGGGAGTTGCAGGATGCCTTGCCGAAGGCAGACCAGCGTTCATGGATGTCGGATTCGGGTTCTCCGGATAGCTGTTCTCATGGATTACCGGCTCGACCGCGGGAATCATCCCGCCCTTTTGTTCACCCGCGATCTCATTGGCGAACATGGCCGCATTGCTCCCTGCCGTGGTCTTCGCGGTCTCTTCCCTGTGCTTGGTTTTTGCCCGGTCCATCGCGACGAGCCCGATAACGATGAGGAAGATGGCGGCGGCCACCCCTAGCAGGTAGAGCGGCAGGTCGTTTGCGCGGCGCACGCCCCATTTCGTCTGCAACCGGTTCGGGGAAGCGGAGGGGGACATGGGATCGTTCATATCATTGCCCCCATGTCATTGCCCCCTGTAAGTCCAGGCGCCCGCCGCAGCCACACCCCTGGCATCCGGAAGGTAAGCGCGTGACAGGTAGGCATCTCCAACCTTCAACGTGATGGTATGGAGCGAACCGTGCTCCGGGGTATCGAGCGCATAGGAGAGTTCCATGCCCTGCCCTGCTGCCAGTGGGGTTGGTGGAGCCGCCGGAGCTTCCATGCCCGGGGCTTCGGTCTCCTCCGGCTGGCCGCCCGGTTTCTGCTGGAATCCTGCGAATGTATCGGCAAATAAAACTCTCTTTACCTTCACGGTTTCCGAAACCGCATACCCTTTTGCGCGCAGCTTCGCGGCCAGCAGTTCCCCGAACTCCCTGGGCTCAGTCACGATCAGGTTGAACTGCGTTTTTGCAGGCGGATAGAGCTTGGCCAGCTGGTTGGTGGCGTCCAGTGCAATCCTGTCATCGGCCAGACGATTGCGGGTTTGCTGCCGGGTCTCCTGCAGGCTGGCGCAGCCGGCAAGGATGAAAGTAAGGATGAAGCAGAGGATCAATGCAATGGGGCGCATGTCATTTCCCCCGCTTGATGGTGACGCGATCCTGGTTGGAGCCTACCCCCGCCACGAGGATGGCCTTGTCGAAGATGCTGTCCACGATGAAGCGGTCGTTCTGCAGGCGGTAGTTGACCTGCACCGATTCCTCATCCGTGAAGAATCCCCCGTCCTTGCGCACCACGAGCAGGATCGGGGCCTCAGTCTGGTTCAAGGTTCCGGGCATCTGGATGATGGTCTTCACTCCGTCGTTGTAGACCCGCAAGGGTTTCCATCGGGCAGCCTGTCCTTCGATCGTATAGTCGAAGTCGAGGTTTCCCAGGTACTCTCCTGTCCCCGGCATGACCTGGTTGTCATGGGCGGCCTGCTCCTGGCGTCTGATTTTCTCCCACTTGGCCATGGCCTCATCCGGGTAGGTGAAGGCCACGCGCGGCATGAATTCCGTGCGGTGCGAGCGCAATCTCAGGTGGTAGGTGCGCCGGTCGGTGGTCACGATCAATGAAGTTTCCAGCCCCGTATCCATCGGCTTGATGATGAGATGCTGCACTTCCATCCGGCCGGAACCCGTCACCGCCGGTTCCACCGTCCAGCGGGCGGTGTCACCCAGGTGCAGGGAATTGACCTGTTCGCCCGGCTGCAGCTCCACGTCGCATACCTGCAAAACGGCGCAGATGATGCTCGGTTGTGTCGCCCCATAGAGGAAGCGGATGGTGCCATCCCCTCCGATCACGGGCTTCACTCCCTGGGTCGAGGCCCCCGCCTTCCATTTTTTTGCCAAAGCGAGGACTGCGCGCTCCTGCGGCGACAGCTTGATCTCCGGATTGCTGAAATGCAGCGCCTGAGGCGATGCGGCCTCTGGCGCGTCTGGCAAATCCGGCACGGAGGCAACCGGTATGGGCGGCATCGGCGGCGCAGATGGCACCGAAGGCCCGGAGGACACCAATGCCCCAGGGGCAGGCGGTCCGGGGGGCAGCGGGGGGCCGGAAAGCAGGTTCCCGGGAGGGGATTGTGGCCCAGCCAGCTTGTCCTGCCCGCCAGGGATGTAGCCTGCCGCCCTGGATAGCTGGGGCCGCTGGGGTGGCTGGATTGACTGTTGCGGCAACGGCAACTCAGGTAACTCGGGCTGCTGCAGGGTATTGTTGGCGATCGCGGCGGTGACCGCAACCAGCGGCAGGCCTGCCGCGATGGCTGCTGCGAGCCTGGTCGGGGAAAATGCCGGGAGATATTGCAGGGGGATTTTCATGGAGCTTTGAGGTTCCTAGAGTTGTCTTGACCAGGCAAAATCGCTGATATAGATGCCAAGCGGGTTGTTGCGCAGCTGCGCCTCGCTGATGTCAGGAGACGGTTCCGCCACGTACACTGTCACCAGCGCGCGCATACGGTAACTGTTCTTCACGATCCCCTGCCGGTCGCGCACGGTTTCCGTCCAGTCGGCCTGCCAGGTCTGCGGGGATTGCGCAATCACCGAGACGATCTCGGTGCTCACCATCTCGCGTTCCGCACGCCTGAAGGGGCTCGCTTCCGGCCTCCCATTCATGAATTCGTTCATCTTGGCGGTGGCGGGATCCTCGGGCGAGAGCATGGCGTACACCCCGAAGATCGCCTTCCTCTGCAGGGCGACATCAGGCGTGACCATGCGCGCCTGCTGGATAAAGGAAGCGACAGCGGCGTGGACGATGCGCGCATCGACCTCCTGGGCGCGATCGACGGGAGCCACGGCCAGGGTCTGGCCGAGCTTGTCCACTTCCACCACGTAGGGTATGAATTTCGCCTGGCTGCCGATGTGGATGACACCGCCCACACTTGCCAAGGCAATGAGGAGCGACAGCAGCCCCAGCATCTGCCAGTTCCTGCGGGAAGCCGCCATGTCGCCCATATGCTCGTTCCAGGTGCGCCGGGCCGACAGATAAGGATTCTCCTCCTCCCCTGCCCGCCTCCCATCGGCTATCGCCGCGTCCGCCTGGCCCTCGTCTCTTCCACTCTGTCCTTTCCTCCAGAGCAACGATTTCATCATTCGCATCACCCCAGCACCCGCACTCAAACTCATGCCGTTATTGCCTCCCTGCCGTGTTCATTCAGATAGTCATTCAGATCGAGCCCCCGCTGGGCAAGCCACTCGCGCACCCAATGCTCTCCATGCCGGGCTTCCAGCGCCTGAATCGCTGCAATCGATTCCTTGTCGGTGCTGCCGAGGAAAGAAAGCGCCAGTGGTCCCAGGGCAAGTTCATAGAGCCGCCGCCCGAGTTCGGAGACGTAGTAGTACTGGCGTTTGGGAATGGCGGTTGCCAGAATCTCGATCTGCCGGTCGTTCAAGCCCATGCGCCGATAGAGCAATGCGGTATCCTGGTCTCTCGCATACACGTTCGGCAGGAAAATCTTGGTCGCGGTCGACTCCAGGATCACATCGAGAATCCCGGAGTTGGCGGCATCCGACAGGCTTTGCGTTGCCATCAGCACCATGCAGTTGGCTTTTCTCAGAACTTTCAGCCATTCCCTGATCTTGGCGCGGAAGACCGGGTGGCCGAGCATGATCCAGGCTTCATCCAGCACGATCATGGCAGGCTGGCCCTTGAGCGACCTTTCGATGCGGCGAAAGAGGTAGAGGAGCACCGGCAGCGCATAACGGTCGCCCAGGTTCATCAGTTCCTCGATCTCGAATACGGTGAAGCTTGAGAGCGAGAGCCCGTCTTCCTCCGCATCGAGCAGATGGCCCATGCTGCCTTCGACCGTGTAGACCTTGAGCGCTTCCCGTATGGGTTCATCCTGGATCAGGGTGTAGAACTCGGAGAGCGTCTTAGAACCGCTTTTTTGCATGTTCGCGATCGCAATCCCGATCTCGTTCCTCTGCGCGGGTGTGGTGACCAGTCCGTTCAATGCCAGGAGCGCATCGATCCATTCCATGGCCCAGGCGCGGTCGCCCTGAGAGGAGAGGTACTGCAGGGGGCAAAAGGATAGCGACAGGCCTGTGTTCTGTTGTTTGCCGGAACGACTGGCGGAGCGCGTGCCGGACTGCGCCTCTGTGCGCGCATCGGAGTGCGTGTGGGGGTGCGTGTCCGCTGCAATGATGAAATGGTCACCGCCCGTGGCGCTGCACAGCGGGTAGAGCGACATCCCCTTGTCAAAGCAGAAGATCGACATGCCGCGGTAGCGGCGCGCCTGGGCAATGAGGGCGCCCAGCAGCGTCGACTTGCCAGCACCGGTGGGCCCAAACACCAGCGCATGGCCGACATCGCGCACATGGGTATTGAGCCGGAACACGGTCGAACCTTGTGTCACGCAAACCATGAGCGGCGGAGAGCTGGGCGGATACATGGGACAAGGTGCATCCGCCTGTCCGGTCCAGATGTTGGAGGTCGGCAGCAGATCCGCGAGGTTCATGGTGTTCATGAGCGGACGGCGGACATTCTCGACCCCATGACCCGGAAGGCTGCCCAGATACGCCTCCATCGTGTTCAGGGTTTCGATCCGGGCAGTAAAGCCCAGCGCGTTGATCCCCTTTTCCAGACGCAGGGCAAGCACTTCGAGCTCATCGCGGCTCTTATCCATCAGCACCACGACACTGGTGTAATACCCCTGCGCCACGGCGCCACTGTTGATCTCGGCAACGGCAGCCTCGGCATCGGCCACCATCGACATCGCGTCCTGGTCCACCATGCCGGTATGGGTGTTGAACACCTGGTCGAAGAAGCCGCGGATCTTCTGCCGCCACTTGCGGCGGTATTTGTCGAGATGGGCCACTGCTTCATGCGGGTCCATGAAGATGAAGCGCGTGGACCAGCGGTACTCGCAGGCAAGCTCAGACAAGGCCGAGAGGATTCCGGGATAGGATTCCATCGGGAATCCTTCGATTGCGACCACCCGCAGGAATTTATTGCCGATCCTCGGCACCACCCCCGGCCACAGTTCCTGGCCGCCCAGGAGCATGTCGAGATACATGGGGTTGTTCGGCAGCTGCACCGGATGGTTCAGGCCGGTCACGCAATACTGCAGCCAGCGCAGGAAATCGTCATGCGTTGTCTCCCGCCCATGTTCGCTCACCACCCGCTTGCTCTTTAAGCGCTCAAGCGATACGGCGGCAGACAGGCGCGCCTCGATCGTCGCGCAGTCGCGCTTGAAGTCCTCGATCAGGCTACGAGTGCGCGCCTTGTGATCGGCAGGTGCTGCATCGTCGTCGAACATCAGCTCCACGAACTTGCGTTGTACCAAGAGCGGCGGAAACCAGGTGACGGTGAACACGAAATAGCCTTCGAACATGGTGCCCATCCGCTCGAAGAGCTGCCGGCGCTCTTCATCGATGGCTTGTGTGACCGGATCGGGAAAGTGCGAGCGGGACCGCTCCGGATAGTGCGGAGCAGGTCTTCTCACCGCATCCACATGGATCATCCAGCCGGCGCCGAGACCACTCAAGGCCTGGTTGATGCGGAAGGAGACGAGATTGCGCTGTTCTTCGCTGGCACTCGCGTTGTCCTCTCCCCGGTACATCCAGGCCGCCATGAAAGCACCGTTCTTGCCGACAATGACGCCATCGTCGACGCATGCGGCGTAGTTCAGGAGATCGGCAAAGCCTGCTTGCCTGTCACGGTGGCGGCTCAGCCTGCGTCCTTTCTCCGCTTCCCGCATCCGACCATACAGGATGGCGAGGAACAAGGTCCCGGTTGCGGCAACGAGCAGGGTGATGAACCCCAGCAAGGAGTTTGTGATCATCGGTAGTGCCACTCCTGGGAGTTGGTGTTCTCACGGAAGGGCGTGGCGCGCGGCGGGTAATAGGCCTTGTAGCTTCTGCTGCGCCACCACACCAAAATCATCCTGGGATCGTGTTTGGCCATCAGGCGCAGGAGATACAGCCCGACCACCCAGAAGGCGACACCGACGATCGCGGCGCGCAGTTCCTGCGCATTGAAGATGAGTGCCGAGCAGACGATGCCGAGCATCGCAACACACACGCGATCGCCTCCAAGGAGCAGATTGTGGCGGTGGCCGATGCGGCGGATCGGAATCCTACGCAACGCCATCACTCCCCTCCCCTGCTCCCACAGCTGCCATCTGACTGGTCTTGCCTGAGTCGATCATCGCGATTTCAGCGCCGCGGCCGAAGAAATTGCTCATCATGTTCTGCGCGTCCACCAGGAACGCAAGCACCAGCACGATGAACACCAGGGTTCGAAAGAATCCGCTCAAGTCCCCTCCCATCACCAATGCACCTCCTGCCACGACGATGCCCACCATGGACAGGGTGAAGGCCACGGGGCCTGTCACCGAATTGCGCAGGTTCATGAGCCAGCTCTCGTAGGGCAGTGTGCCGCCAATGCCCTCGGAGGCGAAAACCGGTTGAGCTGCAAGCAGGCAAAAGGCGAGCAGCAGGAACGTGCATGTCCATATGACGTTTGCTTCACGTGAAACTCGTGTAATGCTTCTCATTTCTTACTCCCTGAAAGTTGTGGTCAAGTAATGGCCGTTCTCAAAGCCTGAAACCTCGAGGATTTCTTCGACCTTGCGGCCGCTAGGGGTGCGCGCGATATGCACGATCAGGTGTGCTGCTTCCCCGATCAGAGGCTCGATCGGCCGAGGCGAATCAGGATGCATGCTGATGAGGAGCGAAAGCCTCGACAAGGCTGCTTTAGCACTATTGGCGTGCAGGGTCGCTACTCCGCCCTCATGCCCCGTGTTCCAGGCCATGAGCAGGTCGAGCGCTTCAGGGCCCCTCACCTCTCCCACGATGATGCGATCCGGCCGCATGCGCAGGGTCGCGCGCACGAGCCTCGTCATGCTCACTTCCGCCGAAGTGTGGTACTGCACATGGTTTTGCGCGGTGCACTGGATCTCACCCGTGTCCTCGATGATGACCACGCGCGTCAGAGGGTCGATTTCGATCAGATGGTTGAGGATGGCGTTGACAAGGGTGGTCTTGCCGGAACCCGTGCCGCCGGAGACAAGGATGTTGGAGCGGGTAGCAACGGCTGATTTGATGCGTCCGCATTGCGCGGAAGTCATGATCTCGGCCGCAACATAATCGTCGAGCGTGAAAACGGCGACTGCGCGCTTCCTGATGGCGAATACGGCCGACGGGACCACGGGCGGGATCTGGCCGGCAAAACGCGAATTGTCCAGCGGGAATTCGCATTCGATGGTGGGGCTGTGGCGCGTGAGTTCGCGCCCGTGCATGCCCGCTACGTTGCGGATGACACTTTGCGCAAGTCCCACTTCCATCGTGCCGAAACAGCGCATCGGCTCGCCCAGGCGTTCCTGCCACAGCCTGCCGTCAGCATTGAGCATGAGCTCGATGGTGCGCGGATCGTGGAGGGCAGCCAAGAAATCCGGGCCGAGGTCGCGCTCGAGCTTTATCTTTGCCCGATTGTTAATAAGGTCCTGCTGTTCCCTTTGATCCATGCAATGCTCCCATACTCAAGCTTCATATACGATATACCGAATATCACAATTGTGCAATATTCAATTTATCGTTAAAGTGTGGGGGAGATTAGCGGGAAAAAACTGAGAGGGAAACTGTAAAATCTTACAGGGAATTCGGTTTATTACGCTTTTTGTGCGCCCTAAGGCCTTTTATTTTTTGCCTATTCGCTTCATCCCATTGCAGGGCCAAGAATGCTTGGTAATCCGTCATCACCGCACATATACGCTGATAACCGGGAGGCAAACTCTGAGGGGCCTTTCCACCAGCAAGTTCGTCAAGGGTTTTGCGATCCAGATCGGTGGACTCAAGAAGAGTTGGCAATGGAGTATCAAGAGCCACGGAAATTGCTTCCATTGTTCGAAGGGAGGGATTGCTCCTTCCTTTAGCAACGTCCGATATGAAGGCAGTAGAGATTCCTGCACGTTCCGCAAGTTCTCTCTGAGAAATCTTGCGCTCATCGAGGACCCGGAGAACATTAGTAAAAAAAATGTCGTGGTAGATGAAATGGCGGGACATTATGAGTAGCTTTGTTATTTATGCCGCGTAAACGTTAGATTTATACCAGATTTTTAAAGACATACGAACAAAGTAAACAGAATTTTATAAACGCTTTCTTCAAAAAATAATCTTGCAAATGGCAAAATAGATATTGACAAAGTATTTACATGTCAACTACTCTAACAATACAAACAATGAAATGGACCAGACACTTCCTCCTCCAATCATATACAACGAGCAAAACTATGCAGATTTTGACAGTAGGCAATCAAAAAGGCGGAGTCGGAAAAAGCACTTTTAGTGTGCATCTTGCTTTCCGTGCGGCTGAACTAGGCTACCGTGTTTTATTAATCGATGTTGATGAGGGCGACCTATCGGAAGTGTTCCCTGAAATCGAGGAAAATGACGGCACCGACTATCTCAAAGCCAGTCATTTATTTACAGGAGAAATCAAGGGACGGCAACCACGACAGGTTTACGAAAAAATCGCGTTGATAGAAGCCGATGTAGACGTTCTTGACGTGGACGATATGCCACTTGAAACGATTGAGCAACCCCGTCTATCTCTTGCTCAATTAAACGGCAACTATGATTTTTGCATTATCGATACTCCTCCAAATCTACAGCGACGAATGCTTGGCGCATTAGTTGCCTCGCATGCAGTTGTTTCGCCCTTCAACATCTCCCCGTTTTCGTTTGCACGAATGCCCAAACTGCAAGCAACAATTGCCGGGGTAAAATCGCAATACAACCCTAACCTAAACCATCTTGGTTTCCTCGCCAACATGGTCAACAGCAAATCTGTCAACGAGGTTGAGGCACTCCCTGAATTACGTGAAGCGTATGGCGAGCTTATTTTTGATGAAGCGATCATTGCTCGTGCATGTGTAGCAACGGCCCTAGCTCAAGGCCACGCGGTCTGGCATCGAGCACGCAGCGGCAATCAGCGTGCATCTGCCAAGGAAATGCGACGAGCGTGCGATGCTGTCTTAACCCGTCTTGGATTTAAATTAATGGAGCCTTTGTCATGAGCGCATTTGGAACAAAGATCAGCAAGCTGTCCCAAATTCAGAAGCAGGGAGCAGCGGCATCACTACCTGGTGAGCGCATTGAGGAAATCGATCCTGCATTGATCGACTGTCTAAAACAGCTTCGCAGTGAGGATAATCCCGGTTTTACAGTTGAATCATTAACTGAGCTTGCCAATGATCTGGAACGCGATGGGCAGCATGAACCCGCCGTCTTGCGAAAAAATCCCGAGCATGCAGGCCGATACTTAATGGTCGCAGGTGAACGGCGTTGGCGTGCCTGTAAACTAAAGGGTCTGAAGCTTAAAGCAGTCGTTCGGGATATAACCGAAGAACAAGCGCGACGTACTCAGCGCGCAGAAAATATTCAACGTGAGAATCTGACGCAACTGGAAATTGCAATAGCACTACGCGACGATAAGGAGCGACTTCAGACTCTCGATAAAGTGGCCGCTGAATGGAACAAGGGCATTAATTGGGTAGCCGAGAGAATCAAGTTTCTTGAGGTGGTTGAGACGGGTGGCGTAGCGAGCAAAGCTGTGATTGACCGTGTGACGGCCGACATTACAGCGGTCAATGACCTTGATCGATTGGAAAAAACCGATCCAGCTGCCGCTGAGAGCGTGATCGAGCAGGCCAAAGCTGATCCAAATGCCAATGTGCGCAAGATGGTGCGAGAAAAGCTTCAAGGCGCCAAAAAGAATAAAAAGGAGCAACAACAAGAAGAAAATTCTCGCATGCGAGAAAAACATCGAGACACCAAAGCGAACGAAAAGGAGCAACAGGAAGAAAATTCTCGCATGCGAGAATTAGAAACTGCTGACGGAAGAATAAATGACTTCCATCAACCCGAACTTCACCCAGACGCAGTTTCGCATATTGCCGAAGCTGCAGAGCATTCGCGCTCCATTTGTGAACAAATGAACCTCCTTTCCACGCTTCTGCAACAACGCCACGATGTACTCGATCTGCTTGGCGACACATTGCAAAGTGTAGTTCACGCACAAACTGAGCTCTATAGAATCTGCCACACCCTCGACACTTTGGCAAATCGCAAGTAAACAACAAACCGGCAGGAATGCCGCTAGCTAGAAGAGGATTTCATGCAACAAATGTTAGATAGCTATCGTATTCCCGCAGCTGATTTTGAGAGAGTTGCTCGAAATACACGGCTAAAGGAGAAAAGCGTAGTGATTGCTCGCGAAATATTGGTGGAGGGAAAAGATATGTCTGAGGTTGCTGCGCGATACCAGCTCACGCGCCAACGCGTAATGGCCATCCGCGACAAGTTTCATTCCGCATACCTTCGAAACTCCATGTTTCCCCCGGATTGGGTAAGAGCATCGGTGTGTGCTCCTCAAGAAATGCTCAATCGATTTCTTACCGAAGTGGAACGTGAACGGATCAAGTATTTTTCTCAGAACAGTTGACGCAAATGCGTTGTAAATGCGAAACAACCGCAGGGGCTTCTCAAGATGATACAAAAGAAGACTTTGGATCAAGCCGTTGGGCAAAAAGAAGCTGAACAAGCTGAGACAAATTCGCCAGCAACCCCGCCCCTAACGAGAAACCAGAAACGCCTGGTCAAGACTGCTGCGGAGATTGCTGGCGAGCGCCCAGATGATGATGATAGAGCTTACATGCACTCTATAATGTGCCAGGTAGGCTTACCTCGCTCCAAAGTAGAAGGTAATTCTTTTGAACGTTATTCCGGTGGCGCAGCATTATTGGTAGAAGCCGGAAAGTTATGGGATGGCAAGCAGTTTGTCCAACAACCAATCCCATACGGAGCAATGCCACGCCTAATGTTAGCCTGGATGAACACCTATGCCGTACGTTTCAACTCACCAGAAATTCCTGTAGGAGACAGTGCAAGCGAATTCCTGCGGATGCTTGGACACAAAAATATTAATGGTGGCCGCAACGGAGTCTACACAACTTTCCGCAAGCAAGTACAAGCACTATCCGCATGTCGCATGACTTTAGGTTTTAACGCAAACGGTCGAGCTCACACTTACGAAGGCAAACCCATCAAGCATTTTGAAACGTGGCTCAATACCGAAGAAAAGCAACGTCCCTTTTGGCCGGGATCAGTTACATTCTCTCAGGATTATTACCTCACCCTGAAGGATCATGCTGTACCTCTCGATCTACGCGCTTTTATGGCGCTGAAGAGTTCAGCATTAGCTTTGGACGTTTACACTTGGCTTGCGCAGCGCTTACATAGAATTCAGGGCAGACCAATAGTTCTGCATTGGGCTAATCTGCGCGATCAATTTGCGCAGGAATACCAAGGCAAAGATGCAGACAAAGATTTTAAAAAGAAATTTTTACCAGCATTACGCGCTGCTCTCTCAGTCTACCCGGAAGCTAAGGTAAAACAAGTTACAGGAGGAATCATGCTTATGCCGTCTCCCCCTCCAATTCCGTATAAGGGATTCTAGTATTCACAGAAGCTGATTGGAAACAAACTTAGATCATGGTGCGATCAGCACTATGCCTAATCCGACCCCCCTTATGATTCAGTGTGTATAACTCAGTGGAGTCCGTTATCTATCCACGCCTAATTAGACCCCCCCATCCATGCCTAATCAGACCCCTGAACTGACAAATATATGCCTAATTAGACCCCTCATTCACGCCTAATCAGACCCCCCCTAAACCGATAGGTATAGCCTTTAGGTTTTACCTATATGTATCTCCGATAGTGGGAGCAGGCAAGCTTGTGAATAAGTATTCCAACTTGGAATTTCTTAAGCCCCACCAACATTCAGTACACCCTCATCTACCCTATGGACAACCCTGATGGGAAACCTGATGGACGATAAAACCCCGTCCACAAGGTTTCCCACAGGGATTGCCCACAGGATTCCTAATCTTCAAAACAAATCTTTTCTGACGCGGCCTTCGGCCTTGCCTAAATCATTTTTTATAATTTTTTCTTAAAAACTTGTGGTTTTACCCACGCTGTTGAGAACACAGAAAAAAAGTAATCCGGATGGGACAACTGTAGCTACCTTTAATCTCGCTACTACGGAAGTATGGAGAGATAGGGAAGGTAATCGACAGGAAAGAACAGAATGGCATCGAATCGTGTTTTACAAAGCACTAGCTGATGTAACAAGGGACTATCTGAAGAAAGGAGCACTGGTATATCTTGAGGGAAAACTCAGGACCCATTATTGGGAAGACAAAGACGGCAAAAGGCGATTTACAACAGAAATAGCAGGCAACTTACTTAGAATGTTGGACAAAAAACCCGTCAAGCATCCAGTGGACGGATCGACTTTAGATGAAGAAGTGCTGGATGTTCCATTCTGAAAAAAATTGAGCAAACTAACAGCCGATTAAAAAGGGCTGACAAAGGATTTTGAAATGAATGTTATTCCAATAAGGCGGAACCTCAACTATTCAAATCCACCCAGAGTTCATATGGGCAGTAAAGTAGTATCAAGGTTCGTTAGCATTCTGTGGTTTCTGGTTGCGTTTTTTTGGCCCGTATTACGTTGGTTGCTCGCTATCGATGTTACTTTTCAGTTTTTCCGTATGCTGATTGGTTTTTCACGGTCCGGTTTATACTTTGACTGGTCTTTTTTTCTTCATTTTCTCCTCTACACCTGCATGATCTGTTTTGTTACATCAAAAAGATGAGGTAAATAATCATTTACGCGGCTTAAATAAATCCCCAGTTTTTGCTAGACTCATTTTGATTAAAAAGTAGCTGGGGATTTCTAGATGGTAAAAGCCAAAAAAAAAACAGATGATCAATCAAGCCGACATATCGCGCCGTCTCTGAACGATCCCGGACAGGAATCGGTATCTACCTCACATAGTCCAATAGAATTGCCGCTGGATTTGATAGATGAAGATCCAAACCAGCCTCGAACCGTTTTCGATCCTCAACTCCTTCAAGAATTGGCGGACACAATCCGTGCCAGGGGGGTTAAAAACCCAATCTCAGTACATCTTAATACGGAGAAACCAGGTCGGTACATCATCAATGATGGGGCCCGGCGTTATAGAGCCTCTAAGATGGCAGGTAAAAAGTCTATTCCTGCGTTTATTGATCCCGATTTTACGAAAATAGATCAGATTATCGTCAATGCTCATCACGCTAACTTTACGCCGAGGGAATGGGCAATCCTGATAGATCAGGAAGAAAAAAAGGGAAAGCAACGGATTCAGATTGCCAAAGAATTGGGGAAAACCCCTCCATTTGTAACCTACTACAGTAACCTTCTAAAGCTGCCCGAGCCGCTCGCTGAAGTATTTAATTCGGGGCGGTGCGAAGATGTTTCTGCACTCACTCAGCTATTCACAGTATGGAAACTGTATCCTGATGATGTGGAAATATGGCTCGATGACTCAACTGTAGAGGTTACGCGCCACTCCATAAGGAGTCTACGAGACTTTCTGGATAGGCGCGCAGAGCAGGAATCCTCTTCCACGCTGGCTCCCCAAGAAATTCATTTAGAAGCAGAAACAACATCTCGCGAGCGCAAACGGCGCACGACAAATCCTTTCAAGCTACGAAAGCCACTCGTACAGGTACGCATTGATGATCGGATTGGGTATTTACTTTACTATCGCCGTCCTTCCCGCTTCGGAAGAGCATGGATTCGATATCAGGATAGCGGGGAAGAGAAAGAACACGCAATGAATGACGTTCAGCTTGTCGGGCTGGCAGAGGGTGAGTAATTTACGAAAGGGGAGGGGAGTGGAAGTATCAGCAAAGAAAGAGCGCATCCTTGTCATGAATGGGCAGCGTCTTCTCCAGCAGGAGCAGGGAGGAGAGTGGATTACGCAAAAGGTTTCCAAGGCCGGTCGCCTCAAGCCTGGAATCTATAATGCCTATCTCGCGAAGGATGCGGATCCTACTGTGCAGCACAACGGAATTGTGTTTTATGCAGATGAGATCTACGTATACCAGAAAACAGAACAGAATATTGTTCGGCATCTATTCCAAGTATTCGACTCTATCCCCGAATATGGCAAGCCCGTTTCCATTTCATATGAGCAGGGGAAAGCCCTTGTGGCGGACGCTGCTTTGAGCAAAAGCAGAAGATTGTCCCGCTAATTCATTACTAGCCTGTATACCATAACATCGCTAGAGCTGTGGCGAATCCAAGGAACGAAACTAGGAAGCTAATGCTGGAGAAGCGCTGCAAATGCCTGTATTCCTCCATCATCTTGCGGACCACCATCTCATTTTCCATTCGTTGCAGACTGAAGAGACGTTTTGCTTCCTGTTCGAGGGCTAGACAGATGCTATTGGTGGCTTCGCGCATGGTTTGTTCCAGCCGCCCTGCAGCTTCATCCTGTAGCTCCTTTGAGAGTGTTCTCAAGCCCTTTAGGTAGTCGTTCAAGATCATCTTCTGAATACCTGTGGCGGACTCCATCACCTGTCTGTTGATGGTATAAGTCATCAGGATAGGATCATCGCGTCCAACGGAGATACCATGACGAATAGCCACTTCCCGGATGATTTCATCAAGCGCATCACGCTCCCACGAAAGACTATTCTTTTCATTACTGTTCATGCGGGTGCCACCAAGCCGCCGAGCCCCCCATAAAGCTGGTCGCGTACAATCTTCAAGCGCTGGCGCACCATGATCGGGAGTGAGGCAAGCTGTAAGGATTCCTCGAACGTGCGCCGCGCTCGCAACATCTCTGACAGGTCGTGCCCATAGGTTTCACGTTTCAATGCAGGAATTTCAATTACGGCGGCCACCTGGTCGCGATGGTCTTTGCAGGCTTTCAGATCTACAAAGCGTTTTCCTTCATGTTCAATTAAGCCCCAATAGGGGTTAAGCCATACTACAAACGACACATCTTGCGGAAACTGGGAAGCCATTTGCGCAAAACCACTCACTGTATCGCGCAATGCCTGGCCGCCTGTGATCACGGTATGCACCAACAACCGATGGCCAATTTCGTACAAAAGCGCGGGAACATGATTCGTTATGAGGTAGTGCGACAGCGGGACGAAAGAGCTTGCCCCGTTATCGATGATGACATCCTGCTTAGACGAAGCAAGCAGTTCCACTAATGCATCAAAATGGCGAGGATTGATCTCGTCTCCTTCCATAATTTCGAGTTTATGGACATTAAGCGCTTTATATCCGTGGAAGGTTGCATTTACTGGATCTGTATCAATGCAGAGGGGTTTCTTTCCCATTGCATTCATGTATTGCGCAAGCACAGTGGCAATGAAAGATTTACCCACGCCGCCTTTTCCTTGCAGAATCATATGAACATTTGCCATCAGAGTATCTCCTCGTCTTTTAAAGGGGTTGAAGAAAAGGTGAAGCCAGCGGTATCAGTTGCGTGACGAGGCGGGGAAGGTGATTGATAAGCGCGCTTCGTCTTAGGTAATGCTTCCTCGCGCTTGATGATCAGCCGATTAACTTGGCTACAGAATGTGTTGTAGCTCGTCGTTACCTTTTGCTCGGCGTGGAGTGTTTCCCAGATCTGATAGACCGTCCACCCATCTTCGAGCGCATTGCGAATCTCTTCGCGTTGAGCGAGGAACGCAGCAAGGTTGCGAGCATTCCTGCTGGATCTATTGTCTTTGACTCGTAACAATATTCTGTAAGAAAGGTTAGTCATGTGAATTCAATTTAATGAATTATGAACAATAGTATATCGAACATTTATGTTGCACAACCAAAGTATTTTTGCTAACTTCAATTCATCTTTGAAAGAATTCCGGAAGAATTCGGAGCACTGGATTTTTGTTTCGAAGAGAGTGGGGGCAAGATATGTGAAGTGGGCCTACCCGCAAGCGGCCATTCCCCCTTCACTTTTCCCTTTATTCGCACGGATGTGCTCAACAGGAATCTTGCCCTGCGGGGCAAACTGATTGGGGTGCGGCTGCCGCCGCCGACAGGGGAGAGCATGGAACAAGAGCAGGAGCCCACACGCAAGGGCAGTACCCCGATCAAGGTGTACTGCCTACCCGAAGAAAAAGCGCAGATAGCGGAGAACGCGAAAGCGGCAGGCTTGAGCCTGTCCACCTTCCTGTTGCGGGTGGGCGCAGGCTTTGAGGTCCGTACCGTGCTCGACTACCAGCGCATCGAGGAGTTGGCCAGGGTCAATGGCGATCTTGGGCGCCTGGGCGGATTGCTCAAGTTGTGGCTCACGAACGACGAGCGGTTGCGTGAAGTCCGGACAGAGGAGTTGCGCGGACTCTTGAACAAGATCGAGCGCAACCAGGAAGCCATGCGCACCATCATGCAGAAAGTGCTGGCGCGATAGAGGGGCAGGGGAGGGAGGAATGATTGCCAAGCACATTCCGATGAAGTCTGCCCGGCGCAGCAGTTTTCGCGAACTGGTGGCCTACATCACTCACGCGAAGGACAAGGCGGTGAGGATCGGGGAAGTCAGAGTCACGAACTGCCATCAGCAGGAGGCGCAGGACGCAGTACTGGAAGTGCTTGCCACCCAGCTGCAAAACCAGCGCGCCTGCAGCGACAAGACCTATCACCTCCTGATCTCGTTTCCCGCAGGCGACTCCCCCTCGGCGGAGGCCTTGCGCGGCATCGAGGATGAAGTCTGCAACGCACTGGGTTTCGGGGAGCATCAGCGCGTGAGCGCTACGCACACCGACACCGACAACCTGCACATCCATGTGGCGATCAACAAGATCCATCCAAAGACACTTGCCATCCACAATCCGTATTGCGATTACAAGGCCCTGGGAGCCGTCTGCGAGCGCCTGGAGCATGTCCATGGCCTCATCCATACCAATCATCAGACGATCGCTCCTGGAGCCCGTAATCGCGCCCTGGACGTGGAATATCTGGCAGGGGTGGAAAGCCTGCTTGGCTGGATTCAGCGCGAGTGCCTGGAAGAGCTACGCCAGGCGCAAAGCTGGGGAGAGCTGCATGAGCACTTGAGAAGAAACGGGCTTGCGCTTCAGGAACGGGGCAACGGACTCGTCGTCTCTGACCAGGAGGGAAGAACGGTCAAGGCAAGCTCCATTGCGCGCGACCTCTCCAAGGCGCAGCTCGAAAAACGCTTCGGCCCGTTTGAAGCAATTGATGCGCAGCTGCAGGCGAGCCGGGGACAGAAGGGCCAGGTACAGAAAGTAGAGAAGGTGGACAGGGCGTATCAGCCGCGGCCAATGGCGCGAGACTCCAGCACAATCACGCTCTACCAGCGCTATCTCGCGGAACAGGCGGGCAGGCGAAGCGCCCGGGCGCAAATACGCCAGGAGCTGCGCGAGCAGAAGCATTCCCTCGTGTCGCAGGCGAAGGACCGCGCGAGAATCAAGCGCGGACTGATCAGGGAGCTCGCTTGCGACCGCTTCATGAAATGCATGCTCTACCGGCAGGCAGGCGCGGCCTTGCGCGAGGATATCGGATCCATCCATGCCCGGCAAAGGGCAGCGCATGAGGAAAAATTCTCGCATGCGAGAAGCTTGTCCTGGTTTGACTGGCTTGCCGAGTGCGCGTCCATGGGTGACGCACAGGCGCTGGCCACCCTGAGGAGGCGACAGCGCGCTGCCCTCGGTCGCGTCAATGCGCTGCTGGGCAAGCAGGAGGAGGTAGGGCAGGGCAGGCCGCTGCAGGGGAAGAAGAATTCTGCCTCACACGCTGGAACCAGGATCGATGGTGCCTCCCACGCTGGGATTGATGGTGCGAGGATCGACAGCGTAACCAAGCAGGGCACGCTCATCTATACCCATGGCGACAGACAGGGCAGATCCGCTATCCGCGATAGCGGCAATCGCCTGGAAGTCTCGGAGGCTATCCGCCAGGATGGGCTGGAGCTGGCCCTTGCCATGGCGGTGAAGCGCTTCGGGCGATCCCTCAGGATCGAGGGCGATGCGGCGTTCAGGGAGCGCGTTCTCTCCACGGCCAAGGCACTGCAGCTCGATATCCGTTTCGACGGGATGAGGCAGGCGGAATTGAAAGAAGGGCAGGGCAGGGCGCAAGGGGCAAGCACAGGGGAGGTGCGGCGCAAGGCACCTGAGGCATTCGGCGCATCCGGCAATGTCCCCACGCTTGGTAGCGCCGGCACGGCCGCGGCAAGGCGCTATATCGCCGAGCGGGAAATGAAGCGGCAGAAAATCCCCGATATCCCCAGGCATGTCCTCGGGGAAATGAAACCGAGCCTTAACATGCGCTACGCCGGCTGGCGCCGGGTCGATGGGCAGTTCCTGCTGCTTGCCCAGACCAGCGCGGATGAAATTGCCGTGATTCCCGTGGAAGCGGATGTCATTGCGCGCGTGTCGGGATTGAGAAGGAATGATGTCATCACGCTCGACAACGGGAACGAGTCGATCAGGCGGCGGGTGCAGGAACTTGGGGGGCTCGGGGGGCTCGGCGAGACGAAAGGAATGCGGCGATGAGACCGGAAGTGAACAATGGCAGCGGTTCGCCAATTCGGGCAGACACGGCAAACCGTCCATTCCTGATGGCGGCGCTCTTCCTCCTGGTGCTCGTTTTGAGCCTCGCCGCGGCCACGCAGTACTTCGCGCACGCATTCCAGTATCACGCCGCCCTGGGTGCGCATCAGAACTTTCTCTACGCGCCCTGGAAGATCCTCGAATGGGCAAAGCTGTGGCCGGATCGCTATGGGAATGAGTTTTCCATGGCAGGCAGTGTCGCCACCATGACCGCGGCCATCGGCCTGATCCTGCTTCTGGCCTTGAAGCGGCATCTGTCGGGGCCTGCCACGTCTTATCTTCATGGCTCGGCGCGCTGGGCCGGGAAAAAAGACATCGTTGCCGCGGGGTTGTTGCCGCCCCGGCGCTCCCTATTGGAGGTATTGAGAGGACAGAATGATGCCTCATCCCGTTCCACTGGCGTCTATGTGGGCGCCTGGGTGGACAGGAGGGGCCGGCAGCACTACTTGCGGCACAGCGGCCCGGAGCACGTGCTCTGCTATGCGCCCACGCGCTCTGGCAAGGGCGTAGGCCTTATCGTGCCAACCCTTCTATCCTGGGGCGAGAGTGCCGTCATCACCGATTTGAAGGGCGAGCTGTGGGAGTTGACCGCCGGGTGGCGAAAGCAATACGCGGGCAACCGAGTGTTGCGCTTCGAGCCTGCCTCGATAAATGGTGGCGCGCACTGGAACCCACTGGACGAAATCCGGCTGGGTTCCGAGTTCGAGGTGGGCGACGTGCAGAACCTTGCTACCCTGATCGTCGATCCGGATGGAAAGGGATTGGAGAGCCACTGGCAGAAGTCCGCGCAAGCGCTTCTGGTCGGGCTCATCCTGCACGCGCTCTATCAGGCCAGAAGCAGTGGCGGGACAACACCTTCTTTGTCGGACATCGATTTCCTGCTCTCCGATCCCAATCGCGACATCGCGGAACTTTGGATGGAAATGTTCACTCTTCCCCCCTCGAGCGGGTCGAACTGCCGCATCGTGAATGCAAGCGGACGCGACATGATGGATCGGCCGACTGATGAGGCAGGTTCGGTCCTCTCCACCGCCAAATCCTATCTTTCGCTCTACCGCGATCCCGTGGTGCGCGGAAACATCAGTGACTCCCATTTCCAGATACGCAGCCTCATGCACCACGATGATCCCGTCAGCCTCTACATTGTCACTCGGCCCACCGACAAGGCGAGGTTGCGACCCCTGATCCGCATCCTGCTCAACATGATCGTGCGCCTGCTCGCGGACCGCATCGAGTTCGAAGGAGGGCGACCCAGGCCCGTCTACAAGCACAGGCTCCTGATGATGCTGGATGAATTCCCGAGCTTAGGCAAGCTCGAAATCCTGCAGGAATCCCTGGCATTTCTCGCAGGCTACGGCATCAAGTGCTATCTCATCTGCCAGGACCTCAGCCAGCTCAAGTCCTCCAGGACCGGCTACGGGCAGGATGAGTCCATCACCTCCAACTGCCACATCCAGAACGCCTTCCCCCCTAACCGGGTGGAGACCGCCGAGCACCTCTCCAAGCTCACGGGGCAGACCACGATCGTAAGAGAGCAGGTGACGAAGGGAGACCGCCATACCTCGCGCACCCTGCAGGAGGTGCAACGCTCTTTATTGACGGTGGATGAGTGCCTGCGCATGCCAGGACCCGTCAAGGGGGTGAAAGACGGGAATGATGTGATCGAGAAGCCCGGGGACATGATCATTTACGTTGCAGGGTTCCCTGCGATCTATGGGCGCCAGCCGCTCTACTTCCAGGACGCCATCTTCCAGAAGCGGGCGGAAGTGCCAGCACCGAGGACGAGCGACAGGCTGTAGCCTCGCATTGCACAATGACGAAAACCCATCCACCGAAAAGATCAACAGAAAGACAATGATGCGTTTTTCGTGTCAGATAATCCGCTTTGAGAAATGCCAGGACCCAAGCCGATCATGATCATGGGCCGTGTGAGCCAAACGGCAGCAGTAGCCGGACTCGGCCTGCTGGTGCTGGGGTTCATGTTTCATGCTGCAGGCCTGCGGGTCAATGTCACCAGAAGTATTCCAATTGGTTTATATCACGTGACCGACGCTCGGGTGGAAAAGGGCGAGTACGTCATCTTTTGCCCGCCAGAGTCGACGCTGTTTGATGAAGCGCGCAGCCGCGGCTACATCGGCGCGGGTTTCTGCCCGGGAGGCTATGGCTACATGATGAAGCGGGTGTGGGCCGTGGCGGGTGACAGGGTGACATGGGGCGAGGAGGGAATTGCCGTCAATGGCAAGTTGCTGCCGGCAAGCGCGCCCCGTGAAGCGGACAGCGCAGGCAGGGTTATGCCCCGCCATATGTTTTCTGATTACCCTTTGAAGGAGTCCGAATTGCTGCTCATGTCGGATGTGAGCTGGGCATCCTTCGATAGCCGTTACTTCGGGCCAGTGGATGTGGGACAGGTAAGGGGAGTGATCCGGCCGGTCATCACGTTCTGATCTTGCAATTTTACGGGGCGGAGGTTCAACCCCCTTTAAAAACCATCCATGACATTGAGTCTCCCCATGTTTTGCGTAAAATGCAGGAAAAATGGTTACTTGTCATGACCATGATTTATTTCTCAGTCGCGAATTGGCGGCCATTGGCGGGATGTGTGAACTAGAGCCAGTATCCATACCGTTTCCTGGATGAGCTCATAGACCAGCAAGTAATTTTCGTGAGGAACGAGTTCACGGGTACCAGGAATTCTTCCGGCACGGCCAAGCATGGGATAGGTGGCAACTCTCGTCGCGGCATCGCTGAAGAGCTCATCCAGGTCCGCAGCAGCATGTGGATTGTCGGCTGCGATGTAGTTCCATATATCGTCTCGGTCCTGGCTTGCCTCAGGCGTCCAGATAACCCTCACGTTTGCTTCGCTGCATTACGTCGTAGCGCAAATTCAGCTTCAATCTCATCGGCCGATCGACCTTTCCCGGCGTGCACTGATCTTCTGGCAACCTCGACCTTCTGGCGCAGGAATTCGTCATATTCCCGTGCTTGACGCTGCCGCTGGATAAACTCGCGCATCAGCTCGCGCACGACCTGGGAGGCAGGGCGGTGGGCAGCTTCGGCTTCCGCTATGAACTCGGCGCGCAACTCAGGTTCTAGCTTCATCGTGAAAACGGCTTCTTTTGTCATAATTCCTATTCTCCTGTCACTAGGTACTAAGAAAGTATATATGTTTTCACTATCCCTATAAATAATATAAAACATAAAAGCGGAATGAGGGGTGGTTGAGCCCCCATGCATTCCTCGGTCCAATTCAACGAAGGGGGCAAATCGCGCAGAGCCTGCCTCTTGAGCAGCTTGGGGTTGCCTGAAATGCCAGGCCGGCGGGCGTCCGGCGTGCTAGCACCGGCCGGAACTGAAGGTAGACCGCAAGCCCTGAAAACGAAGATTGGAGACATCTCTTGTCAGTTCGACCGTAAGCTGATGCCTCATGATAAAAAAATAGCGGAGATTCGAGGGAAAACAAGGAGAAACAATTCAAGTGGGAAGTGGACTAGCTGCTGATTCGGCCAGACAGGTGCACAGGGTCAGCCGTGGTTGTGCTTCATTCCGAGAGATGGTTATGGGCAAAGATGATGCGCATCAAGGAATGCGCCTCAAAAACCTCATGCTCCAGGTCGGCCAGGCTTAAGACGAAATCAGCTGTTAATCAGAGGGCCCAATAGCTTGTTGATTAGCGGACCCAGTGCCTGGGCAAACAAGTACGATTAGGTCACCTACTAAGGTGACCCGACAATTTCGTTGTGCCCAGCTCATCGAATATCATCCAGGAATTCGATCTTGTATCTCCCACGATTAGGAAGCTGTCATTTTTCTGCTATCGCCCTATTGGCGACCCTTGGCATTGTGGCCGTCCTCTTTATCGGGGGGCGACAACCTATCGCCGTCGGCTTGATACCCCACCCTTGGGATAAAGTGGCCCATGCCGGTGTTTTTGCCTTGCTTGGCTATGCAATCGGTTTGTCGAGCAATCTGCGCGGATGGCACAAACTAGCCATCGCATTTTTTGGCGCTCTGCTTGCGGGTGCGTTCGATGAATGGCATCAAGTGTATCTTCCCGGCCGTGAGGCAGGGCTGTCCGACTTCATTGCCGACATTATCGGGGGCATTTTCGGTACGGCATTTTTAGCAATGAAAAGCTCCCGTCGTTGTATATCACAGCTAGACGTTTCTCCAATGAGGAGCCCCAGTCAGGGGAATTCCCGCTAATCGAGCTTGCCCTGGCAAGCCATCGCCAAGAGGCTTTGGCCCAAGTGAAAAAGGCAGGAAAGAGCCGTAGCTGATGGGGGGGTTTATCGACGTCCCGCCGCCCGTGACCTCATTGCTTACTATCGCTATCTAGCCGAAAACGCCGGTGAAAGCCGTCGCTGACCGTTTTCTCAGCCAGGTAGAAGCCATTTTGACCCCTTGCTCGAACAATCCAATCATCGAAAAAAGAAGGTGGAAATTCGCGGCCTCAGGTCTGCGCCCGAAGCCACTGGGTTTCCCAATCATCAAATGTGTCCGTCGGCAGCGGTTTCCCGACAAAAAAGCCTTGCGCCACGTCGCACCCCCAAGCAGCAAGCTGATCCCACAGCGCTTGGCTCTCAACACCTTCCGCGACTACGCGTAGCCCCAGGTTATGGCCTAGCTCGATCGTTGATCGCACGATCAGTGCAGAATCACCGCTTTCCACCATCGGCATGACGAACGATTGATCAATTTTGATCCAGTCCACAGGCAGTTTCTGCAAATAGCTGAGGCTGGAATACCCGGTCCCGTAGTCGTCAATATAAAGCTCGACACCAAGTTCCTTCAGGCGGGTCAGCGTATCAAGCCCAGTTTTGGGGTCCTCCATCAACGCGCTCTCGGTAATTTCAAATTGAATAAGTTCTGGCGGAAGGCCCCAGGTAGAGAATAGACCCTGTATTCGTTCGATTAGCCTCGAATCACGTAAATCATGCACTGACAGATTTACCGACAATGGCCTGTGCAGACCTGCCTCATGCCAAACGTAGCCCTGACGGAATGCAGCCTCTAATACCCAGGTTGTAAGGGGTGTGATTAGTGCCGCTTGTTCCGCGAGCTTGATAAATTCACCCGTGTCGATAGAACCGTGCAACGGGTGTTCCCAGCGCACTAGGGTCTCTGCGCCAGATAATTGGCGCGAAGGGATGGCTACCTTCGGCTGGCAATAGAGGCGCAGTTCATTCCTTTCGATCGCTCGCTGCAGCTCACCCACCAGCCTAAGCCGACGCGCATTTTCCTGCTCCTGTCCCCGATAGAAGGCATAGCGTCCCCTCGCAGGCTTTGCCCTGTCCACTGCGGCGTTCGCTCTTCGTAGCAAGACTTCGGCGTCAGTTCCATGCCCGGGAAACAATGCAATTCCAGCAGCCACTGGCGCGTCTATCGTCAGCCCCGATATCTCCACTGGTTCATGCAAAACTTCAAGAAACCGCTGCGCTTCCCTGGCCGCACCATCCGCCCCTGTGATCGGGAGCAACAAGGCAAACGCGGCTTCGCCTATACGCGCCAAAAACTCGCCGGGCTTGGCAGCCTCGGCTAGACGCTGTGCCAGTTGTTGGATTAGTTGGTCTCCCGAGCGATGACCGAGGATTTCATTGATTTCATGGAATTGCCCGACTTCAAAATAGAGCAGTGCCAGGGGGTGATGTTGACGCTTGGCAAGCTGTATTGCTTCTTCCAACTGCTTATGCAAATAGGTGCGGTTTGGCAGGTCAGTAAGGGAGTCGTGGTAAGCAAGGTGAGCAATGGCCTCTTGAGCTTTGCGGTGCTTGATCTGCATTCGCAAGTTGGCGATCCCATAGGCGAGATCGTCGGCCAGTTCGTTAAGCAGCTCGAGTTCTTCGTCATCGAATCCCTCAGGGTCGGCAGCCGCTATTACGATGGCGCCCAGTATTTCTCCCTCAAGCTGAAGCGGGAACGCTGCCGTCGAAGCATACCCTTTCGCTTTTGCAAGCTCCATTAGCCGGGCATAGGCTGGAGCGGCGAAGGCGGGATTGGTAAAGACGCGCCTTGCTACGCTCGGCTTGCCGGTGCGAATTGCGGTACCGAACGGAGTCCGGCCATCTGAAGCGATCAAGGAGGGAACCAGCGCTTGAAGCTGTTCTTTATCCATTCCGGCGCACTCCATCCATTGGATGGACCTGTTTTCATCATTTTGTGTGTATCCGACACAAGCAAGGCGATAGCCGCCTTGCTCAGTGATGACCCGGCACATTTCGCGGAGAAGCTCCTGCTCGTCTGACGAACGCAGCAGGGTGCGATTGCCGGCGCCCAAGGTTCTCAATGCACGGCTTACGCTCTCTAGCTTGCTTGGCTTTTTGTTCGACGGCATAAAATCCTGGTTATCTTTGTCGTGCGATCAATTTTTTTCCAGGCATCGGACGAGCAATAGCGGCGAGTTAAACATATTGCTTCAAAATAACTGCAGAAGAAATGCTGAAAATTCATCGTCAAACCAGAGCCGGTAACCAATTTTCAAGTGTAGCAGGGAAATTGCAGGAAGATTTGAAAGCCGATTTGGTGCGGCAAACGAGGCAGGCGTTATCCGGTTTGCGGTGATGCCGGACAATTGGAGGTGAAAGCGACCAGTACCAGCAAATAAGTCGACTCAACATTAATTTTCCGGTAAGCGTGCTCGTATCCATCTCCAGCTCAAGAACCCGCAATCCTGCCCCCTTTCGCTCCAGGGGAGGCTATGGCTACATGATGAAGCGGGTGCTGGCCACCGGGAATGACAGGATTGTTTCGACGGATGGTGGCCTGAGAATCAATGGCACCTGTTGCCCTTAAGTAAGCCACTTGAAACCGACAAGGCAGGAAGAATGATGCCGCGCTATTCGTTTAATCACTACAAGCTTGGCAAATCGGAATTGCTGCTCATGTTGGATGTAAGTGGAACTTCATTCGACGGCCGCTATTTCGGACCGGTGGATGCGGGGCAGGTGAGGGGAGTGATCAAGCCTTTGGTCATCTTCTAGTTCCTTGGCAATTTTAAACAAAAACTGGGATAACCCGTTTTTAAGAATGTGATGAAGAACTCTCAGTGTCCTCCCATCCTCCAGTAGCCCCATCGGTTCCTTCGAGAGCATGAACTTTCCCATCGCACCAATATATATGATGAAAATCATGCACCATATCCTTGGAGGATGTATGAGGACCGAACACCATCATCGATGGAGCATATAGCGTGCTGGAGAGCTTCGAGACAGTGGGCGAGCAGCTTGAAGAAATGAAATCGCTCACCCTGAATGAAGGCGATCAAAAGGCTTTCGCACGAGCCGCCTTGACCCTCAAATATGAAGATTCGGAACCGGCGCCGATTACGGAAAGGGATTTACTGACGCCGCGGCGTTTTTCGGATCGTGCAAGCGACATGTGGACGACCTTCAGCCGTGTTCAGGAAAACCTTCTCAAGGGCGGCATACGGGGGCGAAACAAATCCGGACGCTCCATGACCACCCGCGCTGTGACCGGCATCGACCAGAACGTGAAGCTCAATCGCGCCTTGTGGGTGCTGGGTGAAAGTAAGCGTTTCTTCACTGGTCACCTCATTACTCGCTATGCGCTTTCACAAGATCTGGATCTAAGGGTGGAATTGAACCGCTACGACCAAAATAATGAGGGAATATTATCATTCAATTATTTCTTCTAGGGTCTGTTGACGTTTCACATTGGTAACCAGAGGATCATGCAGGGTCAGATCAGCCACCACCCGTTTCAACCTTGCATTCTCTTCCTCAAGCTGGCGCAATCGCCTGACCTCGCTTGCGCCCAGATCGCCATACTTCTTCTTCCAGATATAAAACGTGGCTTCAGATATGCTAAGACTGCGACACACATCCGTTACTGCCGTACCGGCCTCTGCCTGCCGCAACGCATACGCTACTTGAACCTCGGTGAATCGGGATCTCTTCATCGCTTCATACTCCTTCAATAAGGGAGTGGATTTCATGGAACCGCAGCTTCCCACTATTTTCCCTCTCTCAAACCCGCTTCGGCGGGTTTTTGTTTTATTGGCTCCTTTTTAGCCTTCTTCTTTTTCTACGTTGAACAGCGTTAAGTTGTTAATGTAAGGGAACTAACAGAAGGAGCTGAGGAATGAGTGATAGAATTATGACAATATGCAAATTGTCGCACCCTGGCCATGGATAACAAAAACCCGGCCCTTTCCGGGATCAAGGTGCTAGTCGTTGACGATAACGAAGACACACTAGCACTTACCACGCTCATGCTGAGTCTATGCGGCGCCCAAGTAATTGCGTCTCCAACTGCTGCTCAAGGACTGGAGCAGGTGCAGATGCAAAGACTCGATATCATCATAAGCGACATCAGCATGCCTCGCATGGATGGCTATCAGTTCATCAGGGCAGTACGAGATCTTCCCATCGATAAAGGCAAACAAACTCCGGCTTTGGCCCTCACTGCGTTCAACAGCCCTGAGTATCGGTCTAAAGCATTCGATGCCGGTTTCCAGGCGCATCTTTCCAAGCCTGCCTCATTGGAGGTGTTAGTTGAGACCATTGCCGGTATGATAAGCCTGCCTGATGACTTGCCTAATTAGTAGAACGGCAATTTCCTCTTTCCCTTTCTTGTCTTTCCGCGCTGCTTCATTTTGCTTTCCCGGCGGTAAAGCGGCAGCACGCAGCGACTCCGAAGTATAGGAAAACTACTGTGAGGGTCACGAACAAACCCATTCTCCTCGTTGAAGACGACCAGGTGGACATGATGAGGGTTACCCGTGCCCTCAAGGATGTTCATGTTATAAATAAAATCGTGCACCGGGAAAACGGCGAGGACGCGCTAAATTACCTCCGGGACGGGAACAGCGACAAACCCTGTCTCATTTTGCTCGATTTGAACATGCCCATCATGAACGGCATTGAATTCCTGCAGGCAGTGAAAAAGAACGAGAGGCTTAGAGGTATTCCCGTGGTGGTTCTGACCACCTCCGATGATCAACAGGACAAGCTAAACAGCTTCAACCTTGGCGTTGCCGGGTATGTGGCGAAGCCGGTCGACTACCGCCACTTCGTTGAAGTCATGCGTTCCATTGATGCTTACTGGACCATTAGCGCGATGCCCTGATCATTGACTTTACCAGCAGGACGGCAATCAGGCTTGGCACCTTAGACGCCAGAAATTCGCTAAATAAATAGAAGTGGAGTAGTTGATTCCGAGGATATACGAATGATCAGAGCATTTTCGTTCTTGCCAGCGCTAATGGTAGCGGCCTGCGGTCAGGAAGTGCCGCAGGTTGACGATCCACACAACATCGTAGTCAACGGCGAAGAGATGAGCCAGGCTGATTTCCTCGACAAATACTGTATCGGGAAAGAAAGCAATCCGACTTGTTCCAAAGTATTGGATGCAGCAACTAGAAATCTGATAGATAAGGCCCGCAATTCTTATGAGAGGTGAATGAATTAACGTAATCAGGGCTTTTTTCAATGATAGTTGGGGTAGTGCTCGCTTGGGTTAATCTTTCTCGTCCTGCCCATTCACTGCCGTCTTGAGCGTGGCGCCCGGCTTGAAGGCCGGCACCTTGGAGGCGCTAATCTTCAATTGCTCACCTGTCTTGGGATTGCGGCCGGTACGCTCGCTGCGCTCGCGCACTTCGAAGGTCCCAAATCCCGGCAGGGAAATGGAATCGCCTTTCTGCAGGACTTCGGTGATGGTTTCGGTCAATGCCGTCACGGTACGGGCAGCTTGAGCCTTGCTGGAGCCGGTTTTCGCGGCTACGGCTTCGATGAGTTCGTTCTTGTTCATCAGCCCTTTTCTCCTTTTCAGTTTTCAAATTCCTGTCAGCTTAACAGTTAATCGGGCGGAATAAGGAATAAATGAAATGGCGGTTTATGAGAGATTTTCGCAATTGCGAAAATTTCCCATTCCTCGTTTGCCGCTTGTCACAGGCCATGCCAGCCGCTTTGCTTTCCTGTCATGGCCTGTGATCCGCAAGGCCTTGCGGACGCGGCGCACTTGAATTCCAGCCTCGCCGGCACAGACCCACGCTTCCCGCGCCCATCCCCCCACAACGCCCCCCACCTTGGGTGAGGGGGACTTGTGGGGGGATAAACGAATACGCGGGAAGCTTTAGTCCCGCTATTTGCCTGCCCTTTTTACCCCACCCATTCCCAACCCTTGCCCGTGAGGGCAAGGGCTGTCTCCCCACTCCCGTCGCCCCCAGGGGCGAGGCGAGGAGAGTCCGAATGAGAGGATGTGATTTTCACAGCCGCTCCTTCATCAATCACTCTTCAAGGAGGCAATCATGACACTCGCTAGCACTTTCCATAACCCCACAGTTTTCCGCTCCGAACATCCCCTGTCCGATGAGCAAATAGCGTGGGTCGCACCATCAATCTTTGCCCAGGGCAAGCATTACAGTCGCTCCAACCGCTACGCTTATATCCCTACCAGCCAAATCCTGCGGGGCCTGCGCCATGAAGGATTCGAGCCTTTCATGGTCTGCCAGGCGCGCGTGCGGGATGAAGGAAAACGGGAATACACCAAGCATATGCTTCGTTTGCGACATGTAAGCCAGATCAACGGCGAGGAAGCAAACGAGATCATCCTGCTCAACAGCCATGACGGCAGCAGTTCCTATCAGATGATGGCAGGGATGTTCCGGTTCGTGTGCGCCAACGGAATGGTGTGCGGAGACACTCTACATGATGTGCGGGTGCGGCATAACGGCGATGCCGTGAATACCATCATCGATGGAGCATATACCGTGCTGGAGAGCTTCGAGACGGTGGGCGAGCAACTTGAAGAAATGAAATTGCTCACGCTGAATGAAGGCGAGCAGATGGCTTTCGCACGAGCCGTCTTGACCCTCAAATATGAAGATTCGGAAAAACCGATGCCGATTACGGAAAGGGATTTGCTGACGCCGCGGCGCTTTTCGGATCGTGCAAGCGACATGTGGACGACCTTCAGCCGTGTTCAGGAAAACCTGATCAAGGGCGGAATACGGGGGCGGAATAAATTCGGACGGCCCATGACAACCCGCGCTGTGAGCGGCATCGACCAGAACGTGAAGCTCAATCGTGCCTTGTGGGTATTGGCCGAGGAAATGAGAAAGTTGAAATAGCTGTATTACTGGGGGGCCAGTATCTTGGACTGGCCCTCAAGAAGCGGAAGGGCAGTTGGGGCAGTGTACGTAACCATCCCAGCCTGGATTTTTTCAAAAGGGCATTTCCGTGCGCACCAGCCTGCACTACCTCCTCTACGCACCAAAATAGTCACGTGCATGAAGTTTTTAGTGTATTGAAATATAAAAAGAAAAAATGATCAATCGGTAGGAAATTGGAAGGCCTTGCCTCCATTCCTTTTAGGCGCGCACTTTCTGGTACACACCACTGCGCACCGACCTCGTTTTTGCGCACCATTGCGTACCAAAATCACTGAGTATTCCAAAGTCTTCCTCTAGTATCTTGAAGAAAAAACAGCATCAGCTAACAGTCTGGTTAACGTGGAAAAGTACATTAACAAACCATCCCATTTTAGACAGTTACCCGCTTGTTGCCGTTTACAAGGGGAATGGTTGCCACAATCTCGGCAGTACAAGCGGTGGCATTTTGATGATGGCGATCTATTCCTGAATCAAATGTCCCCCGCAACGAGCCCGAGCAAACGGGTTGGGGATCAAGTCCCGTCTACAAAAACGGGTCAACTCCAACTCCACTTTAGCAATTTGAGGCTCGCTTACATCAACCTTTTGTTGAGATTTCCTCATCAATACTGGGATACCCCAGGTAATCCCTTCCTGAGATAGTTGAATCGTACCAACAGCGACACTTCGCTGGAGCTCCAGGTACAGCTTATTCGATCAACTAGCTTCTCGAGGAGGGAAAAATGAAACACATACAGAATCACACCCAACGCTTGGCACGCTGGGCATGGAATAGTACGTTTTTCATAGGCTGCCTTGCAGTTCCGGTAGCACATGCTGCAATTACTTTTCAGTTCGAGTATGACGATCCTGTGGGGACAGGTTTCAGGGATCCTGTTTATGGCCCCGCCCGTCAAGCCGCATTAAATACCGCTGCCAATACATTCTCCAGCATGTTTGGCAGCCATTTCAGCAATTCAGGCACAATTACCTTGCAAGCAACAGCAAGCGACGACTCTTACAGTGCAACAATGGCGTCTGCGGGCAGCGTGGCTATACCCAGCTCCAATCCTGGCTTTAACCTTGGGGAAGTTGTTCGCACAAAGCTGCAAAATAATGGCCTAGATTTAAACGGGGACAAGGCCGACGGGGCGGTGAATGTCAACTTCGCGAAACTTTGGAACTTAGATTTAAATACTCCCACTGCCTCGAATCAATACGACTTTTATAACACCATCTATCACGAGTTCACACACGCTCTCGGTTTTAGTTCGACCATTGGAGAGTCGGGTGCTTCGATGTTTGAAAAGCCAAGCTGGAATTCCTTCGATAGCTTTATCACCGATAAGTATGGCAACAAGATTATTGATCCTGTTACCTTCGCCCTCGATCACTCGGCTTGGGATGCGGGCAAGGTCGGTGACTGGGGGGGTGGAGGCAGCGAAGGCTTATTCTTTGATGGGCCTAATGCGGTAGCAGCAAATGGAGGCCACCTCATAACTCTTTATACTCCATCGGAATGGAATGAGGGCAGTAGTGTCTCTCACCTCGACGACAGAATGTCTGGAATCGAGGGAACGATGATGAGTCCATTTACCGAAACAGGACCTAGAATTCATGACTACAGTGCTGTTGAGGTGGGTATTTTAACGGACCTGGGTTATGCGCCTGCCGTCCCGGAGGCTGAGACCTACTCCATGATGTTGGCTGGGCTGGCGACTTGCGCTTGGATTACGAGGCGACGGAAGATCGAGAATTCGTTAACCAACCAATAATTGCTCCTTAAAAATTCCCATATTTTATGATTTCTTTGCTGCACGTCTTTTTTTGAGTCTTCTTATTTTTTACCAATGACTCAATTGCCAGGATGCTAGCGTGAAACAGTTCCACTTCTTTATAAGAATGAAGGGGTCAGAATTGACCTAGTCCAGCTTCCTGGCCACCCCTTTCCAATTCTGGGGGTCCGGTGTTTTCCCTTCGAATATTTTCGTCCCGGGCTCATCCAAAATCACGATAGTCGCCTGATCAGGTGCGCTTCGAACATTCAGGGTTTCATTAGCACTATTCCCCATGATGGTCGCACAGCTAGTCAATACAGCCGAAGTGAATAAAATCGTATTACTTTCCACATTTTCTTCTTCATTTTTGCCTCTTGTTCTTCCTAACAATCGTCAATAAATATTGAACCGCTCCAGAACCCACTCCGCCATAGCGAAACGATCAGGTACGCATGTCCTTTCCGTTCATGCGTCATTGAGCAGGCAAGCAAGCGGTGCGGGATTATAACTCGGGCGCAAGGGAAGTCGAGTATGAGCAGGAGTTCCGAATAACGCATCCAGCAGAGGGATGCGTAAGTGGTTTGGAAGAGCTGCTATCGGAACGAGTGAACGAGTATTAGAGGAGATGAATTTTCTGCGCTCGTATCACGAGCTTATCCTGGCTAAATCGCTGTTCCAGCTTCTTGCGGTAGCTGCTCCACCAGTCCTCGTCCAGATCCTTTACCATGACTTCATATACGATGATGTCATCGTGAACTGTGGCGCTATCCTTCTCCTGCCACAATCCGATGCCAGGCGTGCGGGTGTAGCGGTTAGTCCGCCAAACTTCTCCACAAGTTCGTCACGAACCTGCTCGAAAAGATGATGTGGGAACCGCTTGCCACCGTTGCTCCAGAGCGGCAGCAAAAGCTGTGTCATGTACATGGCAATATCAGGCAGGGTAGAGGGCTGTCCGGAATCTGGGCCAGAATGGAGCATCCAGGCCCGCGGGCAGCCTTGGGGCTTTCAGCAAGAGGCTGCCGCTTCTTGCACCTCTCGGGAGCTCATGCCATAACCTCACTGAATAAGGACTTTATTCCGCTGCAGGTATCTGTCCCCGGAGCTCCATAAGTCTTTTTACTGGCTTCTGCTTGATTAATGAGGGATTTTGTTTTGCCGCAACTTCAATATCTCGCTCATATTGGTCACGGACTTCTAATTGGGAGTCTCGCTTACAATTGTTAGTCAAAAATAACTCACCAATGTAAACCATTTCACCCGCGTTTACTTCAAAGCCTACAGGATCGAATTCTTTTTTGGTCCCTAAGGATAGATAATCAGTTGGTGATATCTGGGGCTTAAAGTAATACTTTCCTGGTTTGAGTTCGAGCCCACTTACTGTCCCATAGTGAGTTTTAAAGTCGCTTATAAAACTTCCATGATTCATCATAACTCGTTTCCCAAGCCATCCAACCCCTTTATTAGATGAATCATATAATTCTGCGAGAGCTATCTCATCCCAGCAGGGTTGCATTGCGGCCGTACTCAGGATTACAACTCCAGTTTTTTTGGTGTCAAGTGCATCAGCTGGAATCTTGGTGACACCCGTTTGATTGCTCCAGACTGCGCAACCATAGAGGAAGAGGCTGGAAGTGATCAATAATAAAAATCTGACAGATTGCATAGTGTGTTTTTTTTAATAGATAGATTAGAGTGTTGAAAAGGACAAGAGACCGCTGCCGGCGTTACTTACCTGCCTCAATTTGGCAATTGTCTGATTAACGCCTGATTTTCTTTGAGAGGTCGGTTGGAGTGTTGGGTCCCTGGGAGGATATGCTGTAGAAGCAAAAGTATTTCTTGTCCGTTCAGAAAAGTCTGTTCGCGAGGGCTATCCCAAGCACGGCCCACATATAAATCTTTTCCTCTGGCGCAGAGTAATAATTTTCCCATGAATACTCGCAGGCTACATTTTCAAAGAAACCGTTTACATAGCTTGAGCGCGGACAACTGGAGCACCTGGATTAATAACTACACTGTTGTATGCTGCCCAATCCATCATGATTCCCAAGGCCGACAGGCAAAGTGGAATGAAAGGATTCTTTGGTCAATATCTCCTGCTCGATCTGAAGTTACACATAGACTTATAGATCAATCTCAATGTAATTCGGGTCATCGGGGTTGCCATACCGTTTTATGGCCTCCCGGTAAAGTTGAGGCGTATTATATAAACCGAGTTTCCACATAATATTATTGCGATGAGCTCTCACGCCAGCTAGCTTTAAACCCAGGTCCTCACTAACTTCTTTAGTCGTCATCCACCGCGCGAATCTCCGCATGACCTTTTCTTCGCTCGGAGTTAGTTTCGGTGCCGGTTCTGGATCTTCCACTTTTGGCAAATTGGGATCACGGTAAAATCCGCCAGCTAATACAACCTCGACCACCCAAATTAATTTCTCAAGTTTCGTACCTTTCAACAAATACCCCCTTGCTCCTGCATTCCGGGCTTCTGTCACAGCCCTGGGATCGTTATTGCTGGTGTATATCAAAACAGGCAGGTCAGGGTAGCTCGTACCGAAATCCATCGCCAGATTGATGCCATTTCCATCGGGTAGAAAAAGATCGATTATTACCAGATGGAGGGCGTGGCATTGGGCTAGATTGCGTGCTTCAGCTAACGTTCCGGCTGCAGCCACTACATTAAAAGCCGGTTCGGCTTGCAGGGCGTCGAGTAGCCCCTTAACAAGCACTGGATGATCATCGACGATCATTATGTTGACAGATTCTCGTTTAGGCATAATAGGAAGGGATAAATGGAATTTAAGGATAAGGAACGGTGGCGACCAAGCAAGTACCCTTAGACGGAGAAGAAGTAACTGCCAGTTTCCCGCCCACGACCTTCAGGTCCTCCTTCATGCTGCGTAAACCAATACCCGAGTTGGGATTGTTGTAAACAAACTTCGTATCAAAGCCTTTTCCATCGTCACGAATTTCCATCTTCACGCAGCTTGTTGTGCCCTTAAGGAGCACCGATGCCCGGGTGGCTCCCGCGTGCTTGATGATATTTTCAAGCGCTGTCTTTGCGCTCATAAAAAGAGCTTCCTTGACCTCCAAAGGTAAATATTTTATTTCGTCGACTACAGTGAACTCGATTGGTGTGGCAACAGTGGACATGTCAAGAGTCAGTTTATTTAACTGATCGCTCAAGGGAAGGTTGGGATCGATGATGAAAGTACCCTTCACTATTTTACGCAGATCACTAAGAACACCACCGAGTTGCGTAGCGGCCAAGCTGAAGGGGGCAGCAGACTCCTTTGTTAACCGGGAGGCCTGGGGCAATGCTTTCACGGCAGCTTCAATATTCACTTTTATCGCTGTCAGCATCGATTGAATGCCACCATGCACGTATTTAATTCTCTTGTCTTCCTCCGCTCGTGCATCTATTAATCGCTGGGTCAATGCTGCAAGATTACTGTTCGCTTCCCCGAGGCGGTCATCCAGGACAGTTCGCTCCGTGATATTGCGCACTAGACCCAGGAATATAACAATGACGCTCAGAAACGAGATGACAATAATCCAAAGCATTGTATGGGTAACGTTCACTGATACTTGCGTATCAATCCTTCCCAATGCACTATCGACATCATCCAGATAAATTCCGGTGCCCAGAACCCATCCCCATTTTGGCAATGCAATAACGTACCCAAGCTTTGGAGCAATTTGCTTAACGGACGGCTTTTCCATCGTATATTCAACAAAGCCCCCACCATTGCGCGCAAGACTGATTAATTTCTGAATAATCAGGCGGTCTATCTCGTTTTTTCCTTCCCTTTCGGGTTGATTGGGTTGCACGATAATTTTTCCATCGAAGTCGTTTACAAAAAAATAACCGTCATCTCCAAATTTCATTTTTTTTAGCAGAGCCCTCGCTTTCTCCTTCGCCACCTCCTCCACCTCAGTCCCCTCATAAAAAGGGGCGATAGCCTGTTCCGCCAGCGCCACATAGTTCTTCAATTCAACTTCTTTGCTGGCTCGATAAAAGGGCTCAATACTCATGTGCTGCTGCTGCATCAGTAAAGTTGATTGAAAGTGTATGGTGAGGGCAATTGCAAGCAATGCCAGCAAGAGTGGCACGACAGCGAAGAGGATGATTTTTTTTCGTAAATTCATATTACGAATCTTATTCTTAACTTCCATTCTTTTTCTAAGCAAATTGTTGAAGTGCCCTAAGCCTCTTCCCATTTTCAAGCCATTTTCAGGAATGGTACAAAGAGTAGAGTAACCAAGTGCCCTGAGGAGTGGCAACATTCAGTAGATTGTGAATATTTTTAGGAGAACAGAATGGAAGGCCCCATAGAAACAAGGAGTTCACCTATTACCTTGAAAAGAAAGCTGCCCCAATGGGCACAAATTCTGGTTGCAATGATGCTGGGTGCAGGCGCTGGTTATGTGATTTTTACCATCTATCCGAATAATGAGGCAGTAGAAATAGCTGAGCATATCTCTTTAATCTCAGACATTTTTCTGCGCCTGATAAAGATGCTGATTGGTCCCCTGGTATTTTCGACGCTTGTAGTAGGAATTGCTCATATGGGGAATGCAAAGTCGATCGGTCGAGTATTTTTCAAGGTTTTTGGATGGTTCATTATTGCTTCCGTAATCTCCCTGCTGCTTGGGACCTTGATAGCAAACCTGTTGCAACCTGGCCAGAACCTTGGCTTGCCACTGCCCCCAGCGGAAACCGAAGCAACTCTCAAAATTTCATCTTTTACCCTGAGCGATTTTGTTGGTCATCTGGTTCCACGCTCCTTCGCAGAGGCCTTGGCCAATAATGAAATTCTGCAGATCGTCGTGTTTTCCATGTTCTTCGGTGTGGCTTTAGCAGCTCTGGGGGATGCAGGCAAGACACTGAGCAAGGTAATCGAGGAATTGGTGCATGTAATGTTAAAAATAACCGCTTACGTAATGATGCTTGCGCCCGCTGCCGTGTTTTCTGCCATGACAGCTACTATTGCGACCAATGGTTTGGAGATTCTTGCAAAATTCTCGATTTTCATGATCGGGTTTTATGTCGCTCTTCTGATCCTATTGGGCGTATTGGTTTTAGCTGGCTTCATTTTTTTGGGTCGACGCATATTTAGGTTACTTGCTCTGATAAGAGAGCCATTTTTACTGGCTTTTGCAACGGCAAGTTCTGAGGCGGCTTACCCGAAAATCCTCGACGCTTTGGATCGCTTCGGAGTGAAGCGCAAGGTATCCAGTTTTGTACTGCCAATGGGTTATTCCTTCAATCTGGATGGTTCGATGATGTATTGCACTTTCGCAATACTATTCATTGCCCAGGCGTATGGAATCGAGCTTTCAATTGCCACACAGTTAACGATGATGACTATTCTAATGCTGACCTCAAAGGGGATGGCTGGAGTGCCTCGTGCGTCACTGGTAGTAATTGCTGCAACACTCGGTCATTTCAATATTCCAGAGGCTGGTCTTCTGTTGATTCTCGGGATTGATGCTTTTCTCGATATGGGACGTTCTGCCACCAATGCTGCAGGCAATTCAATTGCAGCTGCGGTGGTCGCAAAATGGGAAGGTGAGCTGTTATCTGAGGCGGATGCCATAGCAAATGCGCGGCAGCTTGATGCAGAGCTCGCTTTGGCGCTGGATCCTGCGCATAAGGATTGACACTCTTATCCTTGAATAGATGATTGTGGTTCTTAATATATAGGACTTGGACGATGCTTAAGCTCCAAACTCCCTACAATAGGCAGCGCAGCTCAAGCTCCGCTGATTTTCTGTCTTGAACGAGGCTCTGCTGTACTCAAATAGCCATATAAGTATTGAATAAAGGAGATATTCATGTTTTGTACCCGTAACCGCTCATTTAATACAAAGGAAATTTTATTTGGTAAGTGGATGACTATTTTTCGTGTTTTGTGGTTGATGTTTCTAGCTTCCATAGTAACGGGTTGTGCATCGTTTCCTGAATATCGAACCCCGAAAGTTGAAACAATCGCCATTAATAAAGAATTGATACGAAATAAACCGTCGGTATACATGCCATTAAGGTATATGAATAATTTAAGCTCGGGCGATGAAAAATCGAATACAGAATCCGTAGCGCCGTTACCCAGGCTAAGAGGGATAGTGGAAAAAACAGCTAATGAATTGGAAGTTTTTCAAAGCTTCACCTTCGAATCCTTCCAAGCTGAGAATATGGACTATGTTTTAGAAATAGAAATGCTGAACTCTGGAAGTAAAGGGAAAGCTATGGCTGCTGGTTTCATAACTGGTTTTACTCTCTTCCTTGTCCCAAGCGCCGCAACAGACAATTTCAAACTTACCGCAAAGCTTTACGATAAAAATCGTAACTTGGTAAAGACATACTCTTATGATGATTCGATAACAACATGGTTTGGTATATGGTTTATTCCGGTAGCAGGATATACGCCAACAAAAGCTGTCGAAAATCTTTGGGAAAACATGATTAAAACGCTATTCAGTGACCTTATTAAAGACAATATGCTATTCAAAACATGATTTATTTGAGTCAGGCAGAGCTAGTCATAGATTCTGCCAGAGTTGTTTTGAAATCACTCCCTTTTGCTACAGGAAATCTCTGCCGTGCTTACCCATAAGGCGGGGTCCAGAGTCGCAATTTACAGATTGTCGTATTGTCGTCAAGAGCAAAACTAAAATATGTTAATAGCAGAGGCCATATGTCATATAATTATGAAAATATTCCATTGACAACTTAAGAGACGTTAAGTACATTTGCTCAGC
>NZ_FOCT01000002.1 GCF_900110185.1 Nitrosospira multiformis
TCGGTGAACAGCGCGCGGTTGGGCAGCCCGGTCAGCAAATCGTAATGGGCGAGATACTCGATACGTTCTTGGGATTCCTTGCGCTGAGTGATATCCCGAGCAATCTTTGATGCCCCAATGATGTTGCCGGCGCTATCCTTCACCGGCGATATCGTGACGGAGACATCAATCGGTTTCTTGCCCTTCCCCCATCGCACGGTTTCAAAATGCTCCGTGCGTTTCCCACCCTTGACGAGGCTCATGATTCTGTCCTCTTCCTCCAGGCGGTCGGGCGGAATCAGCGTCAATATGGAAGAGCCTATTATTTCGCCGGAACGATATCCAAAAAGCTCTTCTGCCGCGACATTCCAACCGGTAATAATACCGTTGAGATCCTTGACAATGATCGCATCGTTCGAGGACTCGACGATTGCCGCTAACTGCGCTTTGTAGCTCTCCCCCTGCCTTCGTTCAGTAATATCCCTGAAACTCCAAACGAGCACGGTGTCAGATCCTTCCAGAGTTTTGACTTTTGCACATCGCTCAAATACCCGCCCATTGCGAAATTCAAAGACATCAAAGCTTTCTGGTGCCAACGTCGTATAAATTTCCTCGATTGAGCGCAGGAATTGCTCGGGATCTCTTAATTGCCCGGCACAATAGCCGAGAATTGCCTGATGGCTTGCATGAGCCAGGAGTTCACTTGGAATGGGCCACATATTCACGTAAAGCTGGTTGTAGCAAAGCACCTTCCCCCGCTTATCCGTCACCAGAAGGCCGTCAACCGTTGCCTCTATCGCTGCTTTCAGCACGGAGAGTGAGTTATTCAATTCAGATTCTTTTTTCATGCCTTTTCGTTTCTCTTATCCATGCTCTCATGCTCTATCTGTCCCTTCCTCTTCCTGATCGGGACGAATCAATCTGTGATTTTCGATATAAACACATTTAATGAGCACGCGGATATCAGGTGCGGGAATAAACGCGGCTATCCCTGTTCCATGTATTCATAGCAGTCCAGTAGCGCTGCTCATGTCGTATCCTTAGTTGGAGCTTTCGATCGGAAAACCAGTTGCAAAACGAGCAAAGGAGTATCTACACCCGGCTGGAGTAAGCGTAGAACTAGCTGTTTCGCTATCCGCTATCCTTGATAAACACGAAAACAAAAGCCCTCCATAAGGAACTTAGCAAGAGGCCCAGCCCGCGGTTTACTTCGTCGTAGCCCTTGCCCGCGGCAACCGGCGAACGCGCCATTGTCCAAGCCGCCAGATGCCTTTCCGATTTTACGGGGCAAGCCGCCAGCACCACTATTTCACGGCTTCCACTCAGCACATCGACCACGGACACACCTCGAGCAACGCTCCTGCCGGCAAGCGCTTCGACCCGTTTGCGCTCAGTGAACGGAACATCTTTTTTTTCTCGGTACCGACATGACTGGGAAAGGCATACGCGACAAATCTGCTCGAGGCATGCCAAAACCCGCCCTCCACACCCGGTAGATCGTCCAGAGTCACATTCAAAACTGCGTTCATCAGCTCCCTGTCGACAATATCCTCGCCCGGCTTGACCGAGCGACTATATTCGGTTTGAAGAGCAGCACACGCTTGAGCGGTCTGTTCTACCGATTTCTGGGCTTGCACCTCGCTGCCGATCTGATAGACCTCGCGAATGATGTAGGCAAGCGCACCGCTTACCACCAGCATGAACAGCCAGAGCAATAACAAGCGCCACCGAAGAGCCAGAGTGACTCGCAAATCGATTCCTTGCAAAAGCGCCGCGGTTATCTGGATAAACCTGTGCTCCACTGGAAACTCGAAATTAAACAGTTCCAGCTTTTCTTCCTTCAAGACTGGCAGGAAACATTGGCCTTCTTCCTCAGTCAGAATAAAGCTCACTTCAACTGGCAACCCCCCGCAAGCTCAATGAAAGTTTCCTCATGCAATCTGCCGTACCGCCCGACAGAAACTCGTCTTCGATGTATCCGTGCTCGCGGCCTGATTGAACGGAAATGACATGAACTCGCGCTTTCCCATCAGGGCATCTGTGAGCTGACCAATACCGACAGTAATGTTTCGGGTGGTATTGACTTGCAGGCCCAAGCCACATGCAGATAGAGCGTCCATGATCTGCTGCAGTTACCGGGCTGCTACCGCGGCTTTTGAACCGAATAATCTGCGGATCAACCGGGTATAAGCCCCATCTCTTGCCATCAGCTCCCGATGCGAGCCCCTTTCCACAATGCGCTCCTTGTCCACCATGACAACCTGATCTGCTTTCTCCAGAGTGGATAAACGATCTGCAATAACGAACGTGGTACGGCCTTGCATCGCGGTATCCAACGCTGCCTGCACAAGAGACACTGACTCCGGCTCGATCATTCCAAGTTTCTCGTTCAGGATCAATAGGGGTGCATTTTTCAGAAGCGCCCGCGCAACGGCGATGCGCAGCCGCTGGCTGATGGGGAGTTCTACGCCGCCCTCCCCGACCACGGTCTGCAATCCATCCGGCAGCTTCCGGATGAACTCGGATGCGTGAGCGGCGCGGGCTGCCCACGTAATCCGTGCTTCAGTGGCGCGTCCCATTGCACCATATGCAATATTCGCCGCGACAGAGTCATTGAACAGCGCCGTGTGCGGAGAAACCAATGCAATGTTGGCCCGCAAGCTCGCCAGCGTGATGCTCCTGAGATCATGCCCATCCAGCAGGATTCTCCCGGATGTGGGATTGAGGAAACGCGGCACCATACATGTAAGTACATCCATGGTTTCCGCGCAGCCGACCACCGCCACTGTCTCGCCCGGCTGAACGATCAAGGTAACGTCATGCAATCCGATATTGAGTCCACGTCTCCGTGCTGCTGCCGGATCGGAATTCGCCAGGGAAGCCAGGGAATGAATCTTTAACGAGGTGTCTGGATTCCGCTCTCCACGCTCGCCGTAACCGACCTCCTCGAATTGCAGCTCCCCACGCACTCGCTGAATAACGACGGTTCCTGTCTCCGATTCCACCTCTCCGTCAAGTAATGAGAACAAGCTTCCAGCCGCGAGCAGTCCGCGCTGGAGCGTTTCCCCCACTTCAGCTATTCGCCTCGCGGGAGCAATCAGCAGCAGAATGGCCGTGATAAGAGAAGCAAAGCTTCCTGCCGTAATTTCACCGGCGACTGCTTCATTTGCGGCGAAATAAAGGGTGAGCACTATGGCGGCGGCGCCAATGGTTTGTATCAAAGGAACATAAAGAGAGGCAACAGCAACCCGTTTCATGAAAAATCGGCGTGTCTCCTCCGCCTGCTCTCTCATGCGCCGGTTCTCATACTGCTCACCGCCATAGAGCTTGACCACCATGAAGTTCAGTGCCGAGCCCTTCAGAATCCGGGTGAGACCCTCTATCGCTCGCCCGCTTTCCCGTCCCATCTCCCGGAGCCGTTCTCCGAGCAGTTGCGTGACCAGCAGAATCACGGATGACATCAATAAAATCAGCAGGGCAAGCGTCCAATTGAGATAAAACATCCATGCAAGCAGGCCAATGACAGTGAATGTGTCCTTGATCATCACCGTCACCACGTTGACAAAAGCACGCGCCACTTCCGGAGCATCGGATGTTATCCTGGAGACATGATCGACCGAAATGTGATTGCTGCCGGGACAGGATTCGTAATACGAATGCGGCAATACAAGCAGCTTGTCGAATATCTCGCAGAGTAAATCTACCACCAGTTTGCTGCCCGCCCAATGGAGTACGTAAGTCGCGAGGTGCCCGGCTATCGCGCGCACCGCAAACAAGCTGATGATTCCCAAAAGCACGAGTTGCAGCAACTCGGGGTTCCTGTTCGCGATAACCTCCTCCATGGTCGGCTGCATCAACGCCGCCAGCATGGGAACGGTTGCCGCTGTCGCAATCATGCAAGCTGTTGAAAGGATGAGCGCGTCCCAGTACGGCGCAACGTATCTCATCAGGCGCAGGCATAATTGGCGAGGGCCGGTATTTTGTATATTTTGCATGAGACGTACAGGCCGAATCGCGGGAGCAGATGCGGCAGGTTCGGCAAAAGCCGTATTATGGCACTCGCCTTGGCGGCGGATAAAGTGTGGAAAGCAACGAGAGTTCAGGCAACCTTTGTAAAACCCTCGCATGGCCCATTGCTCGGCGAAATCGGAATGATCATAACGCGCGCGAGGAAGGTATAGGCCGACAATTTACATGGGAACGATGCCAGAAGGCGCAGGAAAGGCAGCCAAATGGCGAGGGAGCGTGGGCCGCGGATCTGGGGCAACCGGAGCGGGCCTGCTCAGATACTCAAGGGGCCTCAGTCGAATTGATACTTTACCGTCAGCCAGACGTTGCGTTCCCGGGCAGGCAGCGCGCTGAAGCTCGTGCCCGCCGAATTGCGAATGGCATAGGAAAAATACTTTTCATCAAACAGGTTGTTCACGGCCATGCTCAACAGCAGTTTCCTCATCTGATGAGTTACCTTGAGATCTACAGTGACATAATCGGGCATACGACGCGTGGCGGTGTTGGCTTGATCATTATCGAAAACCTGTTCACCTACATAATTCATGACTACTGCCGCACGGGTGTTGGAGCCCAACCGGTACGTACCCCCAGCCGAAGCCTTGTGACGCGGCACCAGCGGAACGAGATTCCCGGATACATCCACACCGCCAAAGTCTCCCTTCCGAAAGCGTGCATCGATAAACGTATAGCTGCCGAATATATCGATTGCGCCCGTTACCGTCCATGAGCCTTCCAGCTCAAAACCTTGCCGCCGCGTGGGCGGCAGATTGACGTTGGCAAAGAACAGGAATGGGTCTACGTTTATGAAGCTGATTTCATTGTTGAGGTTGGTTCGGTAGAGCGAAGCGCGCGCACGCAGGGACTTCTGCTTGTAATCCAGTCCCAGCTCTCCGGTATGGGCAGTTTGCGGTTCGAGAATCTTCACTATGGAATCGAACATTGGACCGCCAAACTGGTTGTAGTTTTCGTCTACTGTAGCTATCCGGAAACTGCGCCCAAATCTGCCATAGACCGAAAAAGCTTCCCCCAGAGGCTGGCGAAGACCTGCATCATAGGCATAAACCGTACGGCTCTGCCGGCCGCTAGCGTAAGCAGCGGGATTGAAATGGTCGTTCGCCCGGTTGTCTACCCATTGCAGTCGCCCCCCAAGGCTGACAACGGTACCTTTAGGTAAAGTGGAGGCTTGTTGAAAATAAATCGCACGGTTTAGCTGGGTCGCCGCTACATCCGTTCGCGGGATATCGGCGGATGCCGAACCTGGTACTGTTTCCGGTCCGGTAAACCGTCTCGATCGATAATCCCACCATTCGAAATTCGCACCCAGTACCAGTTCGTGCTCCATGCCGAAAGCCGTGAAGGGCAGCTTCATCCTCGGGTTGAACAGCCACTGGTCTGAGCGGGAATTGACGAATGTTTTGGCGTTGAAGCCGTCCAGATTGTAATCGTCGAATAATGCGGTGCGGTGGTTGTCCCGAAATGAAAGGTCCGCGGCAAGATCACCGAATCCCGTCTCTTTCTCTCCTCTCAGCGTGACGTATGCACCTTGGCGAGTGCTGAAATCGCGCGGAGTCGAGGTGCCTTTCCGGTCGGTTTGCAACTGTGCTTCAGTGCGATTGGCAGGCAATTCCAGTTTCTGATCATCCAGTCCGAACTTCAGTAACACCCTGCCGCTGTTGAACCTGTAACGCAAATCGCCCTGCAGATTCGATTGACGCAGCGCGTTATTCACGCGGTAGTTATCCGTTCGCAACGCATTGGCCGTGAGCGCCAGCCCAACGTTGTTTCCTGCCGCGTTGAACGTTCCGTTGAATTCCGTGCCACTGTAGCTGCCGAAGGAAACTCCCCCCGTACCCGATATGCGACCGGGCTTGGCAGCGCGTGTAACGATATTGATGACACCCCCGGTAGCGCCTGCTCCATAAACTACGCTACCGCTGCCGTGCAATACTTCGATGCGCTCGATAGTATCGAGAGGAATCGTCGACCAGCGGATACCGGTCAGTTCATTTTCGTTCATGCGTTGACCATCCAGCAAAACCAGAGTGTTCTGGTTGCCGGTGATACCAAATCCGCGCATATCGATCTGTGGATCGGGACTGCCATCGACATTTCTCGTGTGTATGCCAGACAGTTGTTGCAGCAACTCCGGCAAAGTCGTAGCGGCGCTGTTTCTGATCTGTTCCGCATTGACGATGGAGACTCCGGCGGGTAGTTTGTCGATGGGTTCGCTGAAGCGGGTTGCTGTGACAACGACGTCAGGGAGCAATCGCTCCGCCGGATCGCTGGATACGGCAAGCGCCCCTGAAGGAACGGAAATAAACATCCATGGCAAGATATACCTGCGAAACAAGCCCATGATAATTGCCCGGGGAATATGCATCCCCGCCGTGAGAACAAGGAAACAGGAAAATATCGTGGGAGCTTCGAACGAAAGAAATATCGATCGGGATACCGCCCCACGCGATATGTCCGTATGCATCCGAGGCCGGTATCCGGGCTCGCAGGATTTGACGTATCGCCTTCCCATGAACTGAAGAATTCACAGTGGCATTAGGAAACCTTGGGAAGTTTCCCTGATACGTCCACGCCTGCTTACCGTTGCGGGGGCAGCCCAGGCATCCGGAGATCTTCATCGATCTCTGACCTGGTTCCCGTTTAACCTGAGCGCGGAAGCGGTCAGGCACCTCAAACGAGGCGGCATTCTACCAGAACCGTGGAATAAATCATGCGAAATGATTGAAAACTCTTGCCGGAAGATGAGCTGTCTCATATATTCCACACCTTTCCTGGAGCCACATTCGAAAGACCATGTTAGCAGTTGACTGACTGAGGATTTCCAAACTATAGTGCTTTGATGGAACCCGAACTGGATACTCTAGAAGAAAAAATCACCCAATTCGTACGCTTGTGTCAGCAACTGCGCACAGAGAATATTCAGTTGCGTCAGCAACTGGCAGTTACTACGAGCCACAACCGGCTATTGGTGGAAAAAATAGGTGCGGCTGCCTCACAGCTCGAAGTTCTTTTGTCGCGCATTCCTGAGGGCAAAGAATGAGTACAGGCACAGGCAAGCCCCTGGATGTCACTATCATGGGGCGCGAGTTCAGGGTGAGCTGCTCGGATGAAGATCGCGAGGGGTTGCTGCAAGCGGTAGCCTATCTCAACAAGAAGATGCGCGAAATCAGGGACAGCGGCAAAGTACTCGGCTCTGAACGTATCACTGTCATGGCAGCCCTGAATATCACCCATGAGTTGCTCAAGGCGAGAAGCAAGGAAGGCTTTGACACGGAAGAATTTAGGCGTAGAATCGACCACATGCAGGCAATGCTGGATGCTGCCATGCCGGAGCAGGACAAACTGTTTTAAACCGGAAATCAACCTTTGAAGCAACCGAACAGATGTCGCATTTGCGGGTTACGCTGAATATCCGCGGAAGTGATAAGAGTTGTTCCCTGCGGTGTTTGTCAAGGTCTATATTCTTTGAACCAACTTTTTGAGAAACGGTTGCGAACCAAAGTGATGCTGTTGTGCGCGTCCCATGCGGAAGTGCCTGATGCATCCGGCGAGTGACCACCTTGAACCTTAAGGTTCAAGATAAACGGCCTGACGGCATTTGCGGGGACTTTATTCAGGAAAGGCAAAAAAAGCGGCATTGCCGCTTTTTTTGTCGGCTTCTCTCCGTCGGCTTCTCTCCCAGAGTTGACCCAGCTCCACTGACTCCCGGATTACGCTTCACTTCATCTGCTCAATCTACCCGGAAATAACTTCATCGCTGCGAGGACGCTTGAGCATCTCCACGCCGTGGCTCGTCATCCGAGTCAATTCCGTATACCTACGGTGCAGACTTGTTTTACCCACCCCATAGGCGGGTTCTTGCCGAATCCAATTGAAAATTGCCGGAAAGATACATTGAGGGATCAACTGGCTGGATTGACCCGATCAGCTCGATAGCGCCATACCTGAAACAAAGGGAAAATCAAGGCCCGAAGAAGGAACAATATCTCCCGATCAAGACACTACAGATCACAGCCACGGAAAGGGAGGCGAGATATCTTTGCCAAATCCGATCTGGCGTACTACCCTGAAGTTGAGCCAGACTGACTCAACTTAAGAATTCCTGGTACCTTCGTGTTTACTTTCCTTTTTGGGAAACTGTCCACATGAATCCATCCCCCATGAACCCAGTTCAGGTCATCGATCCCGACGGTAATCGCCTGCCGATCAAGCTCGACACGACATCCAACGGAGAATTCGCGCCGGTCCCGTTATCGCCTGCAAATCTTGCCGCGAATCGTCTCGCCCACGAAGCGGCTGATACAAACGCAAAACGCACAGGAGTTTCGCGGCGGCATTTTCTCATTTCCGCTTGCGGTGCCGCTTCCACCCTTCTTGCATTCAATGCCGCAAATGCGGCCGGAGGCAGGACAGGCGGATTTTTCGATCTGGCAAAGGAAGCTGCGCTCGAACCCGCACTGGCCCAAGCGGAGATTGGTGATAAAGGCGAATTTATTTTTGACGTGCAAGGCCACTTTGTGAACCCGAAAGGTGCGTGGCTGCAAAAGCTTGTTCCAGGTGCAAAACCTTTGAGCCAAATGCCCAAGACCGGATGCGCCCTTGGGTTGGAGCCAGGTTCACATAGCTATTTACAGTGCCTCGGACCGGATGAGTTCATCAAGGACGTGTTCCTTGATTCGGATACGGACATGATGGTGCTCTCTTTCGTACCATCGCGGCCCGATGCGGAGCCGCTTACCATTCAGGAGGCGGATGCAGTGCGCAGGATCGTCGACAGGATGGAAGGAACACACCGCCTGCTGCTGCACGGGCGCGTCAATCCCAATCAGCAAGGTGACCTGGAGCGGATGGATGAGTTGAGGGACCGCTGGGGCGTATCCGCCTGGAAGACTTACACGCAGTTCGGGCCCGAAGGAAAAGGCTACTTTCTGTCGGATGAAACCGGAATGCGCTTTATCGAAAAGGCGCGCAGTCTCGGCGTGAAAGTAATCTGCGTGCACAAGGGTCTGCCCTTCGGCAAGCAATCCTACGAGCACAGTAAATGCACCGACATCGGCGTGGCAGCCAAAAGATTCCCTGACGTTGCATTTCTGGTCTACCACTCGGGCTTCGTAACAAGTGTCCCCGAAGGCCCCTTCCAGGGCCGGGGCGCAGACGACGGCGTCGATACCTTGATCCGCTCACTTATCGACAATGATGTTCCTCCCAACAGTAATGTTTACGCCGAACTCGGCAGTACTTGGCGATACCTGATGCGCGACCCTGAAGCCGCAGCGCATGTGTTGGGGAAGCTACTGAAGTACTGCGGGGAGGACAACGTCCTGTGGGGAACGGATTCTATCTGGTATGGCTCGCCGCAAGACCAGATCCAGGCGTTTCGCGCCTTTCAGATCGCCTCTGAATTACGCGCAAGGTACGACTACCCGGAAATTACTCCACAGCTACGGGCGAAGGTTTTTGGTCTCAATGCTGCCAGGGTTTATTCGATCAGCCCGGAGGAAGTAAAAAAATATACCGGGCGCGACCGCATTGCGCACGAACGGCTTGCTTACCTCGAACACCCGCAGCCGCATTTCCTCACCTACGGACCCAAGACGCGGCGCGAGTTCCTCAATCTACCGGGAGCCGGTCAACCTTGATCGGCCAGGAGATCCTTTGAATAAATCACACTGGATTAGTCCTTAATGCATTAATCATGAAGGGGGCGAAGTGGGCTCACCCGGCAAACTCAAGTCGGTCGCTTCATCGCAAATTCGTAATCCATAGTAGAAATGCATCCGAATGAGAAGTGAATTAAATAAAGGAGCCGCCATGAACCATCTTTTTTCCTCTGGAAGTAAAAAGCTTCAAGCAATTGTTTTTATCAACACCCTGCTTCTAGGCTCCATAAGTATGGTATATGCTCAGTCGCAAAATATTAACGGTGAAAATACGCGAAAACCGGTAGTAACCGAAGAAAAGCTTTCGAATAAGAGTGATGCAACAAACGAAGCAAAAAAAAAGGAAAAGAAGAAATCAAAGCAAGAGCTGATGAAGACCGAGAATTATAAAGGTGGTCAGCCGCCTGAAGGCGGTCGGTTAGGTCAAGGCGGTTTTGTTGATCCCGATTGAATCTAGTCTGATATAGTGCGGATCCCTCTTCTCTGGAGGCCTGCACTTTCAGGGAATTACTGATTCCTGCTTAGCTGCTACTTGAAATTATCCGGGAATCGGCGCAGGTCGGTATCGTACCGAACATCCATGTAATCAGGCTTGACGACCTCGCCTGGGGGAAACCAGTTGGGGGCACCTTAGGCTCTAACCCCCCGATCAGGCGGGGAATTGCGATCAGCAGAGGGAGAAGAAGGGTTAATGAGGGCTAGGCCTACGCTGGGCCCCGTACTTTTTTCCCAGTGCACTACCGATTCGGGAAAACCCACGAGCTCTTCTTCGTACACATAGGGGGCTAAAGAACCATAAGTTTCTTTCGGATCGCAGGCTAGATTAGAAATAATGTTATTCATGCGCTCGATATAACCCTCTTTAGTCCTTATATACACAGCGTATTTAAACACCTGTTCACTCCTGTGCGGATTTGGTTCGCACATCATACTGCAGGTTTATTACGATATTTTTAAGGGCATGGGAACTAGCTCATGGGAGACAGCCGTCACCGCGCATGACGAGTGAGAACATGTTGGGGGCTTCAACAAGCAATAAAAGGCCTTATTGATGCGGTGCATGCCGTTTAACGACTCCTGGAAAACAGTTCAACTTATCAAAACTGTCTACCGAAGTCGTTAAATTCATACTTAATCTCTGAATGTAATCAAATCAAGTATGGCAATTGAGCCGGACATAACTGAACGGGTCACGGCTAACTTTATGCGGATTTACTTTTGCGGCGAAAAACAAGAAGATTGGCTGTCAAGGTTTGTACGACGTCACCATTCTGGTTTTTGGTTTCAGTGCGAACCGTGACAATGCCGCGATCATCATGCGACCGGGAAGGTTTGACGGCGCTGACTTCACCTTCGATGTGAATGGCATCATTGGCGCGCACCGGATTGGGCCACGCCGCTTCGCCGCCAAGTCCGATCGTGCCATCCCCTATAGGGAAGGCTTCAAGCAGCAATCGCATCGTCATGGCCGCCGTGTGCCAGCCGCTGGCGATCAGTCCGCCAAACAAAGTTTGACTTGCCAAGGCGGCATCAATATGGAAGGGTTGGGGATCGAATTGTCTGGCAAAAGCAATAATTTCTTGTTCCTGCACGACACGCGGATCTCCAGCGAAGCGCAGCCCTACTTTCATATCGTCCAGATAACGGGCAGGTGGCGCATCCCGAGGAAGGGGCATTGCTGTCACCTCATTTTCTGGCTTATTCAATACTATTCTCCACTTAGCAACAATTTAGGGACGACCTCGACGATGCTGGCAGCCGTGAATATTTCCTCGCGGCTCATGCTTGCCACAGTGTGACGCCAGCTTTCCATCCAACGGGATCGCGTAAAGTCGACGGACAAATGGCCGTTATCGATCAACCAGACCAGTCTTCGGATGACATCCTGAACTCGGAGCGTCCCACCGGGAATATCAAAATATTGCAGCACGAGCTTCCCGCGACTCGCGCAGAAGTCGATTTCCTTGAATGTGCGAAGCGCGAGAATCGTATAGTCGATTAGCGATTGCCAATAGATGTCGTCGTATCTTTTCCAGGATGGAATACGAAAGCGGTTATAGGCCGAATTGCATTTTCCCCTCTGCGGGAAGTCGCGCTCGAGCAAGACCTGTACAGGCAGGAGTTGGTCTTCCGAGATTTGCGACAGAATGACATATAAGCGTTCCCGCTGCTGAACCCTCACAATTTTTTCGATTTGCTCAAGCAGGTGGCCTTGCCCCGGTTCATGGCTCACCGTTTCCAGAATATCCTGGAAGGTCAAATAAGACCGGCGAGGGTCTGTCTGCGCCGTTGAATCAGGATGTGTGTTCATGTGCACCTCCACAATGGTTTGCTGAGCTGCCGGATAGATTGATATCTCTTATTGGAAATTTTAGTATCGTGTATTGCATTAGGCAGGGAATTTTGCCGCCCTGCTTGCTGCGATTACACTAAAATGGCACTCGAAGCCGCCATCCGCAGTGCTCTACGTCAGCCAATTTGGCCAATTTCTTCTCCCTGTTTGCAGGTGGGCTCGGCTTGAATAGCGTTCCGATTCCTGGCTCAATACCTGCACGGCCTCTCCAAAGTTTCCCGCCCACTTTTTCCAGGTGTTTAGCCCCGCAGCAGCGAGCTGCTTTTATAGATCATCTTTGACACGCACTATCCTTGGAACGTCCATCGAAGCATCAAGGTATTATCCGCTGCCAGTTCCACCGATGTCCCCAGCTTCTTCCCCTCCCTGTTCAGGATATTCTTCAGCCAGGAAGCGTCGTCATCAGATGTCCGGTTCAATCTGAAATGCCTGACCTGCATGGGCACCATCGACAGGCTCACCATTTTGCCGGTTTGCGGTTCCGCCCTCACGAAATACATCAACGTCAGGTCCCCCCGATAAGCCTCGTGCCCTGAGATGCCTTCATAATCATTCAGGAAGTCGCCGCATCCATAAAGAATGAGCTTTCCCTTGTAAACCTCGATGCCCTTCACGTGATGCGATGAATGGCCGTGGATGACATCAACACCTCCTTCATCGATCAGGGCATGCGCAAAATCCTGTTGCTCGACCGGAATTGCATAACCCCAGTTATTCCCCCAATGAATGGAAGCAACCACAATGTCACCTGGCCGGCGGATCTGTTTTATTCTGTCGCGAATTTCCCGAACTGTCTTTACTGAAAAATCAGGCAACAGAGTCACGCCTGGACGGTCTGCCCGAGCTGCCCAGCTCCAGGGTATGCCGCTTGTTTCCGATCCAAGCGAGAAAACCAGTACACGTCCCTTTCCGGGAACTGTCATCTCCGCGGGTTGCTGCGCCTCTTGAACGTTTAGGCCGGCGCCAGCTATTTTTATATCGGCTCGTTTGAGCGTTTTCAGGGTCTCGGCGAGACCTTCATACCCCCAGTCCAGGACATGGTTGTTCGCCAGCACGCAGCAATCGATCTTCGCGGCAGTGATACAGGAGATATTGTCCGGGTTCATGCGATAGTTGACTGCCTTGTCCTGCGCGTCGTCACTGCGGGTAACTGCGGTTTCGAGGTTAATGACGCGAACATCGGGTTTTCTAAGCTCCAGTTCGGCAAGCGCATCTCCCCAGATATAGGAAAAGGGGACTGGGTGCGGAATCGGCCCGTTTGCCTCTTCGGCAAGCCCAACATAGCCTGTTGCACTCTTCATGTACCCCTCAAAAAGGATGGGGTTGCCCGGGTGAGGCAAGATCTGGTCTATACCTCTGCCCGTCATGACATCGCCACAGAGAAATAATTTGATTGAAGTATGGCCGCCTAGCGATCGAAGACCAGGAGCGGTCTGATCATCGTTCTTTACAGAAATCTGGAGACCATTCCGCAGGGCTTGGGCGTAAAGCGGAGCTATCGCCATGGCGAGTCCCGCCGAAAGTGTAGAGACGATAAATTGACGTCGTTCCAGCCGATGTCCGGCGTTTTCAGCAGGCTTCATGACAACACCCCATTTGGACTATAAGCTCTAGCACGGTGGTGTTCGGAATACGTTTGCTAATGCCATTTTCCGCCCTCATTGCCATCAGAAGTTCAACAAACTGATGTCATGAGCTCGGTCACTTACTCCAGTTTACTCGGTATCCCTGATACGCGCTGAGAAGTGGACGTGTTCACACGCACGCCCGATCTAACGTAATAAATCCGAAAATACACTTTGCCAAATCAACATAGACATATACTGCTAACACTACTAACCTTCATTATGAATGCGCCTCCCGGCTTGGAGTGGAATATGCAGATTTCCACCCGATACGAAAAGCGTTTCAGGAACATGCGGTCATTCCCTGTTATAGGTTGCAAGAACACCTCTTCGGATTAGGTAAATACGATGAAATTCCACTCCGTCGAATTGCATGTCACTGTTCTCATTCTCCTAATGGTACTTGGCGGGTGTGCGCCGTTTGTACAGTATCGGACGGAGTATGATTTATGCGTTAACCCGACCCCGGAATTGTCTCGGGAGTGCGAAAACCACGCGCTCCTGGAATTTCCCGCCGCAGATGGAGCCCGGTATCTCTTAAATTTTATTGAATTCGATGACCAAGGCCAGCTTTGGGATCGTAAGCAAATGTGGTCCGTTATCGATAAGCTTTCGGCTGAAGCCGCCAGCAAAGATTTGTTAATAACGGTATTCGTTCATGGCTGGAAACATAATGCGGAGCATACCGACAAAAATATCCAGACTTTTCGTAACGTTCTTGCCGGGTTGAGTGAGAACGAACTTCTTATCAGCAAAAAAACCGGGCGCCCGGCACGACAGGTAGCCGGTATTTATCTAGGCTGGCGCGGTGAGTCCATTACCATGCCCGTGGTTGAGGACCTGACCTTCTGGGACCGGAAAAATACCGCCCAGAAAGTCAGCCGGGGCGGCGTTACGGAGGTATTGAGCCGCCTCGAACTACTCAAGCGCGTTAAGGAAAATATCTCGCAGGGTAACAGCAATACTCGCCTGGTGATTGTGGGGCACAGCTTCGGCGGCGCTATCGTACATGCCTCATTGGTTCAAATCCTCGAAAATCGGTTCGTTCGCACAATGGGGCCGGTGGGCGTGCAGAGCGACGTGGAGGGGTTTGGGAATCTGGTTGTGCTGATAAATCCCGCCTTCGAAGCCTTACAATTCGCATCGCTCAGTGATATGTCCACGGAGCGTGGTACTTACTTCAAGTCCCAATTGCCTGTTATGGCCATACTGACATCCGAGGCCGATAAGGCCCTTGGCAACTCGTTTCCCATTGGCCGCCATCTGTCTACCTTTTTTGAGAAAGATCGCGACATCAGGCGAACGAATGCTGTAACCCAGCAGGAAGAAATCATCGACGAGGGCGAGGCAAATGTAACCGCTGTTGGCCTTTTCCAGCCGTATGAGACTCACAGGCTCTATCCGTCCCATAATCTGCCAAAGGGAGTTGCAGGTCAATCGAGCAGTAGTGAGAGTGTCAGTTCCGCCTTGGCAGCAAAATCCGCGTGGGAAGACGACAAACCTGGCAGCAAGATTCCTATTGCGGGCCTTACACTGGAAAGGAGCAATATATCCGCCCCACGCAATCCCTACCTCGTTATGAGAGTCGATAAAAACCTGATTACGAATCATACCCACATCGATGACGGCCGCATTATCGAATTTATCAAGCAACTTATTCTCATCTCGACCACCAGCCCTTGAATAAAGGATGGTACGTAAGCTCGCGTTTCGTTTGAGAGGGGGGAACCTGTTTTGGTGCTTATGTTATTCCTGAACATATCGCTGGACGTCCACAAGGGGACTTCCCGAAGATAATAGAGAACACCATTACAACACAACCAGCAAGCGATATTCATGGATCTGCCCTTGACCTACGGCGGGTAATGAGCGACCGATGAGTAACCCATTGGGCAACCTCATTTTCATGTTTCGAATCAGGAAGAAGGCATCCAGTCAGGCAAGGTCAAGCCGACGTATAAATCACCACGCTGATCGGAGGGCGTGTTCCTGCCCAGAACATCCCGAAATGTTCCCGTGCTCTGAATTGCCGCCCAGCCCGGAGCGGAAAAGGTTTCTTCGTTATAAACATACTGTGACAGCAAGGGATTGGTCAAAGCCTGGGAAAAAGCATCCACTGCCACCATCCTGAGCATGAGTGACGGCAGGGGGGAATCTTCCACCAGATCCTCTGCAAACAGACCGACGTAAAAATCGATGTCCTCTACGCGCCGGTACGTCTTTCTCAGAAAATCGACCACCCGCGGATCCGTGGAGATATCTGCGAAATCCTGCGGACGCTCCAGGGAAACATAATGGCGGTAATCAGTGTAGGGTGCCAGTTCTGCCAGACGGCCCTGCTCTATTGCCCGCGTTTCGATTTCCCATAAGAACTCCGCCGTGTTGAAGGGGCCGAGACGACCGGCACGCTGACTGCTCATGTCGGCAAAGGCGCGTCGCAACCCTCCCTCCAGCAGCAGCTTGTTATTCATGGAGGTTTCTCCCAGGAGATACAAGTGTCCGTTCCAGGTGATGGCATCTGGAACGAGTGAATGCCAGCGATACAGCAAACTGAATTCGGTCGTGATCCAGTTCGGTTTGTTCCACGGTGCATTCCAGGCCACTGAAGGGTCAGCCCGATAGGGCACCAATGGAGAGATATGGCTGATGTACTCCTCCACGATAATCTTGATGAATATCACGATGACGTTATTCCGGGCGGTCTGGAAAACGCGCTCATCATCCCACTGGGGATGCATCCGTTCTATTTCGCCTGCAAGCCGGTTGTGCTCCCGCAGAAACAAGGTATTCAACATCGCCACCTGGGGAACGGCATTTGTTCGATCCCCTCCAAAGGCAAAAATATGTACCTGCAACTCTTCCCGGCGCTCGGGCACTCTATCCAACGCCCTCTCCAATCCAAGGGGCTCGTCGAGCACGGCGAATTCCTGCTTCAGTTTCCCATTATCGAAAAGGAAAGGCGAGAATTCCTCCCCGCCGATAAACTGCGACTTCAATCGCCCCCGTTCCCCCTTCGTTTCGCTTTTGAGACGAAGGGCGGCAGTCTGCTCCGTCAGCCTTCCGTAAAGCGGACACATGTCGATCTGGTGATTGGATGTATTTTGCAGTCGAACTGTCTCGGGTTCTCCTGCCTGAGGCATGCGCGTGCGGATAAAACCGTCGGTCAGATATTGGGCAACCGCGGGAAAGAGCAGGGTTGATTTATCGGATAATCGCTGCTTTCCGTCCTGTTGCCTGAAAAGCCCGAGCAGTTCGCTGGAAGACGGAAGTTGTGCCGGCTGCTTTTTCGCCGGCAAATGGCGCGCGCTCCAGTGCTGATCTGTAAGTGAAGTCCAAGAGGTATAGGGGTGAACGGTGCTCCAGGGATGCGGCCGGTGGCGGCAAACATTTACTACCCGATTGATTGCAAATTCGTTTAATTTCCTGCCCAACCACGGCCAGCTTTCGCCTATCCGCCACAGGAGTTTCAGAAGACGATTGATTAACTTATTGTTTATCATTGCTCCTCCGTCTTGCTGTAGTATTGATTGTTTATTTGAGAGCCTCCAACCCAGGGAAATTTCGCCTGGGGGAATCTTGCTGACACAAAGCTCATAAAGCTCATGGCTCCTTCAACTTCAAGTGCTGAATTCTGACCTAAGTATAGTTAATGATGGAAATGCGTTACTGGCTGATGAAATCGGAACCTTCCGACGTAAGTATTGACGACCTCGCCTCGATGCCCGATCAGACGGTGGCGTGGTATGGGGTGCGCAATTATCAGGCGCGAAATTTCATGCGTGACCAGATGCGCGTCGGTGACGGAGTTTTTTTCTACCACTCGACCTGTGAGGAGCCGGGAATCGCCGGGCTTGCGGAGGTGAGCAAGCTGGCCTACCCGGACGCTACCCAGTTCGAGCGGGAGAATAAATATTTCGATCCGAAAGCCACTCCGGAAAATCCGCGCTGGTTCAATGTGAATGTGCGCCTGGTCAGAAAAACCCGCCTGGTCGGCATCAAGGAGTTACGCAGCTATCCCGAGCTTGCGAACATGCGTATCCTGCAAAAAGGCAACCGCCTGTCTATTACACCGATCGATCCGGCAGAGTGGGATTTCATCATGGGAATTCTGTAATGACAGACTCCCGGAAGATTTCCAGGTTGAACAACTGTTGTACAATTTCGAATCCCGGTATCTGCAGCGGTATAGCTTGACGTGGAGTGGTGGCCGGCATATCTGATGTTGGGCACCGTGGTCGGCTTCTTTGCCGGCCTGCTGGGGATAGGGGGCGGTCTGGTCATCGTCCCCGTGCTTACCTTTATTTTTGCTGCCCAGGACTTCCCTCCGGACCGCATCCTTCACCTCGCTCTCGGCACCACGATGGCGGCCATCATTTTCTCCTCGGCCGCCAGTCTGCGCACCCATCATGTTCACGGTGCAGTGAACTGGCAAGTCGTGAAATTCATTACGCCGGGAATCATCCTAGGGACGCTTGGAGGCGCAACGGTAGTGAGCATGCTATCCAGCCGCTTTCTCAGCATCGTTTTTGTCGTCTTCATTTATTACGCGGCGACGCAGATGTTGCTCAATATCCGCCCCAAACCCAGCCACATGCTTCCGGGAAGGCTCGGCATGCTTGTTGCGGGAAGCGTCATTGGCGCGATTTCCAGCTTTGTTGCAATCGGAGGAGGCCTGCTGACGATCCCGTTTCTCTCCCTGTGCAACGTGAAGCTGCAACATGCCATCGGTACCGCTGCCGCGGTAGGTTTCCCCATCGCTGTGGCTGGAGGTATCGGCTATATGATCAATGGCATGGCGCAGCCCCAACCGCTGCCGGAATACAGCCTGGGATACGTTTACCTGCCGGCATTGGGCTGGATCGTCCTGGGCAGCACGCTGACCGCACCCATTGGTGCAAAAACGACGCACGTCATGCAAACGGCCACGCTCAGGAAAATTTTTGTAGTGCTGCTTTATCTGCTGGGGACGAGGATGTTGCTACGACTTTTCTAGCCCACCAGGCGATGCAGGGCTTCCCGGTACTTTTCCGCTGTTTTGGCGAGCACCTCGGGGGGCAAGGCTGGAGCGGGTGCTTTCTTGTTCCAGTTCTGCGTCTCAAGCCAGTCACGCACGAATTGTTTGTCATAGCTCGGCGGGTTTCTCCCCGGCGCGTACCGCTCGGCAGGCCAGAAGCGCGATGAATCGGGCGTAAGCGCCTCATCGATGAGATAGAGTCTGCCGGTCTGATCCTGACCGAATTCGAACTTGGTGTCGGCGATAATAATGCCTTTTGTGATCGCATAATCCGCGGCCTGGGTATACAAAGCCAATGCTATATCCCGCACCTGCGCAGCCAGCGGTTCCCCCAACAGCTTTTGCGCCTCCGCAAACGGGATATTTTCATCATGGGCACCCTGGGCAGCTTTGGTCGAGGGGGTAAAGAGGGCTCCGCCCGGTATCCTGCCGGCTTCCTCCAATCCGGCAGGGAGTGGAATACCGCAAATCATGCCGGTTTTTTTGTAATCCTTCCAGCCGGAGCCAACGACGTAACCCCGCACGATTGCCTCGATCGGAAGGGGTCTGAGCCGCTTTACTACAAACGCCCGCCCGGTCACCTGCCCGCGCTCGTCTTCCGTTACCACGGATTCGGGTGCGATGTAGGTAAGATGGTTGGGAACGATATGCTCCAGTTTTTCAAACCAGAAACTGGACAAGGCGGTCAGCAGCCTCCCCTTGCCGGGTACGGGAGTAGGCAGGATCACGTCGAATGCGGAAAGCCGGTCTGTCTGGACGATCAAAAGCTTGTCTTCATCCACGCCGTAGATGTCCCGTACCTTTCCACGATGCAGAAGCGGCAGGCTTCGTATGCTCGTTTCAAACAGCGCGGGCTGGTCAGTTCCGACTTTCATTCCGGGGAGGCTCATGTGTTTCAAGAGTGCCATGAGAGGGTTGCAGTGATTGCTTGATTTCCAGCGCAAGCCGCAACGCGGCATCGGTCGTTTCTGCCAATATCGTATAGTGTCCCATTTTCCGTCCAGGTCTGGCGTCACGCTTGCCGTATAAATGCAATTTGACGTCAGGATGCCGCAGCACCTGTTCCCACTCCGGCTCTCCCTTCTGCCAAAGATCCCCCAGCAGATTCACCATTACCGCTGCTCCATGCATGGAAGTACTGCCGAGGGGCATTCCGCAAAGTATGCGCACCTGCTGCTCGAATTGAGAGGTAACGCAGGCATTGATCGAGTAATGTCCGCTATTATGAGGACGAGGAGCGATCTCATTCACCAGCAGGCGCCCGTCCGCGAGCACAAAAAACTCGACGCATAATACGCCGCGATAATCCAGCTTCTCGGCAATGCGAATCGCAATATCGCAGGCGTTTCGGGCAATTTCAGGCGATACTCTGGCAGGAACGATGCTGATGTCGAGGATACCGTTGCAGTGCTGATTCTCGGATACGGGAAAAGTAACCACTTCGCCATCAAATCCCCTGGATACGATGACGGATACCTCGCGCTCCAGGGGCAGCAGTTTTTCCAGGACGCAGGATTCCCCGTTCAAACCTGCAAATGCGCTGTCAAGCTCCGATGCATTACTTACCCGCACCTGGCCTTTGCCGTCATATCCAAACCGGCTTACCTTGAGAATTCCGGGGAAGAGGTCAGGAGAAAGTTGCGGTTGCTTTTGGGGTAATACTCCATCCGAATTGGCCGAATGCTGCGAAGTGCGCGCGTTCTGTATCATCGCATAGGGCGCGACTCCAAAGCCGTTGGCAGCGAGAAAATTCTTCTCCAGAATGCGATCTTGTGCGATGGCGACACTCTCGGCAGCCGGACTGACAATGCAGCGTTCAGCCAGTACCTTGAGTGCCTCGGCAGGTACGTTTTCGAATTCGGTGGTGACGCCTGCGCAGGTGGATGCGAGCTCATTCAATGCCTCACGATCGAGGTAATCGGCGCGCAGGTGGCGCTCAGCGATGCTACCCGCAGGGCTCCGCTCCTCGGGATCAAGAACGGTCACGCTGTAACCCAGGCTTTGGGCCGCCATGGTGAACATCCTGCCGAGCTGGCCGCCGCCCAGCAACCCCAGCATCGCCCCGGGCCGGGTACTCATGAAGGTGGCAAGGTCATTGAAGCGACCGTTGCGGTCTGGGTTTCCCGAAACTCGGCAAGCTGCCTGGCCAAACCCACATCTTCCACTGCCAGCAGCGCAACGGCAAACAATCCCGCGTTAGCCGCGCCCGCCTCGCCTATGGCGAAGGTGGCAACCGGTACTCCCTTCGGCATTTGTACTATGGACAAAAGCGAATCCAGCCCTTGAAGCTGCCGGGAAGTAACCGGCACGCCCAGCACGGGCAGGAGCGTTTTCGCGGCGACCATTCCCGGAAGATGCGCTGCCCCGCCTGCACCGGCAATAATGCATTTCAGCCCCCGCTCGCTGGCAGTTTCCGCATATTCGAACATGCGATCAGGGGTTCGATGAGCGGAAACCACTTCCGCTTCGTAAGACACATGGAATTTCTTCAATATTTCCGCAGCGTGCTTCATGACCTCCCAATCGCTGCTGCTGCCCATGATGACACCTACCAGGGGCTTGTTGATTTGGCCTTCCATATCAATCGCGAATTTTTTGTTCTCTTTCCTTGGAAGCCGCCTCTGCCAGTTCCTCCAGGTCTTCCACATAGGGATAGCGCACGTGTCCGTAACGGATGACGAGCACCCCAAGCGCAATCAGCACGATAGCGGCAGAAACACCCAACAGGCGGATGTTGTCCATCTCCTTGACATCCACGGTTATATAACGCGCCAATGCCACCAGGGCGATATAGAGGGGAAACCTTACCGGCAACTTGCCCGATTCAAAATAAAGCCCGACCATCGTCAGGATTTCGAGGTAGAGAAACATGAGCAGCAGGTCCGCCAGCGTCACTCTGCCGTTGTGAATCATCAGCATGGTTTCCTGATACCCCGCAAATATGGTGGCGAGTGCAATCACGACGAGACCCACCCCTTCAAAAAATTGAAGCAGGCGCCGTGAATAGTTGATGGTGCGGGCTTGCAGCATTTGTTCTTCTTGTCAGGATGGCTGGGGGCCTGGGTAAGTCACTGGTAACTTACTATACTACCTGTTCCAGGTGACAATTCCAATTTGGGATAATGCAAATTGAGCGTCCGCAGAATTGGACATAATTCTTTTAGACCGCTTCCTCACGGCGTTCACCCCTTAAGCTTCAGCATCAGGTCCACATCCACCCAGCCGCTGCCGTTTATGCCGTTTGCCACTCCTGCCACTCCTGCCTCTCCTTCCAGCACGCTGAAAGGCTTCGTCGGCTCACCCAGGTCAGATAAGACAAGCTTCGCCCCCCTGAAATCCTGAAACCGGGTATATCCATTTACCGTAACCACTGTGTCCAGCCCCGCGGCAAGCGATGCTCTCAGCCCGTTTTCCGAGTCTTCGACGGCAATGCACTGTTCTGCCGGCAATTTCAGTTGATCCAGCACCCAGTGATAGATGTCGGGTGCCGGTTTTTTTCCAGGAACGATGTCTCCTGCCCCGATAACGTCGAACCAGCCGGGAGAATCTTCCCCCAGGGTGGATTTCAAAAGCGCGGTCACGTTCTCCGGGGTGGTGGTGGTTGCAATCGCGATTTTTATGTTTCTGTCACGCAGATGCCGGATGAGGCGTGCTACGCCCGGTCTTAGCGGAATACCGCCACTTTCCAGCATGCCGACATAATGCCTGGTTTTTATCTTATGCAGGCGCGCGATCCATTCACCCAATTCACTTCTGTTCAATTCCTCGGGAACATGATGTTCCATGAAATGAAGGATGCGCTCTTTACCACCTGTAATTTCCAGCAACTTGCCGTAAAGATCGACATCCCACTCCCAATCGAGGCCGAGTTCCTGAAATGCGGCATTAAAAGCGGGGCGATGACCATCACGCTCCGTATCAGCCAGCGTACCATCCACATCAAACAATACTGCGCGAACTTTGCTATCCATAAAATCAATATTTATCCAGTTTGCCCATAAATGGTTTCATTCTCATCCTCCCGCGTTCGGGATGAACTGCTTTGCTCACCCGTTAGTACTGCATTCGCACCGGAGTATGTCCTGCTGCTCGCGCGCTGCAGCCGGTCCGCGATTGCCACCCAGGCCGCCGTCTCGGGCGGCTTCTCCACCAACAACCGATCGAAGTGTTCCCGATCGAACCGGCGCAAGGTGGCATACAACTGACGCGCATATTCCTCCGGTTCCTCAGGCATCGCGGAAAATACGACCAGTTCATTTTCCGGACGATGCCTGGGTAGAGAATGCTCTCGCCGCCGCCAACCCATGACTGCTACCTGCCTACCTTTTGCTTCCAGCTCCAAAGCACGCTGCCATAAGTGATCCGCTGGCAGGAGCTCGAGCGGCGTCACGGGGGCGTAATGCGAAGGGAGAGCGCCCGGTACGCGTACAGAACGTTCTGCCTCTTGGGAAAGCACCACATTTCCATCCAATACTTCCGCCAGCGCTGCCAACTGGATGCCGCCTGGCCGCAATATAACCGCGGTTTGGCCTTCAAAACCCACAATAGTACTTTCCAGGCCCACCTGGCACGGCCCGCCATCCAGAACCATGTCCAGCTCGTCGCCAAACTCCTCACGCACATGCGCTGCCGTTGTCGGACTGACATGGCCGAAACGATTCGCTGACGGAGCGGCAAGTGCTCTGTCGGGCCCCAGCTCCCTCAGCAAGGCAAGCGCTACGGGATGATCAGGAACGCGCAATCCCACTGTATCCTGACCGCCTGTCACATTTTCCGGCACATGGCGACTACGTGGCAGTATCAGGGTCAAAGGGCCTGGCCAGAAGCACTCAGCCAGCCGCCACGCCTGCTGTGGCACCTCCCGCGCCCAATGCGATAACCGGGACGCATCGGCGAAATGGACAATGAGGGGATGATCCAGAGGACGCCTCTTGATTTCAAATATGCGCGCGACTGCAGAAGGATTGGAAACCTCAGCCCCAAGGCCATACACGGTTTCTGTCGGGAAAGCGACAACGCCTCCTTTTTTCAGGAGGGCGGCAACCGCGTCGATCTCGCTGTGCGATGCAGGAGGCATTATCTGAGGATCATCTGCGCCGAGAGGACTGCGTGATCGGAGATCTTGGACCAGGGGTGCCCCTGGTGCACTTGTGCCTTTTCGATATGAAAACCCCGCACATAAATGCGGTCAAGCCGGAACAACGGCAACGTGGAGGGATAGGTACGCGCCGGCCTTCCTTCGGTCAACTCGAAGACTTCCGCTAGGGCAAGCCGCTGGACCAGGATACGACTGGCTACTTCGCGCCAATCGTTGAAATCCCCGGCGATAACCAGCGGCGCGTCTTGGGGTACCAGTTCCTCGATATGCTTTTCCAGTAACTGTAACTGACGGGAACGGCCTCTTTTGAATAGCCCGAGGTGTACGCAGATGCAGTGAAGATTTTTCCGCCATTGCGGAATGCCTATTTCACAGTGAAGCAAGCCGCGCCTTTCGAAACGATGCGCCGAAACATCCACGTTGTCCCACCGCAGAATGGGATAGCGGCTCAGGATTGCGTTGCCGTGGTGACCCTCATCGTAGACCGCATTTTTTCCGTAGGCAAAATCCGTCCAGATCGAATCAGCCAGGAACTCGTACTGGGGACTCTCCGGCCAATTCTCGAAACGAGCTCCGTGACCCTTGTGCTCGCCAACCACTTCCTGCAAAAAAATGATATCGGCGTTGAGCGCGCGCAAGCTGTCGCGCAGCTGATGCACCATGACCCGCCGATTGAAATGAGAAAACCCTTTGTGAATGTTGTAGGTAGCAATATGCAGCTTATTGAGCATATGACGAACGGGACGGAGCGCAATTGTATTTTTTCATTATCGCGAAACCTCAAGCATGCGCTCCAGGGCACGTTTCGCCAGAACTGCATCGGCTGCCGGCACTTTGATCTGATTCACCACCTTCCCCGCAACCAGGTTTTCCAGCGCCCAGGCCAAGTGCTGCGGATCGATGCGCGCCATGGTGGAACACATGCAGATCGTCGATGCCATGAACTGGACGATTTTTCCCTGGACCTTGAACTCCTCGGCAATACGATTGACCAGGTTCAGCTCCGTCCCCACCAGCCAGCGTGTTCCTGGCTCCGCTTCCCGGATGGTCTTGATGATATAGTCGGTGGAGCCAACGTAATCCGAGTTTTTACATACCTCGAAACTGCACTCGGGATGCGAAATCACTTTCCCCTCGGGGTGCTGGTTGCGAAAACGAAGGATGTGCTGTGGCTGGAACATCTGGTGCACGGAGCAATGTCCCTTCCACAAGAGGATTTTCGCATTCCTGATCTGCTCGGGCGAAAGCCCGCCCATGGGCTCATCGAAATCCCATACCGCCATCTGTTCGAGTGAAATGCCCAGCTTGTGGCCGCTCCAGCGCCCCAGGTGCTGATCCGGAAAAAACAGTACTTTTTCCCTGCGGGAAAAGGACCACTGCAAAATTTTCATGGCATTGCTGGATGTGCAGACAATGCCACCGTGCTCACCGCAGAAAGCCTTGAGATCAGCGGCAGAGTTGATGTAAGTTACCGGCGTGACCACTTCATCGGGATCGAGCACTTCCGAGAGTTCATGCCAAGCGCGCTGCACCTTGAGAAGACTCGCCATATCCGCCATGGAACAGCCAGCGGAAAGATCAGGCAGAATGGTGACTTGCTCGGGCTTGGAGAGAATATCGGCCACTTCAGCCATGAAATGCACCCCGCAGAACACCAGATAATCCGCATCGGTCCCCGACGCAAGACGCGAGAGCTGCAGGGAATCCCCGGTAAGATCGGCGTGTTTGTATACATCCGGGCGCTGATAATGATGGGCGAGTATTACCGCGCGCTTTCCCAGCGCCGCTTTCGCCTGGACGATGCGTTGCTCGCAGTCATCGTCATTCAGATTGTCGAAACGTTCAAAGGCAATGGCTTCTGCTTGCATGGCCTACTCCGTTTTTCCTTTAAAAACCGCAGGTAATATAAGAAACTGTAGAGGTTCCAAAAGTATCATTGGACCAGCACACCCGTCATCGGTTCGATCGGGCTTCCTCGTTCCTCATTTTCGCGGGGATGCTTCCGCTGACTACCCCTACTGCCTTTTTCTGCTCTTTACTGCCCTTTATTACCGTTATTACCTTTACCGCCAGCTGTTGCCAATCTCCTGATCGCTTCGGCATTGCTTGGAGAAAATACTTTTTCCGCCGCCTCCTGCCAGGGGAGCCAGGCATGACGCAAATGTTCTCTTGCCGCAACGGAGACTGGGACAGGTTGCGGCACAAGCAGGCCAAAGACATGCTCGGTGTTATGGGTTACCTCGGGGGCGTAACGCCAGCGCCATTCCTCATAGATTTCATATTCGTTCACAATGTTCCAGTCGGTCAACTCGTAGCGGCTGGCATCCAGCCCGGTCTCCTCCGCCACTTCCCGTATCGCCGTTTGCACGAGTGTCTCGCCTTCGTCCTGGCTCCCGGTAACAGATTGCCAGTAGCCGGGATGGTCCGCCCGTTCGAGCAGCAGGATCTGCATGTCGGGCGTATGGATAATTACCAGAATGGAAACCGGAATCTTATAGATTCTCACTACCGTGCACCAGGAGTAGAAACGGAATCAGAAAATCTTCGCTTTTGGAAAAATGGTTTTCCCAATCTCCACGCTTCTCCGCTTCCACCCTGCACCCTTGCTTTATATCCTCCAGGATTACGCGTGGCGAAGCTTGATGTGAAGTTCCCGCAACTGTTTCTCACCCACAGTACTGGGCGCATGCGTCAGCAGACATTGCGCGCGCTGTGTTTTCGGAAAAGCAATGACCTCACGGATGGATTCGGCGCCTGCCATCATGGCAACGATCCGGTCGAGGCCGAACGCAATCCCGCCATGCGGGGGCGCCCCATATTGCAATGCTTCGAGCAAAAAGCCGAATTTTTCGTTTGCCTCGTCCGCTCCAATATTCAAGGCGCGAAATACCTTCGACTGTACTTCCTGGCGATGAATACGTACGGAACCGCCGCCAATCTCGGAACCATTCAGCACCATATCGTAAGCCTTGGATAAGGCCTTTTCGGGATCGGTCTCAAGCAGGTCCTCGTGACCCTCGGCAGGAGAAGTAAAGGGATGATGCAAGGCCTTCCAGCGGTTTTCCTCTTCGTCGCGCTCGAACATGGGAAAATCCATCACCCATAAAGGCTTCCACCCCGATTCCGCCAAGCCGCGATCATGGCCGACCCGGGCACGCAATGCACCCAGTGCCTCATTCACCACCTGGGCCTTGTCCGCGCCAAAGAAGATGAGATCGCCATCCTTCGCACCCGTGCGCTCGAGAATGATCTGAATCACATTCTCAGGGAGGAATTTCAGTATGGGCGACTGGAGGCCGTCCACGCCTTTTTCCAGCGCATTGACCTTGATGTATGCGAGCCCCTTCGCCCCGTATATCGCGACAAAACTGGTGTAATCATCAATCTCTTTACGCGACAAGGCCCCACCTTCAGGCACGCGCAATGCCGCTACACGCCCACCCGTTCTGAGCGCGGCTTCCCGGAACACCTTGAACTCCACCTCCTGCATTACATCGGTGAGTTCCGTCAGAACCAGCGGCACGCGCATGTCAGGCTTGTCCGAGCCATATTTCGACATCGCTTCGGCATGCGTCAGGCGTGGAAAGGGGCTGGGTAGATCGATATTCCTCACGCTTTTGAAGACTTTGCAGATCATCCCTTCCATCATCTGCATGATTTGTGATTCATCCAGAAAGGATGTCTCGATATCGATCTGGGTGAATTCGGGCTGGCGGTCAGCCCGCAGATCCTCGTCACGAAAGCATTTGGTAATCTGATAATAGCGGTCGAACCCGGAAACCATCAGCAACTGCTTGAACAGTTGCGGCGACTGCGGCAGTGCAAAAAAATGCCCAGTGTTGACGCGTGACGGCACGAGGTAATCGCGCGCGCCCTCGGGGGTCGATTTGGTGAGCATCGGCGTTTCCACGTCGATGAATCCATGCTGGTCGAGAAACAGCCGGACTGCCATCGCTACCTTGTAGCGCAGCCGCAGGTTTTCCTGCATCTGCGGACGCCGCAGATCCAGATAGCGGTGCTCCAGCCGTGTGGCTTCGCTCAGGTTTTCGTCGTCCATCAGGAACGGGGGCGTCAGGGAAGCATTGAGGATGTCGATCGAGCTCACCAACACCTCTATTTCCCCGCTGATGAGATTGGGGTTGACGGTCCCCGGCGGACGATGTCGCACCCGCCCGGTAATCTTGACCACAAACTCGTTGCGGATTTTTTCCGCGACCTGGAAAGCAGTGGGGTTATCGGGATCGCACACCACCTGCACCAGGCCCTCGCGATCCCGCAGGTCCACGAAAATGACACCTCCATGGTCGCGGCGCCGGTGCACCCAGCCGTACAGGATCACAGTCTGATCCAGATATTGGACGTCGATAAGGCCGCAGTAATTGGTGCGCATGGAAGATCGGTAATCAGAAAAAAGGAATCAGGGTTTGTCGCTCGATGCGGAACTGGCGGAACCTTGGGGATGCAGCAGCACTGCCTGCGGCTCCGCCGGCTTCTTGCCGTTGGTGGGAGTAACGACGCCCATCGAGATTATATATTTCAATGCCGCATCCACGCTCATGTCGAGCTCGATTACATCGGTGCGTGGCATCATCAGAAAGAAGCCGGAGGTTGGATTGGGCGTGGTCGGCACGTAGACGCTCACATACTCTCCCGTGAGGTGATTAACTACATCCCCACCTGGATAGCCCGTCATGAAGGCGATGGTCCAGGAACCCTCGCGCGGGTACTGCACCAGCAACGCCTTGCGAAAGGCTTCCCCCTGGCTTGAAAACAGCGTGTCGCTGACCTGCTTCACGCCGTAATAAATCGATTTCACGACCGGGATGCGCCATAACACGCCTTCCCAGAAAATCACCAGCCGCTGCCCGATGATGTTGGTGGTGAAGATGCCGGTAAGGAAAACAACCAGCAGCGTCAGCACCGTGCCCACCCCGGGAATGTATATGCCTACGAGGTTTTCGGGACGCATGCTCGACGGCAGGAGCAACAGCGACTGATCCATGGTGCTGATCAGGAATTTCAACGCCCAGGCAGTAATACCCAGAGGTACCCATATGAGCAGCCCGGTGATGAAATAGCGTTTCATGTCATTAATCAGCCCGATCCGTCACTCGTCAGTCAGTCGTGCAGGCGGGACATGCACTATCCCCGACCGGAGCGCTCTCGCTCTTCGCCATGCACGTATCCGCATCGGCCTTGGGCTTGGACTGCCCGCCGTTCTTGTTCTTGAAATCGGTGACGTACCAGCCGTTGCCCTTCAACTGAAAACCCGCAGCCGAAATAAGTTTGTTAAACGCATCGCTGCCACAGGCGGGACAAGCTGCCACCGGCGCATCACTCACCTTTTGCAGATATTCCTTTTCGAAACCACAAGACCCACACCGGTATTCATAGATCGGCATGACAATCCTCCAACAAAGAAAGCTGAACGAAAAAAACGGGATTATACCTTAAGGAGCCCCCGAACAAGTTACTGCCCTGTCCCGCACGGCAGCCTCTTTGCTCACCTCAACTCGAGCGATTCAAACAAAGGAGGCAGATCCGGCTATGCCGATGGTTTGTGGCCAGGAGAAAGCGCTGTCACCCCGGTTATCCGGACCAGCACCCTTTACGCTGACAACACTTCTTACCCATCCTGCCTGGGCCGAGGCAACCAACTCTCGTATGACTACGGCCAATACCTTGGCAACCTGAGGGATACCCTTTCTGGGATTCCATGCCTCCTGTCAGGAAAATATGGGTGCTTGCGATAATTACAAGAGGATAATTTCAAGAGCGCGTGATGCGCGTAGTATGAACGGGCAGAACAACAGGGAGTAGTAGTTCGGGCTACGCCCGGTAAATTACCTTCTGCATTATTGTCAGCCGGAACCTGACCTGCGATCGATGCCACCTTCTTCCCCTTGCCGCAAGCCAAGCCCGCTGCTTCAGTTCACGCTGATCGTATAATCGTCCCGATTATGGGAGCGAAAGGGACTCTCCTGGCAAAACCGGATAAAGGCCACTTCTTCAGCCTCGGTCTTCGAATTGGCTTCAATTTCATAATCGGCAAGAAGGCCGCTGAAATTGGGACGGTCATCAATAGACGGCTCAACAGGCGTGATGAGAACTTTATATATCATTTCATCCCCCTTTTTGGCTTTGACATTGTTCGGGCATTTTTAATTCTAGGGTATATAGCCTGTTATTGCTGCTCATGGACAAGAAAGTGTCAGACCAGAAATTCAGATACAATGAATACCCGCATTTAATCCAGGGATAATACCCATGCCCACTTCAATTCGCCTTACCCCCGAGATCGAGGAGCGGTTGAACTTCCTCGCCGCACAAACGGGACGTTCCAAGGCTTTCTATCTTCGGGAAATCATCGAACGCGGGCTTGACGACATGGAAGATTACTTCCTCGCGGCAGACGTGCTCGAACGCGTGCGCAAAGGCAAGGAAAAATCTACTCCCCCCACAGAAATAAAGAAAGACCCTGCTCTGGAGGATTGAATAAACGGATATCCATCTCCATCACCAAGTCTGCTTGCTCGCGAGGTCATTATATTCACAGGGTTCAGCAGATTTCACGCTGGCGTTCGACCAGTGCATCGAAGACAGCTTCAAGCTGTGGATGGACGCCCTGGATCCCGGCAACAACCTTTCCCACCCAGGAAAAGTAATCGCGCTTTCGTTCTGCCGACCAGTCAGCGGGCAGTGCTGCCAGAATATCTCGGAGATGGCAAATCTTGTCGGCCAGCTGCACGATCTTAGCTTCGCGCGATAGGGGAGGGGCGTTATCAATCTGGGCTTGCTTGGGAACCTCTTTGGGCAAAGACTTATCGTCAGTGACCCCGAGGACAATGGGCACCACATCCTGACCGAACAATACTTTCAATTCCTCTGCGGATGTTTCCGTATCTTCGACAGTATTGTGCAACAAGGCCGCACAAAGCACATCGGCTTCATCAGTCCCGCCCTCATCGGCGAGTACGTTGGCGAACGCAATAGGATGGTTGACTACGGCGAGGCTTCAGCTCTTGCGTCGCTGGTTCTTGTGCTTCTCGGCAGCAAACAGTACTGCTTTGAGAACGATTGCTGTGCTCAACGAAACCGAATTCTTCTTACTCACCATACTTCTGCCTTGCTAAAGGCAGTATGTCAATAGAGCTAGGCATTAAACAGTAATTGCGCTCTGAAACCCACCGACTATAGATCACGTATTCAGCGATCCCACTTTATACCCGCTTTTACCGAACTGGAGCTTCATCAACCCATTAAGTAGGGGCTTCCGCAGCAAGGCGTCCTCTCCCCCATGCTATCGAGCGTAGAAAAAAATTCGCACGTATGAGAATCCTCCAATACAAGTCCATCATTCTTCTAGAAGAACGCCTCTTGAATCAATGATGACTGTTCTATCGGCAGTCTTAACCCATAAGTCGTACTTACGTTATCAACCAACTCCAGAAACCATGCTGGAGCACGAGGTGAAACAATTACTCGCTCTATAAGTTTCTCTACGTTGCATGGAATTGCCAAACCTAAGCCACCATGTTCTGGCTTCATCAACAATGCACGTACCTCTCGTTCATATTCGAATGATTTCTGTTTTCGCCAAAACGCATCGTTCACGTCCACGAAATCACGGTGCAAATCGACATACTGGACTCTGCCAATCTTGATTTCCGGATCCCTACCCAGGGCATGGTAGAGGCGTTTGTATGTCGTTCTTATAGCAATCCCATTATTCATCGAAGATGAATAGAGCTTCCACATCGCTTCCGATTCAAACTCGTTCTCGTGCCAGCAACTTATAAACGTTTTTTTTCGATCAAGTTCCCCACCTTCTTCAAGCTGGCGCAGCAATCTTACGGCCTCAGACTCGACCTCCTCATCTGATAGGGGTGGGCGAATATTGGTAGGAATAGTGCGAAGTGAGCGACGAAAATCCTTCAGAAAAAACTCGTCCCATAACCATTTATTCTTTCGTAACCCTTTTGCTCCCTCCCAAATATCATCAAAACAAACGGCGCTTGGAAAATATAAGGCCTTTGTGGCGAGAAGGCTAACGAACTTTGTGAAGTCTATATATCTCCATAGCACGCTTTCTTCCTCTGGCACTTTATAAGATATAAGAGTGAGCCATGAAACATTCACGCCATACGGGTTCCGCTAGATATGGAGCGCAGTCTTCACATACGTACATCGGGTGGCCAATGCTGTCAAATCCCCAATGTGAGACTTCCAACTCCTTGAACTGGTATCCACATTTGGTGCAATTGCCATAATGCTCGAACGCAAAACGTTTTAATTCAATCGAAAGCTTGTCATTGGGTTCTGGCGCAAGGCGTCCTGTTTCAATCGTTATCACACAGTACTCGGAGGTGAAAGTTTGATGAGCAACAACTTAAAACAATTTTCCTACATTTCATTCTAGTTTTTATTGCTGAACGGGTTCCATTGGACTTTGGCACACCTGCCCGTCGGCCTTAAATGCCCTATTGGGCTACATAAAACAACAAAGCCCAGTTTTTACTGGGCCTTTTATTTCTCCTGTATGGCGTTGGACGCTATAAGACAAGGACTCAGGCTAGACATTAAACCTAAAATGCATCACGTCCCCATCCTTGACAACATACTCCTTGCCTTCCAGCCGCATCTTGCCTGCTTCCTTGGCGCCCTGCTCGCCTTTGCAGATAACGAAGTCGTCATAGCTGATGACCTCGGCGCGGATAAAGCCCTTTTCGAAATCGGTATGGATGACAGCAGCCGCCTGGGGCGCAGTATCCCCTTTTGATATAGTCCAGGCGCGCACCTCTTTCACCCCGGCGGTAAAGTAGGTCTGCAACCCGAGCAATTGATAGGCAGCACGCACCAGGCGATTGAGTCCCGGTTCTTCCAGGTTCATATCGGCGAGAAAAACCTGCTTGTCCTCATCCGGCATCTCGGCAATTTCGGATTCGAGAGCGGCACAGATCGCAACGACAGGTGCGCCCTCGCCTGCCGCATATTCTTCCACCCGTGCCAGCAGCGGATTACCGGTGAACCCTTTTTCGTCCACGTTCGCTACATAAATGGCGGGTTTGGCGGTGAGCAGGCATAGCGGTTTGAGCAGTTCCTGTTGTTCTCTATCCAGTCCAAGGCTTCTGACCGGCTTACCCTGGTCTAGGTGTTTTCTTACCCTTTCCAGCAACGCCACGAACTTGACCGCTTCCTTGTCCCCGGACCTAGCAAGCTTGGTTTCCCGTTGCACCACCTTTTCGACGGTTGCCAGATCGGCGAGTGCCAGTTCGGTCTGGATGGTTTCGATATCCGAGATGGGATCGACCTTGCCGGAGACGTGCACCACGTTGTCATTCTTGAAGCAGCGCACCATGTTGATAATACCGTCGGTTTCACGGATGGTGGCAAGAAACTTGTTGCCCAACCCCTCTCCCTTCGAGGCACCTGCGACAAGACCGGCAATATCGACGAATTCAACCACTGCGGACTGCACCTTTTGCGGCTTGACGATCGCAGCAAGTTCAGTCAGACGAGAGTCGGGAACTTCGACGATGCCGACATTTGGTTCGATGGTGCAGAAGGGGTAATTCTCGGCAGCTATGCCAGCCTTGGTGAGGGCATTGAAGAGGGTGGATTTTCCGACGTTGGGCAAGCCAACAATACCGCATTTCAGGCTCATGGTTTGATTTGATTACTCGTTTTAAGACGGGCTGTAATGGTTAAAGGGGTATGAGAGTTTGTTCCGTCATTCCCGGTCAGCAGGCCAAATCCCCGTTTTTTGATCATCCTCCCTGACGGGCCTTTCCGAACGCCATGCGACCCTTCCACAAGCTCAGGGTGAATGGGGGAGAAGATAGAATCAAGAGGAACGAAACTGTCCCTGACCCCATGGCAACCTTGAAATATCAGCTTTGCTTCTGGGTATGCAGCTTCATCATTGCGGCCTGATAATTGCCTTCTGCGATGAGGGGCCAGACTTCCAGGCTGTCGTTTATGGCCAAGTCGATCAGCGCCGCTTCTTCCTTGCGCGGAGGCTGCAATACGTAATTCACGACGGCATGCTTTTCTCCCGGATGGCCGATGCCGATCCGCAAGCGCCAGAACTCCCTGGTGCCGAGATGCGTGACAATGTCTTTCAAACCATTGTGACCGCCCAGCCCCCCGTCGAGCTTCAGCCGGGAGACGCCCGGTGGCAAATCCAGTTCGTCGTGCACTACGAGCATCTGTTCAGGTTGAATCCGGTAGAAACGGCACAATGCAGCCACTGCCCTTCCGCTGGCATTCATATAAGTCTGGGGATTGAGCAGCCACGATTCAGAATCGCCCCGCCCGATACGAGCGCATAAGCCGTGAAACTTGGCATCCGCCTTCAGCGTGACACCCAATTGATCCGCCAGGCGCACTACCCACCAGGCGCCAGCATTATGGCGGGTTGCCGCATATTCCCTACCCGGATTGCCAAGGCCGACGATGAGTTTCACTGGATAAGACCCGAATCATTAAAACGAAAAGCCCGCGAAGCCACAATGACCCCAACGGGCTGAAAAACCAATGCGATACGACTTGCGGATGCCAGCGAACTAAGGAGATGCTCAAGGCCCGCTCCGGGGTCGCCCCTTCCTGCGGAAGGCACTGCTCCGCCCCCCGCGGTCTTACTTTTTCTTTCCGGCGTCTTTTTTCTCGCCTTCCTTGGCGACGCCTTCTTTCTTCTGTACGGAGGTGGGTATGTCTCCCGCTGCCACACCCCCGGCCCCTTCCTCAGCCGCTACCCCACGCGGAATGGCGATGGTCGCCACGGGCAGGTCTTCACCTTTCATCAGCGCCGGAATTTCAACCCCTTCAGGCAACTGCAGGTTGCTCAGATGTATGGTATTGCCGGCTGCAAGTTCACCCACATCGACGGAAATGAATTCAGGCAGATCCTTTGGCAGGCAGGAAACATCCAGCTCGGTAAGCACGCGGCTTACCAGCCCGCCAGCCAGTTTCACCCCTGGGGCAATATCTTCGTTGATGAAGTGCAAGGGCACTTTCATATGGATTTTCTTGTTCGAAGCGACGCGCTGAAAGTCGATATGCAGCACCTGGGGCTTGAAGGGGTGCATCTGTATATCCCGCAGCAGCACCTTTTCTTTCTGCCCCTCCACACTCATCGTCAGGATGGAAGCATGAAAGGCTTCCAGTTTGAGCTGGTGATAAAGATTGTTGTGATCGAGTTCGATCGGCTGCGCCGGGTTTTCTCCACCATAGATGATTCCCGGCACCTTGCCGGAACCCCGCAGGCGGCGGCTCGCACCTTTGCCCTGCAATTCGCGCTTATCGGCGCTGATTTCAATTTGCATCTACTTTCTCCAGAATGTGGATCATCCGCGACCAGATGAATCCGATTAATAAACTTGTATATTGCGCTATCTATTCAAATCATCAGGCTATTCTCAATCAGCCGTGCTTCCCGGTTTTGCTTCTTCATACCATATTGCAAAGCGTGGAATTCGCGTTACTCCATGAAAAGCGAACTTACGGAGTCTTCGTTACTGATCCTGAGCATCGTTTCCGCGAGCAGGCTTGCCACGCTCAACTGCTCTATGCGGGCACATGCCCTGGCATCCTCCCGCAGCGGAATGGTGTCGGTGACAACGAGCTTGTCCAGGGCGGAACTCTCGATCCGCTCCACGGCACTGCCCGACAGCACCGGATGCGTGCAATAAGCCAGCACACGTTCTGCTCCCTGCTCCTTGAGCGCACGCGCTGCTTCGCACAGTGTATTGGCAGTATCCACCATGTCGTCCATGATCACACAGGTGCGCCCGTCTACCTCGCCGATGATGTTCATCACCTTTGCTACATTCGCTTTGGGACGCCGTTTGTCTATGATCGCAAGATCGCACTCGAGCCGTTTGGCCATCTGGCGTGCGCGCACTACTCCACCCACATCAGGAGAAACCACCACCAGATTCTTGAAATCATTTTTCCAGAGATCGCCCAGCAGGATCGGCATGCTGTAGATGTTATCCACCGGGATGTCAAAAAACCCCTGGATCTGATCCGAATGCAGATCCATCGTCAGCAACCGGTCTATGCCGACACTGGTCAGCATGTTTGCCACTACCTTGGCCGTGATGGGTACCCGCACCGAGCGCGGGCGCCGGTCCTGGCGCGCATACCCGAAATAAGGCATAGCGGCAGTGATGCGCGTCGCCGAGGCGCGCTTGAGCGCATCCACCAGCACCAGCAATTCCATCAGCGTATCGTTGGTGGGCATGCAGGTGGATTGCAGGACGAATACATCCTTGCCGCGGACATTCTCGAGGATTTCTACCATTACTTCACCATCGCTGAAGCGGCCAACCGTGGCACGGCCGATGCGAAGATTGAGATGCCGCACGACATCCTGCGCCAGCTTGGGATTGGCGTTGCCCGTGAAAACCATCAAGCTATCGTAGGCCATGAGGAAACCTAAAAGTCCGAAAACGCGGAACCGGCAGATGGGGAATTCATGGAAGCGAACAGGAACTGGCGGCAGGCCAGCCTGGACGAATCATGGAGTTGAAAACTGGCTGGGGAGGTAGGGATCGAACCTACGAATGCCGGAATCAAAATCCGGTGCCTTACCACTTGGCGACTCCCCAATTATTGTTCTGCAAAATCATGCAAGGGATGGCGATCAAGTCCCTGCGCCACAAAACCCTTCATACCGTATGGAACCTTCCCTAGTGCCGTTCTGGCCCCGGATTCGGTCACAAACTCAGCAAAAACGCACGCGCCTGAACCCGTCATGGCGGCCATCCTTGCGCCTTCGAGCTGCCGCAGCCACTTGAGATGGCGTGCTACCTCGGGGTATGAAGCACATACCACCGGCTCGAGATCATTATGCCCTTGCTCGGTGGAAAAGGGCGGTATTTTGATCGGAATCGTGTTTCGTGTCAATTCCTTACTCGAAAAAACCTGTGCCGTTGAGACATGCACTGGCGGCGTGAGTATCAGGTACCATGCCGGGGGTAGCGCGATCGGCAGGAGTTTTTCGCCGATGCCTTCGGCAAAGGCATTTTCACCGAAAACAAATACGGGAACGTCCGCCCCCAGCTCCGGGGCCAGTTTCAAAAGCTGATTCCGGCGCCAGCCCAACTTCCACAAGCGGTTCAGCGCCAGCAATGTCGTGGCTGCATCCGAACTGCCGCCTCCCAGGCCGCCGCCCATCGGAATGCGTTTTTCCAGAAAAATGTCCACTCCCCAGGGAGCACCGCTTTCACGTTGCAGCAGCTTTGCCGCGCGCACGCACAAATCCTGCTCTTCCGGCACGCCTAGAGTGGGGGTATGCAGCTTGATCACACCGTCCGCGCGCAGCCCGAAATGGAGCTGGTCGGCGAAATCCACCAAACGGAAAACGGTTTGCAGAAGATGGTACCCATCCTCCCTGCGTCCCACTACATGCAGGAACAGATTGAGTTTGGCAGGGGCGGGACAGGTCAGTTCCACCTGCGAATCCGCTTCAGTCGTTGACAGTATTCCATTCATCTATTACCAGCCTTATCCGCAAACCGTTACGGTTAAGTGTCAGCAGTCTGGCACGCTCAGCCTCTGACTGTGGAGTTTCAGCAGCTACCACCGGCGAGTAGCCTGAATAGGCGATCTCCCATCCGTCCTGACGAATGGCTGCCACGCGGCCCATGATATCAAGGTCGATTTCGGATGGCGTGTCGGGCGAATTCGTGCCTTGCACCCAGTACTGCAAACCGGAGAGCGGCAAGCGCCAGCCCAATACCCGTTCTGTGAGTTCTTCCACATTATCGGCGTAATAATGTTCCTGCTCGGCAGTTATGAGAGACACACCATCGGTTGAGCGCTCAATCTGTCCGACAGCCTGACCTATGGGGGAGAGAAGGAGAATTTGATCGCCGTCCTGCATGTGGCGCCACTGAACTCCACCGGAAAAACCGTCTCTGCCTTCTTTCACCGATACCCTGCCAATCAGCCGGAAGCCCGCGCTTTTCGCTTCCAGCGCGCCGGGTTCCATGATAACGGTGCTGGCCACATTCTTTTCTTCTGGAGCAAGGGTCGCACAACCTAAAAAAAAGGCAGGCGCCAGAAAAACAACATGCCATGAGCGCAAGGAGCGAAAGGAGGACAGGGGAAATCTTCCGAAATTTTTCAACTTCGGACAAACCGGGGTCACAGGGCGAACAGGCTGCGAATCAGCGCAGGGCATCCTCTATTCCGCCCTCGCGCTACTTCATGAACTTCTTCATCACACCAATCAACGCTTCGTTGCCGGGGTGATTCTTGAGCGCCGTCTGCCAGATCTCTTTCGCTTCGTCCTTCATTCCCTGCACCCACAATACTTCCCCCAGGTGAGCAGCGATTTCCGGATCGGGATTCATTGCAAACGCCTGTCGCAGGTAGCTTAATCCCTGGTTGATGTCCCCCATGCGATAATGCACCCATCCCAGGCTGTCGATGATGTACGGGTCGATAGGAGAAAGCTTGATCGCTTTCTCGATCAGTTCCAGCGCCTCCGGCAGGCGCCGGCTGGAGTGCTCGGCAATTCCGTAACCCAGGGCGTTGTAAGCGTGGGCATGGTCGGGCCTCAGTTGGATCAGTTTGCGCAGATCCTGCTCCATGATATCCGCCTTGCCTATTTTCTCCGCAGCCAGGGCACGGTCATAAAGCAGCTCGGGGGAATCGGGAAGTTTTTCAAGACTGCTGCTCAGGAGCTGAAAGGCTTTCTTATAAGCGCCCGACTCGCGCAACAATTGCGCCTCGGCGATGATCACCTGCGCCCGCTGCTGATCATTGGCCACCGGCAGTTGCTGCAAGTGCTGGAGGCCCTCCTTCATTTTGCCCGTTCTGCTCAACAGAATGGCATATTTGATCTGTGCCGGGATAAACTGGGTTCCATCCGTAACCGAACGATACCAATTCAATGCCTGGGGGATCTGCTGTTTTTTTTCACTGATGCCGCCGAGATAAAAGCGCACCATTCCCGGGTCCCGATAACCCAGTTCCAGCGCTCTTTTGAAATTCGACTCGGCTACATCGTAGTTCTGCAGCTCCAGGGATAACAGGCCGACGGCAATGGCAACATCCGGGTTATCCGGATTTTCTGTCAGCAATTTCTGGAACTGCTCGCGGGCTTTGCTATAATCTCTTTCAGCCAGCAGCAGGCGTGCATAGGTGATGCGTGTATCGTTGGCTTTGGGATAGCGCTTGAGATAATCGTCGAAAAATTCGATTGCGCGGGCGTTGGATTCGCGCGCCAGAATACGTCCTTCGTAAATTGCCGCCATCTCCCACTCCGGGCGCAGCGCCAGCGCTTTTTTCATCTCTTCCAGAGCGGTGTCGAAACGCTCGGCAAACCACGCTGCCTGGGACTCGGCAAAATGCGCTTCCGGCAGATCGGGATAAGGTTGCGCGAGCTGCTTTACCAATTCGAAGATTGCATTCTTATTGGGACTGCGCACCAGCAGGCTGTTCAGTTGCATGAAAGCATCATCGATCTTGTCTCCCGCAACCGCCAGCAATTTTTCCAAATGGGGACGGGCCTCATCCAATCTGTCAAAATGCACCAGCAATGCAGCCATCATCTGACGGGCTGGAATCGATTCCGGATCGAGTTCTGTCCAGATTTTTGCCGCTTCGAGGGCGAATGCCGGCTGGCGCGCCTGAAGCGCGGCTTCCGTAGCGCGCTGGGCCACCCGCGGATCCTGAGTGTTTTTTGCAAGCTTGAGATAGGTACGAAGACCGATTTCCGTGTCACCCCGCTGCAGCGCTGTCTCCGCCAGCAGAAAATCGAACAGCATGGAGGGGGTCAAATCCTGATGGGGTACTCTTGACTGCTCTGACTCCTTCTTCTCTGCCGGTTTTTCCGCCGTGAGAGGAGTCTTGGCAGGAAGATGTGAACAGGCGGCAAGAAAGAGCAGCGGTAATGCGCCGGGAACTTTAAGACTCATGCGGAAATCCGGAAGATTCGAAAAAGAGGCTGCAAATGGATGGGCTTTCCTTCAGTACAGCCCACATATTAGGTATATTTTACGCTTATCACAAGTAGACACCTGAGCCGTAACATCTGCTTGCAAGGATTTACCGGAGGTCGCCGCTCCATGATTACGCACTGCGTTCCCCTGAAATGAAAAAAGAACTTCGATTCATCCACCAACCTGAATCATTGATCTTGTCATGTCTGCAAAAACAGAACAGAAAACCATTTCAGCGCATGGTCTGAGCCGTTATTTTGGCGCTCGCACTGCCGTTGACCAGGTCAGCCTGGAACTGCGGCAAGGGGAAGTGCTTGGTCTCCTTGGACCCAATGGCGCGGGCAAGACGACGATTATGCGTCTCCTCACCGGGAATCTTGCTCCCAGCACCGGCAAGGTCGAAATCTGCGGCATGGATCTGCAGAAGCAAACACTCGGAGCGAAAGCATGTATCGGCTATCTGCCTGAGGTACCCCCTCTCTACCGGGAGCTAACGATAGATGAGTATTTACGGCTTGCCGTGAGATTGCGCCGTCTCGCCCGCTCGAAAACAGATGATGCAATCAGGAAGGCCGTGGAACGTTGCGGACTGGAGAATGTGCGCCGACGGCTGATCGGTTCTCTGTCAAAAGGCTACCAGCAGCGCGCAGGTATCGCCCAGGCCATCATTCACGATCCCGCAGTCATCATTCTCGACGAACCGACCTCGGGGCTGGATCCCAACCAGATGCGCGATGTCCGGTCACTCATCCGTGAACTTGGCGCAGTGAGAAGCGTGATTTTTTCAACACACGCCTTATCGGAGGTTGAGAGCGTGTGCGACCGTGTGCAGATCATCAACCACGGACGACAGGTGTTCGAGGGTTCGGTGGATATGATGAAGCTGGAAGGAACCCGGCTCGAAGAGATATTCACGCAATCCACCCTGGAGAAAATTGAAACTTGATTACGATCATTGCCCGGAAGGAGTTGGGAGTATTGTTCGGGTCCCCTTTGGCATGGGTAATACTTGCGCTGGCGCAACTGGTATTCGCCTGGTTCTACCTGGCGAATCTTGAAAGCTTCCTGCAGGTTCAACCGCAGCTGATAAGAATTGCCCACCCGCCAGGAGCAACCGAAGCAATTGCGGCTCCGTTATTCTCCATAGGCGCAGTCGTGCTGCTGATGATAACGCCGCTTTTGACCTCCCGTCTCATTGCTGAGGAGCGCCGCAATCACACTTTACCTTTCCTGATTTCCGCACCTGTTTCAATGACGGAAATTGTCCTGGGAAAGTTTCTCGGCCTGATGATTTTTCTGTCGGCCATCATCGCCCTGATTGTCGCATTGGCGATTTCCCTGCTTGCGGGAGGCAGACTGGATTTCGGCTTGTTGCTGAGCAACGTTGCGGGGCTGTGGCTTCTCTCAGCTTGTTTCGTTGCGCTCGGATTATATATCTCCTGCCTCAGCACCCAACCTGCCATCGCGGGAGCAGCGGCCCTCTGCATACTTTTCGCGCTATGGATAATGGATAACGCTGAAAGCGGAGAAAACGGCATAACCCGCAGCTTGTCCCCGTTCGCTCATTTTGAAAATTTCAACCGGGGAATGATCGATACATTCGACCTCGCTTATTTTGCTCTTTTCATTTTCTTTTTTCTGGCCTTATCCGTTCGCTGGCTGAAACTGTACAGGTAGGTATGCATCTCAAGAGGAAAAAACTGCGATTGCGCGGGACACAAAGCGCAACATTTCTGATAACGCTCATACTGCTGGTAGCGTTGCCCGGTTATCTGGCCTGGGAGAATCGGGTTCAGTGGGATGTCACCCAGAATGAACGCAATAGCCTGAGCCCGACCAGCCTGGAGGTGCTAAAGCAAATGGAAGGCCCCCTGCTGGGAAGCGTCTACATATCCCCTCAGGATGCTCAACTTGGCAATGTGTCCAAAATCATCCGGGACTTTCTGACACCTTATCAGCATGCCAAGCCTGATTTCGCTGTCACCTTCATCGACCCCTCCGAGCACCCCGATCTGGCACGGGAGGCAGGTGTCGAGGGCAACGGCGAAATGATCGTCGAATATAACGGCAGGGTGGAACAGCTGACTACATTCAATGAGCATGCGCTGATCAACTTGCTGATGCGCTTGATGCGCACCGGCAGCAGGCCCGTGGTCACGCTGAGCGGCCATGGCGAACGCAGGCTGGATGGTATTGGCAATCGCGACCTCGGGGAATTTGGGCAGCAATTGACGGCAAAAGGCTTCAGAATTCAACCGCTCAATCTGGTCACCACTCCTGAAGTGCCCGCAAATGCGAGCTTGCTCATCATTGCTTCGCCTCAGGCCGATCTGTCCGAGGGCGAAGTCGATCGAATACTCGCGTATATCGAGCGCGGCGGTAATCTTTTATGGCTGCTGGACCAGCAACCTTTGCACGGATTACAGCCACTGGCGGAAAAACTTGAACTGACGCTGACGCCCGGCGTGGTGATCGACCCCCAGGCGGGACAGTTGAAAGCACCCGTTACTTTTTCTGTAGGCGCAACCTACGGCGAACATCCCATCACTCGCAACTTTGATTACCTCACGGTATTTCCTTTTGCGCGCCAGATCACAATCAACGAAAACGATACATGGCACAGCCTCTCGCTGGTGGAGGCCGGAGAAAACGGATGGGTGGAAACAGGCGATCTGAAGGCCGGCATCGCATTCGATGCGATGTATGACGTATCCGGTCCAGTCAGTATCGCGGCTGTGTTGAGCCGCACGGTGAATGATCAGGAGCAGCGGGTCGCCGTTATCGGAAGCGGTTATTTTCTCGCCAATGGTTACCTCGGCTATGGCAGAAATCTTGATTTTGGCGTCAACCTCGTCAACTGGCTTGCCGGCGATGAAGACCTCATCGCTATCCAGCCACGAACGACCATCGACAACAGCTTGACCTTGAAGGAACCAACACTGACGATAATAGCCTGGGGATTCCTCATCGTGATGCCGCTGATTTTCCTTGGGAGCGGGATGATGATATGGTGGCGGCGTAAAAGAAGATAAAGAATGCTTCTCCCTGCTTTTCGCTCAGGATACGGAGCAACCGATCAGCCCCGGTGAATCCGCAATCCTGGACAGCGTTGCCCCTACCTTGACCATACCCGGCGACCTCTTTATCCCAACATTCCATCCCGACATTCGAATTGCCTGAACTGCCTGAAGTCGAAGTTGTCCGTCGCGGCATCGCCTCTGGACTCGAGGGACGCAAGATCGCCGGCTTGACGGTACGAAACCCGAATCTACGCTGGCCGGTGCCGGACCTTGAGCGAACGCTTTGCGGCCTGAAAATCAGAACGGTAACGCGTCGCGGAAAATACCTCTTGCTCGACTGCGGTGCTGGCACGCTGATCTTGCATCTCGGCATGTCCGGCAGCTTGAGATTGCTTCCCCTTACAGCTAATATCGCCCCACAGAAGCACGACCATGTCGATCTGCTCCTGGATAACGGCATGGTTCTCCGTTTTCGGGATCCTCGCCGCTTTGGGGCTGTGCTGTGGACTGCGGGAAATGCGGCCGACCACCCCCTACTGTCTCACCTGGGACCCGAGCCTCTTACCGAAACATTCGACGGAAAGCTGCTGTACAGAAAAACCCGAAACCGTAGCGCCAGCATTAAAGAGGTATTGATGAACAGCCGCATTGTCGTCGGCGTCGGAAACATTTACGCAAACGAAGCGCTCTTTCTTGCCGGTATTCATCCCGCCCTCGCTGCCGGCCGGATTGGAGCGAGGAGATGCGCGGGATTGGCACAGGCAATCAAAGAAACTCTTGGGCGCGCGATAGAAGCAGGCGGCAGCAGCCTGCGCGATTTCGTTGGCAGCGATGGCAATCCCGGATATTTCCAGCAGCAGTATTGGGTTTATGGGCGGACCGGGCAGCCTTGCCGGAAATGTGGTACAAATATCGAACAGATCAGGCAGGGGCAGCGTTCGAGTTTTTATTGCCCGCGTTGCCAGAAATAAATTCACTGGGATACATGAATATTACATTCATTGGTGGTGGCAACATGGCTTGCGCTCTGATTGGCGGGCTGCTGCAACAGGATTATTCACCGGCACAGATACGGGTAGCGGAGATCAACGCTGAAACACGCGACAGAGTTCGGCGTGAGTTTGGCGTGGAGGCGGTGGCGGAACTTGCGCGGGGCATGATCGACGACAGGGAGATAATCGTGCTCGCCGTAAAGCCGCAGCAGCTCTCCATCGTGGCGCGCGGGCTCGCGCCGCTGCTCGAACAGAATCTTGTCATCTCGATCGCCGCCGGTATTCGGGCAAATGCTCTTTCACATTGGCTCGGCGGCTATATTCGCATCGTGCGCGCCATGCCCAATACGCCTGCGCTCGTTGGCTCCGGCGTTACCGGGCTCTATGCAATGGCGGGCGTGAACGATGAGGAGAAACGTGAGGCGGAGGCCATACTCGGCGCGGTCGGCACTGTGCTATGGGTTGAAAGCGAGGAACTGCTGGATGCAGTGACTGCCACCTCAGGCAGTGGTCCTGCTTATGTATTTTACTTCATCGAGGCCATGCAAAAGGCAGGACAGGAACTGGGGCTGGATCTGGACCAGGCGCGCAAACTGAGCATTGAAACCTTTCTTGGAGCCGCCAGGCTCGCGAGCGAGAGCACGGATGAGGCAAGTGTTCTGCGCGCGCGGGTCACATCGCCCGGCGGTACGACGGAACGCGCGATAAGGTCGCTGGAAAATGACGATGTCAAAAACGGAATCATCCGGGCAATCCGTGTCGCATATCAGCGGTCACGCGAGATGGGCGACGAACTCGGCCGGACATGACAGAATAGAGAATAACCCATGCGCAAAGTGGCGCAGTAAACGGATAATACTTTCATGATCAGTCAGATGCTCATATTTCTGCTCGATACCCTGCTGGGATTGTTTTCCCTGGCGCTGCTGCTGCGCTTTTATATGCAACTGGTGCGCGCGCCGTATGGAAACCCGCTCTCGTCATTTCTGATTGCAATAACCGATTTTCTGGTCAAGCCCGCACGGCGCGTCATTCCCGGTTATCGCGGCATGGATCTTTCAACGCTTTTGCTGGCATGGATTGCTCAAGTCATGTTGCTGGGGAGCGTGTTAATGCTGAAGGGTTACGACTTCAGCTCCACGATGGGCACTGCCGTGGGCGGACTGGCGCTCCTAGGGTTGGTGGAAATCATCAAGACGACGCTTTACATCATCATGGTGGCGATCATCATCCAGGCTGTGCTTTCTTGGATTAATCCCTACAATTCGCTGGCCCCGCTGCTCGACAGCTTTACCCGGCCGTTTCTGGGCGTTATCCGCGAGCACATTCCTCCCATCGGAAATATCGATCTCTCGCCGCTGTTCGTATTGATCGTCATTCAGTTGCTTCTTTTTGTAACGGCGGGAATGGAGCGGGAAGTCAGTCGCTTGTTCTGACCGTGGAAATGGCTTCAAGCGACGAATGGTATCGCAGCGATGATACCGGAAAACGCCTGATTCTCACTCTGCACATACAGCCCGGTGCAAGGCGTACTGAAGTCGTCGGCCGGCACGGCGATGCCCTGAAAATCAAACTTGCCGCCCCGCCGGTAGAAGGTGCAGCGAATGCTGCTTTGCTCGCGTTTCTCGCTGGGGTTTTTGGAGTGCCTCAGCGTCAGGTAATACTCAGGCAAGGAGCCAGATCGCGACGCAAAATCGTTGAAATCGATGGGACGGCCTGTGGAGCCGATACGCTATTGAAGCAAACCACCAGTTGATACTTCGGCTATCCGCAATTGTTGCAAGCTCCCGATTCGAGCATTTCATGGGCAAGCACTTTCGAAAAGCGGTCGTTATTTTGCGATCGTGATGCTTGGCACCCCCGAGCGCGGCAGATCCGTAACCGTCATCTGGAACAGAAGATACAGCAGCTGGAAGGCGCTCCGGTTCCAGCGCGCCAGGGGTCCCCGGGTGTGTACCGAGTAATACTGATCATAGACGCGCACCCACAGATCGGCTTCTCGGGGAGCCGAGTCCGTCACCGACAGTTTCATGGTATCAACAGGATTTTCATCATCCTCGAGGGGCGGTGTACGGACGTCTTTCTCCACATGATATTCCGGCTCGTCGCCCAGGGTGCGTCCGAGGAAATTGAGAATGGCATGGAAGCTGCGGAGACGGAAAATTCCTTTCATGGGCCACTCTCCGCCAAAATGATTGGGGCGAATATCGAAAGCGACATCATTGGGACTCCATTCACGCGCCTCATTGCTCAAGCGCTTACGCTCCTCAGGTGAGAGGATGTTGGGGTCATAATTGGTGATGAGAATAGGTCCCGCTGCCTGCTTGACCAGGATATAAGTGTTTTCCTGCGCGTCATAGCGTACGGAAAACTCTCTCTGCAGAGCCTGAAAACCTTCTGCCGTCACCGAGCCGGCGGGAATAGCCCAGGTCTGCTCCAGAATCAATGGCTCCGCATGAAGGTGGTTATGATCCTGTATGGCGGACAAGTGCAGCACCACGCGCCTGAACATGCCGTAGCCGGGCGAATCAAAGGGCCGATTGCGATAGGAAATCTGCCGCCCTTCGTTATCATTGACACGCACTTCCTGGGCCATCATCCGCATCAGGAGATCGATATCGAAACGCTGACGGAGCAAAAGCGTGAGTTTGTTTTCCTGAAATGGGGTGAGCAGACGCCGGGTAAATTCCTCTCCCTCTACCGGAACAATGGTGATCGTGGGATTTTCCGCCACACTTCCCCCAAACACAGGCATAAGTATGCCACCAGCATTTCCCGTCAATGCTGGAGTGGCGCCGGCATTGACACGGAAATCGAACGTTGCTGCAACGTTCGATACGCCGGTGAAGTGTACGGGCTGATTATGATAAGCACGCGCTATGTTCACCAGCAGTTGTCTGGAGGCGGCACCGGTAGTCGCGTCGTCATAGGCGTCGACCGCCCGATTGAGGGCAATGGGGGATGCGCAGCCGCCCACCAGGAGCAGAAGCAGGAGCAGGCATGGGGGCTGTGGCAAGATGCTTGCGTGTCCGGTAGGGAAAAAGGTCATTCGTCTTGTTCTCTTTTTTTGCCGGATTATTTCCGGAATCTTTCAAAGCGCCAAATTTTTGCTCGCCTCAAGCAGGACTGCGCTACCGATAAGGACAAACACAGCTGCTGCAATTCCACGCACGAGGCGCGCCGGAATCCGGTTCGCCAGGCGTTCGCCCAGATAGACTGCCGGAACGTTCGCGACCATCATCCCGAGTGTGGTGCCTGCAACCACCGCGGAAAACATCTGATACTGCGCTGCCAGGGCCGCAGTTGCAATCTGCGTCTTGTCGCCCATTTCTGCAAGGAAAAAAGCCAGGAGCGTCGCACTGAAAACACCGGCGCCATCGCCCCCGGTTTCAGACTGCGCTTCATCGAACTGATCGGGAATGAGTGTCCAGATCGCCATGCCGACAAATAGCAGGCCCAGTATCCAGTTCAGGGTGTCGGGGCCAAGTTGCGTGATGATCCACGAACCGATTGCGGCAGCGAAGGCATGGTTCAACAGGGTAGCGACGAGTATACCGAGCACGATGGGAACCGGCTGGCGAAATTTTGCCGCGAGGATAAAGGCGAGAAGCTGCGTTTTGTCGCCAATCTCTGCGAGTGCGACAACGCCAGCCGAAACAAGGAAAGCTTCCACGTTCTTACGCTCCAGGCCGGACAAGAATCGAGACCACGTTTCTCCCGGGGCTTCCGGAGACAATGTGGTCAAAGGTCTTGCCCAGGCACGGAACTGCTTGCACCACGACCGGACGGGTCAAGTATGTTGATGCAAGCCCTTCGATTCGACGGAAGGAGGCTACTCCCCGATGACGGGAATATTCTACTTGCCGAATAAAACCTTGTCCATGTCAAGCCGATGCTCATGTGCAGGTAACGACTCTACCGGAAACTCACCGTGATTCTGCTAATCTGGATTTATATCGTGCATGAACCAGGTTTGCGGAAGAAAGGCATTTTGCATTAAATATTTACCATGAGATGGACGAGGAGTACTCCATGTTCAGAAAGAATCTCCCACAGCGTGACAACAGGAGTCTCGAGAACGAGGTCATCCTGGCCGTGATCGCGCTGTACCTGTTGCTCGCACTCGTTATGACCGTCGTGCACTACATACAGCCGTCGGAGCAGACAGTAGCCACATCTTCCATGTCGCCCTCCCATCGGGAAAAAGCCGAAGCAAAAAAATAAACTGAAACCTCGAGCGGTACCACACCATAACAAGGAGGTTCGTCATGATTCGCAGTGTTGTGAGGGATAATCACTCACTCTGCATCATTCACGGCCTGCCGCGGCGGGAGGGCGATGAGCATATTGTCTGGCTGGAGATCAATGCGCCGACGCCCCAGGACATTGTGTGTCTGAAGCAGCGCTTCGGTATCGACACCACACCGCAGGCAGGCAGCGTCTTCGATGATGGAACCTTCATGTACATGCGCGCCAAACTCCTCCGTTTGGGCAGCAACGGGACGCCGAGCTTTGGCGATGTAACTTTCATGCTGGGTGAGCAACTGGTCGCGATTCTCTGCCAGCACCCCGATTTTCACCCGTTCGATACAGCATTGCAGCGCATGAATCGCAGGCCGAATCATGCCCAGAATCCGAAATGGGTACTTCGCCTATTGTTGCAGGTAGCCAATGACAGTGCGGATACGGTAATAGATCGTCTTGCGGATGAACTGGAGCGAAGCGCAGAAGAGATTTCCGAAATATCGGATGGATACAATGCGCAGGGCAGGGAACTGGGTGTGCCTGATCTGATAGAAACCATGCAAGACCTGAATGAAAAGGAAGATATTATTTCGCGCTGCCTGGAAGCCCAGTTGTCGCTGGCGCGCACCGTGCGTTACTTGAGTGGCGAGATCGATAACGTGGCCGAGGCAGAGCTGCAGGTATTGACCACGGAGCTGGCCGAAGACGTGGCCGGCGTAAAGGAACATGCCTACTTCGAGCACGAGAAAGTGCGGTATCTGCAGAATGCAGTCACGAATATTCTCAACATCAAGCAGAACCAGATCGTCAAGGTCTTCACCATCATCACCGCAGTCTTCCTGCCGCCCACGCTGGTGGGCACCTTTTACGGCATGAACTTCGCCGTAATGCCGGAACTCGCGTGGGAATACGGATTCATCTATTCAATGGGGCTGACGGTATCGGCTGCGCTGCTGCCACTTATATACATAAAACGCAAGGGATGGTTGCGGTGAGATTGCGACCCTATGCAAAGCGGAGACAACAGGATGCTTCGCGGAACTCCAAACCCGCGTTTTCAGTCTATCGCGGCAAGTGGACATTTCTTTGCTATATTGGGCTTGCAAGAAGAATAAAAAGACGACTGCTTGAAGAGGGCCAAGCGGGACCTCGCATAGAAAGGAGAAAATCTCATGAAGAAGTTTCTGATCGCATCTGCTTTAAGCCTCGGCCTGGTTTCAATCAACGCCCTTGCTCAGGAGGACACGGAAGCCCTAGGAAAGCCGGGGGACCCCAGTCAGGTTTCCCGGATCGTTGAAATAACTGCGGTGGATAACCGCTTCAAACCTGACGCAATCAATGTGAAACAAGGTGAAACCATAAAATTTCTGATCACGAACCTAGGCAAGAAAAAGCACGAGATGATGATCGGCACTGCGGAAGAAATTGACAAGCATGGTAAAATGCTGAAAAAACACCCTGACCATGCGCATCCGGACCAGCCGGATATGGTCTCGGTCGAGCCGGGTAAGACCGGGGAGCTGGTATGGCATTTCACGGAAGCAGGCACAGTAAATTTTGCCTGCCCGCTGCCTGGCCACTTCAAAGGTATGAATTTCCCAGGTATGAAAGGCACAATCACAGTAGGAGCGAAATGAAAATATCGAGACATGCAGTATTGGCTGGAATCATGTTTGCCGCCTTTGCGGGCGGCGCTTATGCTTCCGCAACGGTTGACGTTTACAAAAGTTCCACCTGCAAGTGCTGCGCGAAGTGGGTCGATCATATGCGTGCCAACGGATTTACCGTGAACACGCATGATGTAGGCAACAAGGAAGCCCGTGAACAGGCGGGCATCGCCCCTGCACTCGGTTCATGTCACACCGCGCTGGTCGACGGTTATGCAATTGAAGGACACGTGCCTGCACAAGATGTCAAACGACTTCTGAGGGAGCGTCCTCGCGCCATCGGCCTGACTGCTCCCGGCATGCCGCATGGTTCCCCTGGAATGGAAGGCGAGCGTAACGATCCGTACGATGTGCTTCTGATTAACAAACAGGGGGAGACATCGATTTACAGTCGTCATCATCCCTCTGATCCGAAAACATCTGTGATGAGACTCAAATGAGGAGCCTCAGATCATCGAGCGATAGCGAGGTATGCGATAAGAAGCTCGCGGGTCCCGGTATTCCCGGCAGTAGCCGTGGCGATACTCTCAAAAGTGACAGGCATATGAGCCGGACAATCATAAATATGCGGGTATTGCTCCTGGCAAGCATGACGATTGGACTGATCGCGGGATGCGGCGAGCCGAAGCAGCTCGCCTCGCCATCCACAACCACGCCGCCTTCCGCCACGGAGACTGCTCCATCCGAGACCCCGCCAGCACCTTCCGCACCGCCTCCTGCCGGGTCCAGTACGGTTCCGGCTGAACCAACAACCCCACCTGCCGCTGCTCAAGTGGAGCCGCCTAAAAACCTCGCTGCACGCAAGCTCGCGCCGGAAAGAATCAAGCGCGGCGAAGAGATTTATCGAAAGAATTGTGCAAGTTGTCACGGACCGAACGGTGAAGCTACGCCAGGTTGGCGTACTCCAGGACCGGATGGCCGGTATCCTCCGCCGCCATTGGATGGCAGCGCTCACGCCTGGCATCACTCAACAGAAACGTTGGAAAAAATGATTCAGGATGGCAGCGTGGATGGCGCCATGCCTGCCTGGAAGGGAAAACTGACAAACCAGCAGATCGGGGACGTGATCGTCTGGATCAAGTCACTCTGGCCCGATGAGGTTTATGATATCTGGCACAAGGAAATCGAAAACAAGCCACAGCCAAAGCAGAATTAAGGGCTGGCAGGCGAAAATGGGACTAGGGGTTAGGGCTGAAAGCCTTAACCCCCATGATACATGATCTGAATTTGATGGCCGAAATTCGCTATCGCAGCGCTCGAGCGTATCCTGCCTTGGCAGTCTCTTCTGTCTCTTACCTTCACCACCTTTGCCGGACTCTGGATCAATCCTGAATGACGAGGCGCCGAGTGACGAACGTGCGTAGCGTACTCAAGAGCATGAACGAGAGTAACTGCGCACAAGTCGCTCCGCCAGCAACTGTGGGGAAAGGAACCATTGGAGATCTGCTCAGCGGTTCCTTAAAGCTTAAAGCCGGCTTAATGCCGGCTTAATGGTTTAGGCCTGCTCGGTCTTTTGCGTTCCGTTTTCAGCCTTCCTGGCTGAAGCACGAGCCGGCAGTTTTTCGCGAATGCGAGCAGATTTGCCGGAGCGATCGCGGAGATAATAAAGCTTGGCACGACGCACTGCCCCGCGGCGTTTGATCTCTATGCTCGCAATCAGGGGAGAATAAGTCTGAAAAGTCCTTTCCACTCCCTCACCGCTGGATACCTTGCGCACGGTAAAGGCAGAATTGAGACCACGGTTACGCTTGGCAATGACGGTACCCTCGTACGCCTGAATGCGTTTACGGTCTCCTTCCACCACCTTAACGTTGACGACAACCGTATCTCCAGGGGCAAAATCGGGAATTGTCTTGCCCAGGCGGCTGATTTCTTCGCTTTCAAGTTGCTCGATCAGATTCATTTTCGTGACTCCTTGCCTTATATTCCTTGCGTTTCAGTAACTTTCAATTTGGCACTCAATTCGCTTCGTATGCGTGCTGGAATTCTTCCAGCAATTTCCGCTCTTCCGCAGTGAGGCCTTTCTCCATTTTCAATGCCAGCAGATCAGGCCGCCGCAACCATGTTCTTCCCAAGGACTGCTGTAGCCGCCAGCGTTCAATCCTGGCGTGATTTCCGGACAACAAGACCTCGGGCACTACGCTTCCCCGATAGACCTCCGGTCGGGTGTAGTGGGGAAAATCCAGCAAACCTGCTGTAAAGGAATCCTGATTCGCGGATTCCGGATCTCCCAATACGCCGGGCAACTGCCGCACCAGACAATCCATGAGCACCATCGACGCCAGTTCACCGCCGGATACGACATAATCCCCAATGGAAATCTCATAGTCCACCTGACGTTCGATCAGCCGCTCATCCACTCCTTCATAACGGCCTGCCAGCAGCACCAATGCAGACAATTCGCTTAATTCCGTCACCACGTTCTGGTTCAGGGGCCTTCCCTGAGGTGACAGATAAATCACTTTCGTGCTGCTGATACCACAGGCTCTTTGCCTTTCCCTGGCAGCAGTTATCGCTTTTTCCAGGGGTTCCGCCAGCATTACCATGCCGGGTCCGCCTCCGTAGGGTCGGTCGTCCACCCTGCGATAATTATCCTCGGTAAATTCCCGCGGATTCCAGGTATACAGGCGATAAATGGCATTTTCATTCGCCCGCCCGGTTACCCCGTACCTGGTTACAGCATCGAACATTTCGGGAAAGAGGGTGATAACGTCGAAATCGAACGTCATAATCAGTAGTCCCGACCCCAATCCACCGTAATCCGACCCGCCGCCAGATCCACTTTGATGATCACCTGGTCAATGAAAGGTATCAACCTTTCGGTTTCTCCCGGGTTTTGCACCTGAAGCACATCGTTCGCTCCAGTTTCCAGCAGCCCTGCCACCTTACCCAGCGCTTCACCTTGCAAATTGATGACTGCAAGCCCGATGAGATCTGACCAGTAATAACCTTCCTCGCCGCTCTCCGGCAATGCCGGCAATAGTCTGCGGGGAATGGCGATCTTCAGTCCCTTCAGCCGTGCTGCCGCGTCACGGTCCGCACATCGTTCAAGTGAAGCCAGCAATACGTTCCCGTGAACCTCGCCCTCGATCACTTTGAATTTGTGCCATTTGCCGCCCTCGCTGCCCAACCACCAGTCCGGGTAATCCAGCAAGCCATCCACATATTCAGTATAGGGAAAAACCTTGATCCAGCCGGCTACCGCATATGGACCGGCAACGCGGCCCATTATCACCATTGGTTCGGCGGATTGGCCAGGTTCAGCTTCCTGCGACTTCTTGCGTGGAACCAAACTGCTTGATCAGCTTTTTCACGGTATCTGACGGCTGCGCACCTTTTGATTGCCAATAGGTGACGCGATCCAGCTTGACACGCAGCGATTCCTCACCTTCGGCTGCCCGCGGGTTATAAAAACCGACGCGCTCTATAAACTTGCCGTCACGCGCATTGCGTGAATCTGCTACGACCATATTGAAAAACGGGCGTTTTTTTGCGCCGCCTCGCGCCAGTCGAATAATGACCATGTAAATTGCCTGTGGAGGTCCAAAATCGAAAAGGGGGTGATTTTACGACAATTTTCAGGGATTTAGCAAGTAATACTTCTCCCCTTCCCGCTCTTTTCACCCCTGTGTTCAATGCGCCTGTTCCCAGTTTGGCCCGACGCCTACTTCCACCAATAACGGCACCTGAAGTTGCGCCACATTGCCCATAAGCAGCGGCAACTCGCGCTTTATCGTCTCGATTTCGTTTTCCGGTACTTCCAATACCAGTTCGTCATGGACCTGCATAATGAGTTTGCTGCTCAGGTCATGCCGCCGCAGCCAGTCATGCACTTCTATCATCGCGAGCTTGATGATATCCGCGGCAGTACCCTGCATGGGCGCATTGATGGCCGCGCGTTCCGCCGCCTGGCGGCGCATGCCGTTGGAACTGTTGATCTCCGACAGCCACAGCCGCCGTCCGAAGACGGTCTCCACATAGCGGTTTTCTCTTGCGGTTTTTCGCGTCCGCTGCATGTAGTCCGCCACTCCTGGATAGCGAGCAAAGTAGCGGTCCATATAGGCTCTGGCCGCGGCCCGCTCGATGCCGAGCTGCGTCGAGAGACCAAATTCCGACATGCCGTAGATCAGGCCGAAATTAATGATTTTCGCATATCTGCGCTGTTCGCTGCTCACTGTTTCCAGGGGAACGCCGAATATCTCGGAGCCCGTGGCGCGATGAATGTCTTCCCCTTGTGCGAAGGCCTTGAGCAGTCCGGCATCCTGTGAAATGTGCGCCATGATGCGTAATTCGATCTGTGAATAATCCGCGGAAACGATCCTGTGTCCCGTCGGGGCGATGAATGCTTCCCGGATACGCCGTCCTTCGGCCGTGCGGATGGGTATGTTCTGCAGGTTCGGTTCGTTACTGGCGAGCCTGCCCGTCACCGCGACGGCCTGGGCATAATTAGTATGCACTCTTCCAGTAACGGGGTGCACCATGCGCGGCAGCTTGTCAGTGTAAGTCGACTTGAGTTTGGCAAGACCGCGGTAATCCAGCAGAGCCCTGGCGAGCGGATAGTCGAGTGCGAGTTTTTGCAGCACATCTTCGTCGGTGGAAGGAACGCCGCTCGGTGTTTTTTTCATGACAGGCAGCTTGAGTCTGTCAAACAGGATTTCCTGAATCTGTTTGGGTGAATTCAGGTTGAATGGCAGCCCGGCAATGGTGCAGGCGCGCTCCTCCAGTGCCAGCATTTTCTCGCCGAGTTCACGGCTTTGCGTTTCCAGCAATTTGAGATCCAGCAGCACGCCGTTACGCTCCATCTCGAACAAGACATCCATCACGGGCATTTCCAGCCTGCGATAGATATGATCGAGCTTTGCATCCTTGCCAACTTCAGCATACAGGTGCTGGTGCAACTGCAGCGTGATATCCGCATCCTCGGCCGCATATTGCGCAGCGCGTTCGATATCCACCTGCTCGAAACCTATTCGGGCGGCTCCCTTGCCGGTGACTTCATCATAGGTGATGGTTTTGATCCCCAGATGCCGCAGCGCAAGGTTGTCCATATCGTGCGGGTGATGGGATTCGAAGACATAGGATTGCAGCAGCGTGTCGTGAACGATTCCTTTCACCCTGATGCCGTGATTGGCGAATACGTGCCTGTCAAACTTCAGGTTCTGCCCCAGCTTGGGGGCGGAGGGGTCCGTCAGCCAAGATTTGAGCTTTTCGAGCACAAAGTCGAGCGGCAACTGGCTGGGGGCACCGGTATAACGATGTCCCAGCGGTATATAAGCCCCGTGATGTGGTTCCACGGAAAACGAGATACCCACCAGCTCGGCGCGCATCGGATCAAGCCCCGTCGTTTCGGTGTCGAGTGAAACGAGCGGTGCCGCGGCGATTCGCATCATCCACTCATCGAGTTGCTCCGGGGTAAGAAGGGCCTGATAATCGGCCTGTACCAGATTCGAGCCTGCCGGGGCAGAACCCGCAGAAAGCGCATCAGCGCCTCCTTCCGCTTGGGATTCCTGTTGCAACTCGCGCAACCAGCTCTTGAAATCCAGCCGCTCGTACAACTCCGCGAGCTTTATCGTGTTCGGAGGCTGGGGTCCGAGATCATGCAGGTTGACCGGCAACGAAACGTCACACTTAATGGAGAGCAGTTGCCGCGATCTGCTCAACCAGCCCAGCGCATTGCGCAGATTCTCCCCTACTACGCCGCCTATTTCACCGGCGTGGACAAGCAGGTTGTCGAGTGTCCCATATTGATTGAGCCACTTCACCGCGGTTTTTGGTCCCACCTTCGCCACGCCGGGGATGTTGTCGACCGCGTCACCCACCAGCGCCAGATAGTCGAGCATGCGTTCTGGAGGTACGCCGAAACGTCCGAGCACACCGGCTTCATCAAGCATTTCGTTCGTCATGGTATTGACTAGGGTTACCTGCGAATTCACCAGTTGCGCAATGTCTTTGTCGCCAGTCGAAATGATGCAGCGCATGTTCTCGCCTTCCGCCTGTTTCACCAGCGTACCGATCACATCGTCCGCCTCTACTCCTTCCACAGAAAGCATCGGCCATCCCATCGCATTTATGCATTCCAGGAGCGGTGCAATCTGGGCGGCAAGCTCGTCGGGCATGGGGGGCCGGTTCGCCTTGTACTCGGCGTAGAGCTCATCGCGGAAAGTCTTGCCTTTTGCATCAAATACGCAAGCGCTATAATCGGCCTGATAATCCTTGTGCAAGCGGCGCAGCATATTCAGCACGCCATAGACTGCACCGGTCGGCTCGTTATTGCGGTTGCGGAAATCGGGCAGCGCGTGAAAAGCGCGATACAGATAAGATGAACCATCGACCAGCAGTAGTGTTTTCATTTAACTTCCAAAGGTTTTCCGATGAGCCTGAAAAACAAAGCAGCCCGTACCATGACAAACGATTTCCAGGAGAAGGCATGGTCAGGACGTGAATCCTGGCGCGTGTTCGGGATTATGGCAGAATTTGTCGAGGCAACGGAGCGTCTCCATTCCGTCATGCCGGCGGTCAGCATTTTCGGCAGTGCCCGCACTCTCCCTGATCATCCCTACTATGAGTTAACCGAGCAGATTGCGCGGCAACTCTCCGATGCAGGCTTTTCCGTCATCTCCGGTGGAGGGCCAGGCATCATGGAAGCCGCGAACAAGGGGGCCTATTATGGCGAATCCCCCAGTATCGGACTAAATATCCAGTTGCCGCACGAGCAGCACCGGAATGTTTATCAGGACGTCAGCCAGACGTTTCGCCATTTTTTTGCGCGTAAATACATGTTCGTCAAACTCGCGACAGCCTATGTGGTGCTGCCCGGCGGATTCGGCACCCTGGACGAACTGATGGAAGCGCTGACACTGGTCCAGACCGGGAAGACACGCAGAATGCCCATTATCCTGGTTCGTTCGGATTTCTGGCGCGGCATGCTCGAGTGGCTGCAGAATGTACTCGTCGCGGAGGGCATGATCGCCCCTGAAGATATGGATCTGATCCAGCTAATCGACGAGCCGGCGGAGGTGGTGGATGCGATATTCAAGTATTACGAGACGCGCGGCTTCGAGCCTTCCGTCGCGGAACGGGAAATTCAACTCAATCTATAACACTCAGGGCATTTCGGATAGAATGGTATATTGACCTGACCCGCCGGGAGGCGCCATGCGTCGTATCGTTGTTGCACTGTTATTGAGTTCTGTACTACCAGCGGCGGCGCAATCCAATCAGCCCAAGGATTTGCGGCCCATACCGGAAGTGCCGGAACCCCCGGAATTATCGTTGCCTTCGGCCGGTATCGAAGACGAGGAAGAATCGCTTGAGCCCCAGGTTACCATCACCAAGCGCGGAGAGGACCAAATCGAGGAATATCGCCTCAATGGACGCCTCTACATGATCAAGGTCGTACCGCGCATAGGGCTTCCGTATTACCTGATCGACAATCGCGGCGATGGCACTTTTTCCACCCACGATACAGGCGGTCTGGATCAGCGTATTCGCCCTCCCATGTGGGTGATACGCGAGTTCTGATTTTCCAGGACAGCCATTGCGCCTGATTAAACTGCTTCTGCCTTACTTTCCCGCTCCATGTCTGTCTTCACCATAGTTACCCATGAGCAGCTTTCCGCGTGGCTGAGAAATTATTCCGTCGGCAAACTGATCAATCTGCAGGGTATTTCTTCCGGAATTGAAAATACGAATTATTTTGTCACCACCAGCCACGGTAAATATGTTCTGACTCTATTTGAGAAACTGACTTCGGCGGAACTGCCCTACTATTTGAATCTGATGGCCTACCTGGCGCGCCACGGCCTTCCCTGCCCCAGTCCCGTGGCGGATCTCGCCAATAAATTCCTGGGAGAGCTCAACGGCAAGCCGGCGAGCATTGTCACCTGCCTTCCCGGAAAGTCGCAGGAATCTCCCACGGCCGCCCACTGCGCCGAGGTTGGCGAACTCCTGGCGAACATGCATTTATCCGGCTTATCCTATCCGGAAAAAATGGAGAATTTGCGAGGACCCAAGTGGTGGAAAGCTGCGGCACAGGAAGTCATGCCGTTTCTTTCGGAGGACGAGGCTGCGATTCTCGGGGAGGAATTACGCTTTCAATCATCGCATCGAACGGAAAGCCTTCCGCGTGGTGTGATCCACGCCGACCTGTTTCGTGACAACGTGCTTTTCAACAATGGTGCAATGGGCGGAGTGATCGATTTCTACTTTGCCTGCAACGATGTGCTGCTATACGACCTGGCGATTACCGCGAACGACTGGTGTCTCAACGAAAATGCGGACTTGGACCCGGAGCGGACTTTATCGCTGCTCGAAGCCTATCATCGCACCCGGCCGCTGCTAGAGGCCGAGCGTGATGCCTGGCCGGTGATGCTGCGCGCCGGCGCATTGCGCTTCTGGCTCTCACGCCTGCAGGATTATCACCTGCCGCGGGCCGGAGAACTTACGCACGTGAAGGACCCTGCTCACTTCATGCGTATACTGAAAAACCATGCAGCAGCACGCTCGAAGCTCGCCGAGGTGTGGATCTGAGCGTCAGTTGAACAGCGGGCGGGATGGAAGACGTTTATCGGAGAAAAAACAAGATGGATATCAGGCAGGTAGACGGGAGAAGGGGATGGGAATGGATAGCGGAAGGCTTTCAGTTATTCCGCAGAGTCCCCATGGTGTGGATTCTTCTTTGCACCACCCTTCTGCTTATCGCGGCTACCCTGGGACTTATCCCAACGGCGGGCCAATTCATTTTCACGTTGCTCTCGCCGGTATTCCTGGCGGGACTGATGATCGGCTGCAGAACGCTGGAACGCGGAGGGCAACTGGAAATAGGGCACCTCTTTGCGGGCTTTCGCAACCCCGGACCGCTGATTACGATAGGGGGAATTTATCTGGTGGGCCAGGTGCTCATCGTCGGCATATTCATGCTGGTCGGGGGTGACGTGCTGATGAGCCTGTTGCTGGAAGGAAAACGGGTCGATGAAAACGAATTGAAAAACGTATCAGGCGATATGTTATCCGCTTCCCTGGTAGCGCTGACCCTGTCCATTCCTCTCCTGATGGCGACCTGGTTCGCGCCTCTGCTGACAGTATTCGATGAAATGTCTCCAGTGGAAGCAATGCGAACGAGCTTCTTTGCGTGCGTAAAAAACATCGTAGCATTCCAGATTTACCTGATTGTACTCGTGGCGTTCACGATAATCGCCATGATTCCTTACGGCCTGGGATTTTTTGTGCTGGTCCCGACCGTTTTCGCCTCGATCTACACCAGCTACATGGATATTTTTCAGGAAACCGAAAATTCCGGGGATGTCACGGAAAGCGCATGAATCCCCTCGGGGATTCATGACGGGGAGTACCCGGCGGGAAACGAGGCGGCGAGGCGAAAAGTAAAGCATTTCCAGCTCACACCGGCACCGGGCTCACAGGATTTACAACGCTGTCAGTTTTGCATATTCCAGTAACAACCACTTGCTGCCATTGCGGCCGAATTTAACCTCAACCCGCGCATCGGCACCGCGGCCTTCGCAGTTGACGATCACTCCTGCCCCGAACTTTGCGTGAACCACGTTCTGGCCCACGCGCCAGGGCGATGTCGTCGTCTCCCTCACCCCCATTTCCCGGATTTGGGGACGCTGCGCAACCTCCTGAGTAGGAGAAACCGGTCCCGGTCGCCAAGGCGCTGTCTTCTGCACGGGCTGCAGCCACTTGAGCAAGCTCTGCGGTATTTCCTCTATGAATCGAGTGGGAATATTGTAGCGAGTCTGGCCATGCAACATGCGGCTTTGAGCAAAGCTCAAATACAAGCGGCGCCTCGCGCGCGTCACGGCTACATACATCAGGCGGCGCTCCTCTTCCAGCCCCCCCGCCTCGTTACGGCTGTTATCGTGGGGAAACAAACCTTCTTCGAGACCACTTAGAAATACACTGTGAAATTCCAGTCCTTTGGCTGAGTGCACGGTCATCAGCTGCAAGGCGTCCTCCCCTCCGCCGGCTTGGTGCTCGCCTGCTTCCAGGGAAGCATGATTGAGAAAAACGGCCAAGCCGTCATCTTCGGCTTCATGCACGAAGGCAGTCGCCGCAGTGATCAACTCGTTCAAATTCTCCAGCCGGTCGGCACCCTCGCGCTCGGCCTGGTAATGCTTAATCAATCCGCTGTGCTCCAGCATATGTTCGACGATTTCCGGGAGCGGCAGGGTTTCACAAACCTGCCGCATCGATTCGATCAGCGCAACGAAGCTCTCGATGCCTTTTCTAGGCCTATCCGGCTCTTTATTCTCCCCCATTCCCACAGAGGACTTATTCGGCAAGCCTGACGTGGAAGGCTCTCTGCCCCTGCATTTTTTCAGCATCGCTTCCCAGAGGCTCCCCCCCTGTTGCCTGGCTTCATCCTGCAATTGCTCCAGGCTCCGCAGGCCGATGCCACGCGCCGGGAAGTTGACGATTCTCAGTAGCGCGTTGTCATCCTCCGGATTGGCTATCATTCGCAGGTAAGCCAATGCGTGCTTGATTTCCTGCCGCTCGAAGAAGCGCATGCCCCCATATACCCGATAAGGCAGCGAGGCATTGAACAAGGCGTGCTCCAGCACACGTGATTGCGCGTTGGAACGATAAAGCAACGCGATCTGGGACAATTGGACCCCCTCCGCACGCAGGGATTTGACTTCATCCACGATAAACGCCGCTTCATCGAAATCCGTCGGGGCGTTGTATACCCGTATCGGCTCCCCGCGTCCTTCCGAAGTCCAGAGATTCTTGCCGAGCCGTCCATTGTTGTTGCGTATCAGCGTGTTGGCGGCATCCAGAATATTGCCATGTGAACGGTAATTCTGCTCCAGCTTGATAATTCTGGGGATGCGAAAGTCCTGTTCGAACTCTCTCATGTTGCCGGTATTGGCGCCGCGAAAGGCATAAATGCTCTGATCGTCATCGCCCACGGCAAAGACAGCGGTTTTCGGACCCGCGAGCAGGCGCAGCCATTTGTATTGCAGCCGGCTGGTATCCTGGAATTCGTCCACCAGGATGTGCAGGAAACGACCGCGATAATGCTCGCGTACGATTTCGTTGCGCATCAGCAATTCATAGCTGCGCAGCAACAACTCGGCAAAATCAACCGCCCCTTCCTTGTTGCATTGCTGCTCGTAAGATGCATAAAACTCGACCATCTTGCGCGTGTAGTCATCGTACGCTTCCACCTGCGATGCGCGCAGCCCCTCTTCCTTGGCATTATTGATGAACCATTGAACCTGGCGCGGAGGAAATTTCTCATCATCCGCACCCAGATTTTTCAGGATGCGCTTGATGACCGCCAACTGATCGGCGGAGTCCAGGATCTGAAAGGTTTGCGGCAAACCGGCATCCTGGTGGTGAGCGCGAAGCAGGCGGTTGCATAAGCCGTGGAAGGTACCTATCCACATACCGCGCGTATTGATGGGCAGCATGGCGGCAATGCGAGTGAGCATTTCCTTGGCCGCCTTATTGGTAAAAGTGACGGCCAATATTCCGTGAGGACTGACTTCGCCGGACTGAATCAGATACGCGATGCGGGTCGTAAGGACCTTGGTCTTGCCGCTGCCCGCGCCGGCAAGCACCAACGCCGACTGGTGGGGCAACGTAACTGCTTCGAGTTGTTCCGGGTTTAGTGCGGTGAGTAGAGAAGACATACAGCAAAGATTTTTCCGGTCCGGGCACGGCCGGGATCATTCAGGCCGTGCAAAATCGGATTAAAAGCAATGTAGAACAGTATGATGCTCCTGCATACCCGGCCCCTTGGTTCTCCTTCCGGTATAGGGAGTCGCGCGATGCGCACGAAGGGTGCCGGGTTTGCAGGATGTTTTAGTTTTACTATAACGCTGGGCGCTATTACCTGCGGCTACTTTTTGCGGCTTGCCACCACGAGATCAAGAATAAGCGGCGTCAATATGAGCTCTATGGCCAGACCCATTTTCCCGCCGGGAACGACGATGGTGTTCGGGCGGGACATGAATGAATTGTGAATCATGGCAAGCAGATACGGAAAATCGACATTCCTCGGATCACGAAACCGGATCACGACGAAACTTTCGTCCAGCGTCGGGATGTCCCGCGCGATGAAAGGATTCGAGGTATCCACTGTCGGCACACGCTGGAAATTGACATGCGTTTTGGAAAATTGCGGAGTAATGTAATGCACATAATCGTGCATGCGTCGGAGTATCGTGTGCGTCACCGCTTCGGCCGAATAACCACGCGCATTCATGTCGCGGTGGATTTTCTGAATCCACTCCAGATTCACGATGGGCACGACACCGACCAGCAGATCGACATATCGGGCCGCGTCCACCGTGTCACTCTGCACTCCTCCATGCAGCCCCTCGTAAAACAGCAGGTCCGAGCCGGGCTTTATCGGCGCCCAGGGCGTGAAGGTACCTGCCTTCTGCTGATAGGGCGCGGCCTCCTCGTCATTGTGCAGGTACAGGCGCGTCTCCCCGCCGCCGGTTTCGCCGTATTCCTTGAACAACGCTTCCAGCTTCTCGAACTCGTTGGCCTCCGGACCGAAATGACTGATGGGACGTCCTCCGTCCTTTTCGGATTCGGCTACGGCTTTTTTCATGGCATCGCGATCATAACGATGGAAGCTATCCCCCTCCACCACCGCAGCAGTCAGTTTCTCGCGCCGGAAAATATGCTCGAAACTATTCTTGACCGTCGACGTACCGGCGCCGGAAGATCCGGTAACGGCGATGACAGGGTGTTTTTGCGACATACAACTTCTCCTCGGACAAATAGATAATAAGATGATGTTATGGAATCTTCGAACATGTTGCCAGGCGAGCAGGGAGCACTTGTTCAGAGGGCTTCCTGCAATTTTTGCCTCAATATTCGCTGTAATCTTCCGCCTGCAATTTTAAGGTGGGTTATGATAACCGTTTTCTCAATGATTTTGGTGGGAACAAAAGTCGCCGGTATACGCCCCCTTGCAAAACGAAAATCAGCGAAGAGAGTGGTGTTTGTGGCAGACGAATACGACTTCTGTCCACGGACTCCAGTTTGACATTTATGCATCTCTGACATAAAATGCGCGGCTTTTAGTAAATAAGCAGGGGTAGGTTTGTGAAAACCTTTTCAGCCAAACCACATGAAGTGAATCGGGAATGGTTCGTGATTGATGCGGCCGGCAAGGTACTTGGACGCCTCGCTGCCGAGATTGCCCATCGTCTTCGCGGCAAGCATAAGCCTATCTATACGCCGCATGTGGATACTGGTGATTTCATTGTCGTGATCAACGTGGACAAGATGCGCGTTACCGGCAACAAGGCTGAAAGCAAGATGTACTATCGCCACAGCGGTTACCCCGGTGGTATATACGAAACGAGTTTCGCGAAAATGCATACGCGCTTTCCCGGCAGGCCGCTGGAAAAAGCAGTAAAAGGCATGCTGCCGAAAGGTCCTCTCGGCTATGCAATGTTAAAGAAACTCAAGATATATGCCGGTGCAGCACATCCACACGCCGCACAACAGCCGCGGCAACTTGAAGTCAGGGCTTGATCATGAATGGAACCTACAGTTACGGTACGGGACGGCGCAAAAGCGCGGTAGCGCGCGTGTTCATCAAGCCGGGTAGCGGCGTGATAACAGTCAACAACAAACCCGTGGATGAGTTTTTTTCCCGGGAAACGGGACGCATGGTGGTTCGCCAGCCGCTGGAATTGACCGGAAATCTCGATCGCTTCGACATCCTGGTGAATATTCACGGCGGGGGCGAATCCGGACAGGCAGGCGCGGTGAGACATGGAATTACCCGTGCCCTAATTGACTTCGATGCAACCCTGAAACCCGTATTGAGCAATGCCGGGCTGGTTACGCGTGACGCGCGTGAAGTGGAGCGCAAAAAGGTTGGTCTGCGCAAGGCACGACGCCGGAAACAGTTCTCCAAACGATAAGCTTTTATCTGTCATAAAAAGCCGCCTGCCCGCTGTTTCTGGCGGACATGCGGCTTTTTTCTTTTTTTAGCGCTGGTAATCGTAAAACCTTCCACAGACATCATGGCGGATGTCAGGTAGACGATACGGCGTGACAACGAATTTTAACCACACGAAAATTTCGAAGAACCATGCTTAAGATCGGCATCGTAGGGGGAACCGGATATACCGGAGTAGAGCTGCTGCGCATCTTGTCTCAACACCCGGAGGTGAGTATCGAGGCAATTACATCGCGCAAGGAAGCTGGCATGGATGTCGCCCAGTTGTTTCCAAGTCTGCGTGGGCGGATAGAGTTAAAATTTTCCGATCCCGCAGAGGCAAACCTCGAAAAATGCGACGTGGTATTCTTTGCCACCCCGAATGGCATTGCCATGAAACAGGTTCCATCCCTGCTCGATGCAGGCGTGCGGATAATTGATCTTGCCGCCGATTTTCGTATCAAGGATATCGCCGTCTGGGAAAAATGGTATGGAATGACTCATGCCTGCCCCGAACTGGTTGCGGAGGCGGTCTACGGTCTGCCGGAAATCAATCGCGACAGGATAAAGACAGCCCGGCTCATAGCCAACCCCGGCTGCTATCCCACGGCCGTGCAACTGGGTTTCCTTCCCTTGGTGGAATCGGATGCCGTGGATCTGGATCATCTCATTGCAGACGCGAAATCGGGCGTGTCAGGCGCGGGACGCAACGCGGAAATTCATACCCTTTTTGCTGAAGCAGGGGACAACTTCAAGGCCTATGGAGTATCCGGGCATCGCCATCTTCCCGAGATCAGGCAGGGCTTGTCGCAAGCGGCAAAACACCCGGTCGGTCTGACATTCGTACCGCACCTCACCCCGATGATTCGCGGCATCCATGCCACGCTTTATGTAAAACTTCTTAAAGAAGTCGATTTGCAGGCGTTATACGAAAACCGCTACGTGGATGAACCGTTTGTCGACGTGCTTCCGGCAGGCTCCCATCCGGAAACCCGCTCTGTACGGGGTTCGAATCTCTGCCGCATCGCCGTCCACCGCCCCCAGGGTGGGGATACGGCCGTCATACTCTCGGTTACGGACAACCTTGTCAAGGGTGCGGCCGGGCAGGCAGTGCAAAATATGAACCTCATGTTCGGCTTGCCGGAAACCCTTGCCATCACCCATGTCCCCCTGTTTCCGTAAGAAATCGTAAATAAGCGGGCGGAGCTGCAGTGCTGTCGAAATCGAGTCCAGGTGCCCCTCACGAAGATCCAGCCATGCAATGTAAGTTAATTTCTAGAAAATGCATTATGGCGGCTGTTCCTCGATAAAAGTTAGTCTTTGTCAAGATCGAGGTTCATCGTTAGAATATCCATAGTTGGCTGCGGGTTTCTCTCGACACTTCTCCTGGTAGTGATCAAGGATCCCGCTGCAAGAGAAACTTTCCATTATTTCGATCTGATGCTCTTTTGCGATGTTTCGGATACGCTTGGCTGCCGCTTCAAAGGGCATGACCTGCGCTTATGATAAAGTCGCGTAATAGAAGGCACAAAATAGCTGCGGCGCCAGCCGCGGTCCGATTACAGACTCCCGCTCATGTCCGCTGGGCGACTCTTGCCATCCTGCTCGTGGCTGCGCTGATTCTTTCGTGGGGCATGTACGATGCCGGGCGCAAGGCCGGTATTCCCGACAGAATCGAACCCCCGCGTGAAGAAAAAACCGAGGCAGGACCGGAGATGGAGCGGTTATCGCAGTTGAATGCGCGACTGCAGCACGAGAATGACGAACTGCGCATAAAGATGGCGGGACTCGATCAGCAGTTGCAAATGGATCAGGCCGCCCGTCAGGATATCGCGAGCCAAGTCAAGACCCTTCAGGGCGAGAATACGCGCCTCAAGGAAGAACTGGCCTTTTTCCAGAATCTTGGTTCTGCTCCTGGCAAGACTGGGCAGCGTGTTTCCATCGGGGGCCTGAAGCTTGAAAAAGGTAAACTGCCCGGTGAATACCGATACAGCCTGCTTCTGGTTCAGTCAGGAGTGCGGGGCAAGGATTTTCACGGCAACCTGGAATTTGCCGTCAACTTTCAGCAGAATGGGGAAAAAATGGTCCAGCCCCTCACCTCCCGTGAGACCAGCGACGACCCATCGAAAAAGTTTGATGTCAGTTTCCGGTTTTATCGGCGAGTGGAAAATACTTTCTGGCTGGCTCCGGAGGCCATTGTCGACAGCTTGCAGGTGAAAGTATTCGAGAAGGGCGAAACGCAGGCCAGGCTCATGCAAACGGTGAACCTGTCTTTGTAAGGAGAGAAAATGTTTGAGAAAATAGGCAGACCGCACAACCAGATCGATTCGCTTATCGGCGTCGATACTCACATTGAAGGAAATATCATCTTCACCGGGGGGGTACGAATAGACGGTCGTGTTACGGGAAACATTACCGGGTTGAGCGACATGCCGAGCACCCTGGTTTTAAGCGATCAGGCGATCGTAGAGGGTGTCATCCACGTTTCCCATGCTGTGATCAATGGCACGGTAGTCGGCACGATAAAGGTTACCGAGTATGTGGAACTCCAGCCAAAGGCGAAGGTCTGTGGCGATGTACACTATAAGGGCATGGAAATACATCTCGGTGCATCTGTTCAGGGCATGCTGCTCCATACGGAAATCCTGGAACGTGAAAGCAATATCGTTACATTATTGCCTGCGGCCCAGATCAACGATTTGAAGCACGTGTAATACTGCAATCTCTCACCAGGCTATTCGGAAACGCTTATGAACGCTCCTTTCAACGATGGTTCGGGTCAGACTGATTCGATGACGAATATCCCAACGCCATTGATCTTTACGGACAACGCGGCAAACAAGGTCAGAGAGCTGATCGAAGAGGAAGGAAACAACGATCTCAAGCTGCGGGTATTCGTGGCAGGAGGCGGATGCTCCGGCTTCAAGTACGGATTCACCTTTGATGAACTGATAAGTGAAGATGACACGGTAATGGAAAAAAATGGTGTCAAACTCCTGGTGGATGCCATGAGTTTCCAGTATCTGGCAGGAGCGGAAATCGATTATCAGGAAAACGCCGAGGGTGCCCAGTTCATTATCAAGAATCCGGGCGCTGCAAGCACCTGCGGTTGCGGCTCTTCATTCTCCGTTTAATAAACCCTGCGGGTAACTCTGCGGCTCAAACTCTGCATTCTCTGCATAGGCTGGACCGGAAGCTCACATCCCCTTCCAGCTCCCACTTCCGTCCCTTCATTCAGGATAAAAGAAAGTCCTGAAGAGGATATAACAGGTCCTAGGCAGAATAGATGGCCCCGAGAAGCCGGGAGCCCTTCGCGCCAGTAACCGAGGGAATATTACCGGGCATGCCCTGGATGAGTTGTCGCGCAAGCCAGGCAAAGGCGAAAGCTTCCAGCCAGTCGGCGTCCACGCCCAGGCTGTCCGTCAATCCAACTTTCCTGCCGGACAATGCCACCTGAAGGGAGGCGATGAGGTGACTGTTCCGCGCGCCCCCGCCGCACACATAAATTTCGGTCGCATCCCCGCAGTAATCGAGTATACAACGGGCAATCCCGGTGACGGTCAGCTCCAGCAGGGTGGCCTGGACATCGGCCGGGCTCTCATCCCCCTTCAGGTAGCCTTCCAGCCAGGTTGTACTGAATAATTCCCTGCTGACACTTTTGGGCGGGGGAAGGGAAAAAAATGGCAGTGCCAGCAGCTTTTCCAGCAGCACGGAGAGCGTTTTTCCGGTTGCAGCCCACCTTCCGTCCTCATCATACGCTTGCCCGGTATGGCGCGCGCACCACTCGTCCATCATGGCATTGCCTGGGCCGCAATCGAATCCTGTCACGTTTCCATTCCGCGGCAGATCAGTGAGATTGCTGATTCCCCCGATATTGACGATCACGCGATGAACATGAGGATCGGCGAACAAGGCCTGATGAAATGCCGGCACCAGGGGCGCCCCCTGCCCTCCCGCAGCGATATCGCGACTCCTGAAATCGGAAACCACCCTGATTCCGGTGAGCTCTACCAGCAACGGAGAGTTGCATAACTGGATAGTGTAACCCGCTTCTGAGTGGGGGCAATGACGTATGGTTTGCCCGTGGCATCCGATGGCAGCGACTTCGTGCGGCGCAACGCCGCTTTTGCGGAGCAAGCCTGCCACTGCTTCGGCGTAATGACGGGCAAGTTGATTACCAATCGTCGCGGCACGGTGCAGCTCATCATGACCCGGAAAATGGAGTTCCTTGAGCTGTTCGCGGAGCTTCCCCGGGTATGGCAGATAGAAGTTGTCCAGCAACACCGGCCGGGGGGCTTCAAAGTCGGCAAGCACTGCGTCGATCCCATCCAGACTGGTGCCCGACATGATGCCGATATAGTACGCCGCTTTCAAATCTCTCCCGTTGACGGGACTTTTATCTAGTCGATCCGTTCGGACCACCCGCCGTTAATCCAGCAAAGCGAGATTGGTGCCGTGCAGCATATCGAGCCTCGCCATCGACGATTTCGTTGATTCGTAAAATGCCGCGAGCTGTGCGGGAGCGATCGGTTTTCCTTCCGGCATCGGCTCCTTCAGAGGATCGCGTTGAATGCCGTTGACACGGAACTCAAAGTGCAGATGGGGCCCGCTCGCCAGGCCGGTGGCTCCAACCCGGCCAATGATATGTCCCTGGCGGACACGGTGACCCTTGCGCAACCCTTTGGCGAAAGCCGACAAGTGGCCGTAGACGGTGGCATACGACCCTTCATGCTCGAGGATGATGAAATTTCCATATCCCCCTTCCCATCCCGCCACCGCCACGACGCCATCGGCCACCGCCTTTACCCCTGTACCGGTGGGCGCCACGTAGTCGATGCCCTTATGAGCCCGCCATTTTTTCAGGATGGGATGAAAGCGGCCGGTGGAAAAGCCGGAACTGATGCGGGAGAATTCCAGCGGCGAGCGCAGAAATACCCTGCGCAGGTTCTTGCCGTCCGGCGTGTAATAACCGCCTTCTCCACCGTCGCTCCCCGGGAAATACACTCCCCGGTAAGGCACTCCCTGGTTGACGAACTCCACCGCCAGCACCCGGCCGGCTCTCGTCGGTTCCCCATTGCCGTAGAGGGAATCGTACACCACCGTAAAACGGTCACCCTTGCGCAGATCGCGGTGAAAATCTATTTGGGAAGCCAGGATATCGACAATCTGGGAAGCCACGGTGTCCGGAATGCCCGCGCGGTCGATCGCGGCAAAAAGCGAGCTTTCGATCACGCCTGATTTCATCTGGATGTGTGTTTCCAGCAATGCAGGCCTATCGCTCACCACATAGCTGCCGTCGCGTTTTTCCAGCACCACCTGATCGCTGCCGCCGGGAAAGTAGCGCAGCAGCAGCAATTCGCCCGCAGCGCTGGTTTCGGCATGCACCATTCTGCCCGCGGCCAATGGATGCAAGGCCTTCAAATCCGAAGTATCCCGAATGAGGCGCGCCACATCCTGATTATTCACTTCAAGCCGGGAAAGCAGGCTCCCGATGGTATCGCCCTGCTGGATACGTTCATGACGCCAAAAAGTCATGCCCTCCGCCGAGCCAGAGCGAATCTCCGGAATCTCCAGACCGAGGACGACCTGCTCGACCGGTACGTCTTCCACCGCAGTATCGGGGGCAATACCGAAGGCTGCCACCATTCCAAACAACGGAATGCTCGATAACAGTATCAGGCCGCGCAGTGTTTTTCTTGTAAGTGTAAAAGCCTGGCTGTTGCTCACTATCTCAAGTCCCTCATAAAGGAGCCAATGTAATCTGTTTTTTTGGCGCGCCCATGTCTGCTTGTTGCTAGGCATCTCCCTTGTACGGGAAATCGGCCGGGCGAATCTCTTTTTTATGGGTGCCAGCGTCCGGCTATGGGCCGCTCTCTCCACCCTCCGTTGCCTATGGCGAAACGGCCAGCACAATACATCCTTCGTGAGCGTCAGCAGACTGTGCGCGGAACCCCTATTCCTATATGCTCGCATAGGTTCCCTCTTGACGTCATGGCTTTCAGAATATGAGTCTAGCACAAAATCAGCAGCCCATATCAAAGCCCATGTAAGCCCCCCTTAAAAGGCAAAGGTCCTGCCCCAGGTCAACCTGGGATATCACTCCCCGACTTCATCTCCCGATTTGGCAGTAAAATAGCGCGCTCTCAAACTATCGGTTTTTCAGAACTTATGTCTACAGCCGACCCCACCCTGGACCTGCTGGCATATCATGCGTTTCCTCACCTTGCCTCTGCCTTGCGCGTACGCAAGGACGCGATTCTGCGAGAGTGGGAGAAATCTGTCGCCTGCACCTTGCCCGCGGCTGATGCGCTCACGCTAAGAAACCTACGCGACTCCGTGCCTCTGATCCTGGAAGAGGTGATCGAAGCGTTTTCCTCCAGCCATCCCGTCACTACCCAGGCGCTGGTGGAAGGCAGCAGACTGCATGGCGAGTCGCGCTTTCAGGAAAATTACAACATACGCGAACTGGTAGTCGAGTACCAGCTTCTACGGCGCGTAATGATCGAACAGATTTCCGAAGAATTGAATGGCGAACTGGACGAGACAAGCAATGTTGCCCTGAACATGGCAGTAGATGCGACGCTGCAAAGCGGAACGGTCATATTCGTCGAGAATCTGCAGCGGCAGCTCAAGTCCGCGACGGAAATCCAGTCCAAGTATCTCTCTTTTCTTTCTCATGATCTTCGCAATCATCTCAGCCAAATCACGCTATATATCCAGATACTTGCAGTGAAGCTCGCAAAAATTCCCGAGCTTGCCGACAACGTCGCGGACCTGGAGTCGGTCAGGAGCATCATACTCAAGACCACTGCTGGAATGGATCGCTTGCTGCAATCCGAGCAACTGCGAAAAGGGTACTTTCACCTGGCGATGGAAGCGGTGGATTTGAATTCATTGTTATCTGAAGCAGTCAGGCAGATCACACCGGAAGCGCAATTGAAGGGAATAGAGTTACGCATCGATGTGCCGGAAGGCGCGAAAGTGATCAGTGAAGAAACGCTGCTGGTGCCTATATTGCAGAATCTGCTGGGGAACGCGGTAAAATACAGTTCGGGTGGCCGGATAGAAGTCACAGCCCGTCATAACGCCAGTAGGGAAGATAGTGCCTGGATCCTCAGCGTGAGCGATCAGGGCCCGGGCATTGCTCCGGAAAACCTGACCCACCTGTTCGATGCTTTCCAGCGCGCCGATACCTACGGCAAACCGGGCATCGGGTTGGGCTTGTCCATCGCTTCAGAAGCGACCCGGCTTTTGGGCGGCAAACTGGAAGTGGAGTCCGTGGTAGGGATCGGCTCGACCTTCCGATTATTGCTGCCCTGCCAGATACTGGAAGACGAGGTTTCTGATCAAGGCACGTGATTTTGGCGTCTTTTTGCGGGATAAACACTCGCTCACCGGCATATGGGAGGTCGGCCCGCTCCGTTGCTGATTATCGGCACTCCTCTTCGTATAAAGCCTGTATGGTATCTTCTCAAGCAAACGGGTTATGAAGATCGGGATCCGGGGAGTTGATTTAAAAATGGTTTTCTGTCGTTCGGTTCCAAAGAAGAGAGAAGAGATAGCGCAGAGGGGCGCACTATCGCGCAAGCGCGAATCATTGAAGCACATTGAATAAAATAATCCGTTCGGAATTACTGGTCTGTTTTCTGCTCGGCGCACTTACCGTTCCCGGTTTTGCGCCGTTTTATCTTTTTCCGATCCCGCTTGTAACCCTCGCGCTGTTGTGCCATTTCTGGCGCAACAGTGCGCGACCTCGCGCAGCCGGGTTGCTCGGCTTCTCGTTCGGTATGGGAATGTTCAGTGCGGGTGTCACCTGGCTATATATTTCCCTGCATGATTTCGGCGCAATGCCGATGCCGGTTGCCGTGCTTGCGCTCATTTTTCTGTGCGGCTACCTCGCGCTGTTTCCGGCAATGACAGGCTGGACCCTGAGAAAACTGGATATCGCCGCCCCTATCGTATGGGGGCTGACTGCCGGGGCGCTGTGGGCCTTGTCTGACTGGCTGCGCAGCGTATTGTTTACAGGCTTTCCATGGCTGACCCTGGGTTACTCCCAAGCGCCGCTCAGTCCCCTGGCCGGTTTCGCACCCATTATCGGTGTATACGGCATTTCGCTGCTGGTGGTGCTGAGTGCTGCGCTGCTGTGTTTGCTCGTTCAAAAGGAATTTCGCAAGCCCCTCTATTTTTTACCCCTGCTGACGCTCTGGCTTGCCGGTTGGGGCCTCCAGCAGATTCACTGGACTGAACCGGAAGGTGAACCGGTGACTGTAAGCCTGCTGCAGGGGAACATTCCGCAGGATATGAAGTGGCGTGAGGATCAGCTCATCAGTTCCATGGAAAACTACGCTCGGCTTGTACTGCAAAGCGACAGCCGCCTAATCATCACACCCGAAATTTCGATCCCGCTCTACCGCAACGAAGTATCGCCTATCTATCTTGCCCACCTGGCCGCCCATGCAAGGCGGAATAATGGCGACATTCTGGTTGGTCTGGTGGAAGCACCGGGTGGCCGGAGCGAATACTATAATTCCATGTTCAGCTTCGGCACTTCCCCTGAACAGAGCTACCGCAAGTATCACCTTGTGCCGTTTGGCGAATTCATTCCATTGAAACCGGTGTTCGGGTGGATCATCAACGTCCTGAAAATTCCGTTATCCGATTTTTCACGGGGCGCACTCGGGCAGCAGCCCATGAATATCGCGGGGCAGCGGGTCGCAGTGAATATCTGCTATGAAGACGTGTTTGGCGAAGAGATCATCCAGCAGCTGCCGCAAGCCACCCTGCTCGCCAACGTCAGCAACGACGCCTGGTTTGGCCGCTCCATCGGGCCTCGACAACACTTGCAGATATCCCAGATGCGGGCCCTTGAAACAGGACGCTATATGGTGCGGGCAACCAATACAGGGGTCACGGCAATCATCGACGAGCGCGGGAGAGTGTTGCAGGAGGCGGAAATATTCACCACCACCGCCTTGCATGGCACAGCACAGGGATTTGCCGGCGCCACGCCCTACGTGCGGTTCGGCAACAGCCTGATTCTCGGGCTTTGCGGAATATTGCTGGGACTTGCCGTGTTATCCGCTTTTCGCGAAACCCGCAAAAAACGGTAAAATCGCGTTCTCACGCAGTTTTACGGCGTCTCTTGCTGCCTCTTGCTTTTGCGCCTTTTTGTCAATTACGGTCCGGCTCAGAATCTTACATGCGCACATTTCAGGAAATCATTCTCGCCCTGCAACACTACTGGGCCAGGCAGGGCTGCGCGCTGCTTCAACCGTACGATATGGAAGTTGGCGCGGGCACATCCCACACTGCCACATTCCTGCGCGCGCTCGGCCCCGAGCTGTGGAAAGCGGCGTATGTGCAACCCACCCGTCGTCCAAAAGACGGGCGTTATGGCGAGAATCCCAACAGGTTGCAACACTACTACCAGTTTCAGGCGGTCCTGAAACCCGCCCCTGCCAACATCCTTGAACTGTACCTCGGCTCGCTCGAAGAACTCGGTTTCGATCTCCGCCAGAACGATATACGTTTCGTCGAGGATGACTGGGAAAACCCCACTCTCGGAGCCTGGGGATTGGGCTGGGAAGTGTGGCTGAACGGCATGGAGGTGACGCAGTTCACCTATTTCCAGCAGGTGGGCGGCATGAACTGCAAGCCCATCACGGGTGAAATCACCTATGGCCTGGAGCGGCTGGCAATGTACCTGCAAGGCGTGGACAACGTTTTCGACCTCACCTGGACAAAAGGGCTTTCCTATCGCGATGTCTATCATCAGAACGAGGTCGAGCAATCCTCCTACAATTTCGGGCACAGTGACCTGGATTTCCTGTTCAAAGCCTTTACAAGCCATGAGGCACAAGCCCGTCATCTGGTGGAACAGGGACTCCCTTTGCCGGCTTATGAGCAAGTGCTGAAGGCTGCACACACTTTCAATCTTCTCGATGCGCGCGGCGCGATCTCGGTCACGGAGCGCGCCGCCTATATCGGGCGCATCCGGGAACTCGCACGCAGCGTGGCACACGCCTATTACGAAAGCCGCAAGCGTCTGGGCTTTCCCCTGGCGCCGGTGGAATGGGCGCAGGAATTGCTGGAGAAAGCCGCTTGACTGATGCAACACAAGGTTTGGCAACCCGAAATCTTCTGGTTGAACTGCTGGTAGAGGAACTGCCCCCCAAGTCGCTGAAGAAACTGGGTGACAGTTTCGCGCAGGGAATAGCCGCGGGCCTGAAAAGGCAGGGCTTGGCGCGGGAAGATGCGGCCGTCACCCCTTTTGCCTCTCCCCGACGCCTTGCCGTACATCTCACATGCATAGCAGCACAGGCGCCGGACACATCCTCCCTGAAAAAACTGATGCCGGTAGCAGTGGGTCTGGATGAAAATGGCCAGCCCACCCCTGCCCTGCTCAAGAAGCTGCGCAGTCTTTGCGGCGATGCTGGTCCTTTCCCCTTCCTCTCTCAGCTCAAACGCGCCCACGATGGAAAAACAGAAACCCTGTTTCTGGATAGCGTAGTGAAGGGAGCGACGCTGGCGGAAGGCCTGCAGGCAGCGCTGGACGAGACGCTGCAGAAATTGCCCATTGCCAGAATGATGACGTATCAATTGGCCGATGGCTGGAATACCGTCAATTTCGTCCGCCCGGCGCATGCGCTCGTTGCCCTGCATGGGAAAGAAGTTGTGGACGTATCCATACTGGGGCTGACAGCGGGACGTCAAACGCAAGGACACCGTTTCGAAGCGGTGACAAATCCGCTGACCGTGAAAGATGCCGACAGTTACGAGCATCAGTTACAAGAAGAAGGCGCGGTGATTGCGAGCTTCTCCCATCGTCGCGCCGAGATCGAGCGCCAGTTGCTGGCCGCAGCCGGCAAGGAAGGGATCGGACTAACCCGGTATGACGGCCTGCTGGATGAAGTTACCGCGCTGGTGGAACGCCCCAGGGTGCTGATGGGTGAATTTGAAACGGGATTCCTGGATGTGCCACAGGAGTGCCTGATCCTGACGATGCAGGCCAATCAGAAGTATTTCCCTCTGCTCGATGCGGGCGGCCAACTCTCGCACAGGTTCCTGATCGTATCCAATATCCATCCGGTGGATGCGCGCGCAGTGATTGCCGGGAACGAACGTGTGCTGCGCTCGCGCCTGGCGGACGCAAAATTCTTTTTCGACCAGGATCGCAGGAAGACGCTGGCCTCGCGGGTGGAAGGCTTGCGGAGGGTTGTATACCACAACAAGCTGGGCACGCAGGCAGAACGGGTGGAAAGGATCTGGGCCATTGCACAAACCATCGGCTTACAGCTCGGCGGTAATGAACTTGCAGCCCGGGCGGGCGAAGCAGCCATGCTTGCCAAAGCGGACCTGCTCACCGACATGGTCGGCGAGTTCCCGGAGTTGCAGGGCATCATGGGACGCTATTATGCAAAGCATGACGGCGTGGCCGAGGAGGTCGCCGACGCGATCGAAGACCACTACAAACCGCGCTTTGCCGGCGATGAGTTACCGCGCAATCTGGTGGGCGTGTGTGTCGCGCTCGCCGACAAACTCGAAACGCTTGTCGGCTTGTTCGGCATTGGCCAGATACCCACTGGAGACAAAGACCCCTTCGCCTTGCGCCGCCATGCGCTGGGCGTCATCCGCATATTGACCGAAAAGGAAGCGCCGCTGGCGCTGAACACCCTGCTCGAGCAGACTGCGGACATTTTTGGACAAAAAATCAAAGGCTCAACTGAAACCACAGCCGAAACCCCCACTGAAACTTTAAGTGATTTCATTTACGAACGGCTGAAGCACTATTTCAGTACCGAATCCATCGAGGGACAGGCAACGGACTTTGGCGAACCCGGTAACGAGGGCCGGCCGGCTTTCTCCCCGCAGCAGATCGACGCGGTACTCGCCCTGCGGCCCCAGTTGCTGAATGATGTCAAAAAACGCCTGATCGCGGTGCGTGCTTTCGCCGCCCTGCCGGAAGCCGAAAGTCTTGCGGCGACCAACAAGCGGGTGGGCAACATTCTCAGAAAAGCGGAAGTCGATGGAGGTGGGCAAATCGACACCATCCTGTTGCAGGCGCCCGCAGAACAGGCGCTGCACGAGGCATTAAACCGTATAATGCCGGAAGCCGATGCAGCCTTTGCTGCCGGCGACTATACCGCTTCGCTGCAGGCGCTGGCCGCACTGAAAGTTCCGGTAGATCGGTTTTTCGATACGGTAATGGTGAATACGGAGGATGCTGCGCTGCGCCACAACCGGCTTGCCCTGCTTGCGCAAATGCAGAAGACAATGAACCGGATTGCAGATATTTCCCGACTGGCGATCTGATACCGGTAACCGATCATGAAACTCGTCATTCTCGACCGGGACGGCGTCATCAATTACGACAGTGCCGCCTTTATCAAGACGCCGGATGAATGGAAGCCCATTCCCGGCAGTCTGGAAGCAATCGCGCACCTTACGCAGGCGGGCTATCGGGTGGTGGTCGCCACCAACCAGTCCGGCATTGGCAGAGGTTTGCTGGATATGGTGTCATTCAATGCCATCAACGACAAGATGTGCAAAGCCGCCATCCAGGCCGGGGGACGCATCGATGCGATGTTTTTCTGCCCCCATGCCAACACCGACAGCTGTGATTGCCGCAAGCCCGCCACCGGGATGTTCAAGGAAATTTCAGAACGTTTTGGGCTGGACTTGAAAGGTGTGCCTGCGATCGGCGACTCCCTGCGTGATTTGCAGTGCGCAGCTGCCGTCGGCGCGCTTCCCGTCCTGGTGCTGACCGGCAAAGGAAAAAAGACCGAAGCCGAGGATGGCCTGCCCGAAAACACGAAAATATTCGCTGATCTCTCGGCGGTGGTCAATGCCCTGACGCAATGAACTGGATTCCGGTCGTGCTGCGCTCGACGCTCTACGCGCTGCTGCAGCTCATCATCACCCCTTTCTACTTCCTGATCGTCTTTGCCGCGTTCCCGCTTTCGCGCCTCAACCGCTATCGCATCACCTCCGGCTGGGCGCACCTGATGCTGTTTCTGCTGACTACGGTCTGCGGCATCCGTTATCGCGTCATAGGAAAAGAAAATATTCTCCCTACGCCGAGCATCATTCTGTCGAAGCACCAATCGGCATGGGAAACGATCGCCTTCCAGCAGATCTTTCCTCCGCAAGTGTGGGTGCTGAAAAAGGAACTGCTGCTAGTCCCGTTTTTCGGCTGGGGACTGGCGATGACCAACCCCATCGCGATCGATCGCAGCTCGAGAAAAGCGGCGCTGAAGCAGATCGTCGAGCAGGGAAAAGACCGGCTCAGGCAGGGATTCTGCATCGTCATTTTTCCGGAAGGCACCCGCATCGCCCCCGGCAAAAGGGGCAAATACGGCATTGGCGGCGCCTGGCTCGGCATCCATACTGGCGCACCGGTCATACCGGTGGCGCACAATGCGGGCCGCTTCTGGGGCAAGAACGCCTTCATCAAGCGTCCCGGCACGATCACGGTCAGTATCGGCGCACCCATCGACCCCAGCGGCATGGAACCGGGCGAACTCAATGCAAAGGTGGAAGCCTGGATAGAAGCAGAGGTGGCACGGATCGATAACCTGCATCCGGACGAAAACCCCAATCCGGACCAAACGCAAGAGGAACCCGCTGCGTGAAGAAGATGGCATTCCAAAGGACGAAAACGAGCAAACTCGCGGCAAACGAACTGCGCCATATAAACCTGAACGGCAGCGAAGTCCCCTACACCCTCATGCGTTGCAGGCGCAAGACCATCGGCATGAGAGTGAGCAGCGAAGGCTTGACGGTGCGCATTCCGATGCGGGAATCGTTGAGCTGGGTCGAATCCGTACTGCAAAAAAGAGCCGACTGGATCGTCACCAAGCTCGACGAATGGAAGAACAGGAAGCCCACCCGGCCCGCGTGGGAAGAAGGTGCCATCTTTCCCCTGCTCGGAGAACCCTGGCAGGTGACGGTTACCGCCGACGGGGTACAGATGATGCAAGCAAGCGAGAACGCCAGAAGCAAGGATGAGCAGCCGGGCTTATCCCTGTCCTCCGGGGTTGCTGCCGAGCAGATCGAAAACGCCGTGATGAAGTGGTATCGCCAACACGCGCTGACCTGCTTTACCGAACGCATCGCCCTTTACGCAAATAAACTTGGCGTGGCTCTGCCGCAATTGCGCCTCTCCAGTGCGCGCACGCTCTGGGGCAGTTGCAACTCACGCGGCATCATCCGCCTCAACTGGCGCCTGATCCAGAAGCCGCTCGATCTGGTGGACTACGTGGTCGCGCATGAACTCTCCCACCTCATCGAAATGAACCATTCGAAAGCGTTCTGGCAGACGGTAGGAAGCGTGTATCCCGGTTATGCGGCGGCGAGGAAGAAGTTGAGGGGGATTGGGTGACGACGGGCCGAGATGTGATAGGGTAACTCCTAGTAGTTTCGATTTGATCTGACATTTAGTGAAGACAATTATTAGAAAGTGTCAAAAACGACTGCCTCAGGAATGATCTACCACATACTTCTATCAAAATTGCCGGTATCAGTTGTTTGGAGGCTGAAGTAAAAAAACCGTGACTCTAGTTATACATAGCAGTTAATCAAAACATGACGAAGTCCAGAAAACCTCCGACTCGCTTCGGTCTAGAAACATGTCAAGACATGCACGAAAAGCTGAAGTGGGAAGCTCAGAGGCTGGAAAATGGGTGGAGTGTCTACGACACTTTCAACTTCGTTGTCACAGCTCACCATCTTTATATTGATTGGATAGAGAAGTGTGGTAGTCCAGAGGTTAAAGCAAAGAAACTCTTACTTCCTGAGCCCGCAAAGATGGTTCTGCAGTCCATTGTCGACCTCGCCAACGGCAACAAGCATTGGGAACTCACGCACGATAAGAGCTTGGAACGCCAAGTGATTACGGAAGTCTACGAGCGAACCATTAACGATTGGTATGCGTACTTCATTGCCGGTCCAAGGGTGTACATCGTTTTTGGTGACTACAAACTCAGTATGATGGAGTTGATACACCAAGTGCTTGGGTACTTCAAATGGATATTCGAAGGCGGTGACATCGCTTTGCCACTGGAACTACAACGCCAACTTGAGCTATGTAGGATTCCAAAAACGTAATATGGTTCTTTCTGGCGCGACCGGTAGCACTACTTTTCGCGAAATTTAATGCCGTATAAATGCAATGAACGCGCTAAAGATATTCAGTCAACAAACGCCCTTCAGAAATATTCTGAGCGCCGAATTAGCCACTATCAACCAGATCGAGTCGAAAACACAGCGTTGCTGACCAAGAGAACCTCTAAAAAATCCTCCTCGGGGGCGATTCAGGTAACCCTAGAGGCTCAGTCAGAGGTTCTGCCCTTTGTGTTAGTATCCTCGATTTCTCATTCAAGCAACTTCATGCGCACCCTCGCCGCTCTCGCCCTGACCGCCCTGCTGCTCAATGCCTGCGGCCTTAAGGGGCCGCTCTATCTTCCGCAGGAGCCTGCTCCTGAAAAACCGCCCGCATCTCAGGATAGCGAGAAAAAGAAGTGAGCGGTTTTCCTTTCTTCAGTTACCACAACAGACGTTTGTGGGCAGAGTCGGTGCAACTGGAGCGCGTCGCGCTTGAATTCGGCACGCCCTGCTATGTCTATTCGCATGCGGCGCTGACAACAGCCTACCGGGAATTCGACGATGCCTTTGCAGAACGGGATCATCTGGTCTGTTACGCCGTCAAGGCGAATTCCAACCTTGCCATTCTCAACCTGCTCGCCCGCCTGGGCAGCGGTTTCGACATCGTCTCCGGGGGAGAGCTTCAGCGGGTATTGAAGGCGGGGGGCGATCCACAGAAAATCGTTTTTTCGGGTGTGGGCAAGCAGCCTGCGGAAATGAAAGTAGCGCTCGAAGCAGGCATACTGTGCTTCAACGTGGAATCGGAAGCGGAGCTGCATGTGCTGAACCGCGTGGCCGGAGAAATGGGCAAGGTTGCGCCGGTGAGCCTGCGGGTGAACCCGGATGTGGATGCGAAAACGCATCCGTATATTTCCACCGGACTCAAGGAAAACAAGTTCGGCATTCCTTTCGATGAGGCGGAGGCGGTTTATGCTTCTGCGCAAGAGCTCGGCAACGTACGGGTGGCCGGCCTCGATTGCCATATCGGCTCGCAATTGACAGAACTGGCGCCTTTCATCGAAACCTGCAAGAAGATGCTGGGGCTGCTCGACCGGCTGGAGGCGCAAGGGTTGGAGATCGAGCACCTCGATCTGGGTGGCGGCCTGGGGATACGTTATGCCGGGGAAAATCCCCCCTCGGCACGGGAATATGTCGAGGCGTTACGCAGCGTGGTAGGCAGCCGCAGGCAGAAAATCCTGATCGAACCGGGAAGGTCGCTGGTGGGCAATGCGGGTGTACTGCTTACAACCGTCGAGTATCTCAAGCCTACGCCGCATCGCGATTTCGCCATTGTCGATGCGGCCATGAACGACCTGATGCGTCCGGCCTTATACAAGGCTTATCATGAAATCCTTCCGGTGGTTGTGCGCAACGAAATGGATGCAAAAACCTATCAGATTGTCGGTCCGGTGTGCGAAACCGGCGATTTTCTCGGGCATGACCGCCACCTGGCGCTGGCTCAGGGTGATCTGCTCGCTGTCATGTCGGCGGGCGCTTATGGCATGAGCATGAGTTCTAATTACAATGCGCGTCCACGCGCCGCCGAGGTGATGATCGACGGCGACCGTATCCATCTCATCCGCGAGCGGGAATCGGTCGAACAATTGATGGCAGGCGAGAAAATCCTCCCATAGCCTCGTAAGGGGTTGTGGCAGGGGCTATAGCAGAAAAAGGGTTGCGAGCCCCAGGAAGATAAAAAAACCACCGCTGTCGGTCACGGCGGTTATCATCACACTGGAGCCTGCGGCAGGATCGCGCCCCAGGCTGTGCAGGGTCAGCGGTATGAGCACGCCCATGAGCGCGGCCAGCAACAGGTTGAGCATCATTGCCAGCATCATCACCAGGCTGAGCGAAATATTGCGGTAAATGATATAGGCAAACCCCCCGACCACCGCGCCCCACACCACGCCGTTCACGGCGCTCACGCCGATTTCCTTGCTGATCAGCATGCGGGCGTTCCCGCCATTCAATTGTCCCAAAGCGAGCGCCCGCACGATCATGGTGATGGTCTGATTGCCGGAGTTTCCCCCTATTCCGGCAATGATCGGCATGAGCGCGGCCAGGGCGACGAGTTTTTCGATCGAATCTTCAAATAGGCCGATCACCCGCGAGGCGACGAACGCGGTAACGAGGTTGATGGCCAGCCAGGTCCAGCGGTTCTTGAGGCTCTTCCAGATAGGCGCGAACAGGTCTTCTTCCTGACTCAAGCCGCCTACGCTCAGGGCTTCGCTGGCTGATTCTTCCCGGATGAAATCCATCACGGCATCGATCGTGACGCGGCCCACCAGTTTTCCTTCCGCATTGACCACCGCGGCGGTAACGAGATCGTAGCGCTCGAATGCCTGCGCTGCCTGTTGCGCCCTTTCGTCAGGATAGAACACGATGGTTTCCTTGCCCATGACCGAACTTACCAGCGCGGCCGGATCGCTTACCAGCAGGCGGTTCAAGGGTAGCACGCCCTTGAAATACTCGTTCCGGTCCACCACGAACAAAAGGTCGGTCTGATCCGGCAACTCGTTCAGGCGGCGCAGGTAGCGAAGGACCACTTCCAGCGTTACATCCTCACGAATGGTGACCACGTCGAAATCCATGAGCGCCCCCACCGCGTCTTCCGGATAGGACATGGCTGCCCGCAGCTTCTCGCGCTCTTCCATGGGAAGCGACTGGAATACATCTTCGAGAACGTCCCGGGGAAGATCAGGGGCGATGTCCGCGATTTCATCGGCATCTAGCTGCTCTGCCGCAGCGCGCATCTCGCCGCGTTCCATCGAGGCGATGAGAGTTTCACGGACAGCGTCCGACACCTCCAGCAGGATTTCCCCGTCACGCTCCGCCTTGACCAGATCCCAGATCAACAAGCGGTCTTCGAGCGGCATCACCTCGAGGATGTGGGCGACGTCAGCGGGATGAAGCTCGTCTAGGAGCTTCTGCAATTCAGCCAAGCTTTGCCCATGCAGGAGCCCATCCATGAGTCCCTGCTCCGACATGGGCTGCGGGGGCAGAAGCCCTTCCGCGAGCTTGTGCTCGTACAGTAACTGGATCACCCGCTGCAAATGTTCTTGCAGGTTTTCTGTTTCCCTGAGGTTATTTGCCATTAGGGAGGTTCCTGGAACAGGTTTTGCCTGATCTGATTGTAGGGAAAAAAACGTCGAATATTATGACAAGGTGAGTGAAGACGCAAACCGGACATAGAAGCACAGGGAAACCGATCGGCAGCCGACAGCCGACGGGATGGGACTTCTCTCACAAGCCGCGGCTCTGCCTGACAGGACAGAGCGCCTCGACCACCTCGGCCTCTGCTATTTTATCTCAGGGAATGGAAGCCGACGCCATGCGGCGCAGAATCATGCGCGTTTTCTTCGTCAGCCAGGCCGTATTGCGATTTTCGTCGTAGAAGCGGGGACTGGGAACCATGGCAGCGAGCCGAGCCGCTTGTTCCCTTGAAACAGAAGAAGCGGAAATACCGTAGTAATGGCGGGCCGCGGCCTCGGCCCCGAACACCACATTGCCCCATTCGATCACATTCAGATAAATCTCCAGGATACGGCGTTTGGACATCACCTTCTCAAGCATCAGCGTGATGAACGCTTCCTGGAGTTTACGCCATGGGGTCTTGTCACCGGAAAGAAACAGGTTTTTTGCCAGTTGCTGGCTGATGGTGGAGCCGCCCATGATCAGCCTGCCCTTTTTCAGGTTTTTCTCGTACGCCTTCTGGATAGCGTCGAAATCGAATCCTTCATGCTCCAGAAATTTCGCGTCCTCGGCTGCAATGATTGCCCGCTTGAGATGCGGAGAAATCTGTTCGTAAGGAATCCAGCGGGTACGCAGTGCAGCCTTCGTATTTTTTTCCCGCAGTGTTTCCAGCCGGGTTTGCATGAAAGCGCTGGAAGAAGGATTGAAATAGTTCCAGTAGACAATCCGACTGAAAATCCAGAATTGATAGGCAAATAGGGCGGCAATGAAAAACAGGAACATCCGCCAGAACCAGCGCTTGAAAAACATTCTTATTATTCCCACTGTTGTTTCCAGGTTGCGCAGTTGCGCCACCCTCACCGGGGGATGACGCTATCGCTGCTCCGCCTATCAATCTACGGACTGCCGAGGCTTGACCTTAACATTTCAATGACCGGTTCCGTTTTCGGCCGTACTCCGCGCCAGAGAAAGAAGGATTCGGCCGCCTGTTCCACCAGCATGCCGGTTCCATCGGCCAGCCGCGCTGCCCCCTGCTGCTGCGCGAATTGCAGAAAAGGGGTAAGCCCCTTGCCGTACATCATATCGTAGGCCAACGAAGCGCCGGCGAAAACACCTCTTGGCAGAGGCGGCAGATCCCCCTGCAGGCTGGCGGAGGTGGCATTGATGACAAGGTCGAATTCCTGCCCGCGAAGATCCTCGTACGCTGCGGAAACAACGTTCCCCAGGGATGCAAACAACCGCTGCAGATCATCTGCTTTTTGGCGGGTCCGATTGGCAATCACCAGCGCGACAGGCTCATGCTCGAGCAAGGGCGTGATTACCCCGCGGGCTGCTCCGCCCGCGCCCATGAGCAAGACGCGCCGGTCATCGAGCGCATAGCCGAGATTGACGCCGATGTCCCGCACCAGCCCCGCGCCATCCGTGTTATCTCCCAGGATGTCATCTGCCTCGAATACAAGCGTGTTCACTGCCCCGGCAGCCTTTGCCCGCTCCGTGAGGCAGCTTGATAGCGTATGGGCTTCCAGCTTGAATGGCACGGTTACGTTCGCCCCTTTGCCACCTCGCTGCCTGAAGGCAGCTATCGTTTCCACGAACCCATTCAATGGCGCAAGTATCGCTTCATAACGAATATCCTGTCCGCTTTGACGTGCAAACCCGGCATGAATCAGAGGCGACTTGCTATGAGCAACAGGATTACCAATGACGGCATAAAGATCACTCATGGTCACTCATGGCGTAGGTCATGGAATCAGACTCCGATGGGAGCCGACCGGGAGGAGGAAACAGGGAGACATGCGATTGTGAGCAATACCTGCGGGCAAATCGGTACGCCCGCATGATTACTCACTTGTCAGCTCATCGGCACTGGTGAATACCCAGGAGCGGGTAATATGCAGAATATCGGTATCCCGGCTGAGCTCCGGAGGAAAAGGGGCGAAGCCATTTTGCCCCGCCAGCTTCACGATACGGACGGCTGCCTGGTCCAGAATTTTCTTTCCGGAAGAGCGGTTTATTTCAACCGATTCCAGGCTGCCATCGGAGCGGATGCCAACGGTAAGCTGCAAGCTGCCATACAGCTGTTCACGTTTTGCCGCTTCGGGGTAATTCAGGTTCCCGATCCGCTCCACCTTGAGGCGCCAATCTTCGGCGTAGCGGGCAAAACGATAGTCCCGGGTGCGGCTGCCGATAAACTTTCGTTTAAGCGGTTTTTGATAGGTTTCAATACTCGCGTCGCCACGCGCGGCCACGCGTGCGATTGCCAACCCGCGCTGAACCAGGTCCGTAGTATCAAAGATAGCGTTCTGGTCCTGCCCGGTTTGAATCTGAGGCTGAGCCTGGGCGATCAGGGGATCAGGTTCATCAGCACTTTGATGGCTGTCATTCTCAGTGGCTGCCATCAATGGCGGTGTCCGGAGTTCGCGCGGTCCTGCTTCCTGGGCAGCGGGAGCGAAGGGGACGGAATCGGCGATAGTCTCCCGGGGAATATTTGCTGTGTCCTCCTGTTTCGGCAGGGGAGGAATGGGTTGGGCTGAATGCCGGTTGGCGTTGGCTTTTACAGCAGGACTATCCTGCGCCATCCGCGGCAACGCTTCTTTCCTGTCTGTCTTGTCCGAATGGAGAGTGGCCTCCCTATTCACCAGCATCACTTCCAGTGGCGCGCCCACTGCACGGATTTGCGAAAGAGGGAACTTGAAAGTGACGCTGGACAAAACCACGACATGGAGAATAACCGAGACCAGTATCGCGGTTTTCAGGCGCGATACTCCATTCAACGGGGAGCCGTAACTCGCGCCCGGATTAAACTCGTTTAGGGTCGTTATTGTCGGATTGGCGCTCAAATCTGCCGAAGAATAGTGAGGCTGAAAGGCCGTAAACCGTAACGGCCTGCTATGTTACAGGATAAATCTCAAGCTTGCAGTTTTCTCAGGAATTTTATACTGAAGGTAAGTTCCAGCAGATCGATATTCGAGATTTCAACCTCGACAGCCGTTTCCGGCGGCAGCTCCGGCAAAGATGCGACACGCGCCACAAGCGGCAGGCGATCGAGCTTCACCAGGTTTTCCTTCAACACCTGCGCGCCTGTTGCCAGAACATTTTCCTGCAATAACCAGCGCAAGCACCAGTAGCGTTCCATCGAGCGTTGAAAATCGCCGTACACCTCATAAGTGGACTCGAAATTCCGCATGAACATGTGCAGGCTCTCGCTCTCCCTCGTATAAGGAGGTTCTTCTCCTCGCAGCAACGCAACCAGTTGCCGCTGATTGATGAAATCCACGTAGCGGCGCATGGGCGAACTGATCCAGGCGTACTGGGAAACACCGAGACCCTGATGCGGCGCCGGCGAGGTGCTCATCCTGACCTTGCCATTGCCCTGACTGCGATAGATGCCGGCGACTCCGCTATCCGCAAGCAACCGGCCCCATTCGGCATTCACGAAAATCATCAACTCAGACACTACCTTATCGATGGGCGAGCCCCGGCGACGCTCGGTAATCATGATATGGTCGCCATGAAGATTGAAGTTGTAGTCGATGCGTTCGTTATTGCTGTCGTTGGTCTTGCCGCGGAGTGCTTCCATCTTGCAGGCAAAATTCCATAATGCGGCCAGCTCCCTGCCGAAGGGATGATCGATGCTTCCTCCAGCCAGGGTAGATTCATTGAATTGCTCCTCCAATGTGTCGTGCCGGAGGTTGGCTGCCACCTTTACTTGCTCGACACGCGTGCTGGTGGCGGTCACCGTGAAATCATCGGCCACGTCCAGATACATCGAAACAGCGGGACGCAATTGTTTTTCGCTCAATGTGTACTGCTGTATCACCGGTTCCGGCAACATGGTGATCTTGTTGCCCGGAATATATACGGTTGAGATACGCTGTTCCGCCACTTTGTCCAGGAGCGAACCTGGGGCAATGCCCAGCGTGGGTACGGCAATGTGAATGCCGATGCGGAAACTTCCCAGCGTCAGCGGCGTAACGGAAAAGGCATCGTCAATTTCAGTGGTGGTGACATCATCGATGCTGAAAGCCGCCACATCCGCTACCGGCAGATCGGGCAGAACCGCCAATTGGTCAGCGCCCAGTTCATCGAAGCCAGTACCCTCGGGGAAATGCTCCAACAGGAAACGGTTGAGATGATAGTCATGCGTGGAAGGAATCGCCCCGCATTTTTGCAGCAACTGGGAAACGCTCAGTTTCGTCGCGGCACAGACGGCATCCAGCGCTTTCCACTCGACCGAATTTTTTTCCGGACGATAGAGCAGGTTGAATAGTGTCGGCTTGAATTCTTCCGGAAGGATAAACTCGCTCAGCGATTGCATGTAACGGGCCTGCTGTTCCGCCTGGCGGCGCTTTTTCTCCTGGCTGGCAAGCGCCGCCTCCAGCGCTTTCGGCGGCGCAGCCTTGTAGCGGCCGCGCCCTTTCTTGTAAAAATACATCGGCGCGCTGTGCAGCCGGATCAATACCGCGGCAGCTTCTTCCGGTGTCACCCGATCGCCGAAATAATCTGCGGCAAGCGCATCGCTGGCGAATTCGACCTCACTCTCACAACATTCCCAGAGAAAATTCGGGTCAAGATCTTCCGCCGTTTTTTGCGCGACATCCATGAATTCAGTCAATGAGGGCGCGTCAAACCGCAGCAGCACAGAGGCTGCCTTTATTTTTGCGCGCTTGCCGTGAGGCGCCTCCACTTGCAGCGAAGTCGTGTTATCGGCAAGAACCGCACCTACCTTGAAGGTGCCTTCCTCTTCGTAAAAAACATTCATGAAATGATTCTTGAGGCAAGCAGGAAAGACATGAGACTTGGCAAGGCCAAATCTCAGTGCATATCAGTCATCAGATTATAGCCCGAAACGTATTTTCAGCAGGTTGGACAGGCGCGTTCCACCTGAGCAAAACGGCTGACGGTAAAGAGAAGAGGCTATCAATGATGACGAGGGTTTTGTCGTCATCGAGACGACCCGCAGGAAGTCCCGAAAAACCCAAATCTTAGATGCGCGCCGGGAGCAAAAGTTTTCTATCCTGTCGGTTTTTTTTCGACAGGATCACGCAGGGAGCTTCCGTTCGCCCTGAGCCCTTCGGCAGGCTCAGGCCATGCTTGTCGAATCATACAAGGGACGGCCTCTGCCGGGCGATTAGCCCTTTCATGCGGTTGCGACGGCCCTGCGCACCACGTAGCCAACTTCCTTTCCTTTTATGTCTTTGTGGTTCTTGATGAAATCGCTGGCTTCGAGATTGAAATAAGTATTGGCCTTGAAAGCATAGGTGCCGCCTACGGAAAGCAGCTTGCCTTCGACGGCTTCGCCCTGCTCCATTTTCTGCGCTCCATTACGGCCCATCGCCCCAAACAGATCATCCTTATCGCCAAACGCCATGGTTTTATCGCCGCTGATGCGAGATGCGAGCGGATAGGCCAGACCTACTGCTCTATCATTGGGCGTATGCGTGATAAGGACCGCGCCCTTGACTCGATGATTATCCACGAGCGCACGGTAAAATCCCTGTTCAATCCTTGAAAATCCATTCTGGGAGAAGGCCGCCTGGAGGAGTATCATGCTTTTTATCTTGTCGGTTTTCGAGCCGAGTGCCGCCGAGGTGACGACACGGCAGCCGAAGCTGTGCCCGATCAGATGGATACGTTCGACCTGAGAGGCAAGTTTATCGATCAGCGGGGCAACCCCGTTCTTGCCAACAGTTCCAGATCGCGTCTTCATCTCGTAGTAGGTGGTATAGTTGAGCAGATTTATAGCAGCTGCCTTGAATCCGGAAAGAATCTCTACCAATCCCGCCGCTCCGCCTTCTGCCGGTGCGGGAGCGCCCACCCCGAGCGGCAACGCTGCTCCGCCTCCCGCGACATCCTCGCCCAGATCCTCTTCCTCGGCCTTCAGGTTTTTCATCAGTTCGTTGCCGTCATCCTTGAAGAAGATATTGGACGCATCCTCTTTGCCCGCAGCGCTCGGATCGAGCAGGGAGCGCATTTTGTTCACAAATTGCTCTCGGACCGAGGCTTTTTCCTCGAGATCCGGAAGCAATGCTTTCGCCTCATCAAGAAGTTTCTTCTGCTCTGCCTCCGTGAAAATTTCTTTCATGTCATCCAGTTTTTCTTCCAGCCGCTTGGTCGAATCGCCGTTTCCACCCCCGAGGGCTGCGCCCCCTCCCCCAGTGGCAGGAGTACCTGAAACGGCAACAGACGTATCGTATTCCCTGGATGGCCAGAATACTCCCAGAATGACAAGCTTTCGCCCGGCTAAATCGTTTGGTTGAGCGGCAGCGGCAAAGCTTGCAAAAAAGCTGTTATATAGATCTTCTGCCTTAGACTTGTTGTTGTTCCATCCGTGCGACATGATGATAAGGTCGGTCACACCGGCAGGCAGAACGACCTCCTCTTCAGGGCCCTGACCATTCTTGTCGAAGCTTGCTTCCACATAAGGAATTCCTGCGATTTCATTCATGGTCGTGCTCCTTTCTTCTCTTTTTTATACTTTCAAAATCACACCGACTGAATAGCACGCATCAGATCAACGAGCCCACTGCCCTGAAAGTAGCGGTCGCGCCGCAGGTCAGTAGTCGTATCAATGAAAATTTCTTTAACACGTTCTGCTTTACCAATGAACTCGGTTCGTACCGACAGAAATGCGGCGATCGCGCCGCTGACATGGGGAGCTGCCATACTCGTGCCGCTGGTTTCGACGTAGTCGCATTCGATGCCCTGCGCGCCCTCGCTTTTTAACTGACCCGTGGCGCATGAGATGATTTTTTCGCCGGGCGCGACGAGGTCAGGCTTGAGGCGGCCGTCGCCCGTCGGCCCTTTCGAGGAAAAGTAGGAAACCCCGTAAACGTGCGGCATGTCGCGATGGGTCGAACCCACTGTAATGGCGAGTTCCGCATTGCCGGGATCATTGATGGTCAGCGCCATTCCGGCCGAGAGCGCACCTGTGGAGGCCTTCAACGTGCCGTAACCTGTATTGCCTGCGGCGACCACGACCACGACGCCAGTTTTTACCAGCCGGTCAACCTCCACACAGAGCGGGCTCTGACCACAGGCAAACCATTCGGGCTCGAAGGTATATCCCAGGCTCATGTTGACTCCGTGGATCAGAAGCTTGCGGCCGTAACCGTTGATCTCCTGCACATGGGCGATGGCTGCGATGAGATTGCTCACGCTCCCTTTCCCGTTTTCGTCCAGCACCCGCAGGCTTACCAGCTTGCAGCGCGGTGCCATCCCGCTGATGCCGTCCACCAGTTTTATCTGCTGGTATTCGACATCTTCGGAACCCGTTTTCAGATAACGGGAAACCGCTATAGGAATTCGGGATGGCGTGGCGGAATCGCCCGCCGCAGGGGAAACCTCCGCTGGCGCAGCCGCTTCTGTCCCTCCTGGGGCACCGGCTGGACGCCACTCGCCGGCAATGATGCCTGCCACATGCGTCCCGTGGCCGTTCTCATCGTTGAACGGGTCGCTGCCCTCAGCCGTAAAGTCTTTATGCCATTTGGAGTCTTTATCGATGTTGTTGTGTTTGCGAAAGTGCTCATGATCCTGCTTTATTCCTGAATCCATCACCGCCCAAGTGATTCCGGCGCCTCGGGCGGAAAAAGAATTTTGTGCCGCATCGGCTTTTATCGTGGCGATGGAGTGAGTGATGGAGGCAGAAATCTCAAAATCCGGCCAAATGCGGAAGATGGCGCGAAACTTGGCCGGGTTGATTTTTGCTGCACGAGCCTTCGCTTCATGGCTCGTATCTCCCGCTTTTGCCTGAGCCTCGCGAGCCTTCACCTTTGCCTGGGCAACATCGAGCTCGATGAGCGCCTTGATGGTACGGGCTTCCAGGCAGGCGAACATGTAGCCGCTTTCGCGCTGTTCCTTCTTGAGATGAACATCCTGGCCCGCGTCGTACACTTTCGCTTTCTTCTTGGCCTCTTCGATATTCTGATAAATCCAGCGCCGGGCCTCTTCCCGCCCACCCGGATATTCGAGATTGATATCGATGATGACCTCGTAACGTGTAGGGTGGATCCGAAGGATAGGTTTCTTTGAAGCTTCCTCAACCTGTGACAGCCGTTCGTTTGCAGCTAATAATCGTCGTATTATGGTTGCGTGCAAGCTGGCAAAGCTATAGACACCATCCTCCGAGACAGGCCCGATTTTCTGAACCCGGATCGCTTCTTCGAGATCCTTGTGGCGCCGTTGCTCCATCAAAAAAGGATTTCCGTAAATATCAGCCCGGCTCCTTGTCGAGCCACCACGCACCGGCGTGCCCCGTGTTACGGCTGGGGCCATCTCCTTGCTCTCTTCGACCCGTTTTTTCGATGCTTCCAATGCCTTCGCTGCCGCCTCTTCGGCCATCTCGACGACCAGTTCCCGCATCTCTTCCGGCTTTCCATCGAATTCTCTGCTGTATTCGATCAGCGTATTGAATTCTCCATCTTCAGGGAACGGATGCGCAGCCCGAAAAGCTTCGATTCCTCTTAATTCCTCCTCCATCTGCCGCAGAAGAGGAATAGCAATCACGGAGCGGTCAAGCTCCAGCGGGTCAAAAACTTTTACAGTGGGCTGAGTTTCCGGGGGCTGGTGGGAAGGGGGCATTGCGACCTCTTGTCATGAGCCAGGATAACGTTGCATTCGCATTCTGATATTAGGCTATTTTTCAGTTTTTACAACAGATCACCGTTTTGACGTCCTCTTTTTTATGAACTATTGTGAATTGACAATATTTACGAGAAAGCGTGTTTTTGTGCGAGTCGCGAGATTTCCGGTTCCAGCCCGGCGGCGAAAAGCAGCGATTTGAGCATGCAGGTTGACAGAGTCGAAAAATGAGTAATTCATCGCTGGCTTGTCGATCTCTACCCGTGCATATACAACCGTTCTAAAAAACAAGAATATGGGATTCAGCAATGATTTGCCGCTTACGCGAAGAAGGGGTACGAGATTATGTATGAATTCTTTTTCCCGATCCTGTTTCGGATTGCGAACAGATTTCCCTGGCTCGTTAGAATTGTTTCGCGAATAACATGGTTACGGCGGTTCATCAGTGACGCTTTTGTCAATTGGCAAGCCTATTCCACAAACCCTCGACCCCGGGCGTTCTCGCTGGCTTCATCTTATACGACCTGGCAATCGTTGACTGACAAGTCATTTACCGGACGGCATCTGCCAGAGGCGGAAGGCGATCAGAATCTTCCGGACATGGAAAGAGTCGTTGATTTATGGCGAAGAAAAGAGAACAAGGAAATACCTTCGGTCGATACAAGCATACTGTTTGCTTTCTTTGCCCAGTGGTTTACCGATAGTTTCCTCAGGACGGATTTTCGCGATCGCCGGAAAAATACATCGAACCATGAAATCGATCTTTGTCAGATCTATGGTTTGCGGGAAGAAATTACGCATTATTTACGGCTGAAAAAAGATGGGAAGCTGAAGTACCAGATTATCGATGGAGAAATTTTTCCTCCCTACCTTTTTAACACGGAGGAAACGACTACAGGCGATTGGGTGTTCGCAGATAAAGAATTCGAAAAGCTGCATCCCCGCGAGGTTCTGGATTTTGTTTTTAGCAATATCCCCGAGGAACGGTTAAAACGCATGTTTGCCGCCGGACTGGAGCACGGCAACTCATCGGTTGGCTATACCATAATGAATACCGTAATGTTGCGTGAACACAACCGGATTTGTGACCTGCTAAAAGAAGCTTACCCAAAATGGGATGATGAACGCCTGTTTCAGACGGCAAGAAACATCATGGTTGTGCTGCTGATCAAAGTGGTTCTGGCGGATTACGTTTCGCGTTTTACACAGTTCGGTTTTACCCTCGACCCATCCCCTGATCTGGCGGAAAGGCAGCGCTGGTACCGCACCAACTGGATCTCTCTGGAATTTAACCTCCTGTACCGGTGGCATTCCATGGTCCCGGAAAGCTACAGAGTCGGCAACCAGTCCTATCCGCTGGATGCGTTTCGCAACAATACCCCGCTGGTAATTCAACATGGCATCGGAAGGGTGATAACGGCTGCATCAATGCAAAGAGCGGGCCGTATTGGTCTTCACAATACACATGATTACTTTTTCTATCCGCTGCCCATTAGTGACGATAATCGAAGTGTCATGGAGCGCTCCATCGCAATGGGACGGCAGGCCAGGTTGCGCCCCTTCAATGACTATCGGGAAGCATTCAATATGCCCCGTTTGCGGAGTTTCGAGGAATTGACGGAGGACAGCGAACTACAGCGGGAACTGAAGGACCTTTATAAAGACCGGATCGACGATCTGGAGTGGCAAGTGGGCATATTTGCCGAAGATCATAATGAAGGCTTCAGTCTTGGGCGCCTTATGGTACGGATGGTGGGGTACGATGCGTTTACCCATGCACTGACAAACCCACTTGTATCCATCTATGTACACAACGAAAAAACATTTTCAAAGGTTGGACAATCCGTTATTGAAGAAACAAGCTCACTTGCGGATATCGTCAAACGTAATGTTAGGGATAGTGATACGGTTGTTGCAAGCTTCAATACATCTGTCCAGTGATCAGTGAAAGATAGGGCATATAGAAAAAAAGCTATGGAAACCAGGCGAGAACCTTATTTTTATAAAGGAGTGCCTCGTGTCGAACAAGCTACCGCAGAATGAAGAAAATACAGGTAAAGAAGATCGGAAGAATTATCTTCTTCAGAGGCAAGCTGAGTATCAATACGCCTATGAGTATGTCAATACTATTGCAGTCGTGCGTAAACTGCCATGGCGGGAGATCCCCGATATTGGATATTGGCTCCGTGGGGGAATGAATCTTTTACGGTTGATTCCAAGTTTACCCAGCCTATCGATTACCTTTTTACGCTACTTGCTCGGTAAGCCGATGGAAAGCTATCGGGATTATGTTTTTTTTCCGGCGAGTCCTCCAAACCCCGATCTCGTGGATAGCTTCCAGCAAGATCTGATATTTGGCCTGCAGCGCGTCATTGGAGTAAATCCTGTGATATTGCGCGCTGTAACCCGTCAGAATCCGCTACCAAAAAGGCTGCCGGAACCTGAGATACGACAAATTTTTGAAGAGCAGATTGATGAGATCGACTATATGGCTGCCACCGCGCAAAAGCGCATATACGTCCTGGACTATGCAGTCCTGGATGTATTGCAGTCAAACCCGGGGTATATCGACGGCGGGCAAAAACAATATGTCACGACTCCGATCGTCGTGTTGTTTCTGCAACCGGACGGCATGCTGCGGCCGATTGCCATCCAGCTATACCAGGATGACAGGCCCGATAATCCAATCTATACGTCAAAAGACGGCAATCTCTGGCTGACAGCAAAAATGTTTGCCCAGGTCGCGGATGGCAACCATCACATCCTGTATACCCATGCAACCCGTATTCATTACGTGATGGAAGCCATTATCATGGCTTCACGAAGACAGCTTTATAAATCTCACCCACTTTACGTTCTATTAAATCCGCATCTTCAGCACACGCTCAATGTCAATCACCAGCACACTTTCTTGAAAGACCGGAAAGGACGACCGGGTCGGTACGGTGAGTTATTTGCCGGAGACTATGACTCGATGACACAGTGCATGGCCAATGGCATGACAAGCTTTAATTTTAAAGAATCTGCCTTCCCTGATGATATTGCGAAGCGGGAAGTCGATAATCCTGATCTTTTTTATCCCTATCGCGATGATGGCATTTTGCTGTGGAATGCGATTCAAGGCTTTAGCAAAGAATATGTCGATTTATATTACAAATCTGAAGCGGATGTTACTGATGACTATGAAATTCAGGCATGGGCACATGATATCAGCGCGCGAGATCGCGGCAGAATTCCCGGGTTTCCTGCCAGATTCGAATCCAGGCAAGAGCTGAGCGAGACTCTCGGTCATATCATTTTTCTATGTACTGCTTTTCATTCCTGCATTCACTTCAACCAGTACAAATACCCGGGATTCGTCCCCAATATGCCGCATTCAGCTTATGCGCCGCCTCCGGTTGGAAAAAACGCTGAAATTGATGCAACTGGATTATTGAAGTTTCAGCCGGCGTTTCGAGCTGCTTATTCGCAAACCTGGACCTATTTCCTGACAAATTTTCGTGTCAACTCGATCGGTCAGTACAACTTAAAGCAATTCGATTCTGAAGCACACGAGGTGATAGAGCGGTTTGGGGACAGGTTGGAGGAAATAGAAGAGGAAATCGACCAAAGAAATAGCAGACGTTCTTTTGCCTATGATCGCATGAATCCAAAATTCATTCCAAACGGTGTAACCATTTAATGGAGAGTGAAATTACAGCGATAGCCCCACGGCATTCAGGCTAATTTTTATTAGCCCTGTTACGTCGTCCTGAAATAAAGAGTAATACTGTAAAAAATACTAATCGAATATCTCATCCCCGGTTGGTTCAAGATGTGTGGTTTCATTCATCTCCTGCCGGAATTTGGATAGTTCATAATACATTCTGAAGCGTGCTCGATTCAGATTACCTAACGGCCGGTGTTCAGGCAGGCAATGCCAGGGATTCATTTTCAGTCGCTTGGCAAACTCAAACTGTGCGTCGGAATCAAATTTCTGTTTCGGGATATGAACCGTGGCAGCAGGAATAAACGGGGAAAGCTCTTCCGGCCAGCGTACCGAACTATCTTCAATAGGCATCAGATGAGGGTCCGTCTGGAGCTGAATCATAAGATCAAACTCGACATCCTTCTCATTCAAGGTCTTGATCATGTTCTCCCGCAAATAATTAAATGGGGGGGTGCCAAATGGCAGACCAGGAATATGGGTTTCAACATCTGTCGTTTTCGGCACGAATGAATACATCATGGCCTGTCCCTCTCCCAGCAGATAGGGAGTGCAGCTCCAGTAACGCCGCCCCAATGGGTTATATTGAGTTTCATTCCACAGGCTCTGCATGAAGAAGTCAAGCAGGTGGGAATCCTTGGGATTGAGAAAATAATAAAGCGTCATATCCACCAAACTCCAGTATTGCAGCTTGGCGTTTTCGCGAGTATTGGGTGTGACGAAGGTCGCGCCACCACTGGTAGTTATGAAATCCTGCGTGAATTTCTCCTCGCTCATGAGTTTTTCGCCCGGAACACCCATGAGTTTTACCGCCATGCTCATGAAACCGACATCATTGATATCCGCAGGCACATTCGGTCCCGGGCCGGAATAACGCACATAGGCAGGATAGGTGCGTGGATGGGCAAAAATACCCTTGCGGCAATGTTCCGGCAAATCATCCCGTATGGTTACCGTGGCACGCACAATGCCGTGTGTTTTTGTATTGCCGCCCCGCTCATATCCTCCCGGTTTGAAACGCCCGCGCATCTGATCCATCATGAGATCGATAATCTTGTTCAGGCTTTCTTCTTCATCCGGATAGAATTTTTCTTCGGCCAGCTGCAAACCTTCGTTCTTGCGTCGGCGATTGACCAAATACTGGATAAACTTCGCGCTGGGTTCGCGAAAGAGATAGTTCCACTGTGCGCGGAACCAAGGTTCCAGCCGGCGTTCGATCCGTAGCAGCAGAATCAGAAAATTGTGAATAGCCTTCAGTATCCGGTTCTTTATCTTCGTCATGATGGGCTACCAGTCCTGTTAGCAGGTAAGGCGGAAATGTATTTGAGTGCGCGCAGCCCGGGCATAAAAAAATATCCGCCGCCAAGGGTGGTAACAAACTGCGGTAAATGACAGGTTGTCCGCATCGGGCCGGCCGGATCGGGAGAATTGAAATGATCAGTGCTCTCGCCGCTCATCAGGGGTTCGCGATTTCCCAGCATTGGATCTTTTTCATCTTGCACGCCATCGAATTTACTGTTCATGGTCCATGCATTCTGAACAAATTCGAATTGCCGCGATATGTTGCCCACCAGGCAGATAAACTGTATTCCCCGTTCGGCGACAGGTGCATGGCGTTCGATGGCGTCTTTCGGTGCAAGTGCGGGCCCATAAGTGCGACCACGCCGCAGCAAACGATGAAAACGGGAAGAGGCGATCAGATCTTCATCCGGTCTTTGACCAAAACCCAGTATTTTGATCAATCGGTCTACGGGGCCGCATGCACTCGTGGGCAAATCGCCTGTACGTGGATTGGACCGGCGCACATGCGCGCCGAGCGGGCAATAGTTCCCCTTTGGGTCCTGGTCATAGGTAAAATCGTTCTCATATTCTTTGCGCGAAATACCGGGAATATGTGCCGGAACCAAAGGCGTACCATCGAGTTCCCGGCCCACCATCGCTGCGGCAAGTTGCTCGCGTTTTTCCGGTATATGATCCGCCACCTGGTCAAGAAACTGCCAAAAGCCCGGAACATCCTGGCTCAGTTGCCGAAGCACCAGATATGTCCCATTACGGCCGAAATCCTTTAGTGGGAGATCATCCTCGGCGCCAGGCAGCACGGTTGCAAACTTGTCTTTCCGGGGATCGATGAGCGGGCGTGCAGTGTACTGTCCATATTCATTGCGATAGCCAAGTACGATTTCTCCAGGAGCCAGCAAGTTGGAATAACGATCGCGCTCGTGAGTATCCGTGCTTTGCCGTTGCATCCAGTCCACGGTTGGCTGACTGATACTATCCGGAAATCCGAAAGGCTCGATGTCACCGATATAAAGCGTAGGTAATTCCTGCAGCAACTCAAATGCATTGGAGAAATGTTCGCCTTCTATGGTTTTTTGCCAGGCGTCGAGGCCTCCTTTCGTGGCGTAAAGCAGTAACAGGACATGGGGCACCTGTGCCGCATGTCCTCCCCATTTCCACTGCTGGGGCGCATTGCTGCCGACATCACCCAGGCGGCGGGAACGGCTTTCATCTCCTGCCATACCCACGATGAACTCATCGGAAAAACCCTCGACAACGGATTCCTCCAGTCCGAGGGCACGCAGACCCTCCACGGAAAAGGCAATTTGCAGCGCCGTTTCTGGTGGAGGATCCTGCGTAAGGGCGCTGCTGATGGGTGCTGTCTCCAGCCATTTTTTGGCCAGATCGGCATTTACGATATTCAGCAACAGAAAAGAGGTATCCGTCAGCTTCCCATATCCAAAGCGCAGCAGCCCCTGAAGATCATCGAATTCAAAGTCGCTTGATTCTTTCATTTCCATGCTCCTCAGATCAGGCTGAGCCATTCACGGATTTCCGCATCATTGGATTGCCGAATTTCCACGCCTTGCCGGATACGACTGTTTCGCGCCAGATCAACGGCTGTTAATCCCGGGTAGGCCTTATACCAAACCTCGGTGGGTATTTGATGCCGCCTTTGCGTATATTTGAAGGCATGTTCCCGGTTTGCACCTTCCTTGATGATCCACCGGGTGGTGGGGTAGCCGACACCATTGGTGAAGGTAAGATTGAGGCCCCAGCCAACCTTATTGATAAAATCATCCATATAGCTTTCATGGCTGCCATCATAATTGCTGGCGAAAAAAACCCTATGGTTATTGTCCATGAACACCCAGCGGGCAAAATGAATCGTTTTTATTCGGGCAAGAAATCCGTGGTTGTATATGTGCCTGGCAAAATAGTCGGTCACCAGAAGTACGAATTTGAAAGTCAACAAGCGGACCACACCAGGTTTCACGTCACCGAACACACTATACTGATTACTGACATCCCGATCTTCCTGCACCGTAAGCTCTGCCAAATGTTCACGGCTTGGCCGGATAAAGAGCTCAGGGTCAGAGCGTTCGAGCATTCTCAAACGTAGCGCAAAGATAAGTGCGATAACCAGTAATAGCGGGGATAGAAGAAGCAGAATCAATGGAATCCCGATCATATGCAGAAGATTGCGCATTTTCCATTCGGGGGGTGTGGGTTCTGGCGGGGTTAACGTAAGCCTGCCTTTGTATTTTTCCATTTCGACATAAGACAACAGCTTTTGCCGCAAGGCACGGACATTCTCCCGGCCCACATCGTCGGCAGTTTTCTGCAGATAGGTAGACAAACTTCGATGGAGCGCTGCTTCTTCATGGATTTGCCTGACCGTTCGACCAATCCAGTTAACATAGGTGGCGCTGGCGTTTATATTGTTTGCCTTCATCCAGCCCAGTAGGTCCTGGTTTTCCCCGGAAAAACCTTCGCAATGAGAAAAGACTTTTTTTAGACCTGGCTCTGCGCGCTCAATCAGTTCCAGAAAAAAAGTCTGCATATCTCCGTCAATATCGCCAAGAAAGGCGAGTGTGGGTTGCCACGGTCTTGGCGTTACACCGAATGCTCTAATTTCCTGCGCGGTTCTTGCTTCTATGATCACGAAACGTGCAAAGTGCAGGCGATCAAACTTCCCAAATGGAATCAGTTTATTATTGGGGTCAGCATGACCGGGCAGGTTATTCATCGAAGCCAGTAAGGCATGCAGGTCTTTCAACTGCCCGTCACGTACAGCCGCAACAATCATGAAGCTGGATTGAGGTGTCATGGCTTTTTATCTCACTCGATATTTATACGACTTCTTGTTTTTCTGCTCAACCGGCTTTCCTGCCACCCGATTGCGAAGTATAAGCTGAGCCCGTCAGTGAAACAGACGCCATCGTGAAACGACGGAGTTCCGATAACCGCAAACCTGTTTTGAAGTCTCAAACATTCAACCCGAATGCCTGAAAGCGGAGTGTGGCGGAATCCCTCAGATAACTCAGAACTGCAGGAAGAAGTCTATAAGGTGCTTGTTGCCCCAGTAAACCTTTCCCAGATATTGCTTGTCCGCCACCTTGCGGATTTCGTCACGGATCCGTTGGGCGACTGTCGATGTTTCCGAATAATCGAGAACAATGCACGGCTTGTGGTCGAACCAGCTATCGTCCTTGTACACCTTGGCGATGATCGCGCGAAAGCCAAAAGGTGAAATTTCGTTCTTCAAGGTACTTGTCTTGGCGTCAAAAATCTTTCCCTGCCAGGCAAAAAAATTGATGACCTGCGCGATCGCATAGTTGTAAGGCGTGCCGGGCGCGATAATAGCGGTGCCCTTTGCTTCACCATCCGGTATCTCGCCGACTTCCCCCGAAGAAAACAATTTATCGAGCTCGTCTTGCGACATATTGATCACCTGCTGAATATCGTAAGCCATTATTACCTCCCTATCTCCTGTTGCGCATTCCTCATTAACCCCGACCGGCACCGTACGCGCCATTCGGCTGCTCCTGTCGCATCCGGACTCGTTGTAACAGCTCTTCCAAACTCGAATAAGGTTTTCTCCGGTTGCTCGCCTCACGTCCCACTCTTCAAAAGACAGGACCGACGATCGATCCCCCATCAGAAATTGGGTCCACCCACTCAGACTCAGGCGCCTCCGCTTAACCCACCTATTTCATCATATATCCGATCCCCAATTAGTCAATGTGAATTTTTATCAGGTGGGCGTCCTTTTGTTGATTCTTCAGTGGCCTTGGCGAAACCGATCTTCAACCATGGCTTTGATGGGTTCGTTCTTACTCTGAGCCTCCTTACATACCTGCAGTCGCCACTGAGTCAGCCTCATCCGCTCGCTTTGCTCGGTCGTTTTTCCATTCTAACTGTCATGCCATTTTTCTCCACAACGACAAATCCCATTCGCTCGTATAGTCTTTTCGCTGGATTATCTTTAAAAGTCGTAAGTTGAATACTGTCTCTTGAATGAGTGGCAAGCAGGCGATTCAACAGCTTTGTCCCAATTCCCCGGTTTTGCCAGGCAGGAGATAGCTGAAAATTTGCAACGTAAACAGGCAGGGGGCTCTTTTATTACGTTGAGATAACCTGCCCGTTTACCGGCAATGATCACCATGGAGATGTCCTTGATCACGAATCCCTTACGGACCTCGGCTGGAACCAGCCTCCCCAGTGACGACAGAACAACTCATACATGTTTCTTTTGGTGAGACGATAGCAGTATGGGTAATCCTCAAATGTGGCGGGTCTGAGTTCGTAATCCATTGCTTACACGCTAAAGATTCTCATCCTTCATTTAACGTTTCTCCCTTCAGATTTGCTCATTCTCTGCCGCAGTGAGATAGAGGTTATTCTTCCACGTCTTCTATGAATGGTGGGAGAGCTGGTGTCAGCACAGGCTTCCCTGTCAAGGAGACAGCTTAGAAGTAGAATTCTTCCCCAACATCCCACTCCGCTCATTCCCAAGTTCAGGCCACCATTCGCCCGATCCGCGACGCTGCCGTGCGCAAGCCATTTTGATGCAGGGCAAGACTTGCAGAGCTCTCGATTGAGCTCAAACTCAAGCGCAGATAGGTCATAGTCGGACTGTGTAAAATCGAGCGGATCAATCGCCATGTACTATAGTTATTGTGTGAAGGCGTATTGATATCGAGCGAGAGTCATACTGCGCCCGGTTGTTCTCCTTAAACCCTTTGTCAGGAGCAAAAAAATGGACCATTCGCATGAGGCCGGCGAGCATCTTCACCCCAAAACCTTCGATGAAGTTCTCGCTCTCGGCTTTCCCCTGGACAAGCTGGAGTTGCTTAAGGATATCCATAAGAAACTGGTAAAACCCCTGCTGGGCGGAGCAGCCGCCTTCGCGCCCAAACCGCCGGGCGCACCGGTCACTCGCCAGAATCAGGCGGACCTTTCGCCGGAAAACCAGGAGGCATTCCGCAATGCGGTTGTTCGTCTGGTGGAGGAAGGCAAATATCTCGAACTGGTCCAGTTTCACATGGACATGTCGCATGACATGCATGGCATGATGGGCGAGACAGGCCTTTACCGTTTTCTGGGCTGGCATCGCCGTTATCTCGTCGAGTTCGAGCGGGAATTGCAGCGTGTTGACGCTATTCTCCGTCCCAGTGCAACTGAAAAACTGGCGGTCCCCTATTGGCGCTGGGAAGACCCCTTCCCCGCCTGGCTGAACGGTTTTCTGCCTGCAAATGATCCGGATACGGGAACACCGCCACCATCACGCAAAAATGCTTCGCCACCGCAAAAAGCCAACGCGACGGATGTGGATATCATCGTTAACCAGTTCTCCATCCAGAATACCGGTCTGGACAATGAGAATGACTATACGAAATTCACTTACGGGATCGAGGGCTGGGGCCGGAGACCGGATGGAACGAGCCTTCCCGCTCATAATCACGGTCATGCGTGGGTGGGCGGCATCATGAACAATACGATGTCATCACCCACGGATCCCGTTTTCTGGCTTCATCATGCCGAAGTGGACCGCTTGTGGCATATCTGGCAACAGGCCAATTCATCGGCGGAGCCCAACCTGAGCGGGTCTGACCGCATCATGGATCCGTGGGGGGAATCATATGATGACCTGGTGGATACGGAAGATCTGGGTTACGTCTACGACTCGACGTCGTTGTAAAACAAGGCTGTGTTTTCATTGCCGGGAGATGCTTTTTTCCGCATCCGCAAAAACCAATAATATTCGATTTCTGCTTGGAGGCTGCCACATGAAGTCCAAAAGAGTTGCCATCACTCTCATTGCAATGGGGTTGACTACATTGCTTATCGGCTGCGCCTACAAGCGCCCGCCCTGGATTGCAACCGAATGTGTCGAAGGTCCGTTTACGAAGGCAGGCGCAGTGAAGGACGAGGCACAATGCGCGAATCGATCAGCAGAGAGCTTCCCCGGCGCGGACGAAGATTACTTCAAGGACATGGACTATGGGATCAGCCAAGACCCGCAGAAGGTTGTCGCCACGCTGGAACCGTTTGTTCCCGGTATTTCCCGCGTTCCGCAAGAAGCTGTAAAAGCCATCGTCAGGGGCCGGAATAACTGGATAGTCTGGACAGGCGGCGATGACAAGTTCTGGGACCATCTCAATATCAACAGCCAGGGCAGCTTCGATCTCCTGAAGGTTCTTTCAAATCATCCGCACCTCATGAAAAATCCGGGATATAGCCGGGATAATCGATGGTACTGGTTCGGTCTTGTCAATGAACCGTGCTTCAGGAAAAATGTGGATGCACAGGGCAATCCGTTGGGACGTGCGGACCGCTTTGGCCTGTATCTCGACGTGCGCGATCCAAATTGCGCGCGCGACCCGTTCGAGAATGAAGAGAAATACCCTGGCGTAAAGATCGGGGCGCGCGGCAAGACAGTGCCGATCGGGTCCTACTACGGATATGCGAGCGGGATTGTAGGATTGCGATTGTTTCCCAATCCCGATTTCGATGAAGCCGCAAAAAAGCGCTGGGACCCGGAAAGATATTATACCGATCCGTCCTACTACAACGATGCCAATCTGGTGAAGCCCTACCGGGTCGGGATGTCGTGCGGATTCTGCCATGTAGGCCCGAACCCTTCCAATCCGCCGAAGGATCCGGAGAACCCGCAATGGGCCAATCTTAATTCCAATCCCGGCGCACAATATTTCTGGTTCGACCGGATATTCGCCTATGAGGCCGACAAGAACAGCTTCGCCTATCAGTTCCTCAGTACCAATCGCCCCGGCGCCCTGGATACTTCGCTCATTTCAACAGACTACATGAACAATCCGCGCAGCATGAATGGGGTATATAACCTGGGCGCACGGATGAAGAATGCGTTGCGCTCTGGCAGGGAGCAACTGACGGGTGATGAGCTGAACAATAAGCAGTTTAATGATTATCGGGAGATATCTTCCGAAAGTCCGCTGAGAAGGTTCTTCGAAAAATCGGGCGCGGTGTTCACCCCACGGGTGCTCAAGGATGGAGCAGATTCCGTGGGCGCGCTCGGCGCCTTTAACCGCGTTTTCGTAAATATCGGACTTTTCAGCGAGGAGTGGCTTCAGCATATCAATCCACTGATCGGCGGCAAGCCGTTCACGCCGTTCCCGATCGCCACTGCCAACAAGAATTCCAGCTATTGGCGGGCAACGGAAAACCAGACTCTGGATACATCGCTGTTTTTCCTCGCAGCCAGCCGGCCGGATTATCTGGCGGAAGCGCCGGGAGGCCAGCGTCATCTAACCGCTGATGCGGCCACTCTGAAACGCGGCAAGGAAGTATTTGCGGAGAACTGCGCCGGCTGCCACTCGAGCAAGCTGCCGGAGAAAGCGGTGAAATTCTTCCCCAATAACGGTTGCGTCGGGTCTGATTACCTGAGTTGCTGGAACCAGTACTGGAACTGGACAAAGACCGACGAATTCAGGCAGGAGATGAAAGAAATCGTTCTGAAGGAGGATTTTCTTGCTGACAATTATCTTTCTACCGAGTTGCGTGTTCCTGTCACTCTCCTTGAAACGAATATTTGCGCTTCCCTTGCAACCAACGCACTCAAGGGCGATACCTGGGATAATTTCTCCTCCACCTCGTACAAAGAATTGCCCTCCGTGGGAAGCGCGCTGATTCACCATCCCGTGACACGGGAGCCGCGCTCCTATCCCATGCCTGACGGTGGCCGCGGGTATATCCGACCGCCTTCGCTTGCGAGCCTCTGGTCCTCGGCGCCCTTCCTGTTGAATAACACTCTAGGCAAATTCTATCCCTCAGGGGCTGTTGAAGACAGGATGAAATCCTTTTATAGCGGGATAGAGCAATTGCTCTGGCCGGAAAAACGCTACTGCGACCAGGAAGACCTGTATGCGGGAGGTTACTATGCGGAAAAGAATTATGGGGATCAGGAACGAACAAGTTGCGAAAGCCGCACTTATGTCACTCGCTCGGGCAAGGAAGTGCCCGGCATCATCGACCGAACCTGGGCGAGAAGCTGGCTGCTGATACCGGAGGGTTATCTGCCCTGGTATGTCAGATTGCCGATCCATGACGGCGTGTTGAATCTGGGGCCCATACCGGAGGGCACACCCGTGAGCCTTCTGTCCAATCTGGACCTCGAAAAAAGAGGCGGCGAAGTCAAGACGCTGCTGAAGACACTCAAAGGTCATCTGGGGGATTTGATCGCCGCCAAGGTAACGCCCGACCGGATCACAGATGCGGAATTACGCAAGGTCTATTCTGATCTGGTCGATCCCCTGCTCGGCGTAAGCAAATGTCCGGACTTCGTGGTCAACCGAGGTCACTACTTTGGAACCGATTATCTGCCGGGAGACGAAGGGCGGCGGGGACTGGGTGATAGCGACAAACGCGCATTGATCGAATTCCTGAAAACGATGTGACGCACCACGCGAGGGATCACCTCCAGAATCACCGCTCCCCTCGGGGGAGCGGTGCGAATTCTAATTCTTATTGCAAAACGGAGGACAAACCGAAGGGAAGTTGCAGCCAAACCGGCGGAAACTTTTCCTTTATAATGATTTTTGCGACTCTTCGCAGAAAAATACTATTGGTTTCGCCTTGATCTCCCGACGCAGTTTTGTCAAGCTCAGCGCCCTGCTGGTATCCGGTGCAAGCACCTTTCTTGCCAGTTGCTCTACCCTTCTCTGGAAGGGTACCTCGCGACCCTTTGCCCCCCTGAATTGTCCGTCCGTTGCAGGGAACAAATTCGATTACGTCATCATCGGTTCCGGAGCGGGCGGAGGTCCACTCGCCTGCAACCTCGCGTTGAAAGGTTTCCGCGTACTGCTGCTGGAGGCGGGGGGAGAAGACGATCCCTGCGAATATTACGTTCCCGCCTTTCATGCGCGTGCCTCGGAGCACGAGGCTCTGCGTTGGGACTTCTTTGTGCGTCACTACGCGGATGACGAGCAGCAGAGACAGGATGACAAGTTCGTTCCGGAACAGAACGGCGTGCTATACCCGCGCTCCGGCACCCTCGGGGGATGTACCGCGCACAATGCAATGCTGCTGATCTATCCTCACAATAGCGACTGGGACTATATCGCCGAAAAGACCGGGGATGAATCCTGGCGCAGTGAGAACATGCACAAGTATTTCAAGCGCATGGAGCGCTGCGAATATGCCAGCCGGGCTGAGGAACCGAATAGCAAACACGGGTTTGAAGGCTGGCTTCCAACAAATCTGGCAGAGCGGGAAATGCTGCTGAGGGACAAAGTCCTGAGGAAGCTTTCAAAAGCCGCGCTCGAGGAATCGCTAAGCAGCATTGTCAATCCCATCAAGCGGACCTTGCTCAAGATAAAAACCCATGGTGATCCCAACGATTGGCGTTTTATCCGGAGAAAGCCAGAAGGCTTATGCAAGATACCGATCACCACCGGTCAGGGGCGGCGGGCTGGAGCCCGCGAGTACATATTGCGCGTTCGCGAGCAGTGCCCCAATTTTCTCGAAGTCAGGACTCATGCGCTCGCGAAGCGTATCCTGCTCGATGAACAGAACAAGGCCTATGGAGTGGAGTATATTTCCGGCGCCCATCAATACCGTGCGGATCCACAGCATGGAGCAGCAGCCCCAGGGATCGTGGAAACCGTGCTTGCAGAACGGGAGGTGATTGTTTCCGCGGGCGCATTCAATACACCCCAGTTGCTCAAGCTCTCCGGCATCGGTCCTCGGGAAGAACTGGAGTGCCATGGCATCGCGGTAAAAGTAGATTTGCCAGGGGTGGGAGAAAATCTGCAAGACCGTTATGAACTGGGCGTGGTTACCCGGCTCAGGGAAAACATCCCCCTGATCAAAGGAATGAAACTCCGCTGTCCCGCCCCGGGCGAGGCGCCTGATTCCCAGTTCAGCCAGTGGCTTCAGGGCGTTGGACCGTACACAACGAACGGTGCAACGATCGCGCTCATGAAGCGCTCGTTTCCCGAACGCCCGGATCCCGATTTATTCATTTTCGGGCTGATCGGGGATTTCCGGGGATATTATCCGGGTTATGCCAATAACATTGCCAGGACAGAAAACGCCTTTACCTGGGCCATCCTCAAGGGGCACACCGCTAATACAGCCGGGCGGGTCACGCTCCGATCCGCCGATCCGCGCGATGTACCGGACATAAACTTTCATTATTTCTCGGAAGGCACGAACGCTGGAGAAGACATGGAATCGCTTGTCGCCGGAGTGGAAACAGTGCGCAATATCATTAGACTATCCTCAGATGTAATCGAGGAGGAGGTTTTGCCTGGGCCGGAAGTCAAGAGTCGCGAAGATATACGGCGTTTTATCGAAAACCAGGCGTGGGGACACCATGCCTCCTGTACTTGTAAAATGGGCGCTGCCACTGATCCCATGGCCGTCGTCGACAGTCGGTTTCGCGTTTATGGCACCCGGAATCTGCGTATTGTGGATGCTTCCGTTTTCCCCAAAATACCCGGGTTTTTCATCGCTTCATCCGTCTACATGATCAGTGAAAAAGCATGCGACGTGATCAGCGAAGATGCGGAGAGGTGCGAGTTTGATAACGGTTTCATATCTTCAGCCTCCCCTTGATCGTGCCCTCTCCCCTGTCCCCTCTCTCAAGCTAGGGAGGAGAAACCTTAACGATGGAAAATCGGGAAGCGGCTTGCTGCTCCGCCGCTTCTCAGTCTCTGGTTGGGAGCGGAAAAAGAAGCCGGCCCTCGGTTTCGTCCAGATTTTGAAGAACAGGATGCGCCTCCATCAGACGCCGCCGCTCGACCAGTAATCCATACAGCCGCTCAAGCTCGGCTTTCCTCCCGTTGCTCCCGTTGGCCGCCGGATCGAGCGCTGCCTGGATGCGCTCGACATAGGCTTTTACCCGCTTTTCCAACTCCGCCACTGCATCGGGCGAGGCAAGCAGTTTGCGGAACTCGTCCACATTTGTACCGGGATCAGGGCCACCCTGGCCGATCCTGGAGATCACTTCCTGGGTGAGGAAATCCTTCTCAGGATCTCGTTGTACAGTTAATGGATCTGTACCCCTCGGTACCGGAATGAACTCGAACTCATCCGGGACGAATTTGAGCAATTCCGCACGCGCGCTGGAAAAAACAGGCTTCTCCAGATCGACCGCGAGTACAGCGGCGACGAAATGGGGCGTCACAACGCCGAGTTGCAGCGCCTGATCGACAAGATCGTTTTCGACGAAGCCGGGTTCCGGTACAAACCATGCAAAGTGCGTATCCCCGCGCACTCCGTCCAACAGGAGATTAAACTTCTCCACCAAGTCTTTATTCTCCTGCTGGCTAAGTTTGAAGGTAGAGAAGCGGTTTGCATCGATCAGCTTGAGCCCGCCCAGACCTCCGGTGCCGCCGCCTGCGATCAACTGGACGTTAAGAAAGAATGATGCCGGGATTTGTATATTGGATCTGGGGAGGAAGTCGGTAGCGCGTCCAAAAGGAGGCAAGCCCGAAGTATTACGGGATGAAATCAGGTTGATTTCGGTTGTCTGAAAGAGAGGCCGCAGCAGGCGAGTGCCTTCCAGTACTGTCATTGTGCCAGCGGGAGAAATCGACGGGCTCCCGCTCGCATTCTGCCTCAAAACTGCGTTGAGGCGCGACCGGTTGAATCGCTTGAAGGAGGGAATGAGGAAATCGGTTTCCAGCTTATCTGCCATAGAAAGTCGCATGAAAGGAGAGGTGTTGGCTGCCGGCCATTTGTCCGGACGAGGGGAGGCGGGGTCGAGATAGTCTGCGAAGAAGCTTCCTCCTACGCCCGCATGCCAGTTGTTCCAGGGAAAAAACAGTTCTTTCATGATCGGTGCTCCACTGACATGGCAGCGCAGGCAAGTTCCTGCCCGCTCCCGCGTTGTCAGCAAGTCCGCTTTTTCCGAAGAACCGCGAAATTTCCAGACCATGCCGCCCCGCGATGACCCTGCGGCATCCAGTTTGTAATAGTTATATCGTCCGCGTTTATCGTCCCAGCCCCAGGCCTCGATCTCGGCTTCCTTAGGGAAACCATTCGGACCAAAGGAGACAGATAACATGACGTTGCCTTTGAGCGTCTCCCCGGCATTCGCGCCGTCGAATGCGACCACCGCCCGGCGGGTTCCAGTTTTCGCGGCTTGCACGATACGTTCGCTGACAATGAAGAGGTGACGGTTGGCAGTGTTGGGCTGTATCGCATCCTGCACATCCGCGAGCGTGACCCTGTCGGCCTTGTCCTTGAGCAGGAGCTTGAAGACCGGATCACCGAGTCCCGCAATTTCCACTGCGGTCATTACCTGGGGCTTGTCCCCGTTCCGGAGTTGCTTGAGTTGCAGCGCGTTTGGTGGGGCTTGGGCATGACCAAAGCTGGACGCAATGGTCGCGTATATAGCGAGAGCAGGAAGAATGCAGTTGAAAAGTGGCATGATCAATGCGGGCCGCGGGAGCTGGATTCGGTACCAGTGCGAGCCCATTCCGGAAGCACCGAGGTGGGAGCTGCGAGAAGATCGGCGGCAACCTTCAGTTTGCGCGAGACTTGCGCTCCGGTTATCAAAGCATTCCCATCCACAGTCATACCGGCCGCAACTGATAACACCGCTCTACGCCCATTCCGGCTTATGACCCAGCTTTCCTGATTTTGAGCGGGATCATTGATGTCTATTTCGCGATCATTGATTCTCCACACGCCATCCAGCTTCACAATCCGTACGCCTGCCGGATCACGCAGGCTCAATCCGAGATTTCCTCTCACACTCCGCTGGGCTGTGCTGCACAAAACAGGATCGGAACTCCGTTCCGGGCCACAGGCGGGTTCTACAAGCGAACAGGTATTTTCAGGTGTGCCACGCGTGGTCGGGACGCTGCATGCCCCGAGCAGATTAAACAGTGCCCTGAGCGTGTTGAACTGCTGTGTCAGGCAAAGTATGCCTTTTTCTCCGTTATTCCATGGGTTTTCCGGCAGTCGGGCGCGGAAGGTGCGGGCGCGGGCCAACGCTGAGCTGGATGCAGGATTGAACCCAGAGCCGAACAACTCAGCTGCTGTCGGGTTTGCGCGCGGCAAGACATCCTGGATTACGGCAACCAGCTGGTCAAGCCCGAGTGCAGCAAATGCTTCAAAGTATTCCGGGAATTCTGTCGTAAATGTTACTCGTGTCAGACCGCCCTGGCCTGTCTCCGTCCGCCACTCGACGTACTCGTCTTGGTTCTGGAAGCGGTCCCGGTCAATAGCGGCATCGGTTCCCCGCGCGGTGATAGGAAACGCAGCCCAGTCCACACTCACCTGCTGGGGCGACTGGCTACCGGTTAACTGATCGAAAGCTTCGAGCCAGGTAAAACCGGAATTGGGCTGACGCGCAAATTCGTCGTATAACCCCTGCAGCCGCTGCCGGAAAGTGGTTGACGCGGCATCGTTATTAATAAAATCGCGACCCGCCGGATCTGAGTAGGGAAACATATCAACCTCATCGCATTTTTGCTCGTTTCACAGTGGAAACCACAGTGAAAGTGGGTCCCCACGACCTCAGTCTAGTACATAAACCTTACACTTTCCGTATATGAGCTCCTAAGTTGCAGACTGGTATAATCAATAGGTTGATATCTGAAGAACCGAGCTGAAAGATTCGATGCGAAAAATCCTTCCATCACTACTGTTATTCATGGTTTCGGTGGGCTATGCGGCAGAACCCCCCATAAGGCCCGGCTTATGGGAAATAACGACGACGTCGATGCTATTGGCCCTGGTGCCACGGATTCCGCCTGAACAAATGCAGCAGCTGACGAATCTGGCGAAGCAATATGGACTGGATTTACCGCAAATCGAGAATGGAGCGGCCACCTCCAGAATCTGCATCACTCAGGAAATGGCGGATCAGGAGATTCCTTCCTATTTGCACGTTCACGAAGCGGGATGCAGCATCAAGAATGCCATCCGCACCGAGAATGACTACAAGATGGATCTCGTCTGCACCAATCCTCAATTGCAGGGCAAGGGGCGAGCCGAGGGTTCGTTTACGACACCGGAAAGTTTCTCGGGATGGACCGTGTTTACCGGCACAATGCAAAACACTCCCGTCAATGAGCACGCGGATACTACGGGACGCTGGCTCAGCGCGAATTGCGGCAAGGTAAAATCACCGCAGTGATTGTCAATCCGGTTCCTGTCCTGCCATATCTGTCTGCCTGACTGGCGGCAGCTTAACCCTTACCCACTGGCAACTTCGTCTGCTGCAACTGCAGCCATCCTTTTGAGGAGTTTTTCGTGAATACCCCCGAAACCGGCATTGCTCATGACGAGTACATGGTCGCCTGGTTGGGCGTATGCCGTAATCGCGGCTATCAATTGTTCCAGCTCTTCAAAGGCAACCGCTTTTTCGCCCAGCGGAAGCAGCGCTTGTGGCAAATCCCAGCCCAGGTTGGCGGCGTAGCAGAACACCACGTCCGCCCCTGTCAGGCTGTCTGCCAGACTTTCTTTCCACACGCCCATTTTCATGGTATTCGAGCGTGGCTCAAGCACGGCAATGATGCGCGCTTCCTTCACCCTGCTGCGCAATCCATCGATCGTTGTCCGAATCGCTGTCGGGTGATGGGCAAAATCGTCATAGACCGTGATGTCCCTCGTTACGCCCCTTACTTCCATGCGGCGCTTGACATTCCTGAATTCCGCCAGTGCGGCAATGCCTGTCTTTACCGGTACACCGGCGTGACGAGCAGCAGCCAGTGCGGCGAGTGCATTCATCCGGTTGTGCTTTCCCAGCAATTCCCATAGCAGCGTTCCCTGAGATTCACCCAAAAAGGATACGGCAACTGCACCATCCGTGAGGACGTTTGCCTCCCACCCGTTAGCGACGCCTATCCTTTCGACGGGTGTCCAGCATCCCTTCCGCAAGACCCGCTCCAGATTCTCTTCCTGGCCATTGCTGATGATAAGACCCTTGCCGGGAACGACACGCACGAGATGGTGAAACTGCTGCTCGATCTCCTCCAGATTCCTGAAAATATCTGCATGATCGTATTCCAGGTTATTGAGAATGGCTGTTCTTGGATGAAAATGGACAAACTTGGAACGCTTGTCAAAAAAAGCCGTGTCGTATTCATCGGCTTCAATGACGAAAAAACCGGAAACCCCCAATCTGGCCGAGATTCCGAAGTTCTGTGGTATGCCGCCAATGAGGAATCCGGGTTCCATTCCGGCATATTCGAGAATCCACGCCAGCATGGAACTGGTTGTGGTTTTGCCATGCGTCCCCGCGACCGCAAGCACCCATTTGTCCCGCAGGACATTTTCCGAAAGCCATTGAGGACCGGAAATATAGGGCAGGTTGCGGTCCAGAATCTCTTCCATGAGGGGATTGCCGCGGCTCACCACATTCCCTATTACGAACAGGTCAGGATTCAGCCTGGTTTGTTCCGGGGAAAATCCTTCGATCAACTCGATACCCCGCGATTTCAATTGCGTACTCATTGGGGGATAGACTCCCGCATCGCAACCGGTAACCTTGTGACCCGCTTCCTGTGCGATTGCCGCAATGCCTCCCATGAATGTGCCGCAGATGCCAAGGATATGAATATGCAAAGCTTGCTCCTGATGTATATAAAATGAATTACGCGTCCGCCTGCTTGCGGCTAAAATATCCCCGCCCGATATGCCCGCCCGGAATTGGCCCGTTCCATCCTGTCAGCGTGCTTCGATTGTTCGTTCGACCTCTTCCCTGCTGGCTTGTCACTCTTTTTTGTTACACTTACAGCTTTTGTTTGTTTGCAGTCCACTACTGATGCCGGTTGAGCGTCGGACTGCACGCAGGAGCAGCTTCCATTTGCACGGGTGGCGCCCCCCTATTCCGCGCCCCATGCTTCCATACAGCAGCTTCCATACGGTGACGCGAGACTTATGAGCTTGAAAATAGGCATTCATCCATTTCCGGATGATATCGTTTTCAGGTTGAAGAACTTTACATGAAATTGCGTTTTATCCGTTCCGCTGGCTGGTTGTTTTTGCTGTTTTGCCTTGCCTGCAATGCGCATGCCGATCTGCCGTCTCTTTCTTCAAAGCCAGAGCAGGGACGCCCAGCCCCTTCTGGGGAGGGTGACGATAAGCCGGTGGTTATCGATACGGAAAGCATCGGGGGCCATCATGAATACGAGTCAGACACCAGAAACGAGAGTGAATTACGCAGTCGCTCGACCATTTCAACTGATCAGATAAAAAAACCCAATCAAAAAGCGGGCCGCACCGCTAAAGATACGCCGCCCGGGCCTCAGCAGAACTATACACCATCCCCCGCAATAAAAACCGGCTCCCGGGCAGGCACCTCAGCCCAGGAATCGGAGAAGGCGGAAAATATGGTTTTACCAGGTGGCGTGGAACGCCTTCCCGGACCTGTCGTGGAAGAAGGAGAGCCCAGGCTGCGCACCAGGACTCAGTCCGCGCCGGGCAGTTTATCCGCGCAAAAGCGCGGGGAGAAGTCCGCGAGGACACCTGCAGCGGCAGAAGCAGACCAGGACAGACCGGGGTTTGCAGAAGGCGAGCGCATTGGAGGGCACAGGGAAGAAGCAGGCGACGCAAAGCTGCGTCTTGCCGGCGAGGCTGAACCCGAGGCAATCGAGCAAAAACTGGCAGAAGTTGAAGCGGAAACGGACAAACAGCCCCCCGTGTTCGTCGTTGCGGATCGCTTGCAAGGCCACGTGGAGGAGGAAATCGAAGCGATAGGCAAGGCGGAACTGTCTGCCGGCGCTCAGTTTATTTCCGCCGAGCGGATGAAATACAACCAGGGCACCAACGATGCCGAGGCCCAAGGCAACGTTCGTGTGGAAAAGGAAGGTGACATACTGGAAGGATCCGATCTCAAATTCAATCTGCTGAGCAAAACCGGCCAGTTAAGCGAGCCCAGCTATCGTTTGAAGGATGCGAGCAGCCGCGGTTATGCGGGCATGCTCCTGTTTGAAGGCGAGAACCAGTACCGCCTGCAGAAGGCCAATTACACCACCTGCCCTGTGGGAGACGACAGTTGGGTTCTCCAGGTGACCGACCTGAAGCTCGACAATGACAAGAAAGTGGGCACCGCCAAAAATGTGAAGCTCACCTTCAAGGAGGTGCCGATACTGTATACCCCTTGGATGAATTTCTCATACAGCGGCGAGCGCAAATCAGGATTGCTGGCGCCGACCTACGGCACCGGCAGCAGGACCGGTCTTGAACTGGCTCTGCCCTTCTACTGGAACATCGCGCCCAACTATGACGCCACGTTCTCCGCACGCATGATGTCGAAGCGCGGCCTAGCGATCAACAACGAATTTCGCTTTCTGGGCCAAAACTCGAGCAGCAACCTGCTCGCCGACATCGTGCCTCATGACCTGGATACGCAAACGACGCGGTGGCGCACGTCGTTCTGGCACAATCATTATCTGGGCGCTGGCTTTTCCGCTCGCCTGGATTACAACAGGGTGTCGGATGCAACCTATTTTCGCGACTTTGGCAACAACCTGAATCTCACATCCCGCACCAACCTGCTGCAGCAGGGACTGCTGTCTTACAATCGCGGGCTGGGAGATGACGGCACATTTAACGTAACCTCGCTTGTCCAGAGCTTCCAGACGATTCAGGACCCCCTGGCCACAATTGTCGTGCCTTACAAGCGCCTGCCGCAGGTGGGGTTGAACGCGAATAAACCGGACGTCTTCGGAACGGGAGTCGATGTCAATCTTTCTGGGAGTTGGACCAACTTCTCCCATCCCACTCTGGTCAACGGCCGCAGGATCGTGCTCTTCCCAAGCATGAGCTACCCTCTTCGCAATTCGTTCGGTTTCATCACGCCCAAGGTGGGCATGCACTACACCCGTTACAGCCTCGGGGAGGCTGCCGGCTTGTCCGATGAAAACCCCAGCCGCACCTTGCCGATATTCAGCCTCGACAGCGGCCTTGCCTTCGATCGCAAAATGTCCTTGGGCGGAGAAAGCTTTACGCAGACGCTTGAGCCGCGCGTTTTCTATGTTTACGTCCCATTCCGCGCGCAAGATCAGTTGCCGAATTTCGATTCCGCCAAGACTGACTTCAGCTTTGCCCAGATGCTGGCGGAAAACCGTTTCAGCGGGAGCGACCGTATCAATGATGCCAACCAGGTGACTTTTGCGCTGACGACCCGCCTGCTGGAATCCAGTACCGGGAGGGAGCGTTTGCGCTTGGCTGTCGGGCATCAATTAAGCTTTATCGATCGCCGGATCACATTGGAGACCCCACAAACCATCGATCGCCGACCTGATTTTATTGCCGCAGTGTCGGGTTTTCTTACACCCACCATCAGTACCGACACCAGCTTCCAGTTTGACCAGACGCGCCTCCTGGCGGATGTGGTCCGCTCGGGTGTGAGCTATCGTCCGGAGCCGGGTCGCGTGTTGAATTTCGGTTACCGTTTTACCCGCGATGTGCTGCATCAGGTGGATGCTTCCAGCCAATGGCGATGGTCGGAAAGATGGCAAACGGTGGCCCGCCTGAATTACTCGTTACAGGATAAGAGAATTCTGGAAGGGCTGGCAGGAGTTGAGTATAATGCCTGCTGCTGGTCGTTGCGGTTTGTGCTTCAGCATTTGACCCTTGCTACGCAGAAATCGACCACAGCGGCTTTTTTGCAACTTGAGTTGAACGGCCTGATGCAAATCGGATCGAACCCGTTGACCGTATTGCAACGCAGCATTCCCGGGTATATCAGGACGGGTAGCCAGGGAAGCGGCTTGATAGAAGGGCCATAGCACCTCGCATCTATCACTGTTCGCACGTCACGATCACGCTATCTCTCCCCTATTCCAGAAGCTTATTCACATGGGCACGAAATTGTCGCGTTCCCCCTTTTCCCTTCCCCTTTTAACGCTGCTTACCGGAATGGCCATTGTCCAGCAACCGGCGTATTCGGGGGTGGAAACCATCGATCATATCGTTGCGGTTGTGAATGAGAACGTGGTTACCCGCCATGAACTGGACGAAATGCTCAGCGCCATGCTGAAACAATTGCAAAAGCAAGGCGTACAGCCTCCCCCGCCTGCTGTACTGGAAAAGCAGCTTCTGGAGCGAATAATCCTGAACCGCGTGCAACTGCAACTTGCGAACGAAACCGGACTGACCGTAAGCGACGCGGAACTCGACCAGACTTTGCGCCGTATCGCGCAGGAAAACAAGATGTCCCTGCAGGAATTCGACAGGGCGCTGGCGGAAGACGGGGTCAGCTTCAGCAAGTTCCGTGACGAGATTCGTGATGAAATCATCCTGGTCAGGCTGAAAGAGCGTGAGGTAAGCAATCGCGTGAGCGTGACCGAAGGGGAAGTCGATCATTTTCTGGAAACGCAGGAAGATTCGCCCAGCCAGAGCGACGAATATCGCATTGCCCATATTCTGGTGCAGGTATCCGAAGGAGCCGACCCTTTGAAACGTGATGCGGCACGGCAGCGGGCTGAAAGCGTCCTGGCAAAATTGAAGGCGGGGACCGAGTTTGCTCAGGTAGCCGCGGAGTTCTCGGATGCGCCGGATGCGATGGAAGGTGGCCTGCTTAACTGGCGCCCTGCTGCCCAACTCACAAAAAAGTTTGCCGAAATACTGACTCCAATGAAACCGGGGGAAATCACCGGGATAATTCCAAGCCCGAACGGATTTCATATCCTCAAGCTGGTCGACCGCCGCAACCAGGACACGGTAACTACTATGATAGACCAGACGCATGCGCGCCATATTCTGGTAAAAATCAGCGAACTCACCTCGGAAGCTGATGCCCACAGACGTGTAACCGAATTGAAAGAACGTCTGGATCATGGCGGCAAGTTCGAGGAACTGGCGAAGCTTCATTCGGAAGACGCCAGCGCCCCCACCGGGGGTGATCTCGGCTGGGTCTCGCCGGGCGATACGGTACCGGAATTTGAACAGGCCATGAGCGCTCTCAAGCCGGGAGAAATCAGCGGCCCTGTCCAATCTCCTTTTGGATGGCATCTCATTCAAGTCATCGAGCGCCGCACTCAGGATGTAAGCCAGGAGCGAAAACGCCAGTCCGCACGCCAGGCGATCCGCGCCCGCAAAGCGGAGACGGCATTCCAGGAATGGTTGCAGCGCCTGCGGGACCGGGCGTATGTCGAGTATCGGCTGGAAGAAGGCTAGGGTCTGTTAACACTTGTAATAGACGGGGCGGCCGATGTTGAATAATCCCAAGCTCGCTCTCACCGCGGGGGAACCCGCTGGCATCGGTCCCGACCTGTGTGTGCAGGTCGCTCAACTGAGTTTGCCTTTCAGGCTCATTGTCATTGCCGATAGGGAATTGCTGCGGGAGCGCGCACGCTTGCTGCGACTTCCATTGGCAATAACGGACTACCCCTCCCGCACCGAATTAAGGCCGGACGAAGGGATTTTGCATGTCCTGCACATTCCCCTGGCCGAGACTGCCCCTCCCGGTAAACTCGATGCCGCTAATGCGCCCTATGTGCTGAAGACGCTCGAGCGGGCTGTTGCCGGATGCATCAATGGCGAGTTTGATGCAATGGTAACGGCGCCGGTGCACAAAGGCATCATCAATGATGCCGGCATTTCTTTTACTGGTCACACTGAATATCTCGCGCAACTGACAAACGGCCGTCCCGTCATGATGCTCACCGGCGGCGGGATGCGGGTAACACTCGCCACTACTCACCTGCCCCTGAAAGACGTCGCGAGTGCCATTACGAGTGATGTTTTGGAGCAGAAGCTGCGCATCATCGAGCATGATCTGGTCACTCGCTTCGGTATTCCGAAGCCACGCATCGCCGTAGCGGGCTTGAATCCTCATGCAGGGGAATCAGGTCATCTGGGCAGGGAAGAAATCGATATCATCATCCCTTCGCTCGACAAGCTGCGCGCCGAGGGGATGAATCTGATCGGCCCCCTGCCTGCCGATACACTTTTCAATCCATCGAAGCTGAAGGATTACGACTGCATATTCGCCATGTACCACGACCAGGGGCTACCGGTGCTCAAGCACGCGAGCTTTGGCACTGCCGTCAACGTCACACTGGGCTTGCCTATCATCCGTACCTCCGTGGATCATGGCACCGCCCTTGAATTGGCGGGAACAGGCAAAGCTGATCCGGGCAGCCTGGTGGCGGCTATCGAAATGGCGGCATCGCTGGTTGCGCATCAGCGATAACCCTCAATCCTGCATCCTCGTTCGCCTGAGCTTGCCGAAGGGTAAACGAGCCTGCAAATTCTCATAAACCATGCAGCACACTCCCCGCAAGCGCTTCGGCCAGAACTTTCTGGTTGATTCCCAAACCGTAGCCGACATTATTCGCGCCCTCCATCCCCGTCGGGAGGATGTAATGGTAGAGATCGGTCCAGGACTGGGAGCATTGACACGACCTCTACTCCAGTCACTTGAACATCTGCATGTGGTGGAGATCGACCGGGATATCGTGAAGCGGCTACGTGATGAATTTTCCGCGAAAAGGCTGACGATACATGAAGGGGATGCGCTCGAATTCGACTTCTCCAGCCTCGGTGAAAGTCTGCGGGTAGTGGGCAACCTGCCCTACAACATTTCCACTCCACTCCTTTTCCACCTGAGCCGGTTCGCGGCGCACATCCGCGATATGCACTTCATGCTGCAGAAGGAAGTGGTCGCCCGCATGGTAGCCAAACCCTCTACTTCGGATTACGGACGGCTTTCAGTCATGCTGCAATGCCGCTTCGAAATGGAGCAGCTCTTCATCGTCTCGCCCGAATGCTTCCGCCCGCCGCCAAAAGTCGAATCGGCCGTGGTTCGCATGATTCCACTCCAGAAACCGCTGATCGAGGCGAGCCAGGAAAAATTGTTTGCGGAAATCGTTTCCGCCGCCTTCTCGCAGCGCCGCAAAACGCTGCGCAACACGTTACGCAATCATCTTACGGCGGAGGATTATCTCAAGCTGGGGATCGACTCTAATCTTCGAGCGGAAAATTTATCGATCGCACAGTATGTAGCAATCACAAACCATTTCAATGGAATCAGACTCGATTGAAGTCGAAAGTAGCAGAAGTGTTGCGCGAAATTTCTGAACCGAGATCAGAGCAAAAAGTCAATCGAACCCGTCCTATCGGTCCCCGCTTCTCGTTAATAAACGGGCAAGATACCTGTTTATAAAAATTAAATCTTTAACATGAGCATGAGTATAATCTAGCAGCCACTTCCGGGCATACAAGAAAGGCGAAAGCCTGGACTCCCCAGCTTTATGAGCTTGAAACCATCGACACCGCTGACCATAGCGATATTGCTGAGCTGTGGATTGACGCAGCTAGCATGTGCAGAGATCATCTACTCGTTTACCGATGAACATGGCGTGGTGCATTTCAGCAACGTGCCAGCGGATGAACGGTATGTCCCATTCATCGGGAGCAACGCCAACCCCGGGAAATCACGGACAGCTTCAAATAACGGGCATCCGCTGGCATCACTCAGAACGCAATATGGTTCGGTAATCAAGGAAGTCGCCCGCGCCCATGCCCTCGAAGACGCGCTGCTCCACGCCGTGGTCACTGTCGAATCGGCCTACAACCCCCGGGCAGTTTCAAAAAAGGGCGCGGCGGGCCTAATGCAACTCATGCCGGAAACTGCCCAGAGATATGGCGTAACCGATCGCTTCGATCCCGTGCAGAATCTCCATGGCGGCGCGAGATATCTCACCGAGCTGCTGAGAATGTTCAACGGAAATCTGAGCCTGACCCTGGCCGCCTACAATGCTGGCGAAAACAACGTCATCAAGTACGGAAACCGGATTCCACCATTTCAGGAGACCAGAAATTACGTACCCAAGGTTCTCGATCTCTATCGCAGATATCAGTCAAGAACGAGGCTCTAGGAAGGGAACCTGGGATTTTAACGGGCGGCGAAACTTAGCTCCTGGGGAAGAAGAGCGAGAGTCCGCAGGCTGGAATATTGCACCCGAGGATGTGACCCGGAACCCGGGATCTCCGTACCAACGCTATACTGCTGGATTCCGGCTTCGACGCACGCTTAGCGTACGATTTTTTGCGTTTTCTGTGACGACCCCATTCCGAAAAAGTGCTCGACCCATTCGGCAAGGGGCTCGATAAAAGGGAAACTCTCAGGAAAACTCTCGCTTCCGTTTAGATGTCGCAATATACTCTAAATGACGAATATCTTCTTTCTTCAGTATCAGGCACTATTCTATCTGTCGCAAAAGTATTCAAAGCCTCTTTACAACTATTATCCTTATATAACCTTATTTTAATGCTATGTAATGCCAGCCACATATAACTGTCGACTCCGGAATTCGTTTTTATGTTATAGCATTTGCTCCATGTATTATCAGCGCAACTGCCTTCGTGCCAGGATCCGATGATATCGATACAATCCTTTTTCGCATAAGCAGAAAAGCGCCAAGTATGGTTTTCTCCTAAATTAGGTTTACATTCTGCTTGAACATTTGTAGTAAAAGAAATGAAACAAAGAAAACATAAAGGCCACAGATCAAATTTTGAATTTCTTTTCATCTCCGAGACTCCGCTAGTCTAAATTGTGGTGCAATCAGCGCGTCAAAACGGCCTCGCCGTCGCACTGCACGAACGGGCGCACTGAGCGCACCCTCTTCATCTTAGACCGCAACGCGTTGCCCTGCCGTGAAAATACCTCTCTCCATCTGAAACGCCGGGGAAGCTTGCCACCCGATACCCCAAAACAGTACCTCACTCCTTGCCGCCATCCCGATCAGGGGCATCGCCCTTTGGCTCAAAGTCTCGTGACTACGCTCTTTCGCAAGATGCCATCTGCTGTTTCGATCTTCGCAGTATAGAAACCAGACATTTTTCGTCTCGTCCTTCTTGAATTTCGCTACACAATCCTGCTCTTCCTCCCCTCCCATACGGCGAATATTTAGGATCAATACAGCCTGCTCCTGCTGAGACTTTGAAGCACCGACATCGTGTTTCTTTTTTTAAATTGAAGTCCCTTTACTTTATTGAAATATCCCTATTGTACTTGAGGCTATTGAGGTTCACACTGTGCCTGGGCAAGTCAGATAACCGTAAACAATATGGAGGGAAAAATGAAAAAAAGTCTCTGCATGACGTTGTGTGGCACAGCCGGTTTTTTTCTGCTGTATCTAAGTGCCTGGGCGAGCGAGGGGGGCAGTGCGCCCGAGCTTAACGAGGCACGACAGGTAGCTCAATACAATTATGTAATCCATATCCTCGCCATGTTGCTGGTGGGTTTCGGCTTCCTCATGGTATTTGTCAAAAGATATGGATTTGGGGCCACGACCGGAACATATCTGGTAGTAGCTGTCGGTCTTCCGCTTTATATTCTGCTTCGCGCAAACGGCGTATTCGCCCACGAAATTGCTCCAAACACGGTGCAGGCATTGCTCTTTGCCGAATTCGCCGTGGCGTCCGGGTTGATCGCCATGGGCGCGGTCCTCGGTCGTCTCCGCGTTTTCCAATACGCACTGCTGGCGCTGCTCCTGATTCCCGCTTATCTCTTGAACGAATGGCTGGTGCTGGATAATGGAATGGGTATGACCGAGGGATTTCAGGATACTGCGGGGTCGCTCATCATACACGCCTTCGGTGCATATTTTGGCCTGGGATTATCCCTTGCGCTGACCACAGCGCGACAACGAAGCCAGCCGATTGAGTCAGATGCGACTTCTGATCGATTCGCAATGCTTGGTTCAATGGTCCTGTGGCTTTTCTGGCCTAGTTTCGCCACTGCCATCGTTCCCTTCGAACAAATGCCGCAGACAGTGGTCAACACGGTACTCGCACTGTGCGGCGCCACGATCACCACGTACTTTTTGAGTACATATTTCCATAAAGGCAAAACCTCGATGGTCGATATGGCGAATGCGGCGCTGGCCGGCGGAGTAGCGATCGGTTCGACCTGCAATATCGTGTCGCCGACAGGTGCTTTTGCGATCGGCCTGCTTGCCGGTGCGGTCAGCGTCATCGGGTTTGTGTTCATTCAACCAGAACTTGAGAGACGCTTCAAGATCGTTGACACCTGTGGAGTCCATAATCTGCATGGAATGCCGGGATTGCTCGGTGCATTGGTTGCCGTCCTGGTCGTGCCCGGCATAGCAGTTGCCCAATTTATCGGCATCGCCTTCAGTGTCGTGCTCGCTCTGATAGCGGGACTCGTCGCTGGCGCGCTCATCAGGGCTACCGGCACAACCCGTCTGGCTTACGAGGATAGTGAGGAATTCGCACATACCGAAGGACCGGAAGCTACGGAAATCGATGCCATAGCACTGGAAGTCGAGACTTCAACTTAAAAGGGCGGTGGCCCTGACGCAGCGAATGCCCGGAAGGTATGGCATGGCAGGAATTACATGCCGAAGTACTGGATTTCTATCGCAAAAATATCAGACAAACAGGAAACCGTAACCAAGAAAAAAGATGGATTAAGCAGATGATTCCCTTAACCCTACCTGTATGTATAAAACCTTCTGTTATTCTGATAAGCAAAGTCGGATCAATGGAGTCAAAATCAATGGGGTCGGAGCCGACTGATTTCCGGAAATCAGTCGGCTCCGACCCCATTGATCCTCTATTTCTTCGGCATATAAAGATCGGTAATCGTCCCTTCCGCAATCTCGGCAGCAAAAAACACGGTTTCGGATAAGGTCGGATGCGGGTGGATGGTAAGGCCGATATCTTCCATGTCCGCGCCCATTTCCAATCCCAGTACGGTTTCGGATATCAGTTCACCGGCATTGATGCCTACGATGCCCGCGCCAAGAATACGACGCGTTTTCTTGTCCAGGATTAACTTTGTCATGCCCTCGTCGCGTGCCATTGCCAAAGCACGACCGCTGGCAGCCCACGGAAATACCGCCTTTTCGAATTCGATACCTTGCTTTCTGGCTTCGGTTTCGGTGAGACCCATCCAGGCGATCTCCGGATCGGTGTAAGCTACGGAGGGAATGGCGCGGGCGTCGAACGCTGCCGACTTCATCTTCTCCCCGCCAGCGATGATTTCCGCCGCCAGTTTGCCTTCATGCGATGCCTTGTGCGCCAGCATGGGCTCGCCCGCGATGTCGCCAATGGCAAAGATGTGCGAAACATTGGTCCGCAACTGCTTATCCACCGGGATGAAGCCACGTTCGTTCACGGCGATACCTGCCTTTTCTGCGCCAATTTCGCGGCCATTTGGCCGGCGTCCTACCGCCATCAGGATCCGGTCATACACTTGCGGTTCGGGGGCCGCAGTACCCTCAGTGCTGCCTTCGAACGTGACCTTCAATCCTTCTTGCAGCGCTTCAATTCTGGTAACTTTGGTTTTGAGGTAGACGGCCTCGTAGCGTTTCTGTATGCGTTTGTGCAGCGGCCGGATAACATCGGCATCCGCGCCGGGAATCAATTGATCCATCAATTCGACGACACTGATCCTGCTGCCGAGCGCATCGTAGACCGTCGCCATTTCGAGACCGATAATGCCGCCGCCAATGATCAGCATGCGCTTGGGGATGCCCTCCAGCTTGAGTGCGCCAGTAGAATCGATGATGCGCGGGTCATCGTAGGGGAAACCGGGAATGCGAGCGGCAGCAGAACCCGCGGCAATGATGCAGTGCTCGAACGACACTGTTTTCTTTCCGTCGGAGGTTTCCACTTCGATCATATTCGGCGAAGTGAACCTGCCCGTTCCCCGCACTACCTTCACCTTGCGTTGCTTCGCCAGTCCCGCCAATCCCTTGGTGAGTTTGCCGATGATGGATTCCTTCCATCCCCGCAGTTTGTCTATTTCTATGCCGGGCTTAGCGAAAGCGATACCCTGTTGCGCTGTTTCCTCGGCGTCGGTGATGACTTTCGCCACATGCAGCAGCGCCTTGGAGGGAATGCAGCCCACATTGAGGCAGACGCCGCCAAGCGTGGGGTAGCGCTCGATCAAGACCACATTCTTGCCGAGATCAGCAGCACGGAAGGCGGCGGTATAGCCACCCGGCCCTGCACCCAATACCACTACGTCGGCATGAATATCACCTTGTGGAATCGAAGGCGCAGCGGGTGGTGCTGCGGATTCAGGAGCAGGAGCGGCGACTGAGGTCGGCGTTTTCTCTTCTTCCTCTTTTTCCGATGGAGGAGCAACGTTGGCAGCGGGCTTCTCAGCCGGCTCTTCCTGCTTGCTCACACCACCAGGTTCAGAGGCTTTAGCAGGAGCAGCCGCTTCCGCTGTTGTGGCCTCCAGCATGAGTATGACCGAGCCTTCCGAAACCTTGTCGCCGACCTTGACCTTGAGTTCTTTTACCACCCCTGCTTGGGGTGAAGGAACTTCAATGGATGCCTTATCGGTTTCCAGGGTGATAAGCGATGTTTCCTTTTCCACTGTATCGCCGGGTTTCACCAGCACTTCAATCACTGCGACATCCTTGAAGTCGCCAATATCCGGTACTTTGATTTCGGTAAACTGAGCCATGAAAACCTTATTAGTTTAAGGAAATAAAATTGGACCTTATTCCTGGAAACCTACTGCCGGATATGCCCGTCACCCAGGACGATGAATTTCTGGCTGGTCAATCCTTCCAGTCCCACCGGGCCGCGAGCATGGAGCTTATCGGTGGAGATACCGATTTCCGCGCCGAGGCCATACTCGAATCCGTCCGCGAAGCGGGTGGAGGCATTCACCATGACAGAACTGGAATCCACTTCGCGGAGAAAACGGCGCGCGTTGCTGTAATTCTCGGTAATGATGGAATCCGTGTGTTGGGAGCCGTAAATCATAATGTGCTCGACGGCCTGATCAAGACTGCTTACCACCCGTACGCTCAAGATAGGCGCAAGATATTCCGTATACCAGTCTTCCTCCTTGGCTTCCTTCATTTCCGGAATGATCGCCTGCGAGGCCGGATCGCCGCGCAGTTCCACGCCCTTGTCTAGGTAGATTCTGCACAGCGGCGGCAGCACTTCCCCGGCAATATTCTCATGCACCAGCAATGTTTCGAGTGTGTTGCAGGTGCCGTAGCGCTGGGTCTTGGCGTTGTCCGCAACACGAATGGCCTTTTCCTGGTCCGCTTCTTCGTCGATATAAATATGGCATACGCCATCCAGGTGCTTGATGACGGGGATGCGCGCTTCATTCGAGATGCGCTCGATCAACCCCTTGCCGCCGCGGGGCACGATGACATCGACGAATTCTTTCATGGTGACGAGTTCACCCACGGCAGCCCGGTCGGTTGTTTCGATAACCTGTATCGCCGTCTCGGGTAAACCGGCAGTCTTAAGCCCCTCCCTGACGCACGCCGCGATCGCCTGATTGCTGTGAATGGCTTCCGATCCCCCACGCAATAGCGCTGCGTTACCCGCCTTGAGGCACAACCCCGCGGCATCGGCCGTGACGTTGGGGCGCGCTTCATAAATGATGCCAATCACGCCCAGCGGTACGCGCATTTTTCCGACCTGTATGCCGGAGGGACGATAATTCAAATCGCTTATTTCACCCACCGGATCGGCTAACGCTGCTATTTGCAGCAAACCTTCGGCCATGCTCGCTATGCTTTTGGGCGTGAGCGTCAACCGGTCTATCATTGCCGCTTCCAATCCCCGTTCTTTCGCATTTTCCACGTCCCTGGCATTCGCTGCCAACAGCTGCTGCTCATCCCGTTTTATAGCCATCGCCATCTGTGTGAGCGCCCGGTTCTTGGCTGCGGTTTCCGCTTTGGCAAGCAGGCGCGAGGCGGCTCGGGCTTCGCGACCGATGGATTGCATATAGGTCTTGATGTCGATGATGTCCATGTCAATCGTTCCATTCAGACAGTAAATTAAAATTGCAGGAATAACTGGCGGTTCCGGAACTGGATTCCGGGTCAAGCCCGACTATTGTCAGGAATAAAATTCGTGAAAATCCGGGGAGCTCCATCGGCAACGACGACGGCCGCTGGGTAATAAGGGTAGAGTCCTTTGGGCAAAACCTTGATCGTCATTTCCGCGAAAGCGGAAATCCACTGATTCATAATATTATTGTCTCGAAAAAATCTGGATACCCGCTTTCGGGGTATGGCTGCGCCTTGATGGGTCCGGTGCCAGAATTCCTCACCCGGGCGTTCCCGGATGGAAGTCCAGTAGCGGCAGGTCGGGCGAAGCTCGGCCTATGCCGGCTATTCTCCATTTGTGTCATCGTTTTGCCATGCTTTAACTACTGCCGCTACCCGATCTTTGCAAAACGCAAACCCAGTTGCAGCAACTCATCCCACGGATCGCCGCTTGCAACGCCCTTGCTGGCTCTGTCTATTTTAGCGGCATGTGACAACGCCGATGCCAACTGTTCAAGGTTCAGGCGGCGAGCGGCGTTCTCCATTATTTTCTGCCGGTCCCGCCATACTCGAGACTGGCTGGTCAATTGTCCCGGTGGTTTCCCTGTGTCGAGTCTGGTACGAATCGCGACAAGAAGGCGGATTTGCCCCGCCAGCGTATTGACGATCAACGGCAATGCCGTGCCTTCACCCTGCAAAACCTCCAGGATGCGCGTATAGCGCGCGGTATCCCCGGCAACCATTGCATCGGATAGTTTGAATGCATCATAACGGGCGACATCGAGCACGGCATCCTTCACCTGCTCGAACGACAGCATTCCGGGTGGATAAAGCAACGCAAGTTTCTTGAGTTCCTGATAGGCTGCGAGCAGATTGCCCTCTACCTTGTCGGCAAGAAATTGTAGCGTGTCGATGTCGGCATTCTGCCCCTGCATGGTCAGCCGCTGGCCTATCCAGTCGGGCAGCCGCCCGCGTTCTACCGGATAAACCGTAATGACTGCTCCTGCTGCATCAAGCGCCTTGAACCATCTGGTTGCCGCACCTTGCTGGTCGATCCGGGGCAGGGTGACAAGTGTGACGGTATCTGGCGGCAGGGCGCGGCAGTATTTCTCCAAAACGGCGCTGCCCTGATTGCCCGGCTTGCCCGAGGGGATGCGCAGATCGATTATACGTCTTTCGCCGAACAACGACAGGCTGTTGCTGCACCGTTCCAGCTCTGTCCAGTTGAAGTGGCTATCGACGTTGAAAATCTCCCGTTCGATATACCCGCCCTGACGCGCTTTTGTACGAATCAGGTCGGCAGCTTCGATTGCCAGAAGTAATTCGTCGCCGGATACCGTATAAAGCGGTGCAAGCTGCTTATCGAGATGCCGCGCAAGCTGTTCGGGCGCAATACGCATGCCTTCGCCTTCAGGTTACCGCAACACAGGCCCCAACGGTCAGGGATTCACCTGTGGAGACTTATTCAAGTCCGCCACCTTGACTGCTCCAAGGCGCCGCACGATCTGATCTGCCGAGTCACTCTGCATCTCCCGCACGAGCAGTGCCTCTTCCCCTTCCTTGGCGACCACCTGCTGATTGGTAAAAGGCATGATTCGACGCAGCATCAGTTCATTGGTAGGAATGAGTTCCTCCCCTTTGGCATCGATCAGCCGGAAGGAAACCCGATACCGCAGTTCAAACTCCAGAACGCGCCCCCCGCCTGATACGGACATGATCTGTCTGTCATTGGTGACGCTGAGAATCTCCAGTATGGCCTCGGCCTTTTTCCGGTTGTCAACGAGACGGGTGCTGGTGCCCGTCCGAACGAGGCGCCGGAGATCGGTACCGATGGGATGTCCTTGTGGGAAGGAAATATAAAGCGTATCAAACGGAAGCGCCGCGGTACCGCGCAACTGAAAGCCGCAAGCCGCGAGCAAAAGACAGCATGTAAGCAACAGGATTTTTTTCATCGGCAATCCTCAAGTTCCGGTTTTCGTATCTTCAAATGACGATATTGATCAGTTTCCCTGGCACCATCACCACTTTTTTAACTGCTTTTCCATCAATGAACCTTCGCACCTGTTCATTCTCCAGCGCAAGCTGCTCAATGATTACCGGTTTTGTATCTGCGGCAACCTGTATCTTCCCACGCAGCTTGCCATTGACCTGAACAATCAGTTCAATTTCATCCTGCACGAGCGCAGCAACGTCTGCTTGCGGCCATGGCTGATCGAGCAACTCCGTGCCCGGGCGAAGCTCCCGCCAGAGGACATGACAGATGTGAGGAACGATGGGCGACAACAGCAGTACAATATTTTCCAGTGCTTCCTGCATCAACCCCCGGGCAGCCGGGCTCGAATCCTCCAATTTTCCAAGAGCGTTCATCAACTCCATTACAGCCGCAATCGCGGTATTGAAGGTATGCCGCCTGCCCAGGTCATCACCCACCTTGGCGATGGTCTGGTGCAGTTGAAAACGCAAGGCCTTGAGTTCAGGACCGAGATCTGCAACCGGGGTTGGACCATTCACAGCACCGCTTTGTTGCAGATGATCGTAAACCTGTTTCCATAATCGCTTCAGAAAACGGAATGCGCCCTCCACCCCGGCATCCGCCCACTCGAGGGTCTGTTCGGGCGGGCTGGCAAACATCATGAAGAGCCGGGCTGTATCCGCTCCGTATTGCTCGACGAGTTTTTGCGGATCGACGCCGTTGTTGCGGGATTTCGACATCGTGCCGATGCCGCCTGCTTCAACCGGCTGGCCATCGGCGCGCAGCACCGCTCCGATTCGTCTTCCCTGCTCGTCGCTCTGGATGTCCACATCCGCAGGGTTGAAATAGACGATGCGCCCGCTTTCCGTTTTCCGGAACATGATCTCATTGAGCACCATGCCTTGGGTCAGCAGATTGGCAAACGGCTCGTCGAACAGCACCAGGCCGAGATCGCGCATGACCTTGCTCCAGAAGCGCGAGTAGAGCAGATGCAGGATGGCATGTTCGATGCCGCCGATATATTGATCAACGGGGAGCCAGTAATCCACACGCGCATCCACCATTGCCCGGTGCTGGTCGGTGCAGGCATAACGGATGTAATACCATGACGAATCGACGAAGGTGTCCATCGTATCGGTTTCCCGGCGGGCGGACTGATCGCAGCGCGGGCAGGAACACTCGTAAAATGACGGTGTTTTAGCAAGCGGGTTGCCCGAGCCGTCGGGCACCAGATCTTCCGGAAGCACCACGGGAAGCTGCTCATCGGGCACCGGCACCACGCCGCACGCATCGCAATAGATGAGAGGAATGGGACAGCCCCAATAACGCTGCCGGGAAATACCCCAGTCGCGCAGGCGGTAATGCACGCGTTTCTCGCCCAATCCCTTCTGTTGCAACGCAGCAGCGATTGCATCCACTGCGGGCTGGAACGCGAGACCGGAGAATTCGTCGGAATCGAACGTAATGCCGTGTTCCACATATACCTGGGCAAGCGGCACTGGCAGGCCTGAATCGACAGGCTTGATCACTGCCCTAATCGGCAGGGAATATTGGGTGGCAAACTCGAAATCGCGTTCATCGTGGGCGGGAACCGCCATCACCGCCCCTTCCCCATAGCCCATCAGCACATAATTGGCTATCCAGACAGGCAATCTGGCCCCGGTCAGGGGGTGGATAACGTACAACCCTGTATCCCTGCCCTTCTTTTCCTGGGTAGCGAGTTCCGCTTCCATCATCGCGCCCTGCCTGCATTCTTCGATAAATGCAGCAAGAGCAGGATTACTTTTCGCTGCATGCTGAGCGACAGGATGCTCGGCCGCGACAGCCACATACGTTACGCCAAACAAGGTATCTGCACGAGTCGTAAAAACCTTCAGGTCCTGCGGCATGCCGGACTCGGCATCAGCAGGAAACCGGACTTCGACCCCGAAGCTCTTGCCGATCCAGTTGGCCTGCATCGTTCTCACCCGCTCCGGCCAGCCCGGAAGCGCATTCAGCGCTTCCAGCAGCTCATCGGCATACGCGGTGATCTTCATGTAATACATCGGGATTTCGTGCTTTTCCACCAGAGCCCCGGTGCGCCAGCCGCGCCCATCGATTACCTGCTCATTGGCCAGCACTGTCTGATCGACAGGGTCCCAGTTCACGATACCCGTCGTTCTATAGGCTAGGCCCTTTTCCAGCATGCGCAGAAACAGCCACTGATTCCACCGGTAGTAATCCGGCTGGCAGGTGGCAAGCTCGCGCTCCCAATCTATTGCCAGCCCCAGGCTCTGCAATTGCTTGCGCATGTAGGCAATATTGTCGTAGGTCCACTTTGCCGGCGGTACATTGTTTTGCATTGCCGCATTCTCTGCCGGCAGGCCGAAGGCATCCCAGCCCATGGGTTGCAACACGTTGTAACCCTGCATACGGTGATAGCGCGACAGCACATCGCCAATGGTATAGTTGCGCACATGCCCCATGTGCAACTTGCCAGAGGGATAAGGAAACATCGAAAGACAATAGTATTTCCGCTTTTCCGGCGCCTCCACAGCCTTGAATGCGGCGGTTTGCTGCCAGTACTGTTGCGCTTCCGACTCGATTTCCTGGGGGTGATATTTTTCCTGCATAAGCTCGGCTTTCTGCCATAAAGCTGGGGATTATACCGCGAACTCGGGCATTCCCGTGGGTGAGAGCCGCCTCCAGCGAGCCCGGAAGGAAGGCAAGAGATTGTGTATTTTGAAGCGTCGGTGAGCGGCTAAGGAGACTATCGGGGGCGATTCAGTTTCAGAATATTTCAGGAAACGGATTTACCTGATCCTGATAGTCACCCTGAAGTCTCCTCGTATCAGGCTTAGAGTGAGGCGTCCCTGGCTGCTGGCCTTGAGAGCAGCAAGCAACTCCTGAACCGAACGGACCTGCCGGCGATTGACGCCAATGATGAGGTCGCCTGGCCGGATGCCCCGCAGCCAGGCAGGACTATTGACTTCCACGTCTGTTACCATCACGCCCTCAATTCCCCGGTGGGCGCCAGGTTTCAGGTTCGCCACGGTTGCGCCTGAGACCTCGGGCACGGCCTCCGCACCTGTACTGGCAACCTCCGCCAGCTTGGCGATCTTTACTTTCGCAGTCAGCCGCTTCCCATTCCTGATCAGCCCGAGATCCAGCGTCTCCCCGATGGGCATCAGTCCAACCTTGTTGCGCAAATCAATCGAGTTCCGTACAGGTTTTCCGTTGACAGTCGTTATCACATCACGTGGTTTCACCCCGGCTTTTTCGGCGGGTGATCCCGACTCGACCGCACTGATGATGGCGCCTTCCGTGGAAGGCAACCCCAGTGAGGCCGCCAGGTCGTGCGTAATATCTTCGCTGCTCGCGCCCAGCCTGCCGCGGCGTACCTCGCCGAAGCGCAGGATTTGATCGAGGACTGCCTTCACCATCACACTGGGAACCGCAAAGCCGATGCCGACGTTGCCGCCTGCAGGGCCAATGATGGCGGTGTTGATGCCGATCAGTTCCCCCTTGAGGTTGATGAGGGCCCCGCCGGAGTTGCCCGGATTGATGGAGGCGTCGGTCTGGATGAAGTCTTCATAGCCTTCGATATCCAGGCCGCTTCTTCCCAATGCGCTGACGATGCCCGACGTTACCGTTTGCCCCAGGCCGAACGGATTCCCGATCGCGATGACAAAATCCCCGACATTGAGCAGATCGGAATCACCGAGGCGTAGTGCCTTCAGGTTCTTGGCATCGATTTTCAGTAGAGCAATATCGGTGCCCGGATCCGTTCCCACCAGCTTCGCCTGAAATTGGCGCCTGTCTTTGAGTGTCACCACCACCTGCTGCGCATCCTTGATCACGTGGTAGTTGGTCACGACATAGCCCTTGCCCGCATCCATGATCACGCCGGAGCCCACACTGCGCTCCGGCCGGGCCTCCTGCTCGGGAAGATTGAAAAAGCGGCGGAAGAAAGGGTCCCGAAACAAGGGATTCTCTTCTATAGCCGAGCGCGTCACTACGGAAATATTGACGACCGCCGGGGTCACATCCTGAAGCACCGGCGCCAAGGTCGGCACACCATTTTTGGTGTCACTGAAAGGCAATGCGGAGTAGGCTGGCAGCACAATGACCAGCAAGCCGATAAAAACCAGCCAGAGTGAAACTGACAGCGAAGCTGGTTGCGAAGCTGATCCGGTCGATTTTCTCATTTGAGGAGTGCTTTACTTGGTTTGTTCACCAGTTGCAGGGTTGGCCGAATTTAATAGATTTTTCACTCTTTGTTCAGGTTCAGGAGTTCTTCCATACCCGGCTCGAAGGGCTCGGGGTCGAATGCCCTGTCGCCATCGACGACCGGCCCATTCCCGGTTTTGAGCCCATGAAAATCGTAAAGCGAGGAATCGAGCAGATGTGAGGGCTGGATGTTCTGTAAAGAGCTGAACATGTTTTCCAGCCTGCCGGGAAACTTTTTATCCCATTGCTGCAGCATTTCCTTTACCGCCTGGCGCTGCATATTCTTCTGTGAGCCACATAGGTTGCAGGGAATGATCGGGAAATTTTCCATTTCCGCATAGGCGGCCAGGTCCTTCTCTTTGCAATAGGCAAGCGGCCGGATGACGATATGCTTGCCATCATCGCTTACCAGCTTGGGCGGCATGGTTTTCAGCTTGCCGCCATGAAACAGGTTGAGAAACAGGGTTTCAAGAATATCATCGCGATGATGGCCCAGCGCGATTTTCGTTGCACCCAGTTCACCTGCCACGCGATACAGAACCCCGCGGCGCAAGCGTGAACAAAGGCTGCAAGTGGTTTTCCCCTCCGGTATCAGGCGCTTCACCACGCTATATGTATCCTGCTCGACGATGCGGAAAGGCATGCCGATGGCCGTAAGATAATTCGGCAACACGTGTTCCGGAAAGCCCGGCTGCTTCTGGTCCAGATTTACCACAATCAGCTCGAATTGTGTGGCTGCGTGCGCCTGCAGGCTGCGGAGGATATCGAGCAGGGCATAGCTGTCCTTTCCGCCCGAGAGACACACCATTACCCGATCTCCAGGCTCAATCATGTTGAAATCAGCAATTGCCGTCCCGACAAGCCGCCTCAACCGCTTATGCAGTTTGTTGGCGTTATGTTGCTCCTTTCTGGACAACATTTCCATTCCTATTCCCATTCCCGCTGCAACCTCTTTCTCAAGATACTCATCGGTTCCCGCCCCCATAGACTCGGGTTTCAATCTCGGCTTCTGAAAAACTGCACCAGTAATTTTCCCAGATTGGATGCGGTTTGGACAGTGCCGCCCAGTTGCCCGAGCATGTATCAACGATCACGCTGTATATACAAAAAACAGATAAGCAAATCAAATGATATTAGTTTGAATTATAAAAGGTCACTGGTAACGTGTCGCTTCCACAAACTCCGCAACCGTTTTGACCATGTCAGCCACCCCTGAAATCATTGATCTGGAAGAAAAGCATTACGGGTCCGGACAATCCGGCAGCCGGATACCCGTGGACGTTAAACAACGGATTCTGTACGCCATTGCAAATATCGAATATGGCTCGGTGGAGGTGGTCATTCATGACGGCAAGATTACCCAGATAGAGTGCCGGGAAAAAATCCGGATGGGGCGTAGCGAGGCTGGCCAGAGAAAGTGAAGGGAATAATGCAAGAGCGGGAAGCCGCAGGCATAAAAGCCGACCAAATGACTGGAGGCCAAATAAAACAGATTACATCGATCCTTGACCGGGCAACCGGAAGGACGAGACAGGAGAGAGGAATGAAGTTTTATCTGGGAACAGTCATTGCGTTTGCTCTCACGATACTGCCATGGGGCGGGGCTCAGGCAGATGCAGACACAATTGACACCGAAAAATTCAAAATGACAGAACAGGAAAACAGGTTTGCTCAGAACGGTGCTGTCCCTGTTGAAGAAAAAGAAAAGGCCGATCCCTCGGGAGCAAGCAGCAAATCAGATGGAAACACATCAGCTGGAAATACATCAGCTGGAAAAACAGCGGCAGCGGCAACAAAGGAGGAAAAAAAATCGACGGGCTACTTCAGGCCTTCCAGCAGCTACTCGACCCAGCCCGAATCCGATCCGCCGCGCTATGTGCGCACCCTCAGCAAAACCGGGATTGAAGCTTTCAAGGACATCTACTGGCTGGATGTGGGCATCGATCATCGTACCCGCTACGAATTCCGCAGCAACGATATACGGCGCAACGAACTCAGGCTGGACCAGCCTTTCCTGCTGCGCTCCCGCGCCTACTTCGGAATCCGCGAAATATTCGATCCGCTGCGCGGCGCGGTGGAATTCCAGGATTCCCGCCGCTACAACGGCCATTTTCCACCCGATGATCGTGATTTCAATGAGCACGAACTCATCCAGGCCTATGCCGAATTGTATTTCAAGGGCGCGCTGAGTCAAGACGACCTGAAACAGCAGCGCCCGCTCAGGTTGCGCGTTGGCCGCATGGCCTATGAAGCGCTGGACCGGCGTCTGATCGGCCGCAATGAATGGCGCAATACGACCAATACCTTCGAAGGTTTTCGCATCAACCTGGGACAGGAAGTCAACGATTGGGAGGGGGACTTATGGGCCTACCAGCCTGTTCAACGACTGCTGACGGAGTTTGACGAGCGCATCGAGAACCAATGGTTCTACGGCGCCATTGGCCATTGGCGCAAATGGTCGGATTTCATCACACTCCAGCCCTATTACATGGGACTGACGCAGGATGGCAGCAAGACAGGCGAGATCGACCGTCATATTCATTCACCCGCCCTGAGGGGATACGGCAAGATAGGCGATACGGGCCTGGACTTCGATTTCAACCTGATCTACCAGTTTGGGCGGAATGGCACTCAGGAACATCAGGCCCATGCATACATCACCGAGCTAGGCTATACGCTCAAACACGCATGGAAACCTCGTATCAGCGCCTTTTACGGTTATGCCAGCGGCGATCGCAATCCCAATGACAACGTAAATAACCGCTTCGAACGGTTCTTCGGTTTCGCGCGACCGTGGTCAGCGGATGATTACATCGTTTTCGAGAATATCAAATCCCCCAAGATAAAGCTCGAGTTCCAGCCGTTCAAGGACCTGCGGATCGATGGCGGCTACAGCTGGTACTGGCTGGCCAGCGATACCGACCGCCTCAATAACCTCTTCAGAGGCAATGGAAGTAACGGAGGAGGCTTTTCCAACCGGGATGCGACCGGAAGCAGCGGTGATTTCATCGGGCACAATTTCGACATCCGGGCACGCTACAAGCTGGCGAAACACATCGACACGACCATCGGTTATTCGCATTTCACGAGCGGGGAATTTGTGCGCAACCGGCAAATAGCAGCTTTGGGCAGAAGCCCGGGGAGTTCGGACTTTTTTTACGTTGAAGTTGTATTGAGCGCATTTTGATTATTTGACACTTATTGATTTCACTTACTGGCTTCACTTTGCCTAAAGGAAGAATACGAAAATGAAAGCATGGATAACGACGAGCCTTACCGCAATCCTCCTGTGGGGAGGCAATGCCTGGGGAGATAAAACATTATTGAATGTGTCCTATGACCCGACTCGCGAGCTGTATCAGCAGTTCAATTCGGCATTCGCGAAGCATTGGGAGAGCAAGACCGGAGAAAAAGTAGCCGTAAAACAGTCTCATGGCGGCTCCGGGAAACAGGCACGCTCTGTCATCGACGGGCTTGATGCTGATGTCGTGACACTCGCGCTGGCGAAGGACATCGATGAAATCGCGGAAAAAGCCAGCCTGCTGCCGGCGGACTGGCAAAAGCGCTTGCCGCATAACAGCACGCCTTACACTTCAACCATCGTACTGCTGGTCCGGAAGGGCAACCCCAAGAACATCAAAGACTGGAACGACCTGGTCAAGCCCGGCGTCACCGTAATCACCCCCAATCCGAAAACCTCGGGGGGTGCCCGCTGGAATTACCTCGCCGCGTGGGAATACGGCAAGCGAACATACGGTGACGATGCCAAGGCGAAGGAGTTCGTAGCGAAGCTCTACCGGAATGTCCCTGTGCTGGACTCGGGCGCGCGTGGCTCAACCACGACATTTGTGGAGCGCGGCATCGGCGATGTCTTCATTTCGTGGGAAAACGAAGCATTCCTCGCCATCAGGGAGCTCGGACCCGACAAATTTGAAATTGTCGCACCGTCCATCAGCATTCTTGCCGAGCCGTCGGTCACGGTGGTGGACAAGGTCGTCGACAAGAAGGGTACGCGTCCCGTCGCGGAAGCCTATCTCCAATATCTCTATTCCGACACAGGCCAGGAGATTGCCGCGAAGAATTTCTATCGGCCCACCAATGCCGGAATTGCGACGAAATATGCAAGTCAGTTTCCCGACATCAAGCTGTTCAGAATCGACGATGCGTTTGGCGGCTGGAAGAACGCACATAAGCTTCACTTTGCCGATGGCGGCACTTTTGATCAGATTTACCAGAAATAACAACACAAGTTGTACCGTCTGCACTGAAAACCGCAAAACACCATGCTGGCATTCAGGAAATCGACGTCCAGGAAATTTTTGAAAGGAGATGAAAAGTGAGCATTTCTTCATCACAGGAAAAGGATGAATTGGCGCGCATCCAGGAGGCAACCGACTATGCGGTGAAACGAGCGGAGAACGGATTCATCGTTGGACATTTCTTCAACTGCTGGCTGTCAAGCTTATTTCAGCCTGTGTTCGACGCAAAAACGCGCAGTGTGGCTGGGCATGCGGCTTATATCCGTTCCGTTATGAACGAGGAAAATCCACTATCACCCTGGAAAGTCCTGTCTTTTGGGGAAGGAGACGCTCCGCTGGTACGTTTTGACCGGCTGTGCCGTGCGGTGCATGCGCTCAACTACTTCAGCGGGAGCTCTCATGACGGCAATCTTTTTGTCACGGTACAGCCCCGCCTGCTGGAGAGCGTTAAAGACGACCATGGCCGCGCCTTCAAACGAATCCTCGACATCATCGGCGCGGAGACTTCGCGGGTGGTAATAGAAATTCCGGCCGAGGTGAACCGCAATTGGAAGCTGCTCAAACACGTGATCAGCAATTACCGCTCGCACGGCTATCGCATAGCGATCAATTACAACGATGCCGGCGAAGATTGGGTAGCGGAACTTGCCAGCCTATATCCGCTATATCCGGACATGGTACGGTTGGAAGCCTCGGCCCTTCAAAGGTTGGGAGACGCAGGCCCGCTGGTGGAGGCCATTCACCACTTCGGCGCGCAGGTTTTGTTCCGTGAAATCGAAACAGCGCGGCAATTGACGGATGCTGTTCGCGCAGGCGCGGATCTTCTCCAGGGGCGCTTTCTCGGCATACCCGAGCAGGCGATTGAGTTTGACTTGCTCATACCTGCTACAACGACAGAGTACCGGAGCGCGGAGGCTTCCTCCCGGCGCATCCGGACGCTGCAGCACTATATCGACGCGGCGGGAATCTGAAATGGGCACGTTCAGGCAACACAGCGTTCTGCCCGGATTCAATCTGGCGCTTGGATTTACGTTGCTTTATCTGAGTCTGATTGTTCTGATTCCAATCTCGGCAGCATTTGTTCGCACTGCAGAACTCACCTTGCCCGAATTCTGGGATGTGGTGACGACACCAAGGGTATTGGCTTCCTATCGGTTGACATTTGGGGCCTCATTCGCAGCGGCGCTGCTCAATGCGATATTCGGGCTCCTGGTTGCGTGGGTGCTGGTGCGTTACCACTTTCCAGGAAAGAAGCTGATCGATTCGCTGGTAGATCTTCCATTTGCCCTGCCCACCGCGGTAGCCGGTATTGCCCTGACAGCGCTCTATGCGGGGAACGGGTGGCTCGGCCAGTATCTGGAGCCGCTTGGCCTCAAGGTTGCCTTTACGCCAGCGGGAGTCTTCGTGGCGCTGACGTTTATCGGATTGCCATTTGTAGTGCGAACGGTGCAACCTGTGCTGGAAGACCTCGAACCTGAACTGGAAGAAGCAGCGGCTACGCTCGGCGCGACCCGCTTGCAGACGTTCCTGCGAGTCATTTTTCCCGCGATTTTTCCGGCATTGATAACCGGCTTTGCGCTTGCCTTTGCCCGTGCGATCGGGGAATACGGGTCCGTTATTTTTATTGCGGGCAACATGCCGATGATTTCCGAAATCACGCCGCTCCTGATCATTACCAAGCTCGAGCAGTACGACTATGCAGGCGCTACGGCGCTCGCCGTGGTCATGCTCGTGATTTCTTTCGTGTTGCTCCTGATCATCAACCTGCTGCAATGGTGGAGTCGCAGCCGGAGTTCATCGTCAGTATGAGCATGAGGATATCCTGATGACTGCTATTGCTCTTCCGTTGTCTGTCCCTTCAGGCCGGGTGCGGCCCGTCGAGGAATCCGCGTGGGTGCGGCGGTCCCTGATCGGGCTTGCGCTGGCCTTTCTTACACTCTTTCTCTTCGTACCGCTGATATCGGTTTTCTACGAAGCGCTCAAGAAAGGCTGGGATGTTTACATTGCCGCAATTACCGAGCCAGACGCAGTGTCCGCCATTCAGCTTACCCTGACCGCAGCCGCCATTGCAGTTCCACTTAATCTGGTATTCGGCGTAGCGGCAGCATGGGCGGTTGCCAAGTTTGAGTTCCGCGGCAAAAATCTCCTGGTCACGCTCATCGATTTGCCTTTTTCGGTTTCACCTGTCGTGTCCGGGCTCATCTATGTGCTTATTTTCGGCTTGCAGGGTTGGCTGGGCCCGTGGCTGGCGGAACACGACATCAAGATTATCTTTGCGGTGCCCGGTATTGTGCTGGCGACCATATTCGTCACGGTCCCCTTTATCGCACGCGAACTGATTCCCCTGATGCAATCCCAGGGGGCCGAAGAGGAAGAAGCGGCCGTGGTACTCGGGGCGAGCGGCTGGCAGATATTCTTCCGTGTAACGCTTCCCAATATTAAATGGGGCCTGCTTTACGGTGTCATCCTTTGTAATGCGCGCGCAATGGGAGAGTTTGGTGCAGTATCGGTGGTATCCGGGCATATCCGTGGGAGCACCAATACTTTGCCGCTGCATGTCGAGATTCTTTATAACGAATATAACTTCGCGGCCGCCTTTGCCGTGGCGTCGCTGCTCGCCCTGCTCGCCCTGATCACATTGGCATTGAAGACTATCGTTGAATCAAAAACCCGGGAAAAACCGGAAACCGCAGGAATACAAGAATGAGCATAGAAATTCGTAACCTTTCCAAACAATTCGGCACGTTTTCCGCTCTACGCGACGTCAGCCTGGAAGTAAAGTCCGGTGAGCTGCTCGCGCTGCTCGGCCCTTCAGGATCAGGGAAAACGACCCTGCTGCGTGTCATTGCGGGACTGGAAGCAGCGGATACCGGCCAAGTGCTGTTCCAGGGCGAAGACGCAACGGATCAGCACGTCCGTGAGCGCCAGGTGGGCTTTGTATTCCAGCACTACGCCCTGTTCCGGAACATGACCATTTTCGAAAACGTAGCCTTCGGTCTGCGTGTACGTCCGAAAAAATTCCGCCCTTCCACAGCGGAGATTCAGCAACGCGTACATGAGTTGCTAAAACTGGTGCAACTGGACTGGCTGGCAGACCGCTACCCGCATCAACTCTCGGGAGGGCAACGCCAGAGAATCGCCCTGGCACGAGCATTGGCTGTGGAACCCAAGGTCCTGCTACTCGACGAACCATTTGGGGCGCTGGATGCCAAGGTGCGCAAGGAATTGCGTTCATGGCTTAGAAGACTTCACGATGAGATGCATATCACCAGTGTGTTCGTCACCCATGACCAGGAAGAGGCATTGGAGGTCGCGGATCGGGTTGTAGTCATGAACGAAGGTCGCATCGAGCAGATCGGTACGCCAGATGAGGTATACGAGCACCCCGCAAGCCCGTTCGTGTACAAATTCCTGGGCAAGGTGAATCTTTTCCATGGACGGCTCCATCGCGGTCGCGCCTGGATAGGGGGGATCGAAATCGATGCGCCGGAGCATACCGAGACCGAAGAGCTCTCAGGGGTGGCCTATGTGCGTCCGCATGACATCCATGTGGATAAGGTGGACAATGCCTTGAATGGAGAGGGAGCAATTGCCGCGCATGTGTCCCACATTCTCTCGGTGGGCCCGGTAGTTCGCCTCCAGCTGATGCGCGATGACGGCAAAGATAAGGAATTGATCGAAGTCGAAATCAGCAGGGAGCGCTTTCGCGAACTGCAGCTGACGCGAGGCGATCAGGTTTTCATCAAACCTTCCCGTTTCGATCTCTTCCCGGCGCAGGTACACTAACAGGCTTGACTTACCAGGCTACGGATTTAACGGTATTGATACCGTTTCCTGGAACAAGAGGAGAACGGCAGTCCGTGCGGAAGCCGCATGAGGACAGCCCGCAAGCCATGCCGGCTACTCGACAATCTCCAGAACCCCCTCCATCCCGTGTTCCCTATGGCTCTTGAAAAAGAGCAGCTTCTTCGGACAATAGAAAGCATATTTGCCTGACGCGGTCGGGGTAAAAGTGAATGTTTGAGAATCGCGGCCAAGATCTTCATCGATCGAGATATTCGCTTTGGGAACTTTTAGCAGCAGGCCGTGAGGGATGACGCCCTGTTCTACTCGAACGACAAGCATTACAGGCACGTTGACTTTGACGATGATGTGCCTGGGGCGGAAGAAATAGTCGCCCGCCAGAATGTTCACGTGTTGCACGCCCTTACTGTCCACCGTTGCCCGGTAGGGTTCATTCCCTGACTGAGCGGCGACACGTCCCGCTGTGAAGCTGATCATCAGCGCCAGTAACAGGGATAAAAATCGGGGGAATAAAAACCGCTGTAGTTTCATGATGATTTCCTCGCCTGATGATTTCCTTGTCCCTTGTCGTCTGACGCTGAAATTCGACCGTGGAAACTTGCATACGCAAGAATAAGCTGATTCCGACGTATCAACAAAAAAGCCCCGACTCGCAGGAGTCGGGGCTTTTTTCTATAAGGTGCCTGGCAGTGACCTACTTTCGCATGTGAAAACACACTATCATCGGCGCGACTTCGTTTCACGACCCTGTTCGGGATGGGAAGGGGTGGGTCCAAAGTGCTATGACCACCAAGCGTAACTTTTAGTGGCATCCGACAAAAGCAATGAGCAATCCTGGCTTCTATCGAAAACCGCAATCTTGAAGAAGTAAATGGGAATGATTATATCTGAATAAACACCTTGTCCTTGCTTAAGGTTATAGGATCAAGCCGCACGGTCAATTAGTATCGGTTAGCTTAACGCATTACTGCGCTTCCACACCCGACCTATCAACGTCGTAGTCTTCGACGAACCTTTAGGGGGGTTTAACCCCCGGGAAGTCTCATCTTGAGGCGAGTTTCCCGCTTAGATGCTTTCAGCGGTTATCTCTTCCACACTTAGCTACCCGGCGATACGACTGGCGTCATAACCGGTACACCAGAGGTGCGTCCACTCCGGTCCTCTCGTACTAGGAGCAGGTCCTCTCAAACTTCCAACGCCCACGGCAGATAGGGACCAAACTGTCTCACGACGTTTTAAACCCAGCTCACGTACCACTTTAAATGGCGAACAGCCATACCCTTGGGACCGGCTACAGCCCCAGGATGTGATGAGCCGACATCGAGGTGCCAAACTCCCCCGTCGATATGAACTCTTGGGAGGAATCAGCCTGTTATCCCCGGCGTACCTTTTATCCGTTGAGCGATGGCCCTTCCATACAGAACCACCGGATCACTATGACCTGCTTTCGCATCTGCTCGACTTGTCAGTCTCGCAGTCAAGCACGCTTTTGCCATTGCACTATCAGCACGATTTCCGACCGTACCTAGCGTACCTTCGTACTCCTCCGTTACACTTTGGGAGGAGACCGCCCCAGTCAAACTGCCTACCATACACGGTCCCCGATCCAGATAATGGACCCAGGTTAGAACCCCAACAACACCAGGGTGGTATTTCAAGGTTGGCTCCATGAGCTCTAGCGAGCCCACTTCAATGCCTCCCACCTATCCTACACAGATGTTGTCAAGGTCCAATGTAAAGCTACAGTAAAGGTGCACGGGGTCTTTCCGTCTAGCCGCGGGGAGATTGCATCTTCACAAACATTTCAACTTCGCTGAGTCTCAGGAGGAGACAGTGTGGCCATCGTTACGCCATTCGTGCAGGTCGGAACTTACCCGACAAGGAATTTCGCTACCTTAGGACCGTTATAGTTACGGCCGCCGTTTACCGGGGCTTCGATCAAGAGCTTGCACCCCATCACTTAACCTTCCGGCACCGGGCAGGCGTCACACTCTATACGTCCACTTTCGTGTTTGCAGAGTGCTGTGTTTTTATTAAACAGTCGCAGCCACCATTTTTTTGCAACCCCCTTCCGCTTCACGCGCGAGGCGCTACACGTACAGAGGGCACACCTTATCCCGAAGTTACGGTGTCAATTTGCCGAGTTCCTTCTCCTGAGTTCTCTCAAGCGCCTTGGAATTTTCATCCCGCCCACCTGTGTCGGTTTGCGGTACGGTCTTCATTCAACTGAAGCTTAGTGGCTTTTCCTGGAAGCAGGGTATCACTCACTTGGCACCCCGAAGGGTGTTTCGTTATCACGCCTCAACTAAGCCGCCCGGATTTGCCTAAGCAGCACGTCTACACGCTTCAACCGGGACATCCAACACCCGGCCGAGCTAACCTTCTCCGTCCCCACATCGCATTGAACAAAGGTACTGGAATATTAACCAGTTTCCCATCAGCTACGCATTTCTGCCTCACCTTAGGGGCCGACTCACCCTGCGCCGATGAACGTTGCGCAGGAAACCTTGGGCTTACGGCGAGGGAGCCTTTCACTCCCTTTATCGCTACTCATGTCAGCATTCGCACTTCCGATACCTCCAGCAGCCTTCTCAAGCCACCTTCGCAGGCCTACGGAACGCTCTCCTACCATCTACACTTGCGTGTAGATCCCTAGCTTCGGTGCACAGTTTGAGCCCCGTTACATCTTCCGCGCAGGACGACTCGATCAGTGAGCTATTACGCTTTCTTTAAAGGATGGCTGCTTCTAAGCCAACCTCCTGACTGTTTTAGCCTTCCCACTTCGTTTGCCACTTAACTGTGTCTTTGGGACCTTAGCTGAGGGTCTGGGTTGTTTCCCTCTCGACACCGGACGTTAGCACCCGATGTCTGTCTCCCACGCTCGCACTCTTCGGTATTCGGAGTTTGCCATGGTTTGGTAGGCCTAAACGGCCCCCTAGCCATAACAGTGCTCTACCCCCGAAGGTGATACGTGAGGCACTACCTAAATAGTTTTCGGAGAGAACCAGCTATTTCCAGATTTGTTTAGCCTTTCACCCCTACCCACAGCTCATCCCCTAATTTTTCAACATTAGTGGGTTCGGACCTCCACGAGGTGTTACCCCCGCTTCATCCTGGCCATGAGTAGATCATCTGGTTTCGGGTCTACACCCAGCAACTAATCGCCCTATTAAGACTCGCTTTCGCTATGCCTCCCCTATACGGTTAAGCTCGCTACTGAATGTAAGTCGCTGACCCATTATACAAAAGGTACGCAGTCACGGAACAAGTCCGCTCCCACTGTTTGTATGCATGCGGTTTCAGGATCTATTTCACTCCCCTCCCGGGGTTCTTTTCGCCTTTCCCTCACGGTACTGGTTCACTATCGGTCGATTACGAGTATTTAGCCTTGGAGGATGGTCCCCCCATATTCAAACAGGATTTCACGTGTCCCGCCCTACTTGTCCCAATCCTAGTTCCACACTCAAACTTTCGCCTACGGGGCTATCACCCGCTATGGCCCGACTTTCCAGACGGTTCGACTAGTTCGAGTGCTAAAAATTGGAGGCTGCTCCCATTTCGCTCGCCACTACTTTGGGAATCTCGGTTGATTTCTTTTCCTCTGGCTACTTAGATGTTTCAGTTCACCAGGTTCGCCACGCTTGGCCTATATATTCAGCCAAGGTTGACCCTTGCGGGCCGGGTTTCCCCATTCGGACATCTCCGGATCAAAGCTTGTTTGCCAGCTCCCCGAAGCTTTTCGCAGGCTTCCACGTCCTTCATCGCCTGTAATCGCCAAGGCATCCACCACATGCACTTATTCGCTTGATCCTATAACCTTAAGGGCTTTAGAAGCCGAAGCGGATGTCCTCGAAAAACTGACTACTCTTCATCTTCCAAACCGGTGGTTACAGGTGTTTGCTTCGCATCGCATCCGACTAAAAATGCGATACGTCGATACAATCTAACCCATTATTCCGTTTCTCGGGAAAACGTAGCCTCACGGGCAACGTATCCGTCGATACGAAATATTTACTTCTTCCAGATTGTTAAAGAACGTCGAGAACGAATACGAGGAATCCAAAGTTGAATAAAACAACCCGAAAACCTGAATGCTCCCGAAATACAGCCGCTGGTTAAAAACCAGAAGTAAACCCTTCCGTTTACTTCTGGCTTCTAATTAGATAGTTGCTTTTCTGATTGGTGGAGGTGAACGGGATCGAACCGATGACCCCCTGCTTGCAAAGCAGGTGCTCTCCCATCTGAGCTACACCCCCTTTTAGTTGGTGGGTCTGGGTGGACTTGAACCACCGACCCCACGCTTATCAAGCGTGTGCTCTAACCAACTGAGCTACAGACCCTGAACAGAGCCTGGAAACAAAGAGATGGGCCTTTTGTGGTTCTCAAGCCTATTTCCTTAGCCCCCTAGCCTTGCTTTTCTAAACAACCGATAGGTTGTGGACACTCAAACAGGAATTTCTCTAGAAAGGAGGTGATCCAGCCGCAGGTTCCCCTACGGCTACCTTGTTACGACTTCACCCCAGTCATGAATCTCACCGTGGCAGGCGCCCTCCTTGCGGTTAGACTACCTGCTTCTGGTGGAACCCACTCCCATGGTGTGACGGGCGGTGTGTACAAGACCCGGGAACGTATTCACCGCGACATGCTGATCCGCGATTACTAGCGATTCCGACTTCACGGAGTCGAGTTGCAGACTCCGATCCGGACTACGACGCGCTTTCTGAGATTAGCTCCCCCTCGCGGGTTGGCAACCCTCTGTACGCGCCATTGTATTACGTGTGAAGCCCTACCCATAAGGGCCATGAGGACTTGACGTCATCCCCACCTTCCTCCGGTTTGTCACCGGCAGTTTCATTAAAGTGCCCAACTGAATGATGGCAATTAATGACAAGGGTTGCGCTCGTTGCGGGACTTAACCCAACATCTCACGACACGAGCTGACGACAGCCATGCAGCACCTGTGTTGCCGTTCCCTTTCGGGCACACCCACCTCTCGGCGGGCTTCGGCACATGTCAAGGGTAGGTAAGGTTTTTCGCGTTGCATCGAATTAATCCACATAATCCACCGCTTGTGCGGGTCCCCGTCAATTCCTTTGAGTTTTAATCTTGCGACCGTACTCCCCAGGCGGTCAACTTCACGCGTTAGCTGCGTTACCAAGTCCGTTAAGACCCGACAACTAGTTGACATCGTTTAGGGCGTGGACTACCAGGGTATCTAATCCTGTTTGCTCCCCACGCTTTCGTGCCTGAGCGTCAGTGTTAACCCAGGGGGCTGCCTTCGCCATCGGTGTTCCTCCACATCTCTACGCATTTCACTGCTACACGTGGAATTCCACCCCCCTCTGCCACACTCTAGCCTTGTAGTTTCAAACGCAGTTCCCAGGTTAAGCCCGGGGATTTCACATCTGACTTACAAAACCGCCTGCGCACGCTTTACGCCCAGTAATTCCGATTAACGCTTGCACCCTACGTATTACCGCGGCTGCTGGCACGTAGTTAGCCGGTGCTTCTTCTTCCGGTACCGTCAGTAGTCACGGGTATTAACCGTGACCGTTTCGTTCCGGCTGAAAGAGCTTTACAACCCGAAGGCCTTCTTCACTCACGCGGCATGGCTGGATCAGGGTTTCCCCCATTGTCCAAAATTCCCCACTGCTGCCTCCCGTAGGAGTCTGGGCCGTGTCTCAGTCCCAGTGTGGCTGGTCGTCCTCTCAGACCAGCTACTGATCGACGCCTTGGTAAGCCTTTACCTCACCAACTAGCTAATCAGACATCGGCCGCTCCAAAAGCGCAAGGTCTTGCGATCCCCTGCTTTTCTCCTCGGAGATTATGCGGTATTAGCACACCTTTCGGTGCGTTATCCCCCACTTAAGGATACGTTCCGATGTATTACTCACCCGTTCGCCACTCGCCACCAGGGTTGCCCCCGTGCTGCCGTTCGACTTGCATGTGTAAAGCATGCCGCCAGCGTTCAATCTGAGCCAGGATCAAACTCTTCAGTTCAATACTGGTAAAACTCTCGCTTGACGTTATTCGATTCTGTTTTTCCCGAGTGATCGGGATGATCAGAATCTTGGTACGTTGTGCGAGCACTTCGATTCTTGGAACTGACTGTTTCGCCTGAAAGGCGAAACAGTTGTATGTCCCGTTCAAGTGCCCACACCTATCGGCTGTAAATTTTTAAAGAGCGATGCTGGCTAACAAACTTTGTTACTAATGTCAGCTAGCGAAGGCGGCATTATACAGACGCCAGATACCCGGTCAAGGGTTTTTGATAAATTTTTTATTTTTCTTCGGAGATTCTTACTCTGGCAAACTTCCGTTTGCCCACCTGCACTATCACCATCTGACCACAAGGCAGCTTAAAAGTTTTGTCGCTTACTTTCTCGCCATTCGATTTTACACCACCTTGCTCGATCATGCGAAAGGCGGCATTATACAAGCGCCAGATACCCGGTCAAGGGTTTTTGATAAATTTTTTATTTTTCTTCGGAGATTCTTACTCTGGCAAACTTCCGTTTGCCCACCTGCACTATCACCATTTGACCACAAGGCAGCCTGAAAGTTTTGTCGCTCACCTTTTCGCCATTCAATTTTACACCACCTTGCTCGATCATGCGCAAGGCTTCGGTGGTGCTGGCAGTGAGTCCGGTCTGTTTGAGCAACTGCGCTATCGGCAATCCCTCTTTTCCAGCCTGCAGTATCTTTTCCGGCAGATCATCCGGGATACCTCCCCGCCTGAAGCGTGATTCGAAATCGGCGAGAGCGGCCTCGGCATCCTGCCTGCTATGAAAGCGGGTAACGATCTCCTGGGCAAACAGGACCTTGATGTCGCGAGGATTGCGCCCATTCCCTACGTCCTGCTGCCACTCACGAACAACGCGCAGCGGCTCGAACGACAACAACTCAATATACCGCCACATCAATTCGTCCGAAATAGACATCAACTTGCCGAACATGTTCCCCGGATTCTCGGTGATTCCGATGTAGTTGCCGGCAGACTTGGACATTTTATTGACGCCGTCCAGTCCTTCGAGAAGCGGCATCGTGATGACGCATTGCGACGCTTGCCCGAAGTGTTTCTGCAACTCCCGTCCCATCAGCAAATTGAATTTCTGATCAGTGCCTCCCAGTTCGATATCTGCATGGAGCGCGACCGAGTCATAGCCTTGAATCAACGGGTATAAAAATTCATGAATGGCAATGGGTTTATTGCTCCGGTAGCGTTTGCCAAAATCGTCCCGCTCCAGCATACGCGCGACCGTATGAGTTGCAGCCAGTTTGATCAGATCGGCGGCATTCAGCTTATCCATCCATGCGGAGTTGAACACCACCTCCGTCTGTTCAGGTTTGAGTATGCGGAACACCTGGTCCTGATAGGATTTCGCATTCTCGGCTACCTGCTCGCGGGAAAGTGGGGGGCGCGTGGTATTCTTGCCGCTGGGATCGCCGATCATCCCTGTAAAGTCGCCAATCAGGAATAGGGCATGATGCCCTAAATCCTGTAAGTGGCGCATTTTATTCAGCAGAACGGTATGACCCAGATGCAAGTCAGGTGCTGTAGGATCGAATCCAGCCTTGATTCTGAGTGGACGATTCTGGGCAAGCTTCTGCTCCAGCTCGTCTTCCAGCAAAAGCTCACTGCAACCACGCTTGATGATTTCGATTTGTTCTGAAATGGGTATCGTCACATCAGCAGGTCGCGGGATTATTTATCGTTGTCAGCGGCAAAGCCCCAGTTGATCAGCTTGTCGAGCACGGCATTGACATAATCCGCGCGCCGGTTCTGGTAATCAAGGTAGTAGGCGTGTTCCCAGACATCGATCGTTAAGAGCGGCTTCATTCCTTTTGTGAGCGGCAGATCCGCGTTACCCGTCTTTATCACCTGCAGCCTGTCGCCATCGCTTACCAGCCATGCCCATCCGCTGCCGAACTGGGTTGTGGCTGCCGTCGCCAGTTCCTTTTTGCAAACCTCCACGCTACCGAAAGCGGTCTCGATTTTTTGCTTCAGCGAGGCGGGTGGTTCACCACCGCCCTTGGGCGATAAACTGTTCCAGTAAAAGGTATGGTTCCACACCTGGGCAGCGTTATTGAAAATTCCTGCCTTGTCTGCCTTGCCCGCCGTGGAAGTGATGATCTCCTCCAGAGACATATCCGCTAGATCTGTACCTGCAACCAGCTTGTTGAGATTATCGACATATGTCTTGTGATGCTTCCCGTAGTGGAAGCCAAGCGTATTTGCCGAAATGACGGGGTCCAGTGCGTTATCCGCATAGGGTAAAGGTGGCAGAACATACGGGGCGCTACCGGTATTTTGATTGCTCATTGTTTTCACTCCCATGTGGTGACATAAAAATTTGATCGGTGCCGCGCTTTCCTCTGAAACCTTGACAAGAGATCAGCGCATCCTGATACCAGACATACTGGACATCTCCCGCAAAATAGAGCCGAGGATACGGATAAAAAACGGAGCCAGAGTTTTCAGTTCCATTTCGTAATGCACTTGCAGGGAGAATTATATTTATGAGGGCAAGTATATCCGAAAACAGGAATACCTACCCAGCGCTCCCCGTGCAGCAATCACTTTTGCAAGTCAGGTGTGGAAACAAATTGCTCGAGCGCAGCAATAACCCCACGAATGGCCGTTACTCCCCAAAGCTGTCTCCGCTTTACCCGGAGCGGCGTCGAAGCTCTCGATACTTTCAGTAAGATTATGGAACCTGTCATTACATGTCCCAAGTATCGGGCTGCAGGACGTGCTCCTTTGGCAGGCTCAGGGCAGGATTTTTAACAGGAACCGAAATATCGACTATGCTTGATTACATATGGACGCATCGATCCCGGTAGCAACAGAATTTCTCAAATCAGCAGGCCCGAATCATGCAAACTTCCAGATTACTATTGATGCCTTTGCTGTTGGCAGGAGCCCTGTTCGTTGACAATTGCGCTGTCGCGGCAGGATTCGCTCTGCAAAACCAGAATGGGGCCGGAAACGGCTACGCCTATGCCGGCGCGGCGGCTGTCGCGCAAGACGCATCCACGATTTATTTCAATCCGGCTGGCATGACCTACCTTGCTCCCGGACATCATGTTTCCGGAGCGGGCAACCTGCTCATCCGGTCCTTGAGATTCAAGAATACGGGCAGCAGTCCTTTCCTCAGCTATCCCCTGGGCGATAATGGCGGCCAAGCCGGAGGCCTCTCGCCAATCCCCGCTTTTTACTGGAGCATGTCGCTGGGTTCTGCCTTCCGCCTCGGATTGGGAGTATCCCCCACCTTTGGCAACTCCACGGAATGGAACAAGACCTTTATTGGCCGTTACCAGGGAAGATTCTCTGAAATATTGGCGATTAATTTCAATCCGAGCTTTGCCTGGCAGTTGAGCGAGGATGTCTCGATTGGCGCGGGCTTGAATATCGTGAAGTTTGACGCGGATCTGCGCAGCATGGTGCCCGTAACATCCCTGCTGCCCCTCCCGGTAGACGTTGAAACAAAGATGAAAGGGGATGATGTAGGCTTTGGCTATAACCTTGGCGTCATGTTTCGGTTTTCACCGTCCACGCGCATGGGGTTGACTTACAGATCAACGGTGGATTTGAAAGTTGACGGCCGACTGAGCGCGCCTGGCACTGTCATTCCCGCTTCGGTCGCTCTCGAGCTTCCAAACACTGCGTCGCTGGCAATCTTTCACATGATGAGCGATCGATTGCGATTGCTTGCAGACCTGACCTGGACAGGCTGGGGCCACATCCCGGCAATTGTCGCCACAAGTCGTGCTTCCGGCGCCATTCTCGCAAATGAACGGCTGGGATTCGAAGACAGTTTCCGCGTGGGTCTTGGTACGCAATATCAATATACGGACCGCCTTCGACTCCACGCCGGGTTCGCCTACGACCAATCCCCCGTGCGTAACGCCAGGGATCGATCCGTACGTCTGCCGGACTCCGATCGTTTCTGGTTAGCGGTGGGTCTCAACCAGAAACTTGGCGAACGAACGTCGATCGACGTAGGGTATTCACATGTGTTCTTCAAAGGAGCGGAGATCGAGCGCTCCACCTTCCCGAACCCATCGCTTCAGGTAGTGCGCGGCTCATTCAACACAGACGCACACATCATTTCCCTTCAACTCAATCACCACTTCTGATTTCGTCAGGACGACCGACCATCCGTTAGCGGCTCCCAGAGTGAGGACTACGCACCGCAGAGTTCCACCAGCTGCCTGTTGGGGTAGCGCTCCATTTGATATCTTAGCCAAAGCCTGCTGCCGATATGCCGCGCCAGCATATCCGCGTTGAACTGTAAATTGGCGTTTTCCATCCCACTCGTGGTCTGATGAAAAAGTTGAAGCCATCGTTCGAATAATTCAGGCGTCAGTCCGGGCAGGGCTACATGCTTGGGCATGGGCGCGCCGCGAAACCTGCTTGTTCCCCGCAGCTTCATCGACCAGAAATTGATCATCTGTACGAAATGCGCGTCCCAGTCAGTAACATGAGCCTCGAAGATCGGACCGAGCAGTGGATCCTTTCTGGCCGTTGCATAAAACGTATGAACTAGATAGGAAATCTCTTCTTCTGTACACAGGGCTGGATCGGGAGCAAAGAATTGTGGTTCAGACATGGCGGTGATTGTGATATCTTGGAAAGTGAGAATTTCATCGCAAAAGGCGATACCGGGACTTAGCTCTGATTCATATTCGAAAGCGGGATTACACTTAGCCTTACTTACTCGGAAATGGTTTGGCGAGTAGACCAAACCTCAAGTATATCCCGTACTTTAGACAAGTATGAATGTCATAAGTTCAGTAGTCAAAGTTTAAACCAAAGAGTTTAAATCAATCCAAACCGAACGGATCGGTGAAATGATTTGTAAAATGAAAGTTTGTCGCCAAAGCGATCAAACCCGTGTTGATTGCCTAGGGTTGAAGACTCCAGGAGGTTGAAAACTTAAGGAGCCGCTGAATAAATCCCCAGTGGCGCAACGCGCGCTAAGGAAGATCTGATCAGCGGTTCCTCAAAATACCCCGTCCTTCGATACGCCTTCGCACCTCAGTATCATGCGCAAGGTTTGCAGCGCTTCCAGTTGAATCTGGCGCACGCGTTCGCGTGTAAGATCGAGACTTGCAGCCAGCTGCTCCAGGGTCTGGGTTTCATAACCGTTGAGCCCGTAGCGCTGCTCGATTATATAGCGCTGTTTATCATTTAACCGGTTTAACCAATCCTGTACACGACCTTTTATCTCGGACTGCTCCCACATAAGATCGGGACCGGGACTCTGGTCATCTGCAATTGCATCACCGATTGACAGCAAGGGATCAACATCGAGCGGCGCGTCCAGTGACATCATGCTCTGGTTCAAAGACAGCATTCTTTGCACTTCCTTGACCGTCCGCCCCAGCAGATGAGCGACATCCTCCGCTTTGGGTTCTTTTCCCGTATGTGCTTCAAGGTGGCGGGCAGCCTGCAATATGATGTTCAAATCCTTGATGACATGGACTGGAAGACGAATAGTCCGCGACTGATTCATGATGCAACGCTCGATATTCTGTCGTATCCACCAGGTCGCATAGGTCGAAAAACGGAATCCTCGTTCCGGATCGAATTTATCAAGAGCGTGCATCATCCCCATGTTACCTTCTTCTATCAGATCGAGCAGGGCGACGCCATGATTAGTGTAATGTTTTGCTATATTGACCACCAGTCGCAAATTACACTCAATCATTTTTTGCCGTGCGGCAAAATCGTTCTGTCTGACTCGACGAGTCAATTCCCCTTCTTCCTTCGCGGTCAGCAGGGCGTTATGGCCAATCTCGTTGAAATAGATTTGAGTAACATCGGTCAATAGAAAGTCGTTGGATGTGTCCGCTATTGCGCTGGAGGGCGTGTCGCCAGCCTCATCATCCTGCTCCAGTGAATCCTCCTTCTCGAAGAGTTCTTCTTCGTCAGTGTATTCTTGCTGATTCATCATGAGCTCATCCTCAATTCATCCGGAAATACCCGGTAAATATTTCAGAGGATCGACCGGCTTGCCATTCTTCCGAATTTCGAAATGGAGCTTGACAAGACCAGCGTCCGTGCTTCCCATCTCAGCAATTTTCTGTCCTTTGATCACCGTCTCCCCTTCTTTCACAAGGAGCTTGCTGTTATGTGCATAAGCGCTGAGATAGGTATCGCTATGCTTGATAATGATCAATTTGCCGTACCCGCGTAGGCCCTCGCCGCTATAAACAACTTTCCCTCCTGCGGACGCGGCCACCGTTTGTCCTTTCATCCCGACGATATCGATGCCTTTGGTGCTTTCCGAGAAGAGGTCGGATACCCTGCCTTTGGCGGGCCATACCCATTCGCCCTGGGCATTATTTCTGACGGCTTCTGGCGGCGGTGGGATGGAAATCGTGCTGATTTCGGCGGGCGCTGTTTTTTCGATAGCCGGCGCGATTTTTACCACCGTTACCGGCAGAGCCGCATCCGCCCGGCTTTTCACCTGCGCAAGGGCCTGTTCCGAGTAAGGCAGCTTGAACGCCTTTGGTTCTGTTTTCAGCTTCCCCACCGAAACCGGTTGTCTTGCTTCCAGCATCGGCATACTGTCTTGTCTGGTTTGTGCCGGCGACGCTGGCGCTACTACGGACGAAGATGGGGCGGACTCCTGAATAGCGAACAGGGTTGGTTGTGCCGCTACCGGCCCCTCGGGGCGGGATAAAAAGATTTCCTGGCCAATCCGGATTGCGCCTGGATCAGGGATGTTGTTCCACGCCGCCAGATCCCTGGGATTAATATTGTTGCTCGTCGCAATGCTGTAGAGCGTGTCGCCTCTGCGAACGATATGCACGCCAGCTCGCTGAGGTTGAGGGGATGTTGAAACGCCATTTTTTTGCCGGTCCGGCACCGCCTTGTTACTCATGGGCCCCTGACGAGGCGTGGATGAACAACCGGCAATCAGCAAGCATAATGCGAGGGACAGACAGTATGGGACAACATGCCGCTGCGCGAAAAATGTGCGAGGAAGATCTTCTCCAAGACCGGAAAGATTACTGTTCAGACTCATATCCCTGATTCGTGTAGCGCTCATCGTTGTCTCGTTTCCCTTGCTCGATATCGTTGCGGTTTCCTAACGCTGCCAGATTCCCGGTATCATTGGGACAAACTTGACTTCGTTCAGTATTGTCTCAGTATAACCTTGCAAGTTGCGTTCGATAACGCACAAAACTTGCTCAGTGGTTCCCCTGGGAAATACCATTCTGCCATGAATGGCTAATTGTTCAAGTAGTGCCGGAGGTATGTGCGGCGTTGCAGCCGTGAGAATGATTCCGTCAAACGGCGCTGCCTCGGAAAGGCCCAGCAGACCGTCAGCATGCTTCAGGCGCACATTGTTGATGCGTAACTCTCTTAGCCGCCCGCGAGTGCGCGTCAGCAGAGGCCCGATTCGCTCGACCGAATAGACTTCCCGCGAGAACTGCGCCAGTATCGCAGTCTGATAGCCGGAGCCCGTGCCAATCTCAAGCACCCTGCTAGGATTGGAACCTGCGCGCAGCAACTGGCTCATTCTCGCTACGGTGAACGGGCTCGAAATCGTCTGCTCGAAATTGATCGGCAACGCGACGTCGTCGTAAGCACGGTTTGCCAGTACTTCCTCCACAAAGATGTGGCGAGGAATGGTAATCATGGCCGCGAGCACTGCTTCATCCATGACACCCTGCATGCGCAGCCGCTCAACCATGCGCGCACGCGTTCGCTGTGAAGTCATGCCGATTCCGGAATGGTGAACGTTCAATCCCGATCTGCCTTGAACACGGCCTTCAGCTCCGCGTGCTGACAAGAGCGTGACTATTCAGCCATTCCTTTACCGCGTCCAGCTGCCCATACCGGGTAAGGTCGATTTGCAAGGGGGTCACCGATACACGGTTGCGCTGAATCGCGAGAAAGTCCGTTCCCTCTCCGGCATCCTGCGCGGGCCCTGCCGCACCCACCCAATATACTGTCTCACCTCGTGGGGTTTTATACTTTACAACGGGTTCCGCCTTATGCCGGCGCCCCAGCCGCGTAACCTCCAGGCCCTGCAACTCATCGTACGGGATATCAGGTACATTGATGTTCAGTAGCACGGGGCCATGAAGTTTATCTGTTTCAAAGCGACGCACTATTTCAGCCGCAACACGGGCGGCAGTAGGGAAATTTCCGGCCGAAAAACCAGCGAGTGAAATAGCAAGAGAAGGTACACCAAGTAAAAAGCCTTCAGTCGCCGCTGCTACCGTCCCGGAATAAATGGTGTCATCCCCCATGTTGGCGCCATCGTTGATTCCAGATACGACCATGTCAGGCAAGGTGTCGAGCATGCCTGTAACCGCCAGATGCACGCAATCTGTTGGCGTGCCATTGACGTAATAGAACCCGTTGTGGGATTTACGAAGACTGAGAGGCCGGTCCAGCGTAAGCGAATTGCTGGCGCCGCTTCGGTCGCGCTCTGGGGCGACGACTACGACGTCCGCAATGACGGAAAGCGCTTCCGCAAGACAAGCGAGACCTGGCGCAAAATACCCATCGTCATTACTGAGCAGTATGCGCATTTGAACATGCCCCAGGTGATCGTTTCAGCTTAAAGGGGAGATAGATGCGCTCAACCTCCACTGCGCATGACAGTACTTGTTGATAAGCTTGACTGGTCGGGGCGAGAGGATTTGAACCTCCGACCACTTGCACCCCATGCAAGTACGCTACCAGGCTGCGCTACGCCCCGACGTGGCGAATTATAACAATAAACCCGAAAGGTTAGAAACCTGCGAAATTCCCAATGGACGGCAACCGGATGTCAGCCAGTGCTTTACCAACCTCTTGCAGTCCATGAAATTGAAAAAAGAGAGCACTCAGGAGCGAAGCAACGCCAGTACATCCTGGATCTCACTACGTAGCGATGCCAGATCGATAGATGAGGAAAGTGACGCAACCGGCATGGGATTGACGAAACCCTGTCCCAGGCGTGCGCGTGCGCCATGGATGGTAAAGCCCTGCTCATAGAGCAACTCCCGAATGCGGCGAATCAGCAGCACTTCATGGTGTTGATAGTAGCGCCGATTGCCCCGGCGCTTGACTGGTTTCAGTTGCGTAAACTCCTGTTCCCAGTAACGCAATACATGCGGCTTCACACCGCATAGTTCGCTTACTTCTCCAATCGTGAAATAGCGTTTGGCGGGAATAGGGGTAAGCGCAGTATCAGGCGTTATCTTTGCCATGCTGATTCTTTTCAACCATCGCCTTCAGTTTCTGACTTGCGTGGAAAGTAACTACCCTGCGGGCGGTGATAGGAATTTCTTCGCCTGTTTTGGGATTTCGGCCGGGACGCTGGGGCTTGTCGCGTAACTGGAAATTACCGAACCCCGATAGCTTGACGCCATCGCCATTTTGCAGCGCAATGCGAACCTCTTCGTAAAAAGACTCCACCATGTCCTTGGCTTCGCGTTTGTTGAAACCGACTTTTTCAAAGAGCAAATCCGCCAGCTCGGCCTTTGTTAAGGTCATAGTCTCCCTCTCACTTTTATTACTCTCAAACATCGTGCTCTATCTTCCGGTCAACTGCGCAGTCTTGCTCCAAACCTGTTTTCAAGAACACTTATCAGCTTTGCGACTACCTGATCAGCTTGTGCGTCAGTTAAAGTTTTTTCAGTATCTTGTAATAACATACGGAATGCAAGACTTTTTTTGTCGCTTTCCACCCCTTTCCCCTGGTATACATCAAAGAGCGCAATTTCAGAAATGATGGATAATTTCTCGCTCCGCATGCTGTCCAGAATCTCCTGCACGCTGACATCCTTCGGCACGAGCACAGCGATATCGCGCCGGATCGGGGGATATTTGGAAATTTCTGAAGCCTTTGGCAGCGTTCGCGCCAGCAGGACATCCATGTTCAATTCGAACAGGACGACGGATCGAGCCAGCCCCAGCTTCTGTTGCCAGCGTGGGTGAAGCTCCCCCAGAAAACCGCCAATACGACCATCTATGGAAATCTCCGCAGACTTGCCCGGATGCAGGGCTGGATGACGAACGGCAGTGGCTCTAAGCTCCCCTGGCCACAACAACGCCTCAATATCGGCTTTTGCATCATAGAAATCCACGGAGCGGGCAGGCAAACCCCACTGTTCCTCCACGAGATCCCCATAGCAGAGTCCTGCCAGCTTTTCCTGTTGCGAGTAGGTCTGTCCATCTTTCTGGAAACAACCGCCAATTTCAAACAGGCGAATCCTGGATTGTTTACGGTTAAGATTGAACTGAAGATTAGAGATGAGCCCCCCCAAAAGGCTGCTGCGCATCACCGCCAATTGATTGGACAAAGGGTTTTTCAACGCGATAGGCGTCCTGTTGCCCGCCAACTCTGTTTCCCACGAGGTTTCGACGAAAGCATAATTGATGACTTCCTGGTAATCCCGTCCCACTAGAATTTGTCGCAGGCTTGATCGCGTTCTGCGGGTCTCGGGCGCAGAAAGTATGTCGAGTTTCGCTCGCGGCACGGTCGCAGCTATACGATTGTATCCGTACATACGCGCCAACTCCTCGATCAGATCTTCTTCTATGGCAAGATCGAATCGGTAAGTGGGAGGCGTCACGTAAAATACCGCGTCTGTATTCAAAAAACCGAACTGCAGTCGGTGCAACAGCTCCGCTACGCGGCCTTCATCCAGCTCTACACCCAACACTCGTCCCACTCGCTCCAGACCCAGGCGGATGGGATCACGCGTGGGCAAACTTCCGCGGAGTTCAGTAATTGGCCCGGCCCTGCCCCCGCAGATATTCAGAATCAGGTCAGTTGCGCGCTCCATTGCTGCACGCGTGGCGCCAAAATCCACGCCACGTTCGAAACGATAGGCCGAATCCGAACTGAACCCGAGCGAGAAGGATTTGCCGGCGATAACGTCGGGCCTGAAAAAAGCGCTCTCAAGAAACAAGTCGACGGCCCCTGAGGTGACCCCGCTTTCATTCCCACCCATGATACCCGCCAGCGCCAGCGGCTTGGTCTCATCTGCGATAACCAGCATATCGGGTTGCAGCACAAGGTTCTCGCCATTCAGCAATTCGATACTTTCCCCCTGGCTGGCGAACCTGATGTGAATGGAACCGGCGAGGCCGCCCTGTATCCTTGCAAGATCAAAAGCGTGCAGGGGCTGACCAGTCTCCAGCATGACATAATTGGTCACATCCACCACGGCGTTGATAGCGCGCAACCCGCTGCGTTCCAGTCGCTGCACCATCCATTGTGGGGTAGCGACATCAAGAGAAATGCCGCGTACTACCCGACCACAGTAAAGTGGACAGGCGGCAGCTGCGTCCACATGGATTGCCAGGGTTTCGGCAATCTGTGCTGACACAGGCTTGATTTCGACGGATTGGAGATTTTGGGAAGTGATTGCCGCCACTTCTCTCGCTATGCCGGACAATCCCAGGCAATCCCCGCGGTTTGGCGTGAGTTTGAGAGCGAGAAGGTTGTCCTCGAGGTCGTAATATGTCCGAAAATCTGTTCCTACCGGCGCATCGGGCGAAAGCAGCAACAGGCCGGCCGAAGCATCCTCCAATCCCAGTTCTTTGGCTGAACACAGCATTCCCCTGGATTCGACTCCGCGTATCCTGGTCTGCTTTATGGTCATGCCCGGCAATTGCGCTCCTGGAAGAGCGCATGGCACCTTTATACCGGTGCGAACATTGGTGGCGCCGCAGACAATTTGCAGCGGCTCATCATTTCCCGCGGTATCGGCCTTCACCTCGCAAATCTGAAGATGATCCGCATCGGGGTGTTTCTGCACCGATAACACTTCCGCTACCACCACCTTGTCAAAGGCTGGTGCGACCGGCTCGACGCTCTCGACTTCCAGTCCTGCCATCGTCAGTGCATGGGCAAGATCACGCGTCGACAAGGGAGGGTTTACAAAGGTACGCAGCCAGTTTTCTGAAAATTTCATAAATTTTATCGTTCGGCAGAGAAATGAACGTCGTCCAGGGTCTTGTATCCAGCTTTGGATACTCTTCTCATACACTGACCCTGCGACCAAAAGATCGCTCCGCAGTCACTCTTAAGTGATCTGAATCCCGTCGCACGTCACCATGCATTATTTTTCGTGGGGATTTTTTATATTTTTTCTTTTTATATTCCTGAGGAGTTTCAGTTGAACTGTTTCAGGAACCGCAAATCATTTTCGAAGAACAGTCGCAGGTCGTTTACCCCATATCTCAGCATTCCCAGACGCTCGACGCCTAAACCAAAAGCAAAGCCGACATACTTTTGGCTGTCTATGTTGACATGCTTGAAGACATTGGGATGTACCATTCCACAGCCCAGCACTTCCAGCCACCCGGTGTAACTGCATACGCGACAGCCGGTTTTACACATTACACAACCGATATCCATTTCGGCTGAAGGCTCGGTAAAAGGGAAAAAAGAAGGACGAAAACGCACTGGCAGATCGTCGCGCTCGAAAAAATGCTGCATGAAATCAGACAGGATGCCTTTCAAAGCCGAGAAGTTGGCACTTTCATCGATCCATAAACCTTCCACCTGATGGAACATCGGAGTATGCGTCAGGTCGGAATCGCAACGGTAAACCCTCCCTGGCGCAATCACCTTCAGGGGAGGTGGATTGCTTTCCATGTATCGTATTTGAACGGGTGACGTATGAGTTCGCAACAGGTGCGCGCCTGCGCCGCCGTTTTCGTCATCGACATAGAAAGTATCGTGCATGGCGCGAGCGGGGTGGTTTTCTGGAATATTCAGCGCGGTGAAATTATAAAAATCGGTTTCGATTTCGGGGCCGGAAGCCACCGTGAATCCGACAGAATGAAACAGCGACTGAATTTTCTCGAGCGCGAGCGTGATGGGGTGGAGCCCACCCATTCCTGTTCCGCGTCCCGGCAAAGTGACATCCAGCTTTTCCCCTATTAACTGCTCTTCCAGCTTCTTTTCCTGTATCGCCTCACGACGGCGGCTCAGCGCTGCCTCCAGCGACTCCTTCGCCTGATTGATACGGCTTCCCACTGCGGGACGCTCTTCTGGCGGAATCTTGCCCAATCCCTTGAGCAGCTCGGTCAGTTGCCCATGCCGGCCCAGATATCGCGCCTTGACCTGTTCCAGTTCGGCCATGTCCTCTGTTCGATTGAACAGCTCAATTGCTTCAGTAAGAAGATGATCCAGGTGAGTCATTCAAATAACAGTTTGATCAATTGGACGCTGCATATGAAAAGAGGAGGCCAGGCGTTTTGCCTCAGCCTCCTCCCAGTCTTTTAATCCCGGAAACGCGCGAATGAAGCCCCGAGTTCACGCCGGGCTTGCAAAAACGCTTCTAAATGGCCAAACTGGCTTTGGCCTGCTCCGCTATTTTTGCAAAGGCCGGCTTGTCGAATACAGCCAGATCCGCCAGGACCTTGCGATCCACCTCGATCTCGGCTTTCTTCAGGCCGTTCATGAACACGCTGTACGACAAACCGCACTCTCTGGCAGCGGCGTTGATGCGGGCGATCCAAAGGGCTCGAAACTCGCGTTTCTTCTGACGGCGATCGCGATAGGCATATTGCCCCGCTTTCATCACCGCTTCCTTCGCTACGCGATAGACATTCTTGCGGCGACCCCGATAACCTTTCGCCAGGTCCAGTATTTTCTTGTGGCGGGCGTGAGCTGTTACACCACGTTTCACTCTTGGCATATCAGTCTCCTCCTACGCGTAGGGCATCATGGCGCGCACGGACGCCACATCGCTGAAGTGCACGTTCACGGCACCCCGCAACTGGCGCTTGCTTTTCGTCGTTTTCTTGGTAAGAATATGACGTTTGAATGCCTGCGAGCGCTTCACGGTACCGCCCGCTCTCACCGTAAACCGTTTTGCTGCACCACTCTTTGTTTTCATCTTTGGCATTACTTTGCTCCTGCTTTAACATGATGCAAGGTGGTTCCCGAATGGAACGCTTTAAACCTTGGAATCACTTGTTTTCAATGAAATGAAACTGTGTCAGACCGACAGGAAATTGCCATACCTGCCTCTCCATCCTGGACGCTACATCCCTGCCTCGCATCTCCCGATTTCCATCCAACGGGTACAGGTACCGGGACCTGAAATCGGTGAAAAATGAGTGGGCTAGTGCCGCTCAGGCTGGCTTTCGGTGGCAGTGTTCGGTTTTATTTCCTTTGGGTTGGAGGTTTTTATTTCTTTGGAGTTCTTTATTTCTTTCTTTCGTGGAGATAACACCATCACCATCTGGCGTCCCTCCATTTTGGGAAATTGCTCCACTACCGCATGCGATTCCAGATCGCCTTTTATCCGCTCCAGCAACCGCACTCCAAATTCCTGATGCGCCATCTCCCGACCACGGAAGCGGAGAGTAATTTTGGCTTTATCGCCTTCATCCAGGAAGGTGATCAGATTGCGCAGCTTGATGTTGTAATCACCCTCGTCGGTATTGGGACGAAACTTGACTTCCTTTATCTGAATCTGTTTTTGTTTGAGCTTGGCTTCGTGCTTTTTCTTGCTTTCCTGATACCGAAATTTCCCGTAATCCATTAGGCGGCATACGGGAGGTTTGGCAGTAGGTGCGATTTCAACCAAATCCACCTCCGCTTCTTCCGCCAGATTGTTGGCGGCTGCCAGAGGGACTATACCTATCTGCTCTCCATCTACACCAATCAAGCGCACCTCAGGCGCAGTAATCTCGTAATTGATGCGTGCTGCTTTTTCTTGAACTATAGTAACTCCCAAAATCTGTTAATGAATCAAGCCGCCCCGGCTCGGGTGCGGATCTCTTCCTCAAGACGGTCCACCAACGCCGGCAATGTCATTTGACCAAGATCAGAGCCAGTGCGGGTACGTACAGCCACCCTCTGCGCTGCCACTTCCTTATCACCCACGATGATTTGATAGGGCAGTTTTTGCAGACTATGCTCCCGTATTTTATAAGTTATTTTTTCATTTCTCAAGTCCGCATACGCTCGAATTCCGGCCCGCCTGAGTTCTTCGGTCACTTCTCGGGCATAATCGGCCTGCCCTTCCGAGATATTCAGTACGACTGCATGGTCCGGCGACAACCATAGCGGCAGTGCTCCCGCATGATTTTCGATAAGAATGCCGATAAAACGCTCCAGTGAGCCGAGGATTGCGCGATGAAGCATTACCGGTATCTGCCGGGAGTTATCCTCAGCCACAAACTCTGCCCCGAGACGTTCCGGCATGGAAAAATCCAGTTGCAAGGTGCCGCACTGCCAGATGCGACCGATACTATCTTTGAGCGAAAACTCTATTTTCGGCCCGTAGAACGCACCTTCACCGGGTTGCAGTTCCCAGATGGGGTTTTTGTGATTCAGCGCGGATCGCAGCGCCTCCTCCGCCTTGTCCCACTGCTCTTCGGAACCTACGCGCTTTGCGGGACGGGTGGAAAGTTTCACCAGGATGTCATTAAAGCCAAAATCGTTGTAAACCTTCTGCAACAGATCAATAAACTGGACGGCCTCATCTTGCACTTGGGACTCGGTGCAGAAGATGTGAGCATCGTCCTGAGTGAAAGCTCGCACCCGCATAATCCCATGCAGTGCTCCGGAGGGCTCGTTACGGTGACAGGAACCGAATTCCGCGAGTCGGAGCGGCAGGTCGCGATAACTTTTCAGCCCCTGCTTGAACACCTGCACATGTCCCGGACAATTCATCGGCTTGACGGAAAATTCCCTGTCTTCGGCTTGCGTCACGAACATATTCTCGCGGAAGTTTTCCCAGTGTCCGGAACGCTCCCACAAACCCTTGTCCAGTACGGAGGGCGTGCGGATTTCGAGATAGCCGTTATTGCGGAAGATGTCCCGCATGTACTGTTCGACCTGCTGCCAGACGACCCATCCCTTCGGATGCCAGAACACCATTCCAGGCGCTTCTTCCTGAAGGTGAAACAGACCCAGTTGCTTACCAAGCTTGCGGTGATCGCGTTTTTCCGCTTCTTCAAGACGGCGCAGATATGCATTCTGATCGTCTTTATTGGTCCATGCGGTGCCATAGATCCGCTGTAACATTTCGTTATGCGAATCGCCGCGCCAATAGGCGCCCGCAAGCTTCATCAGCTTGAAAACTTTCAGACGGGATGTAGCGGGGACGTGGGGACCGCGGCATAAATCGGTGAAATTTCCCTGGGAATATAATGAAACATCCTCATCGCCGGGAATGGCTTCGATGATCTGCGCCTTATAGTGTTCGCCCTGGTTCTTGAAAAAATTGATTGCCTCGGATCGATCCCAAACCTGCCGCTCGACTTTCAGGTTGCGCACGCTGATTTCAGCCATGCGTTTCTCGATTGCCGCCAGATCTTCGGGGGTGAATGGTCGCTTGTAGGAAAAATCGTAATAAAAGCCGTCCTCGATTACCGGTCCAATCGTGACCTGCGCTTCCGGAAACAATTCTTTCACCGCATGCGCCAGCAAATGGGCGCTGGAATGACGAATGATCTCGAGCCCTTCCGCATCCTTTTCCGTGATGATGGCTACGTCGCTGTCATTTTCGATACGAGCGGAAAGGTCGACCAGCTTGCCGTTCACTTTGCCTGCAAGCGCAGCACGAGCCAGCCCGGCGCCTATCGAAGCTGCAACTTCACCCACCGTTACAGGATGCTCATACACACGCTTCGAACCATCCGGCAAACGAACCACAGCCACGGCTTCTCCCTTTGATAAGTAAGATTGACTAAAAATCCTGATTTTACAGGATTCAGCGGCACGGAGGGGGGTGGGGCGGCGACGTGCCGGAAAAAGCGGTTTCGTGGTTGGGGCTAGAGAGGATTTTGCGAAGACTTCAAGGCGAACGGAAAAAGGAATGCGCGGACAGTGCATCATCCGCGCACTCGGATCCTTGGTGCAAAACGGGAATCCCGAATCAAGAGTCCCTGGCTGGACCTGCTGTTATAAGCTCGCTTCGCGCTCGAGTAATTCTTCTACCCTGACACCCGTTTCTGTTCGTCCGCCAAATACGGTTCCCACCTTCTTTTTGTTGAGATGTTCAAGGTTGGTGCTATAGGCTTGCGAGGGCAGCGGAAAAAATTTGACTTCTTTCACCAGCGCCGGCGCATTTTTCATATAGAACTCAACCAGTTCCCTGACCTCTGGTTTTTCCGCTGATTTGATATTCACGTAAATGAAAATCGGACGGGATAAAGGCTGATAACTGCCGTCTTCCACTGTTTTTTCAGAGGGGAGCACAGGACCCTTTCCCGAATCGATGGCCACCGCTTTGAGCTTTTTCTGATTTTCAACATAGTAGGCAAAACCGAAAAAACCCAGCGCATTCTTGTCGCTGGCGACCCCTTGTACCAGTACGTTGTCGTCTTCGGAAGCAGTGAAATCCCCTCGACTGGATTTGGTTTTGCCTACGATCGCTTCGGTAAAGTAGTCGAAGGTGCCCGAATCGGCACCCGCTCCATAGAGCTTCAGTTTTTCATCGGGCCATGCCGGATTTGCCTGGTTCCATTTGATGATTTTACCTTGTGCCTCGGGTTCCCAGATCTTCTTCAGCTCGGCGACGGTAAGCGTTTTTGCCCAGTCATTCTTGGGATTGATCACCACCGTTAACGCATCGAATGCTACCGGCATTTCAACGTACTGGATATCGGATTTTTTGCATTCCTCCATTTCCTTCTGCAGAATGGGACGGGAAGCATTCACGATATCCGTTTCGCCGCGGCAGAATTTTTTGAAACCTCCACCAGTACCGGAGATACCGACGGTTACTCTTACCGCCCCTTTCTTCGCATTCTGGAAATCTTCCGCTACCGCCTCGGTAATGGGAAAAACAGTGCTCGAGCCATCTATCTTAACCAGCCCCGCCGCATTCGCACCGGCAATCATACCTATATTGGCGGCACTAAACACTGCGCCCAGCACCGCTGACTTTGTCAGTCCCATCCGATTCAATGATTTCAACATTTCATTCCCCGTTCAATTAAACAGACTATGCTTTTTTTTCAGCTGCCATGCTAGGTCATGATTATTGCGTTTTTGTGACATCCTGTGCCCGGAGCAACCAGAGCAGATAAGGTGGATTCCTCCATGAATTAATTTTCCCAAAAAGAACGGGTAGAAAAAACTTTGACCGGGGGAAGAGGGAAGATGTCCTTTGATTCAGTTCGGCACGGCCCTTTCAACCGATCTCTCGTCTGCCGCCGCATTTCGCACAACCTCCGCTATTTTCTCCGCCCAGTATTTGACTTTCTGCCCGGACTCACCTTCTACCATTACCCTTATCAATGGTTCCGTACCCGAGGCCCGCAGAAGCACCCGGCCCGTGGTATCGAGATCGCGTTCGGCCTCTGACTGAGCGGTTTTGATGGCCAGGCTGTTGTGCGCATCAAATCCCTTGGGCACCCTGACATTGATCAGTTGCTGCGGATAGAGCGTCACGTCCGATGCTAGCTCGGCCAAGGTCTTGCCGGAATCACGTATCGCGTAGAGTACCTGTAGTGCCGAAATGATTCCGTCACCGGTGGTATGTTTGTCGAGGCAGATAATGTGGCCGGAACCTTCGCCGCCCAGCTGCCAATTTTTTTTCTGCAGCAGTTCCAGCACATAGCGATCGCCGACATTCGCGCGCGCAAAAGAAATATCCAGTTTCTTTAACCCGTTTTCAATCGCCAGATTCGTCATGAGCGTACCTGCCACCCCCTCCTTGAGCAGGCCGTTTTGTTTTCGATGTTTCGCGATGAGGTAGATCAACTGGTCGCCGTCGTAAAGCACGGCCTCGCCATCGGTCATGATTACGCGATCGCCATCCCCATCCAATGCTACTCCGATATCTGCCTGATGATGCCGGACTGCTTCCTGCAGGGTGGCGCCATGCGTCGCCCCACACTCGTGATTGATATTGAGACCGTCGGGATGGATTCCAATCGCAACCACTTCGGCGCCCAGTTCATGCAGTACAGGACCGGCGATCTGATACGTGGCGCCGTGGGCGCAATCGACCACGATCCGCAGACCCCGCAGATCGAGGTGATTTGGAAAAGTGCTTTTGCAGAACTCGATATAGCGTCCTCTTGCGTCATTGACGCGCCGCGCTTTTCCGAGCTGCGCCGACGGCATTGCCTTGAGAGGCGCATTCAATCCCGCTTCAATCTCCTGCTCGGTCGCATCGGGTAATTTGGTCCCGAGGGCAGAAAAAAACTTGATGCCGTTATCCTCGAAAGGATTGTGGGAAGCCGAAATGACGATGCCTGCCTGCAAACGCAGGGCGCGGGTGAGATAAGCAACCGCGGGAGTGGGCATTGGGCCTGAAAGCAGGACATCCACCCCGGCTGCGGAAAGCCCTGCCTGTAACGCTGATTCCAACATATAGCCCGATATGCGCGTATCCTTGCCGATCAATACTGCCGGGCGCTCTCCTTTTGAAAGATGCCAATCCGAGGAAGTCAAAACCTTTCCAGCAGAATAACCCAGATGTATCACGAATTCGGGGGTAATAGGCGCTTCTCCTACGCGTCCGCGTATGCCGTCAGTTCCAAAATATTTTCTTGTCATTGGAAGAAATCCATTGGTTATCGAAATGAATTGAATTCAACTGAGGGTTTCCACCGTGAAGTGAGCGGATGATGCATTCTCCCGTGCACAGCCTCGGTCGTAAACGGCATTGTAAACGGCCAGCGCATCCCGGGTTGCCCGGACGTCATGCACACGGAGGATGGCCGCGCCCTTCATCGCCGCTATCAGTGCTGCCGCTATGCTGGCATGAATCCGGTTATTTATGTCACTGCCCGTGATTTTTCCGAGCATCGATTTGCGCGAGAGACCTGCCAGCATCGGTACTCCAAGATCGAGGAACTGATCGAGATGGCGTAATAATTCGATATTATGAACCTGGTTTTTACCAAAACCAAAGCCCGGATCGACTATCAGTCGCTCCCGCGGAATACCTGCGGCTTGCGCAGCCTCCAGACGCCGCTTCAAAAAAGCCTTGACATCCTGCACTACCTCATCATATTGGGGATTGACCTGCATATTGACGGGTTCACCCTGCATATGCATGAGGCAAGCCGTCACACCTCCTTCTGCGACCGCCTCCAACGCACCCGGGATCTGCAGTGCCCTCACATCGTTAATCATCACGGCCCCCGCGGCGATGGCAGCTCGCATGACTTCGGGTTTGGAAGTATCGACCGAAACCTGCACATTCTGGTTTGCCAGTTCTTCCACTACCGGGATAATCCGATGTAATTCCTCTTCGACAGAAACCGGGGTGCTGCCAGGACGCGTTGATTCACCGCCGACGTCCAGCAGATCTGCCCCTTCTTCCATCAAATGGAAAGCATGACTCAGGGCATGTTCAGTCGAAGCGAACAAGCCGCCATCCGAAAAGGAGTCAGGAGTTATATTGACAACGCCCATTACAAGAGGGCGATGAGGGCGCCTGAAAATTTCTACAGGCGGGATAGAAGATGGTGACACCGAGACTCACCCATTGCGGAGTAATTTTCTTTTCTATGAACCGGAAAAAGACGGTATGAAAAAGATGGGACGAAAAAGATGGGACAAAAAGAACGGATGAAAAAGGCGGGTTCGTCCCGCCTTTTTCATTGTTTACTGTTCAACAGTAACTTCCTTGCCTAAGCTTCCTGCGCGGGTGTCGCTGTAGGCGCAGGCGCCGCGGGGGGTGCATTATCCTTGGGCGGCGTTGGAGCAGTCCTGTTTGGCTTGGGAGGCCGGGGCGTACGGCCTTCCATGATGTCGCCGATTTGCTCCGCGTCTATGGTTTCCCATTCCAGCAGCGCTTTGGCCATAACCTCGATCTTATCGCGGTTTTCTTCGATCAGCTTGCGCGCCAGACTATACTGCGTATCGATGATGCGGCGAATTTCTATATCCACCTTCTGCATGGTCGCTTCGCTGACATTCTTGTGGGTTGTGACGGAACGACCCAGAAACACCTCTCCCTCGTTCTCGCCATAAACCATCGGGCCAAGCGAATCAGACATGCCCCATTGGGTGACCATGCGTCTCGCCATCTCTGTCGCACGCTCAAAATCATTGGATGCGCCGGTCGTCATCTGGCCCATGAAGACTTCCTCGGCGATACGGCCGCCGAACAGGACCGCAATATTCTGCAGGATTTCCTCACGGTCCATGCTGAAACGGTCTTCGGTCGGCAGTTGCATGGTCACACCCAGTGCCCGCCCCCGTGGGATAATGGAAACCTTGTGTACCGGGTCGGTCTTGGGTAACAACTGGGCAACCACCGCATGCCCGGATTCATGATAAGCAGTGTTGCGCCGCTCACGTTCCGGCATCAGAACAGATTTGCGCTCTGCACCCATGAAAATCTTGTCCTTGGCCCGCTCAAAATCCTCCATGTCGACGAGCCGCTTGTTGCTGCGCGCAGCAAACAGGGCCGCCTCATTCACCAGATTAGCGAGATCGGCTCCGGACATCCCCGGGGTTCCACGGGCAAGGGTTTCGGCATGTACATCGGGGGCGATCGGTACCTTGCGCATATGCACGTGCAATATCTGCTCACGGCCCCGGATATCGGGGAGCGGCACCGTCACCTGCCGGTCGAAACGACCGGGACGCAACAGCGCAGGGTCGAGCACATCCGGACGGTTGGTAGCTGCGATGACAATCACACCCGCAGTGCCTTCGAAACCATCCATTTCCACCAGCAACTGATTGAGCGTCTGTTCGCGCTCATCATTGCCACCACCGAGACCCGCGCCACGTTGACGCCCCACCGCATCGATCTCGTCGATGAAAATAATGCAGGGAGCATGCTTCTTCGCTTGCTCGAACATATCGCGCACTCTGGCTGCACCTACCCCCACAAACATTTCCACAAAATCAGAGCCCGAGATACTGAAGAAGGGGACCTTGGCTTCACCGGCAATAGCACGCGCCAGGAGCGTCTTACCCGTACCCGGGTTTCCCACCATCAACACGCCGCGCGGGATACGCCCTCCCAGTTTCTGGAACTTGCTGGGATCGCGCAGGAATTCCACCAGTTCGGAAACCTCCTCCTTGGCTTCTTCACAACCTGCAACGTCGGCAAACGTCACCTGGTTGGTGGATTCGTCGAGCATGCGCGCCTTGCTTTTCCCGAACGAAAAGGCACCGCCGCCACGACCCCCGCCCTGCATCTGCCGCATGAAGAAAATCCATACCCCGATCAGCAGAAGCATGGGGAACCAGGAAACGAAGATATTCATCAGGAGAGAAGGTTCCTCCTCCGGCTTGGCATCTATGATGACGCCCGCCTTAAGCAGATCGCTCACCATCCACGGGTCCGAGGGCGTGTACGTCGTAAAACGTCTGCCATCGGTTTTCGTACCCTTCAGCGTGCGACCTTCTATAGTTACTTTGGCGATCCTGCCCTGCTTCACCTCGTCGATGAACTGGGAATATTCCATCGGTGCTTGCCCCGATTGCCGTGTACTGAACTGATTGAACACTGTCATCAGCACAAGAGCAATCACCAGCCAGATGGCCATGTTTTTAATGAGATTGTTCAAAGTAGCTCCTTGGCTTGCGCCGTCAAAATACTCGAATGTTTCATTCTAAACCCATTTCTAGATTTAGAATAGCCGTTATCCCTGCTACCAGCCTCCAGGGTCGCGTGGGGATTTGCAACCTCGCAGCCCCTTATATTTTACTTGCGTTGGCATCCGAACCTGGAATGTCTAATCCCGCTTCCCCAGCCCCAGCAAATAGATTTCGCTGCTCCGACCCCGTGATGCCAAGGGTTTACGTGTTACTACCCGATCGAATGTAGCGCGCATCGCGCGAAAAAACTCGTCAAAACCAGAACCTTGAAATACTTTGACGAGGAAGTTGCCGCCAGAGTTCAACCGCTCGGTACAAAACTCGAGAGCCAACTCCGCCAGATGCATGCCACGCGTTTGATCAATTATCCCTATGCCCGTTATATTAGGTGACATATCGCAAATTACAAGGTCAACGGGCAAATCCTTCAATTGTTCCTTCAATTCGGCCAGGACAGACGCTTCGCGGAAATCTCCCTGAATGAAGGTTACGCCGGATATGGGCGCCATTTCCAGGATATCCACAGCAACCGCTCTACCCTTGCCCATGAGCTTCTCCGCTGCTACCTGCGACCAACCGCCGGGAGCGGCGCCAAGATCTACCACTGTCATGCCCGGCTTGAACAAGTGATCGCGTTCGGCGATCTCCATCAGCTTATAGGCCGCGCGTGAGCGGTAGCCTTCCTTTTTCGCCTGCTTGACAAAAAAATCATTCACATGCTCCTTCATCCAGGCCTTGCTGGTTTTGGTCCGCTTCATCGCGTAAAATGATCGTCGTGAAAGAAGATATGTTAGCACTTACTCCAGATTTCCGACGTGGGCTCAAGGCTCGCGCGCATGCCCTCAAGCCGGTCGTCTGGATAGGCGCAGCGGGTTTATCGGACAACGTGGTGAACGAACTGGATCAGCGACTTAAAAGCCACGAACTGATCAAAATCAAAGTGGCGAGTGACGACTGGGAAATACGAAACGCGTTACTGGAGAAAATTTGCGGACGCCTCAACGCTGCACCTGTGCAGCACATCGGCAAGATGCTGGTGATTTACCGTCCTGAGCCCGAAAAAACAAAGAACTGAAGCAAACCAAACCGGGGGTGAATCCACTGGCAATGAATCAACCGAAGTGCCCATTGGCCTTGGCCGCTCCGATCGTGGGCTAATGTGGATTCCCTATCCGCATCCAGAGGAACGCGCTCCGCCGAGAACACATTCGGACAGGATCTATATATTCAAGTTATTCAAATTCAAGGTAAAAAGTACAGGAGTTCCCGGCTCCCGCGCCTGGGAACCTCCTCAGATGTATCTCACATCGAGAATTTCATACTCCCGCACCCCGCCGGGCGCCATCACTTCAGCCACATCCCCCGGATATTTGCCTATCAGAGCGCGAGAGATAGGGGAACTGATGGAAATCTTTCCCTCCTTGATATCCGCTTCATCATCCCCGACAATCTGATAAGTAACGGTTGTGGCAGACTCGACATCCTCCAGATCGATGGTTGCACCGAATACGCAGGCTCCATCCGCATCCAGCGTCGTCGGATCGATGATCTGTGCATTGGAGAGCTTGCTCTCAAGCTCAGCAATACGTCCTTCGATAAAACCCTGACGTTCCTTGGCCGCCTCGTATTCGGCGTTTTCGGAAAGATCACCATGGGATCGAGCTTCCGCAATGGCCGCAATCACGGCGGGTCGCTGAACCGTTTTCATCTCATGCAATTCGGCGCGCAGTTTTCCCGCGCCTGTCACTGTCAAGGGAATTGTACTCATAGTCTCTTCTGCTACCTGTTTTGGATCGGGTGTGCCTGTTGTTCGATATTGCTATACCGGAGCACGGCCTCCTCGGGCAATTCAAAACTTAAATTCAAAGTTCTCCCTTCAGGAAGCGGCGTTCAGAAAGGCCGCCTCCCGCGATTCGTGGAGTTGCTGCAACCCGTAGGCATGCAATTCCTGCATGTTTGCCATGCCTATGCAGGCAGCCCGCGCCCCGGCTAACGTAGTATAGTATGTTACCCGCGCCTGCAGTACCGCGTGGCGAATCGAGTAGGAGTCATGGACGCTCCGCTTGTCTTCCACTGTATTGATGATCAGGTCCATCTCCCCGTTCTTGATCATGTCTACGATGTGGGGACGTCCTTCCGACATCTTGTTTACCGGCATCACGGACAGCCCTGCCGCACTCAGAACCGCGGCGGTGCCCCGGGTAGCATAAAGCGTAAACCCTAGCTGAGCAAGATTGCGGGCGATTTCAACCACGCGCGGTTTGTCCGCCTGGCGTACGCTTATGAAGACCTTCCCACTCCGCGGAAGTTTCACTCCCGCCGCCAACTGGGACTTGACGAAGGCTTCGGCAAATGTCTGCCCCACTCCCATCACTTCACCGGTAGATTTCATTTCGGGTCCGAGTATGGTGTCCACGCCGGGAAACTTGATAAAAGGGAAGACCGCCTCCTTGACCGAATAGTAGTCCGGAATTACCTCACGAACCCTGTCCTGGTGAACCAGGCTCAACCCTGTCATGCAACGAGCGGATATTTTTGCCAGGGGGATGCCGGTAGCCTTGGAGACGAAAGGCACCGTGCGGGACGCTCTCGGATTGACTTCCAGTACGTAGACGATATCGTTCTGGATGGCGAATTGCACGTTCATCAGCCCCACCACGTTGAGCGCGCGCGCCATTGCCGCAGTCTGACGGCGCAACTCGTCCTGCAACCGGGCGGATAAGCTGTAGGGAGGCAACGAACAGGCGGAGTCGCCTGAATGCACGCCCGCCTGTTCGATGTGCTCCATGATGCCCCCGATTAGGACGTTCTCTCCGTCCGAAACCGCATCCACGTCCACTTCCACCGCATCGTTCAGAAAATGATCCAGCAGCACCGGGGAATCGTGCGAGACCTTTACCGCCTCTTTCATGTAACGCTCCAGGTGCGTCTGCTCATGGACGATTTCCATGGCCCGCCCGCCCAATACATAGCTCGGGCGTACCACCAGCGGATAACCGATCTCTTCCGCCGCCGCGAATGCCTCCTCCGCCGTGCGCGCAGTACGGTTGGGCGGCTGTTTCAGCCCAAGCTGGTGCAGCATTTTCTGAAAACGTTCCCTATCCTCGGCGCAATCGATCATATCCGGACTGGTACCGATGATGGGCACGCCATTTGCCTCGAGATCGCGCGCAAGTTTCAGCGGAGTCTGGCCCCCGAATTGCACGATGACACCCGAAGGCTTCTCGACGGCTACTATTTCGAGCACATCCTCCAGCGTCAAAGGTTCGAAATAAAGACGGTCGGACGTATCGTAATCGGTCGAAACCGTTTCAGGGTTGCAGTTGACCATGATGGTCTCGAAACCATCCTCGCGCAAAGCCAGGGCGGCGTGGACACAGCAGTAGTCGAACTCGATACCCTGACCGATGCGGTTGGGTCCCCCGCCCAGCACCATGATTTTCTTATTATCGCTTGGCAGCGCCTCGCATTCTTCTTCGTAAGTGGAATACATGTAGGCCGTATAGGTCGCGAATTCGGCCGCGCAGGTATCGACTCGCTTGTACACCGGGCGCAGATTGAGTTGATGGCGTCGTGAGCGGACCGCCTCGGGTGTCACGTTCATCAGCCGGGCAAGTCGCCGGTCGGAAAAGCCGCTGCGTTTCAGCTTGCGGAACGTGGAAAAATCAAGCTCCTCCAGCGCCGTTCCCGCAATCGATCGTTCCTGCCGTATCAAATCTTCTATCTGCGTCAGAAACCAGGGATCGATGTGGGTGTGCGCATGTATCTCATCAAATGCCATGCCGCAGCGAAAGGCATCCGCAACATACCAGATTCGTTCGGGACCAGGATCTGCCAGTTCGGCCGCTACAGTTTCAATATCGGTCGTTTTTTCGTCCAGTCCATCAACCCCGATTTCCAGCCCGCGCAACGCTTTCTGCAGAGATTCCTGAAATGTCCGTCCGATGGCCATGACTTCCCCTACCGATTTCATCTGGGTGGTGAGCCGATCGTTAGCCTGGGGAAATTTCTCGAAGGCAAAGCGCGGTATCTTGGTGACGACGTAATCTATGGACGGCTCGAAAGATGCCGGCATTGCGCCGCCCGAAATATCGTTCCTGAGTTCGTCCAAGGTGTAACCCACGGCAAGCTTGGCTGCCACCTTGGCAATGGGAAACCCCGTGGCTTTTGAAGCCAGTGCAGATGAGCGTGAAACCCGAGGATTCATTTCAATCACGAGCATGCGCCCGTCCTCCGGATTGATGGCAAACTGCACGTTGGAACCGCCGGTTTCAACTCCGATTTCGCGCAGGACCGCTATGGAGGCATCGCGCATGATCTGATATTCCTTGTCGGTCAGCGTTTGCGCGGGTGCAACCGTGATGGAGTCGCCTGTGTGAACACCCATGGGATCGACGTTTTCGATGGCGCAGACAATAATGCAATTGTCTTTCCTGTCGCGTATGACCTCCATCTCGAACTCTTTCCAGCCGATAACCGATTCCTCGATCAGCAGTTCTCTCGTCGGGGAGGCTTCCAGCCCGCGCTCGCAGATTTCGAGAAACTCCTCGCGGTTATAAGCGATACCGCCGCCACTCCCCCCCAGTGTGAATGACGGACGGATAATGGCGGGGTAACCCACCATTGCCTGGACCTGCAATGCTTCCTCCAGGCTGTGGGCAATGGCGGAGCGCGCAGAACCCAGGCCGATACGCGTCATGGCCTGCTTGAATTTTTCGCGATCCTCGGCCTTGTCGATTGCTTCGCGCGAGGCACCGATCAATTCGACTCCGTATTTGTCCAGCACACCGTTCTTTGCCAGGTCCAGCGCGCAGTTCAATGCTGTCTGTCCACCCATGGTGGGCAGTAATGCATCCGGGCGTTCAATGGCAATGATCTTTTCAACCATCGGCCAGATGATAGGCTCGATGTAGGTCACATCGGCCGTTTCCGGATCCGTCATGATCGTGGCTGGGTTGGAATTCACCAGAATGGTCCGATAACCCTCTTCCCTCAGCGCTTTGCACGCCTGGGCACCGGAATAATCAAACTCGCACGCCTGCCCGATAATGATGGGACCCGCGCCGATGATAAGGATAGACTTGATGTCGTTACGTTTAGGCATAAGTGGGAGGGACGATAACGGGAAAGGACGGACGACTTCCCGGCTTCATATCGCTTTCGTCCGTTTGCTCTCCATCAATCCTGCAAATTTATCGAACAGATAGTCCAGGTCGTGCGGACCCGGACTCGCTTCCGGATGCCCCTGAAAGCAGAATATAGGCTTTCCTGCCAGCTCAAATCCTTGCAAACTGCCATCGAACAAAGATAAATGCGTAACTCTTGCATTTGCCGGCAAAGTGGCCGTATCCACTGCAAACCCGTGATTCTGGCTGGTTATGATCACTTTTCCCGTCTCGAGGTCCTGAACCGGGTGATTGGCGCCATGATGGCCAAATTTCATTTTTATGGTTCTAGCGCCTGTTGCCAACCCTAGCAATTGGTGACCCATGCACACGCCGAAAATCGGTATTTCCTTTTCCAGGAGCCTTCTGGTTGTCTCGATAGCGTAGTCGCAAGGCTCGGGATCACCCGGTCCATTCGAAAGGAATATTCCGTCAGGTTGCGATGCCAGAATCTCGTCGGCGGTTGTCTGCGCGGGGAATACGGTGACTCGGCAGCCGCGCTGCGCGAGCTTGCGCAGAATGTTCCGTTTTATTCCGAAATCCATCGCTGCAACATGAAAACGGGGATGAGATTGAACCGGGTAACCCTGCCCAAGCCGCCATTCCCCTTCGCTCCACTCATAAGGCTGCAAGCAGCTTACCACTTTGGCCAGGTCCATCCCGGCAAGGCCAGGAAATTCCCTGGCCAGCTTCAGCGCCTCCGCTTCGTCCGGCTGACCCGCGATGATGCAACCTGCCTGAGCGCCCTTTTCCCGCAGAATGCGGGTGAGCTTGCGGGTATCGATGTCGGCAATGGCGACTACCCCCTGCTGCCTGAGATACTCCGGCAACGTCTGGGTTTCGCGCCAGTTGCTGGAAGCCAATGGCAGATCTCTTATCACCAACCCGGCGGCATATACCCGATCGATATTGCCGGACTCCACGTCATCCGGATTGGTACCTGTATTGCCTATATGGGGATAAGTGAGGGTAACGATCTGGCGACAGTAGGAGGGATCCGTGAGAATTTCCTGATATCCCGTCATCGAGGTGTTGAAGACCACCTCCCCTGTGCTGATGCCTTCCGCGCCGATGGACATGCCGCGAAAAACTGTGCCGTCAGCAAGCGCAAGGACGGCATACGAATGTTGTGGCACGAAGACTCCTGGGAATTGGGACAAGGCAGAAACGACGCGAAGTTCCGTTTGCGCCGCTTCAAATGTGGAAATTATACGTCCAAAAGGACGATGCTTCAATGAACCGGCGGTGTAGCACAACGAATCCCTTGCGGAGCGGGAATGGGACAGTAAGGGAACAAGGAATGAGGAACAAGACACCTGCTCCTATAGAGGCCTTCCCAAACCTGGGCTGTCGTATTCGCCTCTCACAAATCGAAAATTTCCGTCGGATCCCCCCGCTGCATCCGTGCACTCAATCCCCGGGGTACTTCCCGAGGATCCGAGGACTCGGAAGAGAATGCACTGGAAGCGAGGACGAATGCGAAACGAATGCGAGGGCGGAAGCCGCCGCTTACTGCCTCAGCCCCAACACGTCCTGCATGTCGAACATGCCGTTCCGTTTATCCGCGAGAAAGCGGGCAGCTCTCAACGCACCCTCGGCAAATGTCGCCCGGCTGCTTGCCTTATGGGAAATTTCGATACGTTCGCCGGTTCCCGCGAACATGACGGTATGATCCCCTACGATATCTCCGCCGCGAACGGTAGCAAAGCCGATGGAACCTGCCACCCGCTCACCCGTATGGCCCTCGCGGCTGTAAACGGCGACCTCGGAAAGTCCTTTACCCAGAGCTTTTGCCACCACCTCGCCCATCAGCAACGCAGTGCCGGAAGGAGCATCCACCTTGTGGCGGTGATGAGCCTCGATAATTTCTATGTCATAGTCCTCATTCAGGACCCTGGCCGCCGTCTCCAGCAGTTTCAGAGTGACATTCACGCCCACGCTCATATTAGGCGCCAGCACGATGGCAATGTCCCGAGAGGCAATCCAGAGCGCTTCTTTCTGCTCGGGCGAAAAGCCGGTTGTGCCGATTACCATTTTTATGTTTTTCTCACGGCAGCGGGCAACGTGAACCAGCGTCCCATCCGGCCGGGTAAAGTCTATCAGCACTCCGCTTCCATCAAGCGCCGTATCGACGTTATCGGTTATTTCAATACCGCAGGGCGCCCCGATCAACTCTCCTGCGTCCTTTCCAAGATAAGGACTCCCGCTTCGCTCGAGAGCGGCGCTCAAGCGCATGTCCGGAGCCCGTTCAACGGCCTCCAGTAAGGCGCGTCCCATGCGCCCGGAACTTCCAGCCACAGCAATATTCAATGTCGACATTCCTTGTCTGATAAACTGACTTGCAAAATTATCCTATTCCTTTGGCTGATCCGCATCCATAATTCCGGTATCCGTCGCCCGCGAGGGTACTTGCCGGGGCCCCGGTTTCTCCGGCAAGGGTGACTCTGGAGCAGCACTCGAAGAAACTTCGGCCGAACCGGCTGAGAGAGATGCCGCCGGGGAAGGAGGGGGTGAGGCAGGCAATGCGGGCAAGATGGGCACAGTGCCCATTGTTTCAGTGCCGGCCGAAATGGACGCCGAAGGAGGTGCTGAAAGAGGCGCTGCAAGCGGCACCTCGGGGGGCACTTGAGCCGGGACCGAACTGGCGCTCTTTTCCATGACTGCCTCCCCGGGCGCTACGGTTGATTCAGGCGAAGTACCTGCCTCCGGCGCCTGAGGTTGAGACTGAAGAAAGGCAACCGGAGCAGTGAACGAACCATCGATACGCACCAGATGATCGTCTTCAAAAAAGATCGTGAGCTTTCTCTGCTCGACCAACTTTCCTCTCTGCTCAAACCGGTACAGATAATCCCAGCGATTTTCATGGAACGCATCGCTGATCATGGGTGAGCCCAGCGCAAAGCGTACTTGCGAACGAGTCATGCCGGGCTTCAGCTTGTTCACCATTTCCTGGGTAATGACATTACCCTGCTGAATCTCTATCTTGTAGAGCAAGGAAGGAACCGATGAACACCCCGCGAGCAGCAAAACAGCCAACGTGATAATTCTTGCGCGCATCGCGGCGACGTAGGTTTCCAAAGCAAACTTAACGTTATATGATACAGCAAATAACTTGACGATTGGATGCGCTATGAGTAATCCGAGCAATCTTAAGACCATGGGCTTGAAGGCTACGCTGCCGCGCCTTAGAATACTGAGTCTGTTCGAAAGCAGTCCTGTCAGGCATCTCTCTGCGGAAGATGTTTACAGAACGCTCATCAGCGAAGGCGATGATATCGGTCTGGCCACGGTCTACCGGGTACTGACCCAGTTTGAACAGGCCGGGTTGCTCGAGCGCCACCATTTTGAAGGCGGCAAGGCAGTGTTTGAGCTTGCCAGCGACGCCCATCATGACCATCTGGTCTGCCTGCAATGCGGCAGGGTGGAAGAGTTTTATGACGCCGAAATCGAGAAGCGTCAGATTAAAATTGCCCGTGAACGCGGATTTGCCATACACGAGCACTCGCTTTCACTTTACGCGGATTGCATCAAGCCCTCATGTCCGTATCGAAAAGGGGATGAAAAGGATAGTAAAAGTTAAGCTTTTCATCCCTTCATGGAGCGCAGAGTCAAGTATCGTGACATTATGGCCCGGTACGGCGGTTGTATGCGCATGTTCTTCAGAAGCAGGGTCTTGAGACCCGCCCTGCTCTGATTCATGGCTTCCTGATCTGTCATTCCTGAGCCGCTTGCGAATTACGCGGCGGATAAGGTTTTAGCGCGTTTGAAATTGCCCCGTATACCTGTCTACCTGTCGATTCCATACTCGAACTGTTGACCAAAAGTCACCTAACCGTTACTGTTTAATGTTTAACCCAACATATATTGCCGATATTCAACATCTTGAAACGCAGGAAAGCATGAGCGCGGATCTGACGGGCGCCGAAATTACGGTGCGTTGCTTACAAGAGGAAGGGGTAGAACATATTTTCGGCTATCCCGGGGGCGCTGTGCTGTTCCTGTATGACGAATTGTTCAAGCAGGATAAGGTCAGGCATATCCTGGTGCGGCACGAACAGGCCGCGGTACATGCCGCGGACGGCTATGCCCGCTCCAGCAACAAGGTAGGGGTGGCGCTGGTCACTTCCGGACCGGGCGTGACCAATGCCGTGACCGGCATCGCCACTGCCTATATGGATTCGATTCCCCTCGTCATCATCAGCGGCCAGGTGCCCACCCATGCCATCGGCTTGGACGCGTTCCAGGAGGTCGATACCGTAGGCATCACGCGTCCCTGCGTGAAGCACAATTTTCTGGTGAAGGATGTCGCAGAGCTTGCCGTTACCATCAAGAAAGCGTTCTATATCGCTTCGACAGGGCGTCCCGGTCCAGTGCTGGTCGACATCCCGAAGGACGTGAGCCAGCAGAAAACAAAATTCGTTTATCCCGAGCGTGTCACGATGCGCTCCTATAATCCGAATATCCGGGGGCACGCCGGACAGATCAAAAAAGCCGTTCAACTGATCCTGGAAGCCAGGCGTCCGATGATCTACACCGGCGGGGGAGTCATCCTCAGCGATGCCGCTTCCCGGTTGACGGAACTCGTCCGCCTGCTGCGCTTTCCCTGCACCAACACATTGATGGGCTTAGGGGGTTATCCCGCAACGGACCGCCAGTTTGTCGGCATGCTGGGCATGCATGGCACTTACGAGGCCAACATGGCGATGCAGCATTGCGACGTGCTGGTGGCGGTAGGTGCCCGTTTCGACGATCGCGTCATCGGCAATCCCAAGCATTTCTACAATCCGGACCGCAAGATCATCCACATAGATATCGATCCTTCCTCCATTTCGAAGCGCGTCAAAGTGGACGTGCCTATCGTCGGCAATGTCCCCGATGTGCTGGATGAACTCATAAAGCTGCTTGAACTGCGCAAGGAAAAACCCGATCAGAGCGCTCTTGACGCCTGGTGGGCGCAGATCGATTCATGGCGGGAGCGCGACTGTCTCAGGTATGACCGCACAAGCGCGATCATCAAACCGCAGATGGTGGTGGAAACGCTCTACAAGGTAACGAATGGCGATGCCTTCATTACCTCGGATGTCGGTCAGCACCAGATGTGGGCAGCGCAATTTTACAAATTCGACCTGCCGCGGCGGTGGATCAATTCCGGAGGGCTTGGAACGATGGGTTTCGGTCTGCCTTCGGCCATGGGTGTTCAGATGGCTAATCCAGGCGCCCACGTAGCCTGCATTACCGGCGAAGCCAGCATCCAGATGTGCATCCAGGAGCTGTCGACCTGCAAGCAATATCACCTTCCGCTCAAGATCATCAACCTGAATAACCGCTATATGGGAATGGTGCGGCAGTGGCAGGAGTTCTTCCATGGCAACCGCTATGCGGAGTCCTACATGGATGCGCTGCCTGATTTCGTGAAGCTGGCGGAGAGTTACGGCCATGTCGGCATGCGGATCGAACAGCCCGGCGATGTCGAAGCCGCTTTACAGGAGGCATTCAAGCTCAAGGGCAGGTTGGTGTTCATGGATTTCGTCACCGACCAGACCGAAAACGTATTCCCGATGGTGCCGGGCGGCAAGGGTCTCTCTGAAATGATTCTGGTATAAAAACAAATATGCGGCATATCATTTCACTTTTGATGGAAAACGAAGCAGGCGCCCTGTCTCGCGTCGCCGGCCTGTTTTCTTCACGTGGCTACAATATCGAATCGCTTACCGTCGCCGCTACTGAAGATTCCACCTTGTCTCGCATGACGCTGGTCACCACCGGGTCTGACGACGTGATCGAGCAGATCACGAAGCAACTGAACAAGCTCATTGAAGTGGTCAAAGTGGTTGACTTGAGTGAGGGCAATCACATCGAGCGCGAACTGATGCTGATCAAAGTGCGGGCGGTTGACCATGATCGCGAGGAGATAAAGCGTATGGCTGATATTTTTCGCGGTCGCATCATCGATGTCACCGACAAGTCGTACACGATCGAATTGACGGGTACCGGTTCCAAGCTCGATGCATTCATCGAAGCCATGAATCACACGACCATTCTGGAAACGGTACGCACCGGTGCATCCGGCATCGGTCGCGGCGAACGGATATTGAAGGTTTAACCAAATCCAGCAGCAGTTGCGCCGGGAAGAGCCGAGCCTTGCGGGCTTGCGTTTAACGGCGCTTTTCTATTTTGAACATAAAGGAAATCATGAACGTTTATTACGATAAAGACGCCGACTTGTCGCTCATTCGGGACAAGAAAGTCACTATTGTCGGCTACGGGTCGCAAGGTCACGCCCACGCCAATAATCTGAGCGATTCCGGCGTGGCGGTAACAGTTGGCCTGCGCAAGGAGGGAGCTTCCTGGGGCAAGGCGGAAAAGGCCGGCCTTACCGTCAAAGAGGTGGCTGAGTCGGTAAAAGATGCAGACGTCGTGATGGCCCTGCTGCCCGATGAGCAGATTGCTGCCGTATACGCGACCGAAATCGAACCCAACCTCAAGAAAGGCGCTACTCTTGCCTTTGCCCATGGCTTCAATATTCATTATGGCCAGGTAGCGCCCCGGGAAGATCTAGACGTCATCATGATCGCTCCCAAGGGGCCGGGTCACCTGGTACGCTCCACCTACCTCCAGGGCGGGGGCGTGCCTTCACTTATTGCAGTGCATCAGGACAAGTCCGGCAGGGCACGTGACTTGGCGCTCTCCTATGCCGCAGCCAATGGCGGTACCCGGGGCGGCGTGATCGAGACCAATTTCCGCGAGGAAACCGAAACCGATCTGTTCGGCGAACAGGTCGTGCTGTGTGGTGGTCTGACTGCCTTGATCCAGGCTGGCTTCGAAACCCTGGTGGAAGCCGGGTACGCGCCGGAGATGGCCTATTTCGAATGTCTGCACGAAGTCAAACTGATCGTCGACCTGATCTATGAAGGCGGTATCGCCAATATGCGCTACTCCATTTCCAACAACGCCGAGTATGGAGATATTTCGCGCGGCCCCCGTGTGATCACCGACGCCACCCGTGCTGAAATGCGCAAGATTTTGCGCCAGATTCAGACAGGGGAATATGCCCGCGAATTCATCCTTGAAAATCGCGCCGGCGCACCCATGCTCAAAGCCAGCCGTCGTCTCGCATCTGAGCACCAGATCGAACAGGTGGGCGCCAAACTGCGTGATATGATGCCCTGGATCAAAAAGAACAAGCTGGTCGATCAGGCGAAAAATTAGGAAGCCAGTTGGGAGAGGGTAGTAGTGCTGTTGTTCGGCTACCCCTCACTCTATAAGAGACGTAGACCGTTCTCTGCCAGAAGTAGAAATAGATTGAATGCCTATGGGAGTGTCACGTATTGATGGACAATCCTGATGATCTAGTAGCCATTCTCAAACGTCTCCCTCTTCCTCATCACAGGAATTTGAAAAAGGGTCTCAAACAATTCAGCATGCAACCCCCCCGCCCAAGCGGGGTTTGCATGCTGAACTGAATGCGCCTGTGAACCCGTCTATGCCTTCCTGCGGGGCGCCATAAAAACCATCATGCCCAGACCAGCTAGAAACATGGCGTAGGTTTCCGCTTCTGGAATGGGAGAAACCGTATAGCCAAAAAACGAAGTTGTTGCGCCGTCAGTCCCAGCCCTATTATCTCCGAAAGTATAGGTAAACGAGACATCAAAACGTTTTGCCTCGTTTGGTGCCAATGAACCTAATGAAAAAACAGGGATAAGATCCGTTGTATTACGGGTTTCGGGCGGTTGGCCCATTCCACTCTGACAACTGGGCGAGCCGGAGAAACATGGCTCCGTCAACGGGAGTTGCTGGCTTCCGCTCAAATCCGCAAGTTCCCCCATGGCTACGGTGTTCGCAACCGGGCTTGTTAATTTAACGGTCAGGCTGGTTCCAGTATTGTTGAAGTTGCTGGTGTACCACCCGTTTAGGTCATTGCGCCATTCCATGGGCAGGTAAGTCTCGCCAACCTTCTGCCATGCGAAAGGAATCGTGAAGTTCAATTCTGGCAAGGAATTCGCAGTGGTGTTTTGAACCAAAAGATTTTCGACTGTGTAGACGTTCCCATTGGTATGGGGTGCAGTTAATGAATCGCGACCCCAAGCAGAAGAGGGATCATCCCGAAAAGTATATGCAGCTCGGGAACGGTAAAAGTAAGGGATGTGGCTATTATTGCCAGACTGGATAACCGTCTCAAAAGCTTGGTATTCATATTTAGCTCCTAATTGTTGTTATTCCTATACCCACTTCAAGCAAAATAGACCTCCAGTCAGGGCTGTACAATAGTCCAGGCGGACTACCGAATGCGCATTGTTGAAGTAGCGCTTCATTCCGGGACGAGTGTTTTAACTTGCACTGGTTTGAAACGCTGGAAGAGGTCAAAGCAATCATCGAAGACTGGCAGCGGGACTAAACGAGAGTCGGCGTCACCCGACTCTCAATGACCTGACATTGGCTGAATTTGCAAACAGGGCGAGCATTCTAAGACCTGTTTCGATTTACACCGCCGAAAACCAACTCCCGGAATGGCCCTGAAAACCCCAGCGGATTATCCTCGTCAAGGACTGGCATTTTTGCCGGTCACATTTTCTGAGGCCAACCTGGTGGTGTTTACCGCCGCCCGATAACCGTTTAACATGCATCTATCTCCCTTCGGGATTGCATCAAGATGCAGGAATCTCAGTCGCGCCCTGTTTTCGAAGCCAAGCTGCGCCGGCGGGGCATTTATCTGTTGCCCAATCTCTTCACCACCGGTGCCCTGTTTGCGGGGTTCTATGCCATTGTCCAGGCAATGAATGGACGCTTCGAGCACTCCGCCGTGGCGATTTTTATCGCGATGGTATTGGATGGGCTCGATGGCCGCGTCGCCCGCCTCACCCATACGCAAAGCGAATTTGGCGCGGAATACGACAGCCTTTCCGATATGGTTTCGTTTGGCGCCGCACCTGCGCTCGTAATATACGAATGGGCGCTGAAAGGGATGGGCAAATGGGGCTGGATCGCTGCTTTTATCTATTGCGTCTGCGCTGCCCTGCGCCTCGCGCGTTTCAATACCAATATTGGAATTGTGGACAAGCGCTATTTTCAGGGTCTACCCAGTCCCGCAGCGGCTGCCCTCATTGCTGGGCTCATATGGCTCATGCTGGATTTTGACATAGCGGGCACAGATGTACGATGGCTCGCCTGGTGCATTACCCTGTTCGCAGGCCTGACTATGGTGAGCGATATTCCCTACTACAGCGGCAAGGAAATCAATCTGCGCAAGTCGGTGCCATTCATCACTGCCCTGTTATTGGCGCTGTTCTTTTTTGCATTGATTCCGAGTCATCCACCGGTCGTGCTGTTCTGCCTGTTTTTTCTGTACGCCTTGTCGGGTTATGCCATGTGGACTTGGCGGCGACTGGCCAAAAGAAAACGAAAGATGATTGAGGGACAGCAAGCATGACGAAACCCATGATCACGCCCCTGACGCAAAGGCCTGCCTGGAAGGCACTGGAAGCGCACTACCAGACGATCAAAGGCATGCATTTGCGTCAGCTCTTCGCTGACGACCCGAAGCGGGGTGAGCGATTTACGGCCGAGGCCGTCGGCCTGTACTTGGATTATTCGAAAAATCGCATCACTGATGAAACGCTTCATCTACTGGTGCAGCTTGCCGAAGAATGCGGCCTGCGCGAGCGCATTGAAGCTATGTTCAGGGGCGACGCCATCAATATGACGGAGCAGCGTGCTGTACTCCACATTGCCTTGCGCGCGCCTCGTAATGAAAAAATCCTCGTCGACGGAAATGACGTTGTGCCCGGGGTGCATGACGTGCTCGACCGTATGGCGGATTTCTCCGACAGGATACGTAGCGGGGACTGGCAGGGGCATACTGGCAAGCGAATTCGCAATATCATCAATATCGGTATCGGCGGCTCCGATCTGGGCCCGGTCATGGCGTATGAAGCGCTGCGCCACTACAGTCTGCACAATCTCAGCTTTCGTTTCATCTCCAATGTTGATGGCACAGATTTCGTGGAGGCTACACGGGGTCTTGATCCCGAAGAAACCCTGTTCATTATCTGCTCCAAGACATTCACGACCCCAGAAACGCTGACCAATGCCCACACCGCCCGGCGATGGATGCTGCGACAGATAAAGGATCTGGATGGGGTGCGCAAGCACTTCGTCGCTGTCTCCACCAATGCGGAGGAAGTAGCCAGATTCGGCATCGATACCGCCAACATGTTCGAATTCTGGGACTGGGTAGGTGGACGCTATTCCATGGATTCCGCGATCGGGCTCTCGACCATGATTGCCATCGGCCCAGAGAATTTCCGTGAGATGCTCGCCGGCTTCCACGCAATGGATCAGCACTTCCATTCCGCTCCATTCGACAGGAATCTTCCCGTCCTGATGGGGTTGCTGTCACTCTGGTATAACAATTTCTTTGGCGCGCAGACACTCGCCGTGCTGCCCTACGAGCAATATTTGAAGCGCTTTCCGGCTTACCTCCAGCAACTGACAATGGAGAGCAATGGAAAGCACATTACACTGGCTGGCTCCCAGGTTGACTATCAGACCTCACCTATCGTGTGGGGGGAACCCGGCACCAACGGACAACATTCGTTTTACCAGCTCATCCATCAGGGAACCCGATTGATTCCCTGTGATTTTATCGGCTTCTGCCAAACCCTGAACCCCTTAGGCGATCACCATGACCTCCTCATGGCGAATCTGTTTGCCCAGACCGAGGCGCTTGCTTTCGGAAAAACGGAAGATGAAGTCAAAGCCGAAGGTGTCCCGGACTGGCTTTGCCCGCATCGCAGTTTTGAGGGTAATCGTCCCACCAATACAATACTTGCCGAGCGCCTCACACCCCACACCCTCGGTGCCCTTGTCGCTCTTTATGAGCAGAGTGTTTTTACGCAGGGAACAATCTGGCAGATCGATTCGTTCGATCAATGGGGTGTCGAACTCGGCAAAGTGCTCGCACGCTGCATCGGGCAGGAACTGGAGGATGAAAACGGCGAGCCACTAAAACATGATAGCTCAACCAATGCCCTGATACAGCGGTACAACAGGCTGAAACAAAAATAGCTGTGAACATTGGCTCCTGTCGGGAGTCGAAAAGTATGGTTTTCTACCACTTCCCTTGCGCGTCGGCCTCCACTGCGACGGTCGGGGAAACCCGTAATATATTCGTATACTCGCACTTTATATATTGACGGGAGACGGAAAGCGCATTGCTCACAGCCCCATGGAATCCCATTAACGGATTTCTGTAATTCGCGTAAGGTTGCTTTTACGGGAGCACTCTCATGAGCGAACAGACCGATCTGGACCAAATCTGTATCAACACGCTTCGCAGCCTCTCCATCGACCAAGTGGAAAAAGCCCACTCCGGTCACCCCGGTACACCAATGGGCGCAGCTCCTACAGCCTTTTGTCTCTGGCAGCGCTTTCTGCGTTACGATCCGGATAACCCGGACTGGCCCAATCGCGACCGTTTCATACTTTCTGCCGGTCACGCTTCAGCGCTGCTCTACAGCCTCCTCCATCTGACAGGAGTAAAGGGAACGAGTCCCTCTTACGAGGGTGAAGACCGGCTGGCGGTGACGATGGATGACCTCAAGACATTTCGCCAGGCAGGCAGCCGTTGTACCGGCCACCCGGAATATGGATGGACTTCAGGAGTGGAAACGACGACGGGACCGCTGGGCCAGGGCACCGGGGCCAGCGTCGGCATGGCTATAGCCGGGCGGTGGCTTGCGGACACTTACAACCGGCCCGATTTCGAATTGTTCAAGCACAACGTTTATGCCTTGTGCAGTGACGGCGACATGATGGAAGGCGTCAGCAGTGAGGCGGCATCCCTGGCAGGGCATCTCAAGCTTGGAAACCTGTGCTGGATATATGATGATAATCGCATCACGATCGAAGGATCGACCGATCTCACCTTCACGGAAGACGTAGCCGCGCGGTTTTCCGCATACGGGTGGAGTGTCGCTCACGTGGATGATGCAAATGGGTTACCGCTCCTGGCGGGGGCTTACGAGACGTTCCTGCGCACCGATGATCGTCCCACCCTGATCATCGTGCATAGCCATATCGGTTATGGGGCGCCGCACAAACATGACTCGCGGGAAGCGCATGGCGAACCGCTCGGGCCTGAAGAATCTCGCCTCGCCAAGGAATTCTATGGGTGCGACCCCGACAAGCAATTTTATGTACCGGATGGAGTCCGGGAGTACTTCCAGACAGGGTTCGGTGAGCGCGGCAGAGCTGCACACGCCGCCTGGCGCACACAGTTTGATGCCTATCGGAAGCAATATCCGGATCTGGCGGAGCAGATCGACCGCATGCAGCAACGCGGCTTGCCGGCAGGTTGGGATAGCGAACTACCGACCTTCCCCGCAGACGAGAAAGGTATGGCCACCAGGGAGTCATCCGGCAAGGTACTGAATGCCATTGCCGGGAAAATTGCCTGGTTGCTGGGCGGAGCGGCCGATCTCGCGCCTTCCACAAAAACGGAACTGAAAGGTGATTTCTACGGACAGTTTCAGCCGCCTGAACAGTACGAAAACGCCAAGGGTAACTACCGTGGGCGCAATTTTCACTTCGGCTTACGCGAGCATGCCATGTGCGCCATTGCCAACGGAATGAGCCTATCGAAATTGCGTCCCTATGCAGCGAGCTTTCTCGTATTCAGCGACTACGGGCGAGCGGCGCTCCGCCTGAGCGCAATGATGGAGATTCCCATTATCTACGTCTGGACCCATGATTCCATCAGCCTGGGAGAGGACGGCCCCACCCATCAGCCCATCGCGCATCTGGCTTCCCTGCGGGCCACCCCCGGTCTAGTTGTTCTGCGGCCGGCGGATGCGAATGAAGTGGTGGAAGCGTGGCGGCTGATCATGCAACTCACTGACCGGCCCGTTTGCCTGATACTGACGCGGCAGGCAGTGCCGACTCTCGACCGGACCCGTTATGCACCCGCAAGCGGCCTTGCTCGCGGCGCCTACGTATTGGCCGACGCCAAAGACGGCAGACCGGCCGTGCTGCTGCTGACGACTGGAAGCGAAGTCGCGCTTTGTATAGCTGCCCACGAACAGCTCAAGAAAGAAGGAATATTATCACGCGTGATCAGCATGCCATCATGGGAAGTTTTCGAACATCAAGACCAGGAATATCGGGACGAAATTTTGCCCCCAGGGATATTGGCGCGCGTGGGGGTTGAGGAGGCGTCGGGCTTCGGATGGGAGCGCTATACAGGCGCAGGCGGCTGCATCATTGCCATGCATTGCTTCGGCCTATCCGCGCCGGCAAAAGTTGTTGCGCGACGCTTCGGATTCGAACCCGGACACATCGTCGCAGCGGCCAAGGAGCAGATTGCCCGGCACAATACGAAGAGTACGAAAAGCGAGAGCGAAAAAGCCTGCTGAGCTTCGCATGCTCGCGCTCCCGTCGGTGCCCGTTGCCAGTTCCCAGCGGGATGAGAAAAGTCTGCTGCTTAAAAAAACAACATGAAAATAAATCCTAACGCCGGAAAACCCGCCCAACCCGAGATGCTGGTGAATGTGCCCCGGCTTGTCACCGCCTATTATACCCGTATCCCCGACCCGAACCTGCCCGCCGAGCGCGTTGTGTTCGGAACTTCCGGACATCGTGGTTCGGCATTGGATGGTAGTTTCAATGAATGGCACATTCTCGCCATTACGCAAGCGATCTGCCAATACCGCAAACAACACGATATCAACGGTCCCCTGTTCCTCGGGGTCGATACTCATGCATTGTCGGAACCTGCCTATGCAAGCGCTCTGGAAGTGCTGGCCGCTAATGACGTGGAAGTCATGCTTGCCGCGAACGACGAGTATACGCCCACTCCCGCTGTTTCCCATGCCATACTGACTTACAACGAGGGCCGCACGCATGGGCTGGCAGATGGCATTGTCATCACACCTTCCCACAACCCTCCTGAGAGCGGGGGTTTCAAATACAATCCGCCACATGGAGGACCGGCTGGAGTCGAGGTCACCTCCTGGATCGAATCCAGCTCCAACACCTTCCTCGAAAGGAATCTGGCAGATGTAAAGAGAATGTCTTTCGAGAAATCGTTGCGTGCGGATACCACCCACCGGCACGACTTCCTCAACAGTTACGTTGCCGATCTGCAAAACGTTGTGGATACGAAAGCCCTATCCGATTCGAAGATCCACATGGGTGTTGACCCGCTTGGCGGCGCGGGCGTTCACTACTGGAACGCAATCGCGGAGCGCTACAAGCTGAACATGACCGTGGTCAACAACCAGATAGATCCGACTTTCCGTTTTATGACCTTGGATTGGGACGGCAAAATCCGCATGGACCCCTCTTCCCCGTATGCGATGCGCGGCATGCTGAATATGAAAGATCGCTTCGACATTGCTTTCGCATGCGATACCGATCATGACCGGCATGGAATCGTTACCCGGAGCAGCGGCTTACTTCCTGCGGATCATTATCTTTCTGTTGCCGTCCACTACCTCTTCCAGTCCCGCCACGAGTGGACCTCGAATACCGCAGTTGGCAAAACGGTGGTAAGCAGCCAGATGATTGACCGTGTGACTGCCGCGCTCGATCGCAAGCTCTATGAAGTACCGGTCGGCTTCAAGTGGTTTGTGGAGGGTTTGGGCAACAGGTCACTTGGTTTTTGCGGAGAAGAAAGTGCGGGAGCCTCGTTCCTGCGCATCAATGGCAAAACCTGGACAACCGATAAGGATGGCATCGTGGCAGCACTACTCTCCGGTGAAATACTGGCGCGCATGGAGCGCGATCCAGGCGAGATATACAGCGGTTTTGAACGCGAATACGGGCGATCCGAGTTCCAACGGATCGACGCTCCGGCCACCCCCGAGCAGAAGAAAACTTTGAGCAGGCTGTCGCCGGATCAGATAAGGCATACTGAAATAGCAGGCGAGGCAATTCACACTATTCTCACTTGCGCACCCGGCAACAATGCTTCCATCGGTGGTATCAAGGTCATCGCCGATAACGGATGGTTTGCGGCGCGTCCTTCCGGCACGGAAGATATCTACAAAATTTATGCTGAAAGCTTTTTGGGAAAAGACCATCTGCATCGCATCGTGACGGAAGCTCAAACAATCGTCGAGGAGGCATTCACAGGGACCCGCAAGGGCGACCCTGAATAAGTCTTGCTTGATGCTCCGTCTTTTTCTTTTGGGTGGTAGAACGATTGCCCCATCGAATTTCTGGCGACTTTGCAGGGTATCCATGCCAAAAGTCGTTCAGCAAGTTAGAGTTTTTGTACCGGCATTCCCACTGTAGCCGGTCAATCGACAGCTCCGGAACAGACTTCGTCTTTTACTGCAGGAAGGGAGGAGTGACGAATTGCAAAAAACCAATGACTACACCCAGCCATCCGATGCACTGGTGCTGTTTGGAATAACGGGTGACCTCGCTTATAAAAAGATCTTTCCGGCACTGTACGCAATGATCAAAAAGGGCATGCTCAATGTGCCGCTGGTCGGGGTCGCCTCGACACCCTGGAACCTCGACCAACTCAAGGAACGAGCAACCCAATCCATCAGCGACTCCGGAAAGATCGATGACAAACCGGCGCTGGATCACCTCTTTTCCTTGCTGCGATATGTGCGTGGAGACTACAACAACCTCGATACGTTCAAGGAACTCAAACAGACTCTGGGAGATGCACGTCATCCCGTGCACTATCTCGCCATCCCCCCTCTTCTTTTTGAAAATGTCATAAGAGGTCTTGGTGCGCTCGATCTGGCCGCGGGGGCGCGCGTCATTGTGGAAAAACCTTTTGGACGGGATCTTGAGTCAGCACGTGAACTGAACCGTATTGCACGCTCCGTATTCCCCGAGGAAGCGATATTTCGCATCGACCATTTTCTCGGGAAAGAGGCGATCATGAATATTCTTTATTTCAGATTCGCCAATTCATTTCTGGAACCGATATGGAATCGTAATTATGTAGCCAGCGTGCAGATTACATTGGCTGAGGAATTCGGAGTTGAAGAACGAGGCGCATTTTACGAATCCGCCGGCTGCCTGCGCGACGTGATCCAGAATCATCTTTTCCAGATTGTTGCGCTGCTGGCCATGGAACCTCCCGCTTATCGCGGTCTCGGAACGGTCCAAAGCGAAAAAATCAATATATTCCACGCGATGCGCCCCCTTGTACCCGAGGACCTGGTGCGGGGACAATATGTAGGTTACCGCCAGGAACCAGGCGTGGCGGAGGACTCGGATGTCGAGACATTCTGCGCCCTGCGGCTTTTCATTGACTCCTGGCGCTGGGAAGGCGTCCCTTGGTATCTGCGTTCCGGCAAGTGTCTGGCCAAGACTGCTGCGGAGGTCCTTGTCCAGTTGAAGCCGCCGCCGCAAAAGCTTTTTGCTGATTCGGCAAGCGCCGCGTGTGACGCCAATTACCTCAGGTTCCGCCTGTCTCCAGTCTCAGCGGTTGCCATTGCAGCGAGAGTCAAGCATTCAGGAAAAGAGTTCAAAGGCGATCAGCAGGAGTTGTGCCTGGTCGAGGAGCACTTCGGGCGTGAATCGCCTTATGAACGCCTCCTGCATGATGCAATGATTGGCGACGACACTCTGTTTACCAAGAGGGAGGCGGTGGAGGCATCCTGGACGGCCCTCGATCCTGTACTCAAGACATATCCTCATGTCCTGCCCTACGAGCGCGGCAGTTGGGGTCCGCCCACAGCCGACGTCCTGATTAAGCCGGATGGCTGCTGGCACAATCCGGGGTAGGCGCCTCCAGCCTGTCAATACTTGTTTCGTGGGCGTGAAACAAGTGTTGGCAGGTCCTATTGATCCGACCTGAAAATCCCATGAATCTCGTATTTCGGGCTTGATCCGGAATCCAGCCCAAACCCATGACAGTGTACTTTGAACGTCACGGGATACCGGCTTCTGCCGGTATGACGTTTGTACTGTTTGCTCGCTGAATTAATAGTTTGGCTGAGATTTCTCCATCTCCCTGTTCACCCAAACCCTTGGTCTCCATTCGCTCTGAGCCTGCTGAGGGGCTGTAAGAAGCTCCTGATGTTTTCCCACCACCCATCCTCATGCAAAACGCAGTTTGCATATCATCTTGCTCTTTTCAGAGACCTTCCTGTCCTTCTGATGCGAAGAGCTCCTGACAAAATTTTTACAATTCAGGGACATTAAATTCACAACTGCTGTGCTAGTTTAAGGTGGCAACAACATCTTATTCATTTTTCATAACCCGGCGTGCATAATGCGCGTCATAATTCTGGAGAGTTGATGAATATGTCATTGTTACGCTTATCGCGGCAAACCGCACTCTTTTCAGCCCTTTTGGTGTTTGGAATGTCAACGTCGCACGCGGAAGTCACTCCATCGGCTTTGGCGATGATGGAGTCACAAAGTCCCATCGATTTTCGCTCGGATAGCACCTATTTCGGCCGCCTGCCGGCGCTCAACTTCAACCTGAGTTCGGACACCTCACTCGATGTCATCAACAACGGTTCGCCGGATCCTGAAAAAACCGCAGTACGAGGCAATGTCAATCCCGGTGCAGGTTCCCTCACGCTTTCCGGTCATGACTGGGAGCTTGCCCAGTTTCACTTTCATACCCCTTCCGAGCATTTGTTGAATGGCGTGGCATCTCCAATGGAAATGCATCTCGTCTTCAGCGACAGCAATGACAACCTTCTCGTAGTTGGCCGATGGGTCCAAGCCTTCCAGGACCCCGACGCATTCAACAGTGATCTCGATCCGATTTTCTCCCAGATTCCGCAGAACACTTCCGAGACACTCCATATCGACCACTTCAACCTCAATACGCTCATTCCCTCCAACCTGGAATCTTTCCGCTATTCCGGTTCGCTGACCACGCCTGATTTTGATGAAGGTGTCAGTTGGGTGATGTTATCGCAGCCGCTATTCATGTCTTCGGAGCAAATCAATGCATTCAGCTCACTGTTTCCGGAGGGGGATGCACGCGAAGTTCAGGCCCTTAACGGACGCATCGTCCTGACGGATGTGCCTGGATTCGTCACCGCAGTTCCCGAACCTGAAACTTACGCGATGATGCTCGCAGGGTTATGCCTCATGGCATTTGTTGCCAGGGGTAAAAACAAGCCGTTAACTGGTCATGTACCCACCGGTTCTGTTGCATGAGGCAGGCTGTATTGTGCTTGGATCCGTGTAACCTTCATTTTTGAAAATCGTGAAGCAATAGGGATGAGTACCTAAGGTAGGTACTCATCCACCTCAAATAGTCTTTTTGCACCGTTCTCCCCGGAGTTTTGAGGATTTCGACAAATCCGCAAAATCTGTCTTGACCGTGCACCCTCAAGCGCGCACCATTCGCTCTATCCCTCATTTGAACGAAGGTGGACCATGAAACACCCACGGATACTGAAAACCGGGGCGATGCGAGCCGCATTCGCATTATTTGCCGGCGTCGTCATATCTGGTGCTGCAGGAATGTCGCAGGCGCAATCGGGTGTGTCGGACCGCGCAAACAGATGGGTACAGGATATATTTGTCGATACGAACCAGCGGAATCAATCGCTGGAAAAGGATGCGCTGGGCTGGGAGCTTCCCCCGGGGACCAATGAAGAAAAGGGAAGCAGGACTGAAAAGGGAGAGAGTGATAAGGCTTCTGTTGATAAGGCTTCTGTTGCGCCCCAGCAAACAGATCAGGCAAATGCCGCCGAGGGATGGGAGGCGCCTGCGCAGGGTTCCGAGTCCGGATCCGGTTCATGCAAGTATGCATCGCCCGAGCAGGAGGATTTTCTGTGCAAAATGGTACGCATCCTGTATGGACCTGATACGCCCCGCGGACCCAATCGCGAGATGGACGAGAATATTTCCGCAGGCGGCGCGGGAGGCTGATTCCGCTTTAAGCAGCAAATGAGCGCCTGCTCCAATCCAGGAGGGTTGATCTTGAAAAGCACTTTCCGCTCCTTCCTCTTCGGTTGTTTGCCGTTTTTTTCGGTCGCTGTCCTGTCCCTTCCGGTCGCTGCCGATACGCCCGGGGATGAACGCCCATCTCCGTCCGCTTCCCCGACACTGATTGCATTCCATCAGAACGATGCGCAGATCGATTGCCAGGAAGCGACATCTGGAAATGCTGTCTCTCCGAATGGGAAAGCGGCACCCAGGCACGAGAATGCGTCAGAAGAGGGACAGACTGCAGAAAAAAGTACCGCTCCCTGCCCGCAGGATACCGAGCCTCGGAAAGACCTCCTGCATAAAATTCTCCGCTTCTTCGTGGCGCCTGCCCCCAGCCGCCCAAACCCGGACGTAGACACCAATATTTCAGCGGGAGGTGCGGGTGGCGGCTGAGAGCCGGAATCGGACCCGAAAACCTGTTTTCTGCTGTTATCAGGTGGCGCGCGAGCACCCTTTTCCGCTTTTGAGATGTTCCACACCTCATTCCCCAGGTCTGGTTTTCGTGTCGTCGCGTCCCTTACCGCCCCACCGAATCTGACAGCTCGCTCTTCTACTTTCCCTGCCGGGGCCTTCAACTATTCGTTCATTTCCAACGAAACGGATCAGTTTCTTCCGGGACTCGTTGAAATTTTCCAATGTAATTCTTTACCCCCATGAGACCCGATTCTTCCAAAAATACCTTGTCATAGACGTTTTGCATACGGGTTTCCCGTGTATATACTGTATTTCATTTTTGTCTATTCTCCTGCTTTTTCGTAGGAAATTCACTATTTCTTCACTTTTGAATGACATTTTCTTGACATATGCCATGTTATTTTTCCCCCATAACCTCAGCATTTCCCACTTTTGTAATGTGGGTAATTAAGCATGTGGCATAACTATAAAGGGAGCGTCAAATGAAATATAAACCTTCGCTTGTGTTGTTATCGGGTTGCCTGCTTGCAGCTCCGCTGTATGCCGAAGAAAAACCAGCGTCTTCAGACCCCGATACCGCAGCGTCTTACGTCATCGACCTCTATGTCGATACCAAAACAAAACAGATTTATGCCGAGCCTGGAGAAGGACGTGTCCGCATGGGTTCCTTTGAAAAAGTTTCGGAGAAACCGGCAAAACCCGTGACCACCTCGAGCCAGGATGGGGTCGTTGCTGACGGCAAGGCAAAGGGCGAGGGAGGCGTGCTGGTGCGCGACGTCCCGAAATCCGTGGAAAAATCCCAGGAAAAACCCCAGGGAGGATATGGATACGCGAACTGGAAAGAGAAGGACCCGTTCAAGTTCAACCTGAACCCGGATGGAAGCCAATACATCAAATTCGGCTTCCTGAATCAGGTATGGGCGCGATATGAACAAACCAACCCCGGCTCCACTGTGCTGGGTGAGTCAGTAGACGATGTCACTGACATCAGCCTGCGTCGTACGCGTTTTGTATTACAGGGGCAATTGACCGATCGGGTATATTTTTATACCCAGTACGGGATGAATAATTTTAATTTCCTAAGTCAGAACGCCGATAACAGAAAGCTTCAATCCTTCTTTCACGATGCCTTTGGCGAATTACGGCTGACGCAGGGACATCAGATGATCGTGGGGGGTGGTCTCGTCATGGCCAATGGTCTCTCCCGCTTCAGCAGTCCCAGCGTGAGCACGATCATGACGATGGATGTGCCTCTGCTGGCTCAGGCAACTGCTGATCGTACCGACCAATTCAACCGTAAGCTGAGCGTCTACCTGAGAGGCCAGATCGGTCCCCTCAACTATCGCGTCACGGCAAGTGACCCGTTCCCCATCAATACTGCCGGGCTTCCTCCTGAAATCATTTCCCCGGTAAACGCCCAATTTGCTCGAACCGGCCACAGGAAACAGTACCAGGGGTTCTTCATGTGGAATTTCTGGGATAAGGAACCGATGACCAATCCGTACATGCAGGGTACCTATCTGGGCAAGAAAAGCATCCTGAACCTGGAAGCAGGTTTCATTACACAGAAAAATGCAACCTGGACTGGCCTTACGGAAGCCACAGCCCAGTTCCACGATATGAATTTATGGTCGGTTGCAGCCTATCTGGATGCCCCGGTAGACAAAGTGAAGGAAACGGCGATATCCGCTTATATCGGTTACTTCAATACCAATTATGGCCCCAACTATCTGCGCATGAACGGCAACGGGGTGAACCCGGCCAGTGTCGGCGGCAATGCCTTCCCCATGTTTGGCACAGGCAATCAATGGTATGGGCAAATAGGATATCTGCTGCCCAAGGACCTCCTTGGTGGAAACAATGGTCAGCTGATGCCTTACTTCTCTTTCATCAGCGCAGATTTTGACCGTTTGCATGATCAGATGAATGTATTCAATGGCGGGATAAACTGGCTGATCAAGGGACATAACAGCAAACTGACTTTCGATATCCAGAACCGGCCCATATTCAACGCAGCCGGACAAAAAATTTCAAACAGGAATCAATTCGTTCTGCAATATCAGATTGCCTTCTGACAGTTTCATCTGTTATGAGCCCCCTTCACTTGCGTGGAGGGACCTGGACGAGTCGAACGTCAAGAATTGAATCAACTTCCATTTCAACAAGAGTCTGCAATACAAGGCTAACGAAAGTCTGACAAAGCAGGCCATTCGCCCTGTGCGGTCCGTAACCATCACCGGCTGCATAAAAAGGGCCCTTCCGTCACCACCCGGTGTCGTTCTTCGCAAGGTTTCAAGCCTGCAGCAGGTTTCGTGCGTGGAGCGGCCGCGGACTTCGGTGGCTCATAACAACAGCGACTGGCCAAGCACCAGCTCATCTTCTCCGTCTGTTCCAACCGGCTGCTCTCCGATCTGACGAGCGCTGGAACCGATCATTCGGAATTTCTCAAGCTTTTAGAACTTTCATCCTATAAACCCTATGAACATCTATTTTTCGTGAGGTCATTTTATGAATGAAACATCTCGATCCCTGAGGGTGGCCGTGCTTGCCGCCGTCCTTTTCTTGCTGGGCTTCAACACCGCATATGCGGGTACGCTGGCGAGCAATCTGGAATTGATGGAAGCACAAAGTCCGATCGATATTCGCTCGAATAGCACCTATTACGGAAATCTGCCCAAGTTGAACTTCAGCCTCAGTTCCGATACTGCGCTTACCGTGATCAATAACGGCTCCCCTGATCACGAAAGTACTATCAGGGCTAATGTCAGTCCCGGCGAAGGAACCTTGATGTTGTCAGGACATCAATGGAACCTTGCTCAATTCCACTTTCACACTCCCTCGGAGCATTTGATAAATGGTCGAGCCAGTCCCATGGAAATGCACCTCGTCTTCAGCGATGCTGCGAACAATCTACTCGTGGTCGGCCGGGATATCGAGCAAGGTCTCTTCAAGAACCAGGCACTCGCTCCCATTTTCTCCGATTTGCCGAAAACTACTGAGGAAACACTGAATATTGAGCACTTCAACCTGAACAATCTTCTGCCGAATTATCTCGGTTCTTTCCGCTACTCCGGTTCTCTGACGACGCCGCCTTTTACAGAAGGAGTAAGCTGGGTTGAGCTGGCTTCTCCGCTATATCTATCCGGGAGTCAAATCAATGCCTTCAAGTCCCTGTTTCCCGAAGGCAATTCGCGCGAGATTCAGGATTTGAACGGTCGCATCGTGCTTACCGACGTGCCTGGCTTCGTCAGCATCCATGATGACTCCGATCCCAATCTCCTGGGTACACTGATCCCTGGCCTGGAAGCAAGCGTTTCTGTCACGGCCGACTTATCCAAACTCGCGACGAGCGTTCCCGAACCGTCATCCTATGGCATGCTCCTCGCCGGGCTCGCGGTAATCAGTTTTATTGGCTGCAAGCGTGGGTCAAGACTCGCTGGAGCCACCTGAATCGCATTTCAGATCCCGCGTTTCCGATCGGTTCCAGTAATGTAGCGCCTGTTTTCCGGCCTCCCTCCCAACCGCAAACTGAAAGAGCATGAGGGACCCCCCCTGAACAGGAGTGCTGACCTGTTCAGGGGTTTTTTTTGAAACTCTACGTACGCTAGCGCACAGAAGCATGGAATGAGCAGCGTAGAATCTTTGAAAACACTGCGATATCGTCGGTCCCTGAATGCTGGAAAGTGTATCCTGACCGCACGCCAGCCCAGGTTAACCGGTCGCGGACCTCGATATTCTCTTGCAGTCCGTTCGGCCTTTGGTCACTCCGTCGCAGTCGGAATCGTGCTTATCGCTGCATCTCTGCGTACACTGGAGTTGGTCAAGCCCATGAAAGCTTCCAAGTCAGGTTTCAATTCCAGGTCGGCAATAAAAAACCTACGTTTCCGGATAACGCTTCTGGCGCTATCCATGGTCGCTGCAAGACCATCCGAAGCAGCAGACACGCTCAGCACCCCTTTAAACTATTTCCTCCACAGCTACGGACCTGCCGCCACACCCGTAATGCATCTGGGGTGGCTGATGACGGCTTTGCTCTCCGCCATTACCCTTATCGTCATACTGCTACTGGTAATCGCCATAGTTCGCAAGCGCAGCTCTGCCGACTCCGGCATGATCGGCGCCGAGAGCGGAGGACTCAAATGGGTTTATATCGGCACAGGGATTTCCACCTTCATACTGGCGGGGCTCACCGTTTATTTCCTGACCGTGCTCAATGCAGTTGCCAAGCCCACCGAGACTCCAGCCCTCACCCTGACTGTAACGGGTTACGACTGGTGGTGGAACATTGAATACGAGCATGCCGATCCGGGGAAACGTTTTGTGACCGCCAATGAAATTCATATACCTGTAGGCAGACCGGTGCTGCTCAAGTTGAAAAGCGCGGACGTCATTCACGCATTCTGGGTACCCGTACTCGCCGGAAAAACTCAAATGATCCCCGGCTTGGTCAATCAGAAGTGGATTCAGGCAGACGTGCCCGGCATTTATGCCGGTCAATGCGCACAATTTTGTGGAGCGGCCCATGCCCATATGAATCTGGAAGTGATTGCAGAAAGCGATCGGGATTTCGAGAAATGGCAAGAGGCGCAGCGCCGCGCGGCTTTCCCGGTGTCAGAACACAATGAGCATGGATACAAGCTGTTCATGGATCGCTGCGGGGGATGTCATGCAGTGCGTGGAACAGAAGCGGAAGGCCTGCACGGTCCTGATCTCACGCATCTGAACTCGCGCGGTCGCATTGCTGCCGGACTGTTGACCAATACACCGGATCACTTGATGGAGTGGATTACCCGCGCCCAATACTTCAAGCCGGGAGCACGCATGCCAAGTATTGCATTATCGGACAGTGAAGCTTCAGCACTGGCCTCCTATCTTTCGACATTGGACTAGAGTATGGCTGCTATCGGCGCCACCCGGCATCGCATCGACCCCCCTCTCGAACGGATCCCGGAAGTGGGACGTATTCCCGCGGGATCTCCAATCGAAGCGCGTCTGGAGAAGATCTGGGAGACGGCGCCAGGTTGGCGCGGATCGCTCTCCACAGTAGACCATAAAACGATCGGGGTACGATATCTCGTCACGGCCTTTCTTTTCCTCGTGATCGGCGGAATCGAAGCGCTGTTCCTGCGCATCCAGCTTGTCGGGCCGGAGATGGGATTTCTGACGCCGGAGCAATACAACCAGCTTTTCACGATGCATGGCGTGACCATGATTTTCCTCTATGCATTGCCGGTTCTGTCCGGTTTCTCCAACTACCTCTGGCCGCTTTTGCTCGGTTCCAGGGATATGGCCTTTCCGCGCCTCAATGCACTTTCCTACTGGATTTTTCTGTTCGCCGGCCTCTTCATGTACATCAGCTTCCCTCTGGGGCAGGCGCCGAATGCGGGCTGGTTCAATTATGTGCCCTTCTCTGGCCCGGTATATAACACCGGACCTAATATCGACGTCTTTGCGCTCGGCATGGTGTTGCTCGGAATTTCCACAACGGTAGGGTCGGTTAATTTCGTGGTTACGCTGTTCAGGATGCGGGCCCCGGGCATGACCATAAACCGCGTCCCCATCCTGGTGTGGGGAACGCTCACCGCCTCCGTGGCTAACCTGTTCGCAATCCCTGCCGTTAGCCTCGCGTTCTTTCTGTTGTGGCTTGATCGTCAGATAGGCGCCCATTTTTTTGATGTGGCAAATAACGGTCAGCCCCTGCTTTGGCAGCACTTGTTCTGGATTTTCGGCCATCCCTGGGTCTATGTCGTCGTGCTTCCGGCAATGGGCATCGTTTCCGATGCCCTGCCTACATTCTGTCGCCGGCCGCTCGTGGGTTACACTGCAGTGGCGCTGGCCACCATGGCAACCATGCTGCTCGGTTTCGGGGTGTGGGTCCATCATATGTTCGCCACGGGTTTGCCGACAGTGGCTCTGTCGATTTTCGGTGCCGCCAGCATGGTCATCTCCATTCCCAGCGCGGTCGCCGTCTTCGCCTGGATTGCGACCATCTGGCTGGGAAAACCCGTATTCAAGACCCCTTTTCTGTTTTTTGCCGGTTTCGTCGCGCTGTTCATCATCGGCGGGATGTCGGGAGTAATGACAGCCGCGGTGCCGCTCGACTGGCAACTTAACGAAACCTACTTCATCGTGGCGCACCTGCACTATGTCCTGCTCGGGATCAACGTGTTTCCGGTGGTAGGAGCGATCTACTACTGGTTTCCCAAATTCACCGGGCGCATGATGAGTGAAAAACTGGGCAAGTGGAGTTTCTGGACCATGTTTATCGGATTCAACGCCGGATTTTTTCCAATGCATATCGCTGGACTGCTCGGGATGCCGCGCCGCATTTATACCTATCCCTCCCGCATGGGGTGGGACGAAGTCAACCTGATTACGACTGTCGGATCCTTCATATTCGCCGTTGGCGTGCTGATCTTCCTCGTCAATGTCGTCCTCAGCGTGAAACGTGGAGCGCGGGCAGGCGCCAACCCGTGGGATGCGCCGACTCTGGAATGGGCAGTATCTTCCCCGCCGCCCGCTTATAACTTTGCGACTATTCCTACGATTGCCAGCCGGCACCCGTTATGGGAGGGGCGGATCGAAGGAGAAGAAGAACATAGCCGGACCAAACTGGAAGAAGGTTACCTGCTGATGCGGGGCCGGGAAACACTCGGCACCTCGCCCATCGATGCAAAGCCGGTTGTCATCCTTAAAATGCCGGAGGATTCCTATACCCCTTTCCTTGTCGGTTTGTTCGTCTCGTTGCTATTCGTCGGCCTGTTGCTGCATTCATGGACATTCACTGCATTGATGACGGCCTTAAGCTGTGCCGCGTTGAGTGTCTGGATGTGGCCGCGCAGGAACCTGGGGCAGCGTACTACCAGGCACGACCCAGCCTCTGCCGGAAGAGGAGGAGAAGGCCCATGAGCGAGACTGCCCCCGTTGTCACCCCTTTGCCGGTGGGAAGCGCCGGTAAGCTCTCCGGCGGATGGTGGGGAGTGATCGCGCTCATCGTAACCGAGGCTTCCCTGTTCGGATACTTGCTGTTCACCTACTTCTACCTCGCGGCACAAACAGGACAGGACTGGCCCCCGACCGGATTGCCGGGCCTGCTCATTCCGGGCATCAATACCATCATTCTGCTTGCCAGTAGCGCTGCTTTCTGGGCGGGAGAACGGCGCATCCGGCAAGGTGGAACACGATCCAGCATTTTCGGATTTATCGCCGCGATTGCCTTGGGTAGCGCCTTTGTCGCGATACAGCTTCTGGAGTGGAAAAACAAGACATTCAGCATCAACTCCGACCTGTACGGATCACTCTACTTTACGATCACCGGCTTTCACTTGTGCCATGTGATTATCGGACTGGGAGTGCTTTTGCTCCTGCTCGCCTGGACCATGATGGGTTATTTTGACCACAAGCGTCATGTTGCAATCACCATCGGCGGGGTTTACTGGCATTTTGTCGATGTCGTCTGGCTGTTCGTTTTCTCCGCCTTATATTTGTCTCCTTATCTCCAGCGCGGATGATCTTCAAATGGATGCAAGACAAACTGTTTCCACAGAACATCACTTCCTTCATTCCCCGCAAAGGATTAGGACATTGCTTGCGCTCTTCGGCGCACCCGGAGCCTGGGTAATGCAAATGGCGTTGACCCCGCCGATTGCCGCCTATGCCTGCTATCCGCATCAGTTTCCGCTCCCTGCCCCACTTTGGCCCGGATTGACGGCAATACTGGCAACAATAGGCTTTGTCTGCCTGGCCGGCGCTCTATTTTCCGGCTATATCGCTCTTGCCTCCTGGCGGAGCCTCGCCCGCTACTCGAAAGACGCGTCGAATAAACAACTTCCCGTTCAGAAAGATGAAGGGCAGGCGCGATTTCTGGCGATGCTGGGGATGATGTCGAGCTTTGTGTTTATCGTTGCGATCCTGTTCAATACTTTCGCCGTGCTTTCGATCCGATCATGCAGCGCCTGGATCTGAAGCACATGAAGCCGCACATGGCGGTTTTCGATTGGATCATCCGGAAGGGCAAAGAAACTGGAATTCTTCTGAGTGCTGCCCTGCTTGCCATGGGTGCAATCGTGGCGGACACCCCGGTTTCCATTGCGACTGCCGCTGCCGGTCATGCCGCAGATGCTGGCAGGGAGGGTGAGAGCACATTCGATGCACTGGTTACACGCGGCGCCTATCTCGCCACTATCGCAGACTGCACCGGATGTCACACGGCAGGAGTCGCTCACCCCGCTTTTGGGGGTGGGTTGGCGATCAATTCACCCTTCGGTACCATTTATTCGACCAATATTACGCCTGATCCAGAAACTGGCATCGGCCGCTACAGCTATGAGGATTTCAGCCGCGCCGTGCGCGGCGGCATCAGGAAGGACGGCAAATGGTTGTACCCGGCCATGCCTTACCCGTCATTCACGGCAATGTCGGACAACGATGTGCGCGCGTTATATGCCTACTTCATGCACGGGGTGAAACCGGTCCGGCACACGCCCTCGCAGACTCACCTCCCATTCCCCTTCAATCAGCGCTGGACCCTCAAGTTCTGGGATCTTGCCTTCGTGGAACACAAACGGTTCGAACCCCGTACTGATCGGGGTGAAAAGTGGAACCGCGGTGCGTACCTGGTGCAGGCGCTCGGTCACTGCGGGGCCTGTCATACTCCGCGCGGTTTGGCCTATCAGGAAAAAGCCTATTCGGAAACCTCATCCGACTATTTGACCGGTGCGATGATAGATAACTGGTTTGCTCCGGAATTGACCGGAAATACCGCATCGGGCCTGGGCAGATGGACGGAAGAAGAGATTACCGGGTTTCTCAAGACAGGCCATAGTGGCCATACCGTTGCATTTGGCAGTATGGTCACTGTCATTGAAAACAGCACCCAGTACTTGCGTCAGAAGGACCTCGATGCGATCGCCCATTACCTCAAGTCGCTTCCTGCCAACGGAGAAAAGTCATCGTATAACCCTCGTAGAACACCCGCTGTCGTTCCTGTCGGAATGAGCCGGTTCGAGAAACCCGGCGCGGGAATATATAGTGGCTTCTGCGCCAAATGTCATCGGAGTGAGGGAAGTGGCAAGCCGCCAAAGTTTCCTCCCCTATCTGGAAGTTCGATCGTGCTTTCGGAGAATGCCTCTTCCCTGATCCGGCTCATGCTGGAAGGAGGAAAAGGCCCGTGGACAAAGACGGGACCGAAACCGGAGAAAATGCCAGGCTATGCCGAAAGATTTACCGACCGGGAAATCGCTGAAGTGCTCACGTTCATCCGTAACAGCTGGGGCAACAAGGCTCCGCCTGTGACCACTCGCGATGTATATCTGATGCGTGAAGCCCTGAACGAATAATTGCAAAAGATTTTGTTTCTACCCGTCCGGAAACGGGAAAGAAGAGGAAAGCAGAGGTTCATGCCACTTTCTCTCCATGTTTCGGATATTCTGCAAGCATCAATTCCCTCAGGATGACAACCAGAATCCCGACCGCGCTCATCATCGCACCGTGTATCCACAGAATGATGCCTCCGATCTGCTGATCCGCAAGGGCGTTGATACCGCCAATAGCACGTCCGCAAATGGTGTAGATCGGATACAACTCGTGAGAAGTAAAGAAAATGAGGGCGCCGATGACGATTTGAGGCGGAATTATGGCAAGCATCATGCCAATGCGAGAGCCGGGGGACAGCTTGACGCCAACCACCGGACCGGGAGTTAAGACCAGTCCCCAGAAAATCAATCCGCTGAGAAACATGCTCCAGTTCATCACACGATAGAGACGCCAATCGATCATCGCCGTAAAATGAATCGAAGGCAGCAACCAGAAGCCGATGAGCGTGCTGAACAGTACGACTGAGACGACTGGATTGCACAAAGCCTGAACGGGATATTGAATGGACTTCCATCCTGCCATCAGATGAAATGCCTGCCTCATCCTTGACGGCATCCCCCGAAGAAGAACCGGGCATGGCCTGCTCAATACAATCAGAAAAGGCCCGAGATGATGCAATGCAAGATGCTGAAGCCGGTGAATGAAAAACTGGTGCTCGGAGTAATAATCGAGCTGAGTGTGAGAAACGAGATATACCAGACTTAATCCACCCCAGAAGCACAATTTGCGATGAAGCGACGGGCGAACCAAGGCGCAGCCTCTCAGAAAGAAAAGAGCGGCGCTACCAGTGGCGGCAACCACCAGAGTAGACTCTTCCCAAGGCACCAGCCAGTAAAACCATTCCATTACAATTGATATCCGTTACTACCCGGAGAAGTTTTTAGGAAGGAAGCAAATCCCGCAAGTCTTCCGCCAAAGTCTCTTCCGAATCGGCGGAGGTTGCCAGCAGGCGGGCGCGGCCTTGTGTGTCAAATATATAAACTGCGTCGCCATGCATGAGGCCGCCATCTCCGCCAGGGGGAAAATGCGGCCGGAACGCGTTGCGGTATCGTTTTGCAAGCGCCCCGATTTCATCTGGAGTACCGGTCAATCCTATCGCCTGCTCAAGATCGAATTGCGTCAGATAGCGGCGCAATTCCCCGGGACCATCCCGCGTCGGGTCCACGGTTACAAAGAGGATATGCGCCCGATCTGCGTCTTCCCCGAGGAGATGCATTACCCGCGTAAGACGCGCCATGGAAATCGGACACTCTTCCCGGCAATGTGTAAATCCAAAATACATGAGCAATACTTTTCCCTCATATGTTTTGGCTGTAACCGGCTGTCCCTCATCGGAGCTGAGGGAAAAACTCAAATCTGGCAAGTGGCCGGTGACCTCCTTTAGATGTCCTTGTTCTGTCGAATTGCATGCGCTCATGGCGAGCGCAATCACAAGACCCGCCGCGAGTTGGTTGTAACCAGAATTCCGGCTTCCGGCAAAGTTCTTACCCACTGAGAAGCCTCGAAAATTATTGAGGAGCTCTTCCTGGAGAGTCAATCGATCAGTTTCAATATCGGTCAGTTTCAATATAGCATTCAATTTCGCTATTGCACGCGTTCCGGAAACCCTTTATATTTGGGACATGCGCCTCGCAAACTTCGTTCAGTCCATTCCATTCTGCCTTCAGCCTCGCCTGCAGCTTCTTGCAAGACCGCTGCTGCGCCTCGCGCGCTAATTACCGATCTCCCTCAAGTCTTTACCAGTTTTTATCGATGGAATCCGTTTCTGGATTCCCTATCAGAGTTCGAGTATTCTTTCTGAAAAACGGAGAAACAATTGAAAGACCATCTCATCATTTTTGATACCACTTTGCGTGACGGCGAGCAAAGTCCGGGTGCCTCCATGACGAGGGAGGAGAAAGTGCGGATCGCTCGACAACTCGAACGAATGCGGGTTGATGTCATTGAAGCGGGTTTTCCAGCTGCCTCGAATGGCGATTTCGAAGCGGTAAAAGCCGTAGCGGCTGCGGTCAAGGGCAGTACCATATGCGGTCTTGCACGCGCAATCGAAGGCGATATCAGGCGTGCAGGCGAAGCACTGCAGGGAGCCAATTCGGCGCGCATCCATACCTTTATCGCCACCTCACCCATTCACATGGAAAAGAAACTGCGGATGTCCCCGGATCAGGTGGTGGAGCAGGCGGTGAAAGCGGTGAAGTGGGCCCGCCAATACACCAATGACGTCGAATTCTCCCCTGAGGATGCAGGGCGCTCTGACATCACCTTTCTTTGCCGCGTGCTCGAAGCGGTCATCGATGCGGGAGCAGGAACTGTGAATATTCCCGATACGGTGGGCTATACCATGCCCCAGCAATTCGGGGAACTCATTCGTACCCTCCGCGAGAGGATTCCCAATTCGGATAAAGTCGTATTCTCGGTGCACTGCCATAATGATCTTGGACTGGCGGTGGCCAATTCGTTATCGGCAGTGATGAACGGAGCGCGCCAGGTCGAATGCACGGTAAACGGACTGGGCGAGCGCGCGGGCAATGCTTCCCTGGAGGAGATCGTCATGGCTGTGCGCACCCGCCAGGATTTCTTTCCTTGTGATACCCGCATCGATGCCGTCCATATTGTGCCCGCAAGCAAGCTGGTTTCGGGCATTACCGGGTTTCCGGTACAGCCGAACAAGGCAATTGTGGGCGCAAATGCATTCGCACACGAATCCGGAATACATCAGGACGGCGTATTGAAACACCGCGAAACATACGAAATCATGCGAGCGGAGGATGTGGGCTGGGGGGCAAACAAATTGCTGCTGGGCAAGCATTCGGGACGCAACGCCTTCCGCAGTCGACTGGCAGAGCTCGGGATCGAGCTGGAATCGGAAGAAATCCTTAATGCCACCTTCATGCGCTTCAAGGAGCTTGCAGACAAGAAGCATGATATTTTCGATGAAGACCTGCATGCCCTGGTGTCCGATGACGCCGCCGCCTTGCAGGAGCATTATAAGCTCCTCTCACTGACAGCGCACAGCGAAACCGGTGAAACTCCCCATGCCAGTATAGTAATCGGTGAAGAAGGCAGGGAATCCCGTGCGGAGTCGGATGGAAGCGGACCGGTCGACGCCACTTTCCGCGCCATCGAAAAGATACTGAACAGCGGCGTGGAACTGCAGCTCTACTCCGTCAATGCGATCACCAGCGGTACCGATTCCCAGGGCGAGGTCACGGTCCGACTGCAGAAGTCGGGCCGTATCGTCAATGGTAATGGCGCTGATACGGACATTGTCGTCGCCTCCGCCAAGGCGTATCTCAGCGCTCTGAACAAGCTGCACAGCAAGCTGGAGCGGGCACACCCGCAAGTGTAGAAATCTTGAAGAACGCGGCAGGACAAACGGGGACTGTCTGTCCTGCCTCCAAAATGGGGCTGCGCGTGGAGCTTTTCTCTCAATCCTCACGACCCGTCGCGAAAGTAATGAAATCCGTACGCCCCGTCGATTTCCTGCACTATGTCCTTGTGCGCTTTTTCCAGCACAACTGCACCCAGATTGCGGGCAGTCTTACCTTCACCACCTTGCTTTCGTTGGTACCGCTGCTCGCGATCGGGTTATCGGTAGTAGCGGCATTTCCCGCATTCGCTGAATTCTCGGACCGGATAAAGGAATTCATTCTCACCACCATGGTGCCGGAAGCAGCGAACAAAGTCATCTCCGTGTATATGCAGCAATTCGCTGACAATGCGGCCAAGCTGACCGCCATCGGCATCGCCTTCCTGGGCGTAACCGCACTTGCGCTCATGCTCACAATAGACGAGGCGCTCAACAGCATCTGGCGAGTATCCCGGCTACGTCCGCTCCTGCATCGCCTCCTGATATATTGGTCCGTTCTGACGATTGGCCCTTTATTCATCGGCGCGAGCCTGTCGCTTACGTCCTGGCTCATGACCGCCTCCATGGGATTTACCCGTGATATCCCGGGTGGGGACATCATGCTTTTGCGGTTGGGCCCGCTCGTGCTGACGAGTATTGCCTTTTCAACTTCCTATCTCATCGTGCCGAATCGCCAGGTAGCATGGCAGCACGCGATAGCGGGTGGGGTGGCTGCGGCGATAGGATTCGAGATAATGAAGGAAGGCTTTGCGTTCTACATCACCTGGTTCCCGACTTATCAGGCAGTATACGGCACCTTTGCGACTATTCCCATTTTCCTGCTGTGGCTTTATCTTTCATGGTTGATGGTGCTGCTCGGAGCAGTTATTGCCGCATCCCTTTCAAGCTGGCGTTTCCGCGAGTGGCGCGATGACCCCAACGCCAGGGGTAAGCAGTTTTTTGATGCATTGCGTTTATTGGGGATACTTGGAGAGGCGCTGAAAGCAGGCAAAGTTGAAACCGCCTCCAGCTTGCAGCAGCAGTTGATGCTAAGTCCCGAAGAAGTAGAGCGGATACTGGAGCTCATGGTGAAAGCCAATTTCGTGCGACAGGTTCAGGGGGGAGGATGGGTTCAAATACTCGATCCCGCCGAGATCCGCATTGCCGATGTCTACCGCCTGTTTGCGTTTCGTCCCGAAGCACTACGGGGTACAGCAGGGGGCGATACCAGGCTGGAACACCTGCTCGATGATATTGCTGTGGGGATCGATGAGAAAATGAGCCTTCCGCTGTCGCAACTTTTTGCTTCCGCGGAACCGGAACCACCCGCAGAAATGTCAGCTTAGCAAAGGTTGGAGGAGTTGTTGGAAAAATGAAACGACGTCATATGAAACGATGCCATTTGAGTATTCTGCTTTACCGGTTCTGTTTATGCGTCATGCTTTCAGCAGTACCGGTTGCACAAACCTATGGTTTTACCTTTACCGATCATACCGGAAAGAAACTGTCCCTTTCCGATTTCAAGGGGAAATGGGTGCTGGTAAATTTCTGGGCCACATGGTGTCCCCCATGTCTGAAGGAAATTCCTGATCTTGTCTCCCTCTACGAAAGTCGGAAAAAAGACATAATGGTGATCGGCGTGGCGATGGATTATCGCAACCCGGACGTTGTGCTCAAGCATGCGAAACGACTTTCAGTGACCTACCCGATCGTGTTGGGCGACCAGGAACTGGCACGCCAAGTCGGCCCGGTATCCATGCTGCCGACTACCTATGTTTTCGATCCCGAAGGCAAGCCGGCAGTTTATAAAATCGGGATCGTGTCCCGCGAAGCGTTGGAAGAATTCATGCGTGAGAATTCGAACAAGATTCCGAATTCCCAGCCTGCTGGAAAAGCGCAGCAAAAAGGACGTTAGAGGACGTTAGCGGTTGAGTCTCTGCGAGGGCAATGATTCCTCAGCCTTGTTCTCCTCGGAGCAGCCTACAGCCTACAGTCGGGCTATTGAGCGCCAATCAGGTCGGCAAACTGAGAAGGTTCTGTCATCAACCCCCGGCTAATTTTGATTTTATAAAATCTGCAATCTCAGGAAGCGGAACGACCACGGACTTTTCCTCGCGCCGCCCCCGGTACTCGGCATTTCCTTCCTTCAAGCCTCGCTCGCCGACGACAACCCGGTGAGGAATACCGATCAGTTCCATATCGGCGAACATGACACCGGGACGGTCATCCCGGTCGTCGAGCAGAACTTCGATGCCGGCGCTGGAAAGCGCCGCGTATAGTTTCTCCGCCTCAGCCCTCACTTCTGCATTCTTCTTCAACCCGATCGGAATGATGACTACCTGGAATGGCGCCATTGCCGCGGGAAATATAATGCCGCGTTCATCATGGTTCTGCTCGATGGCGGCTGCCACAATACGTGAAACCCCGATCCCGTAGCAGCCCATTTCCATGGGGCGCGCTTGCCCGGATTCATCGAGATAATTGGCTTTCATCGCTTCCGAATACTTTGTGAGCAATTGGAAAATATGGCCGACTTCTATGCCGCGGCAGATCTCCAGCTTGCCCTTTCCGTCCGGCGACAAATCACCGGAAACCACGTTGCGAATATCGAAAATATGATCCGGCTCTTGCAGATCACGCCCGAAATTGACGTTGACGAGGTGATAATCCTCTTCGTTGGCGCCACACACGAAATTACTCATGGCCGCTACGGTACGGTCTGCGATAACCGGAAGAGACAATCCGGTTGGGCCGATAAACCCGGGAAGACAACCTGTTTCAGTGCGAATTTCTTCCTCGCTGGCAAGCCGGAAATCGGAAAGAAAAGGAATCTTTCGAGCTTTTGTCTCGTTGAGATGGTGATCGCCACGCAGCAGCAAAAGATGCATTCCGCCATTGGCCATGACCGCCAGCGTTTTTACCGTCTGCTCGATGGATACATCGAGAAAGGCGGCAACCTCTTCGCATGTCTTTTGCGCGATTGTTCGCACTTTCCGCATCTCGCCCCCCGCCGGCTCCCGCAGTACTGCTGGTGGCAGCGACTCGGCCATTTCAACGTTCGCTGCGTAATCGGAATCGGGACAAAAAGCGATGGCGTCTTCGCCGGAATCGGCCAGGACATGAAATTCGTGCGAACTGCTGCCACCAATCGCACCTGTATCGGCCTTGACCGGGCGGAACCTCAGCCCCAGGCGATCGAATATCCGGCAATAGGTCACATGCATCGCCTGATAGGTCTCTTCCAGGCTATGGATATCGGTGTGGAACGAATAGGCATCTTTCATCACGAACTCGCGCGCGCGCATGACGCCGAAGCGGGGGCGAACCTCGTCGCGAAATTTGGTTTGTATCTGATAAAAATTGAGAGGTAACTGCCGGTAACTCTTGATTTCACGCCGTGCAATATCCGTAATGACCTCTTCATGGGTTGGACCAAAACAGAAATCGCGCTCGTGTCTGTCTTTGATTTTCAGCATCTGGGGACCAAAGACCTCCCATCGCCCTGTTTCCCGCCATAGCTCCGCAGGCTGCACAGCCGGCATCAGCAGTTCCAGTGCGCCCGCGGCATCCATTTCCTCCCGCACGATGTTTTCAACTTTGCGCAGAACCTTCAAGCCGAGCGGCATCCACGTGTAGAGACCGCTTCCCAGGCGCCGGATGAGACCAGCCCTCAGCATCAGCTTGTGACTGATCAATTCCGCTTCGGCGGGCGCTTCCTTGAGTGTCGAAATAAAAAAACCTGATGCTCGCATATTCTGTCCATAACAAGTCCAATTTCCGATTTTACTCTGAAAAGCAGCGCAGGTTGGCTATGAGGAATCTGAAAAGCAAAGTGTTCAAACAATAATGCAGTTGCCACTCCTCCCGATGCCGCCCAACCAGCGACAGCTTTCAATCCGGCACGAAATGTGGAAAAATCTAATCCTATCGTGAAGGATCAAACGGGTGAATCATATGATCGACCGTAATGGATATCGCTCAAATGTAGGAATCATTCTACTCAATTCGAAGAACGAGGTTTTTTGGGGCAAACGCATCAGACAGGATTCCTGGCAATTTCCTCAGGGAGGTATCAAGCCCGGCGAAAGTCCGGAACAAGCAATGTATCGTGAATTGACTGAAGAAGTAGGCTTGCGACCCTGGCACGTGCAAATCCTCGGCCGCACACGCGACTGGCTCCGATACGATGTACCTGCCCAATGGATTAAACGCGACTGGCGGGGAAATTACCGGGGGCAGAAACAGATCTGGTATCTGCTGCGCCTGCTAGGAAGTGATTGCGACGTTTCGCTCCACACCAGCGGACGTCCTGAATTTGACGCATGGCGGTGGAATCAGTACTGGGTAGAGTTGGAGTCGGTAGTCGAGTTTAAACGCCAGGTTTACCGCCAGGCACTCACGGAACTGGCACGTCTGCTGAATCGCCCACCTGTTCCCTTCGGGTACAGCGGATATGAAAAATACGACTATTCCGCCAGCGGGCCGCTTACAGGCAGCACCGCCAAGCAGTCTGAATAAGCAATCGCATTGCAAAAGCGCGCTCGTTACATGTACCACCGCCACAGGTGCCGCTGCCGCCGCAACGGGAACTGATGCGTATCAGACAGCTGACAGCAAAGCTGCTAGTTGCCACACACTGCCTTTAATATTGATATTGCGGCTATCGGATATACTCGCGAACAGTTGTGTTCATCCCCAGCTGGCGGATAGCCCTGCCCTCAGTTTTCCGATGTAGGCGTAACCGGCTGCGCCACTACAGCCGAGCTTTTTAGGAGATTAAGATGATATTGCGGGCATTAATAACGTCGCTGCTAGCTGTTGGAACGATTGCCGCTCCGCCTGCCCTGGCCGCTGCCGGTGCCACCGACGAACCCATAAAACCGATCGAGGCAGCCAAGCCCAAGAATGAAAACAAGGTGGAACTGGGCAAAATGCTTTTTTTCGATCCCCGTCTTTCCAAATCCGGCTTCATCTCGTGCAACTCCTGTCATAACCTGAGTATGGGTGGATCCGACAATCTCCCATCATCCATTGGCCACAAATGGCATCAGGGTCCGATCAATTCGCCCACAGTACTGAATTCCAGCCTGAGTCTGGCCCAATTCTGGGACGGTCGCGCCAAGGACCTGAAAGATCAGGCAGGCGGTCCCATTGCCAATCCGGGGGAAATGGCATTCAGTCACGAATTGGCAGTGGGTGTCCTGCAATCCATTCCCCAGTACAGGGCGCGCTTCAAGCAGATATACAGTTCGGACAAGGTCGATATAGGCATGGTAACGGACGCGATCGCTGCCTTCGAAGAAACACTGGTAACGCCGGATTCCCGTTTCGACAAATGGCTCAAAGGCGACAAGAACGCCATCAACAAGACGGAACTCGAAGGGTACAAACTGTTCAAGGACGCGGGCTGCACGGGTTGCCACAACGGAGCGGCCGTAGGCGGGGCATCGTTCCAGAAAATGGGCGTACTTGAACCCTATAAAACCCAGAGCAAGGCTGAAGGCCGTTTTGCCGTAACCGGCAAAGAGGAGGATCGCCTGTTCTTCAAAGTGCCTACATTGCGAAACGTGGAACTGACCTATCCCTATTTCCATGACGGGGCCGCGGCAACCCTGGAAGACGCGGTAAATACCATGGGCCGGATACAATTGGGACGTAATTTCACCAAGGACGAAAATGCCAAAATCGTGGCGTTCCTGAAGACGTTGAGCGGCAAGCAACCCCATCTCACCTTGCCTATTCTCCCTCCCTCGGGCAAGGATACACCCAGACCTCATCCGTTCGATTGATCAGCGGGAGGTTCTGTTCATCGGCAGAGAAAACAAGGCTTGCACTCTATCCGGGCTGTATGGCAGCGCCGGATGGAGTGCAGCAATGGCATACCTGATAGTTGGCGGAATATTTATATTGGAAATAGGCGCAAACTGACCTATAACTCTTTATACCTGCCCGATTCGACCTTCAGTCGACCTCAGCGGGAATATGGATTTACGCTTCAAAATCAAGTAGAGTTTATTTTTTGAATAATTAAAACACGGAGTCACGTATGAGCGCTAAAGGGCAATTGTTACAAGACCCGTTTCTGAATACCTTGCGGAAGGAACATATTCCGGTTTCGATTTATCTGGTAAACGGAATCAAACTGCAGGGACACATCGATTCATTCGATCAGTATGTAGTGCTGTTGAAGAATACCGTCACCCAGATGGTCTACAAGCACGCAATTTCTACGGTAGTCCCCGCAAGAGCTGTCAACATTCCATTTGAGGCGCCCCCTATATCTGATGCTTGATTCCTCTAGTGGGAACGCGCCCGACACTCACGCCGCTGTTGATTCTGCTGTTCTGGTAAGTCTCGATCTAAATGACAGCGACTCTGCAGAAAATCTCGAAGAATTACGGCAACTGGCCGTCAGTGATCGCCTTGCAATTTCCGCTGTAGTGCTGGGGAAACGGCTTCGCCCGGATCCTGCGACTTTCGCAGGTAGCGGGAAAGTTGACGAAATAATGGGCGCAGTGGAGCAGACCGGCGCTTCGCTGGTTATTTTCAATCATGATCTTTCGCCTGCCCAGCAGCGTAACCTGGAGCAGCGACTCAGGCGGCGGGTCATTGATCGCACGAGCCTTATCCTGGACATTTTCGCACAGCGCGCAAAGAGTCACGAAGGCAAGTTGCAGGTGGAACTTGCCCAGCTCGAGCATCTGGCCACGCGGCTGGTGCGGGGCTGGACACACCTGGAGCGCCAGAAGGGCGGTATCGGTCTGCGCGGCCCTGGTGAAACACAGCTGGAAACCGATCGCCGCCTGCTCGGAAAACGTGTCAAGGTGCTGAAAGAAAAGCTCGCTAAATTCGAGCGCCAAAGAGCCCTGCAACGGCGCGCCAGGCAACGTGCGCAAGTGATGTCGGTTTCGTTGGTTGGTTATACCAATGCCGGCAAATCCACTCTTTTCAACAGACTCACTCGCGCTCACACCTATGTTGCTGACCAGTTGTTTGCAACCCTCGATGCCACCACCCGCAAGTTGTTTATTGCGGGTCGCGGGCCGCTCGTACTTTCCGACACGGTGGGCTTCATCCGGGACCTGCCGCACACGCTGGTGGCAGCATTCCGGGCGACACTGGAAGAAACGGTGCAAGCGGATTTGTTGCTCCACGTCGTGGATGCCAGCAGCTCCAATCGCAGCGAACAGATTGATGAAGTCAACAAGGTGCTGAAGGAAATCGGTGCTGACCGCATTCCACAAATACTGATTCTGAACAAGGCAGATCTGATCGATTTGCCGGCAAGCTCTCCGGGTTACCAGCGGGACGAGTATGGTAGAATCGTACAAGTTCGATTGAGCGCCAAAACCGGTGAAGGGCTGGAATTTATTAATCTGGCATTATCCGAAGCACTCGGGGAGCGCGCGGCTTTACGAGAGCCCGATAATCAGTCGAAAGCCCGGGATATAACGAGCGGGTATCACTGAATGTCGAATAATGCAGGAATTTTTGCTTTCCACAAATCTGGTTCGGGTTTTTTCACGGTAGAGTTTGATGGGCTGCTCCATTAAACAAAAAAATAGGAATCATCATGGGATTAAATGATCCTCAGTGGGGAAGAAAAAAAGGCAATTCCGGTCCGCCCGATCTGGATCAGTTGTGGCGAAATTTTAACAAGAAGCTCAACAACCTGTTGAAGCGCAAGGGTGGAGGAAGGCACGACAGTTCAGGAGGTGGTGAAGGCGGTCCTCCGGCCGGTCCCAAAAAATACAGCGGCGGCGTCGGACTGCTTGCCGGATTGCTTCTGCTGTTGTGGATAGGAAGCGGATTTTATATCGTCAACGAGGGCCAGCGCGGGATCGTGTTGCGATTCGGAAAATATGTGGAGAGTACGCAGGCAGGCTTGCGCTGGCATCTGCCCTACCCTATCGAGGTCGTTGAACCCGTTAACGTAAGCCAGGTGCGGACTGTTGAAATCGGCTATCGTAACAATGTCCGGAGCAAGGTGCTGAAGGAGTCGCTCATGTTGACCGACGACGAGAACATCATTGATATCCAGTTCGCCGTGCAATACATCCTGAAAAATCCGGAGGAGTTCCTGTTCACCAATCGTGACCCCGAAAATGCCGTGCTACAAGCAGCGGAAACCGCAATACGGGAAATCATCGGAAAGAGCAAGATGGACTTCGTGCTCTATGAAGGGCGTGAACAGGTGGCGGCAAAAGCCACAGAGCTGATGCAGGACATCCTTGACCGCTACAAGATCGGCATCGCCATCAGCAAGGTGACGATGCAGAATGCCCAACCGCCCGAACAGGTACAGGCTGCGTTCGATGATGCCGTCAAAGCCGGACAGGATAGGGAACGGCAGAAAAACGAAGGCCAGGCCTATGCGAATGATGTGATTCCGAAGGCCAAAGGTAATGCGGCCCGCCTCCTCGAAGAGGCTGAGGGGTACAAGCAACGGGTGATTGCGAGTTCCGAAGGTGAGGCGAGCCGCTTCAAGCAGGTTCTCGTTGAATACAGCAAGGCACCGGGTGTGACACGTGACCGGCTTTATCTGGATATGATGGAACAGGTGCTTTCCAACACCAGCAAAATTATCGTGGACCAGAAAAATGGCAATAACCTGCTTTATCTGCCGTTGGACAAGCTGATCCAGATGAGCGGACCTTCTTCCTCGTCTGGCACAATGCCGGAGGCACAGCCTGCGTCGCCGCCGGAACCTACGGCAGACGCCGCTACCCGCACCCGGGAAGCATTTCGTGGCCGCGAACGGGAGACAAGATAAGTGAAAAACTATACCCCAATGTTATTGGTTGTCCTTATCATCCTGTTTCTTGTGGCAAGCTCGTCACTGTATATAGTTGACCAGCGGCAGCAGGCGATTCTGTTCCAGTTGGGTGAAGTGGTGGATGTAAAGACATCTCCGGGTCTTTATTTCAAAATCCCGCTGGCGCAGAACGTGCGCTACTTTGACTCGCGCATTCTGACGCTGGATACGGCCGAGCCGGAACGCTTCATAACGTCCGAAAAAAAGAACGTTCTGGTGGATCTGTTCGTGAAGTGGCGTATCGTGGACGTCAAGCAATACTATGTCAGCGTGCGTGGGGACGAGATGCTCGCCCAGACGCGTCTGTCGCAAACGGTCAATTCCAGCTTGCGTGATGAATTCGGTAATCGGACAGTACATGACGTCGTGTCCGGCGAGCGCGACAAAATCATGGAAATCATGCGGCAAAAGGCCGATGCGGATGCGCGTAAAATCGGAGTGGAAGTCGTGGACGTTCGTTTAAAGAGAGTAGACCTGCCGCAGGAAGTAAGTGAATCGGTCTATCGTAGAATGGAAGCTGAGCGGAAACGTGTGGCGAATGAACTGCGCTCGACCGGCGCCGCGGAATCTGAGAAGATTCGCGCAGATGCGGATCGCCAGCGCGAGGTCATTCTTGCCGAAGCCTACCGGAAAGCCCAGGAAATAAAGGGTGAAGGCGATGCGAAAGCGGCGAGTATTTATGCCAGCGCCTACGAGTCGAATCCGGAATTCTATTCCTTTTATCGCAGCCTCGACGCCTACACGGAAATCTTAAAAAACAAGAGCGATATCATGGTACTGGAACCGACCTCCGAGTTTTTCAAGTATATGAGGAATTCGGGGCGAGGAGGGAAATAGATGTGTCGGTAGATACCTCATTCGGATGAAGCAGCCGTCTGGGAATACGGCTGGCTGCTTCGGGGCTACCGACAGTAACTCCATGGGGTCGAATATCGCTCCTTGCTTTTCCAGTCTTTTTTCCTCGCTGTAAATGATCCCACATAGAGCGGCAACTCCTGGCAATTTCTCCAGCAAATTTCTGGGCATACACCGGCTTCGATGCCGGCTGATGCGGTAAGCCGTCCGGTCTGTTCGGGTTATTCCAATATGTGGGACACTCTGTTAATGGCCTTTGCATTGATGCTGGTGCTTGAAGGACTGCTCCCCTTTCTGATGCCTGGTGCATGGCGTGAGGCTTTCAGAAAACTGACGGAAGCCGGCGACAACCAGATACGTTTTATCGGCTTGACCTCCATGCTGGTCGGGTTGCTCCTGCTCTATCTTGTGAAATAATTCTTTCCATACCCTCCATACCCGCCTTTATCCTGTCTTGATCACGACCCCGACATGAATATGAGTGCATGGGCTCTTCCCGAATACATTGAGGACATTCTCCCCGCCGAAGCGCTGAAGATAGAAATGATGCGCCGGCGTGTATTGGACTGGTTGTTCGTGAATGGCTACGAACTCGTGGGCCCCCCGTTGCTGGAATATGTGGAATCGCTTCTCACTGGCAGCGGGGGGCAAATGAATTTGCGCGTGCTTAAGGTGGTGGATCAACTGAGCGGCCGCATGATGGGTTTGCGCGCCGACATGACGCCACAGGTAGCTCGCATCGATGCACACCTTCTGAACCGGAAGGGCATCACCCGACTTTGTTATGCGGGCAGCGTGCTGCACGCACGTCCATCGGGCCTGACCCGCACCCGGGAGCCCTTGCAGATCGGCGCGGAACTTTACGGTCATCAGGGACTTGAAAGCGATCTGGAAATCCAGCGTCTGATGCTGCAATCTCTCGCAATCGCCGGTGTGGGAAACATACACCTGGATCTTGGCCATGTCGCGGTATTTCGTGGCTTGATCAGAAGTACAGGTATTTCCCCCGACCTGGAAATGGAATTGTCCGGAGCCTTGCAGGGGAAGGATAAGGCAGCATTGAAAGAGCTCTGCGCCGGACTGAAAAAACAGGTGGATGCCTCGGTGCGGGAGGCGCTCCTGCTGCTACCCGAGCTCTACGGGGACGAGAATGTGTTGATGCTGGCGCGCAGCGCCCTCCCGCCCTACCCCGAAATCACGAAGGCGCTGGACGAACTCGAAATGGTAGCGGGCGAACTGAGCCCGCTCGTGGATACATTGGCATTCGATCTTGCCGACTTGCGCGGATATCACTACCACAGCGGCATGGTCTTCGCCGCATATACCGACAATTGTCCCAATGCAATCGCAGTGGGTGGACGCTACGACGAGGTCGGAAAGGCATTCGGGAGAGCGCGACCCGCAACAGGTTTCAGCATGGATCTGCGCGAGTTATCCGGTTTGATGTCCTCGGACTCTTGTCCCAGAGGAATTCTGGCCCCTTTCATAAAGGAGGACAGAGTGCTGGAAAAGAAAATCGAACAGCTTCGTAACGAAGGCCAGATTGTGATAGTTGCCCTGCCGGGTCATGAAAATGACGTCGGCTCCTTCAATTGCGATAAAAAACTCGTATCGGAAAACGGTGTGTGGTCGATAGTGGATGCACTCATCTGAATGTCAGTCATTAGCCAGCTTTAGGAAGGAAAGTCTTCCTCCCTTTACCTTTCAAACATTACAGAGGTTTAAACGTTAAAGAAGCGATATGAGTAAAAATGTAGTTGTCATAGGAACCCAGTGGGGTGATGAGGGCAAGGGCAAGATTGTGGACTGGCTTACGGATCAGGCACAGGGAGTGGTGCGCTTCCAGGGAGGACACAACGCGGGTCATACACTTGTCATTGGTGGCAAGCAGACCGTGCTACACCTTATTCCTTCCGGAATTCTCCGTAAGGACGTCGCCTGCTATATTGGTAATGGCGTGGTTGTGTCGCCGCAGGCGCTTCTGGATGAAGTCGGTATGCTGGAGCGCGCGGGCATCGATGTGCTTAACCGGCTTCGTATCAGCGAGGCTTGTCCTCTCATTCTACCTTGTCATGTGGCCCTGGATAACGCGCGGGAGATGGCCAGAGGATTGGGTAAAATCGGCACGACCGGACGGGGTATTGGGCCGGCATACGAGGACAAGGTGGCGCGGCGCGCCATTCGTTTGCAGGATCTGTTTCATCGTGACCGCTTTGCGGCAAAGCTGGGCGAGATACTGGATTATCACAATTTCGTGTTGAAGAACTATTTCCAATCGCCAGTCGTCGATTTTCAGCAAATCATGGACGAGACGCTCTCACTGGTGGAACGCATCCGCCCGATGGTTGCCGATGTGCCGCGGCTTTTATTCGAAGCCAACAGGGCGGGCGCGAATCTTCTGTTTGAGGGGGCGCAAGGAGCGCTGCTCGACATTGATCATGGCACTTACCCGTTTGTTACGTCCAGCAATTGCATTGCCGGCGCCGCGACAACAGGAAGTGGAATCGGCCCCCAGATGTTGCATTATGTGCTGGGAATCACCAAAGCCTATACCACGCGCGTGGGAGCGGGCCCTTTTCCAACCGAACTGGATGATGAGGTCGGCAGGCATCTCGCCAAGCGTGGCAATGAATTTGGGGCAACCACGGGACGTCCGCGGCGCTGTGGCTGGTTCGATGCCGCCGCCCTGAAACGTTCCATCCAGATTAATGGCGTCTCCGGATTGTGTGTCACCAAGCTCGATGTGATGGATGGGGTTGAAACCCTGCGACTGGGCGTGGGCTATAAACTGACGGGAAAGGGAGAAGAAGAAATATTCAGTGGCATCATGCCGGTAGGTGCGGAGGAACTTGCCTCCTGCGAACCGATTTACGAGGAAATGCCCGGATGGAGCGGGAGTACCGTGGGTATCCGCAATTTCGAACAACTGCCAATGGCTGCGCGCAATTATCTCAAGCGTATGGAAGAAGTGTGTGAGGTATCGATAGACATGATATCGACCGGACCGGATCGGGAAGAAACGATTGTATTGCGACATCCTTTCGAGTAGCTGGAAAGCCTGTCGCCCGATAGGCAGAGAGGCAGAGGCAGACGGTGCAGGAACAGAAATCTCCGCCACACCCGCAGATTACCAGGACCAGTCGAACCAATATGAGTCTCTACATAGTACGTGCGGCAAGCTGGCAGGAAGACGCTCTGGCACTACGAGCAGTACGAGAGGCGGTTTTTATCAGGGAACAAGGAGTACCTGCGGAACTCGAATGGGACGAGTTCGACGGCGTTTGCTTGCATCTGCTGGCGATGAATCCTTCAGGAAATCCGATAGGTACGGCAAGGTTGCTACCGGATGCTTCGATCGGACGCATGGCCGTGTTGAGGGATTGGCGTTGCAAAGGAGTGGGTAGCGCACTCATGGATCGGTTGCTGAAGGAAGCGGAAAACCGGCAGCTTCCTTCAGTTACCTTGAACGCGCAGACACACGCAACCGGGTTTTATAGCAAGTTTGGTTTTCAGCAGGCGGGACCGGAATTCCTGGATGCCGGAATTCCTCACGTGAAAATGATGTTGCAATTTCGGCCGCGCTAACGATAGAAGCGCCCTGAAACGCTAACCTGTCCCGTTCTCCTCCTTTTCGACGTTACAGATTAGACCCTGTAGCGGGCGGAGAAAATGGAAATCAGGAAATCAAAACGGAACCATAAAATCAAGGGATAAAACCACTTGATCTTTATGCCCACCGAAGGGCCGATAATCGATGCCATGTAGTCCGTCGGCGGCATCGTAGCGAACGTTTGGACGAATATTGAACTGCTGCAACGGCTTCCAGTCGAGCTTCAGTCTCTTGGCCGCCCTCCAGTTCATGCCTACCGTAACTGCATAATAATCAGCCGGACTGCTGGTACTATTGCCAAGCTGATTGCGTCCAAGCGCATAACTGAATCCCCGATTGTCGGTGGCGGCAGCCACCCGTCCCGGTGAAAATACACGGAACCCGTCCCGGTCGCGGAACCACTCGGCCCGCACTCCGATCGTCAATTCCGGCATGAGGTCGTAATACAGATGGGTGTTGATGCCGTACCATTCGGCATCCTTGATCACGTTACTATAAAAGACATTATTCAGGAAAACATTTCCCGCGAAACCGTGGTCGTGTTGCAGCACAAAATGAGTCTTGTCGGTGAATTTATGCTTCAGCACGATGCTGTACAACATCCATGGTTCATCGCTGCGTGTCGAGGTTGCGCTGTAGGTTCCGCTGATATTGGCCGACGTGCCCATATCCTCGCTGGTCCAGGTAATGCCCGCAATCCCCCCCCAATTGCCCAACTGCTTGTCGAACCCGCCGTCCCAGCCGCCGGTGGCGCTACCTGTGGTAACGCCCCCCATGAACGTCCAGTTTTGCGTGATCTTATAGTTGCCCAGCGCCCCGGTATGCGTGAATGGCTCTCCATACTGCATGGTATAGGCATGAGTGTAAAAGAAATTGTCGGGCGCCGGTACCGACTCGTAGCCGATCGGAGTGTAAAAATGGCCTACCTTGACGTTCAATCCGTTCCCAACGGGAACATAGGCTTCGGCAAAAGCCTGCGGAAACGCAATCCCATAATATCGGGTTGAAGCGCAGCACACATCAAGATCCCAATTGCTTCTGTTTAAAGGCTGGCCTGTATTCACGTCGAATGCGGGAACGCCATAAGCCTGGGTAAAAATTGCATCCGTTCCGAACATGAAATCGATACGTCCCCCGAAATCCCAGGTGCTGCCCTCGGCTACCACGGGGCGTTGCACATAAATATTGAACTGGTTTAACTGAAATCGGTTGGAGCGGTCGGCAAATGTTACTGGACCATTGAAACCGGTGAGCTGGCTAGGATTGAAAGTCGCCCCGCCGTTGATCCAGCCGCCGAGTCTGATGCCATTGTCGTTGAACCATTCCAACGCGGTATTGGCGTAAGCGCTGGCGGGATTCTCGAGAGTTGTAAACAGGCTGACCGCAGAGGCGAAGATCATTCCTCTTCTGCGTTTCGGTAGGCGTTTCATGATTGGCTCCCCTTGGCAAAACACTACCACGAAAATTGTTATTCTATTTGCAACGTAACATGAGATAAATAAAGAAAGTGTTATATTATTGTTAAGTATTTGTGAAGTTATCCTGCTCACTCACAAAGAGATGGAGAATGAACGAAAGCGATGGAAGCGGCAGGCAGGAGCAGGTACTTATAACATTGGACGCTTGACAAAGTATCGGCAATTCAGTATTTTCAAGATTGGGTGTTTGTTCTCGCTCTGATGAGTACGTAATTAGCACTTAAAAAGAGGTACCCATGAATAAAAGAACTTTTTTTTATGGCTTATCCCTGAGTTTAGTAGCCGCTTGCGCGCAGTTAAGCCCTCATGAAGCGGTTCAGAACACGAACGCACGCCGCGTCGTTCAGAACGCGCGAATGCGCGGCGATCACGATGCCTTGAGCGAGTATTTTGAGGATGCAGCGCGAAAAATGCAGGCAAAGGCCGAGGAAGAGAAAAAGTTGCTGGACCACTACGAGGAAAAAAGCTATCTATATGGAAGGCGTGCCCAGGACCTGAAGGCTCATACTGCAGCTTTATTGCGTAAATATATGAAAAAAGCGGAAGAAAACATGATGCAGGCCGCTTTTCACCGGAAAGTGGCTCGAGAGCAGGCCCAGTCCGATCTCCACCCACGCCCGCTGCACGCAGTCCAAAGACATGGGGATGGACAGGATACCGGGCTCGTAGAATAACAGGCTGCGAGGCTATTTCCTATTGTCCAACCCTTACTTCCCTCCGCGATAAGCCAGTTTTTTCCAAAGCGCCCCCTCGCATCAGAAGGGAATTATCGCATCGAGGGAAAATATGATCTGATCCTTCTTGTTGTTGAAAGGCCGGATCGAATGGTCAATGCCGTCAGCACGGTCATAGCGGATATTTGGACGAATGTTCAGTTTTTGCATCGGCTTCCAGCCCAGCCGCAACCTTTTCGAGGGCTTCCAGTTCATCCCGAAGGTGATTTCATAGTAGTCCGCAGGCGCCGCGATCACGGCGGATGGGTCGCCTGCAAAACTGGTTCCGGTATGGTCGAGCGCAGCTACCACGCGAAAGGGCGAAGAGACGCGAAAACCGTCCCGGTCGCGGAACCATTCACCGCGAATGCCCACCGAAAGGTCTTCCAACAGGTCATAATAGAGGTGAGTATTGATGCCATACCATTCGACATTCTTTGGCATCCCTCCCAGCAAAACACCGCCGGCATAGCCGTGAACGTGGTGTAGAACCAGATGGGTTTTCGGTGTGATCCTGTGTTGCAGCACAATGTTGTACATTCCCCATGGTCTGTTGCTGCGGGTGGACGTCGCACTGTAGCTCCCCGTGATGTTGGCCGAAGTCCTTTTGTCGTCGCTGACCCAGGTAATACCGCCCAACCCTCCCCAGTTTCCCAGCTCTCTGTCAAATCCGCCATCCCAACCGCCGGTTGCGCTGCCGGTGACGACGCCACCCATTACCGACCAATTCCCGTTGACGGTATAGTTCCCTACGGCACCCGTGTGGGTGAATGGCTCCCCATTGTTAAAGGTATAGGCGTGAGTGTAAAAAAAATTGTCGGGTGCAGGAACGGTTTCATATCCTGTCGGCGAATAAAAATGACCTGCCTTGATGTTCAAGCCATTACCCAACGGTATGTAGGCTTCGAGATACGCTTGCGGTAGCGCGATGCCGTACGTCCGTGTCGATGAACAGCATATATTCAGATCCCAGTGGCCCCTATTCAAGACTTGACCGGTATTCACGTCGAATGGCGGAACACCGAAAGCCTGGGTATAGATCGCATCCGTGCCGAACATGAAATCGACACGCCCCCCGAGATCAAAAGCCTTGCCTTCCGTAACCACCGTGCGCTGGAGATATAGATTGAACTGATTCAACTGAAACCGGTTTGCGCGGTCGGCGAAGGTAACGGGGCCGTTGTATCCGTTGACGGGATTGCTGGGGTTATAGGTTGCCCCTGCATTGATCCACCCTCCCGCCCTTACACCGTTCTCCTTCAACCACCCTGCTATATCAACCGCCTGAACAATGCTGTTGCTCATGAAGATCAATAAAAAACAACCTACTCCGTACGGAATCCGGCTGCTGCGCTTTCGCATGCATTTCATTCTGAATTTTTCCTTAGCTCCCGGACACGGCTGTGAAACCTTCAAAACCGTTTTTTTACATGACTATATTCATCTGAATTGGACTATTGAAGGTTTAACACTGCAACCCGCGCAATACTCGATTTCGAGGGCGCACAAAACTTGTCGGGGATAAGCAGCCAGCGCTATCTGTTCTTATCCCAGGAATAATTTGTAGGCCGGATTCTGGGTTTCGTCCCAATAACGATTGTCGAGTTGAGCGAGAAATGCCTTGAAATCTGCTTTCTCCTCCGGCGGCACCTCCATGCCAACCAGCACCCGTCCATAGTCTGCCCCGTGATTACGGTAATGAAACAGACTGATATTCCAATGATTGCTCATGCTGTTCAGAAATTGCATGAGCGCTCCCGGACGATCGGGAAACTCAAAACGATAGACGATTTCATTTTTAACATCACGTGCATGCCCGCCCACGAGGTGGCGAATATGCAATTTTGCCATTTCATTGTCGCTCAAATCCTCGGTGCGCAAGCCGTTGCTCTCCAGGTCCTTGATCAGTTTCGCCGCTTCCTCCCGGTTTTTTACCGACACCCCTACAAACACATGCGCCTCCTTCGGACCGGCAAAACGATAGTTGAACTCGGTGATACTTCTCGGTCCCAGCATTGCGCAGAACTTCTTGAAACTGCCGGGTTCCTCGGGAATCGTCACCGCCATGACCGCTTCCCGCTGCTCACCCAATTCCGCCCGTTCGGATACATGTCGCAATCGGTCGAAATTCATATTCGCACCTGAGGCGATCGCAATCAGGTTCTTGCCGCGGATACCTTCCCGCTTTGCATAAGCCTTGGCCCCTGCAATCGAGAGCGCTCCCGAAGGTTCAAGTATGGCGCGCGTATCCTCGAACACATCCTTGATTGCCGCACAGATGGCATCCGTATCTACAAGCAGGATCTCATCGACCAGTTCGCGGCATAAATGAAAAGTTTCCACCCCTACCTGCTTGACAGCGACCCCGTCTGCAAACAATCCGACTCGCGGCAACCGGACACGGCGGTTCTTTTTCAGCGACTGATACATGGAGTCGGCGTCGACGGGCTCCACACCGATAATCCTGATTTCCGGATAGAGCCTTTTTACATAAGCCGCAACACCCGAAATCAACCCACCTCCACCGATGGGCGCGAATATCGCATGAATTTCCCCCGGATGCTGGCGCAGTATCTCCATTCCGATCGTTCCCTGCCCGGCAATGACGTCGGGATCGTCATAGGGGTGTACGAACGTTACCTGGTTCTTTTCGGCGAATTCGTGTGCGTGCGCATAGGCTTCGTCATAGGAGTCACCATAGGAAACCACTGTTGCCCCGCGTGCCTCGACCGCCTGCAACTTGATCTGGGGCGTGGTGACAGGCATCACGATAGTTGCCCGACAGTTCAATCGCTGTGCAGCGAGGGCCACACCTTGCGCATGGTTGCCGGCAGAGGCCGTGACCACTCCGCGTTCGAGCGCCGCGGGAGAAAGCTTGACCATTTTGTTGTAAGCTCCCCGCACTTTGAACGAGAAAACATCCTGCACATCTTCCCGTTTCAGGAATAGCTGATTATTTATACGTGTGGACAGATTCGGCGCAAGCTCCAGAGGACTCTCTACCGCGACGTCATAAACCCGCGCGGTAAGAATTCTTTCGAGGTAACTATTCTTCATCGAAATGGGGTTGCGATTTTAAAGGTTGAGCATTTTAACATGTCGCGAAACTCTAAATGTCCAGCTTCATTGTTAAAATGGGCTGATAGTATTATGCTCATAAACAATCAATATTTTTAGACATAAAAAATAACATCATGAATCAGGACGAGCAGAAACGTGCGGCCGCGCATGCCGCTATTCAACATATTCCCGCAGGCTGCATTGTCGGAGTGGGCACCGGCTCTACCGCCAACTACTTCATAGACGCACTGGCCGACATCAGAAGCAGGATCGATGGAGCGATAGCAAGTTCAGAAGCAACCGCCCGGCGCCTCAGCGGGCATGGAATCGAGGTCATGGACCTGAACAATGTCGACGAGCTTCCGTTATATGTGGATGGCGCTGATGAGATAACGTCCCATCTGCATATGATAAAAGGGGGTGGCGGAGCGCTGACCCGGGAAAAAGTCGTGGCCGCCGTGGCGAAAAAATTTATCTGCATTGCGGACCAAAGCAAGCTCGTGGATGTGCTCGGCAAATTTCCACTGCCCGTGGAGGTTATCCCGATGGCGCGCGGTTACGTGGCGCGCGAGATAATACGGCTGGGGGGGCAACCCATGCTCAGGCAGGGATTTACTACCGATAACGGTAACGTGATTCTTGATGTGCATGGCTTGCAGATCCTGAATCCCATTGAACTGGAGACGGAACTCAATCAGATCACCGGCATCGTAACCAATGGCCTGTTTGCAAGACGCCCTGCGGATTTGCTGTTGCTGGGGAGCGAAGGAGGCGTTCGCACCATTGTTATCTGAGGGAAGGCCAAAAATCAGTAGAATTGTCACAACGAACCGGCATTATCCTTTGTTATTTTTTGCTTTCAATCGATCCACAGGTGAGAAATGGGAAGCCACGAACATATATCCAAGCAATTTGACGCGGATCTCGAAGCGGTGCGCACACGTGTGTTGCATATGGGCGGATTCGTGGAAGAACAGATCGAAAAAGCGATTGAAGCGCTGATCACCGGCAACGAGAGTCTGATCGAAAATATCATCGCCGATGATCATCGGGTCAATGCGATGGAGGTATCGATAGACGAGATCTGCAATCAGATCATCGCGCGCCGACAGCCAGCCGCGGGTGATTTACGCATGATCATGACGGTCATCAAAACCATTACCGACCTCGAGCGCATCGGGGATGAAGCGGAAAAGATCGCGCGCATGGCCAAACTCATCTATGCTACGGACCGCATGCACATGCCCCGCTTCGTCGAGATACGTCATGTGGCCAACGTTGCGCTGGAGATGCTGCGCAAATCGCTGGACGCTTTTGCGCGTCTGGACCTCACGGCCGCCGCTCAGGTAGTGCGCCAGGACGAGCTCGTGGATGAAGAATTCCGCTCGATCATGCGCCAACTTATCACTTTCATGATGGAAGATCCGCGCAAGATATCGACTGCCCTGGAAATCCTGTTTATTGCAAAAGCGATCGAGCGCATCGGCGATCATGCCAAAAACATGTCCGAATATGTGGTATACATGGTAAAGGGCAGGGATGTGCGTCACGTCACCGTTGAAGAAATCGAGCGCGAAATACGGGAGTAGGGCCTCCCCCCGCCCGGAAGCCTGCCAACAGACCTCATGCCCGAATACTCCACACTTGCGGCGGTAGATCTCGGTTCCAACAGCTTTCGTTTGCAAGTCGCGCGAGTGGAAGGCAGACAGCTTTATCCGCTGGACAATCTGCGCGAAATGGTTCGTCTTGCTGCCGGTCTTACTCCCGACAAACGCCTGGATGAGGATTCCCAGGCTCGCGCACTGGCCTGTCTCAAGCGTTTCAGTGAACGCCTGCGCGGCTTCCCTCCCCATGCTGTACGTGCGGTTGCAACCAACACTCTCAGGGTGGCGAAAAATGCGGGTGTATTTCTCAAAAAAGCCGAGGCAGCGATGGGTTTTCCCATTGAAATCATCTCGGGTCACGAAGAGGCGCGCCTCATCTACCTGGGCGTTGCGCACGGCCTCCCTGCTTCTCCTGATGCTCGCCTGGTGATGGACATCGGGGGCGGCTCTACTGAATTTATCATTGGCCGCAGGCTGAAGCCGGTCAAGCTGGAAAGCCTTTATATGGGTTGCGTCAGCTATAGCCTGCGCTTTTTTCCGGGCGGCAGGATCAGCAGGGATGCGATGAACCGTGCCGAACTTTCGGCCCGTAGCGATATTCAGGCGATCGCAAGGGAATTTTCCAGTGAACACTGGCAGCTCGCATACGGGTCCTCCGGTACGGCGCGCGCCTTAGGCGATATCATCCGGTTGAACCAGCTGGACAGTGGGGGCAGCAACGGAGAGATTACGCGGGAAGGGTTGGAAAATTTTCGTAATCATCTGCTCAAGGTGGACGACATCAAAAAACTCGACCTCACGGGTATCCGAGCCGACCGGGCGCCTGTCATAGCCGGGGGCTTCGCCATCATGTCCGCCGCATTCTCAGAGCTGGGAATTTCCCAAATGGCGCAAGGCATGGGTGCCTTACGCCAGGGCGTGCTGTACGATCTGCTGGGTCGCTTCCATAAGCATGACATGCGCGAAGTAACGGTCAGGCAGTTCATGCGCCGGTACCATGTGGATGGCACGCAGGCAAAGCGGGTGGAATCGACTGCACTTTTGCTTGGAGAACAGTTGCTGGCGGCCTTTCCTGGTGAGGGAGAAGAACATCTGCAAGTTCTCTCATGGGCTGCCCGGCTGCATGAAGTAGGTATTTCGGTCGCACACTCCGGTTATCACAAGCATTCTGCATATATCCTGGGCAATGCAGATATGCCAGGTTTTTCCCAAAGGGAGCAGGAGCGCTTAAGCATGCTTGCGCTCGTCCACCGCGGCGATATCGGCAAAGCGCGTGGAAACATGATAGAGCAGCCTGATTTCGCCCTGCTGTTTGCGCTTCGCCTCGCGGCATTGTTTCATCGCAGCCGCTGTGAGATGATGCTTCCAAGGCTCGAGGTCAGCCTTCAAGGCAAGGAATTCAGTTTATGTCTTGAGAGAAAGTGGCTGGAACGTAACCCTCTGACACATAACGCCTTGCTGGCCGAAATTGAACAGTGGGATGCCCTTGGTTTTCGTTTTGGCATAACCGGAGCCGACGGAAGCAAGTTGACCGTATCTGCATAGAACATCTCATCCGACCCGATGGCATCCCATTCCAAAAAAAGATCCACTAAAGCAGGCCTGCCCCCGGGCACGCTGGTGCATATCGGGGTAAAGAAAGGCGTGGCACCCGTCATAACCTTGCTGGATTACGGTCTGGAAGGCGTGCGTGAATCCGAGGTGGCTCCCGCGGAACTTGCCGAAAAGATCAAACATGCTTCCGGGGTCAAGTGGGTTAACCTGCAGGGACTGGGCGACATCCGCATGATCGAGCAAATCGGCGCGTGTTTTGACCTCCACCCTCTGGTACTGGAAGACATATTCAACACAGAGCAACGCTCCAAGGTGGAGGATTACGGAAATTACCTGTATGTGGTGCTCAAAACCTTCGGGTATGAAACCAGAGGCGCGGAAGAGAGAATATATTCCGAACAGATAAGCCTCGTACTCGGCAAGGATTTCGTGCTGTCGTTTCTGGAAGCGAATGATGTTCAATTCAAGTCAGTCCGCGACCGCCTGCGATCGGGCAAAGGCCAAAGCGCAAAGCTCGGTGCCGATTTCCTGATGTACAGCCTGATTGACGCAGTAGTCGACACCTACTTCAGCATTCTTGAACGCCTCGACGAAAAAACGGAGGTGCTGGAAACGGAACTGGTCGCCCACCCGCAACCAAGAACTTTGCAATCCATTCAGAGACTCAAACGTGAAGGCGTTTTTTTACGCAGAGCGCTGTGGCCGCTCCGTGAGGTGATCAGTTCGTTGCAGCGTGGAGATTCACCCCTGTTTAGCCGCAATACCCTACTCTACCTGCGGGATGTGTATGATCATACCATCCACATTATCGAATCGATTGAATCGCTACGTGATGTCACGGCGGGTATGCTCGATATTTATTTATCGAGCGTGAGCTTCCGCATCAGTACTGTCATGAAAGTTCTTACTGTCATTACCACGATATTCATGCCATTGACGCTGATAACGGGCATTTACGGAATGAACTTCATATACATGCCCGGGCTTGAATGGCACATGGGTTTTTTTGTTGTACTGGCCACCATGGCAATCATCAGTGTTGCGATGCTGCTACTATTCCGCTGGAAAAAATGGTTGTAACGGCCCGGATACAACAGCCCAAAAGGATAACTGCAGAATTTTCTTAAACTTCAGGCCCTCGCAGTTCTTGCGGGAGATTCATCGCCTCGGCTGAAATCCCCGTTCTCTCCGTAGAGCATTCAAAGTAGCTTAGGAGTACAATTTTCCTCGGCAGGCGCCCTTTCCCAGGTCAGTATCCGCAAGCCGCAAATACGCGCCCATAAGGTCAGCGCTCCATATCGCAAGCGTGGAACATCGGGCAATATCCAGATTTCCGAAATGCGCTTGTCCTCACGCCAACTGCATAAGAATAGCCGCACGGCAGCGTCCACGCCCGACGAGAGGCTCCTCATCTGCAAACAGAGAAGCATGCCTGCTGCTTCGGGCGAAAGCCAGTAAACGTATCCCCCTCCGCAAAATACATCGTCGAGCGCCTCCAGCAGGCTCAATGGAAAACCCGCCAGCGGGCAGTCTCCGGAAAGAAGGAGAATATTACGCTTTGCGCTGGGATGGCGCGAAAAAAAAAGCTTACGATTGCGCCTGACCAGTTTCTTGAAGGAGCGCCCGCGGCCGAACGATCCTCCCCCCTCATGTTGTATGTGGGCGTCCGGATGCACACCCACCCGCCAACCGCGCTTGTTGAGCCGGCGCCCAAGATCGACATCTTCATAGTAGCCGCGGCCGAATGCCAGATCGAAACCGTCCGCATCCCGGAATACCTCCCGGCGGATGAGAAACGCGTGACCCCGAAGGCGGTGTGTCTGAACATAGCCGCCTGGCTGCCGCACATACCGGTTCAAATCATATCCGGCAAAATCATTCCCTGCGGGGATGATGACTGCCAACCGGGAATCAGCGACGAATGCTGCGTATAAGAGCGGTAAAAAATCTTCGCGCACTACTGTGTCGGAGTTCAGGACCAGCACGTAGCATGCGTCGGAGCGACCGATTGCTTCGTTTACCGAGGCGCCGAAACCCTGGTTCTCCCGCGCGTGGTGCACGCGTATGCGCTCGCACGGTAATTGATCCAGCATGGTATGGGTTTCCATGCCCGACGCGTCGTCCTGAATGAAAATGAAGCGTATGGATTGGCTCAGGCAGGCAACGACTGAATCGATGCAGCGCCGTGTCAACACTGGTGCATTATAGACGGGAATCACCACATCGATGGGTGGCATCGCCGGCATACGGCTCAGTAACCTCCTTGAGAAAACTACCAGCGAAGCCGGCTAATCAGGCAAAAGCGAAATCTTTGGTGTTGCTTTGCGACTCAGGCTGACTCTGGTCTGCCTTTGGCCGCACTTGTCCCTCCAGCAGCCCGACATAACGCGATAACACGTCCGGGTCCCCTACATCGATCATTTCCTTGAGGAAACGTTGACGATGCTCTTCTATATAAAAAGAATCACAACCTTGGGTAAGGAATTTTTCCATGTGTTTATACACATCATCGCGGCAACGCAATTCTGCTTCCGGCAGGTATTCAGCAAGAGCTGAGCGGCCGGCGTGCAGGTAATCCGCCGCCAATACAGGCTTCCCGACCTTTACCGCCTCGAATACTACAGAGGTGGCAAGATCGATAATGACATCTGCCCAGTTCATCAGATGGATAGAATGAAGACTGCCGCCCGCTACCCGCACATTGGGCAAACGCCGGAGCGAAACATCTTTTGTCAGGGATTGCTGCCAGCCGCCCCGGGTATGCGGCTTTATTATAAGCTCCACTCCCGGAAAGCCTGCCACTATGCGCACCACCTCTCCCACTTCTTCCCAGAAAGTGGAAAAATTACTCTTTCTCAGAAACATCGCCACCTTGAGGTTGCTATCGGAGCGCGTCAGCGGTGAGGGCGGCATTAACGTTGCCAGTTTGGCGAGCCACTCGTCGCAGTAGCGTGGGGAACCGAGTATCGCAAGTTTCTGGTTATCCATGAAAGGGCGAAAGCGCACTGAGCATAACTCGTTCGGCACCACAACCTTCTCGAAAATACCGGCGTTGGCAAATGTGGTATCAGGCTCCAGTCGCAACTCGCGCCGTCGGATCAACTGACTAGCGTGGGGACTGTCCCCATGCGGCAGCGATACCGTACCCAGACCCATCCCGCGCGCCGTCGACAATACCACCTTGACCCATTCCACACAGATGGAGGAATTGCGTTCTATCCAGTCAAACACCACCACGCCTTCCTCATTCGCTGCGAAACTCCGGGTCAGCAAGTGCTTTGCTGTGCGCTCCCAAACCGGAGCGCGCCGCTTGGCATCATAAACCTCCTCCAGTTTCTTCATGATCGGCCCGATGAAGGGGCGACGCAGGCTGCGGATCAGTATCAGCGTTTGGAAAAACCATCTGATAAAGTCGAGCGGTGGCAATACATCCGCAATATAGGCCATCCGCACGCCCTCGAGGCCTTTCAGGAACCCGATGCGATAATCCGTGCGGAATCGCGAATTGCCGATCAGGACGATGTCGCAAGTATGACCCTTGCTGGTCCATTTATAAATGACCGGTGTAATGTGATCGATGTCATTATAATGACGGAGGAAAAATAAAGCTTTCATACCAGCATACCTATTCCTTGGACGCAAGCAATACGCTGCATCTCCTCATTTTGAGGCCCTTGAGACATTCTCAGGGAAAAATCTTGCAATTTTACACGCGCTGATACCGATTTTACTAGCATTACAGATGTTTTTACTTCCCCGGCCTTCTGTTAAAATGGAGTCACCATTGAGCCATTAGCCCGATTTTTGCGGCACCTCTGCTGCAATCGCCAAAACATAGCTCCAGAAATCACTCACTATATAATCCTCCGATGCCTGATGCGCACCTTTAAAGGGCAACCTATCCCGATAAATAAAGGCAGTCATCAGTCAAAGTAAAAAGCTCGGCTTCATCGCCTTCAATTAACATAAACCCCACATGAAAACAATTGCTGTTATACCGGCCCGTATGGGTTCGTCCCGTTTTCCAGGAAAACCCATTGCGAATCTGCTGGGCCGAACCATGCTCGAGCATGTGTATAAGCGTGTCGCCTTGAGCAAGGCGCTTGATGCAACCTATATAGCCACCTGCGATGACGAAATACGACGCGCCGCAGAGAATTTCGGTGCGCCGGTGATTATGACCGCAGATACTCACGAACGTGCGAGCGACCGGGTGGCCGAGGCGGTGGCAGAAATCGATGCTGAACTTATCGTCATGGTACAGGGCGATGAACCGATGACTCACCCGGAGATGATCGACGCAGCAGTGGATCCATTCCGGCATGATCCGGAACTGGGTTGCGTGAATCTCATGCGGAGCATCGATAATAAAGGGGACTTCTACGACTTCAATACAATCAAGGTTGTTACAGACCAGCGTGGCGACGCACTCTTCATGTCACGCCAGCCGATTCCGACTGTGCCGGCGTCCGCCCTGTCTGCCGGCTCTGATTTTCCACATACTCTGGCCTTCAAACAGGTGTGCATCATTCCTTTCCGCCGTAAAACGTTGCTCGAATTCTCCAGGCTGCCATCCACGCCGCTCGAGAAGCTTGAATCGGTGGATATGCTGCGGCTATTGGAGCACGGTTATCGTGTAAAAATGGTGGAAACCCGGTTCAATACCCAGGCTGTCGATACCCAGGCCGACCTGGACCGTGTAGCCAGACTGATGGAGAAAGACCCGTTACTCGCATCGTACTAAGGCGGACTCTATAATTCTCTCGGACGCAATTCATTTCTCAAGGTTCATACGTGCAATTAAAAGCAAAACTGGCCCGCAACGCCTTGACCATCGGCTCCTGGATCACCTTGGGACATCCTTCCATCGCCGATATCATGGCTGCGGCGGGATTTGACTGGCTGGTGCTGGATACGGAACACAGCGTTCTGGAACTAAGCGAAGTTCAGATGCTGATCCAGGTGCTCGACAGCCGTGCATGTCCCGCCATCGTGCGATTGACGTCGAATCATCCTGACCAGATCAAGCGGATCATGGATGCAGGGGCAACAGGCGTAATGGTGCCCATGATCAAAACGGCGGCCGATGCCGAAGCAGCCGTAAACTCAGTATATTATCCTCCACGTGGACAACGGGGGGTCGGCCTCGCACGCGCCCAGGGATATGGCGCGCGGTTTCAGCAATATCGCCACTGGCTGGAAGAGAATGCGGTCATCATTGCCATGATCGAGCATATCGATGCGGTCGATGCCATCGATTCGATTCTTTCCGTTCCGGGAATCGATGCTTATATCATAGGTCCCTACGATCTTTCGGGATCACTCGGCCGTCCCGGAGAACTCGATGATCCGGAAGTCCAGGCCGCGATAGAACGGGTAAAAGATGCCGGGCGACGCACAGGCAAGGCAGGCGGGATTCATGTAGTCGAACCCAATCCGGAACAGTTGCGTCGCAATATCGAGGCGGGCTTCAGTTTTCTTGGCTATGGCCTGGATATCCGCATTCTCGATACCGTCTGCCGCAGTCATTTGCAAAACATCAGGGAAGTTCTATGAACAAGCTTGCCATTTCCACCTCGTCATTCGACGTCAGCCATAATATGGTTCTCCGGCCTTTACAGGAGAGAGGCATACCCATTGCCGAAAACAGTCATAAGCGGAAACTTACCGAGGATGAGGTTATCGCCTTACTGGGCGAAGATACGGTGGGGATGATCGCAGGCGTGGAGCCTCTCACAGAGCGTGTTTTCTCCTGTGCCAGGAGCCTGAAAGTCGTATCGCGCTGCGGCAGCGGCCTCGACAGCGTCGATCTAGGCGCAGCGAAGCGGCACGGAATCAAGGTGTTGAACACGCCGGAAGCTCCCGCCCAAGCGGTTGCCGAACTCTCGCTGGCCCTTATAATGGCAGCATTGAGGAAGATATGCCAGACAGATAAACTGGTTCACGCGGGACAGTGGCCCAGGGCCCAGGGAGGCCTGTTGGCTGCCCAAAAAGTGGGAATTGTGGGGCTTGGGCGGGTGGGATCACGTGTAGCCCGACTGTGCCGTGCGTTCGAAGCGCAGGTGGTGGCGCACGATACTTATGTAAAGGAAGTGCCTCCGGGAATGGAAGGCGTGAAACTGGTACCCTTTGAAACCTTGATAGCCGAAGCAGATATTATCAGTCTGCACCTGACCTATGACGCGGACACTCACCATCTGTTGAATGAAAAAGCATTTGCGCGGATGAAGCCTGGCGCGATCGTCATCAATACGGCCCGGGGTGGTCTGATAGATGAAGCAGCGCTGGCCGACGCCCTGAACAGCGGGCAGCTTGGGGGAGCGGCAATGGACGTTTTCGAGCAGGAACCGTACCATGGCCCGTTACTGCAATGCGATAACGCAATACTGACGTCCCATATCGGCTCTCTTGCAAAAGAATCGCGTCAGCGCATGGAACTGGAAGCCGCGGAAAATCTGGTGCGCGGATTAATCGAAGCGGGTGTAATGGAAAAAGGTTAAAACAGCAGATGTCCAGCGATATTGCCATTGTCTATGGCGCCAGTGGTTTTCTAGGCAGTCATGTCGCCGACGCTCTCTCTGACTCGGGGTATCGGGTGCGCCTGTTCGACCGTTCTCCCTCGCGCTACCAGCGGGCGGATCAGGAGATGATCATTGGCGATATCATGGATCTTGAGCAGGTGAAGGAAGCGGCTCACGGTGCCGACGTAGTCTACAATTTTGCCGCCATTGCAGATATTGACGAAGCGCAGGAAAAGCCCATCGCTACCGCGACCGTCAATGTGCTGGGTAACATGCATACGCTGGAAGCGGCGCGTCTTGCCGGCGCCCGGCGCTTCGTCTTCGCGAGCACGATTTACGTCTATTCCGAATCAGGTTCCTTTTACCGGGCTAGCAAGCAGGCAGCGGAACGTTTCATCGAAACCTACCACGAACGTTATGGCCTGGAGTATAGTATTTTGCGCTATGGCTCGCTCTATGGCCGACGCGCCGACGCGAGAAACGGCATCTACCGCATGCTGTACGAGGCGCTGGAACGGCACTCGATTACTTATCACGGCAGTGGAGAAGCAATTCGGGAATATATTCATGTGGAAGATGCGGCGCGCATGAGCGTACAGGTACTGGCGCCAGAGTTTGCGAATCGCCACCTGATCCTGACAGGGCAGGAGCGGTTGCACATCAAGGATGTGATGACAATGATTTCAGAAATCATGCCTTGGAAAGTCGATCTGCGTTTTGATGAAGCCCGTGCGGGACATCATTACGAAGTAACGCCTTATGCTTATCAGCCGCGCATCGGCCGCAAGCTGGTGCTGAACGAGCATGTCGATCTGGGCCAGGGACTGCTGGATTGCCTTCAGGATATTCATCAGAGCATGCGTCATTCGGGTGAAAATGAGGAAATCATACCGTTGGCATCGGATAATAAGGCATGAAGACTACTGCGTGGCGAGCGATCATCTTCGATTTCGACGGGGTCGTGGTCGAATCAGGAGAAATCAAGACACAGGCGTTTGCCAATCTCTACCAGGAATATGGCGAGGAGGTAATGGTCGAGGTCGCGAAATATCATGTCCTGAACGGCGGCATGTCGCGCTATCAGAAATTCCGTTACTTTCAGGAAACGCTGCTGGAAAAACCTCCGCTCACCGCGGAGGAGGAGCGACAACTCGATCAGCGCTTCTCCGAACTAGTGGTCGAAGCTGTGATTGCCAGCGCGCCTGTCCCTGGCGCAGCGGAACTGATCCAGCGTGAAGCTGGACGAATTCCCTTGTTTGTTGCATCCGGTACGCCGGAAACTGAATTGAATACGATCGTTGTTCGCCGCGGTCTGGGATCTTATTTTACTGCTGTGCGCGGTTCACCCACTCCCAAGCAGAAACTGATCGCGGATATCCTGACTACCCATCGCCTTCTGCCAGAGCGCGTGCTGATGATCGGAGACGCCTTGATCGATTATCAGAGCGCCATGGTCAACAATGTCGCGTTTATAGGCCGCGTACGTCCTGGCGATCAAAATCCTTTTCCAGCTCATGTAGATGTACTACCCGACCTGAGCCCGTTACTCCCTTGAATACAGCCTCATGAACAGCGCCCAGTCGCATGCTCCACTCACTCCACAGCAAGCGGCCAGATACAAAACCGGGAATGCTTTAAAAATATAACCTTCAAGGGCTTGTTCCATTTCGGGAGCTGATTGCAATATGGCGGGTAGCGAAGAAAAACTTCCTGTCAAGGCGATTATTCTGAGCGCCGGCCAGGGACACCGTCTGGGTCCGCTAACAACCAGTATTCCCAAATGCCTGTTGCCGATTTCAGGCAAACCGATCATCGAATGGCAGATCGATGCCCTGCTGTCAACGGGGATCAATCAGGTGACAGTGGTCACCGGTTTCCAATCCTGCCTGATTGAAACTTTGCTGCAACAGCGTTATGGAAACGATGGAAGGATCGAGACCGTTTTCAACCCTTTTTTCAGTATTACGGATAACCTGGTAAGTTGCTGGATCGCACGCCCGGCCATGGACCGCGACTTTCTGCTTCTGAATGGGGATACGCTGTTTGAGGAAGTTTTACTGGCGAGAGTGCTGGACTCCGATCCAGCGCCTGTTACGCTCGGTGTAGATCAAAAGCCTTTCTATGATGCGGATGACATGAAAGTCCAACTGGATGAAAACGGATGGGTCAGACATGTCAGCAAAACCCTGCCGACAGATCAGATCGATGCCGAATCTGTCGGCCTTGTTCTTTTCAGGGAACGTGGGCCGCTGCTTTTTCGCGATACCCTGGATGAAGCGCTGCGACATCAGAGCGGACTTAAAGCCTGGTACCTCTCCATAATAGAGAACCTCGCCAGCAGACAACTGGTAAAAGCGTGTTTTGTACCGGAAAGCTCCTGGTGTGAAATTGATTTTCCCGCTGATCTGATAAAGGCAGAAGAACTCTTCAGCGAGAAGAAGCTGAGTAGAAGCGTAACCCTGCAGCGCTAGGCGGCAGGCCTGTTGTATTTAGTCTCGACAGTTCGTCTGAGATTAAATGCCAGAAGTTTTCCCAGTCGCTGCTCGCCAACCGGACCGCCTCCCACTCTCTGAATGATATCCAGGTCAGGCGCCTTGTTGGCCTCCATTATGCACGGTCCGCTGTTGAGGAGGGCAACATCCCATCCGATTACCACCTGATCGGAAAAGGCGCTGGCATGAGCGTATTGCACAAGATCAACCAGCGCAGGCCAGCATGGAAGCCTCCGGTGCAGGATCTGCACCCCCGTCTCGCAATGGCGCTCGTACCATCCATCAGCAGTCGCGCCCCACGCGCCACCGGTTCCTCTTCCCAACTCACCGGTGCGAATATCGACGTTGGCTGCAATTCCTCCAGCGTGAAAATTATCCACTACCACAGATTTTTTCCGGGCCATCCGAAAAACTGCATTGGTTACTTCAAATTCGCCCTGTTCGTTACGGCAGCTCATTACCCGCACCGTCGCCAGCGTACCATTGGCAAGGTCTGCGATATCCTCATGATTCAGAAGCCGAGGCTGAATCAGGAAAGCCTTTTGCCGCGACTCCAGCTGCAAGCGCTCCAGCAGCTGATTTCCGGTCAGAATCTCGCCATCGTTGCGCCGGTACTGCCCTGAACCCAGGTAAACACAGCGGGTGGCATTTCTACCACCCCGGCCGTGCGATGGCTTCACAAAGAGATCGGCCTCCGGCAGTCCGGTGCCATTCCAATCCACTGCTGTGACCTTCTCTCCCATGATCTTGAAGAAGACAGGGGCTGTCATGATTCCATGCTCGCGGCAACGAGCCATGAAGCACGATTTGTCGGAAATGCAAGGTGTGCTTCGCTCAGCAGGAACAGGAAGACCGCCATTGTAATCACGCAGAAAGCGATAAAGTCCAGCCTTCGTTTCGAGGCGATTCAGATACTCTCCGGCGCGCCGCTTCTTGTCATCGTCATGCAACTCGAAGATGTAGTACCAGGGAGACAGGATCGCAAAGCGGAGCGCAAGCTCGATCTGCTCGCGAATTTGGCGGATGATTCCTTTTCCTGTGCGTCTCTTTATGGCAGACCCGTTGATCGCGGTGAAGACAGCGATCACCGCCATGATGACGAGCGGTACGGCTGGCAAAACCGCGCACATCGCGACCCTGTCGCGTAACCTGATCTCGCGCCAGATCTCGCGCTGGAAGCAGCGGTGGATAAACGTCGCCGCGGAACTGTCGTCTTCACGCAAACGGGCAAAGATCCACATGGCACCGCTCAAGTCCCGCGTGATCCTGTCGATACCCAGATCATTCACAATCTTCATGGTCCTTCGGCTTCCTTCAACGAGATGGCAAAAATGGGAATAGTAATGTATTTCTGGTTTTTGTCATGCCCGCTGAAGAACCTTGGGCGAGCCTGCGCGTAGGCAGGCTCTTGAGAGCGTGACTGAATGGCAGTCAAGCGTCAAACCGATCGTCGGCAGCGTTTTTCGGGTCAGCGAAATTCTTTCACTCGGTAGCAAAAGTGTATGTGTAACAGCGCACATAACCGGGACTGTTTTTCCACGATCATCCCCTGATCACGAGCCCCAATTGCCAGAGTAGGAACAGATGACGCATGGGGAAAAACACGGCAAGCGAGTATGGTCTGCTTGCTCTCCCCTTGAAATACCCCTTTGCTGTCAGCAGCCGCGTCACCGCCGTTACAGTTCATGCCGCTCATCCCGTAAGGTCATACTCGCGGCTGCAGGGACTTATTCATGGCTTCATGCTATTCTGGAAAACCTTTGATGCTGCCTCCTTTGGACCGATCCGCATAATCCACATATTCAAACCTCATCAGCAAAACTACCCGTTTAGAAGGTGCTAAATGACTCCCACCCCCTCCGGTACCGCAATACTGAATCCCACGATGAGGAAATTCGGCGCGCCGGAGACAATCATTCATCAATTTCAGCACTGGATCGTCATGCTGCGTCCGATCCAGTTGACACTGGGTTCTCTCGTTCTTGCTGCGCATGAGCCAGCCCGCTCCTTCTCCCAGCTTGGTCAGGAAAGCTTTACTGAGCTTCACAAAGTAACGGGCCAGCTGGAATCAGCTTTGGCTAAAGCATTCAACTACGACAAGCTTAACTACCTCATGCTGATGATGGTCGACCCGGATGTGCATTTTCATGTCATTCCGCGATATGGGGAAGGCCCGTATTTCAACGGCGTGAAATTCATCGATTCCGGTTGGCCGGGTCCGCCCGACTTCAACAAGGCTACAAAGACGGACGCCGACACCAATCGGCTGATAAGACAGCATCTCATCTCCTGTTGGCCTTGATAAGGTACGCCTCTTCAGAAAGCCTTGAGAAATTCGGCTATCGCCGCATTCCCCGCTCCCGATCAGATGTCCGTTCCGACCCGGGTTGTTGGCACCCGCCCTCGTCGTGAACTCGAGTAGTTTTTTCCCGGTATTTTGTCTATGTTGTACATATCATCGAAATTTCAAATCAAATGACACATTCATGCAAAAGAGATGCCCTCCCCACGGAGCGTGTCCCTGTCGAATCCATTCCCTAATCGAGAAGCAAACCACATATGACACAACTCGTTCTGCTGCGACATGGAGAAAGCGTCTCGAACCGCGACGGATGCTTTACCGGGTGGGGTGATGCCCCTTTGACGCCCCGGGGCGAGCGGGAGGCAGAGCAGGCGGGCAACCTCTTGAAAAAGGCAGGACACAAGTTCGATATCTGCTTCACCTCCGAGCTCAGCCGTGCCAATGACACGCTCCGCATCGTGCTATCGGTCATGGGGCAGAATGAACCGGTGGTGCAACGGAACTGGCGCTTGAATGAACGTCACTATGGGGCTCTGGAAGGAATCAATCGCTGGAAGGCAATCAGGAAATACGGCTTTTGCCCTATTCTCAGTTCGCAATGCCGTTTTGATGCTCCACCACCCCCACTCGATCCCGCCGATATCCGTTTTCCCGGAAACCAGGCGTGCTATGCAACCATCGATCCTGGGGAACTGCCGCTTGGTGAGAGCATGCAGCAAGCCTTCGCGCGAATGCTGCCTTACTGGCAGCAAACAATCGCCCCGGAAATCCAGCGCGGCAAGCGAGTGCTCATTGTCGCCCACAAGCATATCCTGCGAGCGCTGATGATGCAGTTGGATGGCCTGTCCATTATTCAGCTCATAAAGTTGTCAGTTGCCACTGGCCGCCCACTGATCTATGAGCTTGACGATAACCTGCATCCCATCCGGCATTACTACGCAGACACCGGATTAACCGGTCATACAGGTTGAGCGAGGTTGAGCGTTGAACAGAAGACGCAGCCAGTATTCCGATGCCGGAATGGTAGCTGGATCAGAGTCTGCAAGCCTCCTCCGTCTGCGAAAATACCTGCCTGGTAATCCCGGGCTTGTGGATAACCACCGTGTAACGAACTTGTGCTACAAGATGAGGGAGACGAAAATGAATTCCAGAGTTATCTTTCATCTTATCTGAGAGCAGAATAGATAAAATCGGCACAAGCGAGAATAGCAGAACAAAGACAACTTGATATGGTTTCCACAGGAGCAGGAAAAAATGCTTGAGCTGGCTGGAGTTGCGCGACGCCCCCTATTTCCGGATCGCGGTCGTTTTGCACTCCCAGGATTATTAGCCGCGTTCCTCGACGGACTGCTGTTCGAGTCGCTGATGAACTATGGAGCGAGCCTCGCCCTGTCGCATATCGCGGGCTTCCTCGCGGCTGCCACCCTGCACTACTGGTTTATTTCGAGACCACGGCTTTTATACGACCTCGCGGGTTATTCCAGACGGACTCAATTCGGCCGCTTCCTGGTTATTTGTGTGCTGGCGCTTTCCGTGCGCGGCGGCATATTAGCGGTGCTGATCCAGGTCTGGCATATACCGCCGGCTGCGGCCATACTCCCTGCAATCGCGGCAACAGCCGTAATACTGTATCTGGGATCTGTTTTCTACGTGGTTCCCACCGGGAACGCCGTACCCTCGCCTGACGCAGACTGGCGTACCGCCTCGTTCGGGATCATCGCATTTGTCATCCTGTTGCGCCTCATCTACATCGGCGTGGCGCAACTGATTCCCGATGAAGCATATTACTGGAATTACGCTCAGCACATGGATCTGAGTTTCTACGATCATCCACCCATGGTTGCCTGGCTAATATGGCTTGGTACGTCCATTTTTGGAAACAGCGAGTTTGGCGTTCGGGTCGGTGCATTCCTGTGCGGCTTGATAACGATGGGTTATTTATTTGCGCTCACGCGCAATCTATACGATAGCGCAACGGGGATTCGCGCTGTGCTGCTGCTCGCGATTCTTCCCTTTTTCTTTGCCACTGGCGCATTGATGACCACAGACGCGCCGCTCGTGGCCGCGTGGGCGGCAACCCTGTACTATCTCGAGCAGGCCCTGATCGCCAATCGGGAGCGGGCCTGGCTCGGGGTAGGCATTGCCTTCGGTCTGGGCATTCTCTCCAAGTATACGCTGGGTTTGGTGGGTATTGCCGCATTGGTTTTTGTGATTATCGACCCGGTTGCACGCCGCTGGTTGCGCCATCCTTATCCATACCTCGCCGTACTGCTTGCGCTGCTCTTGTTCTCCCCCGTAATCATCTGGAACATGGAGCATGGCTGGATGTCGATATTGTTCCAGTCCGGCCGCGTCAGGGGCATAGGAGATAACGAGTTCGGACTATTCGAATTGATTCTTCATTTTGCCGTACTGCTTACGCCGACCGGTTTGCTTGCTGCCGCGATAGTATTGCTGCCCGGTAACAAGCAGAATAATGGCTCCTCCATTTGCAGGCGGCGCCTGTTCATTATGGTATTCACCGGCGTGCCACTGGCTATTTTCCTGATTCTCAGCATTTTCGATACCCAGCGATTCCATTGGACCGGTCCATTGTGGCTTATGGTACTGCCTGCCATCGCTTCGATGATGGGAAAAATGCGAAATTTCTCCGGTAACCCGACGATTTCGGATCGGGTAACGGCAGCCTGGAAGCCCACTATTCTGGCATGCCTGGTTTGTTATGCGATTGCGCTGCACTACCTCGTTCTCGGCTTCCCGGGCATTCCCTACCAGGGCATATATAAAGGTTTCCCCGAGCATTATTTCTGGCGCCAGGCAACGATGGGCATCGAGCAAATTGTAGAGGATACGCGGCGGCAGACCGGCCAGGAGCCCATCGTCGTGGGCATGAGCAAGTGGTCCGTGGCAAGCATTGTCACTTTCTATAACCGGGGCAAACCCATGGAAATACGCTCGCGCAACATATTCGGCGACAGCGGCGCCATGTACGATCTCTGGTATCCGTCGGAATCCCCTACGACCCGACCCCTCATTCTCGTCGGCATGTGGCAGGACAATCTCGAATGCGTCCGAGACAGCATCGAGATCGGGAAGATGCTTGCCAACCCTGATCCGGTTCGGCAACTGGCCATCACGGAGAACGGTAAATCTTTGCGGGGGGTATACTATCGCGTTGCACATGGCTACCTCGGCAAACAATATCGGCAAATCTCGCCCAAGTGCGCAGAGGAAAAACATACATAGCCGGCGCTATGTCATATATCCCCTAACCGTTCAAGCCTGGGAGTCCGGGCGGGCAGAGGATTGCTGAATGAAGCTTCCAGATTTTTCCGCCCATTTCCTTCCTTCTCTTTCCCTCTGCCAGGCTATGGCTATGGCGGTGATGACCACGAGAAAGGTAGGAACTTTGCTGTAAAGGGCAAAAGTATCCGTCAAGCCGGATAGGAAGATGAAGAACACCAAAGCCGCCCCCAGAACTGGAAGACGGTGCGATCTCAGTGTTTGAAACCAGCTCCACAGGAAAAAGCCGTAAACCAGAATTCCCAGTGCGCCCGTATGCATTCCAATCTCGATCCAGTCATTATGATAATGAGATGCTCCTACATACTGGGGTAAATCCCTGTAAATCCCGCCCTTATAGGTTGCCACGGTTTTTTCGAAATAGCTTTCCGGCATTCCGGTGCCGTGGCCAAAAAACGGATGCTCCAGAATCCCGTGCAGGCCGACATCCCACATTGCCAGCCGATATCCCAGGCTAGTATCGTACTTTCCCTGCTGGGATAACTTCACTTCGACCTCTACCTGCTCAAGTCTGGCCTGAAAGCTGTTACTACCGTATACCAGAACCGCAACCACGAGAGCCAGCGATGTGATGATACCCAGGAGTGCTTTTTTTTCCGTTTTATAAGTCAGGAAAACCAACAAAAAAACGGCAAGAAGCGTCGCCAGCAAGGGACCGCGTCCATATTGCCCAAACTGGATCAGCAATAAAAACAAGCTCCCAAGCCCCAAGGCGCATTTCCATTTTATCTCGTCGATGGTCACGGCAAGATAGAGTAAAAGAATGACACCGATCCCCAACAGGGAGGAAAACACGAGATAGCTCATGTTAAGGAGTGGAATGCCTTGCACTCCGGAAACAGCCCATTGGTAAACTCCTGCCAACAGGACAATGATGTAACCCGCGAGCAGACCGGCAATCGCCCAAGGCAAGCGGTCTCTATTGAGAAGCGATAAAAACGGGATGAAAACCAGGAAGCCAAAATATCGCCTCCATTTCATTCGCCCTGCCTCGGGATAATCTGCCCAAAGGAGCCCCAGCGCCAACACGGCACATAGAAGGAGTATTCCCAGTACGAGCGGCTCTTTAATGATTTGGCCGAGCCTGCGAGGACCATTATCGAGAATCCAGACGAAGGTCAGAAGAATGCCAGTGCCCAGGCTTAGCCATTTGCTCCACAAAGCGATCCCGAAAAACAGCAACACAGACTTTGCGGCCACATCCTGCCATGCGCGCACGTCGTGAACCGGATTGCAGGGAACTGCAGCTTTCTCACTCATGGAATAGGGCTCATGCAGGCAATATAAACGGCTGGAGAGCGGAGTATAAGCAAATAATCGGCGGAGAAATCAGTGCTGAGCAACCAGCACCATCAAGGAAGGCATAAACAAGGCTACAAATGTGTCATCGCGGTAATGCCTGGTCGAATCCCTATCCGCTCCGACCCGCATGATCGAACTCCGGTTTCGACTCTTCGGATCCGCTTAAAAAGACTGATGCATAGCTTCGATAGTGCGTTTCAGGTTGAATGCCAGAAGCTTCCCGAACCGCTCGTTACCCAGCGGGCACCGGCTTATCCGCTGGATCATGTCCAGGTCGGGGGCCTTATTGATTCCAATCATGCACGGCCCGCTGGCGAGCAGGGCAACATCCCAGCCGATTACCACCTGGTCGGAGAACGCGCTCCCATGGGCGTATCGAACCAGGTCGAGCAACTCGGTCCAACACGGAAGCTTGCGGTGCAGAATCTGCACACCTGTCTTGTAATGTCGCTCGTACCATCCTCCTCCTGTAGCCCCCCATGCGCCGCAGGTGCCGCTTCCCAATTCGCCGGTATGAAGATCGACATTGACCGCGATTCCGCCTCTGTGAAAGTTATCGACAACCACGGTCTCATTTTGCGCCATTCGAAAAACCGCATTGGTTGCTTCGAATTCACCCCACTCATTGCGGCAGCTCATCACCCGTACCGTCGCCAAGGTGCCATTTGCAAGCTGGGCAACCTCTGTATGGTTGATAAGTCGTGGCTGCACCAGGAAAGACCTGCGCCATGATGCCTTGCACAAGCTCTCTAGCACCTCTTGGGCGGTGGCGTGCTTACCATCGTTGCGCCGATATTGCCCCGAACCCAGATAATCCCACCGGATCGTATTCCTTCCATTCTCGCCTTGCAGCGGTTTCACGAACAGATCGGTTTCCGGAAGTCCCGAACCACGCCAATCAATCGCCTTGATCTCCCCCTTTGAGACAACAAAAAATACCGGAGATACGGCAATGGAGAACTTGCGACAGCGTGACAGGAAGCATAATTTGTCCTTGATGCAGGAGGTGCTGCGCTCTGCAGGGATGGGAAGGCCACCGTTGTAGTCGCGGAGGATGCGGTAGAGGCAGGTTTTTACTTCAAAGCGGTTGATGTATTCAGAAGCGCGCTGCCGCTTGTCGTCGTCATGCAGTTCAAAAATATAATACCAGGGGGGCAAAATCGCGTATCGCAGCGCGATCTCAAACTGTTCCCGGGCTTGCCAGATTATCCCTTTCCCGGTCTGCTTCTTTATAGCCTGTCCGTTAAGCGCAGTGAAGGCGATAGCCAACACCACGGTGACGAATGGCGCAAACGGCAAAGCCGCATACATGAGGGTGCGTTCGCGAAACCCGGCATCCCGCCAGCTTTGCCTCCGGAAACATCGATGGACAAAAGTGGCGGTTGAGTTGTCATCAGGCAGGAAGGAAAACGTCCACATTGCACCGCTCAATGCCTGCGCAATTCTGTCGATACTCCAGGCGCTCATTGTATTCCGGTACTGGCGCCGAGTGTCTGGGGCATAGGTGATAAGCTTATGATTGATTCAGATGGATAGCCGCCGAGGTGGGCCGCCGCTTTCGTCCCGGTTTCATCCCAACTGATCGCCTGGATGCTTTTATCCGATGACCGTCCGCATGATTTTATCGGAGCCTGTGTCACCTCTCACTGGCACCTTCCACCGGCGCCTCTCACGCTTAAACCAAAGCCTCGCCCGCCAACCTCTCCAGAATGCGCAATGATGAGCGCGAGGAATCCTTCATCGCCTCCACCGGTAAATAGAAGGTCTGATCGAGACTATGCTGCCCCGATATGGCCCCATGCAACACCAGATCGGTGATCGCAATCCAGCTCGCGCCTGCGGGAAATTCCATGACCTTGCGCGGCGCTGTCCGCTGGTAATCCTTGTCGCGCATGCCGAGAGAACGCAAGGCTGCAATATAACGGTCGTATGGGGTCTTGGGGCCGTCGATGATGCCGAGACGGCCCAGAATAGAGGTGATCCAACTCGGTTCGCTCAGGTGCACGGCAGGCAGGAAGCGTCGCACGAAGGGCTCAAACGGTTCACCGAGCTGCCAGATACGAAGTCTGTCGATGGGATTGATATTGGAGAATACGCGCAGCATGCTTCGCCCCTGCGTAGGATAGCCATAACTTGAATCAATGTGCAGGGATTGGATGTTATTGCGGGGGAAAGGGCGATAGGTAACGCGTTTCCGCTCCAAGGTCGCCTGGTAGGTGGGGAACAATTGAGTGACGACACTCTCCGTCCATTTGCTGTAGCGCGACATCATCGCCTCGATCTGAGGACGGGCCGAGTCCTTGACCTGTGCCCGCATCATCTTTCCACGCACCTGAGCATAATGATATTTCTTGATACGCCCACGCTCCGGATCAAAAATGATGGTTGGACGCCCGTCCTCGACGTCTGGCGTTCGGGACAGGATATTCGCCGTGTCAGAGATCAGCTCCCGTTCATAGCCAGACAACTCAAACCCGCTTTTGGGCAGATAGATGACACCACCCCCTTCCAGCATGTCGATTGCCGCGCGCTGCAACTCGGGCGCCCTCAAGTCGGCTCCCGGCGCTATCGTCAGCATCTGCACGGTATCGCCTTCCTGGTATCCCGCATCCTGTTCCTCAGTTATCACGGTATCCCCTGATCTGTTGGACGTACAAATAGTCTACCAGTAAAGTAATACATCAGCGGGAAAGCGGCAATGATCTTGGTCATTGAATTTGAACGCTGCTAAAAAGTCTGCTCGATCATGGTTAGCCTGATAAATCTAAGGACCGGAAATAAAACCAACTGTGCGGTACCGAACATAAGGAATTGTGAACAACAATCTCAGAAGGAAGTTCGGGATAGATCAACGAGCTGAAACAGCTGTACTGTCTTTGTCTTTATACCTGGTTGCTGGATAAGGCAAAAACGCCCTTCCGGCACAGGCCTTTCCCTTAATCCCCATATGAAAGCGCTCGTTTTTCTCAGACATTACAACGATATAGATCATATTACACCGGTTGTATCAAAATGGCTGGAGTCCGGCCACCGGTGCGATGTCGTGCTGATAGGCAATCCGAAATTCCGTAATGATTATCGTGTTGAATTTCTGAGTACATTGCGGGGCGCGCGTGTTGCCCATATTCGTGATCTCCTTCCCTCCCTGGAATTTTTTGGGTGGCGGCTACAGACACTGCTGCTGGCCAACCGCTTGCGACGATCGATAGTGGGTCCGCTCGTCAATGCACTTGTTAGCGCGTACAGCGTGGACCGGCGTCAGCCACTCTGGCGCAGCACCGCCTGCAGATTGCTGGAACGCAGTTTCACTGCAGCTGACAGAGGCGTAGTGGTGTTTGACTGGATCACGAGGGATTCACCTGTTTCCGTGGAATGGGTCGAAGTGGTTGTTTCCCTTGCACACAGCAAGGGCCTGGGCACGGTGTCGCTGCCACACGGGGACAGCCCGCATGCCACTCAACTGATACGGCATCGCGAGTGGAGTCTCAAGCCGGATTCCCTCTACTCCGCAGCAAGAGTATTCGACAAGCTGGTGGTGCCCAACGAGTTATGCGCGGAACGTTTTCGCCCATTCCTGGACGATCAATCCATCGCCGTCCTCGGCTCCCCCCGCTACTGTGATGAGTGGCTGATAAAATTGGCGGGGCTTTCTCCTGCCCCGCCTGCGATCCTCTCCCAGAAAGAGCTCTCCCGGAAGGAACCGAAAGGAACGGAGGAGCCCACGGAAACCGAAGGCCTTAAAGTCGTGATATTCCTGAGAAAGAGTAATTTTACGACCTTCTGGGAAGAGGTCGAGGAAATAGTGGGAATGATTGCAGCTTTTTCGAACGTGGAACTGGTGATCAAACCTCATACCCGTGGCGGCTGGAGACAACCCCTCACCAGAAACGCCTCGCTGCGTAGTCTCCCCAATGTAAGCGTGGCACCCGATCATATCCATTCCATTCATCTGATGAACTGGGCGCATGTCATCATCGATCTTGCCACTTCGGTAGTATTTGAAGCGGTCAAAGAAAAAAAACCGGTGCTCGCCGCCGACTACCTGCACGCCGGCCGCTCTACCCTGGCACATTTCATGCCGGAAACGGAGTTGAAGTGCCGGGATGACGTATACCGGAGAATCGAGGGATTTCTTTCCAATGGTTGCGATTCATTCTATATAGAGGAACACCGGCAACGCTTCATCAACGAAATGCTCCATGTGGGCGGGTCCGATGTATTGCCGCGCTATGTGGCGCTGCTTGAAACACAAGCGCAGGCATCGGGGATCGAAAACGGGCGAAAAGATGAATTCATATGACTGAACCTTAAAAAATACTGACTCTGCTTCTATAATTAAACTTGCTATCCGCGAGGAGTTAACGCGGCCTCAGGTACACAACGATAAAAAGGACACATGATGCCGCAGCCATCCTCTCCCTCAGTCAGCGTAGTGGTTCCCACCTATGAGCAAGCACGATTTATCGAACGCGCGCTGGATAGCCTGCAGGCGCAGGTTCTGACGGATTGGGAAGCCGTCATCATCGACGATGGCTCACGGGATTCTACGGCGGAAGTCGTATCGGCATACTTGGGCGACACGCGCATCCATTATTATCGCTTTCCCGAAAATCGGGGACTGGGTCACGCCCTGAATGAAGGCATTGCCAAAGCAAAAGCGCCACTCATCGCTTACTTGCCAAGCGATGACGTTTATTACCGCGATCACCTGCGCAGCCTGAAAACATGCCTCGAGACGCAGAAAGGCGCTGTACTGGCTTGTTCAGGCGTTCGCCACCATTACAACCGCGAGGCCGCTGGACAGATTCCGGAATTTCCTTTGCAACTGGTGCAGTGCATGCACCGGAAAATGCCGGTGCGGTGGGTGGAACGCGCAGAACTGGAGTCGGATGATCTTGAACGCCTCTACTGGAGCCTGCTGCGCCCCCTCGGCGCTTTTGCCGAAAGTGGAAGTCTTACCTGCGAGTGGGTCTCCCACCCGATGCAACGGCACAAGATCATGCAGGAACCGGAAGGCGGCATCAATACGTTTCGCTCCCATTACCGCGTCAAAGAACCCCTGCGCTTTCATACAACCGTAGGCCATTGGATCGACGAAGCGGAACATTACCGGAAAATGCGCGAACGACCGGATACTTTGCGATCCGCCAGCGGATTGAAAATACTTTTGGTCGGGGAACTGGCTTATAACGCGGATCGCGTGCTCGCCCTGGAAGAGCAGGGGCACAAGCTGTATGGCCTGTGGATGCAGAGCCCGTACTGGTACAACGCTGTGGGGCCGATGCCTTTCGGACATGTGGAGGACCTGCCGCGCGACAACTGGCGCGAAGCAGTGAAGCAGGTGCAGCCCGATGTTATCTATGCGCTGCTCAACTGGCAGGCCGTCCCGTTTGCACATGAGGTATTGATGGCCACGCGAGGCATTCCTTTCGTCTGGCATTTCAAGGAGGGACCTTTCATCTGCCTTGAAAAGGGAACCTGGCCGCACCTGATTGACCTGCACCGGTATTCGGACGGGCAGATCTTCTCCAGCCCCGAAATGCGGGATTGGTTTGATACCATCATTCCCGGCCTGTCGCTGGACAAACCCACTCATCTGCTGGATGGAGACCTGCCCAAGCGTGACTGGTTTGATCACCCTAGAGCGCCGCTGCGTTCCGCCAGCGAAGGTGATATTCATACCGTATCCCCGGGGCGACCCATTGGCTTGCACCCCCATCATGTAGCGGAGTTGGCCGGTCATGGCATCCATCTGCATTTTTATGGGGAGATAACCCATGGACAATGGCTGCAATGGATTGAAAAAACCCGGGCGTTGGCGCCAGACCACCTGCATTTACATCCGAACGTGGACCAAAGCCGCTGGACTGCCGAGTTTTCCCAATATGATGCGGGCTGGCTGCACCTGTTCGAAAGCAGCAATGGAGGGGAAATCAGGCGGGCAAACTGGGATGACCTGAACTATCCGGCACGACTCAGCACCCTTGCGGTAGCCGGCTTGCCGATGCTGCAGAAAGCAAATGAGAGCGCATTCGTCGCTACCCGGACACTGACAAAGCAGCTTGGCATTGGAATTTTTTTTGACACCGTGGATGAGCTCGCCGCCCAGCTGCGCGATTGCAAGCAGTTGCGAGCGACGCGTGAACGGGTTTGGCAGCAGCGGCACCTGTTCACATTCGATCATCATGTACCGGAACTGGTTGATTTCTTCCGCCTCGTGATAGCGTCCACTTCCAGGAAACAGACGCGCAGCAGAACCAAGGTGGAATCCGCTCACCTGCAAAGCCGCAGACTGGCATGAAAACATCGAATACACTCTGAGGGCCCTCTCTTAATTGAGCAAGCTGCTTGCACATGCCCGCAGATCCCCCTCTTCAGACTTGATAATCGAGGTGGAGACCCAGGTTCCGCTCGAGGTTTACTTCGGCGGTCCAGACCGGCCGCCGGGCTACTTGCGCGATGTATTGGCGGCGCACATCGCTGCCGTACCGACCGGAGGAGCCATCGATTGGGTTACTTATTATTTCCGCGATATGCGTTTGGCGGAAGCACTTGTTCAGGCACACAGACGAGGGGTGAAAGTGACCGTGACCCTGGAAGGAAAGCCGCGCGTTCCCTATGCCAACGACGAAGTAATCGCTCTGCTTTCCCAACCCGGTGGTCTCGGAAAAGCGCTGCGCATCATCCGTATTCCAGGTATTCCGGCCCCGGCGGGAAAATCGTGGAAACCCCAGTTGCACGAGAAACTTTACTGTTTTTCGCATCCTGCGCCCATCGCCTTTGTCGGCTCTTTCAATCCGTCAGGAAACATGCCGGACGAAAACCCGGAAATCATCCGCGAGCTGGGGGATCAGGACAGAGGACACAACGTGCTTGTCGGACTCGTCGATCCCATGCTGGTCGTGCAGTTGACGGCGCATGCCCGGTGCTTGCACCGCATGCCGCCCGGCCTCCTGTACCGCTTCTCTTCCCGTGCAAATGAGACAATTCATGGAAAGGACACAAGCCTTTATTTCTGGCCACGCATATATCCGCACCCGGTAGTGCAGTTCCTGGCGAATGTGCGCCCCGGCGCAAGGGTGCGCGTCGTCGCATCCCACATCAGAGCCGAACGCGCAGTTGAAATCATGACCGCGCTTGCGCGGCGCAGGATTACAGTACAGGTTCTTGCCGAATCAATGCTGAGGCGCGTAACCGCAAAGGTAGAAAGGCGCTTTTCGGCCGCCAATGTGCAATTTTCACGTTTCCAGGATCCGCAGGATCTGCCGATGCACCTCAAGTTTATACTGGTGGAGGATGGCGACCGTGTGTTCACCATTTTCGGCAGTTTCAACTGGACCAAGCCGTCATTCTGGCTAAATCATGAGATAGCCATCATTTCCAGCGATCCCGGGCTTTTTCGGGCTTTTGCCGCGCGATGGGAAGTATTGAAAAACGAGACAAACCCGAAAACCGGAGATAGTCTAAAATGTCCTGATTGAACTCTTGAAATAGCCTATGGGAAATTCTGTTTCGACGCTTATCATTCCCGTGGAAAGCCAAGTACGCGAACTGGATGCCAAAATCCTTCTCTCCTGCATTGCGGCCGAGCGCGGCTTTCCCGTCATCATGGGCTCACGCGCATACGCCCATTTCGAACTGGCGTCGATTCCACGCGGTGTGTATCTTGCGAAGAGCATGCGCAGTCTGAGCAACACCATGTTCAGAATAGTACGCCAGCTCGGTCATGAGATTGTTGCCTGGGAGGAAGAGGCTCTCGTACACCCCCCTGCGGATACTTATTTCACCCTCCGGCTTTCGCCAGCGACGATAAAGAATGTGTCCCATATATTTGCATGGGGACAGGAAAACGTCGACCTGCTTCGACAATATCCGGCTTTACCTGCGAACATGCCGATTCACATCACGGGAAACCCCCGTGGCGACATACTTCGAAGTGAAATGCGCCCCTACTTCGAGACGGAGGTGCAAAGACTGCGAAATCTCCACGGAAATTTCATTCTTATCAATACCAATTTCAGCGATGTAAATCCTTTTATCGGAAGTATCGGCCTGTTTCAGCCGGAGAAAAAGCAGGGGGAAAAAGCACGTCGTGGTCAATCGGGAATCGGGATGAGCCGTGCGTTTGCCGAAGGGCTGTGGGATCACAAGCAGGCGATACTCAGAGATTTCACTAAACTCATTCCGGCGCTCGAACGTGCATTTCCCGATTTCAACATCGTTATCCGTCCCCATCCGAGCGAAAACCACGAGATTTATCACGATATTGCCGCGCAATGCGAGCGGGTGGCGGTAACAAGCGAAGGAAACGTCATCCCCTGGCTTCTCGCCGCAAAAACCATGGTGCACAACGGGTGCACCACCGGACTGGAAGCTTATGTTCTGGGAGTACCGGCAATATCCTACCTGGCCACGTTCAACGAGTATTATGACTATGATTTCCAGGGGTTGCCCACCCGGCTAAGTCATCAGTGCTTCAATTTCGAGGAATTAAGGGATACCTTGAGTCGCATTCTTGGCGGTGAATTGGGCGCTGCGGCAGGTGAGGAGCGCGAGGCGCTGATAAAATACTATCTGGCGGCGCAGGATGGGCGATTGGCTTGTGAGCGCATCGTCGACATTCTCGAGGAGAGCGGCTACCGCCAATCCCAGCCCCCGCCAAAGCCTCTCGGAACTTACGTTCAGGGATGGGCGCTCGCTACGCTGAAAGCAATGGCGACCAAGTTGAATATGCACCGGCCCGGTCCCAACCGGCTGGCGTACCACGATCACCGTTTTCCGCAGATTTCAGTGACCGAGATCGAGCAGAAAATCGCCCGTTTCGGAAAATTGCTGAATCGCTTCGGCACTATTCGCGTGGAACAACACTCCAAGCATCTGTTCTGGATTAGGCGGTTGAATACCCAATAGCAGGATGCTTTTCAGAAAGTGGGGAAAAGCAGGCATTTTGGGCCCGGAGGTTTGAAGCGGATGAAGAGTCGCATCGCAGTTAAATTTTCGCCATCCCATCGCAGTCATCGTAGTATTTGTGTACAGGTCGAATACTTATGAAAACCCCGACAGTAGTAGCCGAGATCGGCTGCAATCACAAAGGCGATATCGAAATCGCCAGGGAAATGATAGGAATCGCCGCAACCTTCGCCAAATGCAATTTCGTCAAGTTTCAGAAGCGCTCGAACCGGGAATTGCTCACTCCCGAAGAATATAATGCCCGGCATCCGAACCCGCAGCACAGTTATGGCAACAGTTACGGGGAGCATCGCGAGTTTCTGGAATTCGATGTAAACCAGCATCGGCTGCTGCAGAAATGGTGCGAGGAGTTTGGAATCGGCTACTCCACATCCGTCTGGGATCTGACCTCGGCAAAGGAAATCGTCGGCCTCAACCCGGAATTCATCAAGATCCCCTCGGCATGCAATCTGCATTTCCCGATGCTGGAGTATCTCGCAAGGAACTATGGCGGGGAGATTCATATATCGCTCGGCATGACCACCCCCGCCGAGCAGGAACAGATCGTGCAATTGATGGAGAAGCACGGGGTCGCCCACAGGGTGGTGCTGTACGCCTGCACTTCCGGTTATCCCGTCCCCTTCGAGCAGGTCTGCCTGCTCGAGTTGCAGGCCCTGGAGGAAAGATTCGGAGCGCGCATCAAGGAAATCGGCTTTTCAGGTCATCACCTTGGCATTGCGGTGGACATTGCTGCTCTCACGTTGGGTGCCTCATGGATCGAGCGGCATTTTACGCTGGACCGGACCTGGAAGGGTACCGACCATGCCGCTTCGCTCGAACCCGACGGGTTGCGGAAGCTGGTCCGTGACGTTCGCGCAGTATCCAAGGCGCTGGCTTTCAAGAATGCGCCGATAGTGGAAATCGAAGCCGCCCAGCGTAATAAGCTCAAACGCATCCAAGGGATTCACTTTCACTAGTGTGCTGGGTAGCTTTCATGCCTCTGCGCGCACACTCGAAATCGATTATCGAAAAGAATGTGCGCAACATCGCAGGGCGGCCATTATTCGCATGGAGCCTGGAACAGGCAATCGCATCGCAGTGTTTCGACGATATCTATGTTGCTACCGATTCTCCCAATATCCGGAAAGCGGTATTGGAGGAATTTCCGTCAGTCACGGTTCTGGAACGCTCCGCGGCAACCTGCATGGATACGGCCAGTACAGAAAGCGCAATGCTCGAATTTCAACAGCAGGTTCCCTTTGACGTGATGTGTCTTATCCAAGCGACCTCGCCGCTCACCCGTGCAGACGATTTTCGCTCCGCCAGGCATAAGTTCCTGACAGAAAACCTTGATTCCCTTCTAACCGCTGTACCTTCAAAGCGCTTTTTCTGGAGCGTGCACGGCACACCCGTCAACTACGATCCGATGCACCGGCCAAGACGGCAGGACTTCGAAGGATATCTCATGGAAAATGGCGCTTTTTACCTGACACGGAGGAAACTGCTGGAGGAATGCGGTTGCCGGTTGGGCGGGCGTATCGGCATCCATGAAATGGCGGCGGAGAGCGCAGTCGAAATTGACGATGAAACCGACTGGATTGTTGTAGAACAACTCCTGCTCAAGCAGAAACGCCAGACGGTTAACGCCGTCGCAGCCGAAATCAAGGCGTTGTTGCTCGATGTGGATGGTACGCTGACCGACGGCGGGATGTATTATGGACCTGACGGTGAGGCCCTTAAGAAATTCAATACCCGGGACGCGCATGGAATGAAACTGCTGCGGGAGAATGGCATCCGGGTCGGTGTCATTACCACCGAAACCAGTCCTTCAGTGGAGGCACGAATGAGAAAACTCGGGATTGATGAATATTACCCTGGGGCCCGTGACAAATTCGCGCTTCTTCTGCAACTGGCAACACGCTGGTCGGTTTCATTACAACATATCGCATACATTGGCGACGATCTCTGCGACCTAGAATGCATGCGGCGGGTCGGGGCGGCGTTTTGTCCCGCGGATGCTGTTCCGGAAATCATGCAGGAGGCACATCATGTCTGCAGACAGGCCGGAGGGAATGGCGCAGTGCGGGAAGTCTGTGATCTCATTCTCAAAGCGCGTACGGCAGGGCTTGCTGAAGTCAGCGCATCACGCCTCGCCACAACAGACGCCACGAAACTTTAAAACCCCATAACAGGGGATGACGCCGCAGCATAGGAGTCACTTCGACGCGAACGCCGGTATGGCGCTCGATTTTCCAGGCGGCATAGCTGATGCTGTCATGAAAGGTAAAAGCCGCCTTGGACAGCCGCAGCACAGACAGCACTTTTCCCTGCCAGCGTCGCAGCCGCCAATGCCAAAGCGATCTCTGACGTCCTGCATCGTCTATCAGAGATTCGTAACTTCCATCCGGCAGGAGCCTCAATTTTCCTGCCAGTGCAGGTATTGCCAGAGCAGTCAGGCGTGAATAGATCTCCAGGTTCATCTGTGCGAGCTGGCGCGCGCGCCCTGCTCTCTCGGGCCGCAATTCCGCGGCGTAAGTCTGAGTCAATCCATTGGTCCAGATCATTTCGGTGGTGGTCGCTGTAGTCCCGGAACAATCGAGGGTGGGCAGGGTGGATCCGAGAAAAGTGACGACCGCATGGGCCAGAGACTCCGAAATTCGCTTGCGAGCAGCCTCGTCGCGGAAAAATAATAACCTCGAGGGCTGAGCAAAACGCGCCCAGAGATAAGGGTGGAACCAGCGGCGAGTCCCCTGCTCAAAATCCGCCATCGAAACCACGGCATATTTGGCACGAAACGTTTTCTCCGCCTGGGATACCTCCAGATAAAAGACATTCGGAGGTAGCAATGCGTTGAAATAACGCAGGTAGCGCTCCGGATAAGCACTGCTGTAACTGCTCACGACCGCGTAAAAATCGACCACCCCATCCCCTATCTCACGTGCGCGCAGGCACGATCCATAAAGAAGCACAGCGTCGAGGGCTGAACCGAAGCGCAATTTCAACGCCTCGAGCAAAACGAGAAAATCCGCGGATACCGTACTTGAACTCAGGACCGTCATCTCCGAAATCAAACCCTCGGGAAGCGGCGGATCCGCTGTTGCAGCCTCTTGAAGAATACTCATGATTTCGCGTTTGCGGCTGCCCTCTCCGCCGCCAGAAAGACGATCGGGCCAGCCGGCGTAATGCGCAAGGGTCCACTCTGGCTGGCGGCACGATAAGACTCGCCGTCGACGATGTAATCGTCATCGATCAGCAGCTCCAGCTCATCGGTGTTGCAACTATGATAACCATCCTTGTCCTTGAGATCGTTTCCACGTCCTATCAGCAACCGGAGCATCGAGCGCAAGGGAAGCTGCCGCTGCTGCCTGACGAATGTGACATGCAGCGGTTCCGGCTGCTCGCCCCAGTATGGCCTCATGCCGAACAGCAGGCGGTCGAGGGTGCTGGCGAAAAGAAACGCATAGGTTCCGTGGTGCCGGGGTAAGGTTTTCTCGGTAATGGCCAGCTGGACCGGTGCCCATGCTCCCTGACGCCGTCCGAGCAGGAAACCTGCAACATAACCGAAGGTGATAAGGGCAGAGTAGATTTCTCCGGTAATACCCAACCGCTTTATCCTGCTCTGGGAAAAGATCACAGCGCGGGCGATGAGTCCCACGCCGAAAAACATCCCATAAACCTTCTCCGCGCCGGCCTGTTCTATGCAAAGAACATGACGCTCCACGAGTGCGGAGGGGAAATCTTTTTGAAAGGAGGCGCTCAATTGCCGCAGGACGGATTCCGGGCTGCCGCTTATGCCGAGATCGAGCGCGGTCATGTTGGTTGTACCGCCGGGCACTATCGTCAGGACAGGCCACTTTGCCAAAGGCTGAGTGGCGAACAGATGGGACAGTACACCCTGTACCGTGCCGTCCCCACCAATAATGACCAGTAGATCCGTGCCATCATTCACGAACATATCCACCGAAGTGCTGATTTCTTGAGCATTCGTCACTTCCCTGCAGGCGCCGGGAATCTCTCCCACAGCGCGCCGGATCGCCTCCTTCCGCTTACGGATGCGCCCACTGAGCGGATTGAAAAGCAATCCGACAGATCCTGTTCCGGACTTCAATCTATCGACCCGTGATCTTTCTGTCATCTACGTGATTTTAAAGGTGCAAAAATACGAACGGCCAGCTTTCCTTCATCCTGCCCCGCAACGATCTCCTCAAACCAGGAATGCAAGGGTCCACGCGACCGGCGCGATAGCCATCCCATCGCCACTCTCACTAAGAGAAAACCGGTCGAAAGCAAGTGCCAGATCACGACGGACAAAAGGCCGATATCCGGCCTGCCCGCGAGCCAACCCAATGTCAGCAGAATCAGATTGGGATTGCGGCGGGCAGTAATGAGCCGATTGAAGGAATCCAGTGGACGCCAGATGAAAATATCGAATGATGCGACCCAGAACTGGAATGCTCCCTCACACAGCCGCCCACCGATGTAACCGATAAGAATCAGCCCGAATAATAGCGGCAGATGCGAGGATAAGGAATAGTCGGTGGACAACCCCATCCCCCAGGCAATGTACCAGAGCGGCGGATGAATGATATCCAGGCCGTGATCGAGCACGTCACCGAATCGGCTGGAAGTAACGGTTACCCGTGCCAGTTTGCCGTCGACAGTGTCGAGGAAGGTCATGAACCATCCCATCACCAGTCCCGATCCATAGAAACCGTACCAGAACGCAACCCCGGCCAGCACGGCAAACAAAAGACTGAGCAGTGTAATATGGTTGGGACGCAGACCCGCACGTATGCAGAAGTGTACCGCCTGAAATGCAGGCGCCGGCCACAGCCACTTTGTCACAAAATCGGTCACCCCTTTGTAAGACCGTTTGAATAGCTCTGACTCCAGATTGCGGCGGCTGTTCCTGCTGATCGGCAAAACGTAAGGGGCATCTCTTTTCTTGAGGTTCTGGCGCAGGCTTGGCAGATCAAGGTCTTTCAGTTCATAACGCGGCAAGAAAGAAAGGGTTTGCCCTTCTCCTCCGCTCTCAAATTCATCAAGCGCCTGTTGCACGTTCCCGCCGGAAATCCTCACTGCGACTGGCTTACTCTCCTCGCTGACAAGCACAAGATCCATTTTTGCCTTGATCAGCGCGCCCAGTACGATAGCGTCAAAAAGGTAATCCCCGCGTAAAAGCAGTGCCGAGGCAGGAACGGGAATCCGTGCGGGATGGTCGACCCACCTCGTCCCGGCGAATGCTTTCAACATGCGCTGCAGACGTTCCCGGCCACTTAAGCCCCAGATATCGGTTTCGCTATCGCCAATGATACGGATATAAACAGGCATCGACGAATCCGCCGGCTGCTTGATTATCTCTGCGTCTGGAGTTGTCAAATTGATAGGCTTCGCAAGTCCTCCCGCGAGATTGCGGCAGGCATTCAAGTCAAGAAAATCGTGAACAAATCCGGATTTTGTTAAAAAATCCGCCGTAACCAGAAATAAGCCACGGCGATCAGCACTACTCCTGGAAGAAGTGCGCTCAGCGCGGGATTCAGATGCAGTAACAAGCCGGCATTGGCAATGATCTGGTCGAAGAGATAGACGCTGATTCCGAGCATCGATGCAACCACGAGCCTGTTGCCGAGCCCCGCTCGCACCAATCCAAAAACAAAGGGAATCGAAAGCAGCAGCATCGCGATGGTCGTCAGGGCACCGCCCGCCTTGCGCCACAAGGCAAGCTCATAAGCATCCGACTCCTGACCCGTGGTGCGCAGAAAATGCACATGTAAAAATAACTCGGCGGGTGAGAGACTTTCCGGCGATTTGGTCAATGTCGAGATATCCTCCTCCTTCAGGAAGGGTTCCCAAGGCACCGATTCTCTGCTTACGATCTCCATGGCATTGCCGTTGAATGTCTTGATGACGACGTCCCTTAGCTCCCACAACTCCTCATTTATGATATTAGCATACTTGGCATACGTATAGCGTAACAGGAAACCATTGTCGTCAAAATGCATTATTTCGATGTTCGCCGCCCTTCTCGCATGCAGCATTTCTCCGATTCGCAGTATATTCCGCTCATCCCGCGTCCATATCCCCAATTGTTTGCCAAGCGCGGCGCTCTTCTCGAGCGCGGCTGCGCGGGATGAAATGGCTTTCTGCTGAAATTGTGGCGCCACGAACTGATCCAGTACAGTAATAAACAGTAAAAGAATTATTCCAACGGCAACCGGTGCGAGGCTGATGCCCAGCGGAGATACACCTGCTCCTCGTAATGCCGTGAGTTCCGATCCGACGGCAAGCCTTCCCAATGCAGTTACATTGCCCATCAATGCGATGAAAGGCGCGAGTTGAATAAACCGTCGCGGCAGCAGTAGGGCCGTATAAAGAAACGCATCCTTGACGCTGTACGTACCCTTTCCCACGTCATCGAGCTGATCCAGCAAATCAAGGAAACCGAAGAGCGGCAGAAGCACCGCAGTAGCGATTCCCAGACCCATCAAAACCTGGAGCGCCAGGTAGCGGTAAATTATCGTCATCTGCGCAGAAGCAGCTTCCGCCAGAAACCGGGCAACAATAACGAGATTGCAAACAGCAGCATGACAGCATAGAGCCACCATACCCCCGGCACCCTGCCGATTGTGCCCTGCTCGACCCAGGTCTGGGCCAATCCGCTCAAAATATAGTAGATGGCGAAAACCAGAGCTGCCAGATAATAAGTCTTATCCCCCTTGGTCTGGCGGGGCGAAGCGCGGCTGAAGGGCACCGCTATCAGCGCCAGCAGGATCGTTGCCAACGGGCGCGATAGCCGCCACTGAAGCTCGGCAATATCCCGTGGCTGATCGGATTGCATCAATGCGGCGGTAGGGGCAGCCTTACGCCTGTAATCCATTACGTTTCCGCTGTCCGTGAAATAAACCAGCTTTTCAAACTGAACGACGGTATCACCCTTTCCGGTGTGCGATACCCGGTAAATGGAGCCATCCAGCAGATGTATCTGGGGGCGCTGGCCGAACACAAGCTCGGGCTGGTAAGCCTTCCTGGCAAGAATGATCTCGGTGCTGTCATGCTTGTTCAGATAGTGGAATACCTCTTTCATCTGTTTGCCCGAGCTATCCTTGGACTGCACATAAATCACCCGGCCTTTTTTTTCGCTGCCGTAGAAACGCCCGGCGCGGAACCGATCTGTATTCAACTCTGCCTCTGCCTGGGCATTAAGCAAATAGCTTTCCTCATACGCCCATGGACGCGCAAAAATGGAAAGGAAACCACTGATAAGCCCCACAGGAACCGCAACGATGAGCACTGCATAGATAATGCGATGCTCACTGACTCCGGCGGAACGCAAAACGACTATTTCCTGGTCCCGGTGCAGACGGCCCAATCCCATGATGACAGCTACGTACAGGGCAATCGGCATCAGCACTTCCAGTGCGATCAGCGTTTTCAGCAGCACGAGCCTGAGTACAGGGACAAGGCCAAGCGAATCTGTCACTGCTCCGGCCAGAAAACGGGCGGTGCTGAAACTTGCAAACAATGTCGCGAGGATCACGGTGACTACCATAAACGGTATCAGCAGTTCCCGCGTGATATATCGTTCTATTATTTTCACGTTGCCTGTCGCCGTTGATCGGAATTCAAGCCTCTTGCATTTCAGGGAGCGGGTCCGCGCAAACCAGCTCCTCCCCCGGCAGCCGGCGCCTCGCCCGCCAGTACCGACTCCGCAAGCACCAAGTCTGCAACCTTGTCCACATCGACCCCCGCCTGAGGATAGGGCAGAAATACCGGATGCGCCCTGATGCCGGTTTTCCTTCTGACTGCTCTCAATCCCCGTTCTATCGTCAATAATCCCAGCAGATAATAGAAGACAGTCGCGAACCCGAAAGTCTCCATGATCAAGCGTACCGGCCGCTTGCGCAGATCTTCCGCACGTTGCCAGAATGCTACGAGACCGCGGCCGCGATCATTGAGAAAGGCATATAGGTTGCAGCCGCAAACATTCGCATCCTTTAACCTTATTACCGTTCGCCTTGCCCCGGGAAATGCAGCTGCCACATCTTCATATTTGACAACTCCGACAGCAGCATCGCAATCCGAAGCCTGGGAGCTGCGAAGAAAATATTGCACGATGGCCGGTGTCAATAACGCGTGGTCGGCTGTGGTCAATAATATCGGAGTCTCCTGATTCACTTGGGAGAGGCCGCTGCGGGCGCTGCGGCTGGGAGAATCGAGATTTGGCAGCCAGACGACGCGCCCATTGCAAATACGTTCCTGCAGTTCCGGACAAGCGGGCAGCAAGGACTTGGGCGGCCCGCACAAAATGATGCTCTTCACCATGCCGCTGGCTTCCAGCGCGTCCAGTACGCGAATGATCATCGGTACCCCCCCGACGCGCGCAAACGCCTTGCAGGGCGCTCCCGTTTCCAAGGAGACGGGATCACGAGCCGTGCGGTCCGCTGCCAGCACCACGGCGGTGAACAGATCATTCTTTTTCATTGCATCGTTTTACCGATTCCGGTTCTTCAGTTGCTCCATCCGGCATTCACAGCATCTTCTGGTAAATCCGGTAACGTTTATACTCCCTGCAGCCCAAACTATCCAGAATGGCCCGCATGGGTTTGTTGTCCTCAAGTATCCAGGATAATTCCATTGCCTTCACTCCCATGGCTCGTCCGAGTTCCCTCGGCGCGTCGATGACCATGAAGGCAAGTGCCATACCGAGCGGAGTATTATGGAAGCGCCTGCGTACTCCCATTAATGGTATGCGACCGGTATGCACCCCTCCCCTGGATCTGATCCGGACCAGCCTGGTCCAGCCAAACGGAAACAAGTGTCCGTTCAGATCGGCAAAAATTTCGTTGAGGTTTGGCAATGCCACCATGAATGCGGCGGGCACCCCGTCGACCTCCGCAATCTGGATACAATCATCGGGCACGAGCAAGCGAAGAGTGGCGCCAAGTTCCGCGAACTCCGCCTGGGTAAAAGGAACGAAACCCCAATTCTCCGACCAGGCATCGTTGAATATATCACGCAGGACTTCCAGTTCCTCGCTGAACTTGTCGCGGCGCAGGGTTCTCAGACGCACCTGATCCGCAAATTTACCGATCAAGGCGTCCATCAGCCGCGGCACCTTGAAATCGAGTTCTATCCAATAGGCAAGCAAATCCTTTGCCTGTTGATACCCTTGTTCTTCCAGCAGGCGGCCGTACCATCTGCGGGAGTGCGGCATCATCACTACCGGCGGCGTATCAAAACCGTCCACCAATATGCCGCATTCCTGATTAATCGATAAATTGAAGGGACCGGTCACATGTCTCGTCTGCTGCATCCTCAGCCATGCCTCAGCCATCTGGATAAGGGCAGCCGAAACCTCCTTATCATCTATGCACTCGAACAGACCGAAATGTCCGGTATCGCCGCCGTAGCGTTCCCGATGCAGTTGATCGATCTGGGCGCTGATCCTTCCCACCGGCTGATCATTCCTGTATGCAATCCAGGCCTGCCATTTTCCGTGCTTGAAAAAGGGATTGAATCTCGAAAAATGCAGTCGTCGCTCCAGCCGTAAAGGGGCCACCCACATGGGATCGTCAGCGTAAATACTCCAGGGAATATCGATAAAAACTCCCATTTCCCGATAGCTTCTGACCGGACGGACAATGACTTCCGGGAAGTGCGGGCCGCTAATCTTTTTTTTCATGTAAAACTGGCCAAGTGATGATCAGATGTGGATATTCCATGGTCGCATTGCGCCCAGAGACCGGAAACGTTTGTACCGTGAAAGACTGCGCCCCGAAAATGAGTTGAAGATCGAAACGGTTTCTGCTTTACCCAGTCCCGACAGGAACCAGTCCATACCCCGCGGACAGGGCGGATATGTTAACTTGTTAACTCGATGACACCTTGTTGACGTGTGATATTATAATTGCCGGTCTGCTACCTGAGGACGAACTTCAGCATTTATCCCCGCGATCTTCGCGCACTCAGTCCGAAAAATGAGCGGTGCAGTATAGCGAATGAAGTAAAAGGAAAAAAAACAGCGACTGGCAATGGATTCTGTAACGATTATTTGCGGAAGGTTGATTATTGATGGAAAGTTCTGAGTATAACCTGCTAGTGTCTCTCGCCCTTATTCCTGTCGTTATCGGGCTGCAAATATGGGTAAGGAACCGCCGCAGGAGCCGGCGCAACGAAGCCGGGCAACAGGAATTCGATAGCTTGGCTGCAACGCTCTTGTCAGCGCTTATCGAAGGAGCAGCCGTCATCTCGAGTTTATTACTCATCATCTGGATTATGGGAGGCATATTGAGATACCTGTTCCCAATGATATTCAACGCAAAATAGCAATACGAGTGTCCTGCGCAACCGTGAGGCCCGGAAACCTTCAGGCAATGGCCGGTCAACGATTCCCAGCGGATTCCGTTACTCATTTACGCTGCCCATTACACAATGAGAACTCGCCTGTTCACTGCATTGAATGCCTCCGCATAATGAGGTTGAGCAGATTCCTATGATTATTTCCGGTTTTGTATGCGTGTAGTCGTTACAGGAATGGGAGTTGTTTCCCCCATTGGTATCGGGGTTGACCAGTTCTGGTCAGCGGCTGTCAATGGCGTGAGCGGAATAAAAAGAATAACCAGCTTTGATGCATCGAGCAGGCGTTCTCAAATTGCAGGAGAAGTGGCGGACTTTGATCCTTCAACCTTCCTCTCCCAAAAGTATATCGAGCAAACCGACAGATTCACCCAGCTTGCCCTGCTTGCTGCGCGTCTTGCCCTCGAGGATGCCGGCGGGCTTGATGCTTATGAATCTCGCCGCATCGGGGTAAGCATAGGTTCGGGAATGGGTGGTTTTTCCACCTTCGAATCGTCCGCGCTGCGCAAGTTTCGAAGTCAGCCGGTACCGCCTTTCACCGTACCACGCACAATGGCCAACTCCGCTGCCGCCTGGATCGCGATCAGGCATGGGTTCAAAGGCATGAACCTGACCTCCAGTACAGCTTGCTCTTCGGGAGCCAATGCCATCGGTGCGGCACTCGATCTCCTGCGTGCAGGAAGAGCGGACGTGGTGGTCGCCGGCGGCGCTGAAGCATGCGTATTGCCGCTCACCATCAACGGTTTTGAGATATTGCATGCCCTGACCACCACTTCCAATGATAATCCAGCCGGGGCCTCGCGTCCTTTCGCAAAAGGCCGCGATGGTTTTGTCATGGGAGAGGGTGCCGGAATACTGATTCTCGAGAAGGAAGAGCAGGCCCGCCACCGGGGAGCGAAAATATATGCCGAGCTTGCCGGCTATGGACAGGCATGTGATGCCACGCATATCGTCATGCCCGACATGGAAGGCCAGATAGCTGCCATGCAGGAAGCCATCCGTGATGCCGGAATGGAGCCGGATTTCATTGAGCATATCAATGCGCATGCGACTTCCACGCCGCTGGGCGATACAGTCGAAACGCGGGCGATAAAAAATCTTTTTGGAGCGCGTGCCACTGACATTGCCATCAGCGCTACCAAATCGATGGTAGGGCATTCCATCGGCGCATCGGCAGCAATCGGCAGTATCGCCACCATCATGGCGCTTCATACCGGCATCATCCATCCGACCATCAATCTTGATGAGGCTGATCCCGAGTGTGACCTCGATTACACCCCCAACGTTGCGCAGAAAAGAAGTGTCCGCACCGGCTTGTGTAACGCTTTCGGATTTGGTGGCAACAATGCGAGCATTCTTTTCACAACCCTTGCATGAAGGAAGAACTAGATATGGACACAGCGGAGATTGAAGCAAAGGTCATACAATTCATTGCCACAAAAGTCGAGAATCTCGATGCTTCCACTATCAACCGGTCTTCAAAATTTGAAGAGCTCGGACTCGACTCCATGGATACGATCCAGCTTCTGTTTGACGCTGAAGATGCGTTTGGCATCAATTTCGATAGCGAGGAAGCAAAGGGATTCAGTACCGTAGGAGATATCGTCTCCTATATCGAAACCCATCAGCCATCAGCAGCTCCCCAATAAAGGAAGAGGCGTTACGCAATCACGCCCTTCCCCTCTTCTCTCATTCTCTCAATCTCCCGGTCTCCCGCACGGGTCTTCACGAAGCAGGGTGCGCTCCACTGCCCCTTTCACCTCGTTTTCGCGGAGAGGGTTTTTTTCAACGGTGCAGCCCTCGATTTCGACACCTTTGTTTCCTCCGTCTCTGCCGGGGTTTTAACCTTTGCCTCCTTCACTTCGAACTCGAACCCGATTTTTCCGTCCTTGCCGGCAACGAGATAGGCTGAAAACGGCCTGCCCTTCTTGGAAATAAACTTTGTCAGCAAATCCGTTTTGCCGGTCTGCAACAGTTTCATGACCTGCTCGCGCTCGAGCGGCCGCGAGAGAATGATTTTCCCTATTTTAAAGCTGCATGTATGTGCAGAACCGAGCGATTTTTCGCACAGGTAGCTCATGCCGTGATCGAATACCCGGCCACTGCACCGGAGGCATTTTCCGAGCGGTTCCTGCCCGGAAAAATCAACCTCTTCGGCATCCTGCTCACCGTCTGCGCCGAAATCGAACTTCATTTCGAATTCATCCGTCAGTTTGATGTTGGCGTTGAACAACCGCCCCATCCTGCTCCGAAAGCCCTGGAGAGGTCCCACCTCCCGCAGGGTAATGAGCTGTTCCATTTCCGCCGTTTCAAACTGTCGTCCCGCCAGAATTTTCCATAGCGCGAAATCACATTTCTGGCACTGAAATTTTTTATATGTCTCCTGAATCACCCCGCCGCATTTCGGACAGGGCGACTTGAGCGTCGAAAAATCTCCACTAATGGTTTCGCCGCGATGACTTTTTGCCTGTTGCACGATGTGGCTCGTCATCTCCGCGATTTCTGCCATGAACTTGTTGCGTTCAAGCTTTCCCTGTTCGATCTGGCGCAGCTTGTATTCCCAGTCACCCGTCAGCTCAGGCGAAGTAAGTTCCGGTACTTTCAACCCCCGCAACAGGGTGATGAGAGAAAAGGCCTTGGCAGTGGGATGCAGTTCCCGTCCTACACGCTGGATGTAGTTTTCCGATACCAGGCCTTCGATAATCGCTGCGCGTGTCGCCGGTGTGCCAAGTCCCTTTGCGCTCATGGCTTCCCGCAGTTCTTCATCTTCCACCCATTTACCCGCGCCTTCCATCGCAGACAGCAGCGTGGCTTCATTGAATCGGGGGGGCGGGCGGGTCTGGTGCGAGGTAACCTCAATTTCCTCGGCGATCACCGATTCATCCGGTTCCAGCTTGACCAAAGTCGAGTTGTCCTCCGTACCCGAAGGCTGCGCCTCCTTGCCGTAAACAGCTTGCCAGCCGGGATTGATCAGAACTTTACCTTCGGTCTTGAAGGGCTCGTTCTCCACCCGCGTGATACGGGTGGTAACGAGAAATTCAGCCGCCGGATAGAATATCGCGAGAAAACGTTTGACAACAAGATCGTACAGCTTTGACTCCACCTCGTTCAAACCCCTGGCTTCAATGGTGGTAGGGATGATCGCAAAGTGGTCGGAGATCTTTGCATTGTTGAATATACGTTTATTGGGCTTAACCCAGCCTGCTCCGAGGATCTGCGCGGCGAATGCTCCGTATCCAGAGTTTTGGAGCGAACCCAGGGTTTCCTTAACAGCGGCAATATAATCTTCCGGCAGAGCCCGCGAGTCCGTGCGCGGATAAGTCAACACCTTATGCTTTTCATATAATGCCTGCGCCAGTGAGAGCGTAGTCTTGGCGGAAAAGCCGAAACGGCCATTCGCGTCGCGCTGCAAACTGGTAAGGTCATAGAGCAAAGGACAGGTTTCGGTAGCAGGCTTGCTTTCTTCGGTGACGACCCCAGATTTGCCGAGACACTTGGCGCGGATAGCTTCCGCAGTCGCATGATCCCATAACCGCTCTGCTTTTTGCTCATTGTCTTTCCTGGCTTTCGTGAACGACTCGTCGAACCAGCGACCCTTATAGCTTCCTTCCCGGGCGGAAAACGTTGCATGCACTTCCCAGTAACTGCGAGGGACAAATTTCTTGATGATGTCTTCGCGCTCGATCAGAATCGCCAATGTAGGAGTTTGTACACGCCCCACTGTGGTTTTATGGAAGCCGCCTTCCTGTGAATTGAATGCGGTCATGGCGCGTGTGCCGTTTATGCCCACTAGCCAGTCAGCTTCCGAACGGCTTACCGCTGCTTCCGCCAATGGCCACACGTCTTCATCATCCAGCAACTTATTGAAACCTTCCCGGATGGAAGCGGGCGTCATCGATTGCAGCCATAGCCGTTTAACCGGCTTTTTGGTTCCAACATGGCGAGTAATGTAGCGAAAAATCAGTTCCCCTTCCCGACTTGCATCGCAAGCGTTGATCAGCGCGTCCACATCCTTCCGTTTGATGAGCCTGGTCAAAAGCTTCAGCCGCGATTCGGTTTTCTCGATGGGATTGAGGTCAAAATGCGGTGGAATGACGGGCAGATTCGTAAAGCTCCATTTCCCTCGCTTGACTTCGTGTTCCGGAGGGACCGCGAGCTCAAGCAAATGCCCTACGGCAGATGACACGACATATTCATCGTTCTCGAAGTAGTCGGTATGTTTCGTGAATCCGCCTAAGGCACGCGCAATGTCTGCGGCAACAGAAGGCTTCTCGGCAATGATTAAGGTTTTACCCATGAAACTCCTGTAAATATCGCATTACCCCCATGCGATTTATCAGCATAACAGGGAGCAAGCAAAAATAGATAGCACTGCCATCGACCCGGAACCAAAAACATCATCATGATAGGAATCCCCGAAGGCAGGCAAGCTGAGCAGAAAAACAACCATGCTTCTCCGCGCGGAATCCTGTCGTCCGTACCGGTCGCTGCAACTCCTGCAACCTCTTCCGACCCCACGTTACCCCCTCTTACCCCCCCGGATCTGGTTATCATATGGAAGCCGTACATACCTCGAACACCGCAACCTACCGGAGCCGCTGGTAACGCCCGCCGGGAAGACTGGCGATTATGCCATCCAGTTCAAGCGTCAACAGCATCGCCGATACCGTTTCTACCGTCAAGCCACTACGCAGGCAGAGGGTATCGACATCGACGATGTCGTGACTGAGGTGTTTCAACAGCAAAAATTCTTCTCTTGCAGCCTCATCCCCTTCCGGAATGAGGACGGGGACCCCAGGGGGACAGCCGAATTCCTCCAGAATATCTCCTGCGCTTTCCACCAGCTTGGCACCCTGCTTGATGAGTGCATGGCATCCCCTGGACAAGGGCGAGTGAATGGAGCCCGGAATGGCGAATACTTCGCGTCCCTGCTCCAACGCCTGTCGCGCGGTGATCAGAGAACCGCTCTGCAACGCGGCCTCGACCACAAGACACCCCCTGCTCAGGCCACTAATGATGCGATTGCGACGCGGAAAGTTGCTGCCGATGGGAGGCGTACCCAACGGAAACTCGGAGACAAGCGCGCCCTTTTCCGCCAACTCATGCGCCAACTTGCGATGGCTTGCGGGATAAACGAGATCCAGTCCGGTACCCACCACGGCAATACTGCTGGCCCTTCCTCGCAGTCCCCCACGATGCGCTGCGGCGTCCACGCCAAGCGCCATGCCACTGGCAATGCAAAATCCTGCATCGCTCGCCGCCTCGGCAAAAGCTTCTGCATTGGAAAGGCCTTGGGGCGTAGCATTCCGGCTGCCGACAATGGCAAGCATTGGCGTGTTCAGCAGACCGCGCTTTCCTTTGATATAGAGAAGCGGCGGGGGATCGGGGATATTGAGTAACAGTGCGGGATAATCCGAATCTGCCAGGGTGATGACGGAATTCTGCGGGTCTTCCAGCCATTTGAGCGAAGCGTTCAGCTTTTGCGGGTCAGCTCCCCTGATAATGTTGTCCACCACCTTCCTTTTAACCACCCGCTCCAATGAAGTCATGCTGGCCGAAAGAATTGCAGCGGGGCTGCCAAAAGCCGCAAGCAAACACCTCATCGACTCGTCACCCAGACCATTGATCAAATCCAGGGCGAGCCAGGATTCGATATCCGGTTCGATATTCCGCTGCGAAATTACCTGGTCAGGTATCGATGACATGGCCTTTTCATCCCGTAACCGCATCCGGTGGACTTCATCCCTTCACCGCTGCAGAACTCACGGTGATCAACCTGGAGCGCAAATCTCCGGTTACGGTCATGGCAAGACAATCTGATGAAATATAGGAACTTAGCAGTGATTGAAAGTCGGAGAAAAGAAGGTTGCAGGTAAATCAGGATATAATATATCCGCAGGAATCCTGCGAAGGTGCGACGGACTATCGCTATGAGGCGTCGCCTTGAATTTTGCATTCAGTTTCTTTTATGTTCAAGCCTTTTTATGGCGCTATTGAAAATATTGCAATATCCTGACGAACGGTTACACACCATTGCGGCTCCGGTTCCCGAAGTCACCGATGAAATACGCGTCCTGGTGCAGGATATGGCGGAAACCATGTACGCCGCGCCGGGAGTCGGGTTGGCTGCCACCCAGGTGGATGTGCACAAGCGTGTTATCGTAATCGATGTTTCCAATACCCATGACCAACTGCTTGTGCTGATCAACCCGGAAATCACTGCACACGACGGGGAATCGGACTATGAGGAAGGCTGCCTGTCCGTGCCTGGCATATTTGGCAAGGTGCCGCGCGCTGCGCAGATTACCGTCGAAGCTTTGAACAAGGACGGCGAGCGCTTCACGCTGGATGCCGACGGTCTTCTGGCGGTATGCATTCAGCATGAAATGGACCACCTGCTGGGAAAAGTATTTGTGGAGTATTGGTCGCGGATGAAGCAATCGAGGATTCAGGCAAAATTCCGGAAACAACGCCGAAAGGTGATGTAGCAAACCATGTAAAAATTTATATCTTTATTGTCTGTCTCTTGCAAGCTTTTGGTACATTTCACGGTGCATTTCCCTGCTTCCACAGCAAACCCGGTGCAACCGCAATGCGAGATTATCCGGAGAGTTTGCTGACCGGCGCTCCGGCAACGGGAACGGGATGCGGATACTGACAGCCCTTTCTTGCCGTCGAGCGCCTACTCCTGTCCATCCCCATGAGAATTATTTTTGCCGGAACGCCTCCTTTCGCTGCGGCCGCGCTTGAAGCGCTGGCAGATGCCGGACACGAAATTGCATTGGTGCTGACCCAGCCGGATCGACCTGCCGGAAGAGGCATGAAAAATGCTCCCAGCGCAGTGAAGTTACTGGCGCAAAAGCGGGGATTTGGTCTACTGCAGCCTCCCTCCCTCAGGCAACCCGAGTTGCACGCGCAACTCGATGCCATCAGAGCGGATATCATGGTTGTCGCTGCGTATGGATTGATTCTGCCTTTCTCCGTTCTGAATATTCCGAAACTTGGCTGCGTCAACATTCATGCCTCGTTACTGCCCCGGTGGCGCGGAGCGGCTCCAATCGAACGGGCGATTCTGGCGGGAGATCGGGAAACAGGAATTACGATCATGCAGATGGATCGCGGTCTTGATACCGGCCCCATTCTACTGGTACGAAGTATTACAATCGCAAAGGATGACACTGCCGGAACACTGCATGAAAAGCTTGGACAACTGGGAGCGGCCTGTATCGTAGAGGCGCTGGCTTTGTTGCAGCAAGGAAAAATTATCGCCACTCCCCAGAATGATCTGGCGGCCACGTACGCCTCCAAACTGGAAAAGCCGGAAGCCGAAATTGACTGGCGGATGGATGCAGAAAATATCGATCGCGCAGTGAGGGCCTTTAATCCTCGTCCCGGCATGCATTCCACCGTGAATGGAATTTCCATGAAAGTGTGGCAGACCAGCATAGACATCGCAGAGACAGATGAAAAACCGGGGGAAATCGTTGCAATAAGACCAGATGGAATTGTCGTTGCATGCGGCAAGCATGCCTTGATATTGAAGATCGTGCAAAAATCCGGAGGTAAAAAATTAAGATCCGCTGAATTCCTCCTGGGGCATTCTCTACGGCGGGGTGATCGTTTTGAAAGCCGGGAATGATCAGGACGCAGCGCCTAGCCGCCACCACTGTTGAAAGAGTGCTGAGTGGCGCGAGTCTGACAACGGTTTTGCAGGAAACCTGGCGCAGCCACAGCGGCCTCTCTGACCAGCAGCGCGGTGCGATTCAGGATTTAAGCTATGGTGTACTGCGCTTTTATGGTCAACTGGACATATTGCTTGGCTTATTGCTGAACAAGCCCCTCAAGGATCAGAGTTTGCGCTACCTGCTGCTGGTGGGACTGTATCAGCTTCAATACAGCAAAACGGCGCCGCACGTTGTAGTGGACAGCGCCGTATCCGCTTCTTGCAGCCCCTCGATCGATAGTAGGAATAGCAGGAACATGCGGGATCCCCGGCATGCGAAAAGTATAGGCGGACTGGTCAATGCGATATTGCGCAACTTCTTGCGCAAACGTCCTGCCCTGCTTGAACAAGCGGCGGCAACCGAAGTAGGAAAGTATTCCCATCCACAATGGTGGATCGCCAAACTCCGTGCGCAATATCCCACCCGCTATCAGGCTGTACTGGAAACTGCCAATCAGCGGCCGCCCATGGCGCTCAGAGTCAATCGGCGGAGGACAAACGTTGAAGCCTATCAGAAGCTGCTGCACAATGCCGGACTGAATGCCCGGCGACCGGAAAACGACTGGGTAGAAGAGGCGCTTGAATTATTTCACCCGGTCCCGGTGGAAAAACTGCCGGGATTCGGTCAAGGGCTGGTATCAGTTCAGGATGTGGCCGCTCAAATGGCAGCGCCGCTACTATGTCCCCAGAGCGGAATGCGTGTGCTGGACGCCTGCGCTGCGCCTGGCGGGAAAAGTGCGCATCTGCTTGAGTTGACCGATCTGGAACTGATCGCAGTTGACAATGATGGCGAGCGGGTAGAACGGCTAAAGCAGAATTTCACTCGTCTCGGCCTCAAGCCTTATCGCATCATTCAGGGCGACGCCACGCACCCGGAAGAGTGGTGGGATGGAAGGCCATTCGACCGTATCCTGGCTGATGTCCCTTGTTCTGCGTCCGGAGTGGTGCGGCGTCACCCCGACATCAAATGGCTACGGCGCGAAAGCGACCTGGCGCAGTTTGCCGAGATACAACGTAAAACGCTCGATGCCCTTTGGCAAACCCTGGTCAAAGGCGGTAAATTGCTCTATGTCACTTGTTCCATATTCGCAGAGGAAAACGGCCTTCAGGTGGAAAGCTTCCTGAATCATCACCCGGATGCTCGTCTGCTGCCCTTTTCCGTGCCAGAAATCGTTGACGGCCAGTTGTTGCCGGCCCCCCATCACGACGGTTTTTTTTATGCATTGCTTGAAAAGCTCTGATTTCCTGGCGCGTCTCCTGCGCATGACTGTGGCAGTGCTGCTGCTTGTGCTCGTAGGACAGGCATCCAGCGCACATGGGGAAGCAAGCATAGAGATCAAGTCGGTCAGAATCAAACCCGTGGAAGGCGCCTACGAGTTTGATGCCGATTTCCAGATCACTCTCAATCACAAACTGGAGCACGCCCTGGAGAAGGGTATTGTGCTTTATTTTGTCACCGAGCTCGGCCTGGTCAACTCACGCTGGTACTGGTTCGATGAAAGAGTAGGCTATAGCAGAGTGCGCGAAGGATTGAGCTACTACGCGCTGACCCGTCAGTATCGCCTGACGCGGGGGGCATTGTCACAGAACTTCAGTTCGCTCAACGACGCATTGCAGGCGTTAAGCCGCGTGCGGGACCGGCCGATCAACGCGAGTGAAGAATTGATCCCGAACGGGGAATATACCGTGGAATTGCGCATGCGTCTCGATATAGCAGCGCTGCCCAAGCCGTTCCAGGTGGAGACGCTCGGCTCCCGGGAATGGGATCTCGGTTCCGGTACTTTGCGGTGGGATACCCGCTTACCCTCCCAGAAGCTGCAGGACAGCAGCAAATGATGAAATACCTCATCATCGCCGGCGTGGCGCTGGGGGCGATCATGCTGCTCCTGCTCGCGAGCGCTGGCGCCGATACCGGCCTCTTTGACCGTAAATACAGGCTTCTGATCAGGCTCAACGCCGGTTTGGTGCTGTTCCTCATGGCAATCGTCGGATACCTGTTGTGGAGGCTCAGACGCAGGCTTCAGGCGGGCGTATTCGGTTCCAGGCTGGCGCTGCGCCTGTTGCTGATCTTCTCGCTGATGGCGGTGCTCCCGGGTGTCCTGGTCTATAGCATATCGGTCCAGTTTCTGGGAAAAAGTATCGAATCTTGGTTCGACGTAAAAGTGGATCGCGCTCTGGAAGGCGGATTGGAACTGGGGCGCACCATTCTCGACAGCCGGCTGGAAGATCTGCACAGAAAAGCCGATCTCGCCGCGCTTGCATTATCTGAGCAAACAGGGCCCTTGCCGCCGGCATTAAACCAGCTCGTCCATCAAACGCAGGCGCAGGAAGCAGTCCTGTTCGATCACGAAGGTAACGTCGTTGCATTTGCACGTGCGGACATGAGTGAAACCGTCCCTGACGGACTCAGTACGACTTCAATGCATCAGATCAGGGCGGAAAACGGATACAGCACGATTGAGTCGATTCCCGGTGAAGGTTTGTACCTGAAGGTATGGTCACCTATCGATGTTCCCGGCGTAAGAAACAATACGCGCATTCTTCAGTTGACGCAGCCCGTGCCGAAACAACTGGCGGAAGACGCGGAAATAGTACAGGCAGCCTATCGGGACTACCAGGAATTGCTGCTGTCGCGGGAAGGTCTCAAACACCTCTACGGGGTGACCCTGACGCTCGCGCTGCTGCTTGCGCTTTTCTCTGCCCTGGCCGCCGCCTTCCTGATCAGCGAACGGCTCAGCGCGCCTCTGGGGATGCTGGCGGAGGGTACGCGAGCGGTTGCGCAGGGCGACTTCAGCAGACGCCATCCGGTACGGAGCCGCGACGAACTGGGCGTACTGACCGAATCATTCAATCTCATGACCCAGCAGTTGGAGGAAGCGCGGACAACTGCCCAGCACAATCAACAGGAAGTGGAAAGCGCGCGGGCTTATTTGGAAAACATCCTGGCCAATCTTTCCTCGGGCGTCCTGGTATTCGATGAAAGCCTGCACTTGCGCACAGCCAATCTGAGTGCGGAGCAAATCCTGAACGTTCCGCTGCCCGGTCTGGAAGGATTGACGATCGAGGAATGTGCGATGCGTGAATCCGAGTTGAATGCTTTCGCATATGGAATTCTGGAAGGATTTCATTCGGAAACAAAGGGCGAGTGGCAGCGCCAGGTGGAGCGAGCGAGGGAGGGTACGCGTCAGGTCCTGCTGCTACGGGGAACATGGCTGGCGCATGTGCCAGGCGGTGGAGGCGTCGTCGTGTTCGACGACATCACCCATCTACTGGAAGCTCAGCGCGCTGCAGCCTGGGGAGAAGTGGCGCGCCGTCTGGCGCATGAAATAAAGAATCCGCTGACCCCGATACAACTGTCCGCCGAACGCATACAGCACAAGCTTGCCGCGAAGCTGAATGACAATGATGCGCAAATTCTGCAGCGTTCCACCGAAACGATCGTCAATCAGGTGGAAGCGCTCAAAAGAATGGTCAATGAATTCAGCGAATACGCGCGTGCGCCTGAACCCGAATTTCACCTGCTGGATTTCAATGGGCTGGTACGGGAAGTACTGGCCTTGTATGAAAGTCCAGCCACAACAGCGCCGGATAATCGGCAACCGCATATTGATCTGGTTCTGGCGCCCGACCTGCCGATGATGAAAGGTGACTCCGCGCGGCTGCGTCAGGTGATACACAATCTCCTGCAGAATGCCCAGGATGCGCTGGCGGGTTTGCCTCAACCCGCAATCATGATAAAAACGGAAATCCTGCCCTCAGGAATACGTTTCACCGTCAGTGATAACGGCGGGGGATTTCCTGAACAGGTGAGAGCACGGGTATTTGAACCCTATGTGACAACAAAACCGAAAGGGACCGGACTGGGTCTTCCCATTGTAAAAAAGATAATCGAAGAACACAGGGGAACGATACAGATTGAAAATATGCGACCGCACGGCGCGCGTATTTCAATCGTACTCCCCCTCTCCCCGGACAAGCTCGTGGTTTCTCTCAAAGATAGATGGCTCCGACCGATCGCGGGAGAACCTGCGCTTTCACTTTCCTGTGAACTGCAGTCAAAAGAATAAGAGGTAAGGCTTGACGTTCAATTTCATTTCCGTGGCAAGCAAATCTATTCCTGGAATTATGAGCAACAATACGATACTGATCGTCGACGATGAAATCGGCATCCGTGAGCTTTTGTCCGAAATCCTGCGCGATGAAGGTTATCGCGTCGCCCTGGCGGAAAACGCTGCACAGGCGCGCGCATGGCGGAAACAGGCTCGCCCTGATCTGGTATTGCTGGATATCTGGATGCCGGATACCGACGGCATCACTCTGTTGAAAGAATGGGTCAGCAGCGGACTTCTCACCATGCCGGTCGTGATGATGTCAGGCCATGGCACAATCGACACCGCGGTAGAAGCCACGCGTATGGGAGCAGCGGCTTATCTCGAAAAACCGGTACCGCTGCAAAAACTGCTGAGTACAGTCGGCCGCGCGTTGCGCAGCGGGCAGGCCAAGCCACGCATGACACTTCCCCTGGCGAGCCTGGGACGGGGGGCGCTGATTACAGACCTGAAAAGACGACTGGAACAGGTTGCCAGCCTCACGGCACCGGTGCTGCTCATAAGTGAACCGGGAACGGGCGTGGATCTATGCGCCCGCTTTCTGCACCAGCCAAATACACCTTGGGTAGAACCCGATACTCTCGCCACCCTGTCGAATGCTCCGTTTGAGTTACTTGAACAAGCAAAAGGAGGCTTGCTTTTTCTCAAGGAGATCGGCGAGCTCAACAAACTGGCGCAAAAAGGACTGTTGCTGCTGCTAGGCAAGCTGGAAAGATACAATGTCCGGCTCGTATGCGTGACCTCCACGCCGCTTGCCAGTCTGGCGGCTCAAGGGGTCTACGATCCCAAGCTGTATGAGATGCTGAGCGGACTTTGCATCAACGTGCCCGCACTGAGGGAGCATCGGGAAGACATTCCCGAACTCGCGACCCAGATACTCTCGCGTTATATCGAATCAGGCGACGTCCCCTTGCGCCAGTTCAGCACCGCTGCCCTCAACTGCCTGCGAAATCACGACTGGCCCGGAAATCTCGCACAACTGACGGACGCAGTGCATACCCTTGCACTGACCTGCACCAGCGATGAAATATCGGCAGAAGACGTAAAACAGATGCTGGTTCCTTCCTCGACTTCACAGGCAGTGGCGGGTATCCCGCTCGACATACCGTTGCGTGAAGCGCGGGACATGTTCGAAAAAACGTATTTTGAACAGCTTATCGAACAGGAAAACGGCAATATGACCCGAGTGGCGGAACGCGCAGGCCTGGAGCGCACCCATCTGTACCGCAAGCTCAAGCTGCTTGGCATCAGGCTGCGAGGGAATTGAGATTCATTCTCTACAATTGGAGTTGTCATATTGTCTGACATCCTATCTTAAGAGATAATAATGGTTTTGCCGACCCGCACCGCTATTTGAGCGGTGTTTTTGTGTGCGTATAAATTGTTGAGCTAGGGAGTTCATGTTCATGGGAACATTTCGAGATTTTGAAGCGCCGGTATTCAAAAACCTGACCAGCGCCATTCGTGCACTGGCGATGGATGCCGTGCAAAAAGCCAACTCGGGGCATCCGGGAATGCCTATGGGCATGGCTGAGATTGCTGAGGTATTGTGGATACATCACCTACGCCATAATCCGGCAAATCCGAAGTGGGCTGACCGTGACCGCTTCGTTTTATCCAATGGACATGGATCCATGCTTATTTACGCCCTGCTGCATCTCACGGGCTACGATTTACCGATGGAGGAAATCAAGCGTTTCCGTCAGCTTCATTCCAGGACTCCCGGCCATCCGGAATATGGTTATACACCCGGCGTCGAGACGACCACAGGTCCGCTGGGCCAGGGGATCACCAATGCTGTGGGAATGGCTCTGGCAGAGAAAATACTTGCCTCGGAATTCAACCGTCCCGGCTTCGATATCGTCAATCACCATACCTATGTATTCCTGGGCGATGGCTGCCTGATGGAAGGTATTTCCCATGAAGCCTGCTCGCTTGCAGGCACATTGGGACTGGGTAAGCTAATTTGTTTTTATGACGACAATGGCATTTCCATCGATGGGCATGTGGAGGGATGGTTCACAGACGACACGCCCAAACGCTTTGAAGCCTATGGTTGGCATGTTGTGCCGAATGTCAACGGACATGATCCGGTAGCAATAGAGGCCGCCATCGAAGCTGCCAAGCAGGCCGTGGACAAACCTTCCATGATCTGCTGCAAGACCGTGATCGGAATGGGCTCGCCCAACAAGGCAAATACTCACGAGGTGCACGGCGCGGCGTTGGGTGACCTGGAAATAGCCGCTGCGCGCCCGCATATCGGGTGGAATCACCTGCCATTCGAGATCCCCGAGGATGTCTACCAGAACTGGGATGCGCGCGCAAAAGGACAAAAGCTGGAAGACGACTGGAATCGCAAGTTCGCAGAGTACGCTGCAAAATACCCGACTGAGGCGGCCGAATTCAGCCGGCGGATGGCAGGTGAACTGCCGGAGGAGTGGCAGGAGCACGTGGATGCCCTGGTTGCACGTGTTCATGCAAAGGAAGAAACCATTGCAAGCCGCAAGGCATCGCAGAATGCGATTGAAGGGCTGGCACCCAAGTTGCCGGAACTGGTCGGCGGCTCGGCAGACCTGGCAGGATCGAATCTTACTCTCTGGTCAGGTTCAAAAGGCATCGCCCGGCAGGATGGCGGCAACTACGTATATTACGGCGTGCGCGAATTCGGCATGAGCGCCATCATGAACGGACTTGCGTTGCATGGCGGAATCATTCCTTACGGCGCCACTTTCCTCATGTTCTCGGAATATGCGCGGAATGCGCTTCGCATGGCCGCCCTGATGAAAATACGATGCCTGTTCGTATTCACCCATGACTCCATTGGTTTGGGCGAAGATGGCCCTACCCACCAACCGGTGGAACAGACCGCCACATTGCGCTACATCCCCAATATGGATGTGTGGCGTCCGTGCGATACGGTCGAGTCGACCGTGGCCTGGGCACGGGCAATCGAACGCAAGGATGGCCCTTCCACATTGATTTTCAGCCGCCAGAACCTTCCCTTTCAGAAACGCGAAGGGAACACGCTCAAACTGATCGACAAGGGCGGCTATATCCTGTCGGAAGCCTCCGATAACAAGCCGCGGGCAGTCATCATTGCCACAGGTTCGGAAGTCGGCCTGGCGATGATGGCGCAAAAAGCGCTGGCCGAAACGGGAATTCATGTGCGCGTCGTTTCGATGCCCTGCACAAACGTATTCGACCGCCAGGATGTCGATTATAAAAACAGTGTGCTGCCCAAGGGTATAGGGCGCGTGGCGGTGGAAGCAGGCGTGACGGATTACTGGCGCAAGTATGTAGGCCTGGAGGGAGCAGTGGTCGGCATCGATACCTTCGGCGAGTCCGCGCCGGCTGGAGAGCTGTTCAAGCACTTCGGCATCACCGTAGAGAATGTGGTAAAGGCGGTAAACAGCGTCATTTAATTCTGACCAATTGCCAGCCGAAACGCGGAGAAAATTTTCTCCGCGTCCGAGGTTCTTTTTTTATCCAAGGAGTGTAAAACATGACAATCAAGGTCGGTATCAATGGATTTGGCCGTATCGGGCGAATGGTTTTCCGCGCGGCGGTACAGAATTTTCCGGATATTGAAGTCGTTGCCATCAATGATCTACTTGAGCCCGACTACCTCGCCTATATGCTGCAGCATGATTCCGTGCATGGCCGCTTCAAGGGTGATGTTTCGATCGAAGACAGTACGCTCATTGTCAATGGCAAAAGAATACGGCTGACGGCGATTAAAGACCCGGCTGAATTGAAATGGGGAGAAGTCGGTGCTGAAGTCGTGGTTGAGTCAACCGGACTTTTCCTCACCAAGGAAAGCTGCCAGAAACACATCGCCGCGGGTGCGAAGAAAGTCATCATGTCTGCGCCGTCGAAAGACGATACACCCATGTTCGTATATGGAGTGAATAATGACTCATATGACGGTCAGGCGATTATTTCCAATGCCTCCTGCACTACAAACTGCCTGGCTCCAGTTGCAAAGGTATTGAACGACACCTTTGGCGTCAAACGTGGCCTGATGACGACAGTTCACGCCGCCACCGCAACCCAGAAAACCGTGGACGGTCCTTCCAACAAGGATTGGCGCGGTGGCCGGGGTATTCTGGAAAACATCATTCCCTCCTCCACCGGCGCGGCAAAAGCCGTTGGCAAGGTTATTCCCGAACTCAATACGAAGCTCACCGGCATGGCTTTCCGCGTTCCGACCTCTGATGTTTCCGTGGTGGATCTTACCGTTGAGCTGGAGAAGGAAGCCAGCTACGAAGAGATCTGCGATGCCATGAAGAAGGCATCCGAGGGATCGATGAAAGGTGTGCTGGCCTATACGGACCAGAAGGTTGTTTCCACCGATTTTCGGGGCGAAAGCGCAACCTCGATTTTCGATGCAGAAGCGGGAATGGCTCTGGACGGGAATTTTGTAAAAGTGGTTTCCTGGTACGACAACGAGTGGGGTTACTCCAGCAAGATTCTGGAGATGGTCCGCGTTGTGGCCGGCAAGTAGCAGAGGACGAATTCGTCACAAGGGGAAGAAACCTGGGATCGTTTTTCTTCCCCCTGATCCCTGTCCTTCTCTTCAATTCATCATAAGGAATCCCTAAACGTCCTTATGTCTTAAAACTTGGAGTTCCCAGTGTCTGTCATTAGAGTCACCGACCTTGATCTGAAAGGCAAGCGCGTGTTCATCCGCGCCGACCTCAATGTGCCCGTGAAAGATGGCAAAGTTACCTCCGACGCACGCATAAGTGCCTCCATGGGCACCATCGACTACTGCCTGAAGCAAGGCGGCAAAGTAATGGTTACCTCCCATCTGGGACGACCGGAAGAGGGCGTATGGTCAGAAGAAAACTCGCTCAAACCGGTGGCCGATAATATTTCCGAACGTCTCGGCAAGCCGGTGCACCTGGTCAAGAATTGGGTGGACGGCAACTTCGACGTTGCCGAAGGCGAACTGGTCATCCTCGAAAACTGTCGTTTCAATAAGGGGGAAAAGAAAAACGCAGATGAGACGGCGCAGAAATATGCAAAGCTCTGCGACGTGTTTGTGATGGATGCGTTTGGCACAGCGCACCGTGCCGAAGCGTCGACCCATGGCATTGCCAAATACGCTCCTGTTGCCTGCGCCGGCATTCTGCTTACAGAAGAGCTGGACGCACTGACCAAGGCGTTGTTGAATCCAGCCCGCCCCATGGTGGCAATCGTCGGAGGCTCGAAGGTCTCGACAAAATTGACCGTTCTGGAATCCCTGTCAGAAAAAGTGGACCAACTGGTGGTGGGCGGCGGCATCGCCAATACCTTCCTCAAAGCGGCGGGAAAGAACGTTGGAAAATCCCTGTGCGAAGATGACCTGGTTCCCACCGCCAAAATGCTCATGGAAAAAATGGCAAAACGAGATGCGACCATTCCAATTGCCGTTGACGTTGTTGTCGGGAAAAAATTCGACGCCAGTGAACCGGCGGTATTGAAGAATGCAGATGCGGTAACAGATGACGATATGATATTCGATATCGGCCCGAAGAGCGCCCGCGAGTTGTCGGACATCATCATGAAAGCCGGTACGGTAGTATGGAATGGCCCTGTCGGAGTATTCGAGTTCGATCAGTTCGGTGAAGGCACCAAAACCATCGCCATGGCTATCGCCGATACCGACGCCTTTACCCTGGCAGGGGGAGGAGATACCATTGCCGCTATCCAGAAATACGATATCTATGACAAGGTTTCTTACATTTCCACTGCCGGTGGAGCCTTTCTGGAATTTCTGGAAGGCAAGAAGTTGCCTGCCGTGGAAATACTCGAACAGCGTGCCGCCGGCAGCAGATAGGTCCAGGTAGCGAATATGCGGATTGATACGCGGATTCAACACGTGCATTCATCAGAATGATTCGAAGAACGAAAATCGTAGCAACACTCGGTCCCGCATCCCGAGATGCAAAGGTGCTGGAGCGGATGATAAACGCCGGCGTTGATGTAGTCCGTATCAACTTTTCCCATGGGACCAAGGAAGAGCATATCGAATGCGCCGAGTTAGCGCGCTCCCTCGCACGCGCCGCAGGTCACGCGGTGGGTGTGCTGGCAGACCTGCAGGGACCCAAGATCCGGATCGGCAAATTCGAAAATAATAAAATTCTCCTGAAAACGGGCGATCAATTCATACTCGACGCCGAATGCGAGCTTGGAAACCAGGAACGGGTGGGTCTGGATTACAAGGAATTGCCCAGTGATGTCGAGACCGGTGCAACGCTGATCCTGGATGATGGACGCATCGTGCTCGGCGTTTCCGAAGTCAAGGGAAGCCAGGTTTATTGCGTGGTTGAGCAGGGCGGAATACTGTCTAACAACAAGGGAATCAACCGCAAAGGCGGGGGCCTGAGTGCGCCTGCCCTCACCGGCAAGGACGTGGAAGATATCCGGACCGCCGCAGCGCTTAAAGCCGATTATCTGGCGGTATCATTTCCCCGTTCTGGCGATGATATGCGCTGGGCGCGCGATGTGATGCGCGAGGCAGGCGGAAAAAGTTTATTGATGGCGAAGATCGAACGATCGGAAGCAATCCTGGCGCTGGATGATATTCTGGAGGCCTCCGATGCGATCATGGTGGCGCGCGGAGACCTTGCGGTAGAGGTAGGCGACGCAGTCGTGCCGGCGTTGCAAAAACGCATGATCCGTACTGCCCGAGCCGGGAACAAGCTGGTGGTAACCGCCACCCAGATGATGGAGTCCATGGTCAGCAGTCCCATCCCCACCCGCGCGGAGGTATCGGATGTTGCAAATGCGGTACTGGATGGCACTGATGCTGTAATGCTGTCAGCGGAATCCGCTACCGGGCAATATCCCGTCGAAGCGGTTGCGGCAATGGCGAGGGTATGCCTGGAGGCGGAAAAGGAATACCTGGTAAGCAGTGAAAACCGACGGCTGCAGGGCGGCCTGCCCGATAATATCGAGGAAGCGATTGCCCGTGCGACCATGTTCACTGCAGGAGGATTAAAGATCAGAGCCATCGCGGCGCTTACACAAAGCGGCAGGACCGTGTTGCTGATGTCGCGCAGGAGTTCCACCGTGCCCATATTCGCGTTGAGTCCTCAGGAGGATACACGGCGCAAGATGACGTTATTTCGGGGTGTGTACCCGGTCAAGTTCGGGGGAGGCTCGAACGACCCGGAGATCATCTTGAATCACGCCGAAAACGAGTTGCTCAGACGGGGCGCGGTACGTAACGGCGACCTAATGATCATGACCATCGGCGAACCGGTGGGCAAGGCAGGCGGCACCAATACGATGAAAATAGTGAAGGTAGGCGAGCACAGAAAACAGGAACGGAAGGTGGAATCCTGAGCATGGTGCAGATATCCGCCTCGATCTTTTCACTGCCTGTGATGTTTTACCATATACACTGATTCTAACTTTGAGGAGGTTCTAATGGCACTCGTATCATTGCGTCAACTTTTGGATCACGCGGCAGAAAATGGCTATGGCCTGCCCGCTTTCAACGTCAACAACCTGGAGCAGATTCACGCCATCATGCAGGCGGCGGATGAATGCGACAGCCCGGTGATCATGCAGGGCTCAGCAGGCGCGCGTAAATATGCCGGGGAGCCTTTTCTGCGCCATCTCATTGCCGCAGCCGTAGAGGCCTATCCGCACATTCCCATCGTCATGCACCAGGATCACGGAGCCTCGCCAGCGGTTTGCGTGAATGCCATTCGCAGCGGTTTTTCCAGCGTCATGATGGATGGATCCCTGGAAGCGGATGCAAAGACACCTTCTTCCTATGAATATAATGTTGAAGTCACCGGTAAGGTGGTGGAAATGGCACATGCAGTGGGTGTTTCCGTCGAGGGTGAACTCGGGTGTCTCGGTTCCCTGGAATCCGGCATGGGTGAAGCGGAAGATGGCCATGGCGCCGAAGGGAAGTTGTCTCATGATCAGCTGCTGACCGATCCGGAACAGGCGGCCGACTTCGTCAAGCAAACGGGTGTGGATGCGTTGGCAATCGCCATCGGCACCTCTCATGGCGCCTACAAGTTTACGCGCAAGCCAACGGGAGATATTCTCGCCATCGAGCGCATAAAGGAAATTCATGCCCGCATTCCCAATACCCATCTGGTGATGCATGGGTCCAGCTCCGTGCCGCAGGATTGGCTCGACATCATCCGCGAATATGGTGGGGAGATGAAAGAAACCTATGGTGTTCCAGTCGAGGAAATCCAGGAAGGGATCAAATACGGCGTCCGCAAGGTCAATATCGATACCGATATCCGGTTGGCGATGACCGGTGCGATACGGCGTCATCTTGCCAAGAACAAGAGCGAATTCGACCCGCGTAAATATCTGAAGGATGCGACTGCCGCCGCCAAGGATATTTGCAAGGCGCGCTTTGAAGCGTTTGGCTGTGCGGGGCAGGCGGCTAAAATCAAACCTATCGCCCTGGACAACATGGCAGGCAAATACGCGAAGGGGGAATTGAAGGCCGTCATCAAGTAATCAGGTAAACCGACAGTTCCACCCGTTCAACGCCAGTGCCGGGTTTATAAGCAACTGGAATTCGAACGAGATAAAAAGGCGAACTGATACGGTTCGCCTTTTTATTACCGGAGGCTGAAGGTCTGGTCGAATTGCTCGAATTTCCAGAGTTGACGACTGGCCCCTGATCTTGCACTTGCAATCGCCACCTCGGCAAGCATCCGGGCAGCTACCAGAACACCTCCTTTTTCTCGAACTCCCCCCATACCTCATCAAGCTCACTTCTTTTCGTTAGCCCACGCTGACCGATCCAACCGAGGACAATACCCCTTGCTTCGCACGTGCTGCCATTCTCGCCTCTGCCTTCAACTCCGACTTCATTCAGCAATCGTTCGGTCACGCTAGTATCAATTACCGCCCCCAGTGTTTCCTGCAACACGGTCAGAGACTTGATGTAGCGCTTCACTTTTTTTCGGCGATACAGGTCCGAGAAAAATTCAGCGGTATATCGCTGTTCTTTCACCGCAATGCGCAGGGCATGTAACTCCTCTGTACCCTGCCCGTCCGCTTTTTTGTAATACTTTTTCAATTTTTCTTGTCCGTGCGACAGCGCATTATCTGCGAATTTCTTCACCGGCCATTCCAGCCGGGCCTTTCGCAATTCACTCTGCTGCGGATCAGGTGCCGGAAGCCAGGTTTCCGCGTTCAGCCAAGCCCCCAGCCTCAGCATTGCTTCCGTGTATCGGGTAGATCCTACCGCCTCACACGCTCCATCATTGTGGTTTTGCCGCATCTGCTCGCACTCTTCCCATAAGGCAGAAATACCGGGACGCCCGTGAAAGTAATTCCTCACTTCGCTTAATGTTTCCGACACGAATACATCCCAGTCCCGCGCTGCACCGAGGGAACGCGACAGCCATTTCAAGTCCGGGGTTGCAGAAGCAAACGCAGTTGCATCGAATGCCCGGGCAAAAACACGGCGCGCCGTACGTATCCTGCGTAATGCCACCCGCATCTGATGCAGATACTCCGGATCCTGATGTTGCAGCATGCCTGCCTCGTTGCCATGCAAGTGTTGCAGGCAATTCCACGCGATCGCCTTGATGGCTTCGCCCAATTTCATTTCCGTTTCGAGTCGAACAGGTACCGCCTTGACAGGCGCGGGTTTGAAGCCGGTAACGAGCCCATAGCCCCGCTCGGCTTTGCTTGCGTTTTCCAATCTGAGAGGAACGATGTGCAATATATCCAGCGCAAACCGGTATAGCGACTGTGCCCTCCCGGACTTCAGTTCCAGCTCGATTTCGCAAATCTCCCTGGTAAAATCAGCCGGCGTTCTGATTACTCCCTGATCCAGCGAAAATTCGATCTCGCTTCCGTCCACCAAGTGCAAAATGCGCTTGCTGCGCTTGAAGTCGGTCGTAAACAGGACACGCAATTGGTCGTGCAGTTCTGCTCCGTCGAACAGGCGGATGAGAGACGGATCGGTTATTTGAGAGAAATCGGGCCGCCCTGTCGGCACCATGGACTCCCATTCATGACGCTGGTGCAATCCAAGGGCAGCTTCCCCCCCTCCTTTGATGGACTGTATCCATTTTCTTCCGATATGCCGCAACCGGAGCGCCATGTGATGCTTCTGCAGATACAGATCAGGCGTGTCGTAATAGGTGGTGAAAAGTTTCCGCGTAACAGGGCGGGAAACGGTAAGAGATCTCAGGAACGGGTGATGTTGAAGCTTGGCGGCATCCTCGGGGGACAATCTTAATTTGAGTTCGATTTCGAGCGGCACGATTCTTTTCCGACTGTGTCTGGAACGACTACTCGCTACGGGGAAAACGTTCCTGACTGCCGCCTCTATTGCGCCGCGGCCAGTTCCATCAGCAGCGTCTCCTGAGCGCTTCGCTTCTTGCGCTGACCGGACTGCCTCAGATGATAACGACCCTCGCTGTCCATTTCCCAGGCCTGGCAATTATCCTTCAGGAATACATACAGACCTTCTTCGAGCACGCGCTTTTTCAGCTTGGGTTCCAGAACCGGAAAGCAGATCTCGATCCTTCGAAAAAAGTTTCGATCCATCCAGTCGGCGCTGGAAAGGTAGATATCGTAAGCGCCGCCATTGCGAAAATAGAAAATCCGGCTGTGCTCGAGAAAGCGGCCGATAATGGAGCGTACCCGAATGTTTTCTGAGAGTCCTTTAATCCCAGGCCGCAAGGCGCACACCCCGCGAACAATGAGATCGATCTTTACGCCTGTCTCGGAAGCGGCATAGAGGGCCTTGATGACTCCCGGTTCCAGCAATGCGTTCATCTTTGCGATAATTCGGGCAGGCTTTCCTGCTTTCGCATTCTGCGCTTCGTTTTCAATGGATGCGATCATCTGGCTATGGAAACTGAAGGGAGATTGCCAGAGATATTTGAGTTTTCCCGCTTTGCCCAGTCCCGTAAGCTGCGTGAAAACCTCGTTCACATCAGCGCAGAAATCCTCTTGGCAGCTGAACAAGCCGAAATCGGTATAGAGCCGGGCTGTGCTGGCGTGATAATTCCCGGTGCCGACATGAACGTAACGCCGAAGGCTGCCTTCCTCACGCCGCACTATCATTGCCATCTTTGCATGTGTCTTATGCCCTACCACTCCATACACCACATGCGCCCCCACATTCTCCAGCCGGCTGGCCCAGTTGATATTGGCCTCTTCATCGAACCGGGCCAACAGCTCCACCACCACAGTGACCTCTTTTCCGCTGCTCGCGGCGGCGATAAGCGCGGCCATGACCTGGGAATCGGCACCGGTACGATATACGGTCTGCTTGATGGCGACTACGTCCGGATCGGTTGCAGCCTGCTGGAGAAAATGAATTACCGGCTGGAACGACTGGTAGGGATGGTGTAACAGGATATCGTTCTTGCGAATCAACTGAAAAATGTCAGACGCTTTTTTCTTTTGCAGCGTGAGCGGCAAACCCGGGATGAAAGACAGATATCTCAGATCGGGCCGGTCTATGCGTTCGAAGACGTGCATCATCCGCGCCAGATTCACGGGCCCCTCTACCTGATAGAAATCCTCCTGAGCAAGACCGAGCTGCTCCAGCAGAAAAGCCGACATATGCAGGGGGCAATTGTCCGCCACTTCCAGCCTCACGGCATTGCCGAAGTGGCGCTGCGGCAGTTCACCCTGTAGCGCAATGCGCAGATTCTTGACTTCTTCCTCATCCACGAACAGATCGCTATTGCGCGTGGCGCGAAATTGATAGCAGCCGAGCACATTCATCCCGGCGAATAATTCCCCTACGTGCGCATGCAGGATGGAAGAGAGAAATACAAAATTATAAGTGCTGCTGCTGATTTCAGCCGGCAACTGAATCAGTCTGGGCAGCACGCGGGGGGCCTGCACGATGGCAACTCCGGAATTACGCCCGAAAGCGTCCTTGCCCTCGAGTTCAACCGCAAAATTCAGGCTCTTGTTGAGCACTCGAGGAAAGGGATGTGAAATGTCAAGGCCGATGGGAGTCAGCACCGGCATCATTTCGCGAAAGAAGTAAGACTTGATCCACGCGCGCTGTGCGTCATTCCAGGCGGCGCGCCTCAGAAAATGGATCCCTTCACTGGCAAGGCCGGGCAAAATCTGCTGATTCAGCAACGCGTACTGCCGCGCCACCAGCGTATGCGTCTGTTCGCTCACCAATCTGAATATCTGATGCGGCAGCATGCCAGCTGGATCAAAACCGCGGGTATCGAGTTTGATCTGCTCCTTGATCCCCGCGACACGAACCTCGAAGAACTCGTCCAGGTTACTGCTGACAATGCAAAGAAACTTCAGGCGCTCAAGAAGCGGGGTGTCCTCATTTTCGGCCTGCGCAAGCACCCTCCGGTTGAATTCAATCTGGCCAACCTCTCGATTGAGGAATTGACCGGAAGCTCTGGAATCGGTCATGCCGTCTCTGAATATATCCAATGCAATCACTTCAAGCTGCCATGTATCTGGCATTATTTAGCAAGAGGTACATAGCCACGAGGTTGTTCCGCACCGCTTCCGAAGAAATATGCCTCGAGCTGTTCGGCCAGATATTTGCGCGCCTTGATGTCCGACAGATTCAAATGATACTCGTTGACCAGCATGGTTTGGTGCTTGATCCAGCCCGCCCATGCCTCTTTCGAGACATTCTCAAAAATACGCTTTCCCAACTCGCCTGGATAAGGCGGAAAATCCAGACCTTCCAGTTCCCGCCCAAGCTTGATGCAATTTACGGTTCTTCCCATTGCTGTCTCCGAAATATAACAAAATGCAGACTATCAGAGCGCCGTGCGCTGCACTCTTTGATTACCGCGACAGGATAGTCGATCCAGCAGCCGGAATCTGACCGCTGATTAAAGGGGTTTCATAAATACCTTCGAGCGCCGTTGATAATTGTATAGCCCCTGCTTCACCTTGGGTAATTGACTCACGTCTGCTGAAAGGAAGCCGCGCTCGACGAACCAGTGGGCTGTCCGAGTGGTAAGGACGAACAGTTTTTTACTGCCCTGGGATCTCGCCTTCGCCTCAATAGCCTTGAGCAGCGCATCTCCACAGCCCGCGCTACGATATTCAGGATGAACGGTAAGACAGGCGAGCTCGCCCGCCATGTCGTCCGGAAAAGGATAGAGTGCCGCACAACCGACAGTCATGCGATCATGCTCGATCACGACGAAGCGATCGATTTCCATCTCCAGCAACTCGCGGCTCCGCCGCACCAACGTCCCGTCCGCTTCGAGAGGCTCGATCAGTTGCAAAATCGCGCCCACGTCCTCTATTCGTGCATCCCGCAGGTTTTGCAACGGACCTTCCGATATCATTGTCCCGATGCCACTGTGGGTGAATAGCTCCTGTAAAATAGCGCCGTCGACGTGCCGGCTTATGAGGTGAACGCGCGATACTCCGCGTTCACAGGCGTGCAAGGCAAAAGGCAGATAAAGCTGTGCATCCTCGGCAAGCTTTACCGTTTTCCTGCCAAACTCCTTAAGCAAGCTCCTGCCCTCCGCCACCGTCAGTTCCCGCAGCAGCAACGCCTGTTCGCTGTCTACAGTGCTCTTTTCGATCCCCTCGGTATCCATCAGAAATATGAGTTTCTCGGCCTTGAGGGCGATCGCAGTCTCAGCTGCGACATTTTCCAGCGTCAAATTAAAGATCTCGCCGGTAGGGGAGTAGCCAAGCGGCGACAGTAATGCCAACTCACCTTGCTCGAGCCGCGAGCGGATGGCGGAAATATCCACCTTGCGTACTTCTCCGGTATGCATCAGGTCAATACCCTCTATCACGCCGATTGGCCTTGCAGTAACAAAGTTGCCGCTGGCGACGCGAATCGCAGCGTTGGCCATCGGTGAATTCGGCAAACCCATTGACAGCAGTGCTTCGATTTCGACACGTACCCGCCCGATCGATTCCTTGACACACTGCAACGCAGCCGCATCGGTAACGCGCATACCCCGTATATATGTCGTCTGCAGGTCATGTTCGTTTAAGCGCGACTCGATCTGGGGGCGCGCACCGTGCACCAGCACCAGACGTACGCCTAAGCTGGCGAGCAGATTGAGATCGTGTACGAGTTCGATGAATTTTCCGTCCGCAACGACTTCCCCGCCGAAAGCGACCACGAAAACTTTATGACGGAAGCTGTTGATATAAGGCGCTACCGACCGGAACCAGGTCACGAAATCCATGATCAATAATCACCCCATAGCGCCTGCATTGCTCCCACTGCCGCCAGCGCAGCGCTCTCCGTTCGCAGTATGCGGTGACCCAGACGCAGCGGAATGAAACCCGCAACCATTGCAGCCGCTTCCTCATCCTCGGTAAACCCTCCTTCGGGCCCTACGAGCAAAATGATCGAGCCGATATTCGAAGGGTGCTTGAAATCCCGCAAACCCTTTGTTGCAAAAGGCGAGAGCATGAAGCAAGCATCGGGAGAAAGACTGCCACTGGACGTTCTGCATGATTCGGTTTGCCTACCCAGCCAGTTCTGGAGGGTCGCGAGTGGCAGCACTTCCGGCACATGGTTTCTGCCGCATTGCTCGCACGCGGAGATAACGACCTTTTGCAAATGGCTCACGCGTTTTTCCCCGCGTTCACCGCTGAGTCTCACCACACTCTGCTTGGTAATGAGAGGCTGAATTCGGGTTACACCCAGTTCCACTGCTTTCTGCACGATCCAGTCCATCTTTTCACCCATACACACCGCTTGAGCAAGCAGAATGGTGAGCGGGGATTCGCGCTCGACCTGTACATGCCTTTCGACTACAACAGCCACACCCTGCTTGCTGATTCGCGAAATGACAGAGGTGAATTCTCCACCGTCGCCATTGAACAACACCACTTCATCGCCTGGCTCGAGTCTCAGAACACGAGCGGCATGATGCGCAACTGCTGAGGGCAATTCCAGGATCTGTCCGGCAAGAATTTCGATAGGGCAGTAAAAGCGGGGAAGCGTCATTGCATATTCAGTATCAGACGGTGGAACAATCAATGCGCCTTTCTCATGATAGTATTGGGGTCTCAGCAGTCCTGCTTGAACAAACGCTGTCGAGATAGCCGCGCTGCTTTCAATTATATCCGCACGACAAGCTTCTGCGAAAAGACACCGCTCGGCTTCTGCCTGGATTGCGCAGGAAACGACATCTGGTATTCGTTATAAGGAAATGAAATCTGGGGGAAAAATATGGCGAGCCTGGAAACACCGGTCTGTGATTTCGGCTGGAAAGCAATTGATTTCGATTTACCGGGAGTAGATGGAAAGCACTACAATCTGGCCTCAGTCAAGGGTGAAAAAGGATTGCTCGTGATGTTCATCTGCAATCATTGTCCTTATGTGAAGGCCGTGCGCGAACGGATCATCCGCGATGTCAACGAATTGCGTGAGCAGGGTGTCGGCGCTATCGCAATCATGTCGAACGACCCATCGGACTACCCCGAGGACTCATTTGAAAACATGGGGCGCGTAGCCCGGGAATATGCCTACCCCTTTCCCTATGTCTGGGATGAAACCCAGGAAGTAGCAAAGGCATATGGCGCAGTCTGCACGCCGGATTTTTTCGGCTTCAATCACAAGCTCGAATTGCAGTATCGCGGCCGCCTGGATGCTTCCCGGAAGGAAGCCGCGCCGGTGGATGCACGACGTGACCTTTTCGAAGGAATGCTTCAGGTAGCCCGCACCGGCGCTGGTCCCAAGGACCAGATTCCCAGCATCGGCTGCTCCATCAAATGGCGAGTGGACTAGCCGGTGATTGATGCAGTTATCGCTGCCGTCAAAGCAGTTGCCCAGCAGGAAATTCTGCCGCGCTATATGAAAGTTGCGCGACAGCGCAAGGTCGATGGAAGCCTGTTTACGGAAGCTGATCTTGCCACGCAGGAAACGCTCGCGCGCGAGTTGAGCAAGATCTATCCTGGTCCGGTGGTGGGAGAAGAAATGACGGAGAACGAGCAGGTCGCGCACTGGCGGGAAGGCGATGCGGGACTTTGGTGCATGGATCCGATAGACGGGACTTCCAATTTCGTCAACGGCTTGTCCTACTTTGCCGTTTCAGTAGCACTGATGCGCCATGGCAGAAGCGTTCTGGGAGTGGTTTACAATCCAGTGGCAGATGAAATGTTCTACGCCGAAAAAGGCAGGGGCGCATTCCTGAATGGGGAAAAATTGCCAATAAAGGAAGATGTGCCGCCGCTAAGTGCGGCCATCGCGAGCGTGGACCTGAAACGGCTCGGTCGCAGGCTTGCACAGGAAGTCTCTACGGCAAAGCCGTTTTCTTCTCACCGCAACTTCGGCTCCTGTGCCCTGGAATGGTGTTACACCGCTGCCGGACGCTTTGACCTGTATCTGCACGGCGGGCAAAAACTATGGGACTACGCTGCAGGCAGCCTGATTCTGGAGGAAGCAGGCGGTCACATGTGCGGCTTGAACGAGGATGATTTCTGGACTGAGCCGCTCTGGCAGCGCTCAGCCATTGCTGCCCTTGATCTGAATCTTTTCATGCAGTGGCGCGACTGGGTACGCGCACATCGATAGCTTGCGGCCCTGACCGACTCACAGCTTCAAAGCGCGAAAAGATAGGCGGGAGTTTCCTCCTTTGACCTTTGAGAGGAAAACTTCTTGTCCACAACCTCCGACCGGATCTCACAATACTATAGGCCACTCTACTCCGCAGCCTCAAGCGAACACCGATAACCATGCAAACAAACTGGGAGCACGAAATCATCTTTTCTACACGATACCTGGATCTCTTGCTATATTTCTACGCTAAGTTTACTCGAACTCTGCCATTTGAGTGCGGGTATCAAGGAGGCCGGGGCGAACGACTTATCCTGTCGCACTTTATATTCAAGCTGACGAGTCGTAATAGCACTGGCAAAACCAATGGAAAGCATGAGCATCCACTGTCCTCCCGAAATCGAACAGTCCTCGTTTCACTGGGACCGCGCAGAGGTGTAAAGTTGAGTACTGGCTAGATATGCAGGAGTTTGAAGGTAGACCTGGTCGCTGATTCGGAAAAGGGAATTTACATGCGCGCTTTTAGAAAGACTGCTTTAAAAAAGACGGGGCTGATGCTCGTAATCGCTGCCGCCCTCACCGCAGGGAGCATGCAAGGCTGTAACAAAGCGGAGGATCCGGCGAAGCTGATGGCGGATGCGAAGCGCTACGAAGAAAGCGGGGATCACAAGTCAGCCATTATCCAGCTAAAAAATGTCTTGCAGCAGAACCCGGATAATTCGGAAGCGCGGTATCTGCTTGGCGCAATATACAACAAGACCGGGGATTTTCAGTCCGCGGAGAAGGAGCTCCGCAAGGCATTGAGCCTGGGGATGGATGCCGGCAAGGTGCTGCCCGAACTGGGACAAGTCCTGCTCAGGCTAGGCGCCTATCAACAAATCCTGGATGAAACGAAAGAACTGGCCGGCAAAACAAAGTCAGCGCATATACTCACGCTCCGGGGGAATGCGCAGCTCGGATTAGGCAAGGCTTCGGAAGCAAAGGCACTGTTCGAGCAAGCGCTTGGACAAAACCCCGATTCTGCCGAGGCACTCATCGGCCTGGCAAAATATTCCCTGCTGCAAAGGGATGTGGAAGCCGCAGCCCATTTCTCGGAACAGGCGGTTTCCAGGAGTCCGCAAAATGTCGATGCCTGGTTGTTCAAGGGCGACCTTCTGCGGATGCAAGGCAAATCCGGGGAAGCTCTGGCGGCCTATGACCAAGTGGTGAAGCTGAAGCCGAATGCGGCCGTTGCCTATATCAACAAGGCATTCATCGAAATTGGAAGGGGCAAGTTCGAGGCGGCAAAGGCGGATATCGATGCTGCACGCAAGATCAGTCCCAGTCTGATGGTGTTCTATACCCAGGCTTTGCTCGATTTCAGTCAGCAAAAGCCTGCTGCCGCGCTGGAATCGCTCCAGCAGGTACTCAGCAAATCCCCGGAGCACATGCCCAGCGTGTTGCTCGCAGGCGCAGTACAGTTTGCTCTGGGATCCATGCCGCAGGCTGAGCAGCACCTGAAACATTATCTGGAGAAGGACCCATCAAACCTTTACGCACGCAAGCTGCTCGCTTCTGTTCTGCTGAAAAACCGCGAGACCAAGCGCGCCTTAGACGTCCTAGCCCCGGCACTCAAAAATGTGAAAGAGGATCCTCAGTTATTCGCCTTGACCGGTGAATCTTACATGCAAGCCAGGGATTTTGCGAAAGCCACGGAATACTTTGAGAAGGCCAGCGATATCGCACCGAGAAGTGCGATGCTTCATACCGCTCTAAGCATGAGCAGGTTGGGGCAGGGGGAGAGCGCGCGCGCCATCTCCGAACTGGAAACAGCGACAAAACTCGACCCCAAATCGCCGCGCACAGGAATCCTGCTGGTCATGACCCATTTACGCCTCAAGGAATTCGACAAGGCGTTAGCTGCAGTAAAAGCATTGGAGAAGGAGAATCCGGATAATCCACTCATTCAAAACCTGAAAGGTGGTATATATCTGGGCAAGAAGGATGTGGGAAATGCGCGTACCAGTTTTGAAAAGGCCCTTGCTATCGACCCAACCTATTTCCCAGCCATAGTAAATCTGGCTCAACTCGACCTTCAGGATAAGAAACCGGATGCCGCCAGAAAACGCTTCGAAGCTATGCTCGAAAAGGACAAGAAGAATATTCCGGCCATGACGGCACTAGCAGATCTTGCTGTCAACCAGGGACGACCAAAGGAGGCGACCGAGTGGCTGGAAAAGGCAATGCAAGAGAATCCAAATGTTCTTCAGCCAGCCATCCTGCTGGGATCACATTATCTTCGCTTGAATGAAAAGCAGAAAGCGTTGGCCCTCGCTAAGAAACTGCAAGGCTCATATCCGAAGGAGCCAGCCACGCTCGACCTGCTGGCACAGGCTCAATTAGCTAATGCCGATAAAGCCGGTGCTTTGGAAAGCTATAAGAAGCTGGCCGCCCTAATGCCGGAATCTGCTCTTACCCAATTCCGCATTGCTGTTGTTCACATAACGATGCAAAACATAGCAGCAGCGTCTGATGCTCTGAAAAAAGCCCTGATGATAAAACCGGATTATCTGGATGCGCAACTCGCGCAAATCGGGATCGAGTCCGGCCAAGGCAATTACGAGAAAGCGATTGCAATATCACGTCAAGTTCAGAGGCAGCACAAAAAATCCCCCGCCGGATATATCGCAGAAGGTGATCTATGGCTAAAACAAAAGAATCCCGCCCTTGCCGCCAGTGCCTACGAACAGGCATTCGCAATCAACAAAAATCCTACCTCGTTGATGAAACTCCACGCGTCACTCAGACAGGCTGGAAAAGATAAAGAGGCAGACCTTCGTTTGACCGAATGGCTGAAAAAACATCCAGATGACCTATCTACTCGAATGTACCTTGCGGATACGTTTCTCACAGAAGGAAAACTGGCTGCTGCAGTCGAGCAATATCAAGCTGTCCTGAAAGAGCGGCCGAAATTTGCTCCGGCACTCAATAACCTGGCTACCGCTTATCAGCGCCAAAAGGACCCCAGGGCCTTGGAATACGCGGAAAAGGCATATCAGTTAGCTACGGAAAACCCGGCAGTACTGGATACACTGGGTTGGGTACTACTGGAGCAGGAAAATATCGCGCGGGCTCTACCGCTTCTACAGAAAGCCGCTTCTTTGGCGCCTCAAGCAGGGGAAATTCGCTACCATTTTGCATCCGCACTGGTCAAGTCTGGCAATAAAAGCCAGGCCCGTAAAGAGCTTGAACAAATTCTGGCTACCGGAAAAACCTTTTCGGGTATAGATGAAGCGAGAGCTCTTCTTGAGCGGATACAGTAGACACATCAAACTGATTTACTGTCTTACGCATGGTTTTTCGAATATCTTTTTGCTTGAGGCATCGGATTCGCTTTCGCTATTAGCCAATGCTGTCCGGCAGTATGAAATACGGGGTAGAATGAGGCGGAGGTATCCATGAGGAAGCTCAGCCTCATATGGCCCGCGAGATATACATAACGAATCTCAAGCAAAATGTGGAAGGTATACGACTCGCGCAACGCTGACGCAGCAACGCAGAAATAAACAAGAATACCCACTAAAATCCTGTCTCTTTCCGGAGACATTATTAATCCTTTATATTTCAATATGCTACTTATCAGGACAACTATTGCGTCGCTACTTGGAGACAGTTTCTGAGTCTGTGCGTCAACGCACATAGACAATAACAGCCGATAATATGACTGGGCAATGGTGGCATGGATATTGCTTGATGTTCCTTATTTTCAACGCTACACGAGGAGCTTCTATGATGAATATCCTGCAAAACCTTTATGCTCTAATTGCTCACCAATATAGCTTCCTACCTAGGGATGACGAGGCGATAATTTCGTTTGAATCTCCTCAGGGACTGAGCGATCTTTGTATTGGGGAATGTGATTCTGAGTTAATTCACGATCATCCTATCGATCAGCAGCTCTTTCATATTCGGATGGCTAATTCAAAAGGTCAGCGTGAAGCCGCGAGCTTACTAGTAAAAAAGAAGTATTCCTGGAGGGGCTATTGTGTTGATACCCCGGTATCTAGCGAGCCGAACAGAATCACGTTGATAGCTGAAACCGCGGAAGAGACAGTGGGTACCATGACCTTATGTCTCGATGGCGATACACCATTACCGGCAGACGAGAATTTTGGTGATAAACTGGATGAATTGCGGGCGAAAGGACGAAGACTGTCGGAACCTTCCAGGCTTGCGATTGATGATAATGTACCGAAACGGGTTTTTGCGTCGCTGATCCACATTTGCTATCTCTACGCGGCAAATATCCATGGTTTTACTGATTGGGTAATAGAAGTAAACCCTCGGCACGCGGGTTTCTATAAAAGGATGCTGGGTTTCAGGGAAATTGGCGAAGAGCGCGTTTGCACGCGTGTTGATGCACCGGCGGTATTGCTTAGACTGAAACTTGAATATATGGCCGAGCAAATTGGAAAATTTGGCGGATTGATGGAACAACGGGGTAACGAAAGATCATTTTACCCTTACTTTTTCTCTGAACAGGACGAATGTGACATCGTTGGGCGACTGAAAACCGGATGTCCCTGGGCACCAGTTATATAAAATTGCGTACATGCTTTTTAACTTCTGCGTAACCTTTCTATCCTTGAAGCTGATACTTTTCCATCAGTCTCCCTGCCAAAGCATTTGGCATTGATGATATCATTCATATCATATATATAGCTCACCTCGAAAATTGCTCCCCTATTCCTACTGATCGGCCCGGGTAATGGTTCAGGATTTCTCATATCGTGAAGCCACCTCCCGCAATATTGGGTGGCTAACCCCTGTCGAACAAGAAATCCTCCGGCACAAGCGTGTTGCAATTGCTGGGCTGGGCGGTGTAGGTGGTATTCATTTGCTGACCCTGGTTCGACTGGGTATTGGCGCATTTCATATTGCGGATTTTGATGTTTTTGATCTGGTCAATTTCAACCGCCAGATAGGTGCAACGGTTTCAAGCCTCAACCGGCCAAAAATCGAGGTTTTGGCCGCGATGGCACGAGATATCAATCCGGAACTGAATATCAGAATCTTTCCCCAAGGCGTCAATCCGGATAATTTACCGGAATTTTTCGAGGACGTTGATCTGTATATCGATGGTCTCGATTTTTTCGCCTTTTCAGCTCGGCAAGTAACATTCTCGGCCTGTGGAGACCTAGGTATTCCTGCCATAACAGCCGCACCTCTGGGCATGGGGTCCGCCGTGCTGAATTTCCTGCCTGGTAAAATGACCTTCGAAGAGTATTTCCAGTGGGGTGATGTACCCGAGGTGGAAAAGGCTCTCCGCTTTTTAATAGGACTCGCGCCTACTGGTCTACATGCCCGCTACCTGCTGGATCCCTCTTCCATCAATTTTGTGGAACGCCGTGGTCCTTCGACGATAATGGGTTGCCAGCTCTGTGCAGGTATCGCGGCTACGGAGGCACTAAAGATATTGCTCAACCGCGGAAAGGTGAGGGCCGCACCGCATGGGCTGCACTTTGACGCCTATCGCAATAAACTGGTCCACACATGGCGTCCCGGGGGAAATAATAATCTCCTTCAACGTGTGGCGCTTGCAAAGGCAAGACGGCAACTAGGGATAAAAAATGGTACAGCGACCCCTGATATGTTCAAGAAAGACTCATGCTTTGGCGATACCGTCCTCTCTGATCAGACGGGGTCATCATCTCCGAAGCATACGATTATTGATCAAATCCTCGACCTCGCTCGCTGGGCACCAAGCGGAGACAATACGCAACCGTGGCGGTTCCAAATCGTGGACGACCATCAACTGATAGTACATGGTTTTGATACTCGCGATCACTGCGTCTATGACCTGGACGGTCATCCGAGTCAAATTTCACTAGGTGCATTGCTGGAAACCATTTCCATCGCCGCGACGGGACATGGGTTGCGAATGAAAGTCCAGCGCCGCCTCGAGGCTCCCGAGACGAATCCGATTTTCGAAATACATTTTGAATCGTACGAAGATATTAAGCCCGATCCACTAATTCCGTATATTCCTTACCGTAGCGTTCAGCGACGCGCAATGCAGAGCCGACAACTAACAATCCGCGAAAAATCGGTGCTTGAAGCTTCGGTCGGAGAGCATTACCGAATTCTTTGGCTGGAAGGCTTCGTTCAGCGCTATCGTGCCGCTACGCTAATGTTTAGAAACGCCAAGCTACGCTTGACCACGCCCGAAGCCTATCAGGTGCACCGCGCAATCATCCAATGGAATGCCCGATTCAGTGAAGACCGCGTACCAGACCAAGCGCTTGGGGTAGATCTCATGACAGCTCGCTTGATGCGCTTAGTGATGCGAAGTTGGGGACGGGTCAAATTTTTTAACACCTTTCTAGCCGGTACTTGGGCACCCCGTATTCAAATGGACTTAATACCTGGGATTGCGTGTGCGGCGCATTTCGTCATTTTGGCAAATCAACAGCCGCGAGGAATTGATGACTTTGTCGGTGCCGGTCGAGCTATGCAGCGCTTTTGGCTGACGGCAACAAAGCTTGGATTACAACTACAGCCTGAGATGACTCCTCTGATTTTTGCGAGATATGCTCGTAATGACATTATATTTACGCGGGAGAAGGGCTTAACAGAGCAAGCCAAACATATTTCACAGAAAATGGAATGTTTAATTGGAAGCGAAGCGAGCAAATATGCTGTGTTTATGGGACGGGTGGGAGCAGGATCAAGTCCATCGGCCCGCTCGGTTAGACTTCCATTGTCCCGGCTGAAGTTTACATGAGTGAGCATTCAGTGTAGGGAAATGAGCAGCACGCTTATGCATGATTTTATGACTCGGGATTGGGATGTGGTCGTTGTTGGTACCGGTATGGGTGGAGCCACTTTAGGATATGCTTTGGCAAAAGCGGGGAAGCAAGTCCTATTTTGTGAAAAGGGCCACTCTCATCTCGGCGCATCAAATTCTGTACGTGGCAATTACGCGGAGACCTTTTTCGACCAGATATCTGTTCCGCAACTACAACATCGCAATATCCTCTCGAACGCTGGCCGCTATCAGGATCAGCTCGAGGATCAATCAAAGTTGCAGCCGTATAGATTTATACCCTTCATTGGGTCTGGCACAGGCGGTTCAACTGCATTATACGGAATGGCACTTGAACGTTTTTTTCCGAGTGACTTCTTACCCTTCTACAGTCATCCCACAGCTCCAGGAACTACACTGCCTAGAGAATGGCCGATCAGCTACGAAACGTTAGTTCCTTATTATAAAGCAGCCGAGCAACTCTATCGGGTTCACGGAAGCGGAGATCCAATGCGGGGCGAATCGAAGCCAGAGCATTTCTTCCGGCCCCCACCGCTGACCCCAGCCTCCCAGGAACTCTGGGAGTTTTTAGAGGGTAAAGGCCTCCATCCCTATCGTTTACCGATGGCGTGCGAATATGTTCCAGATTGCGAATGCTGCCAAGGATATCTTTGTGCTAAAAACTGCAAGAACGACAGTGCCCGAATATGCTTATTGCCAGCTATTTCTCAATACCACGCCAAACTGCTGGATCAGTGCGTTGTATTGAAGCTTGAAGCTTCCCGTCATGAAGTTAACAGCCTTATATGCTCATGGCGGGGCGAAATTGTTAAGCTAAGAGCTCGAACGATTGTTCTAGCAGCAGGGGCACTGGAAACTCCTGCCCTTCTTTTGCGATCTTCCTCAAGCATGTGGCCACAGGGACTTGCAAACGATTCCGGTTTGGTAGGTAAAAACCTAATGCGTCACAACATTGATCTTTACGTTGTTAGCCCACGGGAGGTCGGGTTGATTGACAATCGGCAAAAAGAGTTGGCCTTTAACGATTTATATTACAGAGATGGGAAAAAATTGGGCTCGGTTCAAACTTTCGGACGCTTGCCCCCAGGTTCATTACTCGCTGAGTCTATGGAGGAGGATATACGGAATGGAAAACAACGCTTGGCTATTCCGTTGTTCAAATTAGTGAAACCAATGATTAAGCCTTTCTTGAATCGTTTAGTCAGTCGAAACCTTGTGCTCGCAACAATCATGGAAGACTTGCCCTATGAAGACAACTTTGTAAAACCAAGCCTCACGCTACCTAACTCGCTTATTATAAATTATCGCATGCGGCCGTATGAACTTGAACGAATTGCGACGTTTCGAGCTTTAATGAAGGACATCCTAAAGCCCTATAAAGTATTGAGAATCAATCAGGCCGAGAATAACGAGCGAATTGCCCATGTGTGTGGTACTTGCCGGTTTGGGACCGATCCCCGCGAAAGCGTGCTCGATAGTAATAATCGCGCTCATGGCATCGCAAATTTATACGTTATTGATAGCTCATTTTTTCCTTCAAGTGGGGGTACTAACCCAGGTCTGACTATTGCTGCAAACGCACTTAGAGTTGCAGAACATTTAATCGGAAAGAATCCATCGGTTAAGCGAAAATAAAAAAACCTATACTAATAGGTAGAATGGGATATTAATATGAAATTGGAAGAAGAATGTAGAGGTCAGTGGGCACTAATCACAGGCGCATCCTCTGGCATTGGGAAGGAATTTGCCTATCAGTTGGCTGCAGTTGGTATGAACTTGGTTCTCGTGGCGCGCCGAAAAGAGCTACTGGATAACCTTGCTGATGAGTTAAAACATCTTTACAGAGTTAAGATTCTTCTTATAGCGCATGATTTATCTCAAGCCGATGCGATCACCCCGATAAAAATAAGTTTAGCTGCGAATGAAGTGAAATTGAGATTACTATGCAACAATGCTGCCTTCGGTCACTGGGGACGATTTGAAGATACGTCTGAGAAAATTTACAGCGAGATGGTTCACGTAAATATTATTGCCATGGTTTCAATGTGCCACCAATTCCTTCCAGAGCTTGCGTCCTTTCCGTCAAGCGCCATAATTAATGTGTCATCCCCCGCTGCATTTCAGCCCATTCCTTATATGGCAGTCTATGCGGCCACAAAGGCTTTTGTGCACAGTTTCAGCTTAGCGATTTACGAAGAATGGAAGGACCGTGGTATCCTTATTCAAACGCTAGTTCCAGGACCAACCGAAACGGAATTCGACGTCAAAGCGGGGGCTTATCCCAGCGCTTTAAAGGAACGAGGTTCCGTGAACGAAGTAGTACAAGCGTCTCTGCGTCACTTAGCAGCTGACAAGCCAGTAGTCTCAACTGCAAAAGGTGTTTTTAAGCAACGTGTATTTGCAGGTTTATTCCCTGCAAAAATAGTAACACGGGAGGTTGGAAAAATGTTTCACCCCTCTGCTAAGCGATAGTATCTCTCCAAGCCTTCTCCGTTCCTCTCGGTAGTAACTACACGAATGGGTTGACTATGTCCGCCAATAATAGGCCTAAACGAGAAAGGCCTCCGCTCTGATCTGCTGCACCTACCTCTCTCGATTAGATAATTCTTTCAAATTAGTCATTAGTAATCGTGCAAGCCTCGAATCCCTTCAGCTGTATGAAGATGAACTGGATTGGGGCGCCAGATCCTTTATTTTTCGCGCCGGAACCCCTCCCCATAATTCATTTTCGGGAATGTTTGTGTTTGAGGTAGCCACGGCGCCAGGCGCTAGCACAGCATTATCCCCTATCGTAACGCCAGGCATAACAACACTGTTTATTCCAATCACTGCGTTATTACCGATTTTGACGGGCATCAATAAAATTTCATCATGGGTAATCGCATGAGCAGTGATCACAGAATTCTGCCCGACCGTTACATATTCACCGAGATAAATGAGGGGGTGATCTCTAATGATACCGGCAATGGCCGTATGTTTTCCCACGTGAGCACCAAACATGGAATACACCAAAGACTGAGTAAAAACGGTCGTAAATGGGTGAAGCATTTTTTCAGCAAGATCCATTAGTACGGCTACCAGCTTCCAATAGGTAAACGCCTGTGAATGCATGGAGAAGTTACCTACAGGGTAAGGCCGGAGGGATCTCAATATCTTCAATAACAACGCGGTATACAAGCCATAGGAAAAAAGAAAGACAGCAACGTCTAACAACAGGTGATAACTGCTATCTATGGAAAGAACTCTGGTGGTAATTAGGGAAAAACAAACGAGGATGATCAAACACGTGGCCGAAAGGATAAAATCGACTAGACCAGTTTTCATGCCTGCTGCCACAATATATTTAATCTATCAGGAGCAGAAGTAGGGCTTACGCTCACCTGTAAGCCCTACTTAAACGTTTGCTACTGCACCTTAAGCGAAGGATACCATTGATTTACCGTTACGGCTACCGGCGCCGCGCACTCCCGCCAAACCAAGTCCTAGAAGACCAATTGCCACCAAAGCAAGGCTACCAGGTTCAGGTATGGTGCTAAACTGGCTAGCCCCGTCTACTTTTAGTAGCAAATCCGCTCCGGTTACCGGGACAAGTGGATAGAGACCGCCGCCATGAAAGGAAATGGTAGTAGAAGTCCCTGTAGGCGCGTTCTGATTGGAAACAAAATGCAGATCCATCACATCCCCCAGTACGCCTTGGATAAAACTCGCATTTACGAACTCGGGCGCTGAGGTAACGTCAAAATGAAAGTTGGTGGAGCCCAGACCAGTCGTTGGATCAATAAGGGTAAACGTCGAGGTGCCGCCTGTTATCAGAAATCTTGCAATCTCCAGACCATCCGTGAATCCTGTGCCGGCCGCCACATCTGCTTGCGTGCCCCCTTGAGCTGCGTTATCAAAGAAAATGGACACGGTGCCAGACCCAGGTATCGGAGTAAACTGTGCGGTATTTGGTCCAATAGTTGTAGCAGATTCGTCAAACCTTGAAGCTATGGTGAACTCATAACCACCAGTGGCAAAGGGATTGTTAAGGCCAGTTGCCGGTGTGTTGTCTCCCGTAAATGAAACCAGATTGGCTTGGTACACAAGCGTGAACGGATTCGGAGCTGCCGTCGGGTCGCTTCCTAAAGGGCCTTTGCCGATAGCCAAGCCACTTCCCGCTTCGTTCCAGTCGAAAGCGCTTACATTTGTTGCAATCGCTCCTCCTGAGCCGTCAAATACATTTACATTAGTGAGAGGCCCGGCTTGGGCTGTGGTGGCAGCAAAAACTCCTGCTACCGCTGCCGCTAAAATCGTCTTTTTCATATAGTTTTTCTCCTTGGTTAAATTTCTAAAACATTTTGGACAACACCTATGCGATTCATCCATAAGTGTTTGTCTAGAAGTAAAGCATATACCGTGCCATAAATTAATTTTTTTTAATTTTCAATTACTTATTAACATACTTACTGCTGTGGAACTTTGAAGGCAGATAAAAATGTAAAAAAAATCGACAAGTAAAAAATTATGCTGTTCTCCGAAGTTACTATGTAGTTGTGGTTATTCACCCATAATCTTATCCACAAAGGCAGCAAACGTCCGTTGTGCCTTAAAGCCAGTATTGTTAGAAGAAAATTTTTCAGCTGTGCAGGTAAAACGGGGACAGGAAATCATTGTAGTTACAACTGAACGAATTTTCCCTACACTTAGACGGTCAGCGCGTAGCATTTTAGCAAGTCCCGCCTTCGTCAAAGCCTCCATATTCAAGAACTGGTCCATGTTACTGGCGATTCCCAGTACTGGAACACCAGCTGCAAATGCTTGTTGACAGGTAAGGCTTCCACCATTGCAAATCACCAGCTTCGCCCTCGCCGCAGCCTCAAGCCCAGGAAGATAGTCAGCAATATACGTGTTCAATGGATGAGCTCGTTTAGTATATGTGCGCGTAGTAGCGGCAAGTACGGTGACCGGCAATTCCGACAAGGCATCAAACAATTTAGGTAACAGCAAGGACTGTCCCGAACTGCCGAGCGTCAGGTAAATAATTGGTTTGTCCGTCGGCAAACTGCTCCACCACTCCGGCTTCGCCACAGGGGGAGACCAAAGAACTGGACCAAGATAACAGTGATTCCTTGGCAAATTTTCGATCGGAAACATTTCACGCACATCGGCATATAAAGTATAGTCACCATCTGTATAGATACGGCGCAGATCAGAACCGAGAGAGGGTAGACCATTTTCCTCGCGGATCATATTTAGGGGTCTGCAGTGCAAGCTGAAGGCCCAGCGTTGAGTTAGTCGGAACAGTACGTCGGCAATTGGTAGAGGCAGAACTTTAGTGATTGGCAAGACGGGTAGAGGGTATTTGTTTCTGGCATAGTACGGACTCCAATAGGCGTTAGTGATATTAGTGTAAGGAATTCCGACAAGTCGGGCACTCACGGAAAGAGAGAGGCGAAAGTCACCAACAATCAAATCGGGTTTTATTTTCTCAATAAGCTTAAGATCGTCTCGCACATAACTGCGTAAGGTTTGCACATCATAAACTGGGCGACCCTTCACAAGTGCGCCCAGGAACTGCTTACTGCTAATGCTCTGAAGAGGTAAGACATGCCATGGCTCGCATCCTAGAAATCTTTGATGATATGGATCGCACGCGATGAAAATCTCATAACGAGAGAAGTCCAGACCTTTCGCTAGTGCAATAGGCCTTGCAATGTGAGCAAGCGTTACAGCTTCCGCAAAAAAAAGGATGCGTTTACGCACGTTTTTCCACTACTCCTTCTCAAGCTGCCTGTTTAGCGTTAACCGCGCAATCAAGAAGCTTACCCTGGTTATCACAATATTAATCCTTTCCAATGAAAGCAAATCAAGTAACCCTAAGAACGAAGTTTAGAGAATAACCTTTATTAATGCGTACCTCGCTTGCCCCATTAGCTAAGCGGCTTAAAATAACAAGGTACGTCTCTCTTTTCAATTCATTACCATGAAAGCGCTCCAGATCGATTTTTTCTTGGCCTACCGTAATATTGTAGGCCAGAAGCGTCGCAGTGCTATCGCTGTCAGTGCAACTGCGTTTGGCATTATTGCCTTAATACTTGCAACCGGCTTTGTGGAATGGATATTTTGGGGCATGAGGGAAGGCACGATCGACTCACAACTGGGCCATATTCAGATCAGCAGACCGGGCTATCAGGAAGCAGGAAAAGCAGACCCTTACACTTACCTTTTACCGGATGCAATACCCGAGCTGGAATCAGGAAATGAGCTACGTCAAATTAAAGCAGTCGTTCCTCGCCTCTCCTTTGGGGGACTGATCAGCCATGGTGACACAACCCTTTCGTTTATCGGAGATGGAGTTACTCCACAAGAACAAGTTTTTTTCGGAAAGTCACTGCAAATTTTGGCCGGTCAAAACCTTTCGGTTGATGATCCGAAGGGTATTATTCTCGGTGCAGGGCTCGGGCACAACCTCAACGTAAATATTGGCGATAAGGTTGTGCTATTGGCAAGTACCGCATCAAGGGGTGTCAATGCGGTTGAGGTCACTGTGCGAGGACTGTTCTCCACCGTAAACAAATCTTATGACGATATCGCTCTACGCATGCCGATCGCAACAGCCCGCCAACTCCTTCGGGTCAAGGGTTCTCACGTATGGGTAGTATTGTTGAATAACACAGCGAAGACCGATACTGTACTCCAAAGATTACATGGAGCATTGCAAAAGCGCGATTTCGAGGCTGTTCCGTGGTACGTCCTCGCTGATTTCTACAATAAGACCGTGGCTTTGTTTACAAAACAAATTCATGGCCTCAAGCTGATAATCGCCCTGATCATCGTTCTTACAATCTCGAATGCCATGACGATGTCTGTAATGGGGCGAATCGGCGAAATCGGCACTGATATGGCACTTGGCGCCAGACGCATCGACGTTCTCCGTCGGTTCCTGAGTGAAGGCATTCTGCTCGGCTGTTTCGGCGGCCTGATGGGCGTTACAATAGGGGTAGGATTGGCTACTGTGATCTCGAGCATTGGAATTCCAATGCCGCCACCCCCTGGGATGGCCCGTGGTTATACGGGCGAAATACTTGTTACGTGGAATATTGCGCTCGAGTCTCTTTTGCTTGCGATCGGAACGACACTCATCGCTAGTATATACCCCGCCTGGAAGGCATCCCGAATGCAGGTAGTGGATGCGCTACGTCACAATAGATAATTCGGAAAAGAAAAGGGGACTATGCTAAGGCTCGCCTTTCGAAATATCTTTCGACAGAAATCGCATACCGCAATGACTCTGGCGGCGATCGTGAGCGGGGTGGTAGCTCTTGTTCTTGCTGGTGGCTGGGTGAACGATATTTTCGTTACCTTATCGGAGGCGCTTATTCACTCTCGATCCGGTCATCTGCAAGTCTACAGGGAAGGGTTTTTTGCTGCCGGAGCGCACGCGCCAGAGAGGTATCTGATAACAGATACCGATGCCATTAAACAGCGTGTCATGAATAACGAGGGTATCGATAGCGTAATGGCGCGGCTCAACTTCTCGGCCCTGCTCAATAACGGTCGGGCTGACCTTCCCATCATTGGAGAAGGTGTAGAACCAGCGAAAGAAGCAGCGCTCGGAAGCTCACTCTCGATTATCTCGGGGCGTCAACTGCAAAACACGGATAAGTTCGGCATCGCTATTGGGGTTGGCGTCGCCCAAGGACTGAAGCTGAAACCTGGTGATCACGTAACCCTGCTGGCAAATACACTGGAAGGAGCGTTAAACAGCATTGATTTGGAAGTCGTCGGCATATTCAAGAGTTTCTCCAGCGATTATGATGCCAGAGCAATAAGAGTTTCACTCACCGCGTCCCAGGAGTTGCTGGGCACGCAAGGCGTTAATGCACTGGTCATCTCACTGAAAAAAACGGACGATACATTTCGTATTGTAGGACTGCTAAAAGAACAGTTGGAGACTTTGGGGCTTGAGATCAAAACCTGGATCGAACTCAACGATTTCTACGAAAAAACGGTAGAGCTTTATGGACGCCAGCTAGGTTTTCTGCAACTGATTATCCTTATCATGGTTCTGCTCGGTGTCCTGAACAGTGTCAACATGAGTGCTTTTGAAAGAACAGGAGAATTCGGCACAATGATGGCACTGGGCAACCGTAGAAACGAAGTATTCCAATTGATCATCACGGAAAACTTTCTACTGGGAGTGATCGGCAGCAGCCTCGGACTCGGACTCGGAATCGGTCTCGCGCTTATCATCTCTGCGATCGGTATTTCGATGCCGCCGCCTCCAAATTCCAATCTTGGCTATACAGCCCACATTCAGATTGTCCCCGGCGTTTTGCTGGTATCCTTTGCCATCGGTATAGCAGCAACAGTATCGGCGGCTATCGTTCCCGGGAGACATATCTCGCGCACACCTGTTGTTGATGCGCTACGGCAGAATATATAAAGGTATATAAAGTACTTGGCTTCTGAATGCAATCCGCTTCTTCATGCTTCGATAATCAATCAGAATGAATACCGCAATTCCGTATAGACGCGGTCAGCATGATCGAAACGGCCAAACAGACCAATAGGTGGACCGCCAAATACGTCTGCTCCAACCGCCCAACGCCAGTTCGGTTGGAAATTCCAGGATAATCGAGGCCGGAACATCCAGTCGCTACGATTCAGACTGTGGATCAGTAAAGCTTGAGCCTCAAGCTTGGGCGATAGTTTGCCATTGAGCAGAATGCTGGCGCCATTCTCAAGCTTGTCCAGAGCGAGATCCGGGTCATGTGCAAAAAAGACACGCTGAAAGAACTGTAGATTCAAGCGGGTTTCGGCAGGCAAACTGAAGTCCAGACCTATAACATAGTCGAGCGTATTCTGCCTGACCAACCCATTCATTGCGGTGGCTCGCGCGACGTTAAACTTGCGTCCATCTGTATAAATCAGTTCGCCTTTTAACACGACTGAACCGAAGTCTTTCGCAAGGGTTCCACCCACCTGGTCAATCTCATCATGACGGGGCTGGAAGACAGGGGGGTCAGCCGGCCCGCCGATGCGGTAGAACGTAGGCGACGAATCCAGGCTGTGGTAGTAGAAACCCGAAATATCCCAGCCATTTACAAGGTGCGATAAACGCACTCCATAGTTGGAGTTACCGATATTCCGGCCGGAGCGATCTTCTGGAAGATAGGTAGCTACCCCGCGCAGGGGACCGGGATAGAAATCCGCTCCCGGCTTTCCAATCTCGTCAAGAGTTGGCACAGGAATCCACACCACTTCAGCATGGGAATCCCCCTTCGAATATTCTGCGCGCGCCGCCCATTGGGGAATGCGCAATATGTCAAAGGCAGGCAGGACAAATTCCCGTAAATCCTTCGCTGATACCACGTCGGCGAAGAACAGTCCCACCATCTCACCCCATATCACATGTTGACGACCGAGACGGAAATCAAAATCGCCAGCCGAGACATCAAGATAATTTTCTCGGACGAAAAACTGGTAGCGTTGATCCTGACGAACCGCGTGTGGATAAAAACTGGACAGGTCATAAGCTGCGTCATAGTCGAAGCGACCGCTTATTTTCCATTTTATATTTTCGTTGAACTGCCCCGTGCGTGATAGCTCCGTTCGAAGCTTTGCTTTCGATAAATGCTCGGGGTCAGTATAAGTGTCCGCAATTTCCAGTTGAGAAAAACCTCTCCACCCAGTTACCAACCTCTTCCAAGCAGGTATAGGTTTTGATGGCTTTTGCTCTTGATCCAAATCGTCGCCAAATAATGCTTCCCGCGATGTGAACTCGCTCTCCGCATCATTCCCGGCAGCGATGACAGGGGCAGGTTCTCTGTTCAGATTTATCGCATGATCTTTTGCTGTATGGGCCGAAATAAAAGAAAGAGAAGGTGACACGGACAATAGCAAAGGCTTCTCCTCATGTAGCCTTCTCTCCACGTCCGCTCCGTGCGAAACCACAGCGCCCGCTCCATCATCTGACTCCTGTACCGGACGAGCGGAAGACGTTCCCATCGATAAAGACAAAGTGAGCATCAAAGGCTCGGCAGGTGTTGTACGGTCCTCACTCACGTCGTAGATAACACGTACCGGTTTTGCAGCATCCGGAAGCTGAACCTCCGCCTCCCCCGCAAAACTGATCGACCTTACAACAAGCAGCGCCTTTATGCTTATCAGATATGCGCGCCTAATTCCGTAACTCATCGGCGCTACTTTCGTCTTTACCTTTGGAAGTCACCTTTTTCACATCTATCTATTCCTATGCTCAATAACGTGCATGGATTTCTCCTTACGAGTTTCCCGTTGCACGATCTGACCATCTTCGATATGTATTACATTGTCTGCGATCGCCATGACACGCGAATCATGAGTAGAAAAAATAAAGGTTGTCTCAAATTTTTCGTTAATATTCTTCATCAGCTCCAGGATGCCTTCACCTGTCGCATGATCAAGATTGGCAGTAGGCTCATCAGCCAGTACTATTTTCGGATGCGTTGCAAGTGCCCGTGCAATCGCTACACGCTGACGTTGTCCTCCGCTGAGCTGGTTCGGCCGATGTCGGGCAAACTTGGATAAACCGACGATACCGAGATATTCCGCAACGCGGGTGCGACGCTCTGCTGTCTTCAATTCCCTGAATTGCAGCAACGGATACTCGACGTTCTCCTCAGCTGAAAGAACGGGAAACAAATTGAACGTCTGAAAAACAAACCCGATAGTTCTTGCCCTGAGCCCGGACAGGTCATCTGGAGTACGACCGCTGGTATCCTGGCCGTTGATTAAAACTTTGCCGGAGGTGGGAGTATCAATACAGCCAATCAGATTGAGCAGCGTTGACTTGCCACTGCCAGATGGACCTGCAATAGCGAGGAAAGCGCCGGAGGCGATATCTAACGTAATGTCTTTTAATGCCTGGACTTTCTGCTCACCAAGGATGTAATCTTTGGAAACATTCTCGAGGTGCACAATGCTCGTGTCACTCATAAAAATCCCCCGATCGGTAATCCCCGTAGTAATTGTCATTCATGATAGGAATTGAACATGCAAAAAAATTCTGAGCAATACTTATTAACAGTGATTCTCCTATTTGCTATTGCGGTGCCAACCGCAATAGCAGACACAAATGATACTGAGCTGGCTCAAACAATTCTGGAAAAGGCCGATCAGATACGATTCCCGCGAGAGAGTTTTCAGGTCGACGTCACCATTAACACAACCGCTCCGGGTCAACCGGAAGATTTGCGCAAGTACAGGGTCTTATCCAAGGGTAACGAAAATAGCGTAGTGATGACCACGGAGCCAGCTTCGGAACGAGGTCAGATTTTATTGCTGAAAGGACGAGATCTGTGGATATTCATGCCGGAAGTCTCCCAGCCCGTACGTCTATCCCTGTCCCAGCGGCTTACCGGCCAAGTAGCAAATGGGGACTTGGCTCGTGCAAATTTTGCCGGGGATTACAACGCTAAAATTTTGCGGACAGACGTCATCGAGGGCGAAAAGTATTACGTGCTGGAACTCACAGGAGTCGACCGTGGAGTGACCTATCATAAAGTTTTGTATTGGGTTGGGCAATCAAATTTCTGGCCCTATCGGGCGGAGTTCTACTCACTGTCCGATCGTCTACTCAAAACCGCGCGGTACGAGAAATTCCAGATGCTCCATGGAGCGCTACGTCCAACCCGTCTTGTCATGGAAGATGCCTTGCGTACAGGTGAACAATCGGTACTCGAATACTCGGGAATGAAACTGCGCGATCTGCCGGATAAGGTTTTCACCAAAGATTATTTAAAGAAACTCGACTAGGGCTATCAGGGCTATCGCGAGAATCATAAAAAAGCAACAAAAGCTCTGAAAACCCATTTTTTAATTCGTTTTACGTAAAATGATACCTGTTCGCTTTCGTGTTAACAGCGATAACCCTCTGCAAGAAAGTCTCAATCAGGAATATTTTCGCTTCGTCCTAAAGTATCAGGGAAAACTGCCGTTGGCTGAAACATGTCTCTAACCGAAACACTCGATCTAGGTCATGCATTCAAGAGGTACTTCGAAATCGTGCCGGCGTTTTCGAATGTATTAAGGGATGAGGTTTATCGTATCCGACATGAGGTTTATTGTGAGGATCTCAAATTTGAACCCCTCCAGCGAGATAGGCGAGAAAGCGATGAGTATGATGCTCACTCACTACACTTTTTGTTACGCAATGTCCAGACACAGGAGTTCATTGGCTGCGCGCGCATAATTTCTCCCCAGTCGAAGGATCCTGATTACCCTTTACCCTTTGAGATAACCTGCGCTGATACATTGGATAGGTCGATTATCGATCCCGCACTGTTGCCCCGCCATCATATCTCAGAGGTATCACGTCTGGCTGTCGTTGCCAGTTACCGAAGACGTAAAGGCGAGGCGAGCAAAGCGATCGACATTGCGGATGAGGATTTCGGAGTAGCCCAATCGCGGCGCTTTCCTTACATTCCAATCAGCCTTTATTTAGGTACCTTCGAACTGGCGCGCTTGCATAAAATCGAGACTTTGTTCATTCTGACCGAGGAGCGCCTTGCACTGCATTTCGCCAAACTCGGGTTCGACCTTAAGTTCATCGGCCCCCCGGTCGAGCATCATGGTATACGCGTTCCCTCAATGATGAGTGTCAGTGGAACGATAAAGGGTATGAGACCCAATCTGCGGCCGCTCTATGACGTTATCGCGGAGGATATAAAAAGGAACCTTCCGGAAACAGGAAACGGCCTGCCCGGGATAGAAAATGAATATTAAGGGAGCAGACCCTAGGGGATTATCGCCGCGAAACCTGCTACATGAGAATCAAGTCATATTGTTCCTGGGTATACGTCCCCTCCACCTGAAGGCTGATGGGTTTGGCGATAAAATCGGCAAGTTGCGCCAGGCTTTGGGATTCTTCGTCGAGAAACAGATCGATTACCTGCTGTGAAGCCACAATGCGGAATTCACGCGCATCGAACTGACGGGACTCCCGCAGCAGTTCCCGCAGGATTTCATAGCACATGGTCTGGGCCGTCCGGACTTTACTGCGGCCCTGGCAAGTCGGGCAGGTTTCACACAAGATGTGCGCCAGACTCTCCCGCGTCCGCTTGCGCGTCATTTCCACCAGTCCGAGGGCGGTGAAACCGTTCACCGTCATGTGAGTCCGGTCTTTCATCAACGACTTCTTGAATTCGCTGAGAACGGCGTTCTGGTGTTCCGCGCTCTCCATATCTATGAAATCGATAATGATAATGCCTCCCAGATTTCGAAGACGGAGTTGGCGCGCAATGACCTGGGCCGCTTCGAGATTCGTTTTGAAAATGGTATCGTCAAAACTGCGTACGCCGATGAATCCTCCAGTATTTACATCGATGGTGGTAAGCGCCTCGGTCTGATCAATGATCAAATAGCCCCCGGACTTCAGGTCCACGCGCCTCGCCAGGGCTTTCTCGATTTCATCTTCCACCCCATACAACTCGAACAAAGGGCGCTCGCCCGCATAATGATCGAGCCGCTCCACTACGTTGGCCATATACACCCGTGCAAAGATCGCCATCTTCTGGAAAGTCTCCCGCGAGTCCACCAGGATGCGGGTCGTATCATCACTGATGAAGTCGCGTAAGACGCGAAAACTCAGATTCAGATCCTGATACAGCAGCGCGGGCCGAGCGATCAAGGATTTTTCCTTGATGTCGCGCCACAGCTTGTGCAAGTACTCGATGTCCGTTTGCAGATCCTGTTCACTTGCCGCTTCCGCCACGGTACGGATAATGAACCCCCCCTCTTCCCCGGCCGGCAACAAATGTTTCAGTTTTTCACGCAACGACTTCCGTTCGGTTTCATCTTCGATGCGCTGGGAAATGCCGATATGCGATACCTGGGGCAGATAAACCAGCAAACGGCCCGCAATACTGACTTGAGTCGACAGACGGGCACCCTTGGCGCCGATGGAATCCTTGATAACCTGGACGAGGATATTTTTTCCTTCGTGCAACAGCTGTTCAATCGGTTTATCAGCATCTTCACCCTGCCGCAAGCGCCAGATATCAGCAAGGTGGAGAAAGGCAGCCCGTTCGAGACCGATATCCACGAAAGCGGACTGCATGCCGGGCAGCACCCGGATTACGCGCCCGTTATATATATTGCCGACTATACCGCAATTGCTGGTGCGCTCTATGTGCAGTTCCTGGACGGCGCCCTGCTCGACCACCGCGACACGCGTTTCCTGGGGGGTAACATTGATAAGAATTTCACAAGACATAAGAGATCCGGCTTTTATTGCGGCTCACTGAAATATTCTTATAGCGGACTCTTCAAGCAATTGCGCCGTCTCAAACAGCGGCAATCCGACGACACCGCTATAACTGCCGGAAATCTCCGAGATAAAAACCGCCGCCCTGCCCTGAATTGCATAAGCCCCTGCCTTATCATATGCCTCGTCGCAAGCGAGGTAATTACCGATTTCCTGCTCGCTGAGATTGCGGAATCGAACACTCGATCTGGACAGACAAACCCGGGTTCCATTTCCCGCTGCCACGGCGGCCGCAGTCAAAACCTCATGAACCTGGCCGGACAGTGCCCGCAGCATTTGCCTTGCATGGAGAGGATTTTCCGGTTTGCCAAAAAGCCTGCCGTTCAATACTACCGCTGTATCCGCTCCCAAAACCGGGAAATCTGCCCAACCTCGCTCACCCATCCGCTTTCGCCCCGTTTCCGCTTTAACGCGCGCAATCCGCTCCACATACTCCGGCGGCGACTCCTGCGGCAGCGGAGTTTCATCCACATCCGGTATCCGTGGCAAAGCTTCGCGCAACGATAAAACCATGAAGTCCACGCCGATCTGCCTTAATAATTCCTGCCGGCGGGGACTACGGGAAGCAAGATAGATGCGATTTTCCACAAAAGTCATGGCGGGGCGAATGCTACGGGAGCGCAGTTACTTCTGTTACATTGTTATTTTTTATGCACGATGATACGGATGACCCTTGATCAGCGATATCGCGCGGTAGAGCTGTTCCGCCAGCAGAATTCGAACCAGCCCATGAGGAAGTGTCAGGGCAGATAACGCCAGGACTTCATCCGCCGCATTCCTGAGGGTCGGGTCCAGCCCGTCGGCGCCGCCAATGAGGAACGCGGTGTCACCTCCATCCTTCATCCAACTGCCGATGGCATGCGCCAACCCGGCGGTAGTCCATTGGCTCCCGCGCTCATCCATTGCCACAAGCCGACAATTGGGAGGCAGCAGCGCGCGAATACGTGCGCCCTCGGCAGCCAGCAGCTGTTCCAATTTTTTTCCGCTGTCCCGTCTCTCGGGTTTGATCTCCAGAAGCTCGATGCTCGCCTCACGCGGCATCCGTCTGGCATATTCCTGAAAACCCGCAGCAATCCACTCCGGCATTTTATGTCCCACCGCATAAACGAGGAATTTCATGCCACAAGGAATTTCATACTGAAAACATGCTTATCCAATGCTTCGGGAAGAGTTTGTTCGAGAGACTCTCACGCCGAGAACTTGGCGCTCGCTCCCATATTTCCTTCACCTCTCGTCATCCGGATTGGTCTTCGCTCGGGTGACTCTGGCTTTTCTGGTCCTGGCAGGGGTCGCGGGTGCTGTCTCCCCCTCTTCAGCGGCACGCGGTCTTGCGGCCGGCTTCTTCCCGCTCGAATTTTCGGATATTTTGTTGATCCTGGCAGCTTGTGCCCACAACTCCTCAAGATTGTAATGGGCGCGCACCGCGGTCTGCATGACATGCACCAGCACGTCGCCCAGATCAACCAATATCCATTCCCCGTTATCCTCGCCTTCCACACCGTAAACCATGCCACCCGCCGCCTTGACTTTCTCGACCACATTGTTCGCGATTGCCCGTGTCTGCCGCGTGGAATCACCGCTGGCGATGATCATCCGATCGAACAAGGCTGTCAGTTTTTTGACATCGAGTACTTCCACGTCGCGCGCCTTGATTTCGTCCAGCGCTGCAACAACGGTTTTTATCAATTTGGCCAGCGTCATCTTTATTCCCGGTACAGATCATTAGCAGCAATATAATCCCGAGTATCCTCGGGAACCAGATAGCGGATACTTTTTCCTGAGGCGACCCGTCTGCGGATGGCCGTTGCCGAAATATCCAGCAATGTCGTCTGCGCAGTAAAGATCAAGCCCCCGGATGTATATTTAAGACTCTCTGCACTCGACGTCCAGCGCTCCCGGCATTCCTCTTCCAATTCCTGTGGCAGCGCTCCGGGCGACGTTCTGTCCTCCGTGGAAAGCAAATGACCGGGGCGAGCCGCAATAATGAAGTGACATAACTCGAACAGTTCCCGCCACCTGTGCCACTCGGCCAGCCTGATGAATGCATCCGCTCCGGTAACGAAGCAGAGTACGGCATCCTTCCCCAGTTCCTGCCTGAGTTCGCGCAAGGTATCCACGCTGTAGCTCACACCTCCGCGTATTACCTCTCGTTCATCGAGAATAAAACGGGAATTTCCATCGATGGCCAGACGAACCATTTCCAACCTATGTTCCAATGATGCTTCCGGACCGCGGCGTAGCCGGGGAATGCCGGCGGGAACAAAACGCATTTCCCTCAACCCGGCCAGTTCGGCAATTTCTTCGGCGATGCGCAAGTGCCCATAGTGAACGGGATCGAAGGTGCCCCCAAAAACACCGACCGGAGAAACAGGGAAATCATTCATTATCGGACGGGAAAAACGCTGATCCTGCGAAGCTGCTCAAGCGGACAAAAAACGCCGACAGTTGTCTTCACCTGTCTTCCCCGCCTTCCCTGAATAATCTGTTTTTTACAACAGCACACGACGCAGATCAGCCAGCACTTCGACCAGGTGCGTCGTAAAGCGCGCTGCTGTCGCACCGTCGATTACTCTATGATCATAGGAAAGAGATAATGGCAGCATCAGGCGCGGGACAAATTCGCCATCCCGATAAACGGGCTTCATCACTGCACGCGAAACACCGAGAATCGCCACTTCCGGCGCATTGATAATGGGCGTGAACGCAGTGCCGCCGATGCCCCCGAGGCTGGAAATGGTAAAACTCGCTCCCTGCATATCGGTGGGCTTGAGTTTGCCCGCGCGCGCCCAAGCTGCGAGATCAGACATTTCCTTGGCAATGGCGATGACCCCTTTCTTGTCCACATCCCGAATCACGGGGACTACCAGTCCATGAGGTGTATCCGCTGCAAAGCCGAGATGGTAATAATTCTTGACCACGAGATTCATTTCATCGCCTTCACTGGTCAGCGAGGCATTGAACTCGGGAAACTTCTTCAGTACCGCTATCGAAGCCCGCAGCAGAAACGCGAGCAGGGTAACTTTCACACCTTCTTCTTTTGAAGATTCGTTTGTTTCTTTGCGCAGGGTTTCCAGCTCGGTAATATCCGCTTCGTCAAACTGCGTCACGTGTGGAATCATGACCCAGTTGCGGTGCAGATTCGCCCCGGATATTTTTTTGATTCGCGATAGCGGCTTAAATTCCACTGGACCGAATTTCGCAAAATCGGGTTGAGGCCAGGGCAGCAGATTGAGCTCGGTTCCGCCACCCCTTGGCTTGGAAAGTTCAGCCTTGACAAAAGCCTGCACGTCTTCCTTGAGAATGCGCTGCTTGGGACCGTTACCCTTTACCAGCGCCAGATTCACTCCAAGTTCGCGCGCAAAGCGCCGAACCGAAGGACTGGCGTGTGCCTTCGCAAACGTAGCTTCATCTATCGGAGAAGGAACGAATGCAGAGCGTGGAGAAGAACCCGAAGGTTGGGGTTGCGCAGTAGATTGGGGTTGCGCACCAGATTGTGTCGCTGGCCGCGGCGCTTGTTCCGGAGAAGCGATGGTTGGAGCGGGAGCCGGCGTTGAAGCAGGTGCCACTTCCCGTTGCTCAGCGGGCGACGCTTGCTCCGCTTCTGAAGCTTCCAGCGTCAGGATGGGCGAACCTTCAGATACCTTGTCGCCCACCTTCACGGATAACTCTCTGATTATGCCAGCAAAAGGAGAAGGCACTTCTATGGTGGCCTTGTCCGATTCAAGCACAATCAACGAGTCTTCCGCCTTGATCGAATCGCCGGGTTTCACCAGCACTTCTATTATGGGAACGTCTTTAAAGTCGCCAATATCGGGAATCAATACCTGTTTAGTCTCTGCCACGCCTCTTCCTTCTCGTATTAGATAATCCCGGCTTTCCACAACGAAATGATCACAGCAGGAGGATGTCGCCTTTCAAGCTCCCCGGCTCCTGGTAGTGCAGTCGCCGTTCCCCCCTCCAATTCCCAATTGGGCGACTCGATGAAGAACAAGGCTAAACGACGCGCTCAGATCCTGTTGTTTAGCCTTCTCCGCGCACAAAAGTTCACTGCCGCCTTCTCATATGGTCATCGGATTGGGTTTATCAGGGTCGAGGCCAAATTTGCCTATGGCCTGCGCCACCATTTCCGCCTCGATTCTGCCATCTTCGGCCAGCGCTTTCAGAGCGGCTATCGTAATGTAATGACGGTCGACCTCGAAGAAGCCGCGCAATTGCTCGCGCGTATCGGAACGTCCGAATCCATCTGTACCCAGCACCTTGTATCGCCCTGGGATAAATTCACGTATCTGGTCGGCAAAAATCTTCATGTAATCCGTAGCCGCCACCACCGGACCTTCCCGGTCCTTGAGACACGTGCTGACGTGCGACAATCTTGCCGGTTCTGTAGGATGCAGCATGTTCCAGCGCGTTGTCGCCAGCGCTTCGCGTCTCAACTGGGTAAAGCTGGTTACACTCCAGATATCACCCGTCACACCGAATTCCTTCTCCAGTATTTCAGCCGCAGCGATCACCTCGCGCAGAATGGTGCCGGACCCGAGCAATTGAACACGCAACCCGGAACCCTTTTCTCCTGCCGGCTTGCCTTCCCGGAACAGGTACATGCCTTTCAGAATTCCTTCTTCCGCCCCTGCAGGCATCTCCGGGTGCGAATAGTTTTCGTTCATCACCGTGATGTAGTAATAGACATCTTCCTGCATTTCGTACATGCGGCGCAGGCCATCCCGGATAATCACCGCGAGTTCGTAGGCAAAGGTCGGGTCATAGGATATGCAATTGGGGACAGTCGATGCCGCCAGATGGCTGTGGCCGTCCTCGTGCTGCAACCCCTCGCCATTCAGTGTGGTGCGCCCTGCAGTGCCGCCCAGCAGGAAACCGCGGCAGCGCATGTCTCCCGCCGCCCAGCAAAGATCCCCCACGCGCTGGAAGCCGAACATCGAATAGTAAATGTAGAACGGGATCATCTGCACGCCATGAGAACTGTAGGCCGTTGCCGCGGACATCCATGACGACATGGCCCCCGCCTCATTGATACCTTCCTGCAGGATCTGCCCGTTCTTGTCTTCCTTGTAGTACATCAGTTGCTCGGCATCCTCGGGCGTATAGAGCTGTCCGGTAGAAGACCAGATGCCCAGTTGCCGGAACATGCCTTCCATGCCGAAGGTGCGCGACTCATCCGCCACAATCGGCACGACCCGCTTGCCGATGTTCTTGTCTTTTATGAGGATATTGAGGATGCGCACAAAAGCCATGGTGGTGGAAGATTCCCTTCCCTCCCCGCTTGCCTTGAGCAATGTGTCGAAGGCGGACAGCGGTGGGATCTGCAGGGGCTCGGCTTCACGCTGGCGGCGGTGGACGAACCCCCCCAATGCCTCCCGCTGCTGGTGCATGTAGACGGCTTCCGGAGAATCCTTGTCGAATTTCAGGTAGGGTACCGAGTCGATCTCATCATCGCTGATTGGCAGGCCAAAGCGATCACGAAACGCTTTGAGTGAAGTCGTACCCATCTTTTTCTGCTGATGAGTGATATTCTGGGCCTCGCCGGCTTCACCCATTCCATAACCCTTGATCGTTTTGGCGAGGATTACGGTGGGCTGACCCTTGTGCTTCACCGCCGCTGAATACGCGGCATAGACCTTATGCGGGTCGTGGCCGCCTCGGTTCAGGCGCCATATGTCGTCGTCGGACATATTCGCCACCATTTCGAGCAACTCCGGATATTTGCCGAAGAAATGTTCACGCACATAGGCGCCGTCTCTCGACTTGAAAGTCTGATATTCGCCATCCACGCATTCCATCATGCGTTGTTGCAGCAACCCCTTCGTGTCTTTAGCAAGCAATGGATCCCAGTATGAGCCCCAAATTACCTTGATGACGTTCCAGCCGGACCCGCGAAAAGCGGCTTCCAGTTCCTGGATGATCTTGCCATTTCCACGTACCGGCCCGTCGAGACGCTGAAGGTTGCAGTTGATGACGAAAATCAGGTTGTCCAGGTTCTCGCGCGACGCAAGCGAAATGGACCCCAGTGATTCAGGTTCATCCATTTCTCCATCGCCCATGAACGCCCAGACTTTGCGGCCCTCCGTCTTGACCAGTCCGCGGCTATCCAGATACTTCATGAAGCGCGCATGATATATCGCCATCAGCGGCCCAAGTCCCATTGACACCGTCGGGAACTGCCAGAAGTCAGGCATCAACCACGGATGCGGATAGGAAGACAATCCCTTTCCGCCCACCTCCCGCCGGAAATTATTGAGTTGCTCCTCTGTCAGTTCCCCCAGCAGAAAAGCATAGGCGTAAAGACCGGGCGATGAATGTCCCTGTGCAAATATCAGGTCGCCACCGTGATTCTCCGACCTGGCGTGCCAGAAATGGTTATAGCCTACATCATATAGCGTAGCGGCCGAGGCAAAGCTGGCAATATGCCCGCCGACGTTGGAGTTCCGGTTGGCGCGCAACACCATGGCCATGGAATTCCAGCGGACATAGGAACGGATGCGGTGCTCCAGCGCATGATTTCCCGGCGACCGCTCTTCCTTTCCCAGAGGAATGGTATTGATATAGGCCGTGGTGGCGCTATAGGGAAGATAGGCGCCTGACCGGCGTGCTTTTTCCACCAGTCTTTCCAGCAGGTAGTGCGCCCGCTCCGTCCCCTCGTGGGTCAACACGGATTCCAGCGCCTCCAGCCATTCCTGCGTTTCAGTCGGGTCTATATCGGGTATAGGTTCCATGTCTTGTCTCGAAATTGTCGGGCGCTTGCCCGATGTGATAGAGGCGCTGTCAATTACCCTGCAATCGGGCGTGCGCCTGCTCGGCGGCCACAACGGTGTTGCACAGCAGCATCGCAATGGTCATGGGGCCTACTCCCCCCGGGACAGGCGTGATATAACCCGCCTTTTCCTTGACCGATTCAAAATCCACGTCCCCCGCCAGTTTTCCGTCGGGCAGGCGGTTGATGCCGACGTCTATTACTGTCGCTCCCGGTTTCACCATCATGGCGGTGACCAGGCATGGTCTGCCCGCAGCAACTATCAGGATATCGGCGCGGCTGGTGTGTTCCGACAAGTTCCGTGTTCTGGACGTGCAGATAGTAACGGTTGCACCTTTTTGCAGCAGCATCAGCGCCATCGGTTTGCCCACGATATTACTGCGGCCTACTATTACCGCGTGCTGCCCCTCGATCGGGATATCATATTTTTCCAGCATTTTCATCACGCCGTTGGGCGTGCAAGGCGGGAAAATGCTGCTACCGGTTACAAGTGCGCCTATATTATAAAGATGGAAGCCATCCACGTCTTTTTCCACGGCCACAGACTCGATGACTCTGCTGCTGTCGAAATGCCGTGGCAGAGGCAATTGAACGAGGATGCCGTGAATTCCGGGATTCCTGTTCAATTCCTGAATGCGTCCAATCACCTCATCCTGGTCGGCGTTTTCCGGGAATTCGTGGACTTCGGAATAGATGCCCGTTTCGCTACAGGCCTTGGCCTTGTTTCGCACATACACTATGGAAGCCGGATTGTCTCCCACGATAACCACGGCCAGCCCCGGCTGGGTACCTTTTTCCGCCAAACGCGCTGCCCGCGCCTGACACTCCCCCCTTACCTCCTGGCTCAACCTCTTGCCGTCAATGATCTTCGCGCTCATTATGATTGTGGCGCGGCAGGAAAGAGAACGAGCAGATAACGGAGAATGCTTCGGCTGTTAGTATCTTTCACTCTGATTGTATATCCTGCGAAACCCCGCATTATGCGTGCAAAGCAGACTGCTCACCGGAACCCTGACTGGAAACCGTGCCCCGCCCCATAAACGTGCCTCTTCGTCCAATCATGATTGCGAAGACGCAGGGGGGACGGATTTTTTCATCTTCGTCCGATAAATCAACAGCCCGATCAGGAATGTCGGAACGACAACAAACGCAGCAGCCAGAAGGCCGGCTGCCAGTATGTCGATTCCCTCGGTTTTCGGCAGAAAGATGGTCACGGCCCAGATCGTTACAAAGGCTGCCGCCGCGCCGCCGATGAACATGATCTTTTTACCGCGCTCAAAAAGTCGCCATAGCGAACCGGATACCCGCGCCTCGTTGCGGTATTCATCAAAAAGGCGCGTCATGCTGTCATCGTTCGGAACCGCTTCATAGCCAGTCGATACGGCAAGCGTGTCTGTTCCGTCTTCCACCCGCGACATGTTGCGCAGGAACACGATACGCTGTTGAGCTTCTTTCTTTTTCATGCCATCGGCTATGAGCATGGATTGCATCGCTTCAAAGGCATGATCGCGAGTATCTCCCGCCACGCCGAGTCTTTCGCTGCACCGCCACATCACGCCCACCAGATATAACTGGATGGTCATCTGCCTGAAAAGAGGCGCAAAATCATACCCTTTGTCTTTAACTTGCGGAAGTTGGGACGCTAGTATCTCGCGCGCGTGCTGTACACAAATATCAATCGTGTTTGCTTCTGAATCCGTTTTCACTTCAGTCATCGTTCAATTTCGGGACATGCCCAGCTTGGCTTTGAATTCATGGAGGAACCCATTATATACTGGCGTGAGGATTGTTGAATAATGAGGCACAGTCTCTCTACGATTCATAGGGCAATGGAACTTGCCCTGCTGCTGGCCTATCCCCTTGTATGCACCGGCAATTTTCCTCTTCAAGAGGGATTAAAGTTTACATAGTTTTATGAAGTTTCCGATTTTATTGGATAGGTTCGCTATTACAGAGTTCCGCTCTCTATCGCGCAACATCGTCACACAAAAGGTTTCGGAACATGACAACGGGGTCAATTTTTAACCTGCGCTTCATATAACTACAAAGGAAACCAGCATGAAACACCATAAATACCTTATTGTCGGGGGCGGAATGACCGCCGATTCTGCTGTACACGGTATCCGTAAGATTGACCCCGATGGCGCAATCGCCGTCATCGGAGAGGAGTTGCATCGTCCTTACAACCGTCCGCCCCTTTCCAAGGCGCTATGGAAGGACTCACCCTATGATTCGATCTGGCGAAGCGAGCACGGGCTGAACGTTGCCATGCACCTCGGAAAAAAAATAGTAGCGCTGGATCCTGCAAAAAAGACGGCTACGGACAATGCAGGCAACATCTATACCTATGAAAAACTTTTGCTTGCCACGGGGGGCGAGGTGCGCCGCTTTCCCCATTTCGACAGCGGGATAATCTACTACCGGACGGCGGACGATTACCTCAAGCTGCGGGAATTGAGTAACCAGGGTTCGGATTTTGTCGTGATCGGCGGCGGCTTCATCGGTTCGGAAATCGCCGCCGCGCTCGCCATGAATGATAAACGGGTCACCATGATTTTTCCGGAACACGGAATTAGCTCGCGTATTTATCCGCGACCCCTCGTCGAATTCCTGAATTCCTACTATCGCGAAAAGGGTGTAATCGTGCTCGCCCCCGAAACTGTCACTTCGATCAGGACGGATGGGACCAAAAAAATTGTTACCACGGGGAGCGGAACCGAGATTTCCGCCGATGGAGTAGTGGCAGGACTGGGTATTCTTCCTAACACGGAACTGGCCGTCCAGGCCGGGCTCGCGGTTGACAACGGCATCGTAGTGGATGAGTTCCTGCGCAGCAGCAATCCTGATATCTATGCCGCTGGCGACGTCGCCAACTTCTACAGTCCCTTGCTCGACAAGCGCATGCGGGTCGAGCATGAAGACAATGCAAACATGATGGGAGAAGCGGCGGGACGAAACATGGCAGGGAGCCCGGAGCCCTATCATCACCAGCCCTTCTTTTATTCCGACCTGTTTGATCTGGGTTATGAAGCAGTCGGTGAACTCGATTCCAGTCTCGATATTGTCGAAGATTGGGTAGAGCCCTTCCGCAAGGGCGTGATTTATTACCTGCGCGATGGCCTCGTACGCGGTGTTCTGCTCTGGAATACCTGGGGACAGGTGGGCGCCGCAACCGCGTTGATTGCCGAAAAGAAACCCTGCACGAGCGAGACACTGCTAGGCCGCATCAAGGACTAGAACAGGAGACAGTAGTGCAGAATGAGGGAAGGCGGGGACCAAACCATCATTTGCTGCGATGCGCGATGCTTCGCTTGCCCCTCCTGCAATTTACAATGAATTAATCGGGGAATAGCAGACTCGAGTCCTCTTGAATCCTCAATGGGAGACTCATGGTATTTTTCGTGCCAGTTAAATAAAAAAACAGATGCTGCAGCTATCTTGAATACCTTCACACTTACCCGCCCGGACGACTTTCACCTGCATCTCCGCGACGGCGAACACATGCGGGCCGTGCTGTCGGACACTGCCCGCCGTTTTGCCCGCGCAATCGTCATGCCCAACCTCAAGCCTCCCGTCATCACCACGGAAATGGCGCTGGCGTATCGCGCGCGACTTCTTGCCGCCCTGCCGCACGGCGTGCGCTTCGAGCCGCTGATGACCCTCTACCTGACCGATAACACCTCCCCTTCGGAAATCATCGAAGCAAAAAGAAGCGGGGTAATCCACGGCATCAAATACTATCCCGCCGGTGCAACCACAAACTCCGCAGCCGGAGTTACCAATATTGCCAGGTGCCATGAAACTCTGGAAGCCATGGAGCAAGCGGATATGCCCCTGCTGGTGCACGGTGAGGTAACTGATCCTGAGGTGGATGTATTCGACAGGGAAAAGGTCTTTCTTGAACGGGTGTTGATCCCGTTGACGGGACGCTTTCCGCAACTCCGCGTGGTATTCGAGCATATCACCACGCGGGAAGCGGTAGAGTTTATCGTCGGCACACCGGAAACCATCGCCGCCACCATCACGGCGCACCACCTCCTGATGAGCCGGAATGCCCTTTTTCAAGGCGGTATTCGGCCTCACCACTATTGCCTGCCCATCCTCAAGCGGGAAACCCACCGGCAGAAGCTGATCGAGGCGGCTACCAGCGGCAATCCGAAATTTTTCCTCGGCACCGATAGCGCCCCCCACGCGCAATCGGCCAAGGAAAATGCCTGCGGCTGCGCCGGCATCTATACTGCTCACGCAGCGATCGAGCTTTATGCGGAAGCATTCGAACAGGCGGGCGCACTGGAAAAACTGGAAGCCTTTGCCAGTTTTCATGGCGCGGATTTCTACCAACTACCGCGCAACCAGGACAAGATTACGTTGAAGAAGGAAAACTGGGGTGTGCCGGCACAACTGGAATTTGGCGGCGAAAGCCTGATTCCATTCCGAGCTGGGGAAAGCGTTACCTGGGCCCTGGGCAAAACCGGGAACTAGCGTCGAAACGGGATTTTCACCAAACTTTCCTGATCAGGAAATAGCTGCGTGAATTGTTTCCTGGTCACTGGCGCCTGCCAGTGCGCCTACCAGTGTTTTTTTGCGCGATTCCACCGGTACAGCCTTCCGGCAAAGGCGTTGTACGCCAGACGTGAAAGCTGCCGGAGCACGGGCAACCGAAAAAGCCTTGCCAGCCAGCGCTGCCCCGGTGTTTGTGACCAGAGTCGCGTGAAGGCATCCACGCCCACGTCAATCCGGCCCTCCTGTCTTTTTACGTGCAGCCGCTCGCGCACCTGTTCCAGCGAGGCATCTACTTCTGCAACAGCTTCCGGCTGCGCGTGCACATCAATCCACTCAATGTCCTTGATACCGCATGCTTCCATACGGCGGCGCTGCTCTTTTATGCCCGCGTTGCAGACGGGGCATGCGCTGTTATAGTAAACCTTGCTGGACATTTCCGGAGCACTCTGCCCTATAGGAGTAAATTCAGGCCGGGTATTCGGGACCCGGGTGCGAGGAATCACTCGCAGCGATAAACGACACCCAGCACTGTCGTGTTTGTCGTGCCCTTGCTGCCCCATGCATTCGTATTGGCGGAGTTCTGCACCCAGACGTAGTTTCCACCCATTTTGGCGGCCCTGTTGCGCAGATCATTTCTGGCGCCGATGAGAAGATTTTCATTCGAAGTGTAGTCGCCGGTAATCCAGTTACCTTGGGAGCCGACCGCGTCACCCAGCGGCTTGCAATTACCACTCGGTTTTTCTGTGACAAGCTCAACGGATCTGCCCTCCGGTGTCGTCGAAATCGCCGAACAGCCGGCAAACAAAACAACTGACAGCAGACCCGGCAAGGCGATCATCCTTCTCGTGACCATCTATTTTCTCCTGTTGAAAACCTTCTCAATGATTTTTGAACTTATGCCAACTGGCAGTTCCCTGTCAGCAGATCGTTTAGTGAGAACCTATTGATTTCCGTCTTTGTGGAAAAGACAGCGTTCTATATTTTATGAGAAATTTCTGCTCAAGAATTGTACGGTTTAAGGTGACGGCATCAACCGCGCAGCATCGCTTCATTGCATTGCAAATCACTCTTGGGCTTATGTAAATTATGCATGTCTTGGCCCGAACATGATAATTGCCATACCTGTCAGCGCCAGAAGAGAACCTGCCATATCCCAGGCAGTCGGCCTGACCCCATCAATAGCCCACAACCAAAGTACTGCTACGAAAACGTAAACACCTCCGTAAGCCGCGTATGTACGACCGGCGTCCGTCGGATGAAGCGTGAGAAGCCATGCAAATAGTGCAAGGCTTGCAGCAGCAGGAACAAGAAGCCAGGCACTCCCGTCCTGTTTAAGCCAAAGGTAGGGTAGATAGCAACCAACGATCTCGGCAAGCGCTGTAGCCAGGAAGAGAAACAAGGTCTTCAGCTCAAACATATGGGTAATCTATTGCTCTGGAAAATCCAAAGGGAACAAACAGATAGTGTGCTGTCGGGCTGATTACTTCCGTCCAGAAACTGCTTCGGCGGAACGCTTCCTTACTGCGTCGAAGAGCTCAGGTATTGCGACGGTATTCGAAAGATTGAATACAAAATCCGGAATGAGTCCACCCGGATCGGTAAGCAATGTATAAGTGAGGCGCGTGTGTCTGCCGCCATCCAGGGGCTCCGCCAGCCACGACCCCTCGTTGAGCTTGATGCGCACCACGCCTTCAACCTCGGGCTTCGCTTGGGGCAGCGCTGTCCACTCGACCTTGAAGGTACCGTCCTTGCGCGTGTCGTCACCTGCCGCCACTCTGCGCGTGAGCCGGACCTTGAGGGGATAGTCGCGCTCGCTGATAAACGGCGGTGCGATGCGCGCATAGGTCACCACCTCGTTATCGCCGGTGCGGCTGAGCACTTCCGATTCCTTCACGTACGGCATGAATTCCCGGTAATGTTCGAAGTCGACGAGAACATTGAAAACGGCTTCGGGCGGAACTTCCACTTCGGAAACCGCGATTACCCGGCGTCCCTCCGTTATATCCTTCGTAAAAATGACAAGGCCGTTTTTGTGATAAGCCTCTGTCCAATCCGGCCCCGGGCTGTTCACACTGCCTGTCCTCTCTACTTGGTCCGCCGATACCAATCCGGCCGCTCCGCTTGCGACCACGGCAATGATGGTAAGGATGACGGTGAAAGCGGCACTAGAGCGCATGGCATTCCGGCTGAAGATGGGATGACGATTTCGCCTCTCGTAAAAATTCTACCCTTATCGCATATCCCGGTCACGTCCTAACCGGCTTTAACGAGTCGAATGCTCCGGAACCAGCCTCCTGCCAGAAGCGGCTGGTCTGACTCCACTTTCAGTTGCGGAACACTTGCAAGCACCTCTTCGAAAACCACATCCAGACGCGTCACGATATGCTGAGACAGCAGGTTCACCATTCGCCGGAGCACTGCGTGTTCCCCTGGCTTCAGAAATTTATCGAGTATCAGCACGCTGCCACCCGGTTTCAGTACCCGCGCTGTTTCTTTCAGGCATGCGCGCGCATCCGGTACGATCGCCAGAATGAGGTGAAGCACCACGTGATCGAAGCATGCGTCCACAAACGGCAGAGACATGCTGTCCCCCTGGACGAGGTCTACATGCAGATTGCCTATCCTGGGTCTTGCCCGCTTCAGCATGGCCGCGGTAAGGTCCAGTCCTACATAATGATGACACGCTGGAACATGCGGGAGGTCGAGCCCGGTACCGATGCCGCTGATGAGAACGTCGAGATTCTCCTGCCGGGGCAATTGCTCAAGACTGACTGCCCGCAGTCCCGTGCCCGCCCCGGCGAGCAAGGCATCGTAAAGCGGAGCGATCAGACTGTAGGAACGGCGCAAAGACATGTAAAGCTGTTTATCGCTCTTTGCTGCCGCGCTTCCCCGCGATGACCGCGTTGGCGGCTTTGCCAGCTTTGCCGGCTTTCCTCCGCGCGGACACAGGAGCTTGGGTACGATAAGCCCAGACCAGCATGATTACCCCGGCCAGGATCATGGGTAGCGACAGCCACTGACCCATGCTGATACCAAGCGTCATCACGCCCATGAAACCCTCGTCCGGCTCGCGGAAAAACTCTGCAAACGAGCGGAATACGCCATAACCGATCAAAAACATCCCGGAAACCGCTCCAACCGGTCTCGGCCTCGCGGAATAAATCCACATCAATGTAAAAAACACCAATCCTTCCAGGACGAATTCGTACAGTTGGGAAGGATGGCGGGGAATGTTGTCGACATAGGGAAAAATCATACCCCAGGGCACATCGGTTGGCCGCCCCCATAACTCGGCATTGATAAAATTGCCGATACGCCCCGCTCCCAGCCCCAGCGGCACCAATGGGGCGATGAAATCCGTCACGACGAGCCACCGCAGATGATATTTGCGCGCCAACAGGGCCATGGCGGCTATCACTCCGAGAAAACCCCCGTGAAATGACATCCCACCTTGCCAGACGGCAAAGATTTCCAGGGGATGCTCCAGATAATAGCCGAACTGATAAAAAAATATGTGACCTAGGCGGCCGCCCACGATCACGCCGAGCACACCGTAAAACAGCATATCGTCCAGTATGCTGATGGTGACCCCCCCCTCGGGATTTCGTTTGATGCGGTAGCGCCCCAGCAGAATGAAGCAAGCGAAGCCGATGAGATACATGAGCCCGTACCATCGAACCGCGAGCGGTCCGAACTGGATGGCAATGGGATCAATCTGAGGATGAACGAGCATGGGCTTGCATTTTTTTGAGGTAAAATAGCTTGTTTATCGAGCGCAGCATCAAAACATCATACCGGCGAAAACCGGCAGGGAAAGCGGAAGCCCTTCCTGACGGAGGGTTGGGCAGGAATGGAATAAGGAATTCCATTTTTCCCTCATTATACATACGGCGACGATTATCCACTGCGGAGAACACGGAAAAGAGCGACGTTGAACTGCTTTTCTTTCCTCACAGCTTCGCAGGCGCCTCGGCCGCTTCTTCCCCTGACTACCGGAATTCGCCAGAATTTGCCTGCATTCCCGTTTTTTCAATCCAAGGAGTAACTCATGTCAGATAACCAGCGCAGCCGGGCAATCACCCAGGGGGCGGAACGTACCCCCAACCGCGCGATGCTGCGCGCTGTAGGCTTCAGCGACAACGATTTCGACAAACCGATCGTCGGCGTGGCCAATGGCTTTTCCACCATCACACCCTGCAACAAGGGATTGAACGAACTGGCGCTGGACGCCGAGCAGGCATTGAGACAAGCGGCTGCGATGCCCCAGATGTTCGGTACCATCACCGTTTCCGATGGCATCTCCATGGGAACGGAAGGCATGAAGTATTCACTGGTATCCCGCGAAGTCATTGCCGACTCGATCGAAACGGCGGTGCAAGCCGAAAGCATGGACGGCGTGATCGCTATCGGGGGCTGTGACAAGAACATGCCGGGGGCAATGATCGCCATTGCGCGCATGAATGTTCCCGCAATTTTTGTTTATGGCGGAACGATCAAACCGGGTCACTATAAAGGAAAGGATCTCACTATTGTCAGTGCTTTCGAAGCCGTCGGGCAATATACCTCCCATAAGATAGACGCGAAAGAACTGCTCGAAGTGGAGCGCCATGCCTGTCCGGGAGCGGGCTCCTGCGGAGGCATGTTCACTGCCAATACGATGTCGTCCGCTTTCGAAGCGATGGGCATGAGTCTTCCCTATTCTTCCACGATGGCTGCGGAGGATGGCGAGAAGCGCACCAGCGCGGCGCGCTCCGCAGAAGTGCTCGTGGACGCCATCAGGAAACAGATTCGTCCGCGCGACATCATTACCCGCAAGTCCATTGAAAACGCGATCGCGGTGATCATGGCCGTGGGTGGTTCCACCAATGCTGTTTTGCACTTCCTCGCCATTGCCCATGCGGCCGAAGTGACGCTCACGATCGATGATTTTGAACGCATGCGCGGCAAAGTGCCGGTGCTGTGCGATCTCAAACCTTCGGGACGGTATGTCACCACCGACCTGCACAAGGCAGGGGGCATTCCCCAGGTCATGAAAATGCTGCTCGACCACGGCCTGTTGCATGGCGACTGCGTCACTATCAGCGGACAGACCATTGCCGAGATATTGAAGGATGTGCCGTCAGAGCCTCGCGAAGATCAGGATGTCATTCGCCAGTGGGACAACCCGTTGTACGCTCAGGGCCACCTCGCCATACTCAAGGGCAATCTCGCCACAGAAGGGTGCGTGGCGAAAATCACCGGAGTGAAATCCCCAAAAATTACCGGACCGGCACGAGTATTCGATTCGGAAGAAGCCTGCATGGCAGCTATCCTTGCGCGCGAAATCCAGCCCGGCGACGTGGTGGTGATACGCTATGAGGGACCCAAGGGCGGCCCCGGCATGCGTGAAATGCTGTCTCCCACTTCCGCGCTTATTGGCGAGGGACTCGGAGATTCGGTGGGCTTGATCACCGATGGACGTTTCTCCGGGGGCACCTATGGAATGGTGGTTGGACACGTGGCGCCGGAGGCGTTTGTAGGCGGTACCATTGCGCTGGTGCGGGAAGGCGATTCGATCACCATAGACGCCGAGCAACGGCTGCTGCAGCTCAACGTTCCTGGAGATGAGCTGGCCCGGCGCCGGGCTGAATGGCAATCGCCCCATCCGCGCTACACCCGGGGAGTGCTCGCTAAATATTCGAAGCTCGTCTCGAGTGCCAGCCGCGGCGCGATCACCGACTAGTCCGTTCTTTCCCGCCATAAAGCCATGCCCAACCATCTTGTCGGTGAAACCAGCCCCTACCTGCTGCAACATGCAGATAATCCTGTCGACTGGTATCCCTGGGGAGAAGAAGCCCTGAAGCTTGCCCGCGCGCAAGATAGACCGATCCTGCTGTCCGTCGGCTACTCTGCCTGCCACTGGTGCCACGTGATGGCGCACGAATGCTTCGAAGATGCGGAAATCGCCGAAGTCATGAACCGGTATTTCATCAATATCAAGGTGGATCGCGAGGAACGCCCGGACATCGATCAGATTTATCAGACCGCGCTCTACATGCTGACACAGCGCAGTGGCGGCTGGCCCCTGACGCTTTTTCTGACGCCCGATCAAAAACCATTCTTCGGCGGCACCTACTTTCCGAAAGCGCCGCGTCACGGTCTGCCGGGTTTCCTCGATTTATTGCCGCGGGTGGCGGAAACCTACCGCGTTCGTCGCCCTGAGATCGAACGCCAGAGTGCATCGTTGCTCAAATCCTTCGCCAACATGCTGCCATCAAAAGCACCGGAGGCTCCGGTATTTTCCGAGCGCCCCCTGGAGCAGGCACTGGCTGAGTTGAAAAACCGGTTCGACTCCAAAAATGGAGGTTTTGGCGAGCCGCCGAAGTTCCTGCACCTGACCGAACTGGATTTCTGTTTGCGACGCTACTTCGCTGCGGGCAATAGCGAGGCATTGCACATGGCCACGCTGACATTGGAGAAAATGGCGGAAGGCGGCATCTACGACCAGGTGGGTGGCGGGTTCTATCGTTACAGTACCGACAAGCAGTGGCAGATTCCGCATTTTGAAAAAATGCTTTATGACAATGGCCCCCTGCTGCACCTCTATGCGGATGCCTGGATCGCGTCCGGAAATCCTCTGTTTGCCCGGATTGTGGAAGAAACCGCTACCTGGGTCATGCGCGAAATGCAGCCAGAATATGAAGAGGATGAAAAGAGAACGAGAGCCGGCTACTGGTCCACTCTGGATGCCGACTCGGAAAACGTCGAAGGCAAGTTCTACGTATGGGATCGCAGCGAAGCCTCGCATATTCTTTCACGTCGTGAATATGTCGTAGCTGCCAGTTACTATGGTCTGTCTCAGCCAGCAAACTTCGGAAACAGATACTGGCATCTGGCAGTGACCCAATCGCTGCCCGAGATAGCTGAAAACTTCGGTGTCACCTACACAGAAGCACGACGATGGCTTGAATCAGGGCGCAAGAAACTGCTTGCACAGCGCCAACGTCGCGTTCGTCCCGGACGGGATGAGAAAACCCTGACCAGCTGGAATGGACTGATGATCAAGGGCATGGCTCGAGCCGGACGCATATTCGGTCGCGACGACTGGGTGCACTCGGCTATCTGTGCCGTGGATTTCATTCGTTCCACACTCTGGGAAAACGGCCGTCTGCTGGCAACCTGGAAGGACGGCAATGCACGTCTCAATGCCTATCTCGACGATTATGCTTTCCTGCTGGACGGATTACTGGAACTGATGCAGACAACGTTCCGCCCGGTGGATCTGGATTTTGCCATTGCGCTGGCTGACGTTCTTCTGGACCAGTTCGAAGACAAGGAAGCAGGCGGTTTTTTCTTTACCAGCCATGATCATGAAAATCTGATCCATCGTCCCAAGCCTGGTTATGACAATGCAACACCATCCGGCAACGGCGTCGCCGTCTATACTCTTCAGCGCATGGGTTATCTGCTGGGGGAATTCCGTTATCTGCACGCGGCGGAACGCGCACTGCAGCTCTTCTACCCGGCCTTGCTCCGGCATCCCGACTCCTGTTGCAGCTTGCTTCTGGCGCTCGAGCAGTGGCTCACGCCCCCCACCGTTGTCATACTGCGGGGAAAAGCGGACGCGATGGCGAAATGGGAAAATGCCTTGCGTCAGCGCGTCCCCATCGCCCTTGTGCTTGCGCTGCCGGTTGAGCGCGTGACGCCTGCAACGCTGCCGCCGAGCCTTGCCAAGCCCATTCCGCCAGGGATGGGTGTCAACGCCTGGGTCTGTCATGGCGTTAAGTGCCTACCGGAGATCACTGACTTGCAGGAATTGCTGCGTATCAGCGAAATTCGAGGTAAGATAAGATCCCTTTTCTATAATTAACGGATAAAAGGAGTGTGTGTAATGAAAGCTGTCTGGATGGGAATGGTTGCGGCATCAGCCTTGTTGGTTGTCGGTACCGCGCAGGCGAACCCCGAGCTGGCGAAAAGCAGCGGTTGCCTGAATTGTCATAAAGTGGACCAAAAACTGGTCGGCCCTGCGTTGAAGGATATAGCGGCCAAGTATAAGGCTGACCCGAAAGCCGCGGACTATCTGGCAGGAAAAATCCAGAAAGGAAGTCAGGGAGTTTGGGGTCCGGTTCCCATGCCGCCCAACGCAAAGGTTAACGAGGCAGATGCCAAGACTCTGGCAAAGTGGATTCTGACTCAATAAGCCGGGGTCCGCTAAAAAAGCCGGCAAGTGCCGGCTTTTTTATTTTGGCTGTCCCTGACAAAAGTCCATGAGCTGGTTTGCAACCAACTTCGCAAGCGCATTTCTTCTCCCCCCGTTTAACCTCATTTTACTGGGCGCCGCAGGCATCCTGCTCCTGAAACGCCGACAGGGAATAGGTATGACATTGGTAGCTGCTGCACTTGCTCTGCTTTACCTTCTTTCCACTCCGATTGTCGCGGACGCCCTGTTGCAGGTACTGGAAGCACCCCCCGAAAAGAATCCGCTTGACGACACGATACAAGCCGTCATCGTGCTGGGCGGAGGAACCTACTATTACGCGCCCGAATATGGCGATCATACGGTTGGCAGATACACGCTGGAACGTGTCCGCTATGCGGCGAAAATGTATCGCTTGACCGGTAAGCCGATGCTGGCCGCAGGGGGCGCCCCTCTCGGCAGTCGCTCGTCCGAAGCCATGCAAATGAAGGCGGTGCTGGAAGAGGAGTTTCTCGTTCCGGTCGAGTGGGTAGAGGAGACATCGAGCAATACTCGGGAAAACGCCTACAAAAGCTTTGCCATCCTGCAAAAACAGGGTATCCGCCAGATCGCGCTTGTCACCCACGCATGGCACATGCCGAGAGCGGCGCGTGAATTCGAACAGGCCGGATTCGAGGTTACTCCTGCTGCCACAGGATACACGCGGCGTTATAAGACCGACCTGCTCACATTCCTTCCAAACGCGGGCGCGCTTCTCAAAAGCAGCCTGTTCTTCCACGAGGCTATTGGCATGTTGTGGTACCGCCTGACGCCTGTGCCGGATTGAGGGGCATTACACTCGGCATGGCCGGAAGTCGCTAAAATAGCGTAATCGAATTCTCTGGAGAGGAGCGGCATGAAAGCACGCATCAAATGGCAGAGCGAAGCAAGTTTCATGGGCGAATCAGGCAGCGGTCATACAGTACTGATGGATGGACCGCCGGAATCAGGAGGCAGGAACCGCGGCCCCCGCCCGATGGAGATGCTGTTGATGGGAACCGGAGGCTGCGCAGCTTTTGATGTTGTGCTGATCCTGAAAAAAGGCCGTCAGGAGATCTGCGATTGTGAGGTGCGCATTGAAGCGGAACGGGCCGAACGAGAGCCGAAAGTGTTTACCCGCATTCACTTCCATTTCACCGTGACCGGAAAAAAGCTGAATCCGCAACAGGTCGAACGCGCAATCAGCTTGTCCGCTGAGAAATACTGTTCCGCATCGATCATGTTGGCAAAAACAGCCGAACTGACCCACGATTTTGAAATCGTGGAAGCATGACAAGGATTCGCTCCTCAGTATTGGTTTTAGACCTGCTATATTCGTTAGACCCAGTAGGCGGTCCGCGTCATCACCGATGACGCCATCCTCATCACTAGTTTCACCGGCATCGGCAGTTCGGCGCCGCCATATGCCACGGCGGTGGTGGCGTGTCCGGCCTCATCGATCTGCATCTGGGTCACAATGGCGCGACTCTTCTCGTCGGCATGCGGCAAACGGCTCAGGTGCCCCCCGAGATGAGCGGACACCTGACGTTCGGTTTCCGCAAGAAACCCCAGGTTCCACTTGTCGCCCAGCAATCCGGCGAAAGCGCCAATGGCAAATGAACCGCCATACCATAACGGATTCAATAGACTTTTGCGTCCGCTCAATTCGTTAATGCGCCGTTCCGTCCAGGCAAGATGCTCGGTTTCCTCGCGCGCCGCCTGAGCAAGTGTCTGCTGGACCTCGGCATTCCGCGCCGTCAGCGCCTGGCCCTGATAAAGAGCCTGCGCACAAATCTCGCCAACGTGGTTGACACGCATCAGTGCCGCCGACTCGCTTTTCTCCAGATCATTCAGTTCCGCCTCCGGCAGCTGGGTTCCGGGCACTGGCCGCAGGGTCTGCGCCGGAGTCAACAAGGTGCGCAGCGCGTGGTCGAAACCAATGATGAGCTTGTCTAGATTGGGCATAAGATTCTCTGAGAAAGAAAACAATGAAAACGGTAAGAATGATAACGCCGCCATTCCGCAATTGTATACCCATTCGTCCTGTTGCTAACGTGACAGGATGAGTGACTTCGGATATTCTCAACCCCCGGTTCCCCCCGTCAATGCTTTTTTCATGTTCACTCCCGCCAATTCTCCAATCAACGAAGTCTTCAGCTTTGGCTTGAAAGACCGTTTATGATGTATTCTCATGGCTCAGCTCGATCGAGATCGTATAAATGCCTCTACATATCCAGACACCATTAATTGAATCGCGCCCTTTAAGCGATAGAATCGGACATTCAGTCTGGCTGAAAATGGAAATCGCCCAGCCCCCCGGCTCTTTTAAAGCCCGGGGAATCGGGTATGCGTGTGAAGAATATTTCCGACGCGGGGCAAGACGCTTCATTTCATCATCTGGCGGGAATGCGGGCCTTGCGGTTGCCTTTGCCGGGCGTAATCTGTCCGTACCCGTGATTATCGTTGTGCCGGAAACCGCATCGAAGCGCGCCAGGGAACTGATGGCGCGAGAGGGCGCAGAGGTGATAATCCAGGGAAAATCTCTCAGTGAGGCGAATGCTTTTGCGCTATCGCTCGTACAACCTGAGGACGCTTTTCTGCACCCCTTTGATGATCCGCTCATTTGGACGGGTCATGCCAGCATAATTGATGAAGTCGTCGATACAGGGCCAAAACCCGACGTGATCGTCCTGTCCGTCGGCGGAGGCGGCCTTCTGTGCGGGGTTATAGAGGGACTGAATCGGAATGAGTGGCAGGATGTGCCCATAATCGCCGTCGAAACCCAAGGCGCGGACTCATTTGCTCAGGCACTCAACGCAGGAGCGCTTGTGGAGCTACCCAGGATATCAAGTATTGCGACGACATTAGGGGCAAGTGCGGTTTGCAGGCAGGCCTTGGAATATTCGAGAAAACATCGCATCGAGAGCGTCGTATTACCGGACAAGCTCGCCGTCTCTGCGTGCATGCAATTCCTGCACGACCATCATGCGGTGGTCGAGCCCGCTTGCGGCGTAGCGCTGGCGACGGTCTATGAAAGGGTTCCAGCTTTGTCCGGATACAAAAAAGTATTGATTATCGTGTGTGGCGGTGTCAGCACTACGGTTGACCAGTTACAGGAATGGTCTGCCGTGATGCAATAAGGAATCCGGATGAGAGGAAACTGGAAAAGATGATATCTCATATCTCAGATGATCCGCGGTGGTAGAGCCAAGCACTTCCAGGACCTTTACAGGGGATAGGGAAAATTAAATCTGAACATGCCTACGCCCCCAGCTTCGCTGAATCGAACGATAAAGCTATTTCAGAGATTGAGATTGCATACCCATTTGCCTTGCTATTAATGTGACCGGGTGAATGACTTCGATCCCCAGCCCTGCCTGGCGCAAGCCGGCAGCGATATGCAATGCGCAACCCACATTGGATGTTGCAAGGTAACAGGCCTGCCCTGCTTTCAAGGCTGTCACTTTGTCCTCAAGCAGTGCCGCCGATATCTCCGGTTGATCCAGGAAATAGGTTCCGGCAGCGCCGCAGCATCGGTCATTCCCAGCAAGAGGTACTACTTGCGCCCGCGGAATGCGCTCCAATAGTTTATAGGCGTATACCGACGCGCGTAATACATTGCGCAAGGTGCAAGGCTCATGTACCAGGATTTTATACGGCAAGGGCTGGAGCCTGGCATCTTCCCATCCTTCCGCCTCCGCCAGGAATTCACTGATATCCAGGACCTTCGGCGGCGATCGCCTGGCGGTCTCGCCTCTTGCTTGTGGACCTACCGCTGGCGCCCTTATCGTGCGCTGCCAGCCGGGAAAAGAGGAATATTCGGATAACTGCGCACCGCAACCGGATGCCGTGGTGATAATCGCGCTTAAATCCAATCCAGCGAACGCCTGGACGTTCTGACGTTCCAATCGCGCCGCCGCATCCACCTCGCCCCTGTGCCGGTGAAGCGCTCCGCAGCAAGTCTGCGCGGTGGGTACATGCACGACATAGCCCAGTTGGTTGAGTACGAACAAGGCCGCGTCCAAGGTGGCTGCATCCGCCACGCGCGCGACGCAACCCAGGAATAGCCCGACCTCTCCACGCGGCTTGCCGACAGCAGGATAAACAACCGACCATGACGAAGAACGGGGCTGGTCAATAAACGGAACCTGGGCTTCCAGCAAGGCGAGTTTCGTCTTGCCCAGCAAACCGGATTTGCGCACCCATTTCTGCAAACCGCTTCGCTGATAAAAACGCAGAAGCGGCCGCAACGCATCGATACGCGAGGGCTGGGCGATCAGTTCACGCTCCACCCATTTCCGAAATCTGGATACCCGGGCTCCCGGATTGCTCCCCCCGAACTCAAGCGGTGGTGACGAAATCATCGCCCGCGCATCGTCTATCAACTGACCAAAATGTACGTGGTTGGGGCAGACAGCCTCGCAGGCACGGCAGGTAAGGCAACGATCCATGTGCAATGCGAAACGTGCATTCATTGGAATGCGTCCCGCGGCCACACCACTCATCAATGCAATGCGACCACGTGGGGAATCAGCTTCCGACAGGGTGACCCGATAACTGGGACAATGCGGCACGCAGAGGCCGCACGCGACGCATTGGCTAGCCTCCTCGCTTATTTCGCGACGCAATCGCAGTAATGGATCCGAAGAAAAATCGGAAGGAAGGTCATCCGGCTTCATGGACGGTAGACCTGCTTTTGTCAGAGCCGTTCAAATTCAAAAAAATTTTACCTGGGAGGATGAAAAGAAGATTCGTGCCAATATTCACACGCCCACTCTCATGGCAGGACACAGATCAAGGCAAAATCTTCAGGAGAGCAGGACGCAAACTCTCCAAACCGTACTTGTCGATCGAATGGGGAGCAGCGTTTCATCGAGGCGGAGTAGTCACTGGACCCTGGATCGAAGTCGCAGAGGGGTAATATCAAGGGGGTAATATCAAGGAGTAGTACAATATGCTTATTCCGGGCCACGTGTCCCGTATATATAACGTTCGAGCTGGTCGATGATAAATTCGCGGCCCGAGATCGCATCCTTGACCAGGTCGCCGATGGAGATGATCCCCATGACTTTACCATCCTCCAGCACGGGCAAGTGACGAACCCGCGTTTTAGTCACCAATGCCATGCAATCCTCGGTGGAATAATCCGGGCTCACATACGCCACCTGCGCGGTCATGAGTTCTTTCACCTGGATATCTTTCGCGAGCCGATCCAGGCTGTATGCCTTGCGGGAATAATCTCTCTCGGTAAAAATGCCCACCAGTTTTCCCTGGTGCAACACCAGCAATGCACCGATATTTTTCGCCGCCATCAAGTGCATGGCCTCATATACCGATTTATCCGGCTCGATGTTTGCAACTTGGTATCCTTTGCCTTCCAGTAATTCCTTTACGGTCGTCATGGATCAACCCTCCCACCTCGGTTTCAAAGCATGCAATTTCTTTATCGGACTCATCCAATCATAGCATGCCATATGAAAAGAAAAGCCGAGAGCGATGTGAAGCTGCTCCACTATGTTCGAACCTTTCATAGCAGGCGACTCTTGTCACCGCCCGTAAAGCCGACAGGAGGTGGATGATTATTGCCAATCCCTTTGCCCAGGAGCATAACCTTGAACAACTCCCCCATCTCAGCCGGGCTCACCAGTTTCTGCACCTGGTTTGCCAGCGGCAAATAGTCCTTTGCGTTCGCGGCAGGTGTCTCCGCCAGAATTTCCGTTATTCCGCAGTTGATGAGAAAGTGTGCCTGCGTCGTATAGCCCAGCAACTGCAAGCCCGCTTCGACGCCCGAACTGGCAACGGAGCTGAAATCGACATGGCTGGTTATATCCTGCAGACCTGGTAGGTAAAACGGATTATCGTGGGCGTGGTGACGATAATGACACATCAATGTTCCTTGCCTGCGCTGAGGATGATAATACTCATCCCGGCCGAACCCGTAATCGATCAGCAGGATCTCTCCTCGTTGCAGTATCTTGCCGAGACTTGCAGTGAGTCTGCGTGCCTCCAGGCAGATTTCACTGACATATTCACCTTCATTACCCCCGGAACGAATTCGATCCGCCAGTTCCCGCGCCGCTTCGAAAAGCACTCCTTCTGCAAGGGGGCGTTCACTCCAGACAAACTCATTGCCGGCGGAGGAGACACCGCGCTCATACATTGTGTTGCCACGCCACACGATCAGGTGCACCGGCATGGCGTCGAGCACCTCATTGGCCAGTATCAGACCATTGAACTGCTCCGGCAAATGCTTCAGCCAAAAGACGCGTGAGGCGAGATGCGGCGCGAACTGTTCAAGCAACTGCCGTTGACGCTGCTGGAGTTCCGCGCTGACTTCGAGAATGAAATACTGCTGAGGCAGACGGCCGAGTTTTTCCAGTTCAACCAATAGATCGAACGCCAGCTTACCTGTCCCGGCACCAAATTCGAGAATACCGCTGCCGTCACCCATCAACTCGAGTATCTGCCTGGCCTGTCGCGCCACAGTCCTGCCAAACAGCGGAGAAATTTCGGGTGCAGTGACGAAATCGCCTTTCTGGCCGAATTTGGCGGGACCAGCGCTGTAATAACCCATGCCCGGCGCGTACAACGCCAGCCTCATGTAATGCTCGAATGAAATCCAGCCACCAGCGGCACTGATTTCCTCATGAATGAGTTCTGTCAATGCGCGGCTATGCTCGAGCGCTGCTTCACCCGGTAAAGGAAATGGCGGCTGTGGCTGCATTGGCGCTATGCTACGCTTTACTGTTGATTCGGCCAGCAGATAGCAGCGGTATCTGGGTCCCTCTTTTGAGGCAGACACTCTCGTAACCTGCTTCTGGCGGCCGGTTTCCCGTTATAAAAAATCGAATCAATCCGCAAGTGTAGAGGAGATAGCGATGCAAGGGAAAGTGATACTCGTCACAGGGGGAGCAAGGCGCGTGGGTGCTGCCACCTGCCGCCGCCTGCACTCACAGGGAGCAAAGCTAGCCGTGCATTACAGAAGCTCGATCGAGGAGGCGCAGACATTGCAGGCCGAACTGAACCAGACGCGCCCTAATTCAGTCGCCCTGGTACAAGCCGACCTGTTGGATATTGCGCGCCTGCCGCAACTGGTAGCTGAAACCGTAGAACGATTCGGGAAGTTGGATGCGCTGGTCAACAATGCCTCCAGCTTTTTTCCAACTCCATTAGGCGAAATCACTGCTGACATGTGGGACGATCTGATGGGAAGCAACCTGAAAGCTCCCCTGTTTCTATCCCAGGCGGCAGCCTCCGAATTAAGAAAACAGCACGGCTGCATCGTCAATATCGTGGACATTCATTCGGAATGGCCACTCAAGAATTACGTGGTATACAACGCCGCCAAGGGCGGACTTGCCTCGCTGACCCGATCGCTGGCGCAGGAGCTTGCCCCTGAAGTCCGGGTAAATGGCATCTCACCCGGCCCCATCCTGTGGCCGGAAGCGGGCGAATGGGCGGATGAAGCATCCCGCCAGCACATCATTGACAGGACACTGCTGAAACGGACGGGTGAGCCGGATGACATTGCCCGGACCGTTGCTTTCCTGATTGCAGATGCGCCTTACATTACTGGCCAGATCATTGCCGTGGATGGGGGACGAAGTGTGAATCTATAGGGCGGTTGCAAAAATCATTGGACGTTAGAATCCCCTAAAGAAAGAATCTGCCCAGTTTCCTCGGCCTGGGGAATGAACCCGGAGGCAAGCAAAAGGCCGCCGAGGATATTGCGCTTCGGCTCCTATAATCCCGCGCTATCCATCTGCGGCTGATAGTAGAGAACAAATTCGTTTCTCTCCAGCTTTTGCATAAAGCTGGATGATGAGGAAGACGTCCTGGCTCTCATCAAGGTTATGCCGGGATTATTCCAGGGGGAAACAACTCCATCTCCTACTGCTGATTAAGGGTTAGAGCGGGTCTAATGCAAAGACCCGATGTCATCATCCATTTAAAGAGATTTCTTCTGGTGTAGAAACTCTATTATTTTGGTCGCTGTGACGGCGGGACTAAAGAGGTAGCCCTGCATCTCCTCACATTCGAGGCTTCGCAAAAGCTCGGCTTGCTCAATCGTTTCCACCCCCTCGGCAACAACACGCAAATGCAACGAATGTGCCAGAGATATGATTCCGGAAACAATGGTGAGATTGTCTGGATTGATATTCATATCGCTGATGAAAGCGCGATCAATTTTCAGGACATTGACGGGCAATTTGGCGATATAACTGAGCGAAGAATAACCAGTACCGAAATCGTCTATCGCAAGCTCGATACCCATATCCTGGATGAGATTGAGCTTCTCGATATTGGCTTTGATATCGTGCATGATTACACTTTCCGTGATCTCAAGCTGGAACGCAGCTTGATCTCCCGCGTCACTTACCACATTTGCCACCATATCGACAAAATCCTTCTGCCGTAACTGAACGGGAGAGACATTGATAGCAATTCTCGGCGGATTTAAACTCATGGCTTTCCATTTATTTGCATCTGATATCGCTTTGCTCAGCGCCCACCGGCCCGCGTCAAGAATCATCCCCGTTTCTTCAAGTAAGGGAATGAAGTGTAGCGGTGAAAGTACCATAGCGCTTTCTGGATCGTGCCAGCGCATCAGTGCCTCGAGTCCGCTTATTTGTCCACTCTTCAAATCAACTTTGGGTTGGTAGTACAGCACCAATTGTTCCTGCTCCAACGCCTGACGCAGCTTGATCTCGAGTTTCAGTTTTTCTTTAACCCGTGCATGAAATTCGGGAGCATAAAACAAATGCTTGTCGGAAGAATGCTTGGCCTTCTTTAGCGCTGTTTCAGCATTTCTCAAGAGCGTATCAGTATCCAGGCCGTCGCTAGGAAAGAACGAAGCTCCCGCCCTGGCGGAAACCCACAGTTCCTGTCCATTAATTAAAAAGGGCTCGTTCTGAACCTCGAACAGAAGCTTCTCTAGCATATGGACGATGTCGATGCTTTCCTCTTCATGTTTTCTGGCGATAGCAAAATAATCGGCGGAAAGATGGGCCAGAATGTCTGCTTCTGAAAGCAGCTGCTTCAGCCGCTTTGCAAGTTGGCGGAGTAGACTGTCGCCCGCTCCATGGCCGAACGATTCATTAATACTGCTGAACCGTTCGATGTCCAGGACAATTACGGAAAGCATCTCGTGACCGGAAGAAACCATCTTGATCCGCTGATTAACCCGGTCTAGAAATAATGCCCGGTTCGGAAGCTCGGTCACAGCGTCGAAGAAAGCCAGATAATTGATGCGCTCCTCTTTTTTCAGGTGATCCATTGCAAACGAAATATCGCCTGCCATTTCTACTAGCAAAGCAATTTCCTCCTCGTCGAAAAACCCTGTCTCGGGAGTATAGAGAGTCAGAGTACCAACGAGTTGCCCATCGAGAACCAGGGGCAAGATCGCCATGGAAAGATAATCGTGAGCAAGCGCTGCGTTATGCAAACCCTCCATGCGCTTATCGGCAATGAGATCATTGCAAATGAACGGCTTGAGATGTGTGATTAAATCCTCTACCAGTGGAGCGCCTTCCGGCGCACTCATCAGAGATAGGTTGAGTTGGAACAGCTCATCATTTCCTTGCCCCATCTTAGCCACTGGTGTAATTATTCTCGTATTTCCCCCCAGCATTCCGATCCAAGCGAAAGCGAATCCACCATGAACGACTGCAATACGGCATGCCTCATTGAAAAGCTCCTGTATTTCACGGACACGCACAATGGCTGTATTGATACCACTTAACACGCTATACAAACGGTTGAGCCGGACTACTCTCGCTTCATATTCCTTGCGCTGAGCGATCTCCGCTGTTAACGCCGCAGTACGCTCCCCCACCAACTTTTCCATATGTTCATGCAATCGGGCACGCTCCAGCGCAACGCTTACCTGCTGGCCAATCCCGTGGAATGTGTCGAACTCATTCTCCCTGAACTGATCCTGTTCCAAGCCCAGGAGATTCATCACGCCCTGGTTCTTGCTGCCACTCCACATCGGTATGGTGATATGATGGCAAGAACCATTGCCTCCGGTTGAGAAGAGGCGCTCGCAGTTTAAAATTTTAGGAGTATTGCCGAGCTCCCCGGCGAGCAAAAGGCGCAGGCAATTGCATGATATGTCCAAGCCATCAGCACTTACTGATGCGGGTACGTTTCGCGAGCCTGCCAAACTCAGGCCGTCGGTATTCCATAAATAAAGCCATCCCGCCTGGACTCCCGGCAACATCATGGCGTACTCCAGCGCTTTTTCGCTGACCTCGCGCTCGGTTGCTGCCTGGTTCAAGCCTTCCGCCATTCGATACAGTCCATTGAGCAAGCGATTCGAGTGCGTCAGCTCACGTTGTCGCGTATTCAGTTCAGCGTTGAGGCGAACCGCATCCTCATAAACTGAAATCAATAGATCCACGATCTGCTGCCGCTCACTGGTGATGAAATGTTTTTGCCCGCCCAGATAAATCTGCATTCCCATTTGCATCTTCTGACTCTTGCGCAGCTCATGGCTCATCAGCAGATACTCGATACGATCAAGAAGATATCTGTCGTCGTATGGCTTGCGGATAAAATTGTCGGCCCCCGATTCCAATCCCTGGATGATATCCTTGACATCCGCCAGTGAGGTAAGCAGGATCACTGGAATCTTCTTGAGTTGTGCGTCCCGCTTGATTTCGCCGCATAGCGCAAACCCATTCATTTCCGGCATCATCACATCACTGATAATCAATGTCGGGTTGCGCTGCCGCGCCCTCGAGAGGGCCTGCTTGCCATCGCCTGCAGTAGTAACTTTGTAGCCGTTTTCCTCCAGCAGATACTTCAGTTTTTCCGCTTGTGTGGGACTGTCCTCTGCGATGAGAATCTCGACTTTCCGGGCATCGTGGATTGAAATATCATGCGCCAAGCTTAGTTTCTCCTCGTTCTGCCACCATATTCGTTAGCGCTGCGGCAATCTTTTCCAGAGGCAAGACCATGGTCGCCGCACCTAACCTGATCGCCTCGCCCGCCATACCGTGGACGACTGAACTTTCCTTGTCTTGTGCGAAAGTAATCGCGCCTTTCTCCTTCAGGAGGCGTAATTCGTCGGCACCATCACGGCCCATCCCCGTCAATAGGCCCGCAACGGCATCATGACCGTAGACTCTGGCAACCGACCTAAAAAGATATGAAATTGAGGGTCTTGATCCATACTCTGGCTCATCGTTGGTCAAAACGATCTCCCCTCGATTCTCCACCTTCATCTGGTATTCATCGGGTGCCATATAAACATGCCCTGGCAGGGGCAACTCACCCTGCCTTGCAATATGAACGGGAAGATTGGACGAGTTCTTTAGCCATTGGACAAATCCTTCCATGAATCCCGCAGTCATATGCTGAACGATTAGAATAGGCACAGGAAAATGCTTTGGGAGTGACGAAAGAATCGCCTCGAGTGCAGGCGGGCCGCCCGTTGAAGCACCTACAACGACAATTCTTGTTTGCGCCACACGGTTAAGCAGGGGGGCACGTACAGAAAGTGAGGCCGGAGAAGCTCCTCGCATGCGCGCCCAACGACGAACTACCTTTACTTCTGACATCAGTTTTACGACCTCTATCATCTTCCGAGCTGTCGCCTCGTGATCCGGATGACCGATGCCTGCCGGCCGCGGGAGCACTGCCAATGCCCCTGCATCGATCGCATCAAATGTGATCCCAACCTCTGCCGGATCCGTACTGCCGCTCACGATGACAATGGGAGTCGGCTGTGTCTCCATGATCAGCTGTGTGGCCGCCACTCCATTCAGCTTCGGCATGTGAATATCCATTGTGATTACGTCAGGCCGATGGTTGCGCAAGGCATCGATTGCTTCTTCTCCGTCACCGGCGGTCGCAATAACAGTGATATCAGGATCGGAATTGAGTATGTAAATGAGGAACTCTCGCACTACTGGTGAATCTTCCACTACCAGGACGTTTATCATGGGAGGGAACTCACGGATTAATGCTGCTGATGCTGATCAGGCGTCGGGTCGCCTCCAGCAAGTTGCTTTGGTCAAAGCGACTCTTCACGATATATGCATTTGCTCCCACATCGATGCCTCGCTCCCGGTGATCACGTGAATCCAATGCCGTTACCAATACCACCGGCAGCGTCGCCAACTGCTTGTCAGCACGTATCTTGGCTGTCAGGGCAAAGCCGTCCATTCGCGGCATTTCAACATCAGAGACTACCAGGCTGTAGGCGCCCGTTTTAAGGGCGGTATAACCCTCCACTCCATCCACAGCTGTAGTCACACGATAACCTGCCGATTCCAGAATATGTTTGAGCAGCGTCCGAGCAGTGATGGAATCGTCCACCACTAAAATAGAGTGCTTGCTTGATGTTCCCTGCTTCTCAGCCGATGAGTCCTGAGTAGAGATGAATGTAGCCGAGGATGCTTTCACAGCCGATTTCAACAGATCAGGTACGTTAAGCACCGGGACCACTCGCCCAGTTCCCAGCATGGATACACCTGCGACGTTTCTTACCCGCTTCAATGGCGGGAGGAGTGCTTTTATTACTACCTCTTGCTCCCCGAGAACCTCTTCCACGAGAAATGCAACACGACCAAGACCTGAACTGAGAACGATCCCTCGCAAATAGTGCGTGGGTTCCATTTCTGCCGAATTGCGAGCCAGTTCCAGTATGTCATTCAACCTGACCAGAGAAACAGGTTGTTCATCTACCAGAATGGTTTCTCGATTTTTCACTGTCTGAATTTCGTTTTTGGCGATTCGGACTACTCGCTCAACGCTGCTTGAAGGAATAACAAAAAGCTGTCCTCCAGCATGAACCAGAACTCCGCGGGTATTTGTTAGCGTTAACGGCAGTAAGATATGGAAAGCAGTTCCGGTATCAGTACTTGATTTGACCTTGATGCTGCCGCCCAAAGCTTCAACCTTTTCACGTACAATCGCGAGTCCCAGCCCGCGTCCAGAGATATCGGTGATGAGGGGGCTGGTGGTCACACCAGATCTAAAAATAAGCGCAAGCAATTCCGACTCACCCAGTTGCTCCATCTCCTCCTCAGACATTACGCCAAGCTTGTGTGCGGCAGCTTTCAATTTACCGACATTGATTCCGCCCCCATCATCGGCTACACGTATCTCAGCCTTACCGCTATCGCTTTGCGAGCATGCGAAGGTGATTCTTCCCGACGAAGGCTTACCTTTAGCTAACCGGGCGGCGGGCTGCTCAATACCGTGGTCGATGCAGTTACGCACCAGATGGATCAGAGGGTCTTTCATCTCTTCCAAAATATGCCGATCAATTTCCACCTCGCCGCCACTCACCACCAGCTCCAGGCTCTTGCCCTGTTCGCGGGCCAACTCGCGGGAGAATCGGGGTAGAATATCTAACAGCGTCGAGAAAGGCAGTAATTGCATTTCTTTGACATCCTGGATCAGGCAATCGGTCATGCCAGCAAGTGCGCGTTGGTCTTGTTCGATAGTCCGCTGCAATCTCACTAGCCGCTCCTCAAGCGCTTTCATTTGAAGCGGCTCCCCATCCAGGTATTTGAGCAGCTTCGGGAGCCCATGCTGTCCTCGGAAGGGACTATCCTTGAGGCTGGATGTCAACTCGCGATCAATAATGCGGACTGCCGACTGGATTTGCAGGCGCTGCTTCTTCCATGCGGTAAGTGTCGTAGTGATTTCGCCTAGCTCCTTGGCCCGTTGTCGCGCTGTCAGGCAGGGCAGCAACAATTCCTCAACCTGACGCAGAACCTTTTCGAGTTTTACAGTAGGCACTCTGATTGTTGCAGATGCATGGCTCGAAGTAGAGGTCCGCAAATATGCACTTACATCGGCACGGGTTACGGATGATTCATCAGGGGGAAGCAAAGATAAAGGTGATGCGGCCTGCGATAAGGAGGAGCCCGTACGCCCTTCTTTTATGGGACTTTTCAGCGTTTCATCGAGCTGTCGGGTTACTGTAGTCAGCAACAGCTTTTGCCGCTCAGCCATGCTGCCCTCTCCTGAAACGAGCGTTCCCAAGGCATCGACCGTCCTAAGCAGCCGATCGATGAGCGATGACGATACGGCAAGGCTTTTATCTTTCAGTGCGGAGAATACATTTTCCAGAGAACGGCAGGTCTCCTCGACTTGGGCAAAATTGACTGCTCGTGCTGCACCTTTGAGACTATGTGCGCACCGCAACATGTTCTCAATGATATCGAACGCCGGGGTATCTACAGATTTTCCCTCCAGGACGAGCAGTCCCGACGATATATCCTTCAGATGGGCCTCTGCCTCGATGCGAAACATTGCAAGGAGCCTTTCCAGAAGTACATCCCTTTTGTCAGGCATGGACTTTTTCCACTTCCTTTACGAAATAGTCTTTCTTGCTGCCTACGAGGACACTCAACTTATTCCCCATCTCATACAAGCCTTGTGCCGCTGATTCTGCCTGCCTGGTCCCTGCCACGTTCTGCTCGCTCGCCTGCTGGATATTAGTCATGGCCATCGCCACCTGGTCCATGCCGACCATTTGTTGCTTGCTTGATGCCGCAATCTGGGTAGCTGCTTGTGCTGCCTCACTGATGCTGGTGGATAGTAGGCGGATTGCTTCACCCGTCTCGGTGGATTGCCTGACCCCCGCCTCTACCGCTTTATTGCCTTGCTCAGTGGCGAGTACCGCAGCATTAGTCGCTTTCTGAATATCACCTAGAATGTTTCGCACCTGGGCAGTGGCTTGTCTGGATTGATCCGCCAGACTTCTTATCTCCCGAGCAACTACGCCAAAACTCTTACCTTGTTCCCCAGCCCGCGTCGCCTCGATAGCGGCATTCACGGCCAACAAATTGGATTGCTCAGCCAGGTCATTGACTGTGGCAATGATCTCACCGATGGCATGCCCCTGCTTGGAGAGCTGCATAATGCTCTCAGCTATGGATTCCATCTGCTCCTGGATTCGATTCATTCCACTAATAACCTCCTCCACCGATTTGCGTCCAGCCTCGGAGATATTGGAAACTTTCTGCGCACTGTCTGATACATATTTAGCTTTCTGGCTCGTAGTCAATGCGGTTTGCTTGACCTCTTCCACGGTGGCGGTCGTCTCGCTTACTGCGGCTGCGGTCTCGGCTGCGCCAGCGGCAACCTGGGAAGTGGTGGAAAGAATCTCTGCTGAAGACGACGCAAGTTGGGCGATGTTCTCCCGGAGCCGTCCGGTAATCATGCGGCTCAGGCGAATGCCGATTGTTAGTCCAACTAAAACAGTAAATAAAGAAACGGCCACCAACGCAGTGGTATAAGACCTCACTTTCTCCATCGCTTCAGTTTTTCTACTTTCCAGAATTGCAGATTGTTTCTCATAGAAACGCTTGGCTTTATCTATAAATGCAAGGCTGAGCGGACGGAACGTATTAATTACGAAGGCGAGCGCTTCCTCGGGTTTTTGCTCAAACGAGAGTCGGACGGCTTGTTGCTGGGCCCCGTCCAATTGTTGGTGCAGGGATTCGAGCTCGTTGAGTAGGCTATCCCCCTTGTTTCCACTCATTAGCTGTCGAATTTTTTCGAGGATTTCCTTGAACTGGCGATCATTGTCTTGCAGGAGCGCCTGGTTGGTCTTCTGCAGCTCCGGATAAAGCAAAATACCCCGAACGTAGGTTTGTTGCGCAAGCCCCGCAATCCGCAATTCATTCGCGCTCTCCATCAGTCGCTCGTCTACGCGAAGAAAATGATCGTAGGTCGCCTGTGTCTGGCTAAGCGCATAGAATGCGACAGCGGTGGAGAGTGCAAGAAGCGCCAGTATGATGGAATACCCTCCAATTATCTTTTCACTGATGGTCATGCTGTCCTTTCAAAACTTCGTTTCGTCATTTAAATTCAGCGTCTTCACCCATTTCGATACTTCTCTACTCGGCTACTTGCTCATCTACAACGATGCTTTCATCCATGAGAAGATTTTCCGCATCAAGAACCACTAGTCGCTCCGGGGTTATTCCCTTGAGGTATTTCTTACGAATGCCCATAAGAGTGGGTAAAGATGACTGAATGTCGGTTGCCAAGATAGACCGGGCGCCAAGGACTTCGTCCACCAGAATGCCGAACGTCATTTTTCCCGACTGCAGTACGATAACTTTGTTGCGTCCACGCAACTCCTTCTCCGGCACTTCGAAAAACTTCTTCAGGTCAATGACCGGCAGGATCTCCCCGCGCAGGGTAACAATGCCGCGAATAAAGCCAGGGGTGCAGGGCAGCGGTGTGATGTCCTCAACCTCGGCGACCTGAGTGACATAGCACGATTCGAGGGCGTAGCGTTCACAACCAAGAATAAATTCCACGATTTCAATGTCTTCATTCCGTACCTCTTGAGCCGGTAACTCCTGAGCCAGGGCCAATGCCCTCAATTGCAAGATCTGCTGAATTTTTTCATTGGAAGGCATCCAAGTGCTGTCCACTGTTGCACGAGGAGAATTCCCGGAAGCCACTTTCCTTTTTTGAAACCCTAAGGTTCTAGTTGTCATGTGATGCCCTACTCTTTATTTCCGATGATTGAGTGAATCGCATGTCCTTATAGAGGTAATGACATGAGTGAGGTCTCCGGCGGTCAGACCGCCTGAGTCCGGGAGAATGTCGTTGGATGAATATCCATTCAACAGCGATAGTGCATTATCAAAATGACGTTCTGCTTCCCGGCTTTTGCCCTGCGTCAGACAGAGGCCACCCAAAGCAAAATGGGCAAGCACAAGATCAGGATCAAGATATAGCGTATTCATCAGGCACCGCATTGCTTCCTTGGCCTGCCCCAGCTCCTGGCGAATCGTTGCCAGGAGATAGTAAGCCGCAGGGTTCAGTTTGTTAGCGGAAATTGCTTCCTCGCACTGTTTTACAGCCCTGGTGAGGTCGCCTCGATCGGCATAGCGGCGGGCTTCGTGATAAAGCGTATTGGACCGCTCTTGATTCGCTGATTGGCTTGCAACATCTTGCACGCTTGTTAATTGAGTGAAGGGGCTTGATGCCACCGGCAATATTTGCGGTTCCATGCTTTCGAGCGAAAGGGGCATTTCCCAGCTCTGCAGACTGGGGGGCGGCACTGAAGCTACCTTGTAGAAGGCATCCGATGACGGACCAAAGGAGAAGTAATTGTCCTTTCCATGCCCGTCGTGACTGTCAATCTTCTGATAGAGGCCCGTTCCGGAAACGGTATGAAGTCGGAACTGCGGAAACGAGTCACCAGACATTTCCACCGGACTCACAATGAGCCATCCGTAGTCGACTAGAGATCGATGAAAGCCCTGTCCAATCCTTTTAACTGCCGGAGAGCTGAAATACATCAGGACATTTCGGCAGAAGATGACGTCCACGGCGCGGGTGGCATTGGCCGGCGATGCATACACATCCTCGGCCAGATTTAGATTGGAGAACGTTACTCTTTTACGGATATGCGGCACTATCTCGAATAGGCCGTTTTTTTTTCGTTTAAAGTAACGCTCTTTAATCCAATCCGGGGTCCCCCGAAAAGCCCACTCTCTATATAGGCCCTCGGCTGCTCGATCCAGGAATACCGGATTAATGTCTGTTGCAAGGATTGTCGCATTCCATTCCTCCCCATGCTTCTTGAACAATCGATCAAGGAGTATGGCAATCGAATAGGGCTCTTCGCCCGTGCAACAGCCCGCACTCCAAATGCGCAGTTGGCGATTGTTTTCTTTGCATTTCCGTATCAGTTCCGGAAGAATACTTTGTTCAAGTACGTCCAGGCATTTCTGCTCCCGGAAGAAGTAGGTCTCCCCGACAGTAAGGCGGCAAGCAAGTATTTCGATCTGTCTGCGGGTCAGGGAAGTGGAAAGGAGGTGACGGGCAGCTGTTTCAGTGTCCGGCATGTCAAGCTCGGGTGCGGCAGCCGCAATTGCGCGCTCGAGGTCACCCCAACGCTTTTGCGGATAATACAAGCCCATCTTCATCGCTATTAAATCACTTAGCTGCGAGACCAGCACATGAGGAAGGGTGATTTGCATGCCCTATGAGGTACTAAGTGCCAAATCCAAGGACTTTTCTTCTTCTAATGAAAGGAATTCGTCAAGATTCTGGATAAGGATCAATCCATCCTGAAATTTGATGACTCCCTTTAAGTACTTGAGGGGAGGAAAGAATTCGGCTGTTGGAACCACACATTGTTCCAGGCATTCCTCAACTCCCATCACTGAATTTACCGCCAGCCCCACAACACGGGTCGTCGTATGGGCGAAAATCAGCCAGTCAGTCAGCAAAATTTCGCGCTTTGGAAGATCAAACCGTTGACGAATGTCCACGATAGGGACAACTTTGCCGCGAAGATTAACTACGCCAAGCACAATCTCCGGCGCCCCGGGTAGCGGCGTTATATAAACCATGCGTGCGACGCCCTCCACCGCAGGCAAATGCAAGGAGTACCGCTGATCATCCAGGAAAAAAACCAAATAATGATTTCCGACCCTTACTGTGGTATCAAACTTCATGATCGATATAAATTGTTATAGTGATGGAGCGCCTCAGCAAGCACCATCTTCTCACCGAGTGGGAGTAAAGGAATAAGATGCCAGGACAGACAAAGCCAGGTAACTCTTCGGAGCAGTCATAGTCCGCGCCTAAGAGTTGGATTTTCGATATTGTCCGCCCTTCTATCGCGGGTACCTGGGCGACAAGCCGAGAAAACTCGAAAACCCGGTTACATTGAATTATTCCGCTTTTACTATCGGCCTTGCACTGCTGGAAACAGCAGGTCTAGTTATCACTGCCAGCTTTTTAAAGAAATACTTTCTGTATTCACGTGAGTTAATAAACATATGAGACTACAGAATGAGTACTTTTGCACCTGTAAAATCTTACAGGTGCAAATAGCTTTACCTCTTTTCACGCCAAAGCCATGATGTAAATGTCAGCCAATCTGCTGGCATCGAAAGCCAGCGAACGATTGACAGCACAAATAGTCATTTCCGTGCCACCTATAATCTTTGCAGCTATTAACTTCTCTCTTTTAAAGTCTTTCCTATTTTTCGTAAATCTGAATGGAGCCGAAGGTAATAACAACAGATTTTGGCAAGCTTGTTCTTGATGAAATGCCTGGCGGCGCAATTGTTACCACCGCCGATGGCGTTGTCGTTTATTGGAACAAGGGCGCGCAATCGATATTTGGCTATACGGCGGCGGAAGCCTTGCAAAGGAGGCTTACTGAACTCGTCGGTGCCCCTGATCATCGATCCAAGATCAACCAGAGCCTGAGAAATATGCACGAGGCAAGGGCTTCAGTGGACGAGATCTTATGTCGCAAAAAAGACGGCTTGCTGGTCTATGTAAACATGTCATTCAAAGTCTTGTCGCAGGATCAGCGCCAGGATGGCTACGTCCTGATTACAAGTACGGATATCACGCATATCAAAGCGTTGCGCGATGCCAAGCTGATCAATACCAAATTCGGCAATTTGCTCGATTCAATACCAGATGGAATAGTCATAGTGAACTCGACAGGACGGATAGTCCTGATCAACACGCAAACGGAGAAACTGTTCGGATATAGCGCAGACGAACTTCGCGCCCAGCCCGTGGAAATGCTGCTGCCCCCCCGCAAGCGCGGCCTCCATTCGGGAGAACGCGCCGCTTACTTTACCCATCCGCATATCCGAATGGTCGCCGCCGACTGGGAGCTATACGGGTTTCGCAAGGACGGCACCGAATTTCCAGTGGAAATCAGCTTGAGTCCCATTGAAACGGATGAGGCTAGGTTTAGCATAAGTGCAATCCGCGATATCAGCGATCGAAAAAAAGCGGAGCAGAAATTTCGCGGACTGCTGGAAGCGGCACCCGATGCGATCGTCATTGTGAATCGCAATGGCGAAATCGTGCTGGTGAATTCCCAAACCGAAAAATTGTTTGACTACCAGCGAGAACAGTTGCTCGGTAAAAAGATGGAGATGCTTATTCCACCCCGTTACCGCTCAAAACATCCGGGGTTTCGGGAAGATTTTTTCCGTGCACCCCGCACGCGTCCAATGGGTATCGGACTCGAGCTCTACGGCCTGCGCCGCGATGGCACTGAATTTCCTGTTGAAATCAGTCTTAGTCCCATTGAAACCGAGGAAGGAATCCTGGTATCCAGCGCCATCCGCGATATCACCGAGCGCAAGCGTACCAAGGAAATCCAAACCCAACTCAGACGGGATCTCACTGAGCGTGAAATAGCGGAAAAAGCGCTTTTTGAAGAAAAGGAACTCCTGCGCGTTACCTTGAGCTGTATTGGTGACGCCGTTATCACAACGGATACCGAAGGGAGCGTTACCTATCTGAATCCGGTTGCAGAAGCTATGGCTGGCTGTAGTTCCGATGACGCAAAGGGTTTGCCTCTTCAAGACGTATTTCAAATCATCCATGCAGAAACCAACAAGCTGGCACCCAGTCCGGTCGAAAGGGTTTTAAGGAACAAGGAGACCGTAAGCCTCAATTCCCATGCGTTGCTCATACGGCGAGACGGCCAAACCTTTCCGATCGAAGACTCGGCCGCGCCCATTCGAGACCAAAATGGTTCAATTATCGGCGTCGTGCTGGTATTCCGCGATGTCAGCCATGCACAGAAGATGGCGATGGAAATGCGCTATCAGGCGACGCACGACGCCTTGACGGGGCTGATCAACAGGCATGAATTCGAGCGGCGCCTGAAACAGGTCCTGGAGCGCGATAAAGAGGCTGACGAGCATACTCTGCTTTATCTTGATCTCGATCAATTCAAGATCGTAAACGATACTTGTGGTCACCTTGCAGGGGATGAGTTGCTGAAACAACTCACCGCCCTCCTGCAAGCAAAGTTGCGAAAGGATGATACTTTGGCGCGCCTGGGAGGAGATGAATTCGGCTTATTGCTTGAAAGATGTCCAAGGGGACCGGCATTTCGCGTGGCTGAAGTGCTGCGGCAAACCGTGCAGGAGTTCCGTTTCGTCTGGGAAGAGCGGGTGTTCTCGCTTGGGATAAGCATCGGCCTGGCTACTTTCTCCGGTGGCGAGCAAACTTTCTCGGACGTTTTACGTATGGCAGACACGGCTTGCTTCCTTGCCAAGGATAAGGGGCGTAACCGTGTTCAACTCTATGCTTCTGATGACAAGAACCTCGAGAAACGCCGTGGCGAGATGGGATGGGTGGAACGCCTGCACAAAGCTCTCGACAAGCAGCGGTTCGTACTGTATTCACAGAAAATATTGCCCCTTTCCGCACCTTCAAGCGCTAACCACTACGAGATACTGCTGCGAATGAAAGGAGAAAATGGCGAGCTAGTACCTCCCATGGCCTTCATCCCCGCGGCGGAGCGCTATGGCCTCATGCCTCAACTCGACAGATGGGTAATCACCAATGCCCTTGCCCAATACGCTTCATATCGCTCACAAGGCACAAAAGACACCTGCACTATCAATCTCTCAGGCGCATCTATTTGCGATGAGCATTTATACGATTTCGTGGTGGACCAATTCAAGCAATCTCAGGTTGATCCTGCCGGGATCTGTTTCGAGATTACGGAAACTGTGGCAATCGCAAACCTTACTCAGGCTGCCGCATTGATCCGCAAGCTAAAGGAGCTCGGCTGCCGCTTCTCCCTTGACGACTTCGGCAGCGGAATGTCCTCCTTTACTTACCTCAAGCACTTGCTTGTAGACTATTTAAAAATCGATGGAGCATTCATCAAGGGCATGCTCAATGATCCTATTGACCATGCTATGGTTGAGGCGATTAATCATATAGGCCATGTAATGAAAATCCAGACGATAGCGGAATGGGTAGAGGAAGAGTCTTTTCTTGAGGCGCTGCGAAAGATAGGTGTTGACTATGCCCAAGGGTATGCGATTGAAGAGCCGCGCCCAGCCATAATGCTTTGCCATTGACTCTTCCCCTCAAACGCTGCGTCCCAGTCGGGTAGAGCTCCAATGCTACAGGTCCTAAATGGCCCCTTATTAAACTCTCTGTTATTGCTTCCGAGCTTCTGCCGCCTTGAAATCCCCTGACAGCCAGCGCAGACCCGGAAAGGAAAAGAATGCATGAGACGTTTCCATCCTCTCCCCCGATCGTTGTACTCAGGGGAATTTATTTTCATTTCAGATTTCAAATTGCACTGGAGTATCAAAAAACGAGATCGAGATCTCATAACCAGGATTTATATAGGGGCATCTTGAAATGAAAAGGGTTGTAGCTATGGCAGCGGCCTTGGGCATTATTATGGGTGCATATGCAGTGGAGAAAATCACGATACCTGGGCAGGCAACGGATTACGTCGTTCTAGGGATGGGGTGCTTCTGGGGTGCGGAGAAGCGCATGGGAGAAATTCCCGGGGTGGTCGACGTGGAAAGCGGTTATGCAGGCGGTGACCTTCCCGGCGCTGGTTACCAAGACATTTTGAATCATGAAAGAGCGCTTCGTACCGGTAAAACTACAGTGCGCAATCATGCGGAAGTGGTCAAGGTGGTTTTCGATCCAGACAAGGTAACGCTGGAAACAGTGCTGGGCAAATTCTGGGAGAGCCATGACCCCACTCAGGGCAATCGCCAGGGGAATGATATCGGCAGTAATTATCGCAGTGCCATCTATTACCATGACGCGAACCAGAAGGCTGTGGGACTGGCAACCCGGACTGTTTATCAAAAAGCACTGGATGCTGCGGGTTACGGCAGAATCACCACGGAGATCCTGCCACTCAAGAATTACATCACCGCTGAGGAATATCACCAGAACTACCTGAAAAAGAATCCCGATGGGTATTGCGGCTTGGGTGGTACTGGAGTGAAATATCCCGGGTCAGTCAGGAAAGTTGCGCAGACGCATACGTCCTCCATCTCTTCCGGCACTTCTGTGGCCTCGACCCCGTCCAAAATCGGCGTGGAGGCCCTGAAGAGCGACGATCTGAATCCTGCCCGGCAGCTGGTGGCGTTCGAGGCCGAGCATTGCGAATTTTGCGAGCGCTTCGAAAAAGACATAATGAGCCATTGGCAAGCGGAAGTGCCGATTGCCAGGACGTTGAACTCGAATCCGCCCAGCGGTTGGACTCTGGAAAAGCCCTTGTTCGCGGCCCCCACCATCGTGCTGTTCAAGAACGGTAAGGAGGTTGCTCGCTACACGGGATACAACGGCGAGAAATCCAATTTCTGGAAATGGTTGGGTTTTCAACTGCTGTCGCCCGAGCAGCAGAAAATCGCCTTCAAGCAAGGTACCGAGCCTCCTTTTACCGCGTCCAATCTTGATGAAAAGCGTCCGGGAAGATTTATCGACCCTGTCACAGGCGCAACCCTCTTTTACAGCAATACCAAATTTGAAAGTGGAACGGGGTGGCCCAGTTTCTTTGAACCGGTGGAAGGCGCCGTTACCCTGCACGAAGACAACTCTCACGGCATGAAACGGATTGAAGTACGGAGCGCAAGCTCGGGCATTCATCTCGGCCATCTATTTCATGATGGGCCGCCCCCCAGCCACAAGCGCTATTGCATCAACGGAAACGTCCTGAAATTTGTCGCGGACCAATGAATCCGAACGAAACTTAGCCAACGCCACACATCCGCCGATTGCCCCCTTTCACGACGAGAATGTGCAACTCTTCGTCCTGAATGTCGCAGGTGATTCGGTAATCTCCAACACGGTAGCGCCAGTAGCCGAAAAATTGAGAAGCAAGCAAGGGTTCGCCGAGGCAGCGCGCATCTTCCAGGAGTACGATGCGCTCGCTCAGGTATCTCAGAAGGCGCTGGCGTGCCTGGGGCTCCATCTTATCCAGATCCCGTTGCGCCGCCGGATTGAAACTAATCCTGTATGTCATACTTCCTCATGATGTCCTCAAGCGGAATCATCTTTTCACCTTTGAGACGGGAAAGCATGACTACCCGGTCAGCTTCAAGCGCATCTTCCAGCGCTTCGATGCCGTTCCGCGCAAGTTCGATCAGATAATATTGCTTGTTATGACCGTATTCCTCCACGAGCCGGGTTAGCCGCTCGTCGATATCCGGACCGAGACGGACGGTGATTTCATTGATTGCTTCGGGTTCAGGCGGGGTGCTCATGCGGTCTTCTTCATTTCGTGCCGCCGGGCCCTGGCGGTTGAATTTGAAAACGGCCGGGAGCGTATCCCGATATTTGCGCAACGCGTCGAGTTCTTCTTTCATTTTATCCACCCTTTTATATTGAGCTGTCATTTGTCCTTCCCTTGTCCGGCGATCGTGATTTCCGTTGGCTCCATTTCATGATTTTCAGGAGCTATATATATTAAAAAAATTAGAGAATGTTCGCGCGATGGATAGTTTATAAATTGACTGATATTTTTTACTTATTGAAAGAAACGCAACGTGTATTCCGGGATGACGAGTTTGATATCCCGGGTGATAGTGTAGTGCATCACCGGAAAGCCCGGCAGACAAAGCTCAGGAGACAGAGTGTAGGCGGAAAACGTATTTGATGCTCTGTCCGACTCAAGGCCTCCCGCTCCTGGCCCCTGTTCTCCCTGTCCCGGCTTTTCTTTGATTTGATTTCTGCCTCAGGCTTCTCCCAGCTCTCTACCCACCGCCTCTACTCTTGCTTTGGCTCGACTCATCTCACCTGTTCAGTAAGTCAAGCTCAGGTATTATTGTGTTGTGGGCAATATTGGAACTGCTTTTCTGTGAACAGAGGAGGTGGGCGGCGCTGGTCACAAGGCCAGTGCCAGTAAAGGGTTTTGAAAGAAGATTTCCTGAATGATCAGCCCAGGGCCAAACGAAAGTCAGGAAGGTTTATGCTTCTGCTGGTGAAGCACGGGAACTCCCTGAATCCAGGAATAACCCTGTGGGAGCCCTCGCTGGACGGGGCCTTATCCATTCATCAGGCGTCCATCAGATTTGAAGCAACCTGTCTGTCGTCTCATAGGAGATAGGAGACGCATTCATTTTCGTAATTCGCAATCCCCCAGACGTTCGCATACGGCGAGCAGGTCAATATCAGTGTGGCCTGTTTGATCAATGAAGGCAATTGCCATTTCTTCCCGGTAATCATAACCACCGCCCCCGGTCTTTCTGAACGCTAATCCGCCGGAGAATGAAGCTTCTTCATCTTTCATGAGTCCCACGCGTACGGCGGTTCTGGGTGACATATATCCGTCCGCTGTGTAGAAAAAGACGCTGTGACGCAGGGCTGCAGCCAGTACCCATGCGACAATCACGGTACTCGATATCGCAACAGCAGTAGTGATAGCGGCTAGTTTCATTAAATAAATTTTCTTCTGGGCGAAGTAGAGCGATGGCTGGTAAACCTTCAAACGGATAGTCATCCGGCTACTCATTAGCTGCCGGCTTTACAACAAAAACCCCATCCCTATGAAAGCGAATGGGGTGTACCGCCAGCCGTTACAATCTGGACCATTCAGGGGTTACAGGAGGAGGAGCCATTCCCCTTAGCGGTCTCAAGATCAGAGGAACGCTGCCGCCACCAGTGCTACCGTCATACCCATCAAATAGGAAACGGTAAGAAGTTTTCCCATTTTCATCGCCCTTTCTCCTTATGGTGAAAGACACGTCTATCATAGCTGTATTGTTAAGAATTTGTTATTTTTTTGTGATACTACTGTGTAGGACACTTATTGATCAGCCAGGTTCCCTTCAAAGAATTTCTTCTGAAATTCGGAAAGAATGGCTGACGAAGCTGGAGGCGGCGAACGATGTTCGCTGGAGTGAGGGTCGCTGCGTAATGGTATGGTAATACGGCAATAGCAGGCAGCAGGGAAAACTGTTAATGCACATGTCTCGCCTTCCTCTCCTCTATGACACTTATAGAAAACAGGACAAGCGGAATAGTTCCGCTTCGCAGCTTCAACTTCGGGGTGGGACAGATACTATACTATTTTGGCAAAACCGGCTTGCTACCTGCTATCCTTGTTCTATTGACGACTTGCATGAGCCAGATGCCGTAATCGCTTATAACCGCTGCTTGTAGTCATCGAGGCATGGCACAATCCCTCCAAGCCCGGTTCCATGTTGTATATCCTTTTTCCATGGAGACTATGGGACTGGGGCAAGGGTTTCTATCAGGGCAAAGATAAAGCATTCCCGCTCGTTCCCGGTTCATCCAGTCCAGTCATTGACCTATTCCGTCAGCTTCTTCCTCAATATCTCATTCACCTGCGCTGGATTCGCCTTGCCTCTGGCGGCCTTCATCACTTGGCCCACCAGTGCGTTGAAGGCTTTTTCCTTGCCTGCCTTGAATTCCTCTACCGATTTCGGGTTGGCGGCCAGCACTTCATATACCAAATTCTCCAATGCGCTTGAATCGGATATCTGTCTCAGTCCCTGTGAATCGATGATTCGGTCTGCAAGGCCCTCATCCACTCCCTCGCGATTCTTCCATGAGATGCTCTCCGCATCTGCCTGCGCCCACATCTGTCTGAACACATCCTTGGCGATCTTTCCAGAAATGGTTCCATCCTTGATGCGCAGAAGAAGTTGCGCAAGCTGTGCAGGAGATAACGGACAGACATCGAACGACCTTCCTTCATTATTGAGATAAGCCGATACCTCTCCCATTACCCAGTTTGCGCACAGTTTAGGGTCGGAAGGAAGTTTTCCTACGACTGCCTCATAATATTCCGAGATGTCACGGTCTGCGGTGAGCAAGAGCGCGTCGTACATGGAAAGTCCATAGTCATGCTCGAGCCGCGTTCGCATTTGCTGCGGCAGTTCAGGCAGCCCTTTCTTCACTTCCTCGATCCAGTTCCCGGATATCTCGAGCGGCAGCAGATCCGGATCTGGAAAATAGCGGTAATCCTGCGCGTCTTCCTTGCTTCGCATCGCGCGCGTTTCACCCTTTTCCGGATCGAAGAGGCGCGTCTGTTGCTGTATGGACCCTCCGTCTTCGAGGATTTCGATCTGCCGCCTGGCCTCGTAATCGATCGCCTTCTCGAGAAAACGGAACGAGTTGAGGTTCTTTATTTCACAGCGGGTACCAAGCTTGTCCGATCCCCGGAGACGCACAGACACGTTGGCATCGCAGCGAAAGGAACCCTCCTGCATGTTGCCATCGCAGATGCCGATCCAGCGGACGAGCGTATGCAGTGTCTTTGCATACGCCACGGCTTCAACACTGCTGCGCATATCCGGTTCGGAAACGATCTCAAGCAGAGGTGTGCCGGCGCGATTGAGATCGATGCCGCTCATGCCGTGAAAATCCTCGTGCAACGACTTGCCGGCATCCTCCTCCAGATGTGCCCGCACGAGACGCACGATTTTTTCCTGCTCTTTTCCATCCTGGACGATCTGAAGCTGGATGTGCCCTCCCTCGACCACCGGCAATTCGTATTGGCTGATCTGATAACCTTTGGGCAGGTCCGGGTAAAAATAATTCTTGCGGGCAAAAATGGAAGGCGAATTGACTTTTGCTCCCACTGCCAAGCCAAACCTGATTGCACGCTCCACCGCGCCCCGGTTCAATACCGGCAGCACACCGGGCAGCGCGAGATCGACAGCGCAGGCTTCGGCGTTGGGCGCGGCGCCAAAAGCAGTCGAAGCGCCGGAGAATATTTTGGACTCGGTCGAGAGCTGGGCATGAACCTCAAGACCGATAACGGTTTCCCATTGCATTTTAGAATACCTTTTTCTGATACGGATGCTTTATGAGGGACGAGTAGCAGCTTGAACTGAGCCGCTCCCCCCAACTGACCAATCTACTCCTCTACTCCTTTGGCATCCGTGTGTGCCAATCTGATTCAAGCTGATATTGATGGGCCACGTTCAACATTTGTGCCTCGGCAAAATAATTGCCGATGATGTGCAATCCAACCGGTCTGTTTTTATGCCCGAAGCCAACCGGAATGGACATCGCAGGCAGGCCTGCCAGGTTGACCGCAATGGTGTAGGCATCGGATAAGTACATCTGAACCGGGTCGCTGCTCCTCTCCCCGAGGTCGAATGCCACTGTAGGAGAAGTCGGCCCCATGATGACGTCGCACTGCTTGAATGCCTCGGCGAAATCCTGTGCCATGAGGCGACGCAGCTTCTGCGCCTGGATGTAGTACGCATCATAATACCCATGCGACAGCACATAAGTGCCGATCAGGATGCGGCGTTTCACCTCTGAACCAAAGCCCTGCGCACGGGTTTTCCGATACATGTCGTTGAGATCCAGGTAATCGGGAGCACGATAACCGTAGCGTACGCCATCAAAGCGCGACAGGTTGCTCGAAGCTTCGGCGGGAGCAAGCACGTAATAAACCGGAACCGAAAGCTTCGTATTGGGCAGCGACACCTCCACCGTTTCGGCTCCCAGCTTGCGATACTGGCCGATGGCGGCTTCTACCGCGCGCGCCACATCCTCGTCTATTTCCTTGACGAAATATTCCTTTGGCAGGCCAATGCGCAGACCGTCGAGCGGCTTTTCCAGGTCGCGCGTGTAATCTTCCGGTTCGCGCTCGAGACTGGTTGAATCGCGGGCATCGAACCCTGCCATGACGTTGAGCATCAGCGCCAGGTCTTCCGCTGATTTAGCCATCGGCCCACCCTGATCGAGGCTGGATGCGAAGGCGACCATGCCATAGCGCGATACCAGCCCGTACGTCGGCTTGAGGCCCGAAATGCCGCATAACGCCGCCGGTTGCCGGATTGAGCCACCGGTGTCCGTCCCGGTCGCGGCAGGCGCCATACGTGCTGCCACCGCGCAGGCGGAACCGCCGGAGCTTCCCCCTGGCACGGCTGCGGTATCCCAGGGATTTTTTACCGGCCCGTAAAAGGAAGTTTCATTGCTGGAACCCATGGCGAATTCGTCCATATTGGTTTTACCAATATTGACTGCGCCCACGGCATTGAAGCGCCCGATCACGTGGGCGTCATAGGGCGAGATGAAATTCGACAGCATTTTCGATCCGCAGGTAGTGAGCCAGCCCTTGGTACAGAAGATATCCTTTTGTGCAATGGGAATGCCGGTCAGGGGTTGGCCGCGCCCGGATCCGATCAAGATGTCCGCCGCCTGCGCCTGAGCGAGGCTCGTCCTTTCATCGAGAGTGATGAAGGCGTTGTATTCGGGATTAAGCGCTCGGGAACGCTTGAGAAATTCACTGGTCAACTCAACGCTGGAAATTTTCCTTGCGGCAAGCATCGCGGAAAGTTGCTTGAGGCTGGCGTTCAACATGGCTGGTTTTCGCTGGATGAAGCAAAATGAAGCAAAACGTGAAAAGGCTCCTGGAAGGAGAATAGAAATTACAGGGGAGCGGTCACGCAGGGATCCTGCGTTGGGTTACTCGATGACTTTAGGCACCAGATAAAGTCCCGCTTCTACCTGGGGAGCTACCGACTGGAACAGCTCGCGCTGATCGATTTCCGTGACGGCATCTGCTCGCAGACGCTGCATTACATCCTGCGCATGCGACATGGGGGTTATCGCGGATGTATCCACTGCCTGCATCTGCTCGATGAGGTCAAATATGCCTGATAACTGGATCAATGCCTTGCGCGCCTCATCTTCGCTGATCTCGATGCGCGCCAGATTTGCAACACGTTTCACATCATCCAGAGACAGAGACATTTCCGGCTAAATCCTTTATAACCCTTATATTCAAATAGCTAATAGAGTATCATAGCCCGATTCTTTTCACCTGCTTTTAATCACTATCCTCCGCGACGGACTCCGTAAATCATGCTTAATTTTTTAAATAACAGTGTATTGAAGGGTTACTTTTCGACCGACATGGCGATAGATCTGGGAACGGCGAACACTCTGATCTACGTGCGCGGTCAAGGCATTGTCCTCAATGAACCCTCAGTGGTAGCGATACGCCAGGATGGGGGTCCCAACGGCAAGAAAATCATTCAGCAAGTAGGGCTGGCTGCCAAGCAGATGCTCGGGCGTACGCCGGGCAACATCTCGGCTATCCGGCCAATGAAAGATGGCGTCATTGCGGATTTCACCGTTACGGAACAGATGCTGAAGCACTTCATTAGAAAGGTAAATCCTCCGCGGCTGTTTTCCGCCAACCCGCGGATTGTCATCTGCGTACCCTGCGGTTCGACCCAGGTCGAACGTCGCGCCATTCGCGAAGCGGCGTATGGCGCGGGCGCCCGTAAAGTGGAATTGATCGAGGAACCGATGGCGGCTGCCATCGGCGCCAATCTGCCGGTCGAGGAAGCCACGGGCTCCATGGTGGTCGATATAGGGGGCGGCACGACCGAAGTCGGCGTGATCTCGCTGGGCGGTGTCGTTTACTCGAACTCGGTACGCGTCGGAGGAGACAAGTTTGACGAAGCCATCATCAACTACATACGCCGCAATTACGGGATGCTGATCGGAGAAGTAACCGCCGAATTGATCAAAAAGGACATCGGCTCCGCATTTCCGGGATCGGAAGTACGCGAACTGGAAGTCAAGGGCCGTAACCTGGCAGAAGGTATTCCACGCAGCTTTACCATTTCGAGCAATGAAGTGCTTGAAGCGCTGACCGAGCCGTTGAACAACATTGTAAGCGCTGTCAAATCCGCACTGGAGCATACCGCGCCTGAACTCGGAGCCGATATTGCCGAAAAAGGCCTGGTGCTCACGGGCGGAGGCGCGCTGCTTCGCGACATCGACCGGCTGCTCATGGAGGAAACCGGACTTTCCGTCATCATCGCAGAAGACCCTCTTACTGCCGTCGTGCGTGGATCAGGGATTGCACTGGAAAACATGGATCAACTGGTTGGCATATTCGCCAGTGACTGATAACCTTTATAACTGCGCTACTGCCACCTTTCACTACCGCCTTCAATGCACCGTACCTTCCAGTACCTGAAAATCGGGAACATAAAACTTCGCACATGATAGAAATCTCTCCCCGGTTTTTCAGGCACAGCCCCAGTTTACTGGCTCGGACGGCTTTTTTTGTCATGCTGTCATTGCTTCTGATGGCACTGGATAGCCGATCCAAATATCTCGGGGGCGTGCGGGAAATTTTTTCCGTGATAGTTTATCCGCTGCAGAAACTGGCTCATGTGCCCATGTCAATGTACGATGCCACAAGCGAACTCTTCCAGCATGGCGAGATAGCGGAGGAAAATGCACGTCTCAAGCAGCAGCATCTCGTTGACAAAGGCCAGCTCCTCCGGCTGCGTGCGCTGGAAGCCGAGAATACCCAGCTGCGCAAGCTCCTGAATGCGACTCAGCGTATTGAAAACAAGGCAACAGTGGCGGAAATCCTGCGCGTGCCGCATGATCCATTCAATCGCAAGGTATTGCTTGACAAGGGCAGCATGGCCGGAATCGAGTCGGGGCAGGTCGTCGTAGATGATATGGGGGTGGTGGGGCAGGTTACCCGCAATTACCCGCTGGCCTCGGAAGTGACTCTCCTCACGGACAGGGACCATTCCGTTCCCGTGCAGGTGGTACGCAACGGCCTGCGCTCGATCATATCAGGTACCGGCAGGGAAGGAGTGCTGGAGTTGAGGTATATGGCAATCAACACTGACATTCAGGAAGGGGACGTGCTGGTTACATCCGGGATAGATGGCATCTATCCCCCGGGGCTTCCCGTTGCTGCAGTATCCCAGATCGAGCGTAATCCCAATTATATCTTTGCGCGCATCATCTGCACGCCTGCTTCCGGTGTGAATCAGAATCGGCAGCTGTTAATCCTTTCCACGCGGGCGCCTCGTACCGGAACACCGGCAGAAGCAACCAAAATGAAGCCCCGCCCCCAGGAAGCGAGAAGACAGTGACGCTCGCTAATTCATCCAGGCACGAAATTCTGATGCCAGCCAAAGGCTGGTTCATCATGCTCAGCCTGATCGTGGCGCTACTCCTGAATCTCATACCGCTGACAGGCACCGCTCGGACGCTGCAGCCCGATTTTGTCGCGTTGGTGATGCTTTACTGGTATGTCAATGAACCCCAGCGTGTGGGCATCGGCATGGCATTCTGGATGGGTCTGCTCATGGATCTCAGCAATGCCAGTACCTTCGGGCAACACGCGCTCGGGTACAGCGTAATGGCGTTCATGGCACTGATCTTCAACCGGCGCATGGGTATCTTCGAAGGATATAAACAAGCTCCCCAGATAGGACTGGTTCTGCTTTCAGGACAGATCGTCACACTTCTTGCCGGGCTGTTTGCCGGTTCTCCTTTCCCCGGCTGGAACTTCTTTCTTGGCAGCATTGTCGGCATGTTACTGTGGCCGCTTCTCTCAGCCATATTGAGGGTGCCGCAGAAACCCTGGTCTGCTTCCGATGCAAGATGAATCACAGAATCGAGCTTCGAAGCTACTCGCGTGAGTTACACAATTTCCGCCTGCGGCTGGCGATAAGCGCCGGCTTCATGCTGCTGCTCTTCCTGCTGCTGTTCGCACGCTTCTTTTACCTGCAGGTTTCTCAGCGTGATCACTATCACACGCTGGCGGAAGCCAATCGCATTTCCATTGCGCCGATCGTTCCCAACCGCGGCCTGATTTTTGACCGCAATGGCGTCGTGCTCGCTCATAATTATTCTGCCTATACACTCGAAATCGTTCCGAGCAGGATCGGAAATCTCGAGCGCCTCATCAATGAGCTGACGACGGTAGTGGAGATCTCCGCGCGTGACCGCAAGCGCTTCAAGAAATTGATGGAGGAGAACAGAAGATTCGAAAGCTTGCCTATTCGCACGCGATTATCGGACGTGGAGGTTGCCCGCTTCGCCGCCAACCGCTATCGCTTTCCGGGAGTGGAAATCAAGGCGCGACCGTTCCGCCAGTATCCCAAAGGCGAGTTCGCCTCTCACGTGGTGGGTTACATAGGGCGCATCAATGACAAGGATCTGGAACGGCTGGAGGCTGACAGCGAACTCGCCAATTACCGCGGTTCCCAGCACATGGGAAAAATCGGCATCGAACAGAGCTACGAGAGGGAATTGCACGGCATCACCGGAATCGAGGAGATGGAAACCGACGCAGGCGGCCGTGCAATTCGCGTCATATCCCGCACGCCGCCGATTGCGGGCAGGAATCTCAAGCTATCGCTCGATTTCAAATTGCAGGAAGTCGCGGAAAAGGCGTTTGGCGACCGGCGTGGCGCACTTGTCGCCATAGAACCGGCAACGGGAGACGTGCTCGCGTTCGTGAGCAGACCGGGGTTCGATCCGAATCTTTTTGTAGACGGGATCGACACCGAGAATTGGGAATTGCTGAACAATTCCATCGACCGGCCGCTGAACAATCGCGCTTTGCGTGGCGTATACCCGCCCGGCTCGACGTTCAAACCCTTCATGGCTCTGGCTGGTCTGGAACTCAAGAAGCGTTGGCCGGGAAGCGCAATCAGCGATCCCGGCTACTTCAGTCTGCCCGGAAGCACTCACCGTTTTCGCGACTGGAAAGCCGGCGGTCACGGCCTCGTGGATCTTCACAAATCGTTGGTTATCTCCTGCGACACTTATTACTATTCGCTGGCTCATGACCTCGGGATCGATAATATCTACAATTTTACCAGTCAGTTCGGGTTGGGGAAAAAGACTGGGATCGATATCGAAGGCGAAGCCGCCGGCTTGTTGCCCTCTCAAGAGTGGAAAATGCAACGGCATAAACAGAACTGGTTTGCGGGCGATACGATTTCTGTGGGGATTGGCCAGGGTTATAATCTCACCACGCCGCTGCAACTAGCATTTGCAACCGCTGTGCTCGCCGGCAACGGCGCTGCGTTCCGTCCCCATCTCGTCAAGCAGGTCCTGGACAGTAACAACCGGATCGTACGGGAATTCGGCACAAGTCCGCTGTACCGACTCAAACTCGATCCCGCCAATTTGAAGGCGGTACATAATGCGCTGGTCGATGTAACCCGTCCGGGCGGCACAGCCGCGGTCGCCGGTGCAGGGGCCGCTTATACCTTTGCCGGAAAAACGGGGACTGCGCAGGTGGTGGGGGTAAAACAGGGGGAAAAGTATGAGGAAAGCAAGCTCGATGAACGCCATCGTGATCATGCGCTTTTTATAAGCTACGCCCCCGCTGAAAACCCCAAAATTGCGCTGTCCGTACTGGTGGAAAATGGCGGCCATGGCGGTTCGGCAGCGGCGCCGATTGCCCGCGTGGTGATGGATTACTATCTGCTGGGTAAACTGCCTAAAGAAGCAGCTGCCCGGCCTGTCGATCAGGTGGACGAAGAGGAGGATGAGGAGCACCAGCAGAACCGGGAGGACGGGCATGGCTAGACTCCCGCACGCAGGGCACTACTTTACGCGCTACATCGATGGTCTTCTGCTTTGTGGAATTCTCCTGCTCATGGCAACGGGACTTATCACGCTTTTCAGCGCAACGGATGCCAATAGCGCGCGGGTCACGAGTCAGGCGATCAATATGCTGGTCGCGCTCAGCGTGATGTGGCTGGTCGCCAATATTCCGTTGGAGCATATCATGCGGATCGCCTTACCGTTATACGCGGCCGGCCTTTTCCTGCTGCTCTGCGTCGCGCTGTTCGGGGAGGTCAACAATGGCGCGAGGCGCTGGCTGAACCTGGGTGTAACCCGCATCCAACCTTCCGAACTGATGAAGATTGCCGTGCCGCTGATGATGGCCTGGTACTTCGACAAGCACGAGACAACCTTGCGGCTGCGGGATTACGGCGTGGCCACCCTGCTGCTGCTGGCTCCGGTACTGTTGATCCTGCGCCAGCCTGATCTTGGAACCGCGCTGCTCATTGCCTCGAGCGGTTTTTATGTCCTGTTCTTCTCCGGGTTATCCTGGCGCATCATGGCGGCGGTGGCGATTGCGGGGGGAGCAAGCCTTCCCCTGCTCTGGTCCATGATGCATGATTATCAGCGCAAGCGCGTCATGACGCTTCTTGACCCGACGCAGGACGCGCTTGGCGCCGGCTACCATACCATTCAATCCACTATTGCCATCGGCTCCGGGGGAGTGCTGGGCAAGGGCTGGCAGCAAGGCACCCAGACCCATCTTGCGTTCCTCCCCGAGAGAAGCACTGATTTCATCTTCGCGGTATTCTCCGAAGAATTCGGTCTGCTCGGCAATTTGCTGCTGCTGCTGTTGTATCTGGCTCTCATCGCCCGCGGGATGGTGATTGCCGCCAACGCTTCCACCCAGTTTACCCGCCTCATCGCCGCTTCCATCACGCTGACTTTCTTCACCTACATCTTCGTCAACATCGGGATGGTCATCGGCATTCTGCCCGTGGTAGGGGTGCCTTTGCCCCTGATCAGCTATGGCGGCACATCAATGGTGACAATGTTGCTGGGATTTGGTATTTTGATGAGTATCCAGACTCATCCGAAGCTTGTTAAGACGTGATACTTATGGATACACATCCTGCCGGCCTGCCCCTCTTACAGTCAACTGCACAGCCAACGACGCAGTCAACAGCCCAGTCGATTGCCAGGCGATGCGCCGCTTGGATGGTTGTACTGACCATTCCCCTTTTCTTTAGCGGGTGCGGCACCTTTTTCAAGCTGGAGAAAAGCGAGGAGAAGACTGCGAAGCCTTCATCGGTCTCCACTCTGTTTGGAGGCAAGAAAAAAGGAGGCGGTTATTACCTGGATGATGGTCCCGGCGACAATCCACCTGCCGATCTCCATCTGATCCCTGATGCCATTCCCCGGGAAGAACCCTTGCGCGCCTCCACCATGCGGCCTTATTCAGCTCTGGGAAAACGGTATAAACCGATGACGCGTCACGAGCCCTATAAAACGCGGGGAATGGCATCCTGGTATGGGCGCCGCTATCACGGGCAGAAGACCGCGTCGGGGGAGGTCTACGATATGTATGCCATGACGGCTGCACATCCCACCCTCCCCATTCCGAGCTACGCACGTGTGACAAGCGTGGCGAGCGGGAAATCCGTGGTGGTGCGTGTCAATGACAGAGGACCTTTCCTCTCCAATCGCCTCATTGATCTTTCCTATACGGCCGCATATAAACTGGATGTACTGGGTGGGGGCAGCGGCCTGGTCGAAGTGGAATCCATTGTGCCCGGAACGGGTAGTTTCACGCGGCTTGCCGCGGCTGCACCTGCCCAGCGTGTAAGTTCAACATCCAGCACTTCCAGGTCTCCCTCCGGCTCTTCCGCTAGTCCAAATCCAAATGGGCAGGCAGGAACCATAGCCGACCAATCGGTGGCGGTCATTACCACCACCGAACCGGACTCCACTGAAGCGCAGCCGGGTCTGTTCCAGGCCGCTTTTGCGCCGGCAGTAGCTGATACGCCCACCGCTAGCCCTACCGGCGATGGCGCCCCTCTTTCATCTCCCGAAACACCTGCTGCCGTTCCTGCGGGGATCTACCTGCAGTTGGGGGCCTTCAATGCGTATGACAATGCGGATAATTTTGTCGTCCGCATGCGAAATGAATTACCATCGCTGATGACCAGCCTGGATATCATTGCAAAGGATGGTCTGTTCAAGGTCCATGCAGGTCCTTATCCTGACCGTGCCTTGGCCAGAAAGGCTGCGGACAAAATCGCCGAGGCGCTGTCAATCAGGCCGGTGCTGCTGACGCGGTAGGCCGCACACCCTCTTCATCGGCTCTCTTCACCGGGAGCGACACAAACCTGCTCCCCATCCGGCGGCTGCTGGCAGTCCAGCAGCGGCAGAAGGATTCCCGATTTGAACTTTCCACTTTAATTTTTCGCTTCGGGGGGGCAGAATGGTATGTAAGCGGGTATTTTGCTCAGGCAATTCCTATTCACGGTTACGAGGGCGGACAAAATGCAGATCAGGGATCAGGTTACCCCGGCAACGATTCTTGCAGAACTGGTCAGTCATGCACGGGCGCAGCCTGCGGATACTCAGGGCTTCTGTCACGTAAATTGTCAGGATCTATATGGCCGGTTTCATGCCAAAGCCGAACGTATCTTCGCCTCTTTCGATAAGTATATTCCTCTGACCTGGTACCTCTGGCGCGCAGGTGAGAGCGCAACGGACATAGCGATGAGATATTCGAGCGAATTTCTTTCAGGAGGTACGGACCGGTTCATCGGGATGCGTCTGATCTCCCGCGATGAATTGGCGGCAGGTGATAATCAGGCAACAAAAATAGGCGCTCAGATTCGAGAATTGCAGAAAGATTACGACGCACTGTTGGAAAGGTATTTCCTGTTGCTTTGTACCGACGATGAAAAGCAGCAGGAAAAAATTGAATCCATTATCGAGGCGCTGAAGGCAGATACCACCATCGTTACTGTTGTACCACGCTATGCGTGGTCTTTTTTTGCCATGGAAGATGCGGTGATCGACGCAGTGGTGGACCGTTTGATGTACCCGGATGATTATGTTCGCCAGCAAGCCCGGGAGCAAGTATCCGGACTCGACAGGAGAAGACTTGTCCTGCTACTGTCGTGCCTGATCCATGGGATCGAGGAAAACAGTTGTTTCACCGTTTCTGACGACTTTGTAATGCACAACGAACTCGTACAGGAATTTGAAAAAGATAATCCGGAAGAACGCGGGTCGGTGGCCGAAGATGTCATCGCGATGGATGGAAGATTTTTCTTTCGCGAGGCAGATGTGAATGGGTTCGAAATCTATCAGGACAGCGTGTCCGCTGTTATAGCCCTGTATTATGACGCGAAGGTTCGGTACAGCCATACGGGGGATGAGGCTGTACACTATCTCTATACCCTCTTGGAACAAACAGGTGAGACAACCTGAGCGTTCGCTAGCTATGCACTGCCGCCGGGATGGCAACTGCAACTATATGGCTGAAAACCGGCTTTAGCCAATAGTCAGTTCAATAGATACTTCTTACTCCACCGTCACTGATTTCGCCAGATTTCTCGGCTTATCCACATCCGTACCTTTTTGCAGCGCGACGTGATAGGCGAGAAGCTGCAGGGGGATGGTGTGGAGGATAGGGCTGAGCAGTCCCGCATGTTCCGCCAGACGAATGATGTGCACGCCTTCGCTTTCCTGAATGTGGGAATCGGCATCGGCGAAAACGTAAAGCTCTCCCCCACGGGCGCGTACTTCCTGCAGGTTTGACTTGAGTTTTTCCAGCAGTGCGTCATTGGGGGCTATGGCGACGACGGGCATATCCTTATCCACCAGCGCAAGCGGGCCGTGCTTCAGTTCCCCGGCAGCATAAGCTTCGGCATGGATATAGGAAATTTCCTTGAGCTTGAGCGCACCTTCCAACGCAATGGGATAATGCATGCCGCGGCCAAGAAACAGGGCGTGGCGTTTCTCGGCAAACCTTTCCGCCCAGGCTTTCACCTGCGGTTCCACTTGAAGACTGTGCTGAAGCGCAACAGGCAGGTGGCGCAGGGCAGTAATCATCTGGCGCTCACTCTCACCCGACAGTTTGCCGTTCAATTTCGCCAACGTCATGGTGAGCAGCATCAGCGCGGCAAGCTGTGTGGTGAATGCCTTGGTCGAGGCCACACCGATTTCCGGGCCTGCCCGGGTTAGAAAGCGTAAATCCGTCTGGCGCACGAGCGCGCTTTCGGCCACATTGCAGATCGCCAGACTGTAACGATGTCCGAGTGATCTTGCATAACTCAGAGCGGCCAGGGTATCTGCCGTTTCTCCGGATTGAGAGATGCCCACGATCAGGGTGTCGGCTCCAACCGCCGGGTTACGGTAACGATATTCGCTCGCGATCTCGACATTACAAGGAATTCCCGCCACGGTTTCAAGCCAGTAGCGGGCGACGACACCAGCGTGATAGCTGGTGCCACACGCCAGGATGAGGATACTTCTGGTATTTTTGAAGATGTTCTCCGCCTCGGTACCAAACAGGCGCGGAGAGATGGATTGCGCATTGAGCACCATTTCCAGCGTGTTCGCCACGACGCCGGGTTGCTCGAATATTTCCTTCTGCATGAAGTGCGCATACGGGCCCATCTCCACCGCCTCGTTTGTCAGCTCACTTTCCTGCACCGCTCGTGCGACCTCTGCACGTGCGCCATCGTAACGGCAATTGACGATGCGGTAGCCATCCTGGCGCAATTCGGCGACATCGCCCTCTTCTAGATAGATCATGCGCCGGGTAACCTGCAGCAAGGCGGAAGCATCCGAGGCAGCGTAGATCCCATCTTCGCCCAACCCAAGCAGCAGTGGCGCTCCATTGCGGCAAACGATGAGGCGCTCCGCCCTTGCTTCCTCCATTACTGCAATTGCATAGGCACCCCGCAATTCGCCCACGGAACGGCATACCGCTTCGAATAAATCTGGGTTTTCCCTGAGATGAGACGAAATGAGGTGAGCGATGACTTCCGTATCGGTATCGGAACTGAACTCGAACCCTGCCTTCTGCAAACGCTGACGCAGCACCTCATGATTTTCGATGATACCGTTATGCACCACCGCCACCTTGGGTGTCTCTCCGGAAAAATGAGGATGAGCGTTGCGCTCGGATGGAGCGCCGTGCGTAGCCCAGCGGGTATGGGCAATACCCACGTCTCCGCTGAAGTGTTGCTCATCCGCAAGCTTGCTGAGCTCGGTGACTCGCCCGGTGGTGCGTAACCGGTGCAGACGACCATTGTTCAGTGCAATGCCGGCTGAATCATATCCGCGGTATTCCAGCCGGCGCAGGCCTTCAATCAGAGTGGGGACGATATTGGTTTTTGCGACTGCACCGACGATTCCACACATCAAAAGACTCCTTTCTTACAGGTACCAGCAATTGGCGCGGTTCAAGGATGGAAAAAGATGGAAGGCTATGCTCAATTTTTGGGCTTCGGTTTTTTTACCGGGCGTTTCCACCCATCGATACTCAACTGCTTCGCTCGCGAAAGCGTCAACATATCAGGTGGCGTATCCCTGGTAATGGTCGAACCCGCACCGATCGTGGAACCGCGGGCAACTCTGACCGGTGCTATCAACTGGGTATCGGAGCCGACAAAGACATCATCCTCGATGATGGTCTGGTATTTATTGGCGCCATCATAATTGCAGGTGATCGTCCCTGCGCCGATGTTGACGCTCCTGCCCACCACGGCATCCCCGATGTAACTCAGGTGGTTTGCCTTGCTGCCAGCCGCAAGGGCGCTGTTCTTGACTTCGACGAAATTGCCGATGTGAACTTCGTCCTCCAGTCGCGTGCCCGGACGAATACGGGCATAAGGACCGATACGGCAATTTCGACCAATTTCCGCAGCCTCTATCAAGCTGAATGGCGCGATTACCGAACCCGCGGCTACCCGCACGTCTTTCAGTATGGTGTGAGCACCCACTTTTACACCATCATCCAGTTGAACGTCCCCTTCAAATATGCAGTTGATATCGATCATAACGTCTCTGCCGCAAGAAAGTTTACCGCGGATATCGACGCGCGACGGATCAGCCAGCGCTACACCCTGCTCCAGCAATTTATTGGCCTGCGCTGTCTGATAGATGCGTTCCAGTCCGGCGAGCTGAACCTTGCTGTTGACTCCGGTGGTTTCCCATACATGAGCGGGATTGACTGTTTCTACCTTTACCCCATCCTTCACCGCCATCGCGACAATATCGGTCAGATAATACTCACCTTGCGCGTTGTTGTTTTCAAGCTTGTGTAACCAGTTGTGAAGATAGCGATTCGGAACCGCCATGATGCCCGTATTGATTTCATTGATGCTGCGTTGGGATTCGCTGGCATCTTTCTCCTCGACAATGGCGGCAACCTCACCCGTTGCGCTATGCCGAACGATTCTACCGTAGCCTGCTGGATCAGGAAGTTCTACCGTCAGTAAACCTAATGTTTGCTTTCCCGCCGTCGCGATCAGCTTTTTTAATGTTTCGACGCTGGTCAGAGGCACGTCGCCATACAGAATAAGTGTAATGCCCTCTTTCTCGATATGAGGCAGGGCCTGCATCACTGCGTGACCCGTTCCGAGTTGCGGGACCTGTTGCGCCCAGATAAGGTTTTCATCCGCTATCGTTTGCGGGACTGTCTCACCCCCATGTCCGTAAATGACACAAGTTGCGTAGGGCGATAATGCGCGGGCGGTATCGAGCACATGCACCAGGAGAGGCTTGCCTGCCAGGGGATGCAACACTTTTGGCAGCGCAGAGTACATGCGTTTTCCGAGACCGGCAGCAAGAACGACGATGTTCAGTTTGGACACATTCATGAAGATATCAGGACATGCGGGAACGTGTAATATTCAACCCGCAAAGGTAGATCAACTGCAGGAAGTTAAGGTTGAAGCGGATTTACAAATGGAAACCGGATTAATTTATCATATAGCTGGCACAAATCCAAATGAAGTGGCAAATTGGGACCGTGCGGGTCTGATTGCAGTATTTCCGCTCGGAGCTTCCAGCAACGAACGGGGGATACGAGAGCAGACATACTCAAGTCCGGCTGTACTTCGAAGCAGAGATACCGATGTCTTTACAGGCAGGCGGTTCAATTGAGCGTAAGCTATGGACTGCTCGTCAGTTCGACTTCAGGAATTGATTTACAGAATTGAAAAAGGGCGGTATTTCCGCCCTTTTTCAATTCTGGTTCGAATATCAGTGTCCGCGTTTCCGTAATTTCTGAATTGCCGCGAGTTGTGCGATTGCTTCGCTCAGTTCTGCCTGTGCCCGTGCGTAATCCAGAGCGGAAGCTCGATCTCTTACTGCTTCTTCCGCACGCTTTTTGGCCTCGATGGCCTTTGCTTCATCAAGGTCGGCGCCGCGTACCGCGGTGTCAGCAAGGATAGTGACGACATCTGGCTGGATTTCAAGCATACCGCCGGAAACATAGACTAATTCCTCTTCTTTCAGCGGTACCTTGATGCGTACTGATCCCGGCTTGATGCGCGTCAGCATGGGGGTGTGCTGAGGATAAATGCCCACCTCACCTCCTTCTGCCGGCGCAACCAGAAATTCAGCCGGACCGGAGTAAATGGATTCCTCCGCACTGACGATATCAACGTGAAACACGCCCATTTTAGTTCCCATTCATCATTGAATCGGGACGACTGTTTTATCCGGTCGCCCGATTCATCAACTTGATTATTGCAAGGTTTTAGCTTTTTCAACCGCCTCGTCTATGCCGCCAACCATGTAAAACGCCTGCTCGGGCAAGTGGTCGTATTCTCCCGACACAATGCCTTTGAAGCCTTTGATGGTCTCTTTCAGAGGTACGTATTTTCCCGGCGCACCGGTAAACACTTCGGCCACGTTAAAGGGTTGTGAAAGGAACCGCTGAATTTTGCGTGCCCTTGCCACAGCCAGCTTGTCTTCAGGAGAAAGCTCATCCATTCCGAGAATTGCAATGATATCGCGCAATTCCTTATAGCGTTGCAGGGTTTGCTGCACGGCCCGGGCAGTCGAATAGTGCTCTTCGCCCACTACGAGAGGATCAAGCTGACGCGAAGTCGAGTCGAGAGGATCAACCGCTGGATAGATCCCCAGCGAAGCAATATCACGCGATAGCACGACGGTAGCATCCAGGTGACCAAAGGTTGTAGCAGGTGATGGGTCGGTCAGGTCGTCCGCGGGCACGTACACGGCTTGAATGGAGGTAATGGAGCCCGACTTGGTGGAAGTGATACGCTCCTGCAAACGGCCCATTTCTTCAGCCAGCGTCGGCTGATAACCCACAGCCGACGGCATCCGGCCCAGCAACGCGGATACTTCCGTACCGGCCAGGGTGAAACGATAGATATTGTCCACGAACAGCAATACATCCCTGCCTTCGTCGCGGAAGTGTTCCGCCATGGTCAGGCCTGTAAGCGCCACCCGCAACCGGTTGCCGGGCGGCTCATTCATCTGGCCGTATACCAGCGCCACCTTGTCGAGCACGTTGGAATCCTTCATTTCATGGTAGAAGTCATTCCCTTCCCGAGTACGCTCCCCCACACCCGCAAATACGGAATATCCACTATGCTCAATGGCGATGTTGCGAATCAGCTCCATCATGTTCACGGTCTTGCCCACACCCGCGCCGCCAAATAGTCCCACCTTACCGCCCTTGGCAAAGGGACAAACGAGATCGATAACCTTGATCCCTGTTTCCAGCAGCTCGGTAGACGCGGACAATTCGTCAAAGGCAGGGGCTTTCTGATGGATTGATCTGTTCTGCTCGGCGCCAATAGGTCCCATTTCGTCTATTGGCGTACCCAGAACATCCATGATCCGCCCCAATGTTTTAGTGCCGACAGGAACACGAATCTGGTCACCGGTGTTTGTTACCATCATGCCGCGCCGCAACCCCTCGGAGGAGCCGAGCGCAATCGTGCGAACGACGCCGTCACCCAACTGCTGCTGCACCTCGAGCGTAAGCTCCGAGCCTTCAAGAACGAGCGCGTCATACACCTTCGGCATTTCTTCCCGCGCAAACTCGACGTCAACCACCGCGCCGATACACTGAACAATTTTTCCCTGATTCATATTGTTCCCTAAAAAATCAATTCAAATTATTTAAACTGCCGCCGCGCCGCCAACAATTTCGGACAGTTCCTTGGTAATGGCAGCCTGTCGCGACTTGTTATAAATCAATGTCAGCTCGTTGATGACATTCCCGGCATTGTCCGACGCAGCCTTCATCGCCACCATGCGCGCAGATTGCTCGGATGCGATGTTTTCGGTCAACGCCTGGTAAATCAGGGCTTCCACGTATCGCACCATGACGTCATCGATGACGGGTTGGGCTTCGGGTTCATAGATGTAATCCCATACACCACGCTGCCCCGTAGGTCCATCACTGCTTCTAAGACGCTCATCGGAAAGCGGAAGCAACTGCTCCATCGCCGGTTCCTGTTTCATGGTATTGATGAAACGGGTATAAAAAAGATATACGCGGTCGAAACGATCCTGGTTATAACCATCCAGCAATACTTTTATTGCCCCGATCAGCCGTTCCAGATCGGGCGCATCCCCGAGGCTCACGACATGCGAGATGACATTGGCGCCCATGCGGTTCATGAACCCTAATCCCTTATTACCGATGCAGCACACCTCGATCTGTTCGCCTTCGGCTTCCCAGGCTTTCATCTTGCTTACCGCCATGCGAAGCACGTTTGTATTAAGCCCGCCGCACAAACCCTTGTCAGAGGTAACAACAATGATGCCAATGCGCTTTACCGTGTCACGTTCTATCAGGAACGGGTGGCGGTATTCGGTGTAAGCACGGCTCATGTGCGCGGCGACGTTGCGAATCTTCTCGCCATATGGCCGGGCTTTTTTCATGCGTTCCTGGGCCCGGCGCATCTTGGATGCGGCCACCATTTCCATTGCGCGCGTGATCTTCTGCGTGTTCTTCACGCTTTTGATCTTGTTGCGTATTTCCCTGCTGCCAGCCATCGGTCAGTATGTTCCGTTCTTCTTGAAATCCTGGATTGCCGCATCGAGTTCCTTCTCGGTCTCCGCATCCAGATCCTTGGTAGTCTCTATCTTGTCCAGAATGGCGCCGTACTTGCTGCGGATGAAGCCTTTCAGCGCGGACTCGAACGCCAGTGCACGGCTCACTTCCACATCATCCAGGTACCCTTTGTTGACAGCAAACAGGGTAAGCGCCATTTCAGACACGCTCAGCGTGGAGTACTGCGGCTGCTTCATCAGTTCCGTCACCATCTTGCCGCGCTCCAACTGCTTGCGTGTAGCTTCGTCGAGATCGGAAGCGAACTGTGCAAACGCAGCCAGTTCCCGGTATTGCGCCAATGCGAGACGCACGCCGCCACCCAGTTTCTTGATGACTTTGGTCTGTGCCGCACCACCCACCCGAGACACTGAAATACCGGCGTTGATAGCTGGCCGGATACCCGCATTGAACAGGTCGGATTCCAGAAAAATCTGCCCGTCAGTAATGGAAATAACATTGGTGGGAACGAAGGCGGTAACGTCGCCTGCCTGAGTCTCGATCATTGGAAGGGCTGTCAGGGAACCGGTCTTCCCTTTGACTGCGCCATTTGTCTCTTTTTCCACATAGGCTGCGCTAACCCGCGCAGCGCGTTCCAGCAGACGGGAGTGCAGGTAAAACACGTCCCCGGGATAGGCCTCCCGGCCAGGAGGACGCCGCAACAATAGGGAAATCTGGCGATAAGCCCATGCCTGCTTGGTCAAGTCGTCGTAAACGATCAGGGCATCCCTTCCGGTATCGCGGAAATACTCGCCCATAGTGCAGCCAGAGTAAGGGGCGATGAATTGCATTGCTGCCGACTCCGACGCAGTAGCCGCCACTACGATCGTGTATTCCATAGCGCCGTGTTCTTCCAATTTGCGAACTACGTTGTTGATGGACGAGGCCTTTTGTCCAATCGCAACGTAGATGCAAGTCATATTCTCGCCCTTCTGATTGATGATCGCGTCTATCGCCACCGCTGTCTTACCCGTCTGGCGGTCTCCGATGATCAACTCGCGCTGGCCCCGCCCGATGGGAACCATGGCGTCGATGGATTTTAATCCGGTCTGCACAGGCTGATTCACTGATTGACGCCAAACCACGCCTGGTGCAATTTTTTCTATGGGCTCCGAACGCTGCGTGCTTATCGGCCCCTTGCCGTCGATCGGCTGACCCAATGCATTGACCACACGGCCGATCAGTTCTTCTCCTACCGGAACTTCAAGAATGCGACCCGTGCACTTGACGGTGTCGCCCTCGGTAATGTGCTCATACTCACCCAGAACAACCGCACCTACAGAATCGCGCTCGAGGTTGAGTGCAAGACCGAAGGTATTACCGGGAAACTCCAGCATTTCGCCCTGCATCACATCGGACAGCCCATGGACGCGCACGATGCCGTCGGTTACTGAAACTACCGTGCCCTGTGTCCGGACTTCCGCGGTTGCTTCAAGCCCTTCAATTCTGCTTTTGATCAGCTCACTGATCTCGGATGGATTTAAATGCATTTTTCAGTTAACTCCTAGCTTTTAAGTGCAACAGCCATGGCTTCCAGTTTACCTCGCACGGAGGCGTCAAGCACTTCATCGCCTATTTCGACTATCACGCCGCCTATCAATTCCGGATCGATACTCACTTTTGCCTCTATCTTGCGTTTGAATCTAGCCTCGAGATCAGCCACCAGGTCCGTCAATTGAGCATTATTCATGGCAAAAGCAGAAATAACTTTGGCATCCAGCACGCCTTCATAACGGGTCTTGAGTTGCTCATACAACTCACTCACCTCAGGCAAAATTTCAAGCCTGCCATTTTCCGCTAGGAGCAAGATGAAATTGCGACCTTCTTCATTGAGCCTGTCCCCGCAAATACCCAGGAAAAGCTCGCTCAGTTTTCGGGAAGATATCCTGGGGTTCCCGATCAGTGAACGGATATTTTCGTCGGCCGCGACAGTGGCCGCCAACTGCAGTGTGTCCGACCAGCGTGCGAGATCGTTCTGGCTTTTTGCCAATTTGAAGACAGCCTCCGCATAAGGCCGGGCAATCGTGCGCGTTTCGGCCATCGGCTAGAGCTCCGCCTTGAGGGATGTAAGCAGTTCCGCGTGCGCTTTTTCATCCACCTCGCGCCGGAGGATCTTGGCGGCCCCCGCCAGGGCCAGGTCCGCCACCTGCTGGCGCAAAACCTCCTTTGCGCGAAACACTTCCTGCTCCACCTCTGCCTTGGCGCCCACAAGAATGCGGTCACCCTCTTCTCTCGCGGCCACCTTGGCTTCATCCACGATCTCCGCGGCACGCTTTTCCGCCTGCGCGATGATATCGGATGCTCGCTGCTTGGCCTCCCGGACGACGTCGCCTGAGCGTTGACTTGCCAGTTCGAGTTCGCGCTTGCCACGCTCGCCCGCAGCCAAACCTTCAGCGATCGTTTTCTGACGATTCTCGATTGCGCGCATCAATGGAGGCCACACAAACCTGACCGTGAACCAGATGAAGATGGCAAACGCCATTGCCTGGGAAATAAGCGTGAAGTTTATGTTCATGGCTAGCCTCTGGGAATGATACCGGGAGCAATCACTATTACTTGATTACGGCCAGCAACGGGTTGCCGAACGCGAAAAGCATCGCAAGACCCACGCCGATAATGAATGACGCGTCGATCAGACCGAGCAGCAGGAACACTTTTCCTTGCAGCGTCGGGATCATTTCCGGCTGACGTGCGGCGCCTTCCAGGAAGCTGCTGCACATAATGCCGATACCGATACAGGCACCGGCTGCGCCGAGGCCGATCATCAGGCCGATGCCAATGCCCGTGTATGCCTGAATCATGGCCAGGAATTGCAAATTCTCCATCTGGTTTTCCTCTCTAGTAGTAATTGAAATTGGTTAAGAACAGCAGCGCAGAATCAGTGTGACTCGTGCGCCATGGAAAGATAAACCACCGTCAGCATCATGAAGATAAATGCCTGCAATGTGACGATCAAAATATGGAAGATGGCCCACCCTGCATTCAGCAGCGTGCCAAAAAATGTCCCGGCAAGGCCGGTTGCAGCCCACATGCCGAGCAGCAGAAAAATGATTTCTCCGGCATAAATGTTCCCGTACAGCCGCAATGAATGCGAAAGCGGCTTGGAGACGTATTCAACCAGATTGAACAGGATATTGACCGGCCACAATAGAGGGTTCTTGCCGAAAGGACTGCAGACCAGTTCGTGTATCCAGCCGCCCACGCCCTTGACTTTCATGTTGAAGAAGATCATCAGGAGCCACACGGAGAGCGCCAGCGCGAACGTCGTATTCACGTCGGCAGTCGGGACGCTGCGCCAATTGTGCAGCCCCACCAGCTCGTATACCTTCGCCATGATATCGATCGGGAGGAAATCCATGGCGTTCATCATGAGCACCCACACAAACACGGTGAGCGCAGCAGGCGCCACAAATGCATGCCGATCTCCGTGAAAAGTGCTTTTGACCTGATTATCGATGAATTCGATGGCAAGCTCCACGAATGCCTGCCGCTTGCTGGGAACGCCCGAAGTCGCGCCGCGCACCACCCACCAGAGAAAACCGAGGCTGACGATACCGGTCAGCGCCGCCATGATGAGCGTATCCACATGTAGCGTCCAGAATTCACCCTCACCGATCGAACTCGTCAGATTGGTCAGGTGATGCGACATATAGGAAGTTGGAGTAAGTTCTGTGCCTGATGCCATTTATTTGCCTATCTCAACTGTTTATTGCTTTATTTGCGCAACCTTTGCATCATCCGTTACGAACAATGCCAGCCCGAAGATCAGAACCGTCAGTATGAAGGTCCCGATAAAGCCGACCGCAACAACATCCTTGTAGAGCGTCATCACGAGCCAGAGCAATGCAATTGTGATGACTATCTTTACCGCTTCTGCTTTCAGGGCCGTGATTAATATGCCGCCCGCAGTGGAGCCGCGAGACCTAGAGACAATTGCAGAAAACGTCGCTGCAGAAACAATGCTGACCACACCGCCCAGAAAAGCTGAGGCTGCGCCGTGGAATCCCCATAACAAACCCAGCGTTAGCACCATCGCCAGTGTGACAATCAGTTGCCAACGCATGACAACGCGTACCGGCTTGTTTCGTATCCAGGGCATTTGCTGAGCTTCGTCGGAAAGCGCCAGTCACAAAAACAGATGTTGAAAGTGACCTTAGCTCGTTGAACGTGTGTTCGTGGAAGACCTGATTTTAATTCAATTCCTTGGCCAGCACGGCTTGTTTCCTTCTTCCAGGTCTCCTGAATAATTAAATCCGGCTTGACCTATTTAAAACACGCGGATTCTAATCTGCTTGCGCACAACAGTCAATGGAAAGACCTCTTTTCATTCACGGAAACTCTGCAAAAAACTTAATATGGTGAAGACTTCACCAGGATACGAGCATCGAGAGGTGGAATGCAGTTAAAAGTGGAAACACCGTTGAATCATCAATTGGTATTTACATTTCCTCCCACACTCGTTACGAGAATACATGAAACGAGAGTTTCCCATGGTCAGACAAGGAAGGGAGGCAGAATGAGAGATATTTATTTCCGGATTTTCACGCTTGCGCTTGCTGCCGGATTTGCTTTCACTTCCCACTCCTATGCGGGAGCAATCAATGTGTTATGGTACACGTATGCCGATCAGCGCTCGGAATACCGGCAGAAAATTTCGCAACTGGCAGAAATCGTTCACACGCTCCCACAGGCTGATAGCATCGAGTGGAACCTGCGCTACTGGGGATCTTCTGATCCTGCACCGGATTTAGCCAGCTTTGATGTCCTTGTGATTGAAAGTGGCGAGGCTTTTCTTACTGGCCCTCCAATGGGGGAAGCGGCAGTTCCTGATTACACAGGCATTCTGGATAACCGGGTTGCTATAGAAGCTGCACGCGGAGATCGAACCTTCATTACTGCTTCGGATGCCGATTTTCACGCGATTCGCGGGGATACGGGAAACATATTGAACACCGCAGAAGACCAGGACCACGGTGGCAGGTGCGTCCCGGCATTAACCTCGCCTGCCTGCTGGGACGGCGCTTTGGGTCACTTGGTCAACGCCGTCAACTGGGCAGGGAGCGGCAACGGACTTGGGATTGTCTCATTTCTGGATGGAGAGCACCCGGGATCATTCTGGTGGGCGCATGAAAATTCGTTCCTGCGAGACGAGCTCTACGGAAGTATCGACTATTCCGGTTCCGATCAAACCCCCATCATCAACTCTGAACAGTCGGACTATTCCCTGAACTGTGGGCTCACTTCCAAGGGTCTCTCGAACTGGAAGAATTCGTTTCATGCAACTTTTCGTCCCATCGACGGCTACACTCCTATTATTGATTCGAGTTTGAGGCCGAGCTCTGCCGTTGCGATTGCCGCCATCTTTTTGCCCCCAGCCCCTGAAGCCGAGTCATATCTGATGCTCTACCCTGAATACCTGAGCAAAGAATGCAACGAAGGTACCAAAGATGCTCGTTAGGTCTCCTTATCCGGAGCCCGGTAAAATTCAACGAAAAAGCGGACAGGGCCTTGAGGTTCTACATTATGGAGAACTTCAGGCACAACTACTCCAACCGTTTCTGCCGACAGTTCCGTATCCACATTCAGCATACCGACGCGATAGCGAAGCTTCCCCGCTTCCACAATGATCTTCCCCCATACGCCGGTTTTGGTCGAGTGGTCTTTTCTCAACGCTGCCGGCACCGTTTCCTCAGTGAAGACGGACGTCCGCTTGTATGGAACAAAGTAGTCGGGCAACTCGAACTGATCGCAGCGGACACAGTTAAGCGTCTTTCCTATCATCCCTTCGCGCCCCTGCTCGGAAGTGATCCAGGGCCGATTGATGAACGGCGGATCATGCCGCACATGCTGAGCGTGTCCGCAAGTCAGAATTGCGATCGGATCTCCCTCACTATCGGTATCAAATCCTGTAATGGGTCTTTCCATAGATTGAGCAAATGGTCGTGGAAAACTTGACTTATATGAACTTCTCAAAGAAGAGAGAATTTCAGGCTTTCCCTCTGTTGCGCAGAAGCCATCATTAACTTCGAGGGTAAAGAAAAAACCAGGAGCCCCTATATGATCAGGCGTTAAACTGTTTCTCCAGTTTTCAGCATATTTCGCGCCATCAGAAGGGCGAATCGTAGCGGGCGTCTATCCCAGGGAGTAAAACGAGGTAGCTGATAGAGGTCGCTGCCTTTTCCCGCTGCTCCATGAGCAGTTGAGACTGCCGCGTCAAACCCCAGCTTCTTTACCATCCGGACGTGATCGGGCAGATAGTCTCTTCCCGGCTTCCCATTCGGGTAGGCAAAAAACTGCACTGGAGCGCGAATAATGCCCTCCAGCATCTCTTTGCCGGTAGCGATGTCAGCATAAGCTGCGCTGTTCTCCATTTGTGCCAGGATGGGATGACTGGCGGTATGTCCACCTATTTCCATTCCTGCATTGTGCATCATCCTAACCTGCTCAGAGGTCATCATGAGATTGTCAGGCAGCATGACTGGAATTAACGCCGACATCGCCTCCCCGGTCCATTGCCGGGATTCAGAGGGCAGATACTTGAGCTTGCCCAATAATTGGTGAATAGTTTGACGACGCTCGGGAACAGTTCCGATCGGAAACCTTCCTAAGCCCAAGCTGTCAAGATCCACGGTGCTTCCCGGCGCACGACGTATCAATTCTATCACGGTATCATTGAACATCCGGCCCCCGTCAAGAAAACCGGTTGCCACGAAAAAAGTGGCAGGAATGCCACGTTTTTTCAGAATCGGCAAAGCGATTTCCGCATTATCGGCATAACCGTCATCGAAAGTGACACAGGCAGCACGTGGAGGCAGCGTTCCATTATGGAGACCACGAATCGCCTCCCCGAGAGATATGACCCTGAAACAGGCCGCCAGCTGCTCCATCTCCTGATCAAAGGACTGCGCGTAGCACTCCTCCGGAAAAAGTGGATCCTGACAGGGCAACACCCGATGATAAATCAGTATGGACAGGCGAGCGCGCCGACCCCCGGGGGAAAGCAGATGCAACATTGCATGGCCCGTCAGCAGTGGCCAAAGTGCCGTACGGTCTACCGAGTCGTTCACAAGGTTACACACAGGGTTATATTTAGGGATCCTCATGGGAGAAAAAACCGGAGGGCGAGCAGAGAGTTTGTAGGGCAATGACTCTTCGACTCTTCTCTCATATCCTAGCCTGAATCCCCCGCAACCGGCTGCGATTGAGAGGGATTCAGTTGCCCAAACTGTGGGGGAGAGCCGGGGGCTTTTGCAGTGACTGCCGCCGAGGCTTTTTGCTTGAGTTCTTTTTCCACCAGAACACGCATTGCAACCATTGCCCCCATGAGATAGTAGGGAACGTCAAAATAAAGAAGGCTAAGGAAAGCTCCTCCGGTAGCAAAGCCGATAAGAGATACCTGAATCATCGTTGCCAGATTGGAAGCCCATCTGTACTCTTCGAGCTTTCTCGTGTTGCGTATAATCCATGAACCGGTTCGCCAAGTGAGCCATGCGAGCAGCAAGTAAAGCCCCAGCCCGACAAAACCATGCTCACCGAGCGCCTGAAAATAAATGCTGTGAGCAGCGTGCACATCTTCAGGATTGGGGGCGTAAGCGTAGAACATTTCAGGGGTAATAATCTCGAAACCACCCCCGGTGAGCGGCCGAGCCTTGGCAAGATTGTAGGCCATCCACCAGGCATTGAAACGGCCCTGAACCGACCCGTCCTCTTCATAGGTATTGATGCTGTCCATTCTTTGAGACCACTGCTCAGGCATGAATGCCAGTAAAGGAGGGATAGCCATAGCTCCCAACAACGCGAGGCCAAGCTTTTGGCGACTCTTGAGCCATAGGAATATTCCCATTGCCACAATGGCCAGCAGAGCGCCCCGTGAATAGGAGCCGAGCGCTGCAACCGCACATAGAAGCATGGCAACTGTAAACGCGTGCCGAGCCCAGGGTTTCTGCACGGTGATTTGAAGATAGTGCATCAGGGGAATAGTCATGATGAGTGCGAGAGCGATTTCATTGTTTCCTCCAATGAAGGTACTTTGAGGTCCCCACACCATATCAACCCCTCCCCCTTTCAGCGTAAAAACGCCTCCCTTGACTCCGTAATATCCCAGCGAGATAACTATTATCCAGATGAGAAGCTCGATATGTTTTTTTGTCTTGATGAGCATGAAGATCACAAAAGTCATCAGCATGATCTTCATCACCTTGTTCCACTGGGTGTATATTTCATCTGGATAAATAGCAAAGATCGAGGTCACATTCATCCAGAGAACGAAGGCTATGAAAACCCAAGTGATCGAGGTTCGGGGCAAATTTTTCGGCTCTTTGGTAAATAGAAGAGTTATTAACGTGACCGCTGCAATAATAGCCGCGAACGGAAAGCTAGTAGCAAACCCCCACCCTTGAGTATGGGGATTCATTACACTGATCCAGACCCACATCAAAGCGCCTATATATGGCCTTGTAAAGATTAGCGGCAGGAAGCCAAAGACAATAAGGGTAACAAGAATGTCTCTCATGTTTACAGATCAAGATTTTGAAGCATCGTCTTTATTGAACCCATGATATGCCCGATTGGCGGGTTCTATTTATCAGCGCTAGTTGATCGACTAATCAACAGAACGGCTAGTGATCGCTAATGATCCTTGGTCCGATTCCCGGCCTGGTTTCATCAGTACTGCTCAGTCCTTCCCTGAAAACGTTACGCTGCTCTAGATATCTAATTACTTTCGCGACACAATCCTCAAGCCCCAACTCGCCCGTTCTGACTATCAGCTCAGGACTGACAGGAGTCTCATAGGGCGACGATATCCCCGTGAATTCCTTGACCTCGCCCGCCCGAGCCCGTTTATAAAGTCCTTTCACATCGCGCTGCTCACATACTGCGAGACTGGCCTCGCAAAAAATCTCGATGAAATCCCCATGAGGAAAAATACTGCGTGCCTTTTGCCGGTCAGCTCGAAAAGGTGAAATAAAAGCGGTCATTGCTATCACGCCCGACTCGACCAGAAGCCTCGCTGCCTCACTTATGCGGCGAATATTCTCGGAACGATCTTCCACGGAAAATCCCAGATCGGAGCATAAACCTTGACGCACATTATCCCCGTCAAGTACGAACGTGCGGCAGCCCAACTGGTAAAGCTTTTCCTCCACCGCATGAGCCAACGTCGATTTGCCAGAACCGGAAAGCCCTGTAAACCAAAGGACCGCTGATCGGTGCACGTTCAACCTCTCCCGGTGCGCCCGAGTAATGGTGGCGTTATGCCATACAGTATTGGTATTCATATTCCGATCTCAGATTCCGATTTTTGGATAAACCGAATTATATCGGCAGCGATTCGGATTTATATCTGGACCGAAGTACAAGATACAGAAGAACAGGAGCGTAGTCGGTAACTTCCCAGTGATCAGTTTGTCAAGATCCAGGATTAGAGGAAACCTTTGTTGATGGAAGTCTTTAGAGCTTGCCGGTCGCATTCTGAGCTGATTACGACAGAAACCGCACAAAAAATGAAGCGAACACAAGTGTGTTCAAGTAATTATGGCAGCAAGCCGTTAGGTCTACAACTTCGAATTATCGATTGCTTTCAACCCTTTCATTACTTGCTCGCTTCCTTGTCCTGGCCGACTTTCGAAGAAGAACGACACGTGGCATAAAATCCCATAAAATCTGGATTTACCACCCATTGGTCGTTCAGCAGGCAAGGATTGGCTGTTTCAAATAGTTTCTATAACGAACGTTTCATGCCGCAAATATATCCGGACCCTCACAGGAACAGGGATGAAAACAAGGGAGATCGAGTGAAAGATAATGCTGCGTTGATCATCCTCGGAATGCACCGTAGCGGCACATCATTGTTAACGGGACTCCTGGGTCAGGTTGGGGTGAGGATGGGGCGCAGTCTGTACGCTCCTCAAAAAGGCGTAAACGAGAAAGGCTTCTGGGAGCACGAGGATATCGTCGATACGCATGACGAACTGCTTCTGCACCTGCGTTCGCAATGGGATGACTTGTTGCCTTTGAAGGACAAGTGGTGGGAAGACGAGGCGGTTCAGCCGTATGTCGCCCGCCTCCAAAGCCTCGTGAAACGGGATTTTTCGGAGACCTCTGTGTGGGCATTGAAGGATCCCCGGATGTGCCGACTGCTGCCATTGTGGATGCCCATACTCGAAGCGCGGCAGATCAGGCCAATTTTTATTTCCATGAACCGGAACCCGTTCGAGGTCATCGCATCCTTGCAAAAACGCGATCGGTTCTCACGGGAAAAGGCGCTGGTCTTGTGGCTGAGCCACACGTTGTCCGCTGAGTCGTATTCAAGGGGACAATCCCGGATTTTCATCGACTTCGACCAAGTAGTGACTGATCCGGGCCGGGTACTGCAAACAATAGAACGGGAGGCTGGCATTACCTTCCCCATACCTATAAACGAAGCAAACGAGAAAATTGAGGGATTTGTTTCTCCTGATCTCCGTCATCACAAATTCGACAAAACCGCCGCCGAAGCAAAACGATACCAGGGGCTTGAATTAATGGCTTATGAGCTGTACAGCGCCCTCAGTGAAAAAGCTGCTGAAAGCGGAGGCTCCTATAGCGAGAATCTGGATGAGCGGATTGACAGAGTCGCGGCGGATTTTGCCTCTTATCAGAAAAAATGGAATCCGGAGTTGATTGAGCAGATCCGTTATCTCAACCAGGAGCATGCCGACTATCGGATCAAATTTTTCCGCATTTACCGATCGTTGAGCTGGTTGCTGGCCAAACCTTTCTGGCTGATCGAAAAAGTATTACGCAAGTACTGATCCTCACCACTTCGGCCGCCAGCCTAGGAGCCCTGCGGGGATATAGGCAAGGGTTTTCAGATTGGCAGGATGTTTCAGCCAGGCCCTCCATAACGAGTGCATGGCGAGCCTCAAGTTGTTGGATACAAGATGTTTCAGTCCAAATTCCATCTGGTAGCGAGCGATGTTTTGCATGAACTGCCGTCTTGAAATGCATCGACCATCGCGACTGCATAACCCCCATCTTGCAGCGGCAGCTCGCAGCAGCACGGTCCGATAGTCGATCTCTCTGGCAAGACGATTTCCTTGTTTAGGATGCTGGCGGTATAAAGTGAGTCCTTTATTCAGCTTGATAACCGGATATTCCCGCGAAATGCGCAGCCAGAGGTCCCAGTCTTCGCTATAGGGAAGAGATTCATCGTAAGCGCCGCATTTATCGAATACCTCGGCGCGTATCAATGCAGCGCTGGTCAGAATCCAGCAATCGAGTAGAAGCAGATGATATATCCATCCGGAAAATTCCTCGTCTATCCCCCCAGGCATTTTTTCTATATTGAAGCTCTCCGGATCGGGAAATACGCCCTCTTCGTCGGGATGCCACCAGACAAACGTACTGTAGATGAGACCTACGTCCGGATGCGAAAACATTTGCTCCAGCTGCAGCGCCAGCTTCTCGGGAAACCAGTAGTCGTCATGATCCATGAGGCAGATATAGCTTCCCGCTGCCTCCCGGATTCCATAATTGCGCGCTGCGCAAACCCCCGAATTGGACTGCGACAGGAGCCGGACAGGAGCACCATATGAAGTGACGATTTCCCGCGTGCGATCAGTGGAGCCGTCGTCAACTACGATGACCTCCACATTCTTGAAGGTCTGGTTAAGGATACTATCGATTGTCTCGGCTATGTATGCCTCGCAGTTATAAGTGGGTATAACGACCGAAACCGTCGGATTCATTGTCATGCTGATTATTAGGATCAGGAAAAAGGCCCGGGAGTAGCCTATGAAGAATCTGGGAATTGGTGGCAGACTGAGGCAAATCTTATTAGATTGGTATCGATATTATAAGCAGGATAAGCGGCAGTATTCGCTCCTTTTTAGCCAGCAAGTCCGGTATTATGCTGAGCTATTATTCCGGTCATTCGTTACTTGAGCACCATGAAACGGCGCAAAGGGAACAGTACCAACGGACGCAGAGGCAAACATGTGGAAACGACAATACAACAAATAAAACCATACAACTGTGACTAGCTTTAGGGTAGCACTCGCTTACTCATATCTCAACAAATACCTGACGGTCATCATTTACTTCATCACGACCGTCACCCTGGCCCGCCTGCTCACGCCTGCGGACATCGGCGTCTACACCGTAGCAGCAGTATTTGTGGGCCTTGGCCATTTACTGCGCGAGTTCGGTATCAATGAATACATTGTGCAAGAAAAGGAGTTGACACCCGATCGCATTCGGGCTGCATTTACACTCAACATGCTGTTCGGTTGGAGCATTGCGCTTATCCTGTTTTTTGCTCGAACCCCTATTGGCAATTTTTACAATAGCGAGGGGGTGCGGGAAGTTATCGGCCTGTTGTGCATCAATTTCCTGCTGGTACCCATCGGTGCCATTACTTTCGCGCACATTCGGCGGGAGATGCGATTCCAGCACCTCATGGTAATCCAGGTGGCAAGCGCTATTACCTCCTCACTGGTAGGCATACTCTCCGCCCTTGCCGGGGAGGCTTACCGTAGCCTTGTCTGGAGCGCGATCGCGGGAACCGCAACGAGCGTGCTCTTAACGTTTGTATTCCGTTCCAAGGAGATGCTGCTTCTGCCCGGTATACGCGAGATTCCTCACGTTTTCGCTTTTTGCCGTTATGCGGGTAGTCGTCAGTTGATCACCCACGCCGGCCAGACGTCTCCGGACTGGATACTGGGAAAACTGCTGGACATGAGTGCTGTGGGTTTGTATAGCAGGGGACTTGGTACAATCAGCATTTTCAACAAGGCTTTTCTGGAAGCACTCTGGGGGGTCATACTCCCGCACTTCTCCAGGCAGCTTCGCGATGGGGCGCTCGACAAGGATCAGTACCTTTTTCTGGTCGAATGCGTAACCGCTGTCGCCTGGCCCTTCTTTGCCACGCTCGCCGTACTCTCGGAACCTGTAATACGGCTACTGTTCGGAGATCAATGGCTGGAATCGGCGCCTGTCTTACGCGTTCTCTGCCTCGGTGCGGTCCTGGTGTATACTAATGTGCTGATGGACCAGATGCTGATTTCCGCGGGTCATATCCGCCTTTCTTTCCGCATCATCGTCATCCTTCAAGTCCTGACGGTCGCGGCCGTTTTCCTGTCGGCGCCGAACGGACTGATCTGGGTGGCGGGAGCAATAATGGCGGTTAACTTCATACAGCTATGCACCTATCAGCTCGTAGGGCAGCGCATTTTTGAAATAAGCTTCCAGGCATTTGCCCGCATCTACATCAGGAACGCCCTGCTAACCTGTGTGTCGGTCATTTCTCCCCTCGTTGCAGCGCTCACACTGGATGATGTCCAGCTCGTTTTTCTTCCGTATTTGAGTGCCGTGATCGCTGCTACCGTGCTTGCCTGGACGGCCGGGATATGGTTACTCAAGTCTTCCCTGTTTGCGGAAATGATCAAGGCTCTGACGTACGTAAAGGCATTGCGCAGGCCCAGGGCTAGTAGCGGTTCATCGGGGTAATGGAAAGCGGCGAGACGGAATAAAATAGGAGTCTCTATCGAAGAAAGAACTTGGAAAGTTTATATCTATCTACAAAATACCTCTTTGATAACTTCGAGGTAACCCTTTCCAAATTTCAAATCTGGCTCCAGATAATTACCCTCTGCCCATTCATTCCACGCCTTGACGAAAATCAGCCGCTCCTCAAAATCGATACCCTCGGTCATCTCCAATGCCCCTTGCGCCTGGATCCCAAACAGTTCCGGGGTGGAATCTTTTAGTACTAGTCCATTTTTCCCACTTCTAGGAGTGTTATCCCAACTCGGCAAAAGACACGGGTAGTTTTTTATTTCGGGACGCGCATCCTTGAGAAAGTCTAGTAGGACGTCCCGATAAGAGTGTACTACTGGGCGTCCCCTTTTTTTTCTATAGTAGAGTTTGAGTTTCTGAATGGGCTCGCGCCAACTTTGCCAGGTAATATCAACACGCGGAAGATATCGCCAGATCGACGCATCCAAGCCGTGCTGCTGAGGCCAACTCGGGTCTTTATCGATCCCGATTAAATGCAATCCTTGCAATCCTTCCTTTAGTGCCAGTTCCCGCCAGTATTCAATTACGCGTTCCAAATCTGGAATCTCTCTCGGGTTGTATATCAGGAATATCGCCTTTCCTTCCAAGGTAACATATCGCTTATCCGTAAAGGCAGGCAACAAGGCATAAAAGTGGGATTTATGGTCTTCCATACCAGGATATGTTTGCTCTACTAGAACCCTATTAGGAGCACCATGCCATACGCCCGTCCAAGTCTGATTTGCCCAACACAAGCAAAACGGAAAATCCGGCTGCCCGGACGCTAACACCTCGTTAAATGGGCGCTCTAAAATCCGTCGGCCGGCAAACCAGTAGTGGTAATAGCAGAACGCTTCTATTCCATATTCCCTTGCCATATTTGCTTGTGCAATCCGTGTCTCCGGCACGCGCAAATCATAAAAACCCAAATCCGCAGGAATGTGGGGCTGATAGTGCCCCGGGAAAAGTGGCTTGGCCTTTGCGACGTTCGTCCACTCGGTAAATCCCTTGCCCCACCATACATCATTTTCCGGGACGGGGTGAAATTGGGGTAGATAAAAGGCAATTACCCTTGCCACTCGCTGTTCTGAGGCTGTTCGCTCTTCGCGTTGCATTTAAATCTCTTCGTTTCCTGATTTATAAAGGAGTTGGGCTAGTAGACTCTCTTGTCCAGGGTAGGCGTGGGTGGAGGATCGGAAGTGTAAATGTGTGTATGCATGCGAAACACGCAAACGGTCTAGTCATTCAGGTAAGGTAACCAGGTAGGGTTCAGCTAATATAACGGCTAAGAGTATCAATATTTTAACTGATCGGTAGGCTTGGCCCAAAGAATTGAGGTTTGACGCTCTAGCTCTCTTCAAATAGCCTTGAGAATACTAGATACTTATTTCGTGGCTCATTAGCGATCGAAGAGGCATACGCTACCATATGCTTCCTTAACGCCATGTTCCCTTCCAATAGAAATTGAGTTTGAGCCAATACTATAATTGGCTCAACCCTTCAATAACGTAGATTAGCTGCATTATCTCTGTCACCTTCTCAGAAGAGGTAATACCAAAAGCGGTAAACTAGTCTTTTCTCGTTTATCCGACCAGTTTTTTTAAAAAGAGTGGCGCGAGTGGTAAATCCCATTATCCGCCTTCCTGATTTATGAAAATCGTCGTCATACTAGCAAGCTACAACGAACAGAGATTTATAGGCGCATGCCTCGATCATTACCTTCGGCAGGGCATAGAGGTCTATTTATTGGATAACGATTCCACGGACAATACCGTGGAAATTGCCCAGCAGTACCTCGGCCGCAACCTGATCGCAATCGAACGCATCCCCAGGAACGGGATGTACCAGTGGCAAAAAATTCTGATGCGCAAGGAAGAGCTTGCTGATGAGATTGAGGCGGACTGGCTGATGCATGCCGATCCTGACGAAATCAGGGTTGCCCCCAACTCTACGCAGACCCTCGCTGAGGCTATCGCAGAGGTGGACAAAAAAGGCTACAACGCAGTCAACTTCATGGAATACACCTTTCTGCCCGTAAGGGAGTCGAACGATCACGATAATGCCGAGTTCCAGAAAACGATGCACTGGTATTACCCCTTCGCGCAACGCTACCCTCACCGGTTGAATGCATGGAAAAAACAGAATCGGCGCTGGCCCGGCGCGAAGGCTTTCCTACGCGAACTGGTGCGCAACCACCGGCTACCCCCATCAGTAAATCTCCGGGACAGTGGCGGGCACGTGATCCAGTTTCCCGGCATCAAGCCCTATCCCGTCGATTTCAAGCTCAAGCACTATATTGTGCTAAGCCTGGATCACGCCATCCAGAAATACGTGAAAAAATCCTACGATCCCATCGAGACCGGGGCTCACGGCTGGAGAGCGACGATCAAGGAGCATGAGTTTCTGCTGCCCTCGCAGTCTCATATGCGCCTTTATACGTCTGACGATGAACTTGATGCCAGTAATCCGTTGAAGGAACATTTGCTGGTACAGCAGGGTTGAAGGGAAATCCAGGAGAACTTTCCTTATGAAACGTACCACGGTTCTTTTCAGCAGCCACCTCATGGGGGAAACGGTTCTTGCCCGGCTGAAAAAACTGCGCGAAGAAGTGCCGCGGCATCATGACGTTTTCTTTTATTACGACGAAACCAGGATCAGTCAGGCGCAGGCTGCACGGGTAGCACCCGCCCTCGGGCATGGTAGTCACGATTGGCACCAGTACAAAAAGGCCTGCCATTACTTTCCCGGCAAAATCCCGGGCAATGAGGATGGCATGCTGCTGAGTGCCTTTCACCGCTTGCCGGGCTATGACAACTACTGGTATCTGGAATACGACGTGGTTTACTCCGGCCACTGGCGACGTTTCTTTGCTGATTTTGCGGACCATCCCGCCGATATGCTCAGCACCAGCATTGCTCGCCACGATCAGATTCCCGAATGGCCGCTCTGGAAATCGCTGGAACTGCCGGATGGGATAGTGCTGCCTCGGCAGGAGTGGCTGCGCTCGTTCAATCCCATCTTGCGATTATCAAGAGCAGCTCTGGAAATACTGGCAGAAGAATATCGCCAGAATTCCTGGGCCGGGCATTCAGAGGGCGTGATGCCCACGGTGCTCGCATACCGGGGATTGCAAATAGAGGATATTGGCGGAGAGGGCGAGTTTGTGCCAGACGGAAGGGAGAATCGGTACTATCGCAACAATCGGCTCGACAAATCATTGACCCCTGGCACATTCGTCTTTCGGCCACCCATGGAAGCCCCCGGTTTTGAGCCGAATCTTTTATGGCATCCTGTCAAGGACGCCAGTCATGACACCTGGGATCGAGAGCCCAAAGTTTCCGCCTCTTTTTTTAAGAGTTTGCGGGATTTTTTCAGGCGATAGGTTAGCACTCAGAAGAATCATGCGTCTACAGGACTCGCTAATACAGTAAAGCGTTCGTACCTTGCATCTTCTAAAGACTTGCGGCACAAAAGGTTCAGTAATCCGAACTTCCAAGGAAAAGTGATGGGCCTAATCCCTTCAATCTGATCAATTGAGTAGCCGCTCTCTATAAACAGCCTTTGCATGCTTTTCTGGGTGAAGAACCGCAAATGCGTCTTATCGAGCACCCCCCAGGGCCCATACTGAAAATCACCTTCCTGCAGCAATTGTTTTATCACCCAGAAATACCGAACATTGGGGATCGATGCCACTACTTTCGCCCCTTGGGTTAATTTTGGCCTTAGTTTACTTAGCACCTCCCATGGATCAACTAGATGCTCCAGTGAGTCATTGAAAACGACACAATCGAAATATTGCTCGGGCAAACTCTCCAAGGCGTTTTCAATAGTTGTATTGATTACTTTCGCTAATCTTTGCCGGGCGACCTCGGCCGCGTCTGCAAATGGCTCGATACCCCAAATTTGCAATTGACTATGGGTTTGGAGCAAACTTACCCCAAAAGCCCCCTGCCCGCATCCAACATCGAGCAACCGCTTGACTGAAGTGGGAACGAAACGCACCATCTCGTCACGCGGCTCGTCATAATATGTTTTTGAGGAGGAAGGGGTTTTTTCCGCTTTCATTTAATCACTTCATTTTGAAAAGATTGATTTTAGATCCCGAACAAACTCATCTCCGTGTCAGACTATGGCACGTTACTTACAACATAACGAAATTTCCCGGAATTTTCCAATGGAATTTCCGCTATTTCCTTGATCTGGATATCTACTTCCTTTCCAAGCCGCGCCTTGAATTCCCGTTCGATCTTTGCGGCCATCTCCCGAGTTAATCCGCTTTCTGTAACAACGCAAACTCGAGTAGTAGCCAGGCTCTCCTGTACGATCTTGAAGCTGCGTATTTCCGGCAAGTCCCGCAGGATGTAGATCAGGGCGAGGCCGTGCATGACGGTTCCATCCCGCGCGACGACAAAATCGGGGCTGTGGCCCTGTATTTCCTTCAACACAGGAAGTCCCCGCCCGCAGCGACAGAGCCCATCATCCAGTATCCCTATATCGCCGGTACGATAGCGAATGAACGGAAATTCTCCGGTAGAAAGATGAGTGACCACGATTTCTCCTGCTTCGCCACAAGGTAGCGGAACCCCCTGTCGATCCACGATCTCCACGATGATATCCTCTGCCGTTATGTGCATGCCGCCCTCCGCGCATTCATGGGCAATGAAACCTGCATCGCGCCCCCCATAGCCATTGGCAACAGGACATCCGAAGGTTTTGCTGATCTGTTGTCGCTGTTCATCGTAGAGCCGCTCGGAAGTAACGAATGCCACCTTGATACCCAGATCGTCCATTCGCTGCCCTCTTGCCTGCGCATGACGGGCAATATGGGACAAGGCCGAAGGGTAGCCGAAAAACATCCTGGAAGGCGCGGCCCGCAGTTCGCCAAGGAAGTGGTCAAGCTTTTGCTCCGACATTTCGAACGCCGGAAACAGCCTTGTTCTGAGCAGGCGATCACGCAATATGCGAAGACGATCCTAGGCGCCGAGTTCGATAGGGAAGCCCCAGACCACCTCAGGATCGCCGATGTCGACGTTCCACCAGCGCGTAACACGCCACTTTGCCGCCACATCATGGCTGACGCGCTCCTTGCCGATATAAAAGGTGAGCGGTTCCCCGCGCTCGACCCTCCAGTATTGAAAGAGCAGGCTTCTGGCTTTTTCGGACTTCAATGCCTCTGTATTGGCGCGGATCGCAGGTTTATCGAGAAGTGGCAAGCGCGCCAGATCGGCAAGGCTAGACACCGCGGTTGCCTTGAAGCCAACCTCCGCAAATATCCCGCGATAATAAGGTACGTGCGCTTCTGCTTCAGCCAGCAGATGGCGCAACTTCAACAGCTGCAAGTCCTCCAGGCGCTCCCGGTTCCACCATTGAGACACCTCCACCGCCTTGCGTACTGATACTGTGGAATGGTCCTTGAGACGCTCTTGCAGCGGAAAGAGAAGACCCGATACGAGTGATGTATACCAGTCTCTGTTTTTCATTTATCAAAGCTTTCAGCGTCACTCAACAGGATCTGTCTGGTGCGGCAAGAACCTGCTCATAGACACGGAACAGGGAGACGCGCACGTTCGGCCAGGTGTAGCGCTGCACGCATTCCATACCGGCCTCGATCAAACGCCTGGTCCTGGTCGCATCATTGAGCAGCCGCAGAACTGCATTGGCCATCGCCTGGGGGTCGCGGGCAGGTACGAGTAAGGCGTTCTTTTCATGCTCAACGAGATAGGGAATCCCCCCCACGTTCGTACTCACCACGGGGACGCCGCTTGCCAAAGCTTCAAGTATCGATATGGGCATATTATCGGCGAGACTCGGATTGAGCATCACACTCGCGCTGCGATAGATTGCAGCCATGCCCTCGTTGTCCACGCGCCCGGTGAATGTCACGGCATCCGCTATGCCCAATGCGAAGGCAAGTTGCTCCAGCATCTGCCGTTCCGGTCCGGATCCGGCCAGACTGAGCTTCGCGGCGGGAAAGGAGCGCCTTACGATGTGAAAGGCCCGCAGTGCGGTCTCATTGTCGTAAATCGGCTCCAGATTGCGGGTGACGATGATATGAGGAAAGTCAGATCCGGCTGCCGCGGTAGAGGCATCGGATCGCATCCCTGCTCCGAAGCGGCTCAGGTCGATGATATTGGGAACGATGCTGACTGAAAAGCCGCGTTTGCCAAAAACCCCTTCCAGGAACCCGGAAGGGACGATAATTGCACTGACTCTTGATAAGCTCGGCTTTACCCACGAAAAGGCTTTATCAAAAAAGGAGTCCGCCTCGCCTCCCCGGTAATTGATAATCACCGGCTTACCCCTGAGCCGGGCAATCCAGATAGCGGGGGCAGCAAACAAGTGCCAGGACCAGCCGGAATTGGCCATCACGTGAAATAATTGAACCCTGCCTGCTGAAAACCACAGTTGGCTGATATAGGGCAGCAAGCGGAATCCTGCCCTGATCCCCTTGAATCTTCCAATCCAGCCAGGCCAGTAGGGGCGATTGACCTGGATCAGTTCCACCTCAACATGCTCTTCTCGCAGAAGCCCTGCCAACTGCAACGTCTGGTTAGCCATTCCCCCTGAAGGAGGAGGCAAAGGCCCAACCAATCCAATGCGCAAGCCAGCTTTCATGACGATGCTTTCCTTGAGAGGAGAGTGCAATAGATCTCCTTATAGCCGGCCACGCTGCCAGCCCAATTACGCCGGGTTTCGACAAAGTCGCGGGCCGCGGCCCGAAGGGCATCCCAAGTATCGGTGCGAGATATCAGATTCAATATCCGGGCTGCCAGAGCATCAGAATCGCCAGCCTTGAAAAGCACACCGGTTTTTCCATCCTGGATGAGTTCGAGATGCCCGCCCACATCTGAAGCAGCAACGAGCCTTCCTTGCGCCATGGCCTCCAGCGGCTTGAGTGGCGTGACGAGGTCGGTAAGGCGCATGGGCAATCTCGGATACACGAGAATATCGATCAGGTTGTAATAGCATCGAACCTGATCATGGGGAACGCGGCCTGTGAAAACAACCTTGCCTTGCAGGCCCATCCGGGCTGTGAGAGACTTTAATTCGTCTTCCTGCGGCCCTCCTCCGACCAGAAGAATGCGGATATCGGGATTTGCTGCCAACATCCCGGGCAGTGCGCTGAGCAGTACGGTCAACCCTTCATAGGCGTAAAACGAGCCAATGAAGCCGAGTAACACCTTGCCCTCCACCCCGAGGGCGTTTGCAAGTTGCAAATCCCCGCGCTCGCTCATCCTGAAATTTTCGAGATTCACCGCATTGGGAATGACGGTTACCTTTTCTGAGGGAATACCCCGCTTGAGGATGTCGCCGCGCAACCCCTCGCAAATCGTGGTTACTGCATCAGCACGCCTTAAAGCGTAACTCTCCAGTTCACGGGTGAGACGATATCGCGCGCCCCATTCGCGGTGAGTGCCGTGATCTACAGCCGCATCTTCCCAGAATGCCCGGACTTCGTAGACGACAGGAATACCCGATCTCCGCCCCACGCGCAGGGCAGGCAAAGCGTTCAGGACTGGAGAATGCGCGTGCAGGATATCCGGTTCAACAATCTTGACCACCTCAGCCAGGCGATGGGTAAGCGCCTCCATGACACCCAGTTGGTTCAAGACGGGCAGCCGTGCCCTCAATCCTCGCGGGGCTGGGGTACGATAAAAATGCCATCCTTCCACGAACTCTTCCAGCACACTGCAATTTTCCTGCTTCGATCCGGTCAGGTGAAAGGTTTCCCACCCCAGGTTCCGTTGTTCATTCAGAATCGAAAGAGTTCGGAAAGTGTAGCCACTGTGCAGGGGAATGGAGTGATCAAGGATATGCAGAATTCGCATCAATTTTTTTTGCGGTCAGGTCCAGTAGGCTTAACGGAAGATTTACGTGAAACTCCAGTCAGGAACATATAGGAAGTCGTGCCAAATGACTTATGCAAAGGAATATGGAAACCGAAACGTGACTTTTTTCATAACTCGGCCGCGACATGCTGAATAACTTCGTTCTGGTATTCCTCCAGTCCGAGCCACAGCGGCAGCCTCACCAGCCGGTCACTCAGCTCTTGTGTCCACGTTAACGCGCCTGATTTGCGACCCCACTTCTCCCCCATGGGAGAGCTGTCAAGAGGAACGTAATGAAAAACTGTTCCTATTCCCTTCTGCCGGAGCGCATTGATAAAGGCGGTACGCTTGTCCAGGTCGGGCAACAGGAGATAGTACATATGCGCGTTGTGCACGCAATCAGAAGGAATGATCGGGCGCCGGATCTTCCCCTGTTTTTCCAAAAGCTCGAAATTAGCGTGGTAGACGTCCCAGATATCGAGGCGGCGTTGCGTGAGTGCATCCGCCTCTTCTATTTGAGCCCAGAGAAAGGCAGCAATGAGTTCACTGGGAAGATAGGATGAGCCGAAATCCACCCAGGTATACTTATCCACCTGCCCACGAAAAAACTGACTGCGATTAGTACCTTTTTCCCTGATTATTTCCGCTTGCTCCGCAAAGCGTACGTCGTTCACCAGCAGGGCTCCCCCTTCCCCGGAAATAATGTTCTTGGTCTCGTGGAAACTCAGCGCTGCCAGATGGCCGATACTGCCCAGCGGTCTGCCCTTGTAGGTTGACATAATGCCTTGGGCGGCGTCCTCGATCACAAACAAACCATACCGTTCGGCGATGGACATGATGGCATCCATCTCGCATCCCACTCCTGCGTAGTGGACAGCAACGATCGCTTTGGTTTTCGGGGTGATGGCGGCCTCGATCAGGGCTTCGTCGATATTGAATGTGTCAGGCCGGATGTCCACGAATACAGGCACGCCTCCTCTCAATGCGAACGCGTTGGCGGTGGAGACGAAAGTATAGGAAGGCATGATGACTTCATCGCCGGGTCCGATCTGCGCAAGAATGGCCGCCATCTCCAGCGCAGCCGTGCAGGAATGCGTCAGCAACGCTTTTTTACACCCGATACGGTGTTCCAGCCACGAGTTGCACTTCTTCGTGAAAACCCCATCGCCGGCCAGGTGTCCGTTCGCATGAGCCTGGCTGACATACCATAGCTCCTTTCCAGTCATATAGGGCTTATTAAAAGGAATCATGGCTGAAATAGGCGTGTCTGGGTAAGGCGCTCTTAGGCTCGAGCTATGACAATCAACCCGCTGACAACCATAACCGTGCCCAGGACATTTTGGAGAGTGAGCGATTCGTTGAGGAAAAGCACAGAGAAGAGCATGACGATGACAAACGCCAGGCTCATGAAAGGATAAGCGTAGTTGAGCTCGAAACGTGTCATGGCTGCCATCCAGGCAAGCGAGGCAAGAAAAGCCGCAAACAAACCCGAGATGATCCATGGGTTGAGAAACTGCTGAAGCAGAAACAGAACCTTATCGACTCCTCCTTCCGGCATGCTGCCGCTCCGCCCCATCTGCCATTTGAGCACCAGTTGACCATACACGGTGAACAGCAGGGTTAACAGGATATAAACATGTCCTGCTATATCGAATCGTTCCTTCATCTTCACCTCAGGCGCAGCAGCTTATGGAAAGTGGATCACCGGATGGAACAGAACCAGAGATCACGCTGACGCAACTTTTTAATCGTATCACTTATCCTGGGTCAATTACGGCCGCTCTTTATATTTGCTTGCGCCATTCCCAGATATAACGAGGCGAGTCGGATCCCACGTTCAGAATCAGATCCAGGATAGTAACAAATGGCGCAAATGGTGAAAAACATTGCAGATAAGTGGGATAAGCAGGGTATTCCTTATACTCCAGCTTGATACCGGCCTCATCAAACAGAGATTCATCGATATAATCCCGCGCCGAAGGACCGCTAATGTATGTCGTTGCCCCGACTTTCTCGAGGATGCCTATTAACCGCTCAGTTTTCCTGCCATTGATTCCAAGAAGCCTGCTATCAGTAAATTGGGTTTGAATGCCGAGGATATCGGACAGATGCCTGATTGCGCGCTGGTTATAATCGGAAAGATTTGTTACCGAATTCTCATACAGGAAATCCAGCAGCGGTCGTGATTCCTTGATGAAAGGGGCGCTTCGGTAGTTCTGTTCGATTATGCTTCTGTGCTGCTGTTTCCAGCGCTGATCCGGAATTTCCACTTCGCAGATCAGACTCTTCAGATTATGGCCAGCAGGTATCGACAGCCATCGCGGCCCATCCTTCGTCAGCAATTTGTTCCGGTTGCGCCAGTCCGAATGCGTGTATTGCACGTCGTCATAGAAGATGAAAAGATCGACGTCGTGGATGAGATCGAAGTAGCCCCTCCAGGGTATATAGTTGGATTGCAGGATGGCAACTTTGTTGGGCCTGACTTGCACGATATGGCTCTGTTAGAGCAATGATTGCAGTCGATAGCTTGGAACGCCGGCTTCCTGGCTGGATGCAGCGAGGTAGGCGGTATTCTCGTCAGTACTGGCGGTGACCAGAGCACCGGCACCGAGCAGAGTGCGCTCCCCCAGAGTTATCTTGTCGCGGAGCGTTGCGTTTATACCGATGAAGCTGTGAGCACCTATCTTTACATGACCCGAGATGACTGCGTGAGCAGCGATGAAGCAATTGTCGTCAATTTCGACGTGATGGCTGACAAGGCTGCCGCACCAGATGATGACATTGTTGCCTATTCGCACGAAGGGCTGAATTACGTTTCCCTCCATGATGAAACAGTTCTCACCGATGGTCAGGTCGGGCCAAGTCACGCTTCGACTGCTGACATATGTCGCCAGGCGGTAGCCACGGGATTTGGCCTCCAGACACTTTTCAGCTCTAACCTGATTCAATCGGGTATAGCCTAAGGCCACAAACATATCGTATTCCTCGGGCGCATAGCGCGTATCTACCTCATCAAAGGCAAGCACCGGTAGCCCCATGCATTGATTTTCCCGGAAATGGGTGCGGTCTACGGTAAAGGCAGCAACGCGGCGGGAGCTATCATGGGTAAAGTAATAGTAGGCCAACTGGGCCAGTTCTCCCACGCCGAAGATGACTAAAGGCCTATCAGACTGACCACCATTCATGAATGCTTGGTTCGCAAAGCGTCCACTAAAAGGTGCAGGCTGTTTAGATCGGCTATTTCCTTGTCACTGAACTCGATATCGAATTCCTCCTCCAGGGCCAGTATCAGGTTCATGTGCTTGAGTGAGTCCCACGCGGGAAGATTCTTACGTGAAATGTCCGGAGAGATATCTTGTGGTACGATTTGCAGGACTTTCGCCATAACGTCACGGGTGCGATTCTCTATGTCAGACATAGCAATGCCTACTCTCTTTCAATATGGATAAAGCTCGGTGGATCGATCTCTGGCATGGCGGCCTGCAAACGATAGAGCCGACGTCCTTCCGCTTGTTCCAGTAGAGCAAAACCAAGGGTACTCCAGAAATCCGCCACTTGACTGTTCTTGGCTGTGGACAGGTATTCTGCTTCCCAAGTGAGGATTCCCCAATCCGCTACAATACGCCGCATGCACTCCAGGACAAAGGCTACCTCAAGACGGCGGCCGAGCGCTCTGCAACTCATCAAAAGGGAATCGACCACGGCGGTCTCTTGCCGGCGTTGGACTATAAATACGCCTACCAATCCAAGAGAGCCAAAACGGTCGCTGGCGGATAAGGTATAGACACAGGCATCTTTGGATGAGCGAAACCTCGCAATATCGTGGTCGGAATAGCGCCGGGTCGTTAAATTGAACTGATTCGTTTTCTGGGTCAGCTGTACAACCCGCATTGCCTCCCGGTCGGTTGCAACTTGAATATTCACCACCAATTGCAACGATAAAAGGTAGCTCTCCAAATCCGGATGCTGATTTCGTTCGGCTTTGCGCTGCGCTTCGGTCTGATAGAGACTGGTTCGCAGTTTATCCTCTTGGCTGGTTATCAACGTATCGAACAAGCCATCACGCTGTAGCAATGCCGGGTATTCATAGAGCTTATCCGGCACTTGCAAGGTAGTCACTTGAGGGAGTACCTGCCGTATTAATTCCAGCTCTCGCCGATTGTCATCCACGAATACAAAAGCATCAAGACCGAGATTCAGCTCCTTTGCCAACTCGATCAGGTTAGCAGCCTTGTCGTCCCAGTTGATCCGGAAGCCGGACAGGTGGTTGCGTTTGAGCAGGCTCCAGGGATGCTTGTCAAGGACATCGAGCACATCCTGTTCATTGTTCTTCGAACAGAGCGTTATTAATACGCCGCGTTCAGCCAATTGCAGGACGGTCTTCTGAAAATCGTAATACGCCCGCCCCGGATAATCATGACCATCCAAATGGATACCTTCAATGCCATCCTCCCCGACAACGCCGCCCCAAAGCGTATTATCACAATCCAGGACCAGGCATTTCTTGCTATGCCCCTTGAGGGCAAGTACAACCTTCGTTAACTCCCGCGCCAGGGCATCGAGAAAGGATCGTTTGAACGGGGCCTTGGAAATATACCAATATCGATAGTCCATGGCCTCGGCCTCGCCGATACGGTGAGCAAGCCGGTCCCAGTCCATTATACAGAAACGTGGGCTGTGCTCACGGACAAAGGCCCGGACAAAATCATTAAGCCTGATTACCTCGCTCGCAACGTCCGGAGCCGCGATTAGTGTGCCAGTCTCCGAGCGAAAAGGAACGATGAACGTATTGAGGCTGATGGTGGGAGCGTCGCTGGCCGCCAAGGCGTCAAAAATAGCACTCAACTCCTCCCGGGAATGTGATGCGTTCCACCCGGGGAGGCCGTAATGCGGATCCAACTCCTCAAGCATAAACGCCGTTACTAGAAGGTCTGGACAATGCTTGACCAGCGGTGAATCGGGCAATATCAGATCCTGACGTATGGATCCATAACCTCCGAAGATCAGTTCAGGCCGCAGCCCCATCCTCAACATGTGGTAGCGCAGATAAGGCTCAATCCCTTCCAGCGTTACGTTGCGTAAGAAACCGAAGCGATATGCGGGAGCCGTAGAGGACATCGCGGCATACATGGTATCGGAGGCACTGATAAGATCCGACAGAGTCGGGGGAATATCCGCGGGGAATGAGGAAACGGCTGCAAACACTTTTCTCCGGCGATATCGTCAACGGGATTCCAACAATTCGATTATGCCAAAATCCTTGATCATATAGAAGCTGACCCGTCTGTCATCGAAGAGGATCGCAGGCTTTGGGGGTGATACGCAGATTACGCGGAATCCGCCTGCCTTCAAGGCTTCAAGGCTGGCTTCGAGATTTTCGGTTTCGTAACAGAGATGGTAAATGCTTTCGCTCGATTGGGTGAGGATTGCATCCAGGGGACCCTGCCCCTCCGCTGGCGCGACCAGCTCCACAGTAGGCATGGAAGAATGAGGACACAGCCAGAGATTCACGTTTTGCAGTGGGTCATAGACCTGCATAGCGACCTTGTGGCCCAGCCCCTTGAGGAATTTAAGCGTCTGCTCCGGCCGTCTGCTGGCCAGGCCAAAATGATGGAAGCGAAGACCGAACGCCTGCATCGAAAATAGTATTTCCTGTTACGAAGCCAGCTCAGGTTTTTCGGGTAGCCCAAACGCCAGTGCTAGGCGGGCCTGCTCGCCTGGAGCAATAAAGAATTGCATAGCTCGGGATAATCAACGCCAACTTTGAGCATGGCCTGCAAAATTGCCTCGCTGAGATTCAAATCGAGCATCTGCTGCGTCGTAATCGGCTTGAGCAAGAGACCTTCAACCTTGCGTATCTCCAATCCCTCGCCCTGTACCATTGTAACCAACGATTCCAGAGTGAAATAACGCTTATGGCCGAATTCGAGATCGGCTGAATTTAAAGCATAAATATCGGGGAGCAGGCCCGCCGCATGCCCGAGCCTCCGATGCAGGGATTCAGCATTTGGGACGGCAATATAAATGGATCCGCCTGGAGAAAGGAACTGGGCATAACGTCGTATAATCGCGGCCGGATCGTCCACATGCTCAAGAACAAAACCCATTCCAATGGAATCGAAGCGTTCGGCAGTCTCAAAATCCTCGAAATACCCCTGCGCGATATCAACGCCCTCGATTGCGAAGCGCTTTCTGAAGCGATCAATCATCTCCTGGGAGCCTTCAACCACTTGGTAGCGCTGAAAAGTCTTTGCAAAATATTCAGTGGAGTAACCGTGCCCCAAGCCCAGTTCCAACATGCTGCCAGTTTGTGCCATGGCAACGACTCTTTGGGGGTACCACTGTAGGGTTAGCCGGTTATCCAGGACATAAGTGCGATCATATGCGGTTGGATCCTGCTCATTTTCCAGGCTCATGAATATCTTCCTTTATTTAAGAAGAAATGGAGCACGAGCTTTTTAATTATCCCTTGCTCTTCATTCTAAATCAGAAGGACGCCACGTTACTGTCAATCGATTGCAGGTTGATCATCAGCGGTAAAAATATTTCTCACGATATAATTGGGACGGTTCTGCACCTGATTGAACACTTTCCCCAGGTAGATACCAACAAGGCCGATTGCCGTGGTGAGAATACCGAGGCTGAGCATCATCATGGTCATTACTGAAGTGAAACCCATGAGGGTGTCGTCAAACAGCAGCTTTCGTAATACAAGATAGAATGCAAATGAGAAACTCAGCAGGGTAATGACCACGCCTATATTGAACAGCCAGATCAGAGGCTGAGCGGAGAACGAACTCACTGCATTGATCATCAGTCCGATACGTCGCAGGAGAGTATATGTGCTTCTGCCTTCGCGCTGTTTCTTGACAACAGGCAGGCCGATTTGCTGAAAACCTGTCCAGCTCATCATACCACCGAGAAAAAGATTCCGGTCACCCATCTGCAGTAGCGCTTCCACGTAACGGCGCGTCATGATCCGTTCCGTAAGAATGTTTTCAGGAATCTTTACATCGCTGAGCAGGTTGAATCCCTTCCAGAACAGACCGCCACTGATTTGCTCGAACCGCCCGCCTTTGCGTACGTCCTGATAGCCAAAAACGACGTCGGATTTGGTCTCGCGTAGTTTGGCATAAAACTCTACCAGCACCAGCGGCGACACCTCCAGGTCGCAGTCGATGAGAAAAATGAGATTTCCTCGCGCATGCCGTAATCCAGCTTGTATAGCAGCGTGATGTCCAAAATTCCGCGCAAGATCAACCACCACGAGTTGCGGGATGTCTGCCTGGCGTTCGAGTACATAAGCCAGGGACTCATCCGGCGAGCCATCATTGACGAGCAATATCTCAAAATGGTCACACTTGATGCCGGACAAGGCTTGCAGGGACTCGGCAAGGAACCGGTCAAGAAACGGTCGCGACCGGTACATGGTGGAGACAATGCTGATTTCCGGGAGCATACGGAATCCAATGTTCATCCAGCTAAAATACCACTTAAAGGTGAGACTGAGGCTCCCCCCTTGGCGGCCTGGTCAAACCTTGCTGGCGTAGCCAGTCATTTCTAATGATGAGAAGCTTATCGTTGCGAGTTAACTCAGGCGCTCCCCAAATAATTTGCCAATCGACTTCCCCAGTGATTTTTTTCCGCAGGAAGGCTACCACTTCATCCTCACTGAGTTTAAAATCCACGCCTCGCTCCAACCGGACAGTGACTTGGTGAGGATTCGTCTGAATAAATTGATATTGGCGCAATCCCTCCAACCAGCGCATTACCAATGTTAAGCCTGGCATAGCAATACTCCGGCCTGTGGGTAGATAAATTACATCACCAGTACGTCCGTCCACTGGACCGATTCTTGGCCAGCCAATGCCAGAGGGAGCAGGATCTAAGTTGTGCCAATGTACCTGATCGCCGGTTTCATAACGTACAAAAGGCGTGGCATAATTACTGATGCAGGTGGCAATTGCACGTCCGGGTCGCTTGAGATCATGAATTTGGCAATTGTCGTCATCGAGTATTTCAAGAATACCGCGGTGAAAAAAAAGGTGCAGGCCATCATGCTCCGGTCCTTCAACCGCCAAAAGGCCGCCGTCGTTCAAGCCGTATTGGTCAAAAACTGGAACACCCCCCAGCGTTTCACGAATTCGAGTACGTACTTCCGGACGCATTACTTCCGCGGTGCATACGACACTTTGTAAATTGGGAAAAACAGCACCAAGTTTCCATACAAACTCTCCCAATTCCCGTATGGCATTTGGGTACCCGTAGATTAGACGAACTTTCCTGAAATGTGGTGATTGGATCAGAACCCTGACGCGCTCCAGGCTCAAGTTAGAACCGCTGAACGACCAGCGATTCATAATCCTGTCTTTAAGTTTCCGGCGATCAGTGAGTCCTGTACCAATCGACTCGCCACCAACCACGAGGAAGGGGTAACCAATCTGGTAGCCTGCCCAATGCCAACCTGTATACATCTGGGCCCACATAGCCTCCTGGTCGTACTTAGTCATGCGAAAAATAGTTGGTCTTCCCGTACTGCCGCCGGTTCGGGCTTCTTCACTTTTTATTCCCGGTGCCGTGGTTGTGAGGGCGCTGAGCTCTTGACGCAGCTCATCTTTCGAGAGGATAGGCAACTTTTGTAAATCCTCCAACGAAACAATATCGCAAGGCCCGTCAATGTAAGACTTCCAGCGTGAGCGATAAAAAGGCACATACTGCCAACAGTAATGAATCAGCTTCTGGAGCTGCTTTTCCTGATACGATCGAATATCTTCGCGCTTCCAGCTCTGACAACGGATGATTTTATGCATGAGCTCGACCCGCAAGGGCGCAGTGAGACCTATCAGTTTGTTGTGAAGCAAGTAGTCCATAATCCTCTAGTTAACTTGGAATCCTTTCCGTCAATTTTTTAGGTTGAGACAATCCCTGCAGCACCCGAGAAGCTCGTTCAGCACAGCAAGTGACGTGCAGCCGAGCTTTGCGTTGCTGGATTCTTTCTGCAAGTCAAGAATTGAAATTGAAGAATGCACCACTGCTTATCTGAAAGACATGCTGATATCCCGCATCAAGCATCAAGTGATTTTCCTCAGAATAGGGAAATCCGTGGGTATAAGCTTGCACATGATTATCCAATCGTTCGGCTTCTTTCATATCTCCTCTTGGCGGTAGACATTTCTAACAATATAGTTTGGTCGATGTTGGACTTGATTAAACACCTTGCTTAGATAAATACCGATGATACCTATTGCCGTGATGAGAATGCCTAGGCTGAGCGTCATCATGGTCATCATGGAAGTGAAACCCAAAAGAGCGTCGTCAAAAACCAGTTTTCGAAAAACGAGATAAAACCCGAAGGAGAAGCTTAGCAGCGTTATTGTTATACCGATATTGAATAGCCAAACCAAAGACTGAGCGGAAAACGAACTGACAGCGTTACCATCAACCTATCCCCCGCATAAGTGTATAAGTACTTTGGCCGCAGCGCTGCTTCTTCAATACCGGCAGTCCTATCTGGTAGAAGCCGGCCCAACTCATCATGCCGCCAAGGAACAGGTTACGGTCACCCATTTGCAGCAATGCTTCCACATAACGACAAGTCATGATCCTTTCTGTAGCGATATTTTCGAGAATCTTGACGTCGCTGAGAAAATTGATCCCTTTCCAGAACAAGCCGCCGCCGATCTGCTCGAATAATCGCCCCTTGCGAACTTCCTGATAGCCAAAAACCACGTCGCAACACGATTCAGAGAGCTTGCGGTGAAACTCAACCAGCACAAGAGGCGATACTTCCAGGTCACAATCGAGGAGGAAAATCAGATTCCCCCGAGCATGCTGTAATCCGGCCTGTATCGCGCTGTGATATCCAAAGCTACGTGAAAGATCGACTACACCAATTGGGGAATATCCACGCTGCGTTTCACTGCATAAACCAGCGAATCGTCCGGTGATCCGTCGTTAACGAGCAATATCTCGAAATGGTTACATTGTATATGTGATAGCGCTTGCAGGCATTCGGCAAGAAACGATTCAAGAAACGGGCTAGATCGATACAAAGTAGAGACGATACTGATTTCGGGTGACATATCGTAGCCTCAAATTCGTTCGTTATCTTATTGCCATCCCACGGTCAAATTCTACAAATTACACTAATTCCGTTCAACGCGAGCTGGTTAAAAACATCCAATGCAAATGACAAAGTAAACTTGATTACGGCTTTGGGAAAATATGTTTAAGCTCTAATAAGTGGACGTGTCTTAATGTCACAGGTAAAGTCATGGATAGCTTGGAAATAGTACCGCCTTTGTGGGCTGCTACCGTTCGGGTGTAGCCTTGGCGATTTTCTGGCGTTCATTGTCATGTTGTAGTCGGCCACTTGAAAACATAATGAATGCCCACGCTGCATACATGATGGCCCAGGGCATAGCCGGAAAATGGAATCTTGACTGTCCGGAAAAAACTATTGATATCATCGTCAGATAAATCATGAGACAGTATCCGATAAGTACCCACGGCCAGATCACTCGGTGGCGATTATTTATCAGTAAGACAGCCGCAAGGAGTGAACCGGCCAGCAGCAGAACATAAAAAATCTGATTTACCCATCTGACGGTGCGAAAGACATACCAATATTGCTCGTATTGCGGGTAACCCGCCTGATAGGCCCATTCTGCTTCGCCGTCTTTAGCCCAGAGATGCCATGCTTTCAAAGGGAGAAGTGCGATAAATCTTTTCGGATTGTCTCTGATCCACTGAATCGCCAACTCCCGAGCGCGCCGATCAGATTCCACTTGGTCCTGAACCGAGAAATTGCGCTGGGCTACCAACTCATCATTTTCTACATGACCACCATCTGCAGAGGGATTGTTTCCGCTCAAAAGCGTCGCACCTCCGTTAGTGGATATAAGAACGATCTCGCCAAAAACTTGACTATTCCGCACCGCCCAAGGAACTAATATAACAGTCATCACTAAGTAAATTGCAATTCCTTTAACCAAGTCCTCGCGGAGGCGATCCTTCTCTTCCTGACTAAGTATGCGAAAAAGCACCAAGAGACCAGGTAAGAATAAAACCTGTGGTTTAGTTAATGTTGCCAGTCCAAAGACGAGACCGGAAAGCAATATCCAAATCCAACCACGCTGCACTATATATAGATATATGCCGAGAAGCAGTAAAAAGGTAAAGTAAACTTCGGTCAACAGGAGAGACGTATAGGCGATATGATTGGGATATATTGTAAGCAGGAGAAGGCTGAGTCGGGTCGTGGCTTCGCTACGGAAAATTCGTCTTGTCAACTCCAACTGCAAAAAAAAACTGCCGACTGCCATAAATAAATTGGCTAGCTGCGCAACAAGCTGGTCTTGACCAAAGAGATAGAAAAGAACACCAAGAAATCCCGGGTACCCGACAGGCCAATATGCGGTTGGATATCCTGCTTCCGAATACCCCTCACCCCTGGCGATATTTATCGCTCTATTGAGGTACCAGCTCGCATCCGAGCTCATTTCAACAGGTAAAAAGAAAATCAGTGCTGCGCGGAGCGCCACGAAAAGTGTGAAGCAAACGGGTATGAAAATAGATGAATCCAGTACCTGAAGGAAGGAACTGGCATACATATACCGCCATTGGGAGCGGTTGCCATTGCCGACAGTTTCAGTTTCCGGATGAGGAGGCATATTCAGAAGTCCGATAAGATCTGTTCGATAAGATCTCAAGAAATAAAAGCAGCTTGGTGCTCATATAGGAAGTAAGGACGATATCGTTTGATAAATTGTGATAAGCACAACCTCGGCTGACCGAAAAAATTATCTCATTTTTTCAATCAAGCGTTCATAAGGCGTTTTTCCGCCCAAGCTTCCGTGAGGCCTGTGATAGTTATAAAAGGCCTCCCATTCAGCTAGCTTGGCGTTCAGGTCAACATCATCCTTATAAGTTAACAGCTGGTAGAACTCCCGCTGATCGGTCCCATGGGATCGCTCCACCTTGCCGTTCGTGGCGTACGAGGTTTGATATAGGTGTGTAGTATGCCCAAGTCCTCCAAGTGCCAGTGGAATTTGACCTGAAACTCATGGCCGTTATCGGTCCTAATTGTATTGATCCGGAAAGGG
>NZ_FOCT01000020.1 GCF_900110185.1 Nitrosospira multiformis
TGGTACCACCTTTATTGCCTCTACCAGTACTTTACATACCCATAAGCCCGTAAAGACTACTCCCCGCCATACACTTAAGTCAAGCAGTTTGTCAGCAGTTTGGAAGTGGGTACTTACTTCGCAAGAGGCTCTGGATTATTCTGGAATCGGCGGATTACCACCGTGACAATATTCCATCCAGTTGTTCCAGGGTTTCGTAATGAATCAGTATGGTTCCTTTACCCTTTTTCCCAGGCGTTATCACGACCTGCGCTCCGAGTTTTGCCGAGAAATTCTCCTGTAACCGTAGTAAATCACGGTCGCGCTGTGGGTGATGTTTTACCACCGGATGTTCGATCTGATATACCAGCTTTTCTGTTTCACGTACTGAAAGCCCTTTATGTACTACAAGATTTGCCGTCTCTATCTGCTTGGCCGCAGCGAGTGATAGCAATGCGCGAGCGTGCCCCATGTCGATCTTTCCCTGCATCAGCAGTTCCTGGACAGGCGCAGCCAGATTAAGCAATCTCAGGAGATTGGAAACCGCGCTGCGCGAGCTTCCCAAAGCTTCGCTGGCAGCCTGGTGCGTCATGCCGAATTCCCTGATGAGCCTCTGGATTCCCAGGGCTTCTTCCAGCGGGTTGAGATTTTCGCGTTGAATGTTCTCGATCAGTGACATCGCCAGCGCAGCCTCATCCGGGACCTCGCGGATCAGGGCGGGCACCTCGCCCAATCCCGCCAGTTGCGCTGCACGCCAGCGGCGCTCGCCGGCGATAATTTCGTACTTCCCACCACCGACCGGCCGCACGAGTACTGGCTGCATCACACCCTGGGCCTTGATGGATTCCGCCAGTTCCCCCAGCGATTCCTTGTCCATGCGCGTACGCGGCTGGTATTTTCCCGGCTGCAGCAGCGAGACCTTGATACTCTGAAGCGTCTCCTCCGAGACAGCGTTATCGCCGCTGCCCGCGAGCAATGCATCCAGCCCTCTCCCCAATCCTCTTACTTTCATTTTTCTTTCATCCGGCTTCATGTCTTCTAGGCTTCAAGTGTCTGTTGATACTGCTGGTCCGGCGTGGCGCTCTCCGGAAAGTATCGGATCAATATTTCACGCGCCAACGCCAGGTAAGCCTGCGTACCTTTGGATAATCTGTCATGGTACAACGCCGGAATACCAAAGCTGGGCGCCTCGGCTAATCGCACGTTACGGGGAATTACCGTACGGTAGACCCGGTCTCCAAAGTACTGCTGCAACTGATCGGAAACCTGTTGTGCCAGAATATTGCGTGGATCGAACATGGTACGCAACAATCCCTCGATCTCCAGCTTGGAATTGAAGTGAGCGCGTACTTTCTTAATGGTATTGACGAGATCGCTCAATCCTTCGAGGGCGTAGTACTCGCACTGCATGGGGATCACCACAGCCTCGGCTGCGCACAAGCCATTCAGCGTGAGCAGATTGAGCGCAGGTGGACAATCGATAAGAATAAAATCGTATTCCCGCTCGACTTCCCGCAAGGCTTCCCGCAGGCGTGTTTCCCGCCCCGGTAAGTCAATCAACTCTATTTCCGCCCCGGCAAGCTCGCGATTGGCGGGGAGCAGATCATATTTGCCACTGGGGGAGGACACTCTTACGTCCACCACGCCCATGCTTCCCAGCAGAACCTGATAGACCGTGTGCTCCAGCTGGCCTTTGTCTACACCGCTGCCCATCGTGGCGTTACCCTGCGGATCAAGGTCTATCAATAGCACCCGCCGCTGCACAGCTGCAAGGCTTGCCGCCAAATTGACGCTGGTAGTGGTTTTCCCTACCCCACCTTTTTGATTGGTTACTGCCAGAATTTTCGCCATTGCCACTCCTAGAACCGAGATACCGGAAGCCGATCAATACGAGGTGAAACACTTGGCGAAAAGCCAAGGGATCTTACTTTACCGTCCGGCACGCTTGAGCACAACCAGATGACGCTTCACCCTCAGACCGGGAATCGTTAGCAACAATATTTTGTCGACAATGAATGGCTCGGGTAACTGCGCAAGTTCTTCGTGGGGATATACGCCTTTCATCGCCACTAATCGCCCACAGCCAGTCCTTTGCTCCTCCCCCTGTGCGCACAAATGTCCCGCGAGCTTGACGAAGTCCGCCAGATCGGAAAAAGCGCGCGAAATAACGGTATTAAAGCCGGCGTTCGAACGGACGCTTTCCACGCGCTCGCCGATGACTTCCACATTTTCAAGCCCCAACTCAATCCGCGCCTGTTGCAGGAACGCGACTTTTTTGTGATTGCTTTCCACCAGCACCACGCGCCACTCCGGGCGGGCCAACGCCACCGGGATTCCAGGAAGGCCGGCGCCGCTGCCCACATCAGCAACGCGCGGTCCGCCAATGTGCGGCAGAACAGCCAGGCTGTCCAGCACATGCAGCGAGAGCATCGCTTCCGGTTCACGCACTGCCGTCAGGTTGTGCACGCGGTTCCATTTCTGGATGAGCGCCAGATATTGCAGGAGGCGTGCCTGATTTGATTCAGCAATAGATAGACCCAGCGCCGTGATTCCGTCAGCGAGTTGCGTAGCCGGATTCATGCGCTTTTCTTCGTATTCGCGCCGGAAAAACCGCGCTTGACATGCACCAGCAATAGCGAAATTGCTGCCGGCGTGATCCCGGAAATGCGGGATGCCTGACCTGCCGTTTCAGGCTTGAACTGATTAAGTTTCTGCTGGACTTCATTCGAAAGGCCGCGCACGGTTTTATAATCCAGGTCCTGCGGCAGGCGAATGTCTTCATAATAAGCATTCCGTGCCACTTCATCTTTCTGGCGCTCGATGTATCCCTGATACTTCGCCTGGATTTCGACCTGCTCCGCCGCTGCGAGATCGGCAACAGGTTCGCCTGCGCCGGGCAGTGTCATGAGTTCGGCGTACGACACATTGGGCCGGCGCAACAAATCATGCAGAGAGCACTCATGCTCGATGTTTTTCCCGATGACACGCAATGCATCGGTTTCGGAAAGGCTCTTCGGGCTGAGCCACGTGGTCTTCAGCCGGTTTTGCTCTTGAGCGATAACCTCTTGTTTGGTATTGAACGCCATCCAGCGCGCGTCATCCACCACCCCTAGCCTGCGCCCGGCTTCGGTGAGACGGAGATCGGCGTTATCCTCCCGCAATTGCAACCGGTATTCCGCGCGGCTGGTGAACATGCGATAGGGCTCCGTAACACCTCGGGTAATGAGATCGTCTACCAGGACGCCCAAATAGGCTTCATCCCGGCGCGGGCACCACGGTTCCCTATCCTGCGTTTTTAGCGCAGCGTTGATCCCCGCCAGCAACCCCTGCGCTGCGGCTTCTTCATAACCCGTGGTGCCATTGATCTGCCCCGCGAAAAACAAGCCTTCGATCATCCTGGTTTCAAGCGAGCTTTTCAGGGCACGCGGATCAAAATAATCATATTCGATCGCATATCCGGGTCGGGTGATATGGGCGTTTTCCAATCCTTTGATTGAGCGCACCAGCCTGACCTGCATGTCGAAGGGGAGGCTCGTGGAGATTCCGTTGGGGTACACCTCGTGGGTCGTGAGACCCTCCGGTTCGAGAAAAATCTGATGCGATTCCTTGGCGGAAAAGCGCACGACCTTATCCTCGATAGAGGGACAATAACGAGGTCCGATACCCTCGATCGCGCCGGAGAATAGAGGGGAGCGATCCAGCCCGCCGCGAATAATATCATGCGTCTGGCTGTTGGTATGCGTGATCCAGCAAGACACCTGCTTCGGATGGGAAGCAGCATTGCCCATAAAGGAAAAAACGGGCACAGGGGCGTCGCCGGGTTGAGCGGCAACAACAGAATAATCGATGGTACGACCATCTATCCGCGGCGGCGTCCCTGTTTTCAGCCGCCCGACAGGAAGCTTCAATTCGCGCAGGCGTCCCGCAAGACTGTTGGATGGAAGGTCCCCCGCCCGCCCGGCTTGAAAATTTGCCGACCCTACGTGAGCCAGGCCTGCCAGAAAGGTTCCGGCGGTAAGAATTACAGCACGCGCATTGAAGTGGATGCCAAGCTGTGTGACAACCCCGGCCACCCGCTCACCCTCAAGCACGAGATCGTCCACCCCTTGCTGGAACAGCCAGAGATTCGGCTGATTTTCCAACCGCTGCCGGATCGCTTGGCGGTAGAGGACCCGATCAGCCTGGGCGCGTGTTGCGCGTACCGCAGGTCCTTTGCGCGAGTTGAGAATGCGAAACTGTATGCCCGCCTCATCCGCTGCCTCTGCCATCACGCCTCCAAGCGCATCGATTTCCTTCACCAGATGCCCTTTGCCGATCCCGCCTATGGAAGGGTTGCACGACATCTGCCCCAAGGTTTCGATATTGTGTGATAGCAATAGTGTCTTTTGCCCCATGCGAGCGGCAGCGAGCGCCGCTTCGGTACCGGCATGGCCACCGCCTATAACTATTACATCGAATATTTCAGGAACAGTCATGGAAGCAATCGGGCAAAAATGAATTCTATTGAGAGTGGCGCCCATTTTACGGCAAAACGTGGGGCCATGTAAGAATCATGGAGAGGTCTTGCGGTGAAGGAACGCCGGTCTCTTTGTTTCACGTGAAACAGTTTTATTTTGTTGTTCCACGTGAAACAACAGCTAATGGGAAACCCGCAGGGGAAAATCGAAAGGCAGGGGAACTACACCCAATAATCCAGTACCGAGATGATTGAGGAAGGTGACAGAGGGCCCTCTCGCTAATTGAGCATCTTCTGGCGGGAAGCGAAATCGCCGCACACACAGAGTGATGCCCCCGTGACCCGGGCACCGCCGCCGCTTTAACTAGTAGTCCGGAATCGCCGACGTCTATCCGGCAATATCGATCCAGGAAGGTGCAAATACCATACCAGCAGTTGCTTGCGACGGAACCCATACGACGGTGGATAAGAATCATGGCGAGGTCTTGCGGTGAAGAAACGCCGGTCTCTTTGTTTCACGTGAAACAACAGCTAATGGGAAACCCGCAGGGAGAAGTCGAAAGGCAGAGGAATTACACCTAATAACCGAGTACCGAAACGATTGAGGAAGATGACAGAAGGTCCTCCCGCTAATTGAGTATCTTCTGGCGCGAATGTTGGAATCGCCGTGCAGGATGATGCGCGCCTGTAGTCAGTCCACGCTGCCGCTTTAACCAGGAGCGTCGATCCAGTAAGGGTGCAAATACAATACCAGCAGCTGCTCGCTGCGAAACACATACAGCGGTAGAAACATTAATGGTCTTGGTAGATTCCCTTACCCCGCTTAAAATTGAACCTGTTTCGATCTGCACTAACCACTAAAACTTCTTGTTCAATTGCTGGGGCCTTTCCAGCCTCTCCATCGAGATCTGGTTCCAGCCTATACCTATGCCTTAACTCATCCAAAATAATCGATTACAGAGCTTCTACGCTTGCCGCTTTTTTGGGCAACCGACGAATATTTCCTTTAATCCGAGCGAATGAAGGTAACTATGGAGTACCTCGCTCTCCCCTGGGGTCAGGTTATGCTGCCGGGACAGTCCGAAACTGTACTCGCTCGCTTGCCAGTATCAAAGCGATGCAGTAGACGAGATCTATCGACCAAACAAGTCCTGTTGCCTCCATGCATCGGCTCTCCGATACATCGAAGTCCAGGGCGAACTCGTCAGGGGCTGTGTGAACGGAACTCAGAAAACTTACGAATGACCCTTTGTATCGCTCAGGATACTCATCCAGTCGTACTGCCGTTTCTCTAGGCGGTATTTAATACCTAAGTTCAGGCCGTTATCAGATGCGGCCACGATTGTTCAACAACGTGACGACGCATTACTTATTCGGATCTTCACGATCTAGGTACAAGAGACGCAGCCTCTACTGCCGACCCACCGACCCACCCCCGTTGCTGCTCACCTCTCCGCGCCAAAATCCTTGATCCAAGCTTCTTCATCGGCGGAAACCCGATTATTTCTCAAGTAACATCTACCATTCGGGCGACCTTCCCTAGAACGGGTCTGAAAAACAGATTCCAGGAGGTTTACGTGCATCCCTCGGTCCATTTCCATGGCACGGAATCCAGACGGCCATATAGTGACTCACAAGTAATATACGGATTTGCGAGTTCGGGGCTTAACAACCGGATCGCCTGCTTGCTCAACCACACCGGCAACACCTCCCAACCCTATCATGCTGAAACGCTTGGCCGATGACAGCCTTCGGAGCATCTCGCGGTAAATCTGCTTCTTACGTCTGCTCATTCGATACCTCCTCGACTTGGAGTACCGGCAACTTGAGCGACGTTTGCTCCTGCCGTACTTCTCCTTATTTTTTTAAGAGGCTTGTTCCCACGAGAGTGGCTGCCTGTACTTTTGAAAAATATGTACTACCATGAAATTAATCCACCGCTACGGAGTGCTCCACTTCGGGGATTCGATAAAAAGGCCGCACAGTATAGGCCGTGCTTGAACTGGGGCTATCTGCTGCATAGGATCGATTGCAACCTATACAGCTAATCAAGTTCGATAACGCAGAAAATCTGATGAGAAGGAGGCGAAGATGAATCCACACTCGACTGGCAGGGCAAACTGGTTGTTCAGCGGGCTAGCGCTCGGTGCGCTCACCATGTTTCTCCTTGATCCCGCTAAAGGCAGACGCCGCCGTGCATTGGCAAAAGACAAGATATACAGCGCTGGCGTTAAAACTCGTAAGCGCATTGATGCAAAGTCACGCGATTTGGCTAACCGGGCGAAAGGATTGCGCGCGGAGGCACGTCATATGATGTCCACCGACGATAACCGCGGCGAGAACAAGGCAAGCGAGAGTCAGCCTGAAACTTGAGCGGGAGGAGATTCGCAAGAACGGGAGGTTCTGCTACTTTCCTATGCAGAAGCTGGAAAAAATTTTGCCCAGCAGGTCGTCCGCGCTGAATTCACCGGTAATCGACGATAAAGCCAGCTGGGCAAGCCGCAGTTCCTCAGCAAGAAGCTCGACCTGATCCATGCTGTTTGCCAGCGCACAAGCAGCTTCGAGATGTGTCTGGGCAGCTGTCAATGCAGAAAGATGACGTTGGCGGGCCATAAAGACTCCTTCTCCTGCTGATGGCTGCCACCCTATCATTTCCAGGAGTCTTTGCTGCAGTAACCCGATGCCCGCACCCGTTTTAGCGGAAACCCAGATGTCTGTGGTGGCTGTGGCGGTGGATATGTTGGAATTGGGTGCTGATTCGAGCAGGTCGGTTTTGTTATGGACGACAATGAGTCGCAAACCCGGGGGAAGCGAGGCGAGTATGGCTCGATCTTCTGGCGTTATTCCCACTCGGCTATCCACAAGCAGCAGAACGATACTTGCTTTATCGATCGTGGAGCGCGTCCGCGCCATACCCATTTTTTCGATCGCATCCTCCGTCTCCCGCAAGCCGGCGGTATCCAGAAGGTGCAAGGGCACACCTTCAATCTCTATAACCTGACGGATAACGTCCCGTGTCGTGCCCGGAATTTCCGTAACGATAGCAACTTCTTCTCCGGCGAGACGATTGAGGAGACTGGATTTTCCAACATTCGGCTGCCCGACCAAAGCAATCCATATTCCTTCCCGCAGCAGGCTACCTTGCCGGGCCGAGCTGAGCACCTGCTCAAGCTGGTGCCGGATGTGCTCCAATCTGACTTCCAGCTCCCTTCCGGAAATGAACTCAATTTCTTCTTCCGAAAAATCAAATGAAGCCTCCACCAGCATTCTAAGGTCAGTAAGCGCTTGCACCGAAACATGAATGGCGTTGGAAAATTCACCTTGAAGGGAACGGATGGCGCAGCGGGCAGCTTCCTCGGTACTGGCGTCAATAAGGTCCGCGACGCTTTCAGCCTGCGCCAGATCAAGCTTGTTATTCAGGAATGCACGCAGGGTAAACTCCCCTGGTTGCGCCAGCCGCGCGCCAGCAGAAAGGCAACTCACCAGCAACAGGTTCATGACTGCAGGGCCGCCGTGTCCTTGCAGCTCCAGAACCTCTTCTCCGGTATAGGACTGGGGAGCGGGAAAGTAGAGCGCTATGCCCTGATCGATAACGCGACCATTTCCGTCGCGAAATCGGGTGAGGCTGGCGCGCCGGGGTTCCGGCACAAAACCTATGACCTTGAGAGCGAGCGATTGCAGGTTTCTGCCGGAAACACGCACCACTCCGATACCTCCCCGGCCTGGGGGCGTTGCAATCGCGGCAATCACATCAGAACGAGTCATCCTGAGTTCGATGCCAACCCCGCGTATGAAGACGGAAAGGGAGGGGAGTCGGATCCGGTCCGGCAATTCCCCTGATCACTAATTTGCTTTCTTCTGCTTGCTCGTATTTGCGACCGAACCTTCGATCATACGCGTGATCTGCCACTGCTGCGCGATGGAAAGCACGTTGTTTACCAGGGAATACAACACCAGGCCCGCGGGAAAGAAGAAAAAGAAAACGCTGAATGCCAAAGGCATGATCTGCATCACTCTCGCCTGGATGGGATCGGTCGCCGGGGGGCTGAGCCGCTGCTGCAGGAACATGGAAATGCCCATGATCACCGGCAGCACATAATAGGGATCGGGTGCGGAAAGATCCTCTATCCACAACGCAAAAGACGCGTAGCGCAATTCCACGCTCGAGAGCAGCACCCAGTACAACGAAATGAATACTGGAATCTGCACCAGGATGGGCAAACAGCCTCCCATCGGGTTGATTTTTTCCGTTTTATAAAAATCCATCATGGCCTGGTGCATGCGCTGCCGGTCATTCCCATGTTGTTCCCGCAAACGCTGGAGCTTGGGCGTCACTAAACGCAATTTCGCCATCGAGCGGTAACCTGCCGCAGACAGGGGAAAGAATGCAAGCTTGACCGACATGGTGAGGAGAATGATTGCCACTCCCCAGTTTCCAGTCCAGGAATGAAACAGCGACAACAGCCAGAACAATGGCGCGCCGATCACCGTCAGCCAGCCGTAATCCACAACGAGATCGAGACCCGGCGCGATCGACGCAAGCTTGCTTTGCTCTTCCGGTCCCGCATAGAGTGGGACAGTGACGGTGGCGCTACTGCCGGGTTCTATCTGACCTACCGGTACGATTACACCGGCGGTATATTCGTTTTCTCCAAGACGTTTCGCGTAATATTCGCGCGGCAGCTTGTCCTTGGGCAGCCACGCGGCCAGGAAGTACTGCTGCAGCATGGCAATCCAGCCATTGTCCGCATTCTTGGGATAGCTGGCATTGCCCTTGTCCAGCGCGGAAAACTCGATCTTCTTGAATTTTTCCTCTTCGGTATAAAGCGCCGCCCCAGTATAGGTCGGGACCATGAAGAACGAACCCACGGGAGGCCGGCTGTCGCGCAGCATCTGAAAGTAGGAAAACGGCTGGATGGCTGCGTTCCGTTGATTGGCGACCTCGAAACTGACATCGATGAGATAGCTTCCGCGATGAAACGTATAGATTTTAGTCACCTGTACGCCGTCGGCCTCCGCCGCGCTCAACCGTATCTGGATTTTATCCTGCCCGGCTGCCAGCTCGTATGTGCCCGGTTCCGCAGTAAAACGCGTCTTGTGGGTCGGTAAACCTTCACCGATCAATCCGGATTGCGCTATGTAGACGCGCTCAGGATCGCTTTCCAGTAATGCGAAAGGCTTGTTTTTATCCTCCTTGGAAGGCTGATGCAGCAACTCGAGGCGGCGAATATCGCCACCCGCGGTGTCGATTTCCGCCAGCACCATGTCGGTCTTGATCGTGATTTTATCCCCGGATTCCAGCTTGCCCGCTGCCCTGACAGGAGCGCCGTTTTCCGCGGTCGAGCCCCTTTGCGGTACTGATGAAGCAAGCTGATCTCCTGGCACCGGAGTCTCGGCGGTACCTGCAGTACCTGCAGTACCTGCACCGCCCTGCGTTTCTGTGCCCTGTACTGCCGTGGTCGGCGCGTGGGTTGCAGGATATTGTTCTTTCTGCCACGCATCCCACAGGAATAACAGCGATGTGGCAAAAATCAGGAAGAGTACGAATCTTTGTGTATCCATCTTGCTCTGCGAGTTATTTTTTTACGACAGATAAAAACCGTCCAGAAACATTCAACGGAAGGGTTCCGCAGGGACAGGGTCATATCCCCCCCTGCTCCAGGGATTGCATCGCATTATCCTCCAGACGCTCAGAACGAGTCCTCGCGTCGCCCCATGCCGGGCAAGCGCTTCACAGGCGTAATGCGAACAAGACGGACTGAACCGGCATGAGGGTCCAAGGAAAGGGCTCAGGCAGTATTGATAGAGCCTGATAAACGCAATAATCATTCGCGACATTGCTGCAATTGAATCATGAGACGCCGTGCTTCGTCCGCCAACTGCACTGGACTGCGATCACTGGCACGGCAACGCAGACGCATCACCAGATCAAGGCCCGCCATATCTTCCTGGCATGCACGAAACACTTCCCGCAACACTCGTTTCACCCGGTTCCGGTTTACGGCAAGTCGTTCAATTTTACCTGCCACTATTAATCCCAATCTGGAATGTAATAAACCGTTGGGTTTAGCGAAAACCTGAAGCAATTCACCGCCTATGGAACACCTGAACCGGATGACCGAGGAAAATTCTTCTGCCTTATGCAGGCGATGAGTTTTAGGAAAACGAATAATAGGGTCCCCGGATTGCGTACGTTACTGCACTCCGAGGCGGACTCGTCCTTTGGCGCGCCGAGCCCGGATTACCGCCGCTCCACTCGCGGTTTTCATGCGGACCCGGAAACCGTGGGTCCGCTTTCTGCGCGTCACGGATGGTTGGTAAGTGCGTTTCATTATTTCCCCTGTTCCTGATAATGATAAATAAAAACTCGACATTACAACTCTTTACGACGACCTGTGTCAACCGATATTTTTTGCTCTCCCTGTGGATAAGCTGTGAAGAACGGTCTAGAATATTCCGCTCACCTCGCTCGCAACTTCCGTTCCTTCCCCAACGAGTCATTAATATCATGCTTGCACCAGATACCTTTTGGCTTGCCTGTCTCGAATATTTTGAAAATGAGTTGAGCGCGCAGCAATTCAATACCTGGATCAAACCACTGCGCCTGCAACTGTCGGACGACTCGCCTGAGCCTGCCCTCACGCTGATCGCACCCAACCGTTTTGTCCTCCAATGGGTAAAGGACAACTTTTTGAGCGGCATCACGCAGATGGCGGAAAACCACTTCGCGCGCCCGATTCAGTTGCGGTTGGAGCTAGCCGGACAAGTTTCGGCCAGCGCATCCCCTTCGACTGGCGGGAATAACGGAATGGATTCCCGTTCGATTACCGCGGTGTTCGATGCGCCGACAGAATCAGCGCAAAAGACGCCGAAGGATACGAAAGATACAAAGGATACGAAGGAAAAACAGGAAAAAAATCCAACCAGACTGAATCCCTCTTTCACCTTCAACACTTTCGTCACAGGAAAGGCAAACCAGCTGGCACGTGCTGGGGCTATTCAGGTGGCGGAACGTCCCGGCGTTGCTTATAACCCCTTCTTCATCTATGGGGGGGTAGGATTGGGAAAAACCCACCTAATTCAAGCGATCGGCAATTTCGTTGTGGAGCACAATCCAGCTGCCAAGGTTCGCTATATTCACTCGGAGCAATACGTCTCCGACGTAGTAAGGGCTTACCAACATAAGGCATTCGATGAATTCAAGCGCTACTATCATTCGCTGGACCTGTTGCTGATCGACGATATCCAGTTTTTTGGCGGAAAAAACCGTACGCAGGAAGAGTTTTTCTATGCCTTCAATGCCCTGATCGAAGCACATAAGCAAGTCATCATCACCTGCGACTCTTACCCGAAGGAAATCGCCGGCATGGAAGAACGGTTGATTTCGCGTTTCGGATGGGGGTTGACAGTAGCGGTGGAACCTCCTGAACTGGAAATGCGTGTCGCGATTCTCCTGAAGAAAGCATTGATGGAAGATATCATCCTGGATGAAAGCGTCGCTTTTTTCATCGCAAAACACATTCGCTCCAATGTGCGCGAACTGGAGGGTGCCTTGAAAAGAGTGGTTGCTTACTCACGCTTCACCGGGCACGCACTGACTTTGGATTTAGCGCGGGAAGCATTGAAAGATCTACTGGCGGTACAGAACCGCCAAATCTCCATTGAAAACATTCAAAAGACAGTGGCGGACTACTACAAGATCAAGGTCGCCGAAATGTACTCCAAAAAGCGGTCTCGTGTTGTTGCCCGCCCACGCCAAATGGCCATGGCCATCTCCAAGGAACTCACCCCTCTAAGCCTGCCCGATATCGGGGAAGCTTTCGGGGGTCGGGACCATACCACGGTATTGCATGGGTATCGAAAGATTGCCGAATTGCGCGCTTCCGATCCTGCCGTCAATCGTGACTTTAATACCTTGCTGCACATTCTCCGCGGCTAATTACAGACTGAATAACAAACTGAGGTTAACATCAGGATGAATTGGGGATAACTCATCGCTTCTGTTCAGACTTTAATTCTGCTCACAAACTATCCACAGTCCATACCTTATTGATACAGAAATACAAAATAGCCTAATATGCTGATATCAGGCGAATTTCCCTACTTTTACCGGATTTCGCCATTTCTTATTAACTATTACTAGCTTTACAATTAGAAAATGAAACTGATAGAAGCCGACAGGGATACATTGCTCAAGCCTTTGCAGACGGTTACCGGTATTGTCGAGCGACGTCATACCTTACCCATCCTCTCCAACGTACTCATTGAACGCAAGCAGGAAAATATTTCATTTATTGCAACCGATCTCGAAATCCAGATTACTACCTCCACCACGGATGGTGGCAAGGCAGATGAGGAATACTCGGTAACGGTGGCTGCAAAAAAGCTTCAGGATATATTGCGTGCACTACCCGAAAAGATGCGGGTGACGCTGGAAACGAACGATAGCCGGCTTCAGGCCAAGGCGGGAAAAAGTCGCTTCAATCTGCAGACACTTCCTGCTGAAGATTTTCCAAAGTTTCCTCAAAGTAATGAAACCCAGGGAACAGTCAAGGTACAGCAGAAGGAACTGAAGCAGCTCCTGTCAATGGTCCAATATGCCATGGCTCACCAGGACATCCGCTACTACCTGAACGGCCTGCTGTTATTGCTGGAAAACAATCAGCTGAAGGTGGTCGCAACCGATGGCCATCGGTTGGCGTTCGCCCTGATGATGCTCGAGACATCGCTGGAAAGAAAGGAGGTCATTCTTCCTCGCAAGGTGGTGCTCGAATTATCCCGGCTATTGAATGAAACCGAGGAGCCGGTAACCATAGAAGTACTTCAGAACCAAGTGCGTTTTACCTTCTCCAATGTCGTCCTGGTATCCAAAGTGGTCGATGGAAAATTTCCGGACTATAACCGCGTCATCCCCACCGGCTACCAGAAGCAATTCGATATAAACCGGCTGTTGCTACTCCAGACACTGCAACGCGCTGCGATTCTGTCCAATGAAAAATTTCGCGGAGTCCGTCTCATCCTCACCACCGACAATCTTCGGATCGTCTGTAATAACAGCGAACAGGAAGAAGCGCAGGAAGAGCTGGAACTTCAATACAACGGAGAAGGGCTCGACATCGGCTTCAACATCACTTATCTGCTCGATGTGCTGAACAATGCGGACAGTGAAACAGTAACGTGCGCATTTGGCGACGCCAACAGCAGTGCGTTGATCACCATTCCGGGTAACGACAGCTTCAAATATGTGGTCATGCCCATGCGCATATGATGTAAATATCAGGTCATTTCCCGTGCTTCTGCAGCTTCACAGTGGCAGAAGCGTCTGTCGGTGCGGTTATGATATAATTCATTGATCACTGCACGGCATTTTCCTGTATTGCAGACTCAGCTACGACCTTTGTTGAGTTTCCTTGAGCCTTCCCTGAGTGGCCTTCTGAGCCCTGATCCCAGAGGTGAGTGAAAACCGGCTCTCCGTAGCGTTTGCTCTAGATGTTTCCCGATAGCAGTCAGCAGAATTCGCAATAAAGTTATTGCGAATCCATCAGTATGGAAGCGATTGAATATTCCGTTTCAAATAACTGAAGATACAGCAATGAACGAAAAAGAGCGTTCCCGGCAGCAAAAAAGCAAAAGCTCCACCGACTATGGCTCGGACAGCATCAAGATCCTGAAAGGGCTCGATGCGGTGCGCAAGCGTCCCGGTATGTACATTGGCGATACCAGCGACGGCACCGGGCTGCACCATATGGTGTTCGAGGTATTGGATAATGCGATTGACGAGGCGCTGGCCGGCTATTGCGATGAGATTTCAGTCATCATCCATCCTGACAACTCGGTTACCGTGCAGGACAATGGTCGGGGCATTCCGACCGGCATAAAGCAGGATGACGAGCTCAAGCGTTCCGCTGCTGAAATCGTCATGACCGAACTCCATGCCGGAGGTAAGTTCGATTCCGATTCATACAAGGTATCAGGCGGCTTGCACGGCGTTGGTGTCTCGGTCGTGAATGCCCTGTCGGAATGGTTGCGCCTTTCCATCCGTCGGGATGGAAATATCCATCAGATCGAGTTTCGCATGGGCGTGCCGGTAGCGCCCCTGGCCGCGACCGGAAAGACTGAACGGCGAGGAACCGAAGTACATTTTCTGGCGAGCAAGGAAATATTCGGAGATATCGAATACCACTACGATATATTTGCCAAGCGCCTGCGGGAACTTTCCTTTCTCAACAACGGGGTCAAAATCCATCTCATAGACCAGCGCAACGCCAAGGAGGAAACATTTGCCTTTGTGGGTGGGGTCAAGAGTTTTGTCGAGTATGTCAATCGCACCAAGTCGGTGCTTCATCCCAATATTTTCTATGCGGCGGGAGAAAAAGATCGCATCGTGGTGGAAGTCTCGATGCAGTGGAATGATAGCTATACCGAGCAGGTGCTGTGCTTTACAAACAATATTCCGCAAAAGGATGGCGGTACTCATCTCACCGGTTTGCGCGCTGCCATGACGCGCACCCTGAACAATTACATCGAAAAAAGCGATCTCGCAAAAAAAGCCAAAATCGAAACCTCGGGCGACGACATGCGCGAGGGTCTGTCATGTGTTTTGTCAGTAAAGCTGTTCGAACCCAAGTTTTCATCTCAAACCAAGGAAAAGCTCGTCTCGTCGGAAGTGCGGCCGGTAGTGGAAGAAATCGTGTCGCTCAAATTGGCGGAATTCCTCATGGAGCATCCAGTCGATGCAAAAATCATCTGCGGCAAGATCATCGAAGCGGCCAGAGCTCGCGAGGCAGCGCGCAAGGCACGGGAATTGACCCGGCGCAAAGGTGTGCTGGATGGCATGGGGTTACCCGGAAAGCTGGCGGATTGCCAGGAGAAAGATCCGGCTCTGTCCGAGCTTTATCTGGTGGAGGGCGATTCCGCCGGCGGCTCCGCCAAGCAGGGACGCGACCGCAAGTTCCAGGCCATCATGCCGTTGAAAGGAAAAATCCTCAATGTGGAAAAAGCCCGTTTTGACAAGTTGATTTCCTCACAGGAAATTGCATCCCTCATCACGGCGCTTGGCACCGGTATCGGTAAGGACGAGTATAACCCCGACAAATTGCGCTATCACCGCATCATCATCATGACTGATGCCGACGTGGACGGCTCGCATATCCGCACCTTGCTGCTCACTTTCTTTTATCGGCAAATGCCGGAACTGATCGAGCGCGGCCATATCTTCATTGCCCAGCCACCACTGTACAAGATCAAGCACGGCAAGCAGGAACGCTACGTCAAGGACGATCACGAGCTCAAGCAATACCTGCTGGGTCTGGCGTTGACGGAGGCGGAACTGCATACGGGAGAGGGTAAATCGCCGCTCACTGGAGAAACGCTGGAAAATATCGCGAACGAATATCTTCTGGCGGAAGCCGTGATCGAGCGCATGAGTTCGCTGATCGATAGCGAAGTCATGCATGCGTTGTTACGCCATTCCGACATCGATCTAAGTAATGGGGAACTCGCGACCGAAAGCGCGGCTCGTCTGGCGGCACAGGTCAATGCAGCAAATATCACCATCGTACCCAAGTATGACGCCGCCACGGAAGAATACCGGCTGAAAATTTCCCGCGTGCATCATGGCAACGTTCGCAACAGCTATATCGACCAGGATTTTCTGCAAAGCGGCGACTATGCGCAAATCAGGCAAACTGCCGAGGTGCTCGATGGCCTGATCGGGCCGGCAGCTTATGTGCAACGCGGCGAAAAGAAACAGGCGGTGAGCGACTTCAAGCAAGCACTCGACTGGCTGCTGGAGGAAGTCAAAAAAGGCATCGGCACCCAGCGTTACAAAGGCTTGGGCGAAATGAATCCCGCCCAGCTCTGGGAAACCACCATGGACCCGAAGGTTCGCCTCCTGCTGCGCGCCCAGATCGAGGACAGCATCGCCGCCGATGAAATTTTCACTACCCTGATGGGTGATATCGTGGAACCGCGGCGCGCATTCATCGAGAACAACGCGCTGGGAGTGAGGAATCTTGATGTTTAACTGATGCTTCAATTGCATCGAAGTCAATACGTGAAGATGACACTGCTACTTCGCATATAGATGGCGTCTTGACGCAATCTGGCATCTTGAGATGGTAAACTCACAATCTTTCCAATAAAAATTATTTACAGGGTTTTAAAACAACATGTTGTCCTCACACAATACTCTCGAAAGCGTAGACCCTGATCTCTGGCAGGCCATCAAAGGCGAGATGCAGCGCCAGGAAGAATATATCGAGCTGATCGCTTCGGAAAATTATGCGAGTCCTGCAGTGATGCAGGCGCAGGGCTCGGTGCTGACCAATAAGTATGCGGAGGGTTATCCCGGCAAGCGCTACTACGGCGGCTGCGAGTACGTGGATGTCGTGGAGCAGCTGGCAATCGACCGGGTAAGGGCGCTGTTCGACGCGGAGTATGTCAACGTCCAGCCGCATTCTGGCTCACAGGCCAACGCCGCAGTCTATCTGACTGCCTTGAAGCCGGGAGATACGCTGCTGGGGATGTCGCTTGCGCATGGCGGGCATCTGACACATGGCGCTTCGGTCAATCTCAGCGGCAAGATTTTCAATGCCGTTTCCTATGGCCTTCGTTCTGATACCGAAGAGCTGGACTATGACGAGGTTGCGCGCCTGGCGCACGAACATAAGCCCAAGCTGATCGTGGCAGGGGCTTCGGCTTACTCGCTGGTGATAGACTGGAAGCGCTTCCGCAAGATTGCCGACGATATAGGGGCCTATCTGTTCGTGGATATGGCGCATTATGCGGGACTGGTTGCGGCAGGATACTATCCCAATCCTGTCGGCATCGCCGATTTCGTCACGAGCACGACCCACAAGACGCTGCGCGGTCCGCGGGGGGGGATCATCATGGCCAGGGCCGAGCATGAAAAAGCGCTCAATTCCGCTATTTTCCCGCAAACCCAGGGGGGTCCGTTGATGCATGTCATTGCCGCCAAGGCAGTGGCCTTCAAGGAGGCCGCCAGCCAGGAGTTCAAGGACTACCAGGAACAGGTAATCGACAATGCGCGCGTAATGGCGAAAGTGTTGCAGGAGCGCGGATTGCGCATCGTCTCGGGGCGCACCGATTGCCACATGTTTCTGGTGGACCTCCGACCCAAGTATATTACCGGCAAGCAGGCCGCCGAATCGCTGGAACTGGCGCATATCACGGTCAACAAAAATGCGATTCCCAACGACCCGCAAAAACCATTCGTCACCAGCGGGATTCGTATCGGCTCTCCTGCCATCACCACGCGCGGGTTTACCGAGATTGAATCCGAACAACTGGCCCATCTGATTGCTGATGTACTGGAAGCGCCGACAGATTCCTCGGTGCTGACGGAGGTTGCACGCCAGGCAAAAGCGCTATGTGCAAAATTCCCCGTTTACCAAGGCTGATCACGCAATGGAGCGGCGCATCCTGACGTCGCTTCCATGTCTCGGCATAGCCGATCTGGTCGATCTTCACCTGGATCAATTTGCTTCGGTTCCAGGGTTGAAGTCGACCGAACGGTTCCAGGTTGACGCATGAAGTGTCCTTTCTGCCATGCGCCTGATACGAGCGTGATCGACTCCAGGGTGAGCGAGGAAGGCGACAGGATACGCCGCCGCCGGCGCTGCCCCAACTGTGACAAACGCTTCACCACCTATGAAACCGTGGAATTGCGTTTGCCGCAGGTCGTAAAACAGGATGGCAATCGCGCCGAGTTCGATCGCGAAAAATTGCGTACCGGTTTCGTACGCGCATTGCACAAGCGTCCGGTTTCGGCAGAGGATGTGGAAGCGGCAATGAATCGCGTCGTCCAGAAACTGCTAAGCTTGGGTGAACGGGAGATCGCCTCGCACAAGATTGGCGAGATGGTGATGGGAGAACTCTATAAACTGGACAAGGTCGCGTACATTCGCTTTGCTTCTGTTTATCGAAGTTTTCAGGGTGCTGCCGATTTCGACGATGCAATCCGGGAACTGCAAGGATCAGATAGCAGGAAAGAACCGGACAAAGCCTGATTCACACGTTTTACCTTCTGTATTCCATTTTCCGGCAAATCCCGGCAAGCGACGCGGCTGCGCTTGAGTTGTACACTGAATTTCCAGCTTCGCCTTTGAACAATGGAGTTTCCAATGTTCTCGCCACCCGATTACCGCTTCATGGCCCAGGCGCTGCGGCTTGCAGAAAAAGGGCTTTACAGTACAAGCCCGAACCCTCGCGTGGGCTGCGTGCTGGTACGCGATGGACAGGTGGTGGGTACCGGCTGGCACGAACGCGCAGGCGAGGCGCATGCGGAAATAAATGCACTGGCTGCGGCCGGGCCGGCGGCACGCGGCGCCACCGTCTATCTCACACTGGAGCCGTGCAGTCACCAGGGTCGCACTCCACCCTGCGCCGATGCCTTGGTTCAGGCAGGTGTCGCGAAAGTCATTGCAGCCATGCAGGACCCGAATCCCCTCGTGTCCGGTCGCGGCTGCGCCCTTTTGGAAGAGGCGGGGATAGAAGTGCAAACCGGCTTGATGGAAGCGGAAGCGAAAGCTTTGAATATCGGATTTGCCTCGCGCATGACCCGCGGTCGTCCTTGGGTCAGGGCCAAGATCGCGGCAAGTCTTGATGGCAAGACGGCGCTCAACAACGGGTCCAGTCAATGGATCACGAGTGAAGCGTCACGCCGTGACGGGCACCGCTGGCGCGCCCGTTCCTGCGCGGTAATGACCGGCATTGGTACGGTGTTGGCCGATGACCCGCAGCTCACGGTCCGCCATATCCATACCTCCAGGCAACCCATGCCGGTAGTGGTGGACAGGGGACTGGATATATCGCTGGATGCGGGATTGCTGCGTGGCGCAGGCGAGCTGATTTTTACCGCTGCCGCCAGTGAAGGCAAAATTGTCGCGTTACGTGACGTGGGTGCGCACGTCATTCTGTTGCCGGATAGTGCTGGCAATGTGGATCTGGCTGCAATGATGCAACGGCTTGCGGATCTCGAAATAAACGAAGTGTTGGTGGAGGCGGGACGCGGCTTGAATGGTGGGCTTATCCAGGCGGACCTGGTGGATGAGTTCGTCATTTATCTTGCCCCCTGTCTCATCGGAGATGCAGCGCGGGACATGCTCAAATTACCGGAACTCTCGAATCTGGAAGACAAGCGCATCCTCAAGATTCACGATGTACGCGCCGTGGGACAGGATATCCGCATTATTGCCCGTCTCGCTGACAGGATGGCTACATAATTTGGATCGATTCTTTTATTTCTTTCTGAACCTTTCGGATTAAGTAAGCACACACTTTCACAGCACAGGCCAGAATGAAAGGCTCCGCTCATGTTTTCGTCGGATACTTGGTGAGCTTGCGCTGCAATGTCCGCCGGTGCATGTTGAGGACGCGTGCCGTTACAGAAACGTTCCCCTTGTTCTCGTTGAGTACGCGCTGAATGTACTCCCACTCGAGCCGCCCGACGGACAGGGGGTGGGCGCTGATCTGCACGTCTGTATCCCCGCTCGTGCGCTCGAACGCCGCCATGATTTCATGGACGTCGACCGGCTTCGCGAGATAGTGGGTGGCGCCGAGCTTGATGGCCTCGACCGCGGTGGCGATGCTGGCGTAGCCCGTCAGCATGACGATACGCGTACCGGGGTCGAGTGCTTTCAGCTTTTCGACCAGGGATAATCCGGAAGGACCGGGCAGCCTGAGATCGACAACGGCATACTCCGGCGTGCAGGCCTCCGCAAGCTGCAGCGCCTGGTCCACGCTATGCGCGCACGTGACGTTGAATCCGCGTTTGGTCATTGCATTGGCAAGAACCGTACAAAAGGTCTGATCATCGTCCACCACCAGCAAGGCGGGACGATCATCCACTTCTGTCATGGGTAACGTTGTTGTCATATCGATGGCTGTATCAGAGGAAGTATGACTTGGGTACAGGCGCCGCCTTCACGGTTGGTTAGGCGCACTTTGCCGCCAAAGCGTTCGATGTTTGCATTTGCCAGAAACAGGCCGATACCGAAACCCTGCCCCTTTGTTTTGGTGGTGAAAAAGGGCTGACCGGCGCGCTGGGCCGCCTCTCCTCTCAGTCCTTCTCCATAATCGAGTATCTGCAGATGCAGTTCCTGATGGCTCCAGGTAACTTCTATCTCGATGTGTTTCAAGGATGCGTCCGCCGCATTATTCAACAAATTCAAAATGGACTGACTCAGCAATTGCGTGTTCAGGATCTGGGGAGCTGGCTGCACTCCGCTGCCGCGATAGGTAAACTGGGCGGAAGGGCGCATCAATTGCCATTTATCCAGAACCTGGCGCAAAAAAAGATCGACCGTCTGGCCACTGACATCTTCGGCGCGTGCCTGGCCCGCATCTGCCAGCAATTGCGTCAGGGTGCGCTTGCAGTGGGCGATCTGATCCCGCAGGATTCTGATATTGCTTTGAAATTCGATATTGTCGATATATTCGTCCTGCAATTCCCCCGTGACTATCGCCATAGTTGCCAGCGGCGTGCCCAGTTCATGCGCCGCGCCCGCCGCCAGCGTTCCGAGCGCAATGATCTGCTCATTACGCAATGCCTGTTCACGCGCCAACGCCAGGTCCTTGTCGCGTTCGCGGATCGATATGCCCATCTTGACAACGAACCACGCGATCAATACCGTGCTCAGGACGAAAGCCAGCCACATCCCGGACACATGCATGATGAATTCGCTGCCATGTTCTTCATGGTTATGGGGCAGAGGCACATAATAAAACAGCAACAGCGTATAGCAACTTATGGTGATGGCAGCCATCACCCAGGTATAAGCCCAGGGCAGCGCAGCCGCGGCAATAGTCAGAGGCAGAAGGTATAGCGAGATAAACGGATTGGTCGAGCCGCCGCTGAGATAAAGCAGCGTGCTTAAAGCAAGTACGTCCACCAGGAGTTGTGCAAAGAACTCCATGCTGGAAACCGGCCATTTCCGATGGAGACGTATCCAGGTCGCCAGGTTCACCACCCCCAGCAAAACCGCAACCGCAACCATTTCCGCCCAGGGCAATTCCAGCTCGAGCCCCCAGTAAGCCAGCGCAAAAGTCAGGCATTGGGCCGCGATGACGATATTCCTGAGCAGGAATAAACGTTGCAGATTCTTGCGGAGGGGTGGCTGGCCGGGATTTACAAGCATTTTCGTCGCGGATTCTCTCATGCTGGGCGAGTTCTTGGGAACTTCCCTGGGCTTCTCCAAGGCTTCGCTATATTATCCCCGAACATTAGCGTATATTGCCATGCAGGACCATGCGGCAAATTGCCGCATGGTCCTGCACAGAGTCCTGCAAAGGGAAAAAGGAACAATATCGATATGCATATTTGAAAGCAGGAAAGGCCCGATGTTCACAGGAATTGTCGAAGCTGTCGGCGAGATCAAAACGGCCAGTCCGCAGGAAAATGGCTTAAGCTTGCGCATTGCGCCAGGCAAGTTGTCTCTGGCAGAGACAAAAGTCGGCGACAGCATCGCAGTAAATGGCGTATGCCTCACCGTTACCGCGCTGGCGGATAATCTGTTATCTGTAGACGTCTCCCGCGAAACATTGCAGTGCACGCAAGGACTGGATAAGCCGGGCGGAAAGGTTAATCTCGAAAAATCGCTGCGCCTGTCGGACAGGTTGGGCGGCCACCTCGTCAGCGGCCATGTCGACGGAGTTGGAGAGGTGACAAAGTTTCAGTCCCTGGGTGAAAGCTGCCTGCTTGCGATCCGGTTGCCGGATTCGCTGCTGAAATATATTGCCAAAAAAGGTTCAATCACGGTGAATGGCGTGAGTTTGACGATCAACCGGGTAGAGCGTAACGAATTGGAGATCAACCTCATTCCTCATACGCTGGCCGAAACGACACTGAAAGAATTGAAAGCGGGCGCCAGGGTAAATGTGGAAGTGGATATGCTTGCACGCTACGTGGAGCGCCTACTGGCAATGGACGACAAGCACAGGAGCGAGAGCTCGATTTAGACATGATCATTAGTTCAGTCCAGGAAATCATTGCTGACATCAAGACCGGCCGCATGGTCATTCTCGTCGATGAGGAAAACCGCGAAAACGAGGGAGACCTGGTTCTGGCGGCGGATTTCATTACACCGGCAGCCATCAACTTCATGGCCACATACGGGCGCGGCCTGATCTGCCTGACGTTGATGGAGGAACGCTGCCGCCAGCTCAACCTGCCTCTGATGGTGACGGCTAACCGGTCTCCGCTCGGCACCAATTTCACGGTTTCCATCGAAGCCGCGACCGGCGTGACCACCGGCATTTCCGCCGCTGACCGCGCACGCACGGTACAGGTGGCCGTGAATCGGGACGCAAAACCGGATGACCTCGTCCAACCGGGGCATATTTTTCCGCTGATGGCGCAAAACGGCGGCGTGCTCGTACGCGCCGGCCACACGGAAGCCGGTTGCGATCTGGCGCATCTGGCGGGACTCACCCCCGCCTCCGTCATTTGCGAAATACTGAATGAAGACGGAAGCATGGCGCGTCTCCCCGACCTGGTCGAGTTTGCGGCAAAGCATCAACTCAAGATAGGGGCGATAGCCGACCTCATCCATTATCGCAGCCGTACGGAAAGCCTGGTAGAACGCATTGTAGAACGTCCCCTCCAGACCGCGCACGGCAGATTCCAGCTCGTTGCCTATCTGGACAAAACCGTCAATACTGTCCATCTGGCGTTGGTAAAGGGGGTGATCGCTCCCGACGATGAAACTCTGGTAAGAGTGCATGAGCCCCTTTCGGCCATGGATCTTCTTGATCTGGAGGATGATACCCACTCCTGGAATCTGAACGAGGCCCTACGCATCATCAGCGACGCGGAACGTGGCGTTATCGTACTGCTTCATCGCAGGGAAAGCGGGTCCGAGCTGATGGAAAGGGTGTTGCCGGCAAAGCTGCCGCACCGCCCGGTCCCGAAGGCCGACCTGCGCAATTACGGTATTGGCGCCCAGATCCTCAAGGATCTCAACGTGAGGAAGATGCGCTTACTGGCTGTTCCCCGAAAAATGCCGAGCATGGCGGGCTTCGGACTTGAAGTCACCGGCTACCTGGAGCCGGAAGATAAAAGCCGACTGGCGGAAGGTCGCCAGGCGGTCCGTTGATAATTTTTTGAATCCCCAACTTAAGCCTGCCATCCGCCGATGAATAAGAGGCGGCGGGCTGATACATCGAACGTTTCTCCAACCTTTGCACTCAGATCTTGTTACAGGAGCGAACATGGCACGATACGAAAACATTCTTGAGCTCGAACCTAATCTCAACGGTGAAGATCTCAGCATTGGCATTGTCATGAGCCGCTTTAATATCGAGGCAAGCGAGGGATTGCTGGGCGCATGCGTGGAGGAACTGATGAAACAGGGTGTCGATGCAGGGAATGTCGTCCTGGTTTCGGTCCCGGGGGCGCTTGAAATCCCTTTGGCGTTGCAAAAGATGGCCTTGACCGACCAGTTCGATGCGCTGATCGCTCTGGGCGCAGTCATACGCGGAGAGACGTACCATTTCGAAGTCGTTTCCGAGCAATCCACCAACGGGGTTGCCACCGTGCAGCTGGATACGGGCATTCCCATCGCCAACGGCATACTCACGACCAATACCGACGACCAGGCGCTGGCGCGCATGAGCCAGAAGGGCGCCGAAGCGGCGCGGGTCGCGATTGAGATGGCCAACCTGCAAAGAACGCTTGATGAAATGGAGCAATGAAATACTCGAGCAATGGGTGGCAGGGTAAAGCGCGGCAATCAGCGAATGTGACGGGTGAAAAGAAGCAGAACGCGATGCAGAATCAGGTAGGAAGCGGGAAGTGAAACGAGTAGAGAGACGGGCGGAGAAACAGGGAAGGGGTACTGCGCGAAAAAGCCGCCGGCGCCTGGCGCGTGAACTGGCCTTGCAGGGGTTGTATCAGTGGTGCGTAGCGGGTGGAAGCGCCGATACCATCGAAGCGCAGCTTCGGGACACGGAGGAGTTCCCGAAAACGGACGAGGAATATTTTTCCCGTCTGCTCCATGGCGTGTTGACGGAAGCACCTGAGCTCGAGAAGGAAATCCAGCCCTGTCTCGACCGCCCGTTCAACGAACTCAGCCCGGTGGAGATTTCGATATTACTGCTCGGTACCTATGAGCTGGAGCGACACCCGGAAATACCGTATCGGGCGGTCATCAATGAAGCGGTGGAACTCGCCAAAGCCTACGGCGGCACGCACGGTCATAAATATGTCAACGGAGTGCTCGATAAATTGGCGGTAAAGCTGAGAGCGGTCGAGATCGGGGCGAAGCTTTGACTGCGTGCGTGTCAGAGCTGCCCAATCATTTCCCCCGCTTCTAGCGTGAAGTGACGGCATGAATTGATCTTGTTGACGAAGTATTGTATTAAGTGCTGTCGGAATTTGACATCATCCGGTCTTTTTTCACCCGCTCCGCCCCCGCTACGGTATTGGGTATAGGGGACGATGCGGCGCTCATCAGGCCTGCACCCGGGATGGAATTGGCAATTTCGACCGACATGCTGGTTTCCGGGCGTCATTTTTTCGAAGATGTGGATCCGTACAAGCTCGGCCACAAATCTCTGGCAGTGAATCTTTCCGATATGGCGGCAATGGGTGCCCGTCCCCGTTGGGCAACCCTTTCGCTGGCGCTGCCAGAATCAATAGTACAAAAGGATGAGTCATGGTTGCGAGCATTTGCTGACGGGTTTTTTGCGCTTGCGCATGTCCATCGGGTTGATCTGATCGGGGGCGATACCACCAATGGTCCCCTGAATATCTGCGTGACGATCATTGGCGAAGCGCCGGAAGGAAAAGCCTTGCGCCGCAGCGGTGCCCGGGCGGGGGATGATATCTGGGTTTCGGGCTACCTCGGGGAGGCCGCTCTCGCGCTTGCTTACCGAAAGAAAAAGATCATGCTGAAACCGGGCGAAGGGGAAGCCGCCGAAGTGGAAGCCATTATGGCCGCGCTTGAGATGCCCATTCCCCGCGTGGAGTTGGGGCAGCGCCTGATCGGCCTTGCCCATAGCGCCATCGATATTTCAGACGGTCTGCTGGCCGACCTCGGACATATTCTGGAGTGTTCGAGAGTGGCGGCTGTTGTCAGAATCGATCAGATGATCCGTTCGGCGGCGATGGAGAAATATTTTCCCCACCCCCTTGCGATAGAATGCCTACTTGCGGGGGGAGACGATTATGAGCTGTGCTTTACCGTGCCGAAATCGGAGCGAACAAAGGTGGAACTGCTTTCGCGCGAGGAAGGCATTCCGTTAACACGTATTGGCAGCATCGAGGAGGGAGCAGGCTTGGTCGTGCTTGATTCCGCAGGCAGAACAGTCACTACGAGGGTCAAAGGCTATGACCATTTCCAAGTCTGACAACCGGAGCGATAATTCGCCTGACCGCAACCCTGTCGAGGGGGAATCCACGCCTGCGCCTTCTATCGACAAGGGGGATGAAGCCCCACGAGAGGCTCTTCCGCTCCTACCTTCCCCCTGGATCGAACGGCCGATACCCGACAAGACATTCATTCGCAGCAGCGTGGCACATTTCATCGCCTTCGCCGGAGGGGCTGGATTGAGTCCCGTGGCACCCGGCACAGCCGGTACCCTGGTCGCATTCCCCCTGTTCTGGGTACTCGAATATATTTTCGATCCCCCTGGTTTTCTCCTGTTTCTTGTTGCCGCGTTCGGTATCGGCATCTGGGCTTGCGAAGTGACAGGGCGGGCGTTGAGGAATACCGACCACGGCGGTATCGTCTGGGACGAGGTCACTGCTTTCCTGCTGGTCTTGTTCTTTACACCCAAGGGCCTGATGTGGCAGGCATTCGCATTTCTGCTGTTTCGTTTGTTCGATATAATCAAACCGGCGCCTATTCGTTATTACGAAAAAAAACTGCGTGGCGGATTCGGTGTGATGTTCGACGACCTGCTGGCAGCTTTCTTCACGCTTTTGTGTCTGGCCTTCTGGAAGGCTTATGTGACCGGTTAGCCAACATGTTCTAATAGGCCGCCGCAGAGGTGGGCATTTTTCCAGCAAGTATCGGGGAAATGGATATCAGGAGGAGCAACCGACATGGATGATATGATGCTTCAGGACCTGGCGATGCAGGTTGGAACAGCGCTTGCCCAGCAGGAATTGACGCTTGTCACGGCCGAATCCTGCACAGGCGGGTGGCTGGGACAGGTCGTTACTTCAGTCGCCGGGAGTTCCGGCTGGTATGAGCGCGGCTTCATTACCTATGCTACGGCTTCGAAACAGGAAATGCTGGGCGTGAGTAGCGCCACCCTCGAGCAGTACGGTTCGGTATCGGAACAGACAGCCTCCGAAATGGCCGCAGGTGCGATTGCACGCAGCCATGCCCAAGTGGCGGTATCAGTAACCGGTATTGCCGGACCGGAGGGCGGAACCGAGGAAAAGCCGGTCGGAATGGTATGCTTTGCCTGGATAATGAAAGAGGGAATGGCGCTCGCCGAAACGCGATATTTCAGCGGCAGCCGCGAGGAGATAAGGCGCCAATCCGTATCGGGAGCACTGCAAGGCCTCATTGATCTGCTACACAGTATTCCGCCCGCCGTCGCATAACTCCCCGTTGCTCAATGATCGCTCTCATGCGCGCCATGACGGGACATCAGCCGGTCACTATAGGCGATTGCAATTGCGGACAACAGGAAAACTATGTGGATTCCGGTCTGGGCCAGGATCGTTTTCTCGTCATATGCATTGGCATTGATGAATGTCTTCAACAGATGAATGGAAGAGATGCCGATAATAGCAGTGGAGAGCTTGACTTTCAGCACTGTTGCGTTGACATGTGATAACCACTCCGGCTGATCGGGGTGTCCTTCCAGATTCATACGGGAGACAAAAGTCTCATAACCTCCGATGATCACCATGATGAGCAGGTTGGAGATCATCACCACGTCGATCAGACCCAGTACGACCAGCATGATCGTCGTTTCCCCGATCTTCTTGGGAGGAGCGGCGCCCTCGATCGAAACCGCATCCAGGGTGTGCTCCAGCGCCTCCTTGTTACCCATCACTGCTCCGATCAGGTCAAGTAATTCCACCCAGAAGTGATAGACGTAGACGCATTGCGCAAGAATCAGTCCAAGGTACAGGGGCAATTGCAGCCAGCGTGTGGTAAATATGAAATATGCCAGCGGCTGGATCTTCCTTGACCTCCCGAGGTAGACGGTTGGTGCGGTGTCGTTGGTATCGTTAGAGTCCTCGTTGATTTTCATTCAATTCTGTGGATTTTGCGGTGAAAAATATCCGCTATTTTACACGCCGGCTGTTTCGTTGCGCACATCGTTCATGTGGTTTCGCCGGTCCGTCGACGTACTATGTACTATGATCTGCCGATGCCCATCCCGAATAAGAGAAGAATACGAACATGACCGCGATTTCTCCCCTCGCGCTGGGGGCTCTTGCGGCGGCCTCGTTTTTGCCGCTCTTGCCACATGCCAGCGCGAAAACTCCGGAGCAGGTTTTTACGGAGGAAAGAGTCCGCATCGTGTCGGTTGATATGTTGAATGCACAGGGTGAGCTGGCCGCTCAGGGCAGTGGCGTGGCGCTGGGCGCGGACCAAGTGATCACTACCTGCGATGTCACCCGCCAGGCAGAAAGTGCACGAGTGGGCTGGTCGGGAAGGGTATTCAAGGCCACGCCGGCACCACCGCAAACACATCTCAATCTTTGTCGCCTCCATGTTGCGGGTATGCACGCTCCATCGCTTGCTTTAGGCAGCGCAGAAAAGCTCAGGGTGGGACAACCGGTAAATGCAATCGGTCTGCCTCACCCAACGCTTGGCGGCAGGTTGAAAGGAAGCAGAAACGAGGAAAGAAGGAATGGGCGTGACAGGATCTGCCCGATGTGCGATGGGAGCAAAGTCAATGGATTGCAGGAGGAACACCGACGTGACCCGATCCTGGCCGAAGGCGTGGTGGCCGCAATGCGCCCCTATGCAGGGTCCCGTTACATGAGAATTTCGGCACCCCTCCTGCCGGGTTTCAGCGGCGGGGGACTATTCGACGAACAAGGCCGGCTGATCGGAATTCTCTCGCCGCAGCGTGTAGAAGGTGAATCGCTTGCTTTCGTATTGCCGTCGGATTGGCTTGACAGTCCCCCGGAAATGACACAAGCCCCCAGGGCAATGGCCCCAAAGTCAGCGGACCCAAGGCATGGGCTCGCTTGGCTCAATCAAACGCTGGCGCTGGAAAAGAAGGCCGACTGGCGTAGGTTGTTGAATCTCTCGCAGCAGGAGACCAAGCGCGACCCGTCGAATGCGGCTGCCTGGTTTAACGTGGGGATTGCTTCCTGCAATCTCAAGCAATATTCCCAGGCGGTCAACGCATACCGGGAAGCCATTCGTCACCATGCCGGCTATGCTGATGCCTGGCATAAACTCGGGACGGCTTACGCGAATCTCAAAGACTACGATAACGCAAGCCAGGCCTACGAGGATGCGCTTCGCATGGATCCCGATAATGGCGAGGCCTGGTACGACCTGGGCAATACTTACCATAACCTCAAAAAATATGCGCATACCATTCATGCCTACCGGCACGCCCTCCGGATTGACCCGGAAAATTTCAGGGCCTGGTACAAGCTGGGAGTGACCTATGACGAGTTGAAACTGCACGGCGAGGCGGTTGAGGCATACCGGAAAACAGTGATGCTCCAGCCGGAGAATGCGGATGCCTGGTACAACCTTGGGGTGGACTATGGCATTCTGGATGAGCGCGACAGGATGCGCGAGATCTACCAGACGCTGCGCAAGCTGGACCCGTCCAGGGCCGAACGGTATTTCAATACTTATATCCTGCCATGAACATCCCCGGTGAATGTTCCCCCGGTGAATGTTCATTAGAGCAGAAGAATGTTTCAGCAAGCATAAAACAGGTGTCTGCTGAACACGTTGTCATTTTTCCCCTGCTTTCCCACGGGGGTCACGTATGCGATAATTGACCCATCTTCAAAGGAAAAAATTTCATGGACGAAAACAGAAGCAAGGCATTGGCGGCAGCGCTTTCCCAGATCGAAAAGCAGTTCGGCAAAGGCTCGATCATGCGGCTGGGGGCAAGCGATGTCGGCAAGGACGTGCAGGTCATCTCCACCGGTTCGCTGGGCCTGGATATTGCGCTAGGAGTGGGCGGTCTGCCACGCGGGCGGATTGTGGAAATCTATGGGCCTGAATCCTCGGGCAAGACGACACTGACCCTGCAAGTGATCGCAGAGATGCAAAGAATGGGTGGTACGGCCGCATTCATCGATGCGGAACACGCACTGGATTCGCAATACGCGCAAAAACTTGGTGTCAATGTTCAGGACTTGCTGATCTCGCAACCGGATAACGGTGAGCAGGCGCTGGAAATAGCCGACATGCTGGTGCGCTCCGGCTCGATCGACGTAGTGGTTGTGGATTCCGTCGCGGCCCTCACCCCGCGGGCGGAAATCGAAGGTGAGATGGGCGAGCCGCAAATGGGTCTTCACGCCCGGCTGATGTCGCAAGCGTTGCGCAAGCTCACTGGCAACATCAAGCGCAGCAATACCATGGTGATTTTCATTAATCAGATACGTATGAAAATCGGTGTCATGTTCGGCAGCCCCGAAACCACGACCGGAGGCAATGCGCTGAAATTCTACGCATCCGTGCGTCTTGATATCCGCCGCACAGGTTCCATCAAGAAGGGCGAAGAGGTGATTGGCAGCGAGACCCGGGTGAAGGTGGTCAAGAACAAGGTGGCACCCCCCTTCAGGCAGGCGGAATTCGATATTCTCTACGGTGAAGGCATTTCGCGCGAGGGCGAAATTATCGAGCTGGGCGTGCAGCACAAGCTGATTGACAAATCCGGCGCTTGGTATGCCTACAAGGGGGACAAGATAGGCCAGGGCAAGGATAACGTGCGCGAGTATCTGAAAGAGCATCGCGACATTGCCATGGAGATCGAGGCGAAAATCCGGGCAGCTGTCGGAGTTTCCAACCCGGCCGAACCTGCACCCGTGGAATGAGCGCGCCAAGCGGCAGAAACGTGACGGCGTCGCTTTCTAGATCCCGAAAGTAGATTTCCCAAGATGCCATGACGGGCGCGCCGAGTCTCAAAACCCGGGCGTTGGGTTATCTGGCCCGGCGTGAACACTCGCGGCTGGAACTGGAAAAAAAGCTTGCGCCTCATGCCGAAACTCCGGAAGAACTTTCCTCTGTGCTGGATGGCCTTGAGCAGCGCGGATTTCTGTCGGCGGCTCGTCTGGTCGAGCAGATAATGCACATGCGCAAGGCCAGGTTTGGCAGTTTGCGAATCGTGCAGGAGTTGCGCGAAAAAGGCATCGAAGAGAATTTGATCACCGCGGTCCTGCCTGATCTCAGGGAAGCCGAGCAGCGCAGTGCGTACGAAGTATGGCGGAAAAAGTTCGGTGCAATCCCTGCGGATGCGAAAGCCTTCGGCAGGCAGACACGGTTTCTGTTGGGGCGCGGATTCAGGCCGGAAGTGGTGCGCCGGGTGTTGCAACACTCCGATAAGGAAGAAGGTTGAAAAATCGCTTGCCTCACTTGTCTCGTTTGTCCCGGCGCACGGCTCAATTTCTACAGGCTGTGTTCCTCGTGGCCGCTCTCGGGATTTTGCTCGGCAGTTGTGACCGTCTTCGCGCTACACCCATTAACGAAGTCAATACCTCCCCTGCAAATTTTGATGGGAAGGAGGTCGTGCTTCATGGCGTGGTAACGGAGCTGACGCGGATTCCGCTGATTGATATGAAGTCTTTTGTATTGAAAGACGAAAGCGGGGAGATCCCTATCCTCACTGATCACGATTTGCCGAAAAGCGGCCAAGAACTGAGCGTTAAAGTGAAGGTCCAAAATCTCGCAATCATAAACGGCGAACCTCTGGGAACGACGATAACGGAAATAGAGAGGCACGAATGGGCCATCAAGGATTGGATAAACCAGACAGTAAGCCAGGCAGCAAGCAATCTGTCCCGTCTGATTAAATGAAGCGAGATGAAAAGCAGCGAAGTACGCCAAAAATTTCTTGAATTCTTTGAGACGCACGGTCATACGATCGTTCCGTCCAGCCCCCTCGTGCCTGGCAATGATCCGACATTGCTGTTCACCAATGCCGGCATGGTACAGTTCAAGGATGTATTTCTCGGGCAGGACAAACGTCCCTATGTGCGCGCGGCAAGTGCGCAGCGCTGCGTGCGCGCGGGCGGCAAGCACAACGACCTGGAGAATGTGGGCTATACCGCGCGCCATCACACATTCTTCGAAATGCTTGGGAACTTCAGCTTTGGAGACTATTTCAAGCGCAACGCCATCAGGTTCGCCTGGGAGTTTCTCACCGATATCCTGAAAATTCCCCAGGAGCGATTATGGATTACGGTTTATGCCGAGGATGACGAGGCCGCCGATATCTGGCTGAACGAGGTAGGCATCGATTCTTCGCGTTTTACCCGCATCGCTACTCAGGACAACTTCTGGCAGATGGGCGATACCGGGCCCTGCGGCCCGTGTTCCGAGATTTTTTACGACCATGGTCCGGAAATCCCCGGCGGGCCGCCTGGAACACCGAATGCCGACGGCGACCGCTACGTGGAAATCTGGAATCTGGTGTTCATGCAATACAACCGCGACAGCGCGGGCACCTGGCATCCCCTGCCGCGCCCTTCGGTCGATACCGGCATGGGCCTGGAGCGTATCTCCGCAGTGATGCAACAGGTTCACAGCAACTACGAAATCGACCTGTTTCAGGAATTGATCAAGGCTGCGGCGCGAGCCACCGACACAACCGATCTGTCCAGCAGTTCGCTCAATGTCATTGCCGACCATATCCGGGCCTGTTCTTTTCTCATTGCCGATGGCGTGATTCCAGGCAATGAAAGTCGCGGCTATGTCCTGCGGCGCATTATCCGGCGCGCCATTCGCCATGGTTACAAGCTCGGACAAAAACAGCCTTTCTTCCACCTGCTGGTGGAAGACCTGGCGAGCGTCATGGGGCAGGCTTATCCGGAACTGATGGAGGCAAAGACGCGGGTGGCGGCGGTACTGAAGCAGGAAGAGGAGCGCTTTGCCGAAACGCTGGAAAACGGCATGCAGGTGCTGGAAGCGGCGCTACGGCGTGGCGACAGGATGCTGGATGGAGAAACCCTGTTTCGTCTCTACGATACCTTCGGCTTTCCATTGGATCTTACCGCCGACATTGCGCGCGAACGTGGAATTGCCATAGACGAGGCCGGGTTTGACCAGGCAATGGAGCGCCAGCGCGAGCGCGCACGCACCACCAGCAAATTCATCATGCAGGAAGCCATTGCTTATAATGGTCCCTCAACGGCGTTCCATGGATACGAAAGCCTGCAACAGGAAGGACAGGTTCTTGCGATCTATAAGGAGGGCAGCCGGGTCGAGTTTATCGAGGCGGGCGATGAGGCGGTGATCATGCTGGATAAAACCCCTTTCTATGCCGAGTCTGGCGGCCAGGTAGGGGACAGCGGTGAACTGCTTGCTGCCAACGGCACTTTTGCCGTTGCCGATACCCAGAAAATCCAGGCGGATGTGTTCGGTCATAAGGGATTGCTACGCAGCGGACGACTGGTAACAGGCGATGTCGTGCTGGCGGAAGTTGATCGCAGCGCACGCGCGCGAACGGAACGCAATCATTCAGTCACTCACCTCATGCACAAGGCGCTGCGCGAAGTATTGGGTCACCATGTCCAGCAAAAAGGCTCGCTGGTGGACGCGAATAAAACGCGCTTTGATTTTGCGCACAACCAGCCCGTGACGGACGCGGAAATCCGCAAGGTGGAAATGCTGGTGAATGCCGAAATTCTCGCCAATGCTGCCACCGAAGCGCGCATGATGGCAATCGAGGATGCAAAGAAATCGGGGGCCATGATGTTGTTCGGCGAGAAATATGGCGACGAAGTGCGCGTACTGGATATCGGTACTTCGCGCGAATTGTGTGGTGGCACCCATGTCAAGCGCACGGGCGACATCGGTCTCTTCAAGATCGTGGCCGAATCCGGGGTGGCTGCCGGAGTGCGGCGTGTGGAAGCGGTGACAGGAGAGCGAGCCCTCACTTACATCCAGGAGCAGGAATTGCAATTGCAGCGCGTTGCCGAGGCAGTGAAAGCGCAACCCCAGGACGCTGCTGTGCGCATTACCCAGATTCTCGATAGCGTGAAACATCTGGAAAGAGAGCTGGGGCGCATGAAATCGAAATTGGCCAGTTCACAAGGCGATGACTTCGCTGACCGGGTGCGCGAGATAAAAGGCGTGAAAGTACTGGCGGTGTGTCTTGAAGAGGCAGACCTGAAAACCCTGCGTGAAGCAGTGGACAAGTTCAAGAATAAATTCAAATCCTGCGTGACAGTGCTGGCTGCCGTTGAAGATGGCAAGGTCAAGCTGATCGCAGGCGTGACCAGCGATCTGACAGCAAGGCTCAAGGCGGGCGATCTCGTCAATTTCGTAGCTCAGCAGGTGGGCGGCAAAGGGGGCGGTCGAGCCGACCTGGCGCAGGCAGGGGGAACAGTGCCCGATAGCCTGCCCGCTGCCCTGGAAAGTGTCGCCAACTGGGTCGAGCAGCACCTATAAGCAAGGCGTCTCCAATAACTTCAATAGATTGATCAGGAATGACTAGTAAACACGCACGCCTTCTCATCCTCGGTTCCGGTCCTGCCGGTTATACCGCTGCGGTCTATGCCGCCCGCGCCAACCTCAAGCCCATGCTTATTACCGGCCTGGCCCAGGGTGGTCAGCTCATGACTACAACGGAGGTGGACAATTGGCCTGCGGATGCGATGGGCGTGCAAGGCCCGGAACTGATGGAACGTTTTCAGAAGCATGCGGAACGTTTCGATACAGAGATCGTTTTCGATCACATTCATACGGTCCAACTTACAGAAAAACCTTTTACGCTGATTGGTGATCAGGGGACCTACACTTGCGATGCATTGATTATTGCCACCGGTGCTTCTGCGCGCTATCTGGGGATGCCTTCGGAGGAAGCGTACATGGGCAGGGGGGTTTCAGCCTGCGCCACCTGTGACGGCTTTTTCTACAAGGGACAGGACGTGGCGGTGATTGGGGGTGGCAACACAGCGGTAGAAGAGGCCCTTTATCTTTCCAATATTGCCCGCAGCGTCACTGTCGTTCACCGGCGCGATAAATTCCGTTCAGAAAAAATCCTGATAGACAAACTGATGGACAAGGTAAAAAACGGGAACATTAAGCTGGAGCTTCACTACGTACTCGATGAAGTGCTTGGCGATGAGGGCGGTGTTACGGGAATGCGCATAAAGAATGTTCTGGACGGTTCGACCAAAACGATGGATTTACAGGGGGTGTTCATCGCGATTGGCCACAAGCCGAACACCGATATTTTTCAGGGCCAGCTAAAAATGGAAAACGGTTACATCATGACGCAGGCGGGAACACATGGCAATGCCACGGCCACCAGCATTCCCGGCGTTTTTGCGGCAGGTGACGTACAGGATCACATCTACCGGCAGGCGGTAACCAGTGCGGGAACTGGCTGCATGGCCGCGCTGGATGCCGAAAAGTACCTGGATGTTCTGGTCTGAGGCGGGGAGCGGCAATCAGAACAGGGCTTCCGCGTAATTTGCCAATTCACGCCTACCTTGGAGTCTTCCGGCACAATCAATATCCAGGTTATCCATGGCCCGAGGGGAATGAGCCGAAGGGAGTTGCTCGGGGGCCGAGATGAGACGGCGGGAAAGAAAGCCCGGCATCCATACCACGCGGGCAAAAACTGCTGCGGAGGGGGATAAACGAGAGGGAACCGCCCCATCCATCGGGGATAATGATGCTGCCCTGTTTCGTGACGCCATGCGTGACGTCGCGCCCCTCGCCCCAACCGATAAGGTCATTCTTTCGGCCAGCCATCCGCCACCCATCCCCCTTCAGTTTCAACCTGCACGACCTGTTGCCCATGACGCGCTATCGGACGATGTCCGCTCCATGGATCCCAGTGATGAATGGATTTTTTTGCGCCCCGGCGTCTCGCGCCAGACCTTGCGCCGGCTGCGGCGAGGCTACTGGAAAATAGAGGCCCAACTTGACCTGCACGGGCTTACGCGGGAGGAAGCAAGGCTCGCGCTGGTGGCGTTCATGGATGCGAGCGGCGAAAGCGGCAAGCGCTGCGTGCGTGTAATACACGGCAAGGGATTCGGATCGCAGAATCGGGAGCCCGTCCTGAAAAGCCGGATTGGCGGCTGGCTCTCGCAACGGGAGGATGTGCTGGCGTTCTGCCAGGCAGGGCCGGCGGAGGGCGGCAGTGGCGCTGTGCTCGTGCTGCTCAGGATACTCTCGGACAGTCAGCCAGCAAACTCGTGAAATATTCAGGAGGTTGCTTAAAACGATCTGCTTAAAGGGTAGGTTTGTTCTCGTGCATGTAAGTTTTCTCATGCACTTCCTGACAGCGTACGCAACGTTGCGCAGTGGGGTAAACCATGAGCCGCTCGAACCCTATTTCGCCGCCACAGTCGATACAATCGCCGTAATCCAGGTCCGCCAGGCGTTTTAGCGCCGCTTCCACCTCGCGCATCTCGTTCACCTGGCGATCCACGAGGTTGGCGTCCACGTCCACCAACATATCCGCTACTGAAGCATCACCCGGATCAGCGACACTGCCTGCCAGATCGGCATAGTGCTGGTTATCCGAACTCTCCAGTTCGTCCCGGACCTCTTCCCGCAGTTGCAGGTAGCGCTGTTGCAGAACTTCCTTCAACTGCGCCAATTGCTCTTCAGTAAATTGTGCCATGATAAATTCCTTTATGATCGGAATTGCCGGCTGACAAACCCTCAGGAAAGAGGAAAACAGATATTCCGCTCAAGCGAATTCACAGTGCAATTTGCATGCGAGGCAGGGGAAATCAGCGTCCGTATCACCGCAATAGGGCAGTGTTACGTGCAATAGATTGATTATAGAAGAGTAAGCAGCACCGCGCTCATCCCTTTGCATTGTACTTGCCCCTTCTTCCTGCAGGTCTTGAGCATTATCCCAATTCACATGAACTTTTCTCTACCGTTCACCCTTGAATCCTGAATTCTTCGCCTCCGTTTGCCCTGAAACTGTCGAAGGGAGCGAACGGTTCAGGACAAGCCGTCAAAGGGGACGAACAGTGCCCAGGACATGCTTGTCGAAGGTCGAATGGAGGCATAGTAGGGCTTTTCGAAGGAATCGACTGTGCCCAAGGCAACACAACTTCTATTCGAAAAGCAAATAAACGTATAGTGAGTAGAGCGCGCAGCCTACTGATGAAACGTATGGCTTGACTTGTTCGATGCCTTGAGAGCTTCTGCGAAGCTCATCCTTCAGTTTGCATTCAATTTTCTTACCGGCAACGCCCACATCCGCAACAGCACCGCTGCTAACGCAGCCAGTCCTCCCGCGAAAAAGAACGCCGTGGCCGCACTCTGAAACTGCCAGAGCGATCCGAACAGCAGCCCAGCGGGAATTGCCGCGAGCCCCACCATCAGGTGATACCAGCCAAAAGCTGTCCCCCGTTCCCGCGGCAGCGCGTAATCGCTGATGATGGCGCGCTCCGCTCCCTCGCTCATGCCGGCGCATAAACCGTAAAAAATGCTTACCGCCCATAATCCGCTACTTCCCTGCACCAGCCCCAGCATCAGGAACGAAAGTGAAAACGTGGACCAGCCTATCAGCATCAACGTCCCGCGCCCCAGACTGTCCGCCAGTTGCCCACCCGAGATGGAGGTCGCGGCTTTGCAGAAACTCAGCGCCGACCACAGCAGCAGTAATTCCACGGTTCCAACCCCTAACTCATGTCCCAGCAGCAGGATGAAAGTTTCCGAGGCGCGGGCAAACGTAAACAGCATCAGCACCAGAAGATAGCGACGCATGGGGAGGGATAAGAGCGACCAGCGCAAAGGTGGAAGTTCAGGAGAAGCTGGATGATGACCAGCCGCATCCTCTTTATCCTCCTTATTTTCCTTCACTCCCACACCGAGCAGCAGCACGGCGATGAAGCCTGGAACCGCGGACCAGAGGATCACTTCTGTGAGGTTCAAGCCGGACCATGCCAGCACTGCCGCCGCCGCCAAGCTGCCTGCAACGGCACCGCCGTTGTCCATCGCGCGATGGTACCCGAAGGCGTAGCCGTGCATTCCCGGGGGCGTCGCATCCGCAACCAGTGCATCACGCGGCGCGCTGCGCAAACCCTTGCCTACCCGGTCGATGCTGCGCAATACCAGAATCAAGGGCCAGGAGCCCGCGAGCCCGAGCATAGGACGGGTAATGTTCGAAAGCGCATATCCTGCGACCGCAAGCCCCTTGCGCCGTCCACTCATGATATCCGAATGCCGTCCCGCCCACAGCTTGAGCAGGCTCGCCACCGCATCCGCAACACCTTCGATCAATCCGAGCGCTATCGGTCCCGCCGCTAGCACCGTCGCCAGCAGGATCGGAATGAGCGGAACGACGATATCAGAAGCAAAATCGTTGAAGAAACTCACCAGCCCGAGAACGATCACGGTGCGGGGCAGTTTTTTCTGGGGGATAGGTTGCTGGGGCAGGGCTATCTGATCGGGTTTTTCCATACCCGAATATTAGCGTAAAATGCGCGGTTACCCGCCCTGGTAGCTCAGTGGATAGAGCGACCCCCTCCTAAGGGGTAGGTCACACGTTCGATTCGTGTTCAGGGCGCCAATAGAAACAAGAAGTTATACTTTTAAAATAACTTCCTGATTATGCGGGGGTTACGCCAGGGTTGCACGGCGCCCGTAATACCTCTTTTCTCTGCCTTTTTATATCCCATCTTCTGCATAAGATAGTCCAGCTGTTACTCAGGTGTACTTTAGTCCAGTAGTCACCAGCGTATCAGGTGATAAAATTCTGCTGCTAATAACCCAACAAAAGACCTAAACACAATTGATCGGGTTTTTGACAATTGACAGTGAGAGTTTAGGCAAATGGCATTATGCTGCCACTATACTCTCTAGCTCCCTATATTGTCCCATTGGCTATATTTGCATCATTTATCTTCTTTTTTACCTGATTTTTAGGGAATTATCGGGTCCGCAATTCAAAGCGGCATTCCATTCGTTGAAGCAATGTACTAAACTGGAATACCACGGCTTCGCTCCTTGGCGAAACGATCGGGAGGAACAGCTCTACCGTCCTGCGATGATGCTTTTCATCACGCACCTATAAAAAACTGGGCGATAACAAATGAGAACACTAAGACTAAAACTTTTAATCCTCGTCACTCCATTTTCTCTGTTTTCTGTCCCGTCACACGGGGAATCGAAAGGAGCACCGGTGGAAATCGTCACCAAGACGTATAACCGGGTTTTGGTTCAGGCAAACAAGGATGGGCCGCGGCTCGCAATCGACGATAAAGAAGCCGGAGCAAGCGCTTTGGGTAAGGAAGCAAGCCACTGCAATCAGGATAGGCAGACAAGTTTTGCCAGGGGCCGTGCAAAAACTTCCGTAAACAAGCTGAATGAACTGGGATTGGAAGTCAATCTGGAAAGTGCGGCTTTCGCGCGCGGTGGATATTTCATAACCTGTCAGGAGAGCAATCCGAGACAATTCCCTTGCGACACCGGGGGATGCCTGGGAAATGTCACGAACAACAAGTTGGCGAGCGCGGATGTAAGCTCCAGCGCGAGAGTGGAGTTTCGCTTGCTCACCGCTGATTCTCCGGATTACCGGATAAAAATATCAAAATCGGGTTCAAGTGATCTGGTGGCCACTTTAATAGGCCCGGATGGCAAAGAAGTAAAACTGAATGAGCCAGGCGGCAAAGAACCGGTTCTACGGCGAGCAAGCAAAGGAAGTTATCAACTGAATCTTGAACTTCCGGCAGTTGCAAGCAAGAAAGGTCAAGACAGGGAGGAACTCGAGAAGTCTGCCACGGTTCGCGTCCAGTTAACCGCGCTTCCCGCTCAGGAGTCTCCAAAAACGGAAACTCCAAAGCCTGAAACTTCAAAACCTGAAACCCCGAAATCCGAAACCTTGAAGTCCGAAGCTCCAAAGCCTGAAGCTTCAAAACCCGAAACCGCGAAGTCCGAAGCTCCAAAGTCTAAAAAGTAATAAGTTCTGAGCTCCACTTGAGATTTTTCTCACTGGAGCTTGGCTGAAAATGGGCCATCTCGGGATTGTGTTCCTGCCGAGTGGTCCACGGTGTTGGCTTCATAGAGCGCTTCTCAGGGTGGGGAGACGCCTTCACGCCCTGCCTTCCCATCCCATAATTTCCTGCGCCCTGCTTCCGCCGGTCAGGCGGCGCAAGGAGCAGTTCGATGAAGAGTGAAGAAATTACCTCCGCAGACTTCTCCTGAAAAGCGCCCGCATGGAGAGAATGTAGCCCGTCACTTGCTTTCCTCTTCCAGGATGGGTAGATGTTGAATCATCGATGGTGTAGGTAAACTTGCTGCCATCTGCCATTCAGAACAATGAACTCCTCATTCTCTTTCATCTGATCGAACTGAAACTCTAATCCAGAGCTTCACCAGGAAAGTCTGATCACGTGTCTTCGGGGTTCTGATTGGCTGTCAACGGGTTTGTAACCTGCAGCGTTGAAAGGGTAGGAAGGCAGAAGGTAAGTGGCGAACCGCACAGACAATGTGCTGGGAAAGTACGAGAATTATTTTACATCAGGCACATCAGGCGAAACTGGAGGGTGGGAGAATGGGAAGGGGTTTGGTCGATCTGTCCGGATTGAGCGGTGATCCGGAAAGTGATGATAGAGCGGGGAAGCTCCTGGCACGCTGGGAAGCGGAGATCATGAATTCTTCGGCTTCGGGCATGGGAGCAGTTGAATATAGGCAGCAACCATCGATTATCCCCGGAAATCGCCGGAGTCGCCCGCGGCTTCTTGATCGCCGGATGCGGCGAAAATCCGCGCGGGGCCCAAGCGTTTCTTTGCATGCCACATACAAAAAGCGCAAGCGGAGGTGAATCGCTTCGGATGAGGACGCTTCAACATCGTCCGCTTCATGCGTTTATAGGCGCGACTTTATGCGTGTCTGATCTGCTCGCTTGCTTATTTGTCATTTATGGGCGAGAAGGTTGAGTGTCGTGCTGTTTTTCCTTTCTATTTGCAGCTTTTCACATCCTCTGTAACGGTTTTTCCATCTTTTAGTACGACAGTTTGTCGGATGGTCTTGCAATTACTGTCGTTATCAACGCCCACGACCTCGGCTCTCCCGCTCACGCCACTATCGGGATTGGTGAAAGTTTGGGTCTCGTTGGTTTCATACGCCCGCTGGGAAGTTTGAGCCATGCGACGCTGGTCTTCCTGCCCGAGACGTCCTCCGATTTCCGCACCCAGATAATATCCGCCCACCCCGCCGGCCACAGCACCCAATATACGGCCTGCAGTGCCCCCACCTAGGTAGCTGCCAAGGTAGCCGCCACCAATGGAACCGGCAACGCTGCCGATCAAGCCGCCGGCACGCCTCGTTTCGGTGGACTGGCATGCTGACAGGAGCGCAACCAGGGCCAGGAGCAGCAAGCGCTTTGTCCATGTAGTTGAAATCGACGCTTGGTTCATGATCTTTCCTCCAAATTTTGCTTCAGGCTGAATTCGACGTTATCTCAGTAATGTGCGGCCGCGATATAGTTTCCTTGCCATGATCTGTTTGCATCCCATGGTGTTATTAACGAAAAAGGAGACGCGAGGATGACGCGCCTATTCTGTTTTCTGTGGGGCGACTTTCTGCGACAATTATTATTTTCCTCTTATTCCCGGACTGCAATGAAATTCAGGAAAATAATAAGCCTCGTTACTCTGCTGGCCGTTCTTCCCACGCTCTCGGGTTGTTGGTATCTCCTGGCGGGGGGTGCCGGCGCTTACGGCGGTTACAAGATGAAAGAGAAGGGTTATACGTTGCAGAATCCCATCACGAAAGAGAAAAGCAGTCAGACATCGAAATAAAAGTATAGAAATATCGCGACAGTATTGCTCGCGGCCGTGCACATTTGAAGACCCCGTATTCGCCCATGGGCGCTATCTCTCTCCCAGGGACGGGCTGGGGGAAGCATGTTTGCGGAGGCTGGAGGTCAAGCGAATACGTGGGCGATGGTGTAAATCGTCAGGCCTGCCAACCCGCCTATCAGCGTGCCATTGATGCGAATGTACTGCAGGTCCTCGCCCACCTGCCGCTCG
>NZ_FOCT01000019.1 GCF_900110185.1 Nitrosospira multiformis
CGAGCGGCAGGTGGGCGAGGACCTGCAGTACATTCGCATCAATGGCACGCTGATAGGCGGGTTGGCAGGCCTGACGATTTACACCATCGCCCACGCGTTCGCTTGACCTCCAGTCGCTGCGAACATGCTTCTCAGCAAGTTTTCAAGAACATGCTAACGCGCTGTCGCGTGGAATAAGGCATAACGAGCAGGCATAGGGCAATCTGAGGCAATTCAATCTGAGGCAATTCTAGTTCCGATCCATTTTCCGGTACTGCACCGCTTCAGCAATATGGGCACCGGTAATCCCCGGGCTTGCGGCCAGGTCAGCAATTGTGCGCGCGACTTTCAGGATGCGATGATAAGCGCGGGCGGAAAGATTCAGACGACTGATAGCCTGCCCGAGCAGGTTCTCCCCCGATTTGTCTGGAATACAGTATTTGTCGATATCCTTTACTGCCAGATAGGCATTCGCCCTTCCTTGCCGCTCCAGTTGCCACTGATAAGCGGTCTGCACGCGCCTCTGGATGATTCCGCTGGATTCCCCCTGCGCCTGCCGCATCAGGTCCTCTTGAGGCGGAGCCGGCACTTCGATCTGTATATCGATTCGGTCCAGCAGGGGGCCGGAGATCTTTCCACGGTAGCGCGCCACCTGATCAGGCGTGCAGCGGCATTTTCCGCTGAAATGTCCGAGGTAGCCGCAAAGACAGGGATTCATGGCTGCAACCAGTTGGAAGCGTGCGGGAAATTCGGCCTGTCGTGCCGCTCGCGAAATCGTGATGCGTCCCGATTCCAGCGGTTCGCGCAATACCTCCAATACCTTGCGATCGAACTCGGGCAATTCATCCAGAAACAATACCCCGTTCGCTGCCAGCGAAATCTCACCGGGACGGGGATTGCTGCCACCTCCGACAAGAGCAACGCCCGAAGCCGTATGATGGGGGGAACGATAGGGGCGCCGCTTCCAGTTGGCAACGTTGAAGCCGCTACTTCCGAGGGATTGCATTGCTGCCGATTCGAGTGCTTCCTCTTCGGTCATGGCAGGCAGGATGCCGGGCAGGCGTGCCGCCAGCATGGACTTGCCCGTACCGGGAGGGCCGACCATCAAGAGACTATGACTGCCTGCCGCAGCAATTTCGAGCGCCCGCTTGGCCTGTGCCTGTCCTTTAACCTCTTCCATGCCGGGATAGCGACGCGCACTCTCCTCACCCTCGCCTGCACCCTTGTCCTTCTCCGCATGAAGCGAATAAAGCTGCAGAGGTTCACGCCCGGCAAGATGGGCGCAAATCTGGAGCAGGGAAGTTACGGGGTAAACCGCAGCTTCTCTGACCAGCGACGCCTCCGCGGCGTTTTGTTGAGGCAGCACGAAACTGCGGCCGGAGCGGGCGGCGCCATAAGTCATAGCGAGCGCGCCGCGGATGGAGCGCAGTTCTCCGGTCAGCGCCAGTTCTCCCGCCCATTCGTAAAGGCCGAGCTTGTCCGATGGAATCTGGCCAGTCGCGGCCAATATACCCAACGCAATCGGCAGGTCGAAGCGGCCGCTTTCCTTGGGCAGATCAGCCGGTGCGAGATTGACCGTGATGCGTCGGGGCGGAAACTCGAAGTGCGCGTTTTGCAGCGCAGCCCGCACGCGATCCTTGCTTTCCTTTACTTCCGCTTCCGGCAGGCCGACGATGGTAAAGCCCGGCAGTCCATTGGCAATGTGAACCTCCACTGTTACCAGTGGCGCCTCCATGCCAGCGATAGCGCGGCTATAGAGAACAGCAAGCGGCATGCGAAAAAATTCTCAACCTGAATGGGATCGTTTAATAAAGATAATAAACGGCAGCGTTGAGCATTTCTTGCATATTAAAAGCCTGATATTCTGAACCTCAGAATACCCGCCTTATTCCGTTTCCGACAGATCGTCCAGCGTCTCCGGGGGCACGTCCAGGGTGTTGGGTAGGGGGCCACTCTTCGCAGCGCTTTCCAATGCTGCTACCCGTGTTTCGAGCGCGATCAGTTTTTCACGCGTGCGCTTGAGCACCTCCTGCTGTACTTCGAATTCTTCGCGCGTTACCAGGTCCAGACGGGTGAACACCGCCCCGAGCATGACGCGAAGGTTCTTCTCGACATCCTTCACCGGGCTTTGCGAGACCAATTCATTGACTTTGGTTACAATTTCATCCAGTACTTTCTGATTAACCATAATTCCTCCTGTTTCTGCTTCGCCACCGGACCGGTGAGAAGCGATACTTGATGTTAAAATCTCATACTTCGGTCAAATAGGCAATCGGCAGATTATATGGAACGCTTCCGTCTTCTGGAAAACTGGCTCGTCGCAAAGTTTCCTGATAGGCAGTTTACCTTGTCGCCTGCTTCGGCGGATGCAAGTTTTCGACGCTATTTCCGCGTCAAGTTCGACGACGGCAGAACCTTGATTGTGATGGACGCGCCCCCGCAACAGGAAGATTGCAGTTCCTTTTTGCAGGTGGCCAGCCTGTTTTCGGCGGCAGGTGTTCATGTGCCGAAGATTCTGGCGCAGGATTTACCCCAGGGCTTTTTGTTGCTGTCCGATCTCGGGAGCACGACCTTTCTGCAGGCGTTGAATGCCAATTCAAACGGCATCGACAGCGTGGCCAGGGATGCTGAAGCAAACCGTTTATACAGCGACGCCACGAGTGCGCTTCTCAAGATCCAGCTTGTGAGCCGACCGGGCTTGTTGCCGGATTACAACGAAGCGTTGCTGCTCAGGGAGCTGAATCTTTTTCCGGACTGGTATCTCGCTTATCATTTGCAGGTGACGCCTGTCCCCACCCAAAAGGCGCAACTTGATGCCATTTTCCGGCTCATCCTGGAAAATAATCTGGCACAACCCAGAGTTTTTGTTCACCGTGACTACCACTCGCGCAACCTGATGGTAACGTCATCCAACCCGGGGATTCTCGATTTTCAGGATGCAGTATATGGTCCCATTACTTACGATCTTGTATCCCTGTTCAAGGATGCATACATCCGCTGGGACGAAGAACGCATACTGGACTGGCTGATCCGCTATTGGGAGCAGGCGCGCAAACTCGAATTGCCGGTTGCAGCAAGCTTTGCGGATTTTTACCGTGATTTCGAGTGGATGGGCGTGCAGCGCCATCTCAAGGTCCTGGGAATATTTTCGCGCCTGAATTATCGGGATGGCAAGAGCGGTTATCTCAAGGACATCCCGCTGGTAGCGAATTACCTGCGCAAGGCGTGCGAGCGCTACCGCGAGCTCGATCCCTTGCTGACGCTGCTTGACAGGTGGGAGAGCCACAAGCCGGGATTGAAAGTTGGCTACACTTTCTGAGAAGGCCGGAACCGGGTTTGCGGCCATGATCCTTGCGGCGGGACGTGGAGAACGCATGCGTCCCTTGACCGATACTTTGCCCAAGCCTTTACTGCGCGTGGGAGGCAGGGCGCTGATCGAATATCACCTGCAAAATCTCGCACAAGCCGGGTTTCGCGATATTGTCATCAATCACGCTCATCTTGGACAGATGATCGAAGCCGCGCTGGGCAATGGCGAGCGCTTCGGGGTTCGCATTCACTACTCGCCTGAACCCGCTGCGCTGGAAACCGCGGGCGGAATTGCGCAAGCCCTGCCTATACTAAGAGCGGGCTCTGGCAAAGGGCAGCGTCAACCTTTTCTTGCCGTGAATGCCGATATCTATTGCAGCATGGACTTCTCAACTCTGCTGCCGGTCTTGCACCGCATGCGGGAGCATCCGGACAATGCGCTTGCGCACCTGGTGCTGGTTAACAATCCTGCGCATCACCCGAACGGGGATTTTTCTCTCGCATCCGGCAGGGTTGCAGTAACCGGAAAAGAGATGCTTACGTTCAGTGGCATTGGCATATATCAGGCCGAGCTTTTTCAGGATATTGTGCCCGGAACCGTGGCTAAACTCGCTCCATTGTTGAAGGAGGCCATGGCCAGAGAAAAAGTGAGCGGACAACGCTACTCCGGATTATGGGTGGATGTAGGTACCCCGGAACGTCTTCGCCTGCTCGACACCGATCTGATGCGGCCGGTGTCGTAACTGCCTCCTACCCCCTCCCGGCGTTCCGGAATCAGGCGGGATCGGGATCAGGGGAAAAGAATGGGCTGATTTACTTTGCTTTATACATTCAGATACTGTAAAAATGCTTGTTAAATGACCCCCGTTAAATCCTTCGCCGATCGTCGCCATTCCCTGGCATGGCAAATGCAGGAAGGCGTTGCCATCATTCCCACTGCCCCTGAGCGTCTGCGGAACCGGGATGCGCATTATCCTTACCGCTTCGACAGCTATTTCTATTACCTGACGGGCTTTACCGAGCCGGAGGCGGTGCTGGTGATCGTAGCTGGGCCGGTGGATGGCGTATCGAAACACATCCTGTTTTGCCGGGAGAAAAACGCCGAGCGAGAGATATGGGATGGGTACCGTTATGGCCCCGAAGCGGCCCGGGAAGCGTTCGGGTTCGACGAGGCCTATTCCATTTCTGCACTGGATGAGCAGTTGCCCAAGCTGATTGCGGGACAACCGGCAATCTATTACTCACTGGGTCACGACGCAGCTTGGGACGGGCGTGTAGTGGGATGGATCAATGAAGTGCGGCAACAGGTGCGCAGCGGCCTTACTCCCCCCGAGGACATTCGCGATATTCGCCGTCTGCTGGACGAGATGCGTTTGTTCAAAAGCCCGGAAGAGCTGCAGGTCATGGGCCAGGCGGCACGGATTTCGGCGGGTGCCCATCAGCACGTCATGCGGAAAACTCGCGCTGGCATGAAGGAGTATGAAGTGGAGGCGGAGCTGCTGCGCGAATTCCGTCGCCACGGAGCTCAGGCGCCGGCTTACACGCCGATTGTTGCTGGGGGAGCGAACGCTTGCGTGCTTCATTATGTCGAAAACAAGGACAGGCTGAATGAGGGCGAATTATTGCTGATCGATGCAGGCTGCGAACTGGACGGCTACGCATCCGATATCACGCGTACCTTTCCGGTCAACGGAAAATTCAGCGCGGCACAAAAGGATTTGTACGAACTGGTGTTATATGCGCAGGCGGCGGCGATAGCCGAGGTAAGGCCAGGTAATTCCTGGGATGCTCCGCACAATGCAGCCATTGCCGTACTCTCGCAGGGCTTCATTGAATACGGCCTGTGCCGCGGGAGCCTGGAGGAGGTAGTGGAAACGGAAGGCTACAAGCGTTTCTATATGCACCGCACCGGTCATTGGCTGGGGTTGGACGTGCATGACGCCGGTGAATACAAGCAGAATGGAAGATGGCGCGCTTTACTCCCGGGAATGACCCTGACAGTGGAGCCAGGGTGTTACATCCGCGCTGCGGATGATGTACCCGCCCATTTTCATAATATCGGCATCCGTATCGAAGACGATGTTACGGTAACGGAGGAGGGGTGTGAAGTATTGACATCAGCTGCTCCAAAGATGGTGGATGAGATTGAAGAACTGATGCGACGGCGGAAATCGAAATAATGGATGAAAACCCTCGAATAGTTATCAGACGCATAACCCGCGATGGACGCACAGGGGCGCCGGAAGAGTCCGTTTTCAGGGCGGGTGGAGGCGGTGGTCGTTTGCTCACCTATCTGTTTCTGGTCCCTGTGTTTATCGTCATGGCAGTTCTGGGCATTTTCTTTTTTACCGCTTTTCTTGCATTATTTGCAGTCGCCGCTGGTGGTCTCGCATTTCGCATATGGTGGTTGCGACGCAAGTTGCAGAAATCCGGGCAGGCACCGGAAGGAGATTATGTTGTCATCGAAGACGCGGAAATTGTCGAAGAGCGCGTTGACAAGACAAAAGGCCGCCAGGGGCAGTAGTGCAGTAGTGTTCAGCAGCAGTAGCAGCCAGTAGTAACTAGGCGCAATAACAGAAATCCGCTTCACAAGTCAGCTTTTCCATGATCGACGCTCAATATCAATATGACTATGATCTGATCATCATCGGCGGCGGTCCAGTGGGCATGGCGTTGGCTCTCGCGCTACGCAACAGCGGGTTGTCGGTGCTGTTGCTGGAGGCGCGCGGGCTGCCGGAAAAGGCGGAAGACCTCCGTCCTCTGGCATTATCCCAAGGCAGCCGGCTTGTCCTGCAGCGCCTGGGTGTCTGGAAGACGTTATCCGACGTTACTCCTATCTTCACCATTCATGTCTCCAACCAGGGCGGGCTCGGCCGGACCGTTATGATGGCCCGTGAAATAGGCGTGCCCGCACTGGGATATGTAGTGAATTACGATGACGTGTTCCGTGCGATGCACAAGGCCCTTCAAAAGTGCGAAATGGATTACCTGACAGGAGCGCAGGTAACCCATATGGAAACAAGCGACAGATTTGGACGGGTGGAATTTGAACATGAGGGGATAACAAAAAAGGCAACAGCCAGGCTTCTGGTGGTGGCAGACGGGGGCCGTCTCACGGCGCAGATCGAAGGCATCACGCAACAGGTACATGACTACGAGCAATGGGCGATTGTTGCGCGTGTAAAGACCGAGCATTTTGAGGAGCATTTGGCGGAGCAGGTTTCCGGAACGGAATTATTAGATACGAAACCGAAATTTGCCCGAGTTCGAACGAGACCGGGAATGCGGTCTTCACACGCAAAGGCTGCGGAGGATGCTCCCGGAGGCCATCAACCGGGTGTGGCTTATGAACGCTTCACTCCGGAGGGTCCCGTTGCACTACTGCCTGCAGGCGACGGCTTTGCGCTGGTATGGACCGTTTCTCCCGACAGGGCGCAGGAAATTCTTAGCCTGGATGATGCCGCCTTTCTTGAGCGGTTGCACGGCCATTTCGGCGATCGTCTCGGCAGATTTATTGAAGCCGGCAAGCGCTCCGGTTTTCCCCTTACACTCAAGTACGCGACTCCTGTCACGGCCTCTCGCACCGTGTTGATTGGCAATGCCGCCCAGACGCTGCACCCGGTTGCCGGACAGGGCTTCAACCTGGGGCTGCGCGATGCGTGGGAGCTGGCTGAGGAAATTGTGGCATTTCCTGCTGAAACCGGTACACCTGCCATGCTTGCCCGCTACAGCAGCAAGCGCCGGTTGGACAGCAATATGGGACGTACCTTCACGGACTCGCTGGTGAAACTCTTTTCCAACGACAATCCCTTTTTGAGCACTGTGCGCGGCGCGGGGTTAAGTGCGCTCGATTGCCTACCACAGCTCAAAAAGTTCGTTGCGCGGCGCATGATGTTCGGTGCGAGAGGTTGATCCTGAGGATGAAGTTGAGATCGCCCGAGCATGCACGCCCCCATCCGTTCGTGAATCGCAAAACGGATAAGGGTCAGAGCGGTTTGGCGCAAGATAACGCGCCGGAAAAGGCTTCGCGTGCATGGCGAAATCTGCTTAAATCTGCTTTCCAGCAACGGGATTTGCTTCGCCATGAATCCGCTGGTACTCTCTCCTTGCCGCGGCAGCTCTGCTACCGAGGCCTTATCGAAAGCGGCAGGGCCGCTACTCTAATCTGCAATAGCTGTTAGAATTACGTCCATTCTCATCCCTTGTCCGTCGCCGCACTTTGGCGGGCCAGTTCAGAATCATGAAAATCGGTTCTCATACTCTCAAAAACAACCTTATCGTGGCGCCTATGGCGGGAGTGACAGATCGCCCGTTCAGGCAATTGTGCAAAAGCATGGGCGCCGGAATGGCTGTGTCCGAAATGGTGTCGAGCAATTCGCTCCTCTGGGGTTCCGAGAAGACACGCCGCCGCGCCAATCATGAAGGCGAGGTGGATCCGATCTCGGTGCAGATCGCCGGCGCCGACCCGGCGATGATGGCGGAAGCTGCGCGCTACAATGTCGCGCAAGGGGCTCAGATCATCGACATCAATATGGGGTGCCCCGCCAAGAAGATTTGTAATGTCATGGCAGGGTCTGCATTGCTGCAGGACCCGCCGCTGGTCGGCCGGATCCTGGATGCCGTCATAGGCGCGGTGAGTGTACCTGTCACCCTCAAGATTCGCACGGGGTGGGATACCCAGCACAAGAATGCGCTCTCCATTGCCCGCATTGCCGAGAATGCCGGCATCCAGGCGCTTGCCATCCATGGACGTACTCGCGCCTGTGCTTATACCGGCCATGCCGAATACGATACCATCGCGGCAGTCAAGGCTGAGGTGCGGATTCCCGTTGTCGCCAATGGGGACATTACGACACCGGAAAAAGCAAAACATGTGCTTGACTATACGGGAGCGGATGCGGTCATGATCGGTCGCGCAGCACAAGGCCGCCCCTGGATCTTTCGCGAGATCAATCACTATCTCGCGACCGGCTCACACCTTCCACTGCCTGAAGTGGCGGAAATTCACCGTGTACTCGTCGCACATTTGCACGATCTGTATGGCTTCTATGGCGAGTATTCGGGGGTCCGCATCGCCCGCAAGCATATTTCCTGGTATACCAAAGGACTGGTCGGGTCTGCGGGTTTCCGTCATGCCATGAACCAGCTGCAGTCTACCGACCAGCAACTGTCTGCGGTTAACGACTTTTTCAGTGAGCTTGCCGGCTATGGGCGGCGGTTGACCTACGTCGAGGCTGAGGAATTGGTGGCATGAGCATAATTAACGAAAACGATATCGCGCGGTGCGTACGCAAAACGGTCGAAGATTACTTTAACGATCTCGACGGCGAAAAGCCGCATGCCATCCACGAGATGGTGATACACAGCGTGGAAAAGCCTCTGATCGAACTGGTCATGGAAAGAGCCGGAGGTAACCAAACCCGTGCCGCCGAATTGCTCGGCATCAACCGCAATACGCTGCGCAATAAAATGAAGCAGTATCAGATCAAATAGACGCTCGGGCAAAATTGTTGTTTACACGCCTGAAGGTCAGTCGCAAGCGGGCCAATCAACGGTTGTAATGCATCACGCTACAGACCCATCCTGATTCAATAAAAATACGAATGTCGATTAAACGGACCCTGATCAGTGTTTCAGATAAAAGCGGTATTGTCGAGTTTGCGCGAGAGCTGCACAAACTTGGAGTAACCATTCTGTCTACAGGCGGTACCGCCAGACTTTTGAGGGATGCTGGCGTTGCCGCGACCGAGGTCGGGAGCTACACCGGCTTTCCGGAGATGCTGGATGGACGGGTCAAGACCCTGCATCCAAAAATACACGCAGGAATTCTGGCCAGGCGGGATTTGCCCGAGCATGTGTCCGCGCTGGAAAAGGCGGAAATTCCCGCCATCGATCTGGTGGTAGTGAATCTCTATCCTTTCAGCCAGACAGTGGCGCAGCCGGATTGCAGCCTGGAAGAGGCCATTGAAAATATCGATATCGGCGGCCCGACCATGGTGCGCGCTGCTGCCAAGAACTACCAGAGCGTGGCGGTAGTCACCGATCCGGGGGATTATCCCGCGTTACTTGACGAGATGAAGGCTACCGGAGGCGAGGTTACGCCTGAGTTCAGGTTCCGGTTGGCGTGCAAGGCGTTTTCGCATACAGCCGCTTATGATGGAGCGATCAGCAATTACCTCACCTCCATCGAAGGGGAAAATGCACAACGTCGTACCTTTCCGGAACGCCTGAATCTCAATTTCAGCTTGGTGCAGCCTCTGCGCTACGGGGAAAATCCGCATCAGCAGGCCGCTTTTTACCGCGATCCGCAACTCGTTTCCGGTAGCTTTGCAAGCTACAGGCAGTTGCAGGGCAAGGAGCTCTCTTACAACAACATCGCGGATGCGGATGCCGCTTGGGAATGCGTAAAGACGTTTGATTCCCCAGCCTGTGTCATCATCAAGCATGCCAATCCTTGCGGCGTGGCGATCAGGGATTCGCCCCTCGCGGCTTACAAGCTTGCATTTGCCACCGATCCCACTTCCGCATTCGGCGGCATTATCGCTTTCAATCGCACGCTGGACGCCCCGGCTGCCAAGGCGGTGATGAGCCAGTTTGTCGAAGTGATCATCGCGCCGCAAATGACTGATGAGGCAAGGCAGATGCTCGCGCTTAAAACCAATGTGCGCGTGCTGACCGTGGCGCTTGACGTACCATCTGAAACGGGGAACAACGTCTACGACTTCAAGCGAGTGGGTGGAGGATTGCTGGTGCAGACTCCGGACAGCCTCAACGTTACCCCTGAGCAATTAAAGGTGGTGACCAAAGTTCAGCCAACAGCGCAGCAATTGCAGGACCTGCTGTTTGCCTGGCGGGTGGCGAAATTCGTCAAATCGAACGCCATCGTCTTTTGTGCCAATGGGCAGACGCTCGGTGTGGGCGCCGGGCAGATGAGCCGGGTGGATAGCGCGCGCATTGCCTCGATCAAGGCCGGGAACGCGAACCTCATCCTGGCAGGCTCGGTAGTAGCATCCGATGCCTTCTTCCCCTTCCGCGACGGGCTGGATGTCGTCGTTCAGGCGGGGGCGGCGGCGGTCATCCAGCCGGGTGGTAGTGTACGGGATGAAGAGGTTATTGCTGCGGCGGATGAACAAGGGGTGGCAATGGTATTTACCGGCGTGCGCCATTTCAGGCATTGAATGCATGGAAAAAGCGGTTGTTCAATGTCAGCCGGGGCGATAGTGCGCCGTGCAATGCCAACGAATAAAAATTTCTTGTTTCCCGGTTATTGATTTTTGCTTTTCTATGAATCCCTCGATCAACCCAACCAATTACCCGATAGACGCGGATAGCACAGGCCGATTCGCAAGGGGACTCCTTGCAGTTCTGAATCCAGAGATATGAAACTACTTGTAATCGGCGGTGGTGCCAGAGAACACGCCCTCGCGTGGAAGCTGCTGGATTCCTCGCGCAGAAGACTTCCTGCGACCGTATTTGTCGCCCCGGGCAATGCGGGTATCGAGCTCGAAAAAGACCTGAAGAACGTGCCCTTCACCGCCATTCCGGACTTGATCGAATTTGCCAGAAAGGAATCGATTGCGTTCACCGTTGTCGGGCCGGAAGCGCCCCTGGCGGAAGGTGTCGTCGATGCCTTCCGTTTCGCTGGCCTGAAGATCTTCGGTCCTACCCAAAAGGCGGCACAACTGGAAACTTCCAAGGATTTCGCCAAGGCTTTCATGGGCCGCCATGGCATTCCTACCGCAGACTATGCCACCTTCAGTTCCGCTACCAAGGCGCACCGGTATGTCGACAAGAAGGGTGTTCCCATCGTGATAAAAGCGGATGGGCTGGCGGCAGGCAAAGGCGTGGTCGTGGCGGCGACGCTGGAAGAAGCGCATGCCGCCGTGGACAAGATGCTGGGTGAAAAGCAGTCAGGCAAGGCAGGACCGAAGATTGTAATCGAGGAATTTGTGGAAGGCGAAGAAATCAGTTTTATCGTCATGACTGACGGTCGTCACGTTTTGCCGCTGGCCACCAGTCAGGATCACAAGCGCCTGAAGGATGGCGACGAGGGGCCTAACACCGGGGGCATGGGGGCCTATTCGCCCGCTTCCTCGATTACCCCCACTCTCCACGGGAAAATAATGCGGGAAGTCATCCAGCGTGCGATAAATGGGATGGAGAAGGAAGGCGAGCGCTACATAGGTTTCCTTTACGCCGGGCTCATGATTACCCCTGGCGGGGGCATAAAAGTGCTCGAGTTCAATTGCCGTATGGGCGATCCGGAAGCCGAAGTTATCCTGTTGCGCCTCAAGAGCAATTTTATCACCCTCATCGAGCATGCCCTGTCCGGGAATCTGGACAAGATAGAGGCCGAGTGGGATCGGCGGGCTGCTCTAGCGGTGGTGATGGCAGCGAATGGATATCCCGATTCTCCCCGCAAGGGCGATGTCATCGAGGGTCTGTCCGCCTTGCCTGCAACGTTGCCGGTGGAAGGAGACTATCATGTTTTCCATGCGGGAACCGCCCTGGGCGGCGAAAACGGGGAAGAGATCGTGACAGCTGGCGGGCGCGTCCTCTGTGTAGCTGCCTTGGGCGACAACTTCAGGATGGCTCAGCGACGTGCCTATGAAATCGCCGAACAGATTCATTTCGACGGTTGCCAGATGCGGCATGATATCGGGAATCGGGCTATTAACCATCGAAAATAGCAGTGGACAGTGTGGAAGAAAAAACTCAGCAGCAAACAGGTGTATGGGAGATCGCATGAGCACTGCGCAAAAAGCCCGGGATTTCTTTACGGGACTTCAGCAACGCATTGTGGAGGGATTGGAAAAAGTCGATGGCAAGCACTTCCGCCGTGATGAATGGGAGCGACCGGAAGGAGGAGGCGGCCTGAGTTGCGTGCTGGAAGAGGGTAACGTGCTGGAGCGCGGCGGAGTGAACTACTCGCACGTGTTCGGGGGAGGCTTGCCTGCCTCCGCTACCGCTGCGAGACCAGAACTGGCGGGAAGGGGTTTCGAGGCCTTGGGAGTGTCGCTCGTGCTGCACCCTCGCAACCCTTATGCCCCTACCGTGCATCTCAATGTGCGCTATCTGGAAGCGCGCAAGGAAGGCGCCGAGCCGGTATGGTGGTTCGGCGGCGGCATGGACCTGACGCCCTATTACGGCTTTGAAGAAGATGCAGTGCATTTTCACCAGACCTGCAAGGACGCGCTGCAACCGTTCGGCAACGATTTTCATCCGCGCTTCAAGAAATGGTGTGACGAATATTTTTACCTCAAGCACCGCAGGGAGCCGCGCGGTATTGGCGGCATTTTCTATGATGACCTGAGTAAACCCGACTTTGACAACTGCTTTAACCTGACGAAGAGTGTGGGTACTCACTTCCTGGATGCCTATCTGCCGATCCTGGAGCGGCGGAAGAGTGTGCCCTACGGCGAGCGCGAACGCGACTTTCAGGCTTACCGCCGCGGCCGCTACGTGGAATTCAACCTCGTGTGGGACCGGGGAACTCTGTTTGGTCTACAATCGGGGGGCCGTACTGAATCCATCCTTATGTCCCTGCCCCCGGTCGTGAAATGGCGTTACGACTGGAAGCCGGAGCCGGGCAGTGCGGAGGACAAGCTTTATACCAATTTTTTGATCGGGAAGGATTGGGTGTAAGCCGTTATGGATAGCTTAGGATTGAAACTCCTGTTGCTTTGCGACGGCATACTACGGCGCAACGGTTTGTTATAAAATATGCAATCAATGGGGACGTAGCTCAGCTGGGAGAGCGTCGCGTTCGCAATGCGAAGGTCGGGAGTTCGATCCTCCTCGTCTCCACCAATACCCCGTCTAAAGTAGTCCAGCTTCATACATAGAACCCGCGTAAATCTAAGAGATTCGCGGGTTTTTTGTTGTCTGCCATTCATTCCCGTCTATTGCAATCGAGTTATCAAAGGGGGCATAATTTCGTCATAAATGCCCCCAATGCAGAATTGATGCCCCCAATCACCTGTTCGTCATGAAGCTAAACGATGTGGCTGTGCGCAAGGCAAAGCCAGAAGCCAAGTCCTACAAGATAGCGGACGGTGGGGGCATGTACCTCGAAGTGATGCCGAATGGCTCGAAATATTGGCGATTCAAGTACCGTTTTGGAGGAAAAGAAAAACGGCTCGCCTTTGGAGTTTATCCTGATGTTTCCCTGAGTCTTGCACGGCAACGGCGTGACGATGCGCGCAAGCTGCTGGCAAATGATGTAGACCCGGGCGTGGTTAAGCAGCAATCTAAGCGCGCAGGCAAGGAAAATGCAGCAAACAGTTTCGAGGCAATCGCCCGCGAGTGGTTCGCCAAGTTTTCCCCGCAGTGGGCGCCCTCCCATGCTGACAAAATCATCAGCCGCCTGGAAAATGACGTTTTCCCCTGGATTGGGAATAAACCTATTGCAGACATTACGCCTCCTCAGCTACTTGCGGTAATTCGCCGGACCGAAAGCCGCGGAGCATTGGATACCGCCCATCGAGTTAAGCAAAATTGCGGGCAGGTATTCCGGTATGCCGTGGCCACGGGTCGAGCAGAGCGCGATCCCTCTCAGGATCTGAAGGATGCCATTCCGTCCACCAGGAAGAATCATTTTGCTTCGATCACAGACCCTGCCCAGGTCGGGGAGCTGTTGCGCGCCATACAGGGCTTTAGAGGCACGTTCGTAGTTCAGTGTGCCTTACGCCTTGCCCCAATGCTTTTCGTGCGTCCTGGAGAGCTACGGCGCGCTGAATGGAAGGATATTGACTTTGATAAACCCGAATGGCGCTATTTTGTCACTAAGACAAAGACGGAACATTCTGTTCCCCTGGCTCATCAAGCGGTAGCAATTCTCCGCGAGCTCGAGGCGCTGACAGGAGCCGGACAGTATGTCTTTCCCGGGCGCGACCCCAAAAAGCCCATGAGCGATGCTGCGATCAATGCTGCCTTGCGCCGAATGGGCTACGACACCAAAACGGAGATAACGGGACATGGTTTCCGGGCTATGGCTCGTACTATCCTGGCAGAAGAGCTACACCAAAAACCGGAAGTTATCGAGCACCAACTCGCGCATAAAGTACCCGATGTCCTGGGAGCCGCCTACAATCGTACGAAGTTTTTAAAAGAGCGCCGGGAAATGATGCAGCTGTGGGCGAATTACTTAGATCAGGTTAAAGCCGGCCCTGAAGCCGTGCCTGTAACGGAGTGAAATAGAGTAAATGACGACTCGGGTTATACACCTTTCTTACAATCCAAAACTGCTCGGCGAAGCACTAATGAAGCAGTACAAATCTTCTGAAGAGGAGATATACAAGGAGTTTGAAAAACTCGGTTTTAAAAGTGAGGAAGAAAAGGCATGGTTCCAATCGTTCTCCTTTGCTTTCTCTTTGAGAAATGAGGAAGGTGGGTCGGAGAAATTAAAATTTGTGCCGCCCCTGCCAGAAACACTGAACGCCAGCATTGGCAAAATGAAAAGTCTAGAGGGGCTCGCATTCGCTAGTTTTGAGGGGCTACCTGATCAGATATTCGACACTATTAAGGCGTTTTCCGTGTTGGGAATGGCGGCAGCGGCCCTGGACATGGCTGCGCTGAGATTTACGAAAAAAGAAGATTATGATGAGTTCGTCGATTCAGTGTTCGCAGCGCGGGAGGCACTTGCGGGGTACCGATTGAGAATTCGAGGGATCCAGCATAAAAAACTTGTGGCTAGAGCAAACGCCCTGAAGAGGCATCACGAAACTTACATGCTTCGGAATGAAGTTGTTGAATATTGGAAAGCCAATATTTCCCCATCCTTGTCAAACGAGAAAGCAGCTGATGCATTGTTAAAGACATTCCCCCTGTCGCATCGAAAGCTGAAACAGTATGTGGCGGCAGCCAAACGCTTTTGGTATCGCTAAGCCTGACCAATTCCCTGAAGGAAGGAAACGACTGAAGTGGCATATCTCATTCTCAAAGGGAGAGCATGGCCCTGATGATTTTCAAACAAAGAAACTGAAAGGCGGCATTTTCGAGGTTAAGAAATACCACAAATACCGAAAGCCAAAGAAAGCTGCGCCCATCCTCAGAAAATTTGAGATCGAGTATGCCCCGGAGGAGGGAACCGATCCTTCCTGCGTATCCAACTACGTATGGAGAATGCAGGGGAATCCGGCATTGGAAAAGTGGGCTACGGAGGAGATAAATTCTGCTTCCGTCCACATTATTAACACCATAAAGTCGGCCCACTCCCGCTATAGAAAGAATCCGCCCTACCTGAAGCTTGTCGAGCCAATGACCGCGACAGGAGGCAGATAATGAATCCACTCATTAAAGCCTCGCCAGCTAATCCAACAAATTCACTCGTTGAAGTCCGGGACATGCTTTGGGAGGCTGCCTATGTAGCTGAGTTCCTACGGGGAAGCATCTGCAATGCAGCAGGGCTCGATAGCGGATTCGAGTTATCTACAGCTGAAGCCTATGGGTTTGCCAACGTGCTCCAAAACTTGATCAAGAGCATCGAAAAGGCAAACACGATTTTGGAAGAACACGAGTGGGAGGACAAATAATGAGCCCCACAAAAGAAAACGCCCTGGAGGGCACCAGGGCGACTTTCCAAACCAAACCGCAATCAGATTATAAACGACTGCCGCCCTACGGCAAGCAGTTAATGTCTATTCGGGAGGTAGGAAAAGCCCCTTCCAGGATGGTGGTAGTTGCTTTCGATTGGGATCTGGGTAAGGCCTATCCCCGGATCATCATTCCAAATGATCTCACCCCGGCTGAGATTGAATTCAGATTCCTTGCTGGTCTGTCTGTTCAAATAACCTACCGCAGCAAAGACGCGCACCGAGTGGATGCCGTTGCACAGGAAGTAGCCAAGGTTAATCCCTGCTTCCTTGCAACGTTTGCACTTGACCTTGCCGGTACCGGCGATGCCTGGGCGATCCTTAAGCGGTACCTTGCAATACAGGAGGCCGCGTGATGCTGAACGCGATGGGGGAAACAGTAGAAGCGACACCGGAAGCGCACGCGGAGTTCATGGCGTTAATGGGCGTTCCGCTGCAAGAGTGGCCCGATCCTCAACCCTTGATGGCAAAGGTACCGGCCGAGCCTTATCCGATCGATGCCCTTCCAGACACGATCCGGCATGCAGTGGAAGAGGTGGCAGGATTTGTGAAAGCGCCTATTCCCCTGGTAGCTTCATCAGCTCTGTCATCCATTTCCCTGGCAATCCAAAACCATGTAGACGTTAAACGGGCTGAAAAGCTGTCAGGTCCAACCGGACTATTCATGCTAACGATAGCTGATTCCGGCGAACGCAAATCCACGTGTGACGGTTTCTTTACCAAAGCTATACGGGACTACGAGCAGCAACAAGCCGAGATGGCAAAGCAGCCGCTCAAAGACTACAAGGCGGATATAGAGGCCTGGGATGCCAAGCGTGGCGGCATCAAGGAAAAAATACGCAGCTTTCCAAAGACAACAAGTCTACCGAAAGCATGGAGTTGGCACTGCGCGACCTGGAACACAAAAAGCCGGAGCCCCCACGCATTCCCCGTCTGTTCTATGCCGATGCAACTCCCGAAGCATTGGCGTATGGGTTGGCAAAACAGTGGCCTTCCGGTGGGGTGGTATCGGCAGAAGCAGGCATTGTCTTCGGTTCGCATGGCATGGGTAAAGATAGTGTCATGAGGAACCTTGGCTTGCTGAATCAGCTATGGGATGGAACCAGTCTGACGATTGACCGGCGATCAACGGAATCCTTCACAGTGCGGGGAGCACGGCTAACCGTAGCCCTGCAAGTGCAGGAACCTACGCTGCGGGAATTCTTTGCAAGGTCCGGAGCATTGGCAAGAGGAACAGGATTTTTTGCTCGATTCCTGGTTGCATGGCCCGAGTCAACACAAGGATACCGGCCCTTCACTGAAGCGCCGGCAAACTGGCCTCATGTTGCCGCGTTTGATCGGCGCATTACGGAAATCCTCAATATCCCCGCTCCCCTGGATGAGGATGAAACCCTCACACCTACTCTGCTCACCTTGGAACGCGACGCCAAGGAATGCTGGATCGAGTTTCACAACGAGATTGAATCCGAGTTGCGGTCCGGCGGGGAGCTATACGACGTACGGGACGTGGCAAGCAAATCAGCCGACAACGCTGCACGGCTTGCCGCTCTGTTCCAGGTATTCGAGCAGGGGATCAGACCGATTAGCTACGAATGCTTTGAATCTGCAAGCCGGATTGTTGCCTGGCACTTGAGCGAATCAAGACGGTTCTTCGGAGAACTCGCCTTGCCTGCAGAACTAGCGAACGCGGCAAGGCTGGACAACTGGCTGATTGAGTATTGCCGTCGAGAGCAGGTTACGCTCATCGGGAAGAACTATACCCGGCAGCACGGACCCATTCGAGATGGAGCAGCACTGGACGCTGCGATACGGGAGCTTGAGGAACTTAACCGCGTCCAGTTGGAAAAGGATGGCAAGCGGCTAATCATCAAGATCAATCCTGCTCTGTTAAATAAGGAGGGTGCGTGATGGCTTTGTCTGCGCTGATCAAAAAACGACACGACAGAGACCTTGCTACTGCTACTCCTGCTATTCCTGCTACACAACATACGGAATCAACGGAAAGAGTAGCAAAAGTAGCAACAATAGCAGTAGCAAACCCTATTCAAAGGAGTGGTGGTGCAGCGTCGCATCTCCATGTAGCAAAAGTAGCAACAATAGCAATAGCAAACCGCAAGGAGGAGCAAGACTCTGAGCGGTTGGAGCTTACCAATTTGGTTCGTTTCATTGCGGACTTCCACGGCTTTACTGAGGAAGAACATGACGAAGCTCTGACCATTGCCCTGGCAGATTTTGATAACGCACTGGTTTGTTTTAGAGCGCTGAAACAGGATGCCCTGTCTATGGGCTCTTCCACACGATTAAAATCAGCAGGCAATACTTACCCCTCAACTGAGGCAAAAGAACTCAGTCTGAGCCTTCCTGACGCGAGGAGGGAAGCAGTATGAGCCGCGAGGGTACGGGGGAGGGGTATTCCTTGAGCCATATGGCTCTAGAGCGCGCCCTCCCCTCCGCGTGCATATCCGCGAAATTGATAGGGGTGGGGGTTAAGTGAGCATTACTTCTTACATAGAGCAAACCTGCCCCCCCAGCCCCGAACGTGAGGAGGTGCTTACGCTGGTTAGACTGGGGCTCTCATTCCAGAAACAGCAAAGAATTGGGAAGAGGCCCGGTTTTCTGAAAGGCTATCTTCAGGAGTTGCTTCCTAAGATAGAAGGCCCCATAACCTTCGACCGGCTCTTGCATGAGCTCGAACTGGAAGCAGCCCGCCGGGACATGTACGGCGAGGAAGAAAGCCCAATAGAGAAGGTCGATAGGGTGTGGGAGACAGTGGTCTATCATCACCCAAAGACCGGAAGGCAGTTACTCTCGTTTAAGAGCATCAGGAACAAGCTCTCTTGGTGCAAGGCAAATCAGTAATTCCTCTCCCTGGTAACGGTGCGACACTTGCGCCGTTATTACCTCAGATTTTTTCAAACGCTCTTCTCCCTATACCCCTAAGCCGGGAATCCCGTGTTATATCATATCCCTATACTCAGTTCATGATTAATACGATGACATCACATAAGGACCTTAGCATATGGATAACGAAGAAATAAAGAATATGCTTCTGAATCAAGGCAAGGCATTTGCCGAGTTTAAGAAGGCAAACGATGAGCGTCTCAAGAACCTGGAAATGAATGTGAGCGTGTTTGCAAAGAAGACCGGGCAGCGGCAAACCCGTTCGTCCAAGCGGATACCCCTGAATAACAATTAAGAGGAATAAGCGATGAACCACTACAGAGACTGGATGATGGCCTTCTACCAAAACAGGATCATGAACGACAAGAATGCCGGGCCCCTTCCTGACGCCCGCTCATTGGTAGCAAGGAGGAAGCTTGTTCTTGCCCTTGATCAAGGGGGCGGGCAAAGAAGGCGGAATTATCAAATATCAAGGCCAAAAGCCTTTTTCAACCATAAGGAAACATCGAAATGAAGAATAAAGCTGTTGCACTACCCAAGATTTCGGACAACAAGGAATACGCTGCTGCAAGCAACAAACTATCTGATTTACGGCTTCAACTGATTGAGGCGGAAGAAAAGAGAGACGCAATTCTGATCGATATGCATTTTGGAAAAGGGCAACCGCAACGCAGCCCCATTCAAGAAGCGGCAGAGAAGATGCTGGAAGAGGGGTCAAGTCCTGAAACCACCGATGAAGCGAAATTGCTGGAGAGTTATCAAGATCTGATCACGCGTATTTCGGTCATCAAGGCTGCTATTCGACTTCAGGAACAGGTAGTCATGGATAAGCGGTCTGCGGCATCGCTTGAGGTCGTAGAGCGATTCCGGCCGGTACACCATGAGAACGTTCGCAAGATTGTTGCAAAGCTCAAGGAACTGGACGAGGCGCTGACTGCTGAAGCGGATTTACGGGAAGGATTGTCTCTTGCAGGTTTCGCGGCAGGGGGACTTACACCCATGTGCATCCTGGAATTAGGATCTCTGAAGGACCCCAACTCCTGTGTCTATCGTTATCTCATGGAGGCGTTCCGGGAGGGTTTTATTGACCAGAGCGAGCTCCCCGAGAATTTTCCGAAAATGACTCGGGAACCGAAGAATCCCGTAAGCAAGGCACTGAAGACCAGGCTCAATGCCTTGATAGAGGCGGCATAAGGGATGCATATCGATCAACGAGTCGCGCATATTTCAAAAAGGAACCCTGGCCTAATAGCTGGGGTTTTTTATGAACAATTAAAGGAAATGAAAAAATGAACGGAAACATCGGCACTCTGACAATCGAGATGGCGGCGAACATTGCCCGGTTGCAACGGGACATGGATCGCGCCAAGAGCGTCGTCAGCCGGTCCGTTTCGCAGATACGCAATCTCGTCAGCGGCCTTTTTGCCGGAATGTTCGCCATGGTCAGCATAGGCGAACTCGGGAAGATGGCCGATGCTGTTTCAAACATGGACGCTCGTCTACGGCTTGCCACAAAGAGCCAGGCAGAGTTTGCCAAAGCGCAGGAGGATATTCAACGGATCGCTCAAAGCACAAAAGGGCCGCTGGAAGCAACAGCCAATCTCTACACTCGTATCGCCCAGGCGCTGCCTGATACCGTTGACAGACAGCGTAAGGCGGCAGATACAAGCCATGCGCTTGCTCTCAGCCTGAGAATATCCGGCGCAACAGCGGAAGAATCAGCATCTGCAATGCTGCAATTCTCGCAAGCCGTTGCATCAGGCGTAATGCGCGGCGAAGAATTTAATTCCGTCAACGAGGCTGCTCCGCGTGTCATGCAGGCATTGGCTGACGCGATAGGCGTGCCTGTCGGACAGCTGCGCGAGATGGCGCATCAAGGGAAGCTCACGACCGATATTTTGGTTGAGGGCCTCGGTTCGCAACTACCCAAACTACTGAAAGAAGCGGAAACGCTGCCGAATACCATCGGCACGTCATGGCAGGCAGTGCGAAACGAATTGCTGTTGACGGTAGGCGAAATTGACAAAATTACCGGCGCAAGCAGAAAAGCCGCCGAAGGGATCAGCCTGATTGCCAAGGCGCTTAATGGATTGAGAGGCGCGTTTGGGGGTGGTGGCGACTTGTTTGGGTGGATGATAGCAACTCCCGAAGAACAGGCAAACGCTGCCGCAACCGTTGCCAACTTAGAGCAAAAAGTCGCGCGAATGAAAAAGATGCGCGACGAGCTATCGGCGCCCACGGCGGCCAACTGGATAAATGATTTTGTATTTGGCGATGTAAGGGACCTCAATACTCAGATCGCCATAATTGAAAAAAAGATAGCGCATCTCAGTGCGTTATCGAAAACAGCGGCGCTAGCGGAAGAGGCTGCAACCGATCCCGCTGCAGGCATGAAAAAACTGCTGGCCGAAGCTGAAGCCAAGGCAAAAGCTGCGGAAGCTGCAAAAGAAGCGGAGAAAGCCGCAAAGGCTGCAATAGCGGCTGCAAAAGCATCTGAGAAAGCCGCCAACGATCACATTATCAGTCTCCACCAGGAAACAGAAGCGATCGGCCTGAATGCTGTCCAGGTCAAGTTGCTTGCTGCTGCTCGTGCCGCAGCTGCCGCGCCTCTGGAATCTCAGCGTGTCGCAATCATGGCGTCTGCTCAAGCGTGGGCAGAAGCGACTATCGCGCAGGAAGAAAACGTAGAGGCTGCGAGACGGCTCGAAGCGGAAGAGAAGAAACGTCTCGATGGTTACGCTTCCTTGATTGCCGCAGACGAAAAATCCCTCGAATCCCTCAAGCAGAAAAACGCTCTCCTAGAGTATGGAGCGGCAGCTGTAGCTGAGATGGGGCAGGCCGATCTGCAAGCCGCGCTCGACCGCGCATGGGCGGCTGACAATATCGACATCAAGGTGATCGATATGCTCGAGCGCAGACTTGAGCTATCGAAGCAACTTTCGGCAGAGGCGAAGAGAGGAGAGGCGCTAGAAGCCGCGAAGAATGCAGCAAAAGCGGCATCAGATGCTTGGCAGAACGCCGCGCGAGACATAAACCGCTCGCTTACAGACGCTCTCCTGCGCGGGTTTGAGTCTGGGAAGGGGTTTGCCGAAAACTTTAGAGACAGCCTCAAGAACATGTTTCAGACGCTGATACTACGACCTGTTATCGACATCGTTCTGTCACCGATGAGCCGGGCAATTATGGGCGTGATGGGCGGGACAGCCGCAGGAACGGCAAGTGCCGCAACCGGGGGTGGAGCCTCATCCATTCTTAGTGCGCTTGGCGGCGGGTTGACAAGCGGCCTGAGCAGCATTGTATCTGGCTTGGGTTCCGTCTTCGGATCAAGTGCGGTTAGCGCATTTGGAGCGGGGATAGGCATGAGCAGTAGCGCGGCTGCTGGTGCTGCCGGAGCTTACGGAGCCGCGGGAATGTCCGGTATCGGTTCCGCTATATCGATGGGCTCGATGCTCGGCACAGCGGCGCCGTTCATCGGCGCAATGATGGCCGCCGGATCGCTCAGTAGCATGTTCGGTTCCGGTAAAAAGATATTCGGCATTAAGGGTGACAGTCCCCTGAATTTCATTGCGCCAATCATTGGTATTGCTGCCGGACTGTTTGGGAAAGGTCCCAAAAGGTTCGGCTCCGCAGAACTGACCGGAAACTTCCTGGAGGATGGCTTTCACGGCGAATTTCAAGCCGACTGGACTCGTAAGGTCGGTCTTTTCGGAGGCAAGAAACGAGGTCGTCGGGGACTCGGTATCGAGCGGGATCAGCTCGACGCGGTGAACGGCATCATGTTCGGGGTCATGGACGTGTTCGACTCTCTGGCTGACACGGCCGGGGACGCTACCCGCTCCCTCTCCGGTTGGAATTTTGCCGTCAAGAACCAGATTGAAACGGAAGAACAGCGAGCGCAGCTCGCGACAGACCTTGCGAACTCGCTCGGCGCGCACCTGATCCCGGAGCTTGTCGAGCTCCAGCGTACCGGCGAATCGCTTGCAGATACGGCTGCCCGGGTGCAGGCGGAATACGTCCTGGTCAATGCCGCCCTGGACTTGACCGGCCAAAGGCTAAACCAGATCGGTCTTGCATCCATCGGACTACGTGACAACCTCGTGCAACTGCTCGGTGGCCTGCAAAACGCTGGCTCATTGCTGCAACCCTTCTTCGAAGGTTTCTATACCGACGCTGAACGCGCTGCCAGCACATCCCGGCTAATGAATGCCGAACTGAAAAGACTCGGCATCGCCACGCTACCAGCTACACGCGAGCAATTCCGCGCACTGGTCGAAGCGCAGGACCTGAACACGCAGGCAGGGCAGGGAATGTTCGCTGCGCTGTTGCGCCTCGCGCCAGCATTTGCCTCTGTAACCGATGCTATGGGACAGGCGGCTGCCGATGCGGAAGCAGAGGCGAAGCGTATCCGCGACTCGATGCAATTGCTGACAACCGACTCTTTTGCGACAAAATTTGAGTACGAACGGTATCTGCAACTCGCCGCGAATGCAGGGGTGACTGGCGCGCAACCGGAGCAGGTATTCGAGGCGCCTCCCGCTAAGGTTTTTCCGAGCTTCGCCGTCGGCACGAACTCACTACCGCAGGACATGACGATCAATGCCCATGCCGGGGAGCGCATCATTCCGGCCGCCGATAACCGTGAACTCATGCAGAGACTGCGTGAGCCGAACGAGAGCGCGAAAGCTATGGCTGACGAGATCAAGCAATTGCGTTCTGAACTGAAAGCTGCGCATCTTGCTATCGCCCGCAATACAGCGAGTACCGCGAAGACAACAGATAGGATGCTAAGGCTCTCAGAAGAATGGAATGTAGAGGGAATGCCAAGGGAGCGAGCAATCTGATAATTCAGGTCGGGGGTGGATCAAAAGTCTAGATCCCTCCCCTTGGACACCGTGCGCCTAGTCAGATTTTCATTTCCACAAAATAGAAACTCAGAATTATGGCAGGACGACCGATTATCCTAATCATCATTGGAATAGGTAACGCGTTCTGTTTCTGGCTGTGGGATGTAGTTTTTTTCAAGATCAATAGCTGGGTACTCCGCTTTTATCCTCTGAACTACTTTGGTTATTACCTGATCACGGTTAGCGCCGCTATCAACATAAGTCCCCAGCGGCTTATTTGATACGACTTTTGGTTGATACGTTACTTTCCATCTTTCCATATGCCATCGGATCGTAATAGGTCATCAATGTACTATAGAAGGAAAAGTGGGAGGGGGAGGGGGAGGACAAATCTCTACCTCTTTCCGCTCTAGAGCACGCTCGGGGCCTTCCTTTCATAAACGTAATCAATTTTTCTAAAATTGAGGATAAAGACCACCAAACCCGCCTAGAGCGGGTTTTTTATTACCCTCTCAGAAGTCGGAAATTCTTACAGGAATGGTCTCATAAACAAAACAGTTATCTTATTTCAATCACTTCCAAGAGGGTACGATTATTGCTTCTTTAAAAATCCCAATAATAAACAAGAGGGATTTATGAAAACAAATATGGTGCATAGCGATACTCAGCTTCACGCCTCCTGTTCTTCATGCGGGGCGCTATTTAGGTCTAAGCGTGTTCGAATTGCGGGCAACACCAAAGGTATTGCCTTTCTAAATAATAAAGAAACATGTCTGTTCTGCGGCGCGTTAGCAGACATTCAAGAAGGAACGTTTGATATGGTTAACGGTGTTCTTCGTATGGTTCGCGATGCAACATTAACCAGACAAATGTGTTCAAGATTGGAGAGCTTGGCGATAAAGGCTTATACGGAAAAAATACCTACAGAAAATCTACTAAGAGAAATCAAGGAAATTAGCCCATCTCTTGGGCAGCAATTTCCAAAGATGCCCATCTATACATTTCTCTTGGTGCTAGTAGCGGCCTCACGATCCTGTACTTTTAGTTTTGAAAATAAACTTGAAATAAAACTAGATGCAAATCAGCTTGTTTCCCAGATCCAGGACCGAGATCCCGCTTCAATCATTTATAGCAAGATTAAATAGCTTCAGCCCTCCGTGTATTCTTGCACGGAGGTTTTCCCTCCCTCTTCTCGCATCTTTAGCCACTTCGCATCCGCCTAAACCAGCCCCGAGCAGGTTTTTGTTATCTGCTATATTGAAATGGCAGGGTAGACAGCTCCCTGCCTTTACGCTCCCTTTTTAACCCGCTTCGGCGGGTTTTATTTTTACCTCTTCGTCCTCATGACCTACCTAACTTTTAAAGACATAGCGAAGGAGCTGCAGGTGTCTCTCCGCACTGTCTCACGCATGGTCGCCGATGGGCTGCCCGTCATCCATGTACACGGAAGAATTTACCGTGTACACAGGGATGCGCTTGATCAGTTTCTAAAGCAAAGGACAGGTGCTGCATCTCCCTCTGAGCAGAATTGGCGGCGCAGTTATACTTCAAAATACAGTGCGGCTGAAATCGAACTTCTTGCGATGCGGGAGAAGAGGCGGCAAAAAAATAACTGAAATCTAAGTCAGACGTCCTTCGCCCAATTAGTCGTGAGTGCGATAACCGCGACGGCCAGCGGCAGCTGCTCCAATAGCTGGCGCTGATGAAACAAGACACCCTCGGCCTGAAACCGGGGGTTTTTGTTGGGCCGGGGGTGGGTAAATAGAGTTGATACAATGGCTCTCCCAATAAACAAAGAGGGATGCGTCATGAAGTATCACATCACTGTTATTCTGTGCGTGCTCCTGTATGCATGCGCAGCACAGCAACAAATGATTTTAAGTAAGCCTGGCGGTGATCCTGTTCAGCGTCACAAAGACCTGACGGAGTGTGAATTCGAGGCAGCAAAGGCAACAGCAAGCGCGAGCAGTGCGGTGATGTATGACGTGAGGGAAGCGGTAGTACATGATGCAATGATACGTGAGAGAAAAGAGCAACTCATATCGATGTGTATGCTGGCACGTGGATACACATACGAGCCGCTACAGTAGAGATTAAAACAGCCCATCGAGTCCACCTTATACGTGGGCTTTTTTATTGCCCATGAAGCTGGTAACCCTTAAGCCCCGGCTCGGCACTATAGGCACATCAAGAGTGCAGACGCTTCAGTCTGTGCGTCCCGGTATCGTTGAGCGCAAACGAGGTAGTGCTGGCGTCAAGGAAAGAGAGAGCATTAAGCGTCGAGACTGCGGCGTATGTCAGTCATGCGGACGACTCGGGAGAGTAGTGGATCACATCGTTCCCTTATGGGCTGGTGGATCAGACGATGAAAGCAACAAGCAGTTGTTGTGCGATTCGTGCCACGACGCCAAGACGAAACGAGAGGCGACACAGAGGGCCGGGGGCGGGCAAAAGTCTACAGCTTTCCTGCTTGGACACCGCGCGCCTTCCCACGCAGACAAAAAATCCCATATTTCAAATTGAATTCAAATGGTAGGGTATAGAAGGTAAGAAAGCCATTGATTTATTTAAATAAAAGCTCATCTTGATTTTTCAATTACGAAATCAAGTTTCAGCAAATGGCGGGTGTGAGAGATAAGAGTGGCGGGCCACACAACCCGAATATAGGGGGGCGGGCAAAAAGTCTAGGGCATGTGCCTAGGACACCGTGCGCTTAACCATTTTTTCATTTCCACAAAATGAAAAATTCAAAAAAGAGGTTATCAGCGGGGCATATATCAAAGACGTGATTAAAGCAGAAGGTGACCCATCAATTAATCGCGACTTGTATAGAAAAACGCCTTACCCTTTACATATGTTTGTTAACATGTATATCAATTTGCCATTTTCTATACATGTCTAATTTAAAAATGACTTGGCTTTGCCAACTGACTGACTTGCATCCTTCGAGGTTTGAGAGAGCGGATATTCTGAAAAGGCTAACGACAGCTAGTCGTCAGTTGGCTGAACTCAAAGGTGTAGCCGCAACCATGCCAAATCAGGGCATTCTGATTAACACGCTTGGCCTACAGGAAGCCAAAGATAGCTCCGAGGTCGAGAATATAGTTACCACTCACGATGAATTGTTTCGTGCTGCAGATACCCTCGAAACCACAACAAATATCGCTACGAAGGAGGTGGCTCAATATCGGAAAGCGCTTCATCTCGGCTTTGGGTATGTTCGGCAGACTGGCTTGTTGACGAATAATCATATTCTCGAGATTCAGTCTGTCTTGGAGCAAAATAAAGCGGGTTTTCGCAAGTTGCCCGGTACCGCACTTAAGAGTACTAGCGGTGAAATAATATATACCCCTCCCCAAGATCCCAACACTGTCCAGATGTTAATGAATGACCTAGAAAAATTTATTAATGACGATAAGTTATTTGATGCCGATCCTCTAATTAAGATGGCGCTTATTCACCATCAATTCGAGAGCATCCATCCTTTTTACGATGGAAATGGTCGCACCGGACGGATTATTAACGTACTTTATATGGTTAAACAGGGCCTCCTCGATGTCCCGGTACTCTATCTCAGTCGCTACATTGTGCGCACTAAATCTGAATACTATCGGCTGCTTCAGGAGGTTCGCGAAAGGGATGACTGGGAGAGTTGGATACTATACATGCTTACCGCAGTAGAGCGTACTGCCTCGGGTAGCATAACTACCATTCAGGCTATAAAGGCGTTGCTAATGGATATGAAACACAGAATTCGTAAAGACTATTCTTTTTACAGTCAGGATCTCATCAACAACCTGTTCTCACACCCTTACACAAAAATTGAATTTGTACAAAACGAACTGAAGGTCTCGCGGTTAACTGCTACCAAATATCTGGACTCGCTAGCCGAAGGCGGCTTTTTACATAAACAAAAAATAGGGCGTTCCAGTTATTACATCAATCGACCTCTATGCGACATTCTCAGCCAGGAAGCTTTGTAAAACATAATGTGTAGCCTGTTATCCCTTAATTGATCTCCCAATGCAATACAGATTGATCATTATTCTCGTTCTATTGTTATCTGCCGCAGTATGTCTGTGCTTGTGGCTATATGGTTCGGAGGCGTTCAGAGACTTCGGCCTCAATGCTTTTACCGAAACGCTCGGTATTTTGGTAACGGTGGTAATAGTGGATAACTTGATAAAACGACAAGAAGAGCGTAGATCACTGCCTCAGAAAGCTACCGCTTATGAAGACGTGCGGCTATTAACCAGTAGGATCGTCGAGTTCTGGTCGAGTGTATATGGTTCATGTGTCCCAGAAGCCTCACCCAAGTCACTTGATAAGCTCTTTAACGCGGACTCATTCCAAAAGATGGGGAAATTTCTGAATATGGATTCGCAACCTAATGTCACACCGCCTAGAACTTGGTGGGAGTGGTTACCGGATAATCTCAACCATCATCGGAAACGAGCAACTGTTATTCTTGAGCGGCACAATAACGTTCTCGATCCAAAAGCATATGCCTATGTGCACCAAATCGCGACGGAGGGAATAGATCCCGGTTTAATTCAGTCCATTCGACATCATGATAAAGTCAACGGATTTTCTCGTCCTCATGTACTGGCGTACTATTGGGGCCCTCCCGAAGGGTACTGTCAAACAATCCTGGGCTTGACCAGTTGGTGCGAAAATCAAGTAAAAATTTTGGAGCGTAACGGCATGCGTGAGTTGAGGCGCGTAGTATCAACGATCGGGCCATGGGAGTTGAATGAGAAACCGCCATCGATGTTCGACGAAAAAGAACTTGAGAAGCAAATCTGGGCGATGCATGGTTTTATAAAAAACAACTAAAAACTTTTATGTTTAATTCTAAACAGCCGAGTGCAACCCAATATCGCTACCACCCCCGCAGAGGACGATTTGAGGTATAAGTATGGGGTCGTCCATCCTTTGGGGGCACAATTGGGGGCATATTTCTTATCCTGTTCAATAATATCTTTTGCTACAAGGTATTGCATTTTAATTCGAGAGTCCTCGTCCCTAAGAAGTCCCATAAGCCCGTATTAGCGGGCTTTTTCATTGGTTTATGTCCTGCAACGTTCGACAAAGTTCTATTGTATCCGGCCTTTTATGGGGGTATAAATCGGGGGTACATGCCATTCCTCTCTATAGTCGGCCAGTGCGATAACCCCGACAGCCAGCTGCAACCTGGCTCCAAGAGTTGCGCGGCAGGTAGAGCAGGAAAAATTATGGGCAATCCCTAAATGTAAACCGCGCTCTAGGTACTGTGATTGTTCTGGCCTACAAAATTCTTATGAGAGCCTCAGGACGGGAGAGATAGTACCTTGGTACAAATGACTAAATAGCCAAGACTCCTATAATTCGCGGAGCGAAAATGCCTTCGCTTCACAAAAGGAGCCTCAAGTGCTTGGGTTTTCTATCGCAGTCATAACTGTCGTTTCTTTTTGCTTCTATTACGCACTAAACTCATCCAAAAAAGAACCACGCAAAAATCCTATTCCGAATGTCGCCTACGAATGGCCAGACAATGGCGATGAGTGCGATATTGTTGGAGAGTCATATTATCAAGATGCAATAAAGCTTCTGGCCGGCCCAGACGATGAAAACATTGGAAGCAAAAAATTTAAGGCGTTCCTTATTCCTGAAGATAATAACCCTTATGACAACAAAGCCGTGCGGGTCGATATCGACGGAATGACTGTAGGATATTTCGGCAGAGAAGATGCGCGCAGCTTCAGGCGCAGACTTGGCGCTAAGAAATTATCTGGGCAGATTACTGCTTGCAAGGCTGTTGTTATAGGCGGACGTGGACCAAGAGGCGAGCAATGGAATTACGGTATCTTTCTCAGCATCGAAGCATTTGATTGGTAACTTGAAGCTATCCTAACGGTCATATGATGGGGTACATTTGGGGGTATATTCTCAGCAGCAATTATAAAAACCATTATCAGTAAACAATCTACGGTATTTATTCGAGCCTCCTCGTCCACCAATAACCCATTTTAAGCAATTCAAAGCAGTCTAGAGAACCCGCGCAAATCTAAGAGATGCGCGGTTTTTTTGTTTTTCGCCGTCCAATCTCATCCATTGCAATCATTGGGGTACTTCCTTCAGGCTTCGAGGTGGATGACCTGACAGGCATCCTGCATTTCGTGCCCCTTGATAATTCAAATCCTTGATCTACATTCAAAGCAGGAGTATTGCTTTTTGATAGCTTGGCAATCCGACCTTTTGTTGAGAAAATCGGGAAGGATCCATCATGAAAATCATCTGTGGTTTCAAAATCCGTGGCTTTATCCTCGCTTCAGCATTTTCTGCTGGTCTGTGTTTCGGCACCAGCGCCTCCGCACAAGTACGTTCATACCTCATCGACCTCAACAGCAAGACAGCAACTGTTATTGGCACCTTGGGTGGTACTTTCACCTCTGCTCAAGGCATCAACGACGCCGGGCAGGTGGTGGGTTGGTCTTACACGGCGGGAGGCGCTCAACATGCTTTCATCACCGGCCCAGATGGCGCAGGCGTGATGGACCTCAGTTCCCTGGTTGATCTGCCTGGTGGGGTGATTCTAACCGAAGCCCGCGGCATCAACAACGCGGGGTAGGTCATCGCTATCGCAATCGTTCCGGAGCCGGAGATCTATGCGCTCTTTCTTGCGGGGTTGCCCCTTGTTGGATTCATCGCGCGGCGAAAAAAGATCGATGGGGAAGTTTTTAGCCTGGGATAGGTCTGTAGTTAAATAAACTTCCGCCTAATAACTTCCGGACGCTGAAGCTTCGTCGTGCCAGTGCGGGAAAGCTCGACGCTCAGGCTACGGGCAGTCCAAGAGGTATATGGAGGAAGAATGAGCCATTGCCATCATTTCCAAAATTGAAACTGATAGCCGACACGTATGGTTGATGAGTCCGTGAACGGCCCTGGTTCTTTTACTACCTGCGCCTTGCCATGAAGCTCACCACTCCCAGACCGGCAAGCAGCAGGGCATAGGACGACGGCTCGGGAATCGTGGCAATGGCGACAATCTGCCCCAGGTTATTAATGCCGGTGGCTCCTGAAATAACCCCGGATCGGAAACCCAGAAACGTATTAAGATCGATCATTCCTACCCCGTTAGGGCCCGTGATAAACGCATGCCTGACGCCTTCGGCTGTGTCGGCTGAGCCTACTACCCGTCCCTCGTCATTGATGTCGGCGGCTGCACTGGTAGGGCCGCCCAGAGTACCGAGGTCGGTCATTCCTGCTCCGTTAGGGCCCGTGATAAAAGCATGATACTGGCAAAAGCATGCATCCTGGTCGGCAGCCGTACCTGACCGTCCCACCACCTGCCCAGCATTATTTATAGCGCTTGCATCACTGAATGTTCCGCCCAGAGTACCGAGATCGGTCATTCCCGCCCCATTGGGACCCGTGATAAAAGCATGATCCCCGCCTGAACCCGTACTTGACACACCCACCACCTGCCCAGCATTATTTATAGCGTTTGCATTACTGAATGTTCCGCCCAAAGTACCGAGGCTGGTCTTACCGACGCCGTTGGGGCCAGTGATGAAAGCAAGTACGCTAGACTGCCCCACTACCTGTCCTGAACTGTTGATACCGTGTGCAGACGTGCCCGAGCCAAAATCTCCCAAAGTGCGGAGGTCCATAACGCCCATGCCATTCGGGCCGGTGATGTAACCACTAGTAGTAGGCGCATCGGGTCCGACTTGGGAAGTTCCTACTACCTGTCCCGCATCGTTGATGTCAGGGGCAGTGACAAAGAACCCACGCACGCCAAGGTTTCTAATGCCCATGCCATTGGGGCCGGTAATAAAAGCCTGCAAACTGGGCGCAAAATTCGGCGTTGGTTTGCCTAGAAAGGAACTACCCACTACCTGTCCGGCATCGTTGATGGCACTAGCGAAAGTGTCTCCACCCAGGCTTCCTAGCTGGGTCATCGCCTTGCTGTTGAGGTCAATTAGATACGAAACTGTCTGTTGCCCGAACACGGGAGACAACGAACCTGTTCCAAGGCTTAAGAGTGCTGCCAAGACAAGGCCGGAGCCTTTAAAGCTAAAGATAATTTTCATGGCGCAAGCGCTTAATTAAGAGTTGTCTGTCAGGAAATGCCCTTTATCTCATACTAGTAAATAAATATGGACTTTCAAGGCAAAGAGGTTGGATTAAGCGGAAATAACTGAAAGTGTGCGTCTTTCGAACAACAGTGCCGTGTTGCAGGCAGTTCGCATGCTGTAAGGCCTGCCCCGCTGGCCGTTCACCTTTCTAGAGCTACCAATCTAGGGAGTTCGCAGAAAGGTTTCTAATTCTACCAAGCGAGTTAGGTAGATCATTTGTCCAATGCAAAAATTGCGACTCGTCATCCCTTATGTGATACTTGTATCACAATTTACATTGCTCGCAATGGAATTTTCATGGCTCTCTCGATTCGGCTTCCCAGTGATCTGGAAGCCAGGCTAAAAAACCTGGCGGCCAGGACGGGGCGAACCAAGAGTTATTACATCACCGAGGCGATCCGTGAGCATCTGGATGATCTGGAAGATTTGTATCTAGCCGAGCAACGCGTGGTCGATATTCGTTCCGGTAAAACTCAGACAGTGCGGATAGAGGAAGTGATGAAGCGTTATGGCGTGGAAGATTGAGTTATATCCTGCAGTTGAGCGTGAATTGAGCCAGCTCGACCTGTCAGCGGCACGTCCTATTCTGGTTTTTTTGTACGAACGCGTGGCCTTGCTTGATGACCCGCGCAGTATCGGTGAGCCCCTGAAGGGTTCCCAATTGAATGAATTCTGGAAGTATTGGGTGGGTAATTACCGTGTTATCGCAAATATCGAGGACAGCACGGTGCGGATTCTCGTTGTGAGAATAAGCCAGCGCAGGGAGATATATCGCTGAATGTTTTTTCTCTGTTTTTAGTATTGGAGGAGGAAGCTGCACGTTAATTCGTTCGTCCATTATTTCCATTATGTCGGAATACGGACTAGACTTAATCCATAAAATGAGCTCATAAGATGAGGAGTTAAATGAACTGATTCTCATGGCGAATCAACCTTAGAGGGAGGCTTCCATGGAGATTGCAGGCCAGCCAAAAAAAATTACTGCATTGACACGTGCGCGAGACACGTTAGCAATACCTCTCGCTGGAATTGCCACATTTTTCTATGTTCTATGGCAATTGGTGGCGGAGCAGCAGCTTTTTCTGCGTACCTTTCTTGTGGAGCGTATGGGCAGGCGTGCTGTGAAGAAGCTGCCGCTGGGATATTGGAATGTGCTGGCGCTCAAGAGTATGATGTTGTGCCAGCATCTGTCTCATAACCCGAATCTGCTGCGGGATGCCCGCAAGCGTACCGAATTGCGCATCCTGCAACGGTTACAGGATCGGAGCGTACCGCGCAGGCAAGTTCTCCCCATCACGGAGTATCAACCCGGCCAGATAGAGCCCAATCGGTTTTACCGGGAGCATGTGAAGCGCAGCGTACCGTGCATTATGCGCGGGTTCGTGGGTAACGCGCCAGTCGACTGGACGCTCGACAAACTTGCGGAACGTTTTCCGGATACCATCGTCCAGGCTTTGGACAAGCGGAGCAAGAAGATGGTGAATGCCTCGCTGCGCGAGATTGCGGAGGACCGCCGCTGCAATTACATCCCGCAGCAATTGTTGCTCGATCAAAATCCAACTTTCTACGAATACTTCCGCATTCCGCGCTCGCATGCGTATTTTCCCGTCATGGGACGGCCCTCGAAGCCGGTCCTGAGCTTTCTGATCTTAGGCTTGGGAGCGGGATTGAACGCCAACTACCACTGTGAGGAAGGGCCCAACTGGTATCTTGCTGTTTCCGGCTCCAAGCGCTGGACCTTGATCGAATCCGAATATTCTTGGTTGCTATACCCGGCAGCACTTGGCAACGGCATGCGCCGGTTTGCGGAGTTCATCCCGGATAAGGAAGGGGAACCGAGCGACCGGGATGCGTATCCCCTGGTGGAATATGCGCCGCGTTATGAGTTCGAGCTTCATCCCGGCGACGTTCTGTTTTTCCCTGCCTGGATGTGGCACAAGACGATCAATCTCAATGAAGAAGGTCTGGGGATCACCTGCCGCTATACCGCCCCGACCGAAATCTCGAACAGATATTTCCGGGCCCTGCAACTGCTCTCCGGGGGTTTCTGGAAAAGCTGCGTGGAAGTCATCAGTTGCAGCATACGGGGTAATATCGCCTCTCTCGCCAGTGATACCGACCACAACGAGCAGGAAACAGTGTTGTACTGAGCGGAATTCCTTCTGTTTCCTTCTGTCAGCGGCACTCCCAGTGCTATCTGCCCGGGAAGCTTATGTTTGCCTTCTTGTGATACGCTCCTACCTGTCATCGATGTCGGCTCTATTAGAGTCGGGAAAGAAATGCGCCCGGAAATCAGCGAGCAGGTAGCGGGCAATTTTCTTCTCCTCGGCGCTTCTCTCTTCTCTTTTAGTGTTTCTCCTTTACCGCTTCTCCTTCCTTCATGAAACTCCCCGCCAGCTCACTTCCTTCCCGCAAGTAACCTTTACAAATACCCAATCCCTACTATAGTCATAATAAGGCTGCCAAGAAATTCCCTCAATTCAGAGACGAGGGTAGCTGCAAGGATAGCTACGCCAGCAGCGATTCCTGAACGGACCTCACCCGTTGGCCCATCAGGTGAATCCCCGAGTATCGCAAACATACCCGCTCCACGGGCTGGAGCATCTGGAAAAAACCAGCCAGATGTATTCATTCCAAGGTGAGCGATCCCGCTTAACAACAAAGGAGAAGCCAATGGGAGATGGATTGGTAGTGCTTGGGGTTAACCGCACGCAGGATGCAAGCATCTGTCTAATGCATGGATCACAGGTTGTATATGCAATACAAAAGGAACGGCTCACAAGGCGGAAGCACCACTGGGGCAGGCTCGACGATTTCCGCAATGCGTACGTGCCGCATCTGCCCGATCTCGGCAAGCCGATCGATGTCCTCGTCGAATGCTATTCATCCGACAGCGAGATAAAAAATTTTTCTGCCTATGAGCAGGAGATGGCCGAGACGCTGAAATTCGCCCCCGGCTGTCGGCGCAAGCGTATCTCGCACCATCTCGCGCATGTCTACAGCGTATTCCATCCCTCGCCATTTGAAGAAGCGGCGGTGATGATCATCGATGGTCAGGGCAGCCCGGTTTCCGAATTCACCGAGAAATGGAGCGGATCGGACAGTGTGCCCCCGGATTGGCGTGAGGTCTCCTCGTTCTATCAGGCAGATAGGGGGCGGATCGAATGCATCGGCAAGCAATTGTGGGACCGCAACGAGCGATGCCTGGTTGGGCTCGGAATGTTTTACTTTCTGCTGACACAGGCGGTTTTTCCAGGGGAGGGCAACGAAGGCAAAGTGATGGGGCTTGCCCCGCATGGCGACCCGAATGCGCTTGGTCTGCCGCCCCTGCAGGTGGATGGTCCCCAGGTGACGATTCCCGGCCGCTGGATGGAAATACTGCGCGATCGCAGCCGTTTTCGCTATGCTGCCGATGATGCTTCCCGTTTTGCCGATAGTGCTAATCTGTCTGCTGCCGGGCAGCGAGCATTCGAGGAGGCAGTGCTCGAAGTTGCCCGCTGGCTGCACGCGCAAACGGGCGCCGAGAACTTATGCTTTGCCGGAGGCACCGGTCTTAACTGCTCCACCAATGATCGCCTCTTGCGTGAAACCCCTTTCCAGCGCGTCTTCATTCCTCCGGCCCCGAGCGATGCGGGCACTTCGCTTGGTTGCGCCGTGTACGGCCTTACCGAAGTGGGCGGAATGCGTTGCGACTATAGGTGGGAGAACGACTATCTCGGGCCCGAGCCGCGTCTGTCAGACATCGAGTCCGTGTTAAACGGGGCGGATGACTTTGTCGTGGAGCATATAGAACAATCTGCCGACTTGTGCGGTCGTATAGCGGACCTGCTGTCCGACAGCAAGGTGGTCGCGCTCTATCGCGGGCGTAGCGAATTTGGTCCGCGCGCACTCGGCCACCGCAGTATTCTTGGAGATCCGCGCCATGGCTACGTGCGTGACTGGATCAACGCCAGAGTCAAGGAGCGGGAATGGTTTCGTCCGCTGGCGCCGGTAGTGCTGCTCGAGCGGGCGGATGAATTCTTCGATATCCGCCGTCCATCCCCCTTCATGCAGTTCGCTGCGCCGGTTTGGCCCAAGGCCGCCGACATCATCCCCGCTGTCACGCATGTCGACTGCACGGCCCGGTTGCAAACCGTTGGCGAGCAGGATGATCCCTTCCTACGCGCCCTGCTGAAAGCATTCGAAGCCCGTACCGGCGTTCCCGTAGTGCTCAATACATCCTTCAATCGAAAGGAAGAGCCTATCGTTGAGACGCCTGCCCAGGCGCTTGAGTCATTTCGCCGCACACCAATGCACGCACTCGCCATGCCGCCCTATCTCGTGCGCAAACGTATCGAACCCGAGCCGGTCACTCCTGTCGGGTAGCAGAAGAAAACAGCAGGAGAAATAACGTGATTCGAGGCTATCCCGCTTCGGCAGGCATCGCTCCTGGAGATACGCTGGTACTGCACATTGCCACCGACGCGCCGCGCTTTCGCGTGGTTTTCTATCGCTGGGGAGAGGGCCTGCTGCGGGTCTCTGAAACGGATTGGCTGGCAGGGGAATATGCACCTCCACGAAACGCCGGGGAAGACTGGCAATGGCCGTCATACGCGTTTCCTGTTCCACACGACTGGCTGTCCGGAGTCTATATTGCTCACCTGGAGGAACCGGGCGGCAATGCCGTGTCCCTCACAATGGAAAGCGCCGCCATCCTGTTCGTCGTCCGCGGCAGGGGACACAGCAAACTGCTCTACAAGATTCCACTCGCCACTTACCATGCCTATAACTGCACCGGCGGTGGCTGCTTCTACGTCAATCCTCCGCGTTCAGAGGACCCGTCAGGGGCCAGGCTCTCGCTGCTTCGTCCGGGTGGCGGCATCGGCGGCGAGACCTGGGGGGCGCTCGATTACTACGATTTGAGTTCGCCGCGCCAGACTTTCGCCCACTGGGATGCGCGCTTCATTCGCTGGCTTTTGCGCAACGGATACGAGCCGGAATTCTGCACCGATCTCGATATCCACTCCGATCCGGACCTGTGCGATCGCTACCGGCTTATGCTGAGCGTGGGGCACGACGAATACTGGAGCGAGACGATACGAGACCGGACGGAAGATTTTGTGTCAAAAGGAGGCAACGTTGCCTTCTTCGGCGCCAACCTCTGCTGGTGGCGCATTCATATCCTAGATGGCGGAGCAGCGATGCTATGTCATCAAGGCGGTCCTCGTGGAGCGCTTGATCACTGGTGGTCATCCACAGGTGTGGCTCGTCCCGAGGATTCGTTGACGGGCGTGAGTTATCGGAACGGCGGCGGCTGGTGGGATGGACCGCGGAACACGGGAGGGTATATCGTGCAGGACCCGGAACACTGGGTGTTTGCCGGCACTGGGTTGGGACGCGGCGACGCATTTGGTGACAAAACCTCGCCACCGCTGGTCGGGTACGAGTGCGACGGCGCTCCGCTGGATGACTTCGACAAAGCTACGGGACTTGCAGTCCTTTCCTCAAACGCCGGAAATACCGGTACTCCAGACGGGTTTCGTGTTCTGGCAGCAAGCGTGCTGGATGGCAATTGGCAGGAACTCCCGCCTCGAGAGGATTATCCCGCCCGTGAAGGTATTCACGCGGCAACAATGGGAATTTTTTCGCGCAACGGCGCGGTGTTCACTGCGGGAACTACCGACTGGGCTCAGGTGCTCGAAAACCTGCAGGTCGATGCCATCACACGTAATGTCATCGACCAGCTGCTTCGCGAGTAATCAGGAGATTTCTGCTTTGTGCTGCAAATCGTCTTGCGATGGGACCAACAGCATTGGCAGCGATTCATTCGAGGCGATCAGTTTCGGATCAACTCTTGAAAGAGCTTCGCCCAGCGGGCAATGGTGCCAGCATCAAACGCACCGATGCCCTTTTTCAGCGCCTGTTCCTTGACGCGCTTTGCAACTTCAACTCTCCATTCATCCCGTAGCACTAGGTCCTGCGCTTCGGCCCAGGCCTGCACCTGCTCCACCACCGGCTTGCCGTTGACCAGGACATCCGCAAAGGCCGTGTCCGTATTCCTCTCCCAGCGGTCTATCACTTGTGCAAAAAACGGTGCAGGTATCAGATCTTCTGTCGTGGAATTGCTGAAGAGAACGTAATTATCCGTCGAAAAGATGCGCTCTTGCGCGTCGCTGTACAAATCCGCCTTCAATTCTGCATTGATTTGTTTTCCTGCTTCATCATCCCGCAGGACTACCTTGGGCAGCGTCTCGTCGCGCCCACTGATAATGCTTGCGATAACGCCTACCGTTTTGCTGGCGCCGGCCGGAGGAAAGAGCAGTTCGCGCTTCGGGGCTATTTTGTTTGCCCCAATGAGCAGTGTCTTGATGGTCGAGAGATAATATTGATCCGAGATGCGTTGCACGACGACCGGTTGGCAGCCCGTTACCATGCTCTCGGCAATATTCAGGTTCAACGCCGAGTGAACCACATAGGCGGCTCCCGCCTGCCGGACATCCTTTTCCACGCTACGAAGGTCGGACGTCACTTGCGTCGTTCCGCTCGCGGAAACATACACCTTGCGCGCGCGTCCCAGGTGCTCTGCATCCAGCAGGAATGGTGAATGGGTCGTGTAGAGGATTTTGTTGACTTTTGCAAGACTGTCAAAGAAGGCAAAAAGGTTGCGCTGCGCCAGGGGGTGCAGCGACAATCCAGGCTCGTCCAGCAACAAGACGGCGTTCTGGTGCTCACCCCCGCTTTCCACGAGGAAAACCAGATAAAAACTCAGAAACCACTGAAGCCCCGTGCTTCTGCTTTCGAGCTCAACTTCCTCCGGGCGGCGGTCATCGGAAACCCATATGCGGAAATGGCTTCCATCTGCTTCGAAGCGGAATTTGTAATCTCCTTGCTTCCACCAATTTCTGAACTTATCCGTCAGAAGCCCGCCTGCCGATTGCAGCAAGATGGAACGCTCCCTTTTCTTCATCGCGATTTCCCGGATTTCTTCTGCTGTGGGTTCACGACGACGGCCCTTGCGCCTTGGGAAGTCCCGCCCGAGTTCAAGGATTTCTCCCGGCTCGAGGCCTACGAATTTAAAAAGAACTCGCAATGTACGCGACTTGGCTGCTTCTCTGGGCCCAAGGTCAGTGCGTTGAAGATTCTGTACTACGTGGGGAAGATAGATTTCAGAATCGAGATTTCCGAATTCAGAGTAATAGACAAATTTCGGAAGGGAGTGGATTACGGTATTCACAACGTCCTCCGCGCCCTCCCCTGATGATCTCCTGATCTCGCCAAGCTCTTCCCGCCGGGGGAAGGAGATCGAATAATCCCCATTGAAGTATCGTTTTACAGCGATGAGGGAGGCCTCTTCGCTGGAGATCTCCAGCTTGCCGCAAAGCTCTTCTCCAAGCTCTCCTGCTTCAAATTCCGCCGTTATGAAGTGGAAGCTTTCGGGTGCCTGTCGCAGGGTGCCGAATTGTTTTTTCGGGTAGTCGGAAGCCGGCACAATCTCTCCCCCGACTGCCGGGTTCAACTTCCAGAGTGGAACCAGCAGGTTTGTCTTGCCGGATTCGTTCACGCCGATGAGGGCGGTAACGCTATCAACCTCAATCCAGCCACTGTTCTCTACCGAGCGAAAATTTGTGACCAGAAATCGGGTAAGGTGCATAGGGTGTATTATTCTGTCGTCTATTGCTTCTCCCATGATCGGGGTGTCAACAGTGCTGTCAATAGGGCTTTCAACGGGACTTTCGCTATTGCTTGTGACTTCCGCATGATCCTGAGGCTCTGGCATCTCTGGTATGTCTGATATTCGGGGAAGGAGCAGCATGTCTTGCAATGGTTGCTTATTCATAAAGTCTGTGTCTTTTTCTTTGGCAGGCAATATATGTATCGTCATTATAACTCTCTGATTGCTCAGGGCGGGTACTTAAAGAGCGTTTGTTGAGCCAGAATTTGCAATACTTTTCGACACTCTTGTCAACCCGCCAAAAAAGCCGCGGAACGCACGGCCACGTCTTACCTCCTTTTTCTTATCTCCTTGCTTCTTATTCTTTTTCTGCCTTCATTCTCAAGTTACAAAGCTAGGTGCCGTACAGTTCTGCGGGAGACAGGCCGAGATCGAGTCGAATGAGCGGCAGGGGTGGAGGCTCCAGTGACAGGCGCAGCTTCTGATAAGCCGCCTTGCTCGAAAAACCATAGGGTTCCGCATCATCGTTGTCGAAAGCGTAATAGACGGCATCCACTCCTGCTATCACCATGGTTGCCAGGCACATGGGGCACGGGTGACCGCTGGCGTAAACGATGCTGCCTCTCAGATCAGGACGACCGAGGTTCCGGCTGGCAGTGCGCACTGCCTCCATTTCTGCATGCGTGGTGGGATCATTGCTCTGCACGACGTCATTGACGCCGGTGGAAACGGCCTGCCCCTCGACAACGAGGACTGCGGCAAAGGGCCGGTTACCCCGTTCACGGTTGTTTTTGGCGAGACGCACTGCTTCCCGCAGGAATGTTTCATGTTGAGACATCTGGCCTCCTGTTTAACTTATCCGTTTGTATCGTCCGTGCCAACTGTCGCACCGATATGAATACGGCAAGCTCCTGGAATCCCTTCCCCTTAAAAAAGAATGGAGGGCAGAAAGAACCCCGAGGGTCGGTTGTAGAGGCCAAGACTCATCAGATTCATCGGTTGAACTACCCGAAGCCCCTGCTGCAGGCACCAGCGGAACAACTCGCTATTACGCGTGGGCAGAAGAAAGCCTGGGCCCACAAACGCGTCCGCGGCGCCGATCAGGGCCTTGAGCTCTTCATTGCTTTCTCCCACTGCATGCCCCATGAAGCCAATTAACGTCGCGTAACCGGTGATGCGGCCCCCGTATTCCACCACCATTGCGGTCTGCTGCGCAATCGCATGGCGCAATTCCTGCCCTCTATCGTGGCCGTGTATCTTTCGGCACAAGGAGTCGCACGCGTTTGCATCCTCCGCCCCTGCCGGACGGACATTGTAGCCGGAGATATCGATTTGCAGGGGTGCTCCCTGCAGAGTTGCCAATGGTTCCCGCACCTCAAACCCGAGCTTGGCGTAGAGGGAGAGGGAGCGGTTATTATATGCAGCTTGCACCAGCCGCACGCCCGCGAAATGTTTATTCCGGGCATGCTCCAGCACATCCTCCATCAGGCCTCGGCCCACCCTGCCGCTTTGGGCTTCCGGTGTTACCGTCAGTGGGCCAATGCCGGCAATGGCGGAATCCTGCCACAAGAAATTGCTGCCGATGATTCTTCCTTCGCTTTCAGCCATGGCTGAATATACATCGGGTCTCGAAAGCAACGCCAGGAGGAGATCACGCGCCACTTCGAACGAGGGAAAATCGGGTTCAAAACCATGCTGCTGAGAAATGGTCCTGAATGCTTCGTAGCAGATCATCCCCGCCGCCTCAGCATCCGCTAGGCGACCTTCCCGTATTCTGAATTGCATGTTTTCCCCGCTAATGGAATCACCTGATGGGCGATGAACAGCAGACGTGCGCGCAGTATGACGATGTTACTCCAGAAAAAGAGAACACTCTCGCGCAAACTGCCGTTGATACTCCAGGAAAGGGGTAATCATGCGCTTAAGCCTGAAAAGTGCAATACTGATTCATGGTTACCGCTACATTCCGTTTTTATGAGGAACTGAATGACTTTCTCGCTCCCGAGCGGCGCAAGCGGGAATTTTCCTGTCCCTGCGCTCGTGCAGCGACCACCAAGCATATGATCGAAGCACTGGGCGTGCCTCATACCGAAGTGGAACTGGTGCTGGTAAATGGAGAATCGGTGGGGTTCGACCGGATACTGGAGCATGGCGACCGGGTCGCGGTCTTTCCCAAATTCGAAATGGTCGATGTCACACCCTTGTTGCGAGTGCGTGAGCATCCCCTGCGGATAACACGCTTCATTGCAGATGCTCACTTGGGGGGGGTGGCGCATCTGTTGCGCATGACGGGTTTCGACACGCTGTACGACAATAATTATCACGACCGCCAGATCGAATTGCTCGCTGCCCAGGAAAAGCGCATCGTGCTCACCCGCGACCGGGAACTGCTCAAGCGGCGTTCGATTACGCATGGATGTTACGTGCGGACCTTGAAGCCGCCTGACCAGCTCTGCGAGATTTTCGATCGGTTGGACCTCGCACACAGCATCAAGCCTTTTACTTTATGCCTGAACTGCAATGCGCCTCTACGCCCTGTCGAGAAGGCCGTAGTGCTTGAGCGCCTGCCGCCTTCCGTACGCGAACGCTTCGACCATTTCAGCACGTGTGATATCTGTCAGCGGGTTTTCTGGGAGGGTTCGCACTGGCAACGCATGCGGACGATGCTGGAGGAGTGTATTAAGCCGAATCGATTTGCTGGATAACCGCTTACGTTGAGCAGCTGAATATTTCCCATCGGGAGGGGAAGCTCGATCTCCTGCTCATCCGGTCACAGCTTTTGATCACGTAATGGCCGGATCAAGTAATTGTACCATTCGAATTTCTTTCCGGATGTGGTAGGATTAGCACCCTCAGTTTGGGCAATACAGGACGAATTAGGTTTTGCCTCTGTCCCACTTGAGCCTGCAACTGAGAGTTCCGGTTCATTCAATCCGGGTCGTTAGCTCAGCTGGTAGAGCAGCGGACTCTTAATCCGTAGGTCGAGCGTTCGAATCGCTCACGACCCACCAGTATTCAAGCGGCTTTCCATGCTGGAAGCCGTTTTTCTTTTCCACGATTTGTGTAATTCCTGTGTAATTGTGTCAACTGGACTTGCGGTATCTCTCTGCAAGCCTATCCATTGCTGACTCGATATGTGCCCCGTTCTGATGACTGTATCGTTCTACCATGCTCAAATTTTTGTGCCCTGAAATACGTTTTATGGTTGGCAGATCCACTCCTGCTTGCACTAAATGAGTAATCGCAGTGTGACGTAGGGTATGCCTCACTACTGAAGTCGGGTCCAGGCCGGCTCGGATAACAACGCGTCGAAACGGTTTATCCAGGTTGACGGTATGTCCTTCTTTCGCTGCAGGAGACGGGAATAACCACGGTGTCCCCGGTTGAAGTGCCTCCACATACTTAATAAGAAAGTCGGCAAGGTAAGCTGTGATGGGTTGCTCACGTGCTCCCGCTTTTGCTTTCGGAATGGATATGCTCAATCGCTCGATATTGATATGGTCACGTCGAATGGCCAATATCTCGCTACGGCGCATACTGGTTTCCAATCCAATGAGAATGAAGGGATATATCTGGATATTCTGGTCTTCCTGCGCTGCTTTAAGAAGTCGTTTGATTTGATCTACCGTTAAATAGGTAATTCGACCATCATTCTCTTTCAAGCGCTTGATGGTGGCGGGCTTGTGATCCAGCCATCCCCACTCCACCGCTTTGGTAAAGAGATGGGATAGGGCAGCTAGTTCGCGATTCACAGTACCTGGTTTGGTTTTTCCTTTATAGAGCTGTGTGCCATCCTTAGTGACATTTCCCTGTACGTCTTCTTCCAATCGGTGTTTTTTGTAGCGCTCGATGTCAAAGGTGCTGATTTTTGACAGCGGCGTAGCGCCGAAGAATGGCGATAGATGCATACTCAGTCGGTATCGTTTCATCTTTAGGTCCTTGCCGCCTTCCTGCGCGAGCTTAGCCAGGTATTTATCTGCGGCTTCGACAAACCCCATTGCCGTCTTTCGCCCCTTCGGAAGATTGAGACGTCCCGATTTGGCGTCTTGCCTCGCTTTCTCGATAAACTCCTCCGCTTGGGTACGCGTCGTACCATCTGATTCACGTCCGATTACCCGGTGAATTCGTTGACCATCAACCATGATGTTGACGGAGAACACGCCATCCCCATTGGCTTGGCGTTCGAAAGTAATTCCCTGTTCGCTGATCTTCTTGCCGGCAGCAAGCTTGCGCATCGCTAAACGCGCCAGTTTTACAAATGTTTTAGCCATTTATGTCAAATCTCATCTATGTATCGAGGTTCGGAATGGATAACCAGAGCAGAGGAGGGCAGCCCAGTTCTCTGAAAGTATTCCCCGACTTTCCATCCTAAATCTTTCTCCGTAATTTCCTCGTCGCCATACTGTTCGAACTCTTTCCAGAGACTGTCCAACAATTCCCAACGGAAGCGGCGGGAGCCATCCTCATAGAAATCGAAAAGCGCTTTCCATTCATCCATTAATCTCCATATGCGCTCCTCCTTATAGTTGAGCAACTCGGGACATTTCTGAGCAAGCTTGACAAGTCTTTTTGGTGAACTGATGTCCCACAATGATTCCGCCATTTGAGCCAGATTGCTTCTTTCCCCTTTGCTTGCATTGACGACAAGCACCTCCTTTAAGCTCTGCTCAATTGACCATTCAATAAAGCTGGAAAGCGTGCGTCGTTGTTTTCTCGCGGCAAGTTCCGCCATATATCTCAGTTTCGGATCGAGCCTAACCGTGACGACCTCGGACCTCGAAAGCTTTCCACCCCCTTTTTTATGCCCTTTGTTCTCGCTCATCTCCAAAATCCTTCTGTTTGAAAGTTCCATAAGTTTCCATTTTTTTCCCCTACGTTAGGTAATGTAACACAATACATAGAAGTTATGTTAACTTGTGAGTTATATCTAAATACATAGGGAACTCCTTCCATGTCTTTCCCAATAATACGAAGAGATGTCCTGATTTTTCCTGATGGACGTATGGATACCGAAAATGCAGCGAGCTACGTGGGGTTATCCGTAAAAACGATGGCAACGAAGCGATGTGACGGTACGGGGCCGAAATTCGTGAAACGAGGACGGGTTTTCTATTTTAAAGAGGACCTGGATGATTGGGTGAACGAGAACGGAAAACTCAGCAGCACTGCGCAAGCACAAAAAAGACGCAATTTAGGAATTGTGGCAGCGCAAAAGGGGAAAAAGGATTTCTCTAATGGAAATCACGATGATTGGCTGAACGAGGACGGAAAACTCCGCAGAACGGCGCAAGCCCAAAAAAGACGCAATTTAGAAGTTGAGACAAAGCAACAGGCTAAAGGCCGCTTCTCAAATGGAAAGAACGATGAGTGATTTCATCTCGATTGAGCGGGAACCTGCAAACTCCAGCCCCAATATGGCAATCGATTGGTCCCGCTTCGCTTTTGGCAATCATCGGCTTGGGTGTCCCCATTGCGGACGGGGTAAGGACGACAAAACACTCGGGTTAACGATCAAGGGAAATCAGGCGGGGGTAGCACATTGCTTTCGTTGTAATTACGTGGAGACTTTTCGACCTGCGCTGCAGGACGGGTCTAACTTCACGGCTGGGATGAAACACATCCAAACAAGTCGAAAATTTCAAACATTATCAGAATACGGACAACAACTTTTCAATCAAACAAAGACGCTTCAGGGAGTTGGGCTGGATTACCTCAAGGCCCGGAAGTGCGTGATTCCTCCGAGGGACGGCGATCTCCGTTACCACCCCGCGTTAAAACACCCTAGTGGGTATGTCGGGCCGGCCCTGGTGGCATTGGTGACGGACACCGTTACAAATGAACCGATTACACTGCATCGCACCTGGATTAAATCGACTGGTAGTAAGGCAGATGTCGACCCGCCTCGTCTACTTCTATCCGGTCATCGGAAGGCAGGCGGTGTCATCCGGTTATGGCCTGATGCGAATGTCACACTGGGGTTAGGAGTGTGTGAAGGGATAGAAACGTCCCTTAGCCTGGCGCACGCGTTCACTCCTATGTGGAGTCTCGTGGATGCAGGTAACTTGGCATCTTTTCCAGCATTACCCGGGATCGAGGCATTGTTGATTGGAGCGGACAACGATGAGGCGGGGGCCAGGGCAGCCAGACAATGTGCAACGTGCTGGACAAAAACTGGCAAGTTTGTGCGCATCGTTATTCCTCCCCGGCAGTGCGATCTGAACGATGTGGCAATGGAGCCGAAATGAGTGTCGACCAAATACGACAACTTGTCGACTCAGCTCCACCCTTCACCATAGAGGGGGAGCAGGGAAGCGCCATGGCTCGGGCTGATGAGCTTGCTCCACCCTTATGGAAGCTTCCCTCTCCGATCACGGTTCAGGAATTTCAGAACGCACGGATCACACCGGATTGCATCATCGAAAAACTACTGTATGCCGATGTGGGGTTGCTCATCGCACCAGGCGGGACAGGAAAAACCACGCTGATACTTCACATGGCAATCCACATCGTTTTAGGCATTCCTTTGTTCGGCCTTCGGATCTTCAAACCTGGCCCAGTGCTCATCATAACAGCAGAGGATAGCCGGGAAATGCTTGTGGCCCGACTACGAGCCCTTGCTGACGCAATGGGACTGAACGAGGCAGAAAGGACAAAGGTGATGCAAGGAGTGCTCCTGAGCGATGTATCAGGGCAAGGTTTTCGAGTAACCGAGATCCGGGACGAGGTAGTAAGACCAGCCGCAGAAGAAGTAGATGCCCTGATTCAAGGGTGCCAGACACTGCGACCTGTTCTGGTGGTAATCGATCCTGCAGTTTCATTTGGTGTAGGGGAGAGCCGAGTCAACGACGCGGAACAGGGTTTGATTGAAGCAGCGCGCCGGCTGAAGAGAATGATTGGATGCTGCATCTTATATGTTCATCACTCCGGCAAGCAAAATGCTCGCGACAGGGCAAAAGATCAGTATGCAGGACGCGGCGGCAGCGCTTTTGCAGATGGTTCGAGAATGGTACTTGTATTACAGAACGTATCTCCGGATGAATGGCATGCAGCAACGGACAGGGATCTCGAGGAAGGTGAAACTGGCCTGATCCTTGCCCGTCCTAAAATAAGCTATTGCGCCCCACAGGATGAAATCCTGATTTGCCGCAGTGGATACCGGTTTGAGCGTATTGAGCGGATAAAGGTCACAAAGCAGATGGAACAGGAAAGTGCCGAAGATCGGGTACTCCAGTTCCTTACCGAGCAACTCGGAGCAGGGAAGTACTATAACAAAAGTACGTTGGAAGCTCACGATCTGCGTTTGCCGCGTGCAGAAATCCGAGAAGCTGTGGATCGATTGCTTGCATCAGGTCGGTTAACCCAGGAAGATTGGCCCGCTGAAAAAAAATCTGGTCGCGGCGGTGCACGCACTTATTTACATCCCATGGCGTCAGTCAAGTATGGTGAACACAGATCCTGAATGACTAATCCTCCCTCACTCAAAATAATCATCTTTGGTTCGCCGCCGCCTATAGGGAAATCAACGGCGGCGGACCAAAAGTCCCCTGCCGATGACCCTTTTTTCCTCAGGTTCGCCAAAAGACACGGCGGACCAACGGCGAGGCTGGCGGACCAAAAAATGTCCCCAAACCGAACAATAGTCAGAGGCGTAACACAACAATGAAGAGTGCCGGAGGCAAAGTACGACCCGTGGCAATTGCTCACGCTCATTGATAAGGCAGGGACGAGCGATATTTATTAATGCCAATACAGGAGGGGCATGCTAATGGACGGCGGGTCCAACGTAAATTATTCGCTGGAAGCTCTTGAGGAGCAAGGAAAACTGCTTAACCCTACCCCCCCTAAAATCGACCTTCACGATGCTCATGCCCTGAGACGGGAACTTGCTTCTGTTTATCGGGATATGCGGGCTGGAAGGATAGAGACACAGGATGGAACCCGATTAGCCTATGTTCTCGATTTGATTCGCAAAGCGTTCGAAACCGAGGATATCAAGAAGCGCATCGAACTCATCGAGCAGACCCTCGAACGGAGGAAGTCATGAACGATCCTACATCAAAGATGTACGCTCACCTCACGCCGGTAGAACTCGCGCCATTGGCGGTGAAGTACATGGTCGCCGGGGATGAGCGTGAGCTTGCGAGAATCAGGAGCGCTTGTCCTCTTAAGACTTACACAATGCAGGACAGCGCCTATATCGACAGGATAGAGAGCTTCTTACGGATGGCGAATGCCTGGGGGCTGCTTTACTGGCAATATCAGCATGAACGGATGCGAGCAGCTCTTTGTATGTTAATTACGCTATCCAAAGGAATAGAAACGGAAGAAGCGGAGCACGAAATGGAAGGTCGCCGCTTTACATTGAATTTCGCTGAGAGCTGTCTCCTGGCAATTGATATTGCTCTTGATGAAGTTTGCGCTGCTCGTGGTTTCGATGCGGCCGATGCGCGAAAAATAGTGGATGCCAAAGTCTTCGTGCCGCGTAAAAGCAGTCAGGGTCAAGCTGTACCGGATACTGAAACCGTCGCAAAGGTTAAAGAATTGTTGCTTTGCATTCTGATGGACAGGAATTGAAACGGCATTTGTGAAAACTTTGTAGAGCCAACGAGCTTGGGGAATTGACATCGTTGCCAAGACGCAGGCCTTGATCCATACTTTCGTCAAGACTTTTGAAAACAAGGCACCGGAGTTCAAGGATGACAGATACGACTTCAACAGAAGAGAATTCATCGGGGGATTGGGTCAGCCCTTGGACCGGCGAGCGTTTCAGCGCGGCCAAGTCAAGGAATGGGACGAGCGGCGGGAGCGGGTGAGGCAACAAGTCGTCGCGGCATACTCATTAAGTCCCTTATATCAAGCGAAAGCGGCGAAAGACCCGGAATTTTGGAACAAGTTCGACTGTATGGGCAGAGTCTAGTATCGCAGGGCAATCTCGATCAGTTATTCTCCCGTCCGGGACCCACAAAAGCCACCTTCCAGGGTGGCTTTTCTGTTTCTGGACTCCCAAGATCGCAGATTCGCGCGATCACTGGTGCAATCGCCGCCAGGTGGAAGAACGCCCCTGAAATCGTCATCGTCGAGAACATGGGCGATCCGGCCGTACCCGAAGCCGTGCACATGGAAAATGCCCTCCAGATGTCGGGTGGAGCAAGCGGTACCCCCCGCGCCTTCATCGCTGGCAACAGGGTCTACATCGTTGCATCCGAGATCGGAAGCACGAAAGAGCTGATCGAGGCCCTGTTCCATGAATCACTCGGCCATTTCGGTCTGCGCGGACTCTACGGCGCCGACCTGAACTGGATTCTGAGACAGATCGCAGCATTGCGCCGTGGCGATGTAGAAGCGATGGCCAGACGCTACGGGCTGGATGTCAGGATCGAGGCCCAGCGGCTGAAAGCAGCGGAAGAAGTGCTGGTGCACAGATATGCAGCCAGCAGATTGCTTATTTGTTCAGTTGGGCATCGACATTGCCGCGACAGAGAAACGTAGTCCATCGATCCTAAGCAAGAAGCTGGAACCAGGGCAGACTGTGGTTGTGGATGGAGTGCCGATAAGCCATTGGGAACAATGGAAGACATTTATAAGCGAATATGAGCTTGTCTGTAGAGCAATTCCGCCATTTGACCGCCCGTTACTAGTGTGTATTGTCTATGGTGTTGAGCGCTCAGCCCTCCCGAAGGGAGACATTACTCTCGGGATCGCTATATGGGAAGGAGTATTGTCGGAAATAGACATGATTGCCTATGCAGGTTCGAGAGTCCGGGAAAGAGGTATGAAGGGCGTGCATGGTCAATTGATCGCTACGACTGTAGCCAGACTTGCACAGTGGGATGTGGTTGCTGCCGATTTGCTGCTGGACGCGGAGACTAGAGAACTTTTCTTGCCTGAAAGAATCCTCGGTGAACTAGCTGACTCTTATGGATGGACGAAGGAACGGCCACCATCATGGAGTAGCGGAACAGTTGATATTTTTGACGGGCGACGCCAGATCCATTCGGCGTTTCTGTCTCTTAACGACCCAACGAAAGAAGTAAGGATGCGCGTTTGGAGTAGCCAAGCTTCCTCGCTACTACCATTAATCGAATTACACCGCCGGTCACTTGTTCGGAAAATACGCCACCGGCTAAAGCTCCCTGTGCAGATCGATGCGATGGTGAACAGATCAATGACGCCTTAGATTTGGAGATCGGGTACTTGGCATATTTCGCGAGGCAATCGCATATTGATCCTAGCATTCGAGCAAAGCTTATAAAACTCAGAAACGTGCGAAATGCTCTTGCACACTTGAATGTTTTGGATGCCGGTATAGCGTTAGATCCAGATCTCCTAGTTTTGCCGCAATAGCTATTTGGCAAGAGTACGAGGGGAACTTTCATAATCCGCGCGTGGCTGCGCGAGAACATTCCCGGCTTTGCAAAGATGAAGCTGTCGGACGGGGAGATCATCGAGAACTACCTGCTGCCGGCAAGGCGGTTCGTGGAAGGGGCGACGGAAAAACGCAAAGGCCGCGATTGGCTAGAGAACTCAGGCGGATATAATTCCCGCCAGCCTCAAGCCAAGGCGACCCTTGACGCTACGCCAGCGTATAATCGGGCCTCGGTACGACTCGGTTCCCCAAGTCTCTTGAAAAGTCCTCCCGCTGGCGTAGGCGCCAGATTCGCCCAAATGGCGAGAAGTGTCAAGGGTGAGGTCAGGACCGCCGGTACGCCAGCGGTCATTACCATCTCTATCTTCTGAAGTATGACGTGTGGAGTTGATCGAGAAGCGGTTGAAGGCAGTGCTCGCCCGCTATCGGGTAAATGGGAGATCATGATGACACAAGAAGGCCATCCTCGAGGTACGACAATGTGCTGGCCGACCTCGGCTTTGACGACGCGGAGGAGCTGTCGGCGAAGACGGTCCTCGCGGTCAAGCTGAACGAACTGATCGACAAGCGGGGCTTAAATCAGACAGAAGCTGCCCGCCTCACCGGCATGACGCAGCCGAAAGTGTCCCAGGTTCGGCGCTACAAGCTACAGAACATTTCGCTCGAACGCCTGATGCAGGCACTGGTCTCGCTCGATCAGCATGTTGAGATAGTTGTTCGGCCCGCGCATGGGACGCACGCGGCTGGCATCAGGGTAACCGCGTAATGCCGCGGGCCGGATTAGAGTTAAGCCGGTTAATAATTGGCTTGGCTGTCTATATCTTATGCACTTGCCTCGCTCACGCAGAAATACTAAGGGGTCGAGTCGTCAAGATCGCCGATGGCGACACCGTCACAGTCCTCGATGAGTCAAAACATCAACACAAGGTAAGCCTTATAGGCATCGATGCACCCGAGCGCAAGCAGCCGTTCCGCACGGTATCCCGGCAAAACCTGGCTGATCTGGTATTTGGCAAGGAAGTTGCCGTGGAGTGGCACAAGCAAGACCGCTATCAGCGTGTTTTGGGAAAAGTGCTGCTGAATGGACAGGACGTGAACCTTAAACAGATCAAGGCGGGACTGGCATGGCATTACGCACAGTATGACAAAGATCTGCGGCTGGCTGATAAGCGGCTTTATGCCGAGGCCCAGAAGTCTCAGCCAGTCTCAAGGGCATTGGGCTGTGGAGTGATTCGATACCAGTCGCACCTGGCACAGGATCGGTGGCAGAATAATGTCCGGTATAGCTTGATTGTCAGTATCGAAGTGCCAGATGAGTCCGTGGATATTTATTCCGTGATTGAGAGCATTATCCCAGCTCAGGTCCAGGTCGTGTGGGATAAGGATTTCATCCCGCTTCAAGACGATTTGGCTAAGTCATTCCGATGAATGCTTGAATGATCATTGCTTTCGAAGCACTGCAAGGCTTGCTAGCTTTCTACTTTCTGCCGTTCACAGCAGCCTTTAGCGTTGCCCCGGGTTTGAATGCGCAACCTTCGATGCGGCAATCTTCAATTTTTCGCCGGTCTTGGGATTGCGGCCCGTTCGCTCGCCGCGCTCACGCACTTCAAATGTGCCAAAACCGGGCAATGTTATCGATTCCCCTTTTTGTAGCGTTTCCGAAATGACTTCCTGTAGCGCGCGAACGGCGCGCTCGGTCTCAGCTTTGCTGGAGTCGGTCTGGGCGGCAATCGCCTCAATGAGTTCGTTTTTGTTCATGGTTTGATGTCTCCGTTTTTGCGTTGTTCGCTGATGTGCGAGGAAGAGCTTTCCTATCGGAAGCTCTCAAGGTTGATTGATGGAGGGAGAATTGTCGCACGTGAAATAAGAAAACTTATTTATAAATAAGGAGAAATAACGTTGGACGTTTTTTACTACTGGAAAGAATTTGAGGAAAATGTCAAAAAGGATATGTTGGGCAGATTCGTTTCCAGCAGGGAGCAACTTCAAAAGCTGGAAGGCCGCGACCCTGATTATATTTGGGCATTCATCATTCCGAAGGGATTTGGGGGACAGCGAGGCAAAAGTGATTGCAAGTTAAAGCTCCTTGCCAGGTTAAAGTGGTCCGATACGCCGCCTCCTTGATTGAGGCCAACGGAAAAGAAAAAACCAGTGTCAGAGATTTACTATAACCTCGAAGCTGTCGATTCCATTCTCTATGAGGATACCGATTCAGTTGAAGCACTCGACCTTGTTACCAGCCTGATAAGGTCGAAATACCCGAGGGCGTTCAAGCCGAGGTTTCATGTGCGAATGGCGTACAAGTTATGGAGAAGGATCTTGTAGACAAATTTCGCAAAGAAACTGCTCATTATCCAGGTATGCAGTTTTTAACTGGAATAGCCGAACTGAGATCCAAGTAATGAATATGACAAAGATGGGCAGGCTGCCCTGAGAGCATGATTAAGCCATATATGGGTAGCTGACGAAGCAACATGACACAACAATGAGCAGGACATTACAGGGAGCAGAAAATGAAGACAGCAGAACAAGTGCGAATCCTCTCGAAAATTACTACCCACAACAAGGCGGGAAAGCATTTTACGGAAATCTATAACACTAATGATTTGGCGGAATTGGAGGCAGAAGGGCTAATAGCAATTAGCCGTCCCATAAATGAAACTACCGGAATTCCATACCCTGAAGAGCATTGGACGGTAAGAGCTACCGAAGATGGACTTGCCCTGGTTGAGGCCTATCCTGAATACCGGGAGTGGGCGACAGGAGGCCGCTTGCCAATCAGATTTGCGGTTGTTCAATCGGGTTACTACGTTTTCGGCACAGGATTTACCCGCAACGAGGCATTCATGAATGCTACAAGATGGATGGTGGATGAGCGTGGAAACATCGGCGGGCTCTCACCAGAGGCAGTAAAAAGTATGATCGTCCAAACCGAAGGCCATGTGAATGGTGATTTGATTCTGCTGTCTGCCGACCATGAGAATTTCGACTCATACTTGGAGGAGCAAGGCGGATTTGAACAAATTGATGGGGTCTGGTACGCAAGCCGTAATTAACGATGTAAATCACAATCGGTTGGGAAAATACGCTCCGAGAATTGATGACTGCAAAATGACTCTGATGAGGTACGTAAAGTCCGCCATCCCGCCTGAAGCTGTCGTCCCGGCCACCCGGTAACGATCTCTTTTTCAAATCAATTGAATATTTTATCGCCGGAGAAAATCTTCCCCACTTTTCCCCGTTTGCCGCTGTCACAGGCCATGGCGAGCGAGAAGGGTATTGCCAGCTATTGCCCGCAAGCGCGAGCCTCAAGGCAGATAAGGCAGGGAGGACCATGCCGCGCTATCCGCATTCCAGTTATGAGCTGAAAGAGTCCGAGTTGCTGCTCATGTCGGATGTAAGCTGTCATCCTTCGATGGCCGCTATTTCGGGCCACTGGAGATAGGGCGGGTGAAGGGGGTGATTAAGCCCTTGGTCACTTTCTGAGTTCCTTCAATTTTAGGCAAAAAATGGAATAACCATTTTTAAAAATGTGATGAAGAACTCTCAGTGTCCTTCATTCTCCAGTAAGTCCCATCAGTTCCCTCGGAGGCGCGAACTTTCCCATCACACCGATATGTGATAAAAATCATGCATCATATCCTTGGAGGATGTATGAGGACCGTACAAAAAACTATCAC
>NZ_FOCT01000017.1 GCF_900110185.1 Nitrosospira multiformis
TGGCGCCATCCTTCTCCTGCCACAATCCGCTGGCAGGTGTGCGGGTGTAAGCGGTTAGCCCGCCAAACTTCCCCACAAGTTCGTCACGAACCTGCCGGTGATGAACCGATGACCGGTGCGCAAAAATCTTATCTAAGTACGTTAAGCGAAGAGGCTGGCGAAGAAATGGATGAAAATCTATCCAAAGCGGAGGCGGCAAAGAAAATCGATGAGCTTCAGCTCTCGTATCAAGCCGCCAAGACTATCGGGTTTCGAGCACGGCCCAAGTGACGATTCCAACCAAAGTCGAACACTTCCATTTGAGTATGTCGATCTAGAGTACAGTACAAATGCACAGGACTGACCGCCCCTAGGGTGAGACGGCCAGCGTGGGACGAATACCTGCTGGTAATGCTATTTAATCTCGATCCGTTTGGTGGTCTTTCCCTCCTTCTTGGGCAACGTTAGTTCCAGGGTGCCATTCTCATATTTAGCCTCGGCCCTGGTTTCGTCCACTTCGCTCCCCAGCGTGAAGCTCCGGGAGGCCGATCCCTGCTGACATTCGCGAAAGATTACCCTTTCACCTTCCTTCTCTTCTCTTTCCTGCTTTGTCTCGCAACTGATCGTGACGCGGTTGCCCTCCATCTGTACTTTGACGTCTTCTTTTTTTACCCCAGGGATTTCCGCACGAACATTATAGGCGTTATCTGTTTCCGTAAGATCCATCCTGATCTGCGGGGCGCTTTCCATATCCATCGAGAATGGCCGCATCCCGAAATTTCTGAACCATTCATCAATATTAAAGAAAGGGTCATAACGCATGATGTCGCCAGAAAGAGGGGAACGACGAACAATGTTGTTTGCCATGGCTTGCTCCTTTAATTCAAGTGTAAGTGAATGTAAATAGTCTCTGCTTTTACCTCCCTCTACCTCGACCTAAAGACAATGAAGCTTGCCTATCGGTTTCTATTTTTAGAGATTCGCACGGCATAAGGAGAACTCAGCCACGCTATCCTTCTGAATCGTTTTGAAGGATCTCCCACACCGGTTGCATCTTCCGTTCGCCGGGACACATAGAGTTTGATGCTGATGTACCTGCCTCAATCAGTTTGAGCTGGACGCCATGCTTAAGCCTACTGATCCAGCGCCTTGCCCGTGACTCCGGTTCCTGATCAGTGCAAAATTGCCATGGGGCAACCCGCGAAACTTTGAAGCTCGCTCCAGTACACGCACAACATATTGTCCTGAAATGTCATGTTCAGATACCAGATCAATGGATTCCTTAGTGAAGTCATCAACGATGGTCAATGCCTTGATGCGTCTCCCATTTTCCAGCACATCACAGATGAAATCTATTGACTGGCTTGGCAATGCCAGTTGCTCACGCTCAACTGCTACAACCCCTTTAGTGATGAAAGCGTGCCTTGGACAAAGAAAGATCCGGCCTGCGAAGCTCCTACGAGCTGTCCGGAATCGTTTACCGCTGACGCTATGCTCGTCGCTCCGCCCAGGGTGCCGACATCGGATACGAATGAGTGATTTTTATCTATTATAAAAGCATGTAGATAGGTACTAGAATCGATGCCCATTTCCCACTACCTATCCTAAAAACGAACGTTTTTTATGGATAGAATTCAGTTCTCCTCTACTCTATGCTTTAAAAAGCAGCCGTTCGCGTATTAGGGGCTATTCCCCTACCATTTCCTGCTGAAAGCACAATATCCCCGACCAATAATAGGAGGATGAATTGATACGAAAACTTGTCTTTACTGCCCTTGTTGCGTGGGTTGCACGCAGAATTTCCCGCAGTGGCCTAAGGGATCGCCGAAGTCCCGGAGATCGCCGTAGCCCCGAGGACCGCCGTAGCCTCGGGGATCGCCGCAGTTGAGGGACCGCGCTGATCGGATACCTTAGGTAGATTTGCCGTGATTGCTTCTTGCTTCGAGCATGGCACCTGCAATGGCGTATGTCGAATGACAATCTTTCGTGGATGAACTAGACCCAACGCTTTCAAGGTGGATTGGATGACTGGCAGTGATTAAAGGCGGGGCACACTCAGTTCCTTGCTGGTCGTTATCCTGATGTTGACGTCCTGCCGCGCCTGCGACCGTTCTAATCAGTGTAAAGAGCCGCACAGGCTTGCCAAGGTATTCCTGGAAACCTGCCTTGATCGCTTTGGTCTGCGCTTCGTCCTTGCCTAGGACAGAGAGCGCAATGGTAGGGCGTTTCCGCCTTTGTCCGCCGGCAAATTGCGCGCGGCTTTAATGAACTGGTAGTCATTCACCTGTGGCATGTTAAGGTCGCAGACGATCACATCTGGCTGGTGCGCCTGCACTCTTATGTATGTACTTACGGTACACCCCATCCTGACAAATCTGCCTGACACTTTTCCTGTCATTTTGTGTCAATTTAGAATTATAAATTATATTAGTTGACACTCACTAATGAAGGTCATAGACTCCACCCTGACATTATTAGCAGGCAGCATAGCCTCAAACTGAACATCTCGTATAAGTTTCGGAAGTTTGGTAATCGACATCTGATGAATGTAGCAAGCTTTTGAGGTACTTGCCATGAGTTCGACAAACTCAGCGAGTTTCATTTTTCGCCCGTGATCTGTAGCACGCAGGGCGTAAGGTGAGCCAGTTTTCGGCAAATTGACAGTTGCAGTCACCTCGAGGGCGCCGTAACGGTCAGCAAAATAGCTGGGCGTCCATTCCTCAAGTGCCTTCCATGAATTGAGTAAGCCAACGGCAATCAGCGGACTTCTCGCACCCGCAAGATGTATTCCCAGTTCCTCTGGCGTTTGGAAGGAGACCCGTGGGATGGATTGAAATATTATCTCTCCCAATGTATTTGTCATGGGCACCCATCCGATATTGATGGAAACCTGAAAAGATGTTCAGCCTTTTCCTAACGCTTTAATCGCCACCCAATTATCTTGTCGTAATAATAAGCACCTGATGGACGTCCTGTATGGAGATAGGTTTTATGTGGTCTCCCCAGAATCCCGTTCCAGATGAAATCACGGGTTAAGACCAATAACGACAATGGGCCGGCGGAAAGTATTGCGGGAATTTGCTCATTCCAGGGGGCCGTTGGGCCAAACCAAAAGTTTATGGAAATAGATGGGTCCAACGAGCGGACGAAGTGCCACCACATCCGTGGTATGAACAATAATTCGCCAGGTTGCAATATCGCGTGCCACATCCGCACTTTCTTCAATTGCGGCTGTTTATTGAGGTCCATGTTCTCGACATCTATTTTGCTCTTGTCGATATTGCGCCGAAACTGGTTTAGCTTGCTACGCTCTTCGGGGGGGCAACATAAAACCCATTTTTGGCCTTGAATTTGTCCAAGTAAGTTATCTCGCCGATCGAAATGAAGACCAGATCGAGTACCCTTTGATCCTATCCATAGATTTATGGACGGTCTATGTCTGGGATGGGGCGGGACAATCTCCTCAAAGTTTACATCTCTTTCAGCACTTGGAAAAAAACTGATTGGTCGCTGATGCGTATAGCAGGGCTTGGCATTTGGTTGTTTGATGAGATCGACAATATCCTCCAGCTTCATCATCTGGTGGTGATTCTGGTTAGCCTGGTCATAGACCGCCCCTTTATCTGGAAGATTAATGGATGCCGGCAGTGATACATTGCCATATGTTTCTCTGAAGTACTCCAAATTCCACAGTTTCATTGCGGGCCATTCGATCATTTTATTAGTGAGTATGACCGGGGTTTTGGAACCTCTGAGATGCTGCTCAAATTCCCAGGAGGAATTGAAATTCATCCTCGGAATCTCGCCTTCAATAACTGTGGCTAGTGCGGCGAGTGCAGAAGAATCGCACGGAGCCACCTTTTCCAGTGCTAATCGTTCAATTTCATTCATCGCTGCTCCAATTGCCATTCAACATACCGACCATCATGTCAAGCTCCTGTCGTTTAAGATCTTGGTGTACAGGAAGACATATGAGATTGGCATAAAGATAGGCTGCTTATTTACAATACCATCGGACACAACCCAGAATCATCTCCCCACGAAAATGACGCCACTTAAAATCTGACATTTGAGGATCTGTTCTGAAAAACACAATGGTGTACCTGGCTTCTTATTTTTTGCAACAGAGCCGTATTTTCTGGTCTCGGATGTTCGAAAAGCCATCGTCACAGATAACATTGTAGCTGGAGGCATGATGGTGGTCGATGGCAATTTTGATGGATCGTCCACGACAACCTTTTGGTTGACTCCCCCCAATGTAGCCTTTTCCTGGTCGCGCAGGCAGGCGAGACGATAACTGCCTCGATCAAGAGCAACATGATTAGAAATGCGGATTAGAGGAATGCGTGTGCCTTCAGCGGCTTGTCCGCTGCAATGCTTTGTTAGGGGAAATCTGTAAAATCTCAGCATGAGCCAACCTTAGTAACTCATTAAACTCAAACTGAACTGATTTAATTTCTTCGAAGTTAGACTGCCTTGTTCGTAATAAGCTAGCAACCAACCTAATTAGCTCTTCCTGCTTGGCCTTAACCTCTTTACCTTTCGTGGGAGCAAACTGTAAGTAATTTTGCATTTCCCAATCTAGAAACTGAATCAGTCGGATCTTATCCCTCAAAGAAATCTCCTTTTGCTCGTGCTCAACTTCCCAGCCTGGGAGCTTTTCATGGGCTATCTGCCCAAGCGCGAAAATGTTTGCTAAACATTCAGAAACTGCAACATTGAAATCATGAGAAATTCCTAAGAGTTTTTTGGCCCACCAATTTTGCCATTCTTGCTCCTTAGATAGAGCAACTTTATTTCTCTCTAGAGTCCTATTAATTAATATCCCCAAAATCAGAATAACTAGGGGAGTTAGTCCGGAAACTACCATTTACTACTTCTAATTCTTGCTCTGTCATCCTTGTTTCCTCCCCTAACGTCGCAAATCAGCTGCGCCGCTTTTTGGCATCGGCTGATTTACCTTGTTAGCCATTTCAAAGCCTGGAATGGCTTCAGCAAGGCTGCTCCATATGACACCCCCTTTATCAAGAGACGTTCTAGATTATCTGTTCCGCCATTAAGCTCTAACTCCATTAAACTTCAGAAATCCAATAATTTGCTCATCCGGAAATCGCTTCTTCATGTCCGTTCTCCTCTCGAAAAACGATTAAGTCCTTAAACTGCTGTAAATCGGGGGTGTAGGTAGCCACCGCTTTGGTTCGGTAAGATGGCGTTATCGAGACGTTGATCATTACTGAAAGTAGTAATAGTGATTTGAGTAATATTAGAAGAAAGTTTGGTTAATGGAACAGATTACGAGTGTTTCCCGTATGAACGGCAACGTCATGCACACATTTTTGCTCTTGAGAAAACGTAGCAAAACCTCTCCATTTTGCAACATAAGAATCAAAAGGAGTCATATTTCCGTCTAAAAAGTACTATTTTTAAAAAAATAAATAAACAATCCTCCTTATGGACGTTTCCTGATGAAAATTAAATTCTTCATCATCGGTCTAGGCCTCTTAATATTATTTCCGTCACCCCCCTCTCTGGCAGAGAGAGGGATTTTAGGAGGTTTACTCGGCCTTAGTGGCTGCATTAAGGGGTGCAGGGAAGAGGACTCGAAGCGTTCTGAGTCAAGCTGTAGTCGATTCTGCAGGTGTACTCTTGAATTTGACTCAGCTGATTTGATTAAATGGATAACTAAAAAAAACATGGGGGAAGCTGCTAGTACTGCTTCTTATCAGGCAATGACTTGTCGAGCTCAAGTTTGGCCAGATGTTTACACTCCGCCGCCATCACCTACACAAGAACAGCAAAACGAACCGAAAAAGCTCTCTGGAGACGAAGCACCACTTTCAAAACAAACGGTTGACTTCATCGACGTAGCCATGCTTGGCCCCAAACTACAACCGCTCGTGCGCCAAGCAACAACGGAAGGAATTAGCAATCATCGATACAACCGAATAACTTGCGTTTATGGACCCTACAAGCAAAGAGAAGATGGAGAGAGTGTTGTGTCCCATTTCAGCTTTTGGTACCGCTCCCTTCCAGGTGATTTTGTTGATTGGAAAAAGCAAGACAGCGAGATGACCTTGCTTCGAATGGGCGGCGTCGCCACAGTTAATGAATGTCCTGCGAAGCTTAGCGAGGCCGAAGCTATACACGCGGCGGGGCGTCAGAGGTACGAGAGCGAGAAGCAGCTGAATCCCCCCTGAACCTGTAGACACTCCGAAGCTTTAAACTAAGGCATGAAGGAGGAGTCATGAGCAGCAAGCGTTATCCCGAAGAATTCAAGATTGAGACGGTGAAGCAGATCACCGAGAGGAGGCACCCAGTGGCGGAGGTGGCCAGCAGGATTGGTGTTTCCCAGCATAGTTTGTACGCATGGCTCAACGCTACAGTCTGCCAGGGAGTGAAGACAGCGACCTCCGGGGTCAGGCAGAAGAAATTCGTCGTCTGAAAGCGGAACTGAAGCGTGTCAGCGGGAGCGCGACATTCTAAAAAACGGCTCCCACGGCTCCCACGGCTCCCACGGCTCCCACGGCTCCCACGGCTCGCAGCGCCCCTTATGGATAGAAACATCAGGCGGGTACACTGCTATAACGCGAGGACAGTGGCCGTCAGCTTCTTGGGGCATCGACCCCGTCAAAAAACCTGGCCCAGGGGAAGCTGCGGACCCATCTGTGGTGGCATCTTCGATGACCCCGTTTAGGAAATTGATTTAATCCGAGTCCCCGTCCTGCGTCCTTACTCTTTAGGAGGGATCATGTCAGGAAATAGAACGAAGCCCAATCCCGTAGGGCTACCCATTGTTCATGAGTTTGCCGCAGGCATCGACATTGGGTCTCGATTCCATATCGTCGCAGTTAGCCCATGATCAATTTGCTCTCACACAGTTTAAAAGTGATGTGATAGGGCATCGATCAAAAATCAAAAACGTATTTAGTGATAGGCTTTTTGGGGGATTATTGACCTCTCATTAGAGCTAGATCTAGTGAGAGATCGGCCTTGCTCGCTCACACCTTGTCTTCGTTAAAGCTCGAGCAGCAAAAGTTAGCAGGGATACCATTTCTTGGCTACTCCGGGGGTACTGCAGTTAGGGGTTAAGGTGCTTAATATATAAATAAAAAATTATGATCACAATAAAAACACTTGAATCTTATTTATAGTAATACTGAGTACAATGTTCCAATGTCATAGGGCTCCAACCATAAATTAAGAGATCAAGGATTGAAATGAACCAAGCAACCAAGTCAGTGTCTCCGTATGGGTTTTGGAAGTCGCCAATTACCTCCGATTTAATTGTCGCCGAGGCGGTTACTCTCGTCGATGTTCTCTTGGATAATGATGACGTTTATTGGATCGAAAGCCGTCCAAAAGAAGCGGGACGCTTCGTTTTAGTAAAACGTTTAGCCGATGGGACTACGCGCGAGGTTGTGCCGGAGTCATTTAGCACACGAACACGGGTTCATGAGTACGGTGGAGGTGCTGTTTTAGTTAAAAATGGTACGGTATATTTCAGTAACGATTCGGATCAAAAATTATACCGTCAGAATCCGGGGGGACCTCCTTTCGCCATTGGGAGTGCGCCTCAATGTCGGTATGCCGACGGCATTATTGATGAGAGTCGCGGCAGAATTATCACAGTACGCGAAGATCATAGCCAAGCAGATGGGGTAGTGGTCAACACTATTGTTGCCGTCGCCGTAGACGGTCTAAGTGACGATCAGATCCTAATTTCAGGCAACGATTTTTATTCCAACCCACGGCTTAGCTCCGATGGAAAGAGGCTTGCGTGGCTGACGTGGAACCATCCCAATATGCCATGGACGAGTTCGGAATTGTGGACGGCAAATGTGACTGACTCAGGCGAAATTACTTCGCCGCGGAAGATCGCTGGCTCTATAGATGAGTCGATTTTTCAACCAGAATGGTCGTTGAATGGGACGTTATATTTCATTTCGGACCGAAGTGGCTGGTGGAACTTATATCGAGTTAAGAACGATTCAATCGAAGCGGTTATGCCCAAAAAGGCTGAATTCGGTCAAGCGCAATGGTCCTTCGGTATGGCGACATATGGATTCGCCTCAGACAGCAGGGTAGTGGTTAGTTATATTGCGAATGGCCGCACGCATCTTGAGATTATTAACGAGGAAACAGGGGATGTAACACCCATCAGTTTCCCTTATACGGAGGCGGCTAGCGTACGTGTAAATGCGAATTACATAGTTGTCAGGGCGGGTGCTCCGGACAAGCCTTCATCGGTCGTCAAGATCGGAATAAAACCACCAGCTACCATCGAGATTCTCCGGCGGTCAACGGAGGTCATAGAAGATTCCTCTATTCATGCCTACATTTCGATTCCGACACTTATCGAGTTTCCAACTGGCAACCGAAATGCGTATGGATGGTATTACGCGCCATACAATCCGGACTTCACGGCTAGCGTAGATGAGTTACCGCCGCTCATTGTAAAAAGCCATGGTGGACCTACTGCTGCAGCATCCAGTACGCTTGACCTAAGAATTCAATATTGGACGAGTCGAGGATACGCGGTTGTTGATGTTGACTACGGGGGGAGTACGGGTTATGGCCGAGAGTTCCGCAATCGTCTTTATCAGACCTGGGGGATCGTGGACCTTGAGGACTGCACAAATGCAGCGCGCTTCCTTTGTAAAACCAAACGAGGTGACGAAGCACGTACCGCGATCACTGGGGGGAGTGCTGGGGGATACACTACCTTGTGTGCGCTCATATTTAATGACTTTTTCAAAATAGGTGCCAGCTACTATGGGGTTGGGGATTTAGAAGCTTTGGTTCGGGACACGCATAAGTTTGAATCCCATTATTTGGATTGGCTGGTTGGCAAATATCCCGAGGAAATAGAGAAATACAAGGCTCGTTCCCCTATCAATTTTACTGAGCGATTATCAGTGCCAGTGATTTTTTTTCAAGGTGACGAAGATAAAATAGTTCCTCCAAATCAAGCGGAAATGATGGTTAGTCGAATACGTTCAAAAGGACTTCCCGTAGGTTACTTTTTGTTTCATGGCGAGCAACATGGATTCCGCCAAGCCTCCAACATCAGACGATCACTGGATGCTGAACTGTACTTTTACGCGACACTGCTAGTGCGATCCGGACTTCAATTTTAGGCGCTGGCATAGCTAAGCGCAGATCCTAAGCTTACCTAGCATGGAAATCATGAGCTAGTGAGCGTATCTGGAGTTAGACGCGGCTTGAGCAACGTACGCCATCCTCTATCATTTTCGAGTGCTTTTTGCGCAGATTATCTCCAAACCAGCTCCTTTCCCATCCAAACAATTCCTGAGCCTGGCTCATGCATCGATCGGCGTTCCAACTGTTCCAATCAGGATAGATTTGATGTGCCCCGATAGTAGGGCCATGGGCATTCTAGGGTCTGTTGACGTTGTGACCCTACCCCGGAATCAGTACCGGTCTAAAGTGATGTGCTCCCCCTAAAACGTGCCATTTGGAATCTAGTAAAGTTCGTTTTTCGAGAGGAGAATGGACGTGCTGGACGAATTCCCGAGCCTGGGAAAGCTCGAAATCCTGCAGGAATCGCTCGCTTTTCTCGCACGCTACGGCATCAAGTGCTACCTCATCTGCCAGGACATCAACCAGCTCAAATCCTCCAGGACCGGCTACGGACAGAACGAGTCCATCACCTCCAACTGCCACATCCAGAATGCCTTCCCTCCCAATCGGGTGGAGACGGCTGAACACCTCTCCAAGCTCACGGGACAGACCACGATCGTCAAAGAGCAGGTGACGAAGGGGGACAAGCATACTTCGCGTACCCTGCAGGATGTGCAACGCTCCTTGCTGACGGTGGATGAGTGCCTGCGCATGCCAGGACCCGTCAAGGGAGTGAAAGATGGTCAGGATGTGATCGAGCGGGCGGGCGATATGATCATTTACGTTGCAGGATTCCCGGCGATCTATGGAAGGCAACCACTCTACTTCCAGGATGCCATCTTCCAGAAGAGGGCGGAAGTGCCAGCACCTATGGCGAGCGATCGGCTGTGAGTTTTACCTTAGCAGTGTCATGGCTTTCTCGTGGGATTACGCGCGCAGTGATCGGGGCGGTACTCGGTTTCCTGATTGTGTGCCTAGTTTGCTTTGCCGCAGGTCTGCGGGTCAATACGACCAGGAGCATTCCTGTCGGGATTTACCGGCTGACGGATGTGCCGGTGAGGAAGGGCGAGTATGTAATTTTCTGTCCGCCGCAGACGCGCTGTTCGATGAAGCGCGCGAGCGCGGATACATAAGCGCGGGTTTCTGTCCGGGCAACTACGGGTACATGATGAAGCGGGTGCTTGCAATGGCAGGCGATGTCGTGACGTCAACGGATGCGGGTATGAGTGTCAATGGCGAGGTGTTGCAGGTCAGCACCCCGCTGACAAAGGATAAGGCGGGCAGGATCATGCCACGCTATTCGACAGATAGTTACACTTTGAAAGAATCCGAACTGCTGCTCATGTCGGACGTGAGCGGGACGTCATTCGACGGCCGCTATTTCGGACCGGTGGACGCGGGGCAGGTGAGGGAGGTGATCAAGCCTTTGGTCACTTTCTGAGTTCCTTCGCAATTTTAGGCAATGAAATGGGATGGCCGATGCTCCCAAACGGTGGATGACCTGTGCGCATTCCCGAATCCCGGGCGGGCATTGAAACTACCTGCAATAGAGCGAGTCGTCCGTCAGGCTCCCGGTAAGGTCACCAAGAAGCTCAGCAGAGAAAGTTGAACGTAATGAAGAGCAGGCGCAAATAGATAGGCGCGTTTAAGTCTGATGAATGGTTTCTAGCAACGCAATAAGCTCTTCTCGATCTTCTTTAGGCAGGGTTTCCAGAAAGTTATTTAGAATGTCACAAGACCGTTGCAGCTCCTCGTTCCATAGATCAGCCCCGTGTTCTCTGAATTCTATGCTTCCGTCCATTATCCTTCCTTACTAAAGTGTCAACTAATGCTGCACCTCGTGAGGTAAAAATATTGTGAAAACGACGTTAACTTTCCGTAAAAAGAAAAAGACACGATTTGCTGTCATTCTGCCGGAAGGGCTGAATTGATTTTTTTCGGATTGAAAAAACCAAGCTGAATTACATCGGGGATTAGACCTGGAAACCTGAATGGGTTACGAGGAGCGAAGTCAGAAAGTCATCACCGCAGCACCTCGGCGCAAAACATGGCTGGGGTAACAATCCGGGTTCGTTCGATATACCCGCGTTGCAGCAGGCCGGCGCGGCGATCACCGGTCACCAGATAGTCCGCATTGCCTGCCCAGGACATAGCCAGTAGAAAGGCATCGTCAGGATCATCTGCTTCAATCGTAACGGGTAGCTCCTCCAATATCACGGCGCGCTGCAGATTATTGACCATCGTACCCACCTTGGCGGGTTGTAAAACAGCCCGAAATTTGGGATATCTGCTGGCCCGGCGAATTTCATCCAGCTGCAATCGGGACGTTACGATCTCGAAGCGCGCGGATCGCCACGCGCGATAGATTACATCCGGCTTTCCATGTGGTGAGATCAAGGCACTAAACAGAATATTTGTATCCAGCACCACCCGCATCAGGGCTTACGTGCCCATTGCAGGGCTTCATCAACCATCAAGGCCATATCCGCTTCGCTCACGTTTGCATTGGCAGTCTTGGCCTGTTCGGCTGACAACTCCAGGATGTGTGCTCGTACTGCCTCTTCAACGAAGCGCGACAGATCCCCCTTTTTGCCCCCACCCTGGCTGGCCAGAAACATTCGAAGGGATTTATCAACATCGGCAGAGACAGCGAGATTCCAGCGAGCAGTATTCATGCGTACTCCTAATATGTGTTTATACGTCTAGGTGTTTAAGTCTAAATCCGCTTTATCTCGTACGCAATATTTAAACATTCAATCAACTCCAGGGAGCCAAAATCCCCGGTCCCGCTAGTTGTAACCGCTCGTAATGATGAAGGGGGTGCATGCTAGCGGTAATGACAGATTGTTTCGACGGTGAGGGCCTGAGAATCAGTGGCAATCTATTGCCCTTAAGCAAGCCGCTGGCAACCGACACGACAGGAAGGAGGATGCCGCGCTATTGGTTCAATCACTATTAGCTTGGCAGGCCAGAATTGCTGCTCATGTCGAACGTGAGGGTCACATCCCTCGATGGGCGCTATTTCGGGCCGGTGGATGCCGGGCAGGTGAGGGGGATGATCAAGCCTTTGTTCACCTTCTGAGTTCCCTGGCAATTTTAAAAAATGTGATGAAGAACTCTGGAGCAGGGAAGAAGCGGTAGCCAAAGCAATCAATGCAGGTTTTCAGAGGTATTTTTGCAAACCCGTGCAGCTTTCGGCGCTGGTCGAAACGATTGCAGGTTTGGCAAGAAAGCAGCAGGACCCAAAGGGCGAGTAGCATCAAATATTCAATCTGCGCAAGATTCATACAGAGGATAAACCATGAGCTAATGTAGTATCAATCCGGTTTTTCCTCGAGGGTTGGGGCATCCTGATAGGGCCTTGCGTCCCCTGGGAGGTCTATCATGAAAGTTGTCCCGCGAGGTGCTGCGCTATCGACTTCAACGCTTCCCCCATGGCTTTCCGCAACACTGCGCACGTACGGCAAGCCTATGCCCCAGCCTTCCTTCCCAGCGGCTGCTCTTTGGAATACCTGGAACAGGCTTTCCATTTGTTCCGGAGGAATGGGCTCTCCTTCGTTATGCACGGTCACCATTACGCGCTCATGTACCGGATCAATTTTGATCCTTACAGAAGTGTCGGGAGCGCCATATTTGAGCGCATTACCCATAAGATTCTCCATCGCCCTTTTGATGGCCTCCCGATCCCACCAGACTCTGGCAGAGCGGGCAATGAGTTGAAAACGCGGTCCATGCGCGAAGGTGAATTGCTCGCACACTTCCTTCGCGAGCTCCTGCATGTCGAATTCCTCGAGACGAAGCTGTAACCGTTTTCCACTCTGGAATCGGGCGGCATCGAGCAAATCCTGGATCATTCCGTCCATGCGGTCGAGGCTTGCAACAATTTGCCTTGTAAACTCCTTTATCCTGTCCAGATCTGAAGAATGTTCAATCAATTGGGCAGCAAGTTTTGCATTTGATAATGGATTTCTCAGGTCGTGCGTCAGGGCGGCAACGAATCTTTCCCGCAGCGCTAGTTGCGCAAGGGCGAAGGCAGTTACCGCCTCGCGTATCGAGCCGTCAATGGAGGCGTTGATCCGGTAAATTTCCTCATCGTTAAGCCGGACACCATTCGCCTTCAAAACATCAAAGATCGTCCATCGCAGTATCTGATACTCCGAGATAACCGAATGGACGTTGTAGTTCGTCAGCCTGGCGCGCTCACCCCCGTGCTCAATAGCTACAGTGTTGCTTTCATTTCCTGTGGTCCTGGGGTAACCAGGCGTGATCGCTTCTGCGATGTTGTCATACAGGGAAGGGAAGGTATTGATCAGGATCGGGTTGGCTAGCTGTTTAGCTTCCTTGATGGACTCTCGAACCCGTTTCATCCATTCCGCAAGCACCTCATCCCGAAGCTCCAGCATCCTTCTGGCATTTGGGGAAAGCCCCTCTGGGTTGATATTCTGGTCGGTTGCCAGAGTCATAGTGATTGCTCTTATTTGTAGATTCCCCTGGGCGATTAGATTACGGCATCTCGCTAATGGTCCAATAGGTGTCAATGGAGCGCATGACTTGCACGAACTGGCCGTAGCCGAGCGGCTTTGGCATATATCCCGCTACGCCCAAATCGAAGCTGTTTACCTTGTCCTGTTGGTCATCCGATGTGGTCATCACCACTACGGGAATGGGTCTCAGCCTCTCGTCCTTTTTAACTGCTTGCAGGAATTCGATACCGTTCATGATGGGCATGTCCAAGTCCAGGAGAATGATGCAAGGCCTGTCGCCGTTCTCGTCCCCCAGAAAATTTAATGCTTCCTCGCCGTTTTCCCGATACACAATCTGATTGGGAACTTGAAGCTCCCTGAAGGCGCGGGTGACTGCCATAGTGAAGACCTGGTCGTCTTCAACCAGGAGAATAGGTTTATGGGTGACCTTCATGGGGGGTTCCTATATTTGGGGATTAAGAGATTGCTGCGGTTTTCAGCAGCAAGAAAGTGAAAATGGCCAATTTCTTGGCGAGGACTGTAACTTGCGGCTAGGGGAGAGCTGCCAGCCATCTTCGAGCAGGAGTTCACGGTGCTGTTGTGATAGTAGGGGATATTCAATGCCTCATCCTGGGATTTCGGCAAGCTGTTCCTTTGAGGCAAAAACTGTCAGTGCCCAGAGTGTCAATACCGCGCTCAACGAGTTCCGCAGGATCGTTGGCGATGAATGAGTGTTCAGCAGTGATGAGGAGGTCGTCTTGTACAGGGATGATGTGTTCCCGCCATACTTTTGAATCGGGGATCGCAAAAAGTAGTTGGTATTAAATCAGCTTTGAGAAACGTCTGGATTTTACTGGAACCCTTACTGCTTCTGATACAGCCCGATCAGTTCGGCAGAGGCAATCACGTGACCTTGCATCGCCTCCCCCAGCCTCGCTTTGGTGGGCTGCCCGAGATCCGGCAACATTGTATCCAATGCATAGAGTTTATGGAAATAGCGGTGCCTGCCGATGGGAGGACATGGCCCCCCGTACCCGGTGCGCTCCCAGTCATTCAGTCCCTCTAGTGTTCCCGGCGGAAGGTCTGCCGTTGCAACACCCTCGGGCAATCCGAGGGCCGTGGCAGGGATATTGTACAACACCCAATGCACCCAGGTTCTCTTTGGGGCGGCGGGATCAGGCGCATCCGGGTCATCCACGATCAATACCAAGCTCTTCGCGCTGTCCGGCACCTCCTCCCAAAAGAGTTCTGGCGAGGTATCATGCCCTTGGCAGGTATGTCGGCGGGGTATCATCCCCCCTTTCGGAAAAGATGAAGAGATGATCGTCATGGACATGGCGATTTCTCTTCGTGCTCACGCGTCTGTGTTCTTTCCGCTCCGGCAGTTGCCGTTAAAGGCATCACAACAGCTAGAGTCATTAAGCAGGCGAATCCTTTCCCCACCTTGAGCCAAATGGTTGTGAACGCGGAACGGATCCTTGCGTCACTTATCGAAGCTTATTTCACGATATGGAAATAAGCCGTCCTTGTTCTCCCCCTCGCTTTGGCAGGCGAACAGTCAAAACACCATTCGTATAATCCGCTTGCGCATTGTCCGCATCCACCTCACGTGGCAACGGAATCGCACGCTCGAAAATCCCGTATGCCCTCTCCATCACGTGGTAAGTGCTATGGCTTGAGGATCTCTCGAAACGCTTTTCACCTTTCAAATAAAGCATGCGACCATCCACCGTGATTTGCCAGTCTTTTTTATCCATCCCCGGCGCCTCGATTCGTACCACGATTTCCTTGTCGGTTTCTTCCGTGTCTCCGGCAAGAAGACTCCAGCTGCGAAAAGCAGGGAGGCCGGTCCCTGATCCTTGCTCCTTGTTTTCTTCATCCTTGCGACGCACGAAGTGCGTAAGCGCATTGCTGCTGTGATGAACCAGATCGCGCCAGCCCTCGGTGATTTGATCCCATGTCCTGCTGAGTCCCCGGCTGATATTTTTTCCAGCGTCCTTTAAAGAATCCATCATGATCATTCTCCTCACTCATTTAAAATCACAATATTAGAGAAACTAGACAATACTCACACACGGTACGCAGGCACCAGCTTCCCCATGCTTGAACTCTGGCTTTATGTTTGCGGGGCTGGCTATATCTTCCAAGCCGCCAGAGGTGGTACATTCGTTTTTAAGGTACCCTCCGGATTCAGACGCTTGAGCCGCTTAAGGCTTCCTGCAATCTTTTCTCCTGGTCGGGAGAAAGTGAAGTATGGATTACCTTGCCTTGCACGCCTGCAAGTTCAGCCAGAACCTTTTCCGGTTGCGCCTTGCGCACGAGAATGAAAAGCGCCGATGAGTTGTGGGGTATGGTTTCAGCAATCGACTTGATGAAATCGTCATTGATGCCGTAATCACTCAGGGAACCTGCCAGGGCGCCGGAAGCAACCCCAAGTACGCTACCCGTGACGAATCCCAAAAGTGGATTGAGGAACAGCGCTCCGACGAAGGTGCCAAGTAAACTTCCGGAAACGAAACCGGAAGTCGCCCGGGTTGAGATGAGATCGATGCTTTGCTTAAGATAAACCTTGCCTGTCTCGTCTCGCACCACCACTACTGCATCCTCGAGATCGATCAAATATTCCTTTTTTAACTTGCTAAGCCTTAACAGGACACGATCGGCTTCTTCGGTATCTTTAAATCCCACTACAACAAGTTCGGACATCTTTTTTCCTCCTTGAAATTCGTTCTTCACTACGTACGGAAAGCAGCAGGACCGCTTTGAAAGCCAGCGGGGAAAGCCAGCGCGTTGTCTGAAGCCTATTAATTATAGTGGCCGAGCTTCTGCCGTCCGTTCGTTGACACACTCACGAGTGGGTAGGCATCTATTGACTCATGACAAATCCGTTTACTTCCCAGCTCGCAATTCCCCACACCCTCAGATCGCGAAGGTCGATCACTAATATCAGCAAAATTCTCGAAGCAAATACGGCGAGAGGCAAGCCCGCACCCACTACTAGTCTGCGCGCATCTACGCCTAGCGCCATCTTCCTATTTATTTGTCATATGTTGGGAAGCGCACGAAAAAACAGTTTCATTTCGATCATCATGCGCACAACTGTGAACCTGGGTCATAAGGATTGCAGGAGATCTGCAACAACCAGCGCAGTCCTTTCCCGCCTCAGGTTCCTTCTCCTTTCACTAATACATCATTGAAAAGAGAGGTGACTCTATGAATGAATTGCTTTCAAAAACCTGGCGCTCCCTGGCGTTGTGTGGAGTCGTATCGGTTGTATTCGGTATTCTTGCAGCATTCTGGCCCGGCATAACGCTCCTGTGGTTGTTGGTAATGTTTGCCGCCTTTGCGCTCATCCGAGGCGTGACATCCGCGGTAGCGGCAGTTCAAAACCGGAAAACTTATAGTGATTGGTGGCTGATGCTCCTTTGGGGATTGGTAGGGATTGGAGCGGGCGCGATAGCGATCTTGCTTCCCAATTTGACTGCTGTGGCCCTGGTACTTGTGATTGGCGCGACAGCATTTGCCGGCGGCATCGTTGATGTCGTCATGGCGGTGCGCCTGCGCAAGATTATTCGCGGCGAAGCGCTCCTGATCCTCAATGGCCTTATTTCCATCGCGTTTGGTGTATTTGTGTTTTTCTTCCCGGGCGCAGGTGCACTTGCCCTGGTCTGGTTGATCGCCATGTACGCGATCATTTCCGGGCTGCTGTTGCTGACACTCGCATGGCGAGCAAAAAAATGGGGGGACAGGCACGAGGAGTGGTCTCATGGACTACGCCACGGGACCACGTGACTAAAAGCGAGACCAGGACTTTGGCACACCCTCTGCAGGTTCAGGCAGGAAAGTGTCGGATGCGAATCTCTAAAAATAGAAACCCAGAGGACGGTTACATGCCTTTGAGGTCGAGGTAGAGGGAGGTAAAAGCAGGGACTGTTTACATTCACTTACACTTGATTTAAAGGAGAAAAGCTATGTCAAACAACATTGTTCGTCGTTCCCCTCTTTCTGGTGACGTCACGCGTTATGACCCTTTCTTCAATATCGATGAATGGTTCAGAGATTTCGGCATGAGACCATTCTCGAATTTCGGGATGCGGCCATTCTCCATGGATATGGAAAGCGCCCCGCAGATCAGGATGGATCTTACGGAAACCAACGACGCCTATAAGGTCCGTGCGGAAATCCCCGGCGTGAAGAAAGAAGACGTCAAAGTGCAGGTGGAGGGCAACCGCGTCACGATCAGTTGCGAAACAAAGCAGGAGAGAGAAGAAAAAGAAGGTGAAAGGGTGATTTGCCGGGAATGCCAGCAGGGATCGGCCTACCGGAGCTTCACTCTGGGGAGTGAAGTTGACGAAACCCGGGCCGAAGCCAAGCATGAGAATGGCACCCTGGAGCTGACGTTGCCCAAGAAGGAGGGGGCAACCTCCAAGCGGATCGAGATTAAATAGCATTCAAAGCAGTATTCATCGCAGGCCGGCGTCTCGCCCAAAGGGCGGTCAGCACTGGGATTTTGCATTTGTACTGCATCTTATTTCATCTACCATGAATCTCTTTGTGATAGCAGGCACTACATGCCATTACTTTGCCGGGCTCTGCGATGGACCTCTTTCATCGAGTAACTGAGAATCCAATCCTTCAAAGAAAATAGGGCTGACGACTAATTTGCGCTTGTGATAGAAAAGAATGAAAAGTGTAATCATCATAGGTGCTGGACATATAGGCACCGTCATTGCCGAAGAATTGGTAGGCACGGGAAATTACCACATCACACTGGCCGACCATGACGTAGATCGGCTGGCTCGACTTCATCTGTCGGGCGTGGATTTCATGCAGCTCGATGTTAAAGATGTGAAAGCGCTGCATGGCGCGCTCTCGGGCAGAGAAATTGTGATTAGCGCCTGCCCGTTCTTTCTCAACGTCTCAATTGCCGAAGCCGCCAAGGTCTGCGGCGTACACTACTTTGACTTAACCGAGGATGTTGGCGTGACAAGACACATCGCCGAATTGGCCCACGGCGCCAAGACCGTCTTCGTGCCGCAATGCGGTGTAGCACCGGGAGCCATAAACATCATAGGCCATCACATGGCGGTTGGTTTCGACAAGACGATCAGCGTTCAATTGCGCGTCGGAGCCTTGCCGCTCTTTCCTACGAACGCGCTGAAATACAACCTCACGTGGTCGACTCACGGACTGATCAACGAATATTGCAACCCCTGTGAAGCGTTACAGGGAGGCCGGGAAGTTGAGCTGCTGCCGCTGGAAGGCTTGGAGATTTTCTCATTCGATGGCATCGACTACGAAGCTTTCAATACCTCTGGTGGCCTGGGCACCCTTTCCGAATCGTTGGAGGGCCGGGTCGAGAATCTCAACTACAAGACTGTGCGCTATCCGGGCCATCGCGACATCATCCAGTTGCTGTTGCATGATTTACGCTTGCGCGAAGACCGAGAGACGCTGCACCGGATCTTTGAGCATTCAATCCCGGAAACGGACCAGGACGTGGTCATTATGTTTGTCAGCGCTATCGGCCACCAAGGGGGTCGGCTCCGGCAGAAGACTTTCTCTGTAAAGATCTACGGGGACGAGCGCCACAGCGCGATCCAGACATGCACTTCAGCCGGTGTTTGCGCCATGGTCGATCTGTTCGTCGCCGGAAAACTTCCGCAATCGGGGTTCGTTCGGCAGGAGGACTGCCATCTCCCGGATCTTCTTGCAAATCAATTCGGTTGCGTTTTCCAACCCGAGCCCCCAAAAAGCGGTCGTTTGAAAAGAGCCGGCACGGCTGGCGACGGTGGAATGCGCAAGCTTCGTGAAGAGAATAGCGGTGAAGTTGAGGAGATGGCTGAATAATTCCATGTAAGCGATACTTATACCCATCACTACTATCCCTGTCGCCGTTTTCAAGAAAATCCCTATACTCAGGGCAAGGCCGAAGGTAGGCCGTTGTAGCTACTCGAACAGATCAGCATGCAGTTTGGTGACGATAAACGCTATCGGGACCGTCAGGTGAGCTGATTTATGCCGGATGAAACCGGGACGATGCCTCTTCATTAAAGTCACTTCATACAGCCTGTGGTCGAAATTTCCGGCTTGCAGTTGCGCTCCTTAACAATTTATTTATTGCTGTCCTCCCCGCCCACGTGGGGTGTTCCCAAAAAGATTGATGGCTGATTGAGCGATCTCGCTGAACTGTTCGCGATATCTCGGCCAACTGTTTTTACCGCACGCTCGGCCGAAATGTTGGTGAACTGTAGTGCAACCCACATGAGCTTCTTCATATGTAAGCTCAAGAATAGGGCCTAACATAGATAAAAAGAAAGTTAGCGCGTTATAAACAAGGCGACAAAGCTTGAATATTTGGGTTCAACGAGATCTTCGATGAGCGCATTAAGCTTATACTTAATTAATCCTTTCGCCTTTCCGTATGGGAACAAGGTCCGACCGGCAGATAGTCGAACGTTCCAGGTTGATTGTTAGAGAGGCGCCAAGATTAGCTCAAGTCCCATGCCGTACTTCAATCAATTGCCGCTAAAGCGTGAGCAGTCGCAAGCGGAAGAAATTGCAAACAGCATTAGCCATGGTATAGCCTTGGTCGCTGCACTCGTAGGGACTCCATTTCTCATCACTCATGCTGCCCGCTCCGGCGACACCAGATTCCTTGTAGGCACGAGTCTCTTCTCCGCGACTGTCATATTTCTTTATCTTGCCTCGACCATCTACCACGCGTTGCCGATAGGCAAGGCCAAGCGCGTGCTTAAAGTTGTCGAGCATTCTGCCATTTTTGTTCTTATCGCGGGCACATACACGCCATTCACGCTTAGAGTCCTTGATGGAGTATGGGGACGTGCCCTTCTCGTGGGAATTTGGGGTCTTGCGGTGGCCGGTATAATGCTCAAGGTATTCTATAAAGCCTCTTTACCCATTCTATCAACCATCCTCTATCTGCTCATGGGGTGGCTTGTTGTGATTGCGGCTGATCCATTGGTGGCTAAAATGCCCATACAAGGGTTGCTCTGGTTGACTGCGGGGGGCGTGTCTTACACACTCGGAGTAGTTTTTTTCGCTCTCGATTCCCGGTTGAGGTATGGCCACCTGGTTTGGCACCTCTTTGTGATCGCAGGAACAACATGCCATTACTTCGCCGTGCTCTGGTACGCTGCCTGAGGGCGCGGTTGTGCAAAATAAAGTTTGACGTTCTTCAAATAGCGCGTATCCTGCAGTAGGTCTTTGGATTCAAGCTGTAAACGATACCTCTGGTTGACTCTTTCCCTTGATATTCAGTGGCTGACCGCCTACAGATCACTGTGAGTGGAATCTTATTAAGGAGAAATGACATGGCAACAGAAACAGGTGTTGTAAAATGGTTCAATGACTCAAAAGGTTTTGGCTTTATTACCCCCGATCAAGGTGGAAAAGATTTGTTTGCCCACTTCTCTTCAATTGGGTGAAGGCTTCAAAACATTGCAAGAGGCCCAGCGTGTTACTTTCGATGTGACAACCGGTCCCAAAGGTTTACAGGCATCGAATATCAAGCCCGACTAAAATCAGTAAAAGCAAACCAAATTTCTCATGTGAAGTTTGGTTTGAGAACTGACAGTTCCAAGCGGGGGGAGCCGCGTGAAGATTCTTTATCCCCCCGAGTTCCATACCGTTATCCTACTGCAGCACTTCGTCTGGAATGAGTTTGGGCATGGTGCGTCATAGACCATGCCATCCGCTTTCTTCTGCCGCGCATCCCACTAAAAATATAGATATGACGTTCCGTTTAGGTTCCAGTCAAGCGAACCGAACCGAATAAAACGAGACTCAACGGCAGTGGAACATCTTCTGAAGCTTCTCAGTAAACTCTCCTTGGCAGCAGGCGTGCTATGTTCCAAATTAGACCATCAGATTAGATTCTGCCGATAGAAAAAGCCTTATTTCAGAGGCTGAGCAATTGCTCCCAATCGTTCCCGCGCTCTGTCTGTTCCGTTATAAAGTGACGGATACCAAAAATTAACCGGTTGATATATGCCAGCGAATGAAACAGAGCGAACCCTCCTCTTGAAGCAATACGAGATATTGCTACCTGCTCCCGACCGAACTCTAGATCGAATTACCACCCTGGCAGTATGCCTGTTTGACGTTCCGGTTGCAGTAATCGGTATTGTCGATAGCGATCATATCCGGATTGTATCCGCTTGTGGTCTTGAAACCGTCGAAATTAGGTTTGCCCCTGAATGTGCGGCAACCACCATGCTACGTGATGCCCCCTATATTGTTGCTAATACGGCGGTTGATACGAGCCTGCTTACAAAAACGCTTGCGGCCGAGGTAAAAGGTATGGAGTTTTATGCGGGAGCCCCCTTGATTACCGCCGCAGGTTTTAATCTAGGAGCGTTATGGATTATCGATCGAAAGCCTCGGGTATTGAATGAGAAAGAATTTGACAGCTTGCAGCATTTGGCATGCCTTATTATGGATCGGTTGGAATCAAGCCTAAACTTGAGCCGTATACTGACCCAGATAATCCGTAACAAAGATGCAGCGAGAAAAACCAGCTTGGAGCAATCAGAAGTTATTTCCAGTATGAGTCACGAATTACGAACGCCGCTAAACACCATACTCGGATTTGCTCAACTTATGGAAATAGATACTCCACCTCCAACACCATCCCAAAAGGCAAATATTGAACATATTCTTGAATCGGGATGGTACCTACTAAGTCTGGTTAATCAGCTCCTTCATTCTGCAGCGATCGAATCGGGGAAATTATCCCTGTCGCAAACGCCCCTATCGTTGTTCGCCATACTAGAAGAGTGCCAAACGATGATTAGATCCCAGGCACAGAAGAAGAACATCAGATTGAATTTTCCCCGGTATGAAGATGAGCTTCCCATGTATGTACTGGCTGACGAAACCAAGCTAAAGCAGGTTTTAATCAATCTTCTCACCAATGCGATTAAATATAACCGGGAGGGGGGTGATGTAACAGTGGAATATTCTCAAAATACCTCTGGAGCGACTCGCATCAGCATTCATGACACTGGTTTTGGATTGAGCCGAGATCAGCTCGATAAATTGTTTCAGCCATTCAATCGCCTTGGCCGGGAGACTGGCTCTGAGGAAGGCACTGGCATCGGGTTGGTCGTTACTAAGAAACTGGTTGAGCTTATGGGAGGAGAAATCGGCGTGGAAAGTGTTGTTTCAGCTGGCAGTACATTCTGGGTTGATCTCTCCTCAACCAAGCCGCCCTTGAATCAAAAATAGTAATAGTGGGGCAACGAACAGATTATAGGAGGATGTTCCGGTAACTTGAGTAGTTTTATGAAATTATCATGGTTTGAATAAACGAATAGGTTTTATTAACCTTCACTGTGTGCCCGCGACAGGATCAAGGTCAAAGGCTGATTTCCAAGTCCCTGGGTTACCTTTCGCTCAAGGAATCACCCTTTCAAAGAGTATACCCATATGTTCAGTTTGCTATCCATATTTGATTCGAGACCAGTCCAACCCGTAGCTTCCAAAGCAAGTATTCTTATGAAAGGTTCTGCTGAGCAGGTATTTCGGTACCTGGGCGATGATTTCTTCGAGAATTATCCAAAATGGTCTCCCGAAGTTAAAGAGCTCAAGCAAATCGGAGATCAGCCAATGGGACCAGGAGTTACTGCAAGGCAAGTGCGTATTGATGGTGGACACCGCTCTGAATCCAAATTCAGAATTACGCTTTATGAGCCCAACCGATCCCTGGCTTTTGCAGGTATTTCTGAGCCTTTTCACTGTATGTACGAGATACAGGATGAAGGTAGAGAAGGTCTAGTCAAACTGATATTTACCTTCGAGTTGTTGGAGATGAAGATATTTATGCGACCCTTCGAACGACTAATACGCATCGCGGTTCAGCATGGAGCTGAGCGAACGGTACGTAATATAAAAAACCTGATCGAGATTGACGCTGACACTGCCAACTGACATAGCAGTACAGAGAGTTATACGACTACTCAAACATCGGACGAGAGGATAACTCGGCAGCAAGTCGCAAAGCAGACGAACCTGTGCGCTGACTTTAAATCCATCGATCGGATACTTGGCATCGGACACTTATTATGTCCTCGCTAACTTGCTGAGCTGGATATCCGATCGCACTACCCCAAGTTGAGGATTTACGGTCTCCAGCTTACTTTCACCTCTCTCGAAGCAGCTAGAACGGGCCGTCAATCAATGAACCAGGAGGTGTTCATGTTGCACGACAAATGGCTTACCGTGAGACTGGCGTATCTGCGTAGCCTCCAAGCACCAAGTGAACAACAACGGCGGCTCCTCTTATTGGCAGACAAGCTCAAGCGCACCGAGGCGGACTCGCGCATCCTTACCGCGTTAATTAAAGCGGAGGCCGCGGCCGAGCGGGCCCAAAAGGCAAAGGCGGAAGCCGCCCACCTTGCAGCAAGGGACGAGGAAGCAGCACGTATTTTGGAAGCGATCAATAGAGAGGCGGCCTCAAGAGAGCGTGACCAGGAGCTGCACAATGCTGCCGAGTTGCTGATTCTGGCAGGTCTCGTGGATTCCGAGACCCGTGCTCCGGTATTCGATCGAGGGGAGCTACTGGGTGCCCTGCTGGGACTGGCAAACGTGCCGGCAGAGGATCCTAGAAGACGGGAATGGAAGCGTGCGGGAGATGCATTGCTTGGTGAGAAAACAAAATAAGAATGCTGCGCAAGAGAATTGTGGGAGGCAAGTTTTTTTCACAGCCTGATGTGCGAGCTCAAAAAGGAGAAACAATATTGGACGTTTTTTACTACTGGAAAGAATTTGAGGACAATGTCAAAGAAGATATGTTGGGCCTATTCGTTTCCAGCCGGGAGCAACTTCAAAAGCTGGAAGGCCGTCCTCCTGATTATATTTGGGTGTTCATCATTCCAAAAAGATATGGGGGACAGCGGGGTAAGGGTGATTACAAGTTGAAACTCCTTGCCACCTTAAAATGGTCTGATACATCACCTCGTGGATTGAGATCAACGGGAAAGAAAAGACCAATGTCAGACATTTACTATGATCCTGAAGCTGCCGATTCCATTCTCTATGAAGATACTGAGTCCGTTGAAGCGCTCGACCTTGTTACTACCCTAATAAGGTTGAAATACCCACGAGCGTTCAAGCCAAGGTTTCGTGGTGCGAATGGCGTACAAGTTATGGAGAAGGACCTTGTAGACAAATTTCGCAAAGAAACTGCTCATTATCCAGGTACACAATTCTTAACTGGAATAGCCGAACTCAAGAGGTCTAAGTAACGAGTATGACGAAGAGGGGTGGAACTGTCCTGCAGCATGATAGAGCCATGCAATGGATGGCTGACGAAGCGACATGGCGTAACAATGAGCAGGACATTAACCAGGGAGCATGACTCGACTACTAGAGTTTCAAATGACAAGGTCGCTGTTAGCAGCTCTTGTCATTTGTGGATGAACCACTAGTGGGGGTATAAAGGAATGACCACTGCCAACAAGATTTGGCTGTACCAGGATCAGCTGGGTAGTGTCATCGGCAGTGGTTATTTCGGAATTTGACCCTTCAGGTCGGCATGACCTGTTACCTTTGCGACTCGCTTTCTTTCGTACCCACGCATCAGGCATATCGTTACCTATGAATGGATATATATCCACTCACTGGCCGAGCAGGGTAAGGCCGAGCACGTCCCCCGCGGCACGCAGCTCCTGATCCAGTGTGGCCAAAGGAAGTTCGAGGCGCTGGGCCAGTTCGAGATAGGCGGCATCATAGAGGGTGAGACCGCACCGCTCGGCCAAACGCAGTGTGCTTGACCAAGCAAAGGTGTCTGTATCCGAATCGATCACGATATCCAACAGCCCCAAATCTGTCAGGGCCGCATCTCGGAACTCTTTACTGATGCGTCCTCGCCTGACTCCTCCTTGCAGACTGTTGGCTACTTCCAAGCGCCAGAGCGATGGCACTCGTGCACCGGCAACGACAACCTGATCGAAAACTTTTTGGGCGGCAGGGGTCAACTCGTCACTGTAGAGCCATGCCAAGGTGACTGAACTGTCAAGTATCAAGCTCACGTACGGCCTTCATCACGATAGACTTTCCATTCCTGCCAGTCAAAAGCGCCACCGTGCTTTAGGGCAACTGCTCGGCTACGGATGCGCTTGGCAGCTGCCATCGCCTTACTGGAATCATGAAGAGGAGTATTCGGAATTAACCGCGCCACAGCTTTGCCATGGCGGGTGATAATCACCTCTTCACCGTTCTCCACCCAATCGAGCAACGTCCCTAGTTTGTTCTTTGCCTCGAAGGCGCCAACTTCGCGCATTTGATCTCCATATAAGCTAGACTATATATCCAGCTTATCATGGGTGAATGGTTCGATCAATAAAATGATTTATCGTGTTTCCAAGAAAACTGCCTCTCCCCTCTCGCTATTTTTACCCATGATAACATATTTTATCATGGGTAAATTCCCGCCCGGATGCCGCCCAAAAGTATGATAGACCAGGCGCGAGCTCCGGTAGGAGGAGTTGGCAGCCCTCAAGGCGGATATCGACCAGGCCTTGAATGAGATTGGGGCCGGACGGCTGACTGAATTCAATCGCGAGCGGATCGTCGAGTGTGCTAGGAAACTGTTGGCTGTGCGCAAGCGCCCGGGTTGACAGCTGGAACCGGCTTGGCGTGGATATGCGCCTATATGACAATGGTGTGTATAGAAAGGGGATATAGGGGAAAAAATCGGGAGGCCCAGCTTGCAGTTCCTCCCAGAGTGCGCCTGTATTGCGGTCACTGGAAACTGTGATGAGAGCTGGATTGAGAGCAGGAATTTTCGCTCTCTGTCCGCAAGGCATTAATTGTTCACGTGTTGAAAAAAGATTGTCCCCATGATCAGCTAGATACTCGCTTACTTGCTCCTAAGATGGATTTGTATGAGTGAAGAACTAATGGGGTTCCCGACAGCCCCGGCTGCGCCTACCTCCGGCAGACCGGGGAGCGTATCAGGAGTTACATATTCCCGCACAGAGCCTAATAGGCGAAACGGTACGCCAATCGAAAGAAGCGATACGCAGTGAACAAGGCTGCTTATGCGGCCTTTTTTATTGCGGCTTTGCGCCATTTCTTATTTACTGAATTACGGCTCTCCGTATTACCGGCGTTCAAGATAGTGTCGAAAGGTAGGCGTAGCTGTAATATCGGTCCTATCATTTATCATCGCCTTTTATCCGTCTCACATAGGTCTTCCCTGATGCGAAGCGGCGGGATTTGTGGTAAAGTTTTCAGGCAGTTGTAACTGGAGAATGGAAGGAAAAGGTAAGGAAGGATCATGGCGAAATTTTACGAATCCGATCACACCCGGTTCATGCGTGAACTGTTCGAGAAAAATCCGAAATTGCCGGAGGACCAGCGGGAGGCGCGCGCAATCTGGTGGGACAAAAAGCTGGACCCGGAAGAGTGCCGGCGTTTCAAGGAATCCGCGGTGCCGCAAAAGGCTTACGTCTATTTCGGAAAATAGACATCCCCCTGGGAGCCTGGAAGCTTTTCCGGGCACTCCCCCGTCCGGATTTCCAGTGTGACGGAAGCGACCGAAAGCGGTTGAAACACGTTACATGGCTTCAAACACCCCTGCTGCACCCATTCCGGTACCCACGCACATGGTCACCATGCCATACTTCTGATGGTGCCGGCGCAAGCCATGCAGCAGCGTCGCAACGCGAATGGCGCCGGTGGCGCCCAGCGGATGGCCGAGCGCAATGGCTCCCCCGAGTGGATTAACCTTCTGCCGGTCTAATCCGAGATCATTGATGACTGCAAGGCTTTGTGCGGCAAAAGCCTCGTTCAGCTCGATCCAGTCGAGATCGTCCTGTTTTAGGCCCACCTGCTTTAGCGCCTTCGGTATTGCCTTCACTGGACCGATGCCCATGATTTCCGGCGGCACGCCCGCTACCGAATAGCCGAGAAAGCGGCCTATCGGGGTCAGGTTGAACCGCTTCAACGCGCCTTCGCTTGCCAGCACCACCGCACCTGCGCCATCGGACATCTGCGAACTGTTACCCGCTGTCACCGTACCATGGGCTGCAAACACCGGCTTGAGCTTGGAAAGAACTTCCGGGTTCGTGCCCGGTCGGGGGCCTTCATCGGTATCCCGAACCACTGTCACATCGCGTATTTCATGGGAAGCAATATCGGGTCGCTTTTCCACTACAGTATAGGGGGCAATTTCCTGCTCGAACTCCCCCGTCTCGATTGCTCTCAGCGCCCTTGTGTGGCTCGTCGTCGCAAACTCGTCCTGAGCCTCACGGCTGACCTGCCACCGCTGCGCGACTTTTTCCCCGGTAATACCCATGCCATAGGCGATCGCCACGTTTTCATCGCGCAGGAATATAGCCGGGTCCAAAGCCGGCTTGTTGCCTGACATCGGTACCATGCTCATGCTCTCGGTGCCGGCCGCTATGATCACATCGGCCTCTCCCAGCCGGATACGGTCGGCGGCAAGCGCCACGGTCTGCAATCCCGATGCGCAGAAACGGTTCACTGTCATTCCGGGCACGCTGTTCGGCAACCCCGCCAGCAGAAGCGAGATGCGTGCGACATTCAATCCCTGCTCCGCCTCCGGCATGGCGCAACCTGCTATCACATCCTCGATGGCAGCAGGGTCGAGACCTTCGCACTGATTGACGGCAGTCTTCAATACGTGGGCGAGCATGTCGTCGGGGCGCACGGTCTTGAACATTCCGCGCGGCGCCTTGCCTACCGGTGTGCGGACGACAGATACAATGTAAGCATCGCTGGTTTGCTTCGTTGTCATGATAAATTTCCTTTACGCTGATTCACAATAAAAACGATGATGGCTTTGACCGTCCTCGGCTTCCCTGTCGTACTACTGAAAACTGCTCTCGTTGCCTTTTTCGTTCTTATCTGCGTTTGTTCTTTCTGATCAGCTGTAAGTCGTTAAGTTGCCGGCTTTCCTCAGTTCCTGAGGGGTTTTCCCGTTTTCAAGGTATGCTCGATGCGCGCCTGGGTCTTTTCGGTTGCCAGCAGTTCGATAAACGCATCCCGTTCGAGTTCCAGGAACCATTCCTCATCGACCAGGCTTCCGGGTGTGAGTTCTCCGCCGCACATCACAGAGGCAATCTTGGTGCCGATCAGAAAGTCATGATCCGAGATAAAGCTACCTTCGTGCATGTTAACCAGCATGCCTTTGATGTTCGCGATGCCGGTTGCGCCGGCAACGGGGATACGGCGCGCTCTCAGCGGAGGGCGATAGCCCGCCTCCGCCATTGCCACCGCTAGCGCCTTGGCAACATAAAGCAGTTCAAACCGGTTCATCACGATTTCATCGGCACGCTGCAGATATCCCAGCTCTTTGGCTTCCTCCGCACTTTTCGACACTTGGGCCGTGGCCACGCTTTGAAAGTAATTTTTCAGCACGGGAAAAGGATCGCCGTCTTTCGCCTTCTGCGCTGCGCGTAGCGCCAACTCCTTGCAGCCTCCTCCCGCTGGCAGCAATCCCACGCCGGCTTCCACCAGTCCGATATAACTCTCTAAGGTAGCGACCGCACGATCACAATGCATGATGAATTCACAACCGCCTCCCAGCGCAAGCCCATCCACCGCCGCAATCGTTGGAATCATCGAATAGCGCAATGCCTGTGAAGTCTGCTGGAATTGCGCAATCATTGCTTCCACTTCCGCCAGCTTGCCCGCCATCAGCGCATCCGCAAGATTGAGCTTGCGCGCGGCTTTGAGTACGGCGGATTGCGCTGTTTTCTTGAATTTCTTCGCCAATACGTTGAGGGCTGAAGGAGGCTCTTCGTTCTTGAGGCGCTCGGTTGCCTTCTTCAGGTTGGCACCAGCAGAAAAGGGAGGCTCGGTCTGCCAGATTATCAGGGCACGCCAGTTACGTTCAGCTTCGTCTATCGCCTGTTGAATCCCATCCAGCACGTCACTACCGATAGTGTGCATCTTGCTCTTGAAGCTGAGTATGGCAATGCCGTCGTCGCCCTTTTCCATGCGACCACCTGCTTCAGCCTTTTCCGGCATGCTCCACATCCGCACCGCCCGGGTTTCAAATACGGTCTGGCCATACCGGGGTTCTTCGCTCAGCAGCCGGTCGGGAAACAGTTGCCGCCGGTATACCGGTAGCGAGGAGCGTAGCCGAAAACTCTTGCTGGAAGGCGCGTAAGAGCCTGGCTTCCTGTGTACTCCCTGTATGTCCGGGTTGACTGCCTGCCCCGAGCTTTGCCCCAATTCGTGTACCCACTCGGGCAGCGACACACTGCTCATACTCTTTCCAGCGGCGATGTCTTCGCTGATCCATCCGCTGATCTCGCCCCATCCGGCGGCCTGCCAGGTTTCAAACGGACCCTGCGTCCAGCCGAAGCCCCAGCGTATGGCAAAATCGAGGTCACGGGCATTGTCCGCTATTTCCTCGAGATGCACCGCGCAGTAATGAAACAGATCGCGAAACACCGCCCACAGGAACTGGGCTTGCGGATGAGGACTGGCGCGTAGGGCTCCCAGTTTGCCGGCAGGGCTTTTGTCTTTGAGCAGTTCCGCTATATCGGGGTCCGCCTTGCCCGCCGAGAGCACATATTCGTTTCGTGCAATATCCAGGACGTGAATGTCCTTGCCTGTTTTCTGGTATACCCCGCGCTTCGTCTTCTGACCGAGCGCGCCTTTGTCTATCAGGGCTTGCAACCAGGGTGGCACTGCATAGTATTCGTGCCAGGGATCACCCGGCAGCATTTCGCGCATGGTATTGATCACGTGGGCAAGAATATCCAGTCCCACCAGGTCGGCAGTACGGAAAGTCGCACTTTTCGGGCGCCCAATGAGGGAACCGGTCAAAGCATCCACCACGTCGAATCCAAGTCCGAACTCGCTTGCGTGATGCATGGTGGCGAGCATGGAAAATACACCAATCCGGTTGGCAATAAAATTGGGCGTATCTTTCGCGCGGACGACACCCTTGCCCAGGTAAGTAACCAGGAAGGCTTCCAGGTCGTCGAGCATGGTGCTATCACTGGTTGTACAGGGTATCAATTCCACCAGGTGCATGTAGCGCGGCGGATTGAAAAAATGGATACCGCAGAAACGGTGGCGCAGTGTTTCCGGGAACACCTGTGCCAGTTGATTGATGGACAGTCCCGATGTGTTGCTGGCAAAAATTGTGCGTTCCCCGAGATGCGGCGCTATTTTTGCATACAGTCCCGTTTTCAGATCCATGCGCTCCGCAATCGCTTCGATTACGAGATCGCACTCCCCGAGCAGTTCAAGGTTCTGGTCGTAGTTCGCAGGCTGTATGAATGTTGCTCTGGCTGTGCTTGACAGCGGTCGGGGGTCCTGCTTTTTAAGATTTTCGATTGCCTTGACTACATTCGCATTGGGATCCTCTCCGGCGGAAAGCTCGAATAAGAGAGTTTCAACGTTCGCATTGATCAGATGCGCTGCAATCTGCGCTCCCATGACTCCTGCGCCGAGAACGGCGGCCTTGCGCACGGTGAATCCAGAATTATTCACTTTTACCTCCAATACGATATGTCCACATCACTCGGGAGGAACCACGCGCGGCTTGCGATGCTCATCGACCGCAACATAGGTTAGCACCGCTTCCGTCACTCGATAGCATATTTCCTTGTCGCCCTGCCGTAATCCGCGCTGCGCATACACGACCACATCCACCGTAATGGAAGTCCGCCCAATCCGGACGATATTGGCATAGAAGCTTACGACATCGCCGACGAATACCGGTTGCTTGAATACGAAGGAATTCACGGCCACGGTTACGACGCGACCACGAGCCCGGCGGATGGCGGGAAGGCTACCGGCAATATCCACTTGCGCCATGATCCAGCCCCCGAATACGTCTCCCGCATAATTCGTATCCGTAGGCATCGGCACCAGCCGCAGCACCGGGTCAGAATCCTCAGGCAGCGATACCTGAGATTCAGTGTCACTGTCTGTCATTTTTCATGATTTCAACTGCTCACTCTACCGTGAATTTTGGCATGACAGGCAATGATCTGCTCATTACTTCGTGTAGAGCCTGTCCACCTCGCTTTTGTAATGGTTCAGCACATAAGTACGCCGCAGTTTCAACGTCGGGGTCAACATCTGGTTCTCGACTGTCCACGGCTCGGCCACTACGGCAACGCGATATATCTTGGCATAACCTGGAAATCCTTTGATCTGATAAGCGATGCGTTCCAGCAGGATTTCTTCGAACTTCGGATCGCCTCCTAGACGGCGCCAGTTCCGATCGAGATGGTATTCGTCTGCCATGCTTTCCCAATTTCCGGAATTGAGAACTGCCAGCACAGCTAAATGAGGACGTCCCTCGCCAACCACCATGACCTGTTCAAATAACGGATCGCGCAGAATCGCTGCTTCCATGTTGGCAGGCGGAATTTTTTCCCCGGTCGACATGACAATGATTTCCTTTACCCGACCAGTAATGGTGATATGCCCGGACTCATCAATTTCCGCGATATCGCCCGAATTGAGCCACCCGTCCGGGATCATTACCGCTCGCGTGGCCTCCTCATTGTTCCAGTAACCGAGCATGACGTTAGGTCCGCGAATAAGCAAGGCATTCTGCTCGCCGAGCTTCACCTCCACCCCTGGAATAGGCCGTCCGACACTCGATGGAACATTGTCCTCGATCGTATTGCAGCAAACGACCGGGCTGCTTTCCGTCATACCGTAGCCCTGGAGGATGGGTAGGCCCAAGCCGATAAATACGCGGGAAACCTCGCTCGATAATGCGGCTCCGCCACTCATTGCTGCGCGCAGCCGCCCTCCCAGTTTGCTCATCACCTTCTTTGCCACCAGTATTTCCAGCAACGGCCACAGCGCATGGGAAAAATGCTTCTCGGCGCGCCCCTGCTGATACTCGAACCGGTTATACCCGATCTCGACTGCAAGATCGAACAGCCTGCGGCTCAGCAAGGGACCCTCCGCCAGCTTGGCGCGAATGCCGGCATATATGCGCTCATAGATTCGGGGCACCGAAACGAGGATGGTCGGCCGGATGATCAGCAGATCCTCCTGCAGCTGGGGAATCGAGCGCGCATACGCCACTGTCGAACCCCGCATCATCGGCACATAGTAACCGGCAGTTCGCTCAAACGTGTGGGACAGCGGTAAAAAGGAGAGTAGCACATCGCTTTCTTCGATCGGTACGACCTGCAGGCAGCCATGCGCATTCGTCAGTATATTATGATGACTGAGCATCACGCCCTTGGGGCGCCCGGATGTGCCCGATGTATAAATGATGGTAGCCAGTTGGTGCGGATCACGAGCGAGGACACGGCTTAGCGCGGCTTCTTCGGAAGCTTGATGCTCCGGCTCCGCAGGAAGCTGATAGACGGGTTCCACGCTTGGCAACGACTCGGTCGGTCTCTCGCCGGGGAACCACTCTGGCAGCCAGTCATGCAGCGCAAGTACGAGCTCGTTCCCTCTATGACCCTGCCTGACGCTGCCCTGGATAATGATGACGCGCACAAGCCCCGCCATCTGGTCACGCACTTCGGAGAAAGCGAGCCACTGCCCCAATTCCTCCAGCAGAAGTATCTTGACGCCTGCATCCTGAAGGATATAGGCCGCATTATCCGGGCGATCAGTGGGATAAAGCGGCACTACCACCAGCCCAAGCCTCAGCGCAGCCTGTTCGAACATTACCCATTCCGGACAATTTCTTAACATTATCCCGACGCGGTCACCCGGTTTGAGCTTTTCCTTCGATAGCGCAATCACCCAATGTGCAATGCGCTCATCCATTCGCGACCAGGTAAGGTCACGCCACTTGCCGCTCGAGCGGTCATAATCCCGATAGGCTATCGCTCCGGGCGTGCGGCGTACCCGCTCGCGGAACAATCCATCCAGAGTTCCCGCAGTTTCCACCGGAATGATGCCCGCCATGTCCTGTCTTCCAGGTGTTGTAGGGGTTTCCGCTTCGCTTGGCGTTGTTGCCGGAGATAACGCCGATCGAACCTGCTGCCGGCTGGCGGAGGCATTGTTCATATAGTGCTCATGCGTTGCTCATCCGTTGATTGCGAAGCAGCCTCAGTTGCCTTGTCCGATCTGGAGCCAAAGTCAGAAGGAAAATCATCCACCATGATCACGCGGCGCCGCAAGGCTCCCATTTTTTTCAATATTTCCAGTTCCGTGGACGTAATGACTCTTTGCTTGAGGGCAGCCGCGATGCTCTCTTCTTCCTGCGCGGGAATCTGCCCGCTCTTTATCGCCGTACGCAGCTTGGCTTCCGTTGCCTCACAGGACACTGCATGCTGCAATGCCTGTTCCAGAACATTCAGCGGCTCGTCTTTGGCTGTGGGGATGTAAATACCGGCAGTGAGGCGATCACGTGCTTCGCTGGGCGCCAGCATCAATGTTGCAATTTTGTGTTCCAGTTCGTCCGGGGGCGGAGAGAACGGTTTGCCCAGCGGAAACACCATGAATCGCAGTACGCGTCGCGTAAATCCGGTAGCGGGAAAATTATCCAGTACCCCATCGAATGCCTGTTGCACGCGATACAACGCATCCTGCATGGACCAATGCAGCAGCGGCAAGTCAGAAGGGGGTCGACGATCGTCATTAAAGCGTTTCAGCACAGCGGAGCATAAATAGAGAAGGCTTAGAATATCGCCCAGGCGCGCAGACAAACGCTCCCTGCGTTTGAGCGATCCGCCCAGAACCAGAAGGGAGATATCGGCGAGAAAGGCGAAAGAGGCCGAGCAACACGTCAGCTGGCTGTAGTAACCCTGTACTTCCGAATCTGTGTTGAGCGGCGCCTTCGCAAACCTGCCGCCGGTAAGCCCGTGCATGAGCGATCGCAAGCCATTGCCGACCGTAAAGACAAAATGCCCGGCCAGAGCCTTGTCGAATTCCACCAGCCCCCGCTTCGTGTCGGAGTCTCCGGCGGCGCGGATTTCCTTCAGCAGGTACGGATGGCAGCGTATCGCGCCCTGGCCGAAAATGATCATGTTTCGCGTAAGGATGTTGGCCCCTTCCACAGTGATGCTGACAGGAATCTGCTGATAGCTACGCCCCAGGTAGTTGCCGGGCCCCAGGCAGATGCCTTTGCCTCCATGCACATCCATTGCATCATTGATCACCTCGCGTCCCCGCTCAGTGAGATGGTATTTGACGATGGCGGAGATCACGGAAGGCTTTTGCCCGAGATCCACTGCCCCCGCAGTCATCATTCGCGCCGCATCCATCATGTACGTATGACCCCCGATGCGTGCAAGCGCTTCTTCAACACCCTCAAAAAATCCGATAGGCTGCTTGAACTGCACACGCACTCTACTGTAAGCGCCCGTTGCGCGTGTGGCCAGCTTGGCTCCGCCAGTGCTGGTGGCGGGCAGGGAGATGGAGCGGCCCGCGGCCAGACAGTTCATCAGCATGCGCCAGCCCCGTCCTACCCCTTCGAGTCCTCCGATCACATACTCCATGGGGATGAAAACGTCTTTTCCCGAATTGGGTCCGTTCTGAAAGGCGGCATCGAGCGGAAAATGGCGGCGGCCGATCTCAACACCCGGCGTATCAGTGGGAATCAGTGCCAGGGTGATGCCAAGATCCTTCTGGCCGCCCAGAAGTCCATCCGGATCATGGAGCTTGAATGCAAGTCCGAGGAGGGTCGCGACCGGGCCAAGCGTGATGTAGCGCTTCTCCCAGGTTACGCGCATGCCCAGCACCTTCTCATTACCGTTGAACGTGCCATAACATATGATGGCCGAATCGGGAATGGCGCTTGCATCCGAACCTGCTTCAGGTCCGGTGAGCCCGAAACATGGCACCTCCAATCCCTTCGCCAACCGCGGAAGATAGTAGCTCTTCTGCTCTTCCGTGCCATATTGCAGCAGCAATTCAGAGGGGCCCAGCGAATTGGGCACCATTACAGTCACTGCAGCGGTGCCGCTGCGTGAACTGATTTTCATGATGACCTCGGAGTGCGCGAATGCGGAAAAGCCCAGCCCCCCGTACTCTCTGGGAATAATCATGCCAAAAAACCCCTTGTCCTTGATGAACTGCCATACGTGGGGCGGCAGATCATGCAATTCCCGCGTGATCTGCCATTCATCCAGCATGGCGCACAGTTCTTCCACAGGGCCCTCCAGAAAGGCTTTTTCTTCCGCCTGCAGCTTGGGCTTGGGGAATGCCAGCAGCTTGCTCCAGTCCGGTCTGCCGCTGAACAGCTCTGCCTCCCACCATACTGTGCCGGCATCCAGCGCTTCCTGCTCGGTTTGCGAGATATGGGGCAGAATCTTACGGAAGATTTTCAGCAGGCGGCTGGAAATGAGGATGCGGCGCACCTGCGGTACGAAAATGATGACACTGGCAACTAAAATCAGCGTCAGAAGCAGAGATGAGATCAAGGTAATTTTCCTGGGTAGGTTTGTGACACCTGTAAAAAACCGGCTCTCTATACGGGTGCGACTTCTCAGCCGTCAGCCGGAGCGGGGGCGCCGCGGACATTCATCTTGTTATCCACTTTCTTCACTCCTTCAACCATCCACGTGAGCATGTTGACACGATCCAGTTGAGCCTGGTTATCCGCAAAACCGCTCAGCATTACCGTTCCATTATGCGCTTCCACCCGGACGTCGAGATGCCGGACATCCGGATCCGCCTTCAAGGCGCCCTGTATCGAACTGTTGAGCGTGCTATCATCCACAACCGCCTGGGGTTCCGGCGTCTTCCATGATTCATGCACCTTCTCTTCTTTTCCGCAACTCGCCAGGGAGAGGGCGCCTGCGAAGGCGACGGCTAAAACTACAGGTTTATATCTATCGATCATTTTATTTTTCCTGGTCAGAGTAAAAAATGCCAATCTCGCGCTGATCAAATAATTACCGATTATGAAACCTCTGTAAACTTCAATCCAGTGTTGAGGAGGTACGTTTTCACCTGTTCAGGCAGATTTTCTTGCAGGCAGTCGAATTCTCTGATTTCTTTCATGGAACGAAGCCAGGTGAGTTGGCGTTTCGCCAATTGCCGGGTTGCGGCCAACGCCATTTCCCGCATTCGCAATGCGTCGGTTGCGTTTTCCAGATGCATCCATACCTGCCGGTAACCCACGCACCGCATCGAAGGGTTTTCGTCACTGAGATAGAATTTATCACGGATTGCCCGCACCTCATCAATTAATCCATGCTTCAGCATCTGCTCGAAGCGGTCTGCGATGCGCTGGTGCAGTGCCTGACGGTTGCCGGGAACGAGCGCAATCTTGACCACCTCGTAGGGTAGTGAAACATTTCTCGGCTTGCTCAGTGTTTCCGACATGGGTTTGCCGGTGAGATAGAACACCTCCAGGGCGCGCTGTATGCGCTGGCTGTCGGTTGGTTTGATGCGTTCCGCGCTGACGGAGTCCAGCCGGAACAACTCCTGGTGCATCGCGGGCCAGCCGTTTTTTTGGGCTTTGGCTTCAATCGCAGCGCGCAACTCGCTGTTCGCGGAAGGAAGTTCCGAAAGCCCCTCGAGGAGCGTCTTGAAATAGAGCATCGTGCCGCCTGCCAGAAGCGGAATATTGCCCCGATCCGTAATCTGACGCATGGTACGCAGTGAGTCAGTGCGGAACCGGGCAGCAGAATAATGCTCATGCGGATCGATCAGATCGATGAGATGATGAGGCGTGGCCGCCAGCGCTTCCACGCCTGGTTTCGCAGTGCCGATATTCATGTGGCGATAGACCTGCGCCGAATCCACGCTGATGATCTCCACCGGAAGATAACGTGCGATATGCAGCGCGAGCCTGCTTTTCCCGCTTGCCGTCGGCCCCATCAGAAAAATGGCAGACGGATAGGGGGAATAGTCCGCTTTTTTTTCATTCCGGATTCTTCTGCCCTGTTCAGTCACGGTAGCCGGGAAAAGGCTATGCCTATGGTAATTGCCTATGTCGTGGATCAACCTCTATATTTTCGCCAAGGCGCTTCGGATGGTTTCCGGTTTGCGTTGCGAGTGGTCCGGGATTGAAATCTGTTTTATTCAAGGGATTAAACGCGATATTCGATTGAATGACAAGCATTGGTTTTTTCGGTTAGAATCCGTTCCTTGACTGGGCGCCCAAGCCCGCCGCGTTTGCCCAAACCAATTCTATTTTATGATTCTTGTACTTAGCCCGGATACCGGACCTGAAAGTCCCGACTACAAACAGTTACTGGCGTATCTTGCCAATATGCCGGGAATATCCACTCGGGTGCGCACCGAGGTCGGCAGCGAGCAGACGCTCACCGAAGTGTATCTGATCGGGAACACGAAGGCGCTGCTGGTCGAGGATATGCAAAACCTGCCATGTGTAGAGCAGGTTGTCCGGATCTCGGAGGAGTATCGTGTTCTTGGCCGACACAAGGATGATCACCGGCCTACCTATTTCGATTATAACGGAGTGCGTTTCGGTCAGGATACGCTGAACGTTTTTGCCGGACTGTGCGCAGTGGATACGCTCGAGCACGTCGAACTGATGATGCAGGCGCTGCGGGACCACGGACAAGTGTGCACCCGTATGGGAGCCTACAAGCCCCGTACCAGCCCCTACTCGTTTCAGGGCCACGGCAAGGCCTGTTTACCCTACGTATTCGAACTGGCCGGAAAATACGGCATCCGGGTGATAGCCATGGAAATCACCCACGAATCCCATCTCGAGGAAATCTGTGATGCGCTTTATCGCACGGGCAATGCCACCGGGGTCATGCTGCAGATCGGCACGCGCAACACCCAGAATTTCGAGTTGCTGAAAATAGTGGGACGCCAGCAGGATTTTCCGGTGCTGCTTAAGCGTGGTTTTGGTATTACCCTGGATGAATCTCTCAACGCTGCGGAATATCTGGCATCCGAGGGTAACCGCAAAGTCGTTTTCGGTCTGCGCGGCATGAAAACCAACATGGGAGATCCGCATCGCAATTTTGTCGATTTTGCCCATGTGCCAGTGGTCAAACGGCTGACACGCATGCCAGTCTGCATTGATCCGTCGCATTCTGTCGGAATGAGAGCCGCGTCCCCGGATGGCATACTCGATATCATGCATGCAACTGCGCAAGGCGTCATCGCCGGCGCCAATATGATACTGGTGGATTTTCACCCTGCGCCGGGGAAAGCGCTGGTGGATGGACCTCAGGCGTTGTTGATGAGGGAATTGCCGCTTTTCTTGGAAGACGTGGCCATTGCTCGGAAAGCTTACGAGCAGCGTGTTGCCCTTGCCCAGCGTTATCAGGAGGATGCCGAACCAGCGCTGTCCTCCTCGGTACAAAGCGCCTGAATGCCAGTCTGAACTTCTTTTCGAATAGACACTCCAGGCACACCGCGCTGCCGGCTGCCTCAGCTTCCCTTTCCTCATTCTTTCCAGTTCTTCTCCATAAACATACCGGGAGGGGGGCAGCGTGACCGTGATACGCCAGGTCCTGATGCTGCTGTTCGCATTGTTTACATCGGCTTTCATGGATTCCGGTAATGCTGGCGGCGTAATTCGATCGGCATCCTCCCCGGGTTTTGCTACTCCCACCGGAACATCTCTATCGGGTTTTCCGGAGACAATGACGGACGATGACGGTCGCAGTGTTCGTATGACTCACGCTGCAATGCGCATCATTTCACTTTCGCCCAATATCACTGAATTGATATTTGCTGCTGGAGCTGGGAAAAAACTGGTTGGAGTCAGCAGGCACAGCAATTATCCGGATACCGCAAAATCCATTCCCGACATAGGGGACTCATTCAGTCTGGATCTTGAGAGAATTGTCGCACTACAGCCCGATCTGCTGCTGGCCTGGCGCAGTGGCAACGCCAGAGCCGATATCGAGAAGATGGAAAGGCTTGGCCTGACTGTTTTTGCGACAGAAGCAGTCACGCTGGCTGATGTGCCGCGCCTGCTGCGAACTATCGGCACGCTGGCGGGCACATCAGGGCCAGCGCAACGGGCAGCGAAAGCCTATGAGGAGGAATTGCAGGGGATCGAGAGCAGCTACAGCAACCGGCCCAGGATCAGCGTATTCCAGTTGATCTGGCATCAGCCGCTGATGACGGTAAACAACCAGCACCTCATCAGCGATGTCATCCGTGTATGCGGCGGCACGAACGTGTTTGCGCTGGCATCTTCCCTGACACCAATGGTATCCGGGGAAAACCTGCTCGAGGTGGATCCGGATGCCATCATCAGCAGTGTCTCATTGGAGCAGGACGAAAGCGCGCCGGCTGAAGTCAAGGCTTTCCTCCGGCAGTTTTCGCCGCTCAACGCGGTGAGGAATAACAATGTATTTTTCGTGCACCCCGATCTGATCCAACGCCAGACGACGCGCGTGTTGCAGGGGACCCGTCTGGTTTGCGAACAGCTGGAACGCGTTCGTTCCCGCCGGAAAACCGCTCGCCTGCCTGATCCCTGATTTCGTGCTCCCCCGTGAACATGCACCGGCAGGCCCTCGGAAGCGGATTTGTCAATCAGGAGGATAAGAATTTCTCTTGAGAAAACAGATGAATGGTAAAATAAGCGTTAATGCTTTTGCCTTCCCCGCCCTGCATTGAATGCCTCACGATTTGTAGAATGGCTGGCACTCGCAGGCATACAGAGGTTATCCAGAGGATTAAATTTGAGGGTATATGTCGAATGCTAACCGTACCGCCAACGGTATTTGTGCTTGAATGAGGTGTATTTAATGGAAAACGGCGAAATGATCAAGGTATTGCTTGCAAACCCTCGCGGTTTCTGTGCAGGCGTGGACCGGGCAATCGAAATTGTCGAGCGTGCACTGAGTGTGCATGGCGCGCCGATCTACGTGCGCCACGAAGTGGTGCATAACCGTTTCGTAGTGGAGGATCTGGAAAAAAAGGGAGCAGTATTTGTCGAGAATCTCGATGAAGTCCCAGCCGGCAGCATTCTGATCTTCAGTGCTCACGGAGTTTCCCATGCGGTGCGACGCGAAGCCGAGGCGGGACAATTCAAGGTATTCGATGCCACGTGTCCGCTCGTGACCAAAGTTCACATCGAAGTGGCAAGGATGCGTGACCAGGGAAGAGAAATCATCATGATCGGCCATGCGGGACATCCGGAGGTGGAAGGGACCATGGGCCAGGCCGAGGGAGATGGTCCTTCCATGTATCTGGTGGAAACAGAAGAGGATGTCGAGAAACTGCAGGTGCAGGATCCGGCTCACTTGGCTTACGTGACCCAGACCACCTTATCCGTGGACGATGCCAATCGTGTGATCCAGGCCCTGAAAGGTCGTTTTCCCAACATCCTCGGTCCCAAAAAGGATGATATCTGCTACGCCACCCAGAACCGGCAGGATGCGGTAAAAACGATGGTCAAGCAGTGCGATCTCGTGATTGTGGTGGGCTCGCCCAATAGCTCCAACTCAAACCGCCTGTGTGAAGTCGCGAGAAATGCCGGCGTGGACGCGTACATGCTGGACCGGGCGGAACAATTGCAGGAAGCCTGGCTGAAAGGCAAAATGCGGATCGGTATTACTGCGGGGGCATCGGCGCCGGAAGTACTTGTACAGGAAGTCATCTCGCGACTCAGACAAATCGTGTCAGAGCAAGCGGAAAGGGAAGTGGTGGTGGAAGAGTTGAGAGGAGTGGTCGAGTCAGTGGTGTTCCCATTGCCAAGAAACTGATCCCGGCTTTTCATCGGATAGTTTTACTCTCTTAGATCGGAAACTCCTTGCTTCCGTCCATCAGTGCCCGCTCGGGCTGACGCGGCAACCTCACAGCGACACAGCGGGTAGCTGCGGCATTCATTCATCTCCTACGTTCTCACCGAGTTTCGGCATTCATACGCATGCAGGTTGTTCCAGAGTTTTTACAAGTTCATTCGATCCGACTGTTTCAGCCAATAGCAAAATGCAACACATATACGAAAAGGCAAGAAAGATCACGATGGTTATCTTCGATGTGGATGGCGTGCTCACGGATGGGAGCCTCTATCTCACGGACGGAGGTGAGGAGATCAAGGCGTTCAATAGCCAGGATGGCCACGGCCTGAAAATGCTCAAGGCCACGGGAATCAAGGTGGCGCTTATCACTGGCCGTCAGTCCCGCTGCGTGGATTTGAAGGCAAAGGACTGGGGCGTTACTCTCGTCTATCAAGGCGCAAAAAACAAGCTTCCCGCGTTCGAGGCCTTGCTCGAGGACCAGCAGCTGGATGCATCCGTCTGTGCATACGTGGGAGATGATCTAATCGATCTGCCGATCCTGCTGCGCTGCGGTCTTGCCATCTCTGTGCCTGCCGCGCCTGCCCTCGTGAAAAAGCACGCGCACTATATCACCCGTCTGGAAGGAGGGCGAGGTGCGGCGCGCGAGATCTGCGAAATGATAATGCAGGCACAGGACACGTTGGACGCGCATCTTGCGACTTATCTCACATGATTGGTCGCCTTCGCTTCGGGTTCCTTTTCGTTATAGTAGCCCTGTTTGCATCATTGCTAATCCTGCTGAACCAGGACGGGCACACACCTTTGCTTGCGCCGGAGAGTATATCGGTACGGGCGCCCGATTATGTTTTGGAAGATTTTTCTGCCATTCGCACGGATGAGAACGACGCGGGATACAAAATGCTTCTCGGAAAAAAAATGGTGCATTATCCCGACGATGATTCGGCTGAGTTGGAACAACCACGCTTAATTACTATCGAACCCGGTAAACCTTCAGTACAACTGCAGGCGGATCATGCGAAGATGTCTGCCGAGGGCGAAGACATTTATTTGAGTGGCAATGTGGTGATCGTCCGAAACGCGGGTAAAGGCCGCGGTGAGACAATCTTGACAACCAGTCTGCTGCATCTCATTCCCGACCAGGACATTGCACGAACGGACAAGCCCGTAGAGATAACTGAAACGAACGCCACTATCAGAGCGATTGGAATGGAAATGAACAATCGTACCGGCAATACCCAGTTGTTGTCGCAAGTAAAGGTCGTGCATGACAAGAAACGCTAGGTTCTCTTTCACGGCTCCCATGAAACCCCTGTCTGCCGCTTTTCTCGTTGTAATGCTCTTCAGCGCGCCGGTTCTGGCCGAGCGGGCCGACAGCGAGAAGCCTGTGCATCTGGAGGCCGACCGCGCCACCGTGCAGGATGCCAACAAGCTGGCTACCTTTATCGGCAATGTCGTACTGACACAGGGAACACTGATTATTCGCGCGGATAAGATGACAGTGAAGGAAGACGCCAACGGTTTTCAATACGCCACTGCATTCGGCAATCTTGCCAGTTTTCGCCAGAAACGCGATGGCAAGGATGAATACGTGGAGGGCTGGAGCGAGCGTATGGAATACGATGGCAAGGCCGACAAGGTTCAGCTTTTCAAGAAAGCAAGGTTGAGACGCGGAAAGGATGAAGTTCATGGGGACTATATTTCCTATGATGCGGTCAACGAATTCTTCCAGGTAAATAGCGAGGGTGGAACGAGCACCCAAACCCATTCCGAGGGCAGGGTGAGAGCCGTGATACAGCCCAAAAAGAAGGAGCCCAAACCCGAGGCAGACAATTCATAAACGAACACCATTATGGAACTTCCCCTCTCTTCAGCCCGCGGTCACGCCAATCATGCTTCCCAGGCCCCTGAAGCTTCCCTGGTTTTCTCAGGAAAGAGAAGTGAATTCAGAGCGGAAAATCTGAAAAAAAGCTACAAGTCGCGCACGGTGGTGCATGATGTTTCCCTTTCGGTTAAAAGCGGAGAAGTCGTTGGCTTGCTGGGGCCCAATGGCGCAGGCAAGACCACCTGTTTTTACATGATGGTGGGCCTTGTACCGCTGGATGGGGGCAGCATCGTCCTCGATGAGCTTGACCTCAGCCAGATGCCCATGCATGAGCGCGCACGCCTTGGTTTGAGCTATCTACCGCAAGAGGCTTCGATTTTCAGGCGACTCTCGGTAGCCGACAATATTCGCGCTGTACTGGAATTGAAAAACCATGGGGCTGACGAGATGCAGCAGCATCTCGACAATTTGCTGCATGATTTGCATATCAGTCATATACGCAACAGTGCGGCCATCAGTTTGTCCGGCGGGGAACGGCGGCGTGTTGAAATTGCCCGGGCGCTGGCGACAGGGCCACATTTCATCTTGCTGGATGAGCCGTTTGCCGGAGTGGATCCCATTGCCGTGCTGGACATTCAGAAAATTATCCGCTTTCTGAAGGAGCGGGGCATCGGTGTGCTGATCACCGACCATAATGTCCGGGAAACATTAGGAATCTGCGACCATGCCTACATCATAAGCGACGGCAGGGTGCTTGCGAGCGGCAGTCCAGACGAAATCATTTATAATGAAAATGTGAGAAAAGTCTATCTAGGAGAACATTTCCGCCTTTGAAAATAAAGCTTCGCTTTACCTGAAACCGGCTTTATCGCTGTTTTTCCAATATGAAACCAACTCTTCAAGTCAAGCTGTCGCAACATCTGGCGCTCACGCCGCAATTGCAGCAGTCCATCCGGTTATTGCAACTCTCCACGATAGAGTTGAACCAGGAGATAGAGCGCATCGTGCAGGAGAATCCCCTTCTGGAACTTGATGACAGCATCGGCAACGACAGTACGGATTATCATAACGTCATACCGGAGGAGTTGGCCGCACCGTTGCCAAATGAGCTGGAGGTTGCCGAGGAAAGCATCCCTATTCTCTCCGTCGAAGCAGAAACCGATGTGAAGCAGCCGCTCGACGAGCGGGAGTGGCTTCCGGATGACAGCGTTTTTCGACACAACCGGGACGATGAGGACGAACGTGATATTCCGCAGCAAGCGGTGGAACCTCCGAATCTGCGCGACCACCTCAACTCGCAGCTCAGCCTGAGCCAGATCTCCCAACGCGATAGAAAGATCACCGGATTACTGATCGACAGCCTGGATGATGATGGCTATCTCGTCCAGGACCTGGAAGAATTGGTCGATCTGTTGCCCGCCGAGCTATCAATAGATATCGACGACCTGCACATTGCCCTCGAACATTTGCAGCACCTGGATCCCCCCGGCATCGGTGCGCGCAACTTGAGAGAATGCCTCGTCATGCAACTGCAGGCGCTGCCCCCCGATACGCCCTACCTGCAGCAGGCATTGGCGCTAGTGAACAATCATCTTGAAAGTCTGGCATCCCGAGACTTCAGCGCCATCAAGCGGGTGCTGCACTGCAACGACGACTGTCTTCGTTCCGTCCAGCAGATGATAACGCGGTTGAATCCGAGACCGGCCACGGCCTTCAGCTCCGCAGTTGCCTGCTACATCGTACCTGACGTCATTGTGACCAAAGTCGGCGGTTCCTGGGTAGCCAGCCTTAACCCGGAAGCAATGCCGCGTCTCAGGATCAACCGGCTCTATGCCGAGATCCTGAAAGGATGCAATGATGACTCTACCCGTCGGCTGATCAGCCAATTGCACGAAGCAAAATGGCTGGTAAAGAACGTACAACAGCGTTTCAACACCATCCTCAAGGCCTCGGCAGCCATTGTGGAACGCCAGCAGCAGTTTTTCGAGCATGGAGCAGTTGCGATGCGTCCGATGGTATTGCGGGAAATCGCCGATGTGTTGAATCTGCATGAATCCACCATTTCGCGGGTTACCACGCAGAAATTCATGCGTACGCCGCGCGGTATTTTCGAATTGAAGTATTTTTTTGGCAGCCACGTATCAACGGATAGTGGCGGTGCCTGCTCCGCCACCGCCATTCGCGCGTTGATCAAGCAAATGATCAGCGCAGAAAACTCGAGGAAGCCGCTCAGCGATAATCAGATCTCGGAGGTCCTGGGGCAGCAGGGTATCATGGTTGCTCGCCGTACCGTGGCAAAATATCGGGAGTCCTTGCAAATTCCTTCCGTCAATCTTCGGAAATCGTTTTAACCCCAGTTCATTTCATAGGAGCCACAAATGAACACCCATGTCACAGGTCGGCAAGTCGAAATCACCCCTCCATTGCGCGATTATGTTGTTTCCAAATTGAGCCGGATCACTCAACGTTTCGACCAGATTGTGGATATCACAGTGACCCTTTCCGTGGAAAAACTGGAGCACAAGGCGGAGGCGCTGGCCCGGGTGCCTGGCAATGATATTTTTGTCGAGGCAGGCAGCACCGATATGTATGCTTCCATAGATAATCTCGTTGATAAACTCGATCGTCAATTGGTCCGCCGCAAGGAGAAAAATGAAAGCCAACGCACGGATGCCGTTTAAGGAATTGCGGATCAGGGCAATCTGAATCAACGATCAGGTGTAGCAACGATAAAGAGTTCTGCATCAACGGACTCAACACCGCTTTTCGCTCCGAAACCGTGAACTTGTTCCGGAACTCCCGGGAAGAAGCTCATGATTTTTCCCAATCCTGATAATCGGGAGGTACTCAACCAGATGGTCGGAATCGACGCCAGACAGCTTTTCGAGGAAAAACGCCAGAAACTGGATCTCACCTGGGAAGCGGGACGGGATGGAGGCGACAGGAGTCTCGATAATGAAGCGATCGCGCGTTCGACGCAGGGGATGATCGGACACCTCAATTTCATCCATCCCAACTGGATTCAGGTACTGAGCGAAACCGAGGCCGAATATCTCAACGCGCTCGATCCTGCTTCCCTCGAACAACATATGCGCAGGCTTGCCGAAAGCGACATGCTATGCATCATTGTTACGGCGGGCACATGTGTTCCCGATTCCATAAGGTCCCTGGCGGATTCCACCCGTACCCCTCTCTTCTGTACACCCTACTCCAGTCTCGAGATTCTCTGGATATTACGTCCCTATCTCGGGCGAGTCCTTGCTCCTTCCTGCAGCAGGCATGGTGTATTGCTCGACGTTCTTGGCCTCGGCGTAATGATTACCGGCGAGAGCAGTGTCGGCAAGAGCGAATTGGCGCTGGAACTGGTGAGTCGCGGACATGGATTGGTGGCGGATGATGTGGTGGAGCTCTATCGTATTGCGCCGGAAATGCTCGAAGGGCGCTGCCCACCCATGCTGCGCGATTTTCTCGAAGTACGGGGACTGGGAATGCTGAACATTCGAACGATTTTTGGCGAAACGGCGGTACGGCGCAAAAAAAACATGAAACTCATCGTTCACTTGCAGAAACCCAGCAGCACCGATCTCAACGCAATGGAACGGCTGCCAATCAATGATGTCACTGAGAATATCCTGGATGTCAACATCCGGAAAGTCATCATTCCAGTTGCCGCCGGCCGAAACCTCGCTGTTCTGGTAGAAGCGGCGGTACGGAACTATGTTTTGCAGTTGCGCGGCATAGACAGCGGTCAGGAATTTTTCGCGCGCCATCAACAGGAACTCGAGAACGGGCAAACATAAACACGTGGGCGAAAACAGAGTTAAAACCTTCTCGTCCTTCCCTGCCTTTCCGCTCACGGATATTCTCATCCGGTACGATTTGAATCTATGCAGTTGATCGTCATCAGCGGCCTGTCAGGCTCCGGCAAGAGCATTGCGCTTACCGTTCTGGAAGATAACGGCTACTATTGCGTTGACAACCTTCCGGCCAACCTGCTGCTGGAGGTGACGGTTTATTTGAAGCAATCCGGTCACGAGCGCGTCGCCGTCAGCATTGACGCCAGAAGCCGCGAAACCTTGCATCTCCTACCACAGCGGTTGGCCGACTTGAGGCGGCAGAAAATGGATATCCACCTGTTGTTTCTCGACACCAAGACGGATACGCTGTTGAAGCGTTTTTCCGAAACTCGCCGCCGTCATCCACTCAGTGACAATCAATCCACCCTGCCGGAATGCATAGAGATGGAACGCGAGATGCTGCGTGAAATTCATGATCTGGCGAACCGCATCGATACCAGTGACTTGAGCGCGAGCTCGCTGCGAGCCTGGATAAGAGATTTCATCGGGCTGGAACCCGGGCGCCTGACGTTGCTGTTCCAATCTTTTGGCTTCAAGCACGGCATCCCGCTGGACTCCGATATGGTGTTCGATGTTCGCTGCCTTCCCAATCCCCACTATGAGGCCCTTCTGCGACCTTTGACGGGAAAGGATGGCGCCGTGATCGAATACATGGATGCAAACAGCAGCGTGAATCGCATGTTCGAGGATATTCGCCGATTCGTCGATGACTGGTTGCCCTGTTTCATCCGCGATAACCGCAATTACCTCACGGTAGCGATCGGCTGCACAGGAGGGCGGCACCGTTCCGTTTATTTCGTGGAGCGGTTGGCGCGTTATTTTACGGAAAACAATCAGGTTCTGGTACGGCATCGGGAATTGAATGCATAAAACGCTATTCGCCCCCTGCGACATTGCAGCCCTGTCGGCGAACAGGACCTCCCCGGTCGCCGATTACTTATCCATTTCCAGACATTGAATTCCCGCGCCAGTACATCGAAAACTGTCACGCTTGCTTTTACCGGCGCGTCCGGCATGCCCTATGGCATGCGTTTGCTGGAACTGTTGCTCGCAGCCGGCACTCGCGTCTACCTGATGTATTCCCAGGCAGCGCAGATCGTGGCTCACCAGGAAATGCAACTGGTATTGCCTTCTCGCGCCAGGGAAGCCGAGGAGCTGTTGCGTCGGCGTTTCAGTACTGAACAGGACCAGTTACGCGTGTTCGGACGGGAGGATTGGTTGGCTCCGGTTGCCTCCGGCTCCAACCCGGCTGACGCAATGGTGGTTTGCCCCTGCACCATGGGTACGCTTGCTGCAATTGCCGCAGGAATGAGTCAAAAGCTGATTGAACGTTCAGCGGACGTAATGCTGAAGGAAAACCGGAAGCTCATCCTCGTACCCCGGGAGACCCCATTTTCCGCCATTCACCTCGAAAATATGCTGAAGCTTGCGCGTAGCGGCGCAATAATCCTTCCGCCCAATCCCGGCTTCTATCATCACCCCCGGGACATTCACGACATGGTGGATTTTGTAGTGGCGCGTATCCTCGATCATGTGGGAGTCGCCCATACGCTCATGCCGCGCTGGGGAGAAGAAGGTACTGCGGATTGAATTCGGCTTGGCGCGTTCTCGTGCCGCTGAACTATCCTTGGGTCTCCTTGATTTCTCCTGTCCTTGCGGTGAGAATATCGGCGCATTGGCCAGCAGAAACGGATTTCAATCCCCTGTGGGTTGCATGATAAATTCCCGCCTCGGTGACAACGAAATCCATGGGAATATCGTGTGCGTGGGGATGCAAATTTTCCAGGCGGAGAATTTCGAACGCAACACCGATAGCGAGCGGACGCGGCTTCATGACGGCTAGCGTACGATCGAAATAACCGCTGCCGTACCCCAAGCGAAAGCCAAGTTTGTCGAAGCCGATCATGGGAATGATCAAAGCATCCACTGTTACCAGATCGGTATTGTCAGGTACCGGAATATCATAAGCGCCTATTTTCATGGGCGCTTCCTGCCACCACTTGCGGAAACGAAGTGGCTCATGTTTATTCACTACCTCGGGGAGCGCAAGCGTGGCGCCCCGGGTCTGGAAAAAAAACATGAGCGGACGGGGATCATATTCGCCTCGATGAGGCCAGCAAAACCCGACAGTACTTGTCCGTAGCGCGAGAAAGCCTTGTTTCAGCAGCTCGGTAATGGCAGCGCTCCAGCGACGATGGTCGGCTTCGCCTATGCATTCCCTGGCCGCCATCAGTTCCGCGCGCTGGTGCCTTCTCCAGTCCTTCCAGTTATTCATCACTCTTTCGAATATATACTCGGTCAGTTATCTGCCATAGCCAGAATTTCAAGCGGCTCTGTTTGAGATGCATATTGTAGAAGTACTTTCCTCACGGGGGAGGGAATGGCAGCTTTCAGCGTATCCTCCGCCCTCATCCATACACAGGGATTCCCGGGCTGCGATAAGGCCTCTGGTGCCAAGTCGTCCGGCGGGGGGGAAATGACCTGCAGGATGAGCGGATAAATCCGCAATCTGAAGTGGGTAAAGGTGTGAGTGAGCGCTTCCATCTGTGAGATTGGGCGCACATTTATCCCGAACCGCAGGCAGTATTCAATCACATTCTCATTCATCCCCACCTCTGGCAAGCTCCACAGCGTACCCCAGATCCCCGCGCTCGGCCGTTTTTCCAACAGAATCTTGCCCTGTACCACCATCAGCAGCAGCACCACTTCCCTTTCCGGCAATATCTTCCTCGGCCGAGGGGTGGGCAGGCTACCGGCTCGGTTATCCCTGAACGCAATACACTCCAAGCGAAGCGGGCATGAGACACACCTGGGGCGGGCGCGGGTGCAGATAGTTGCACCCAGGTCCATCAGCGCCTGGGTATAGGCCTCAATATCGCGTTCGATCGGGCTCTCATCTCTCTTTGGCAGCAATGCTTCCGCTTTTTGCCACAACTGCGCTTCCACCTGCTTTTCGCCCGGGTAACCCTCGATTCCGAAGCAACGCGAAAGAATGCGTTTCACATTGCCGTCGAGGATCGCGGCTCGCTTTCCGAATGCAAATACCGCAATTGCCGCAGCGGTGGAGCGGCCGATTCCCGGAAGCTGACGAATGATGTCAACCTCCTCGGGAAAAATTCCGCCATGCTCTCCCACAATCCGCTGCGCCGCTTTATGCAGGTTCCTCGCACGTGAGTAGTAGCCCAATCCGCTCCACTGTACCATTACCTCATCCAGCGATGCGGAGGCAAGACTTTGTATGTCGGGGAAGCATTGCAGAAATCGCCGGTAATAGGGAATAACTGTTCCCACCTGCGTTTGCTGCAGCATGATTTCAGAGAGCCAGATGGGATAGGCGTCACGCGTGTTCTGCCAAGGCAGATGGTGGCGGCCATGCTCGCGCTGCCAGCGGATGAGTCTGGTGGCGAAAGAATTCGCAATAGAATCCGAAATATCTCCTCCCGCGCTCATCAAGGTCGTATGTCCACTCTGACCTTCGATGCCGTGAAGTCGCCCGCCTTCAATACGCCTACCCGAATCGACCCTTCCACGTTCAAGCCCTCCAGATCATCCAGCACGTTTAATTCGAATGAGCGCTCCGGGTGGCTGGCTTTTTGTCGCTGCTGCCCATCTTGCTGTCGCGCCGAAAAACGGTCCAGATTCAGTTCATCGATATCCGCTTCAAAAGCGAGGTGCGGCGGAATGAAGCCGCTTGCCGAAAATATCGCCGTGATATTACTGTCTGCCAAGGTTCCGTTCAGCTTTGTCCACGCATTGCCGGCCAAGCCGTCAAGGGAGGCGCTGCCGAAGAAGCTTCCTTGAATGCCATTCGCGGGGAGACTTGCACTATTCGCCTCGATTTCTGCTTTCAGTTCTGGCAGCCTCAGCCAAAGCGCCTGGATATTGCCGCCAAGTGGCGAGGAAAAATGGGCCTTTATAACTCGGCCTTCGCTTTCTGATTCCAGATCGGCCGAGAACCCCTCACTCCGGAACTCCGCCAGGGTGCCCTGTATCGACGAAAGAGAAAACTTTCCGCGGGTCAGACTATGGGACCTGTTAATTTGTGCCACTCCCAAAACTTTATCCGCGGTCACTTTCTGTCCCTTCAAGCCTAGATGAATGGCATTCACTCCAATATTAAAACTGCTGTCAACGTTTCTTATTCCAGCATCGAAGATGAATTCCTCGGCACCAAATTCCCCTCCTTCTTCCAAAAAGCTGGCAGAAAAATTTCCGCTCGACTGGATGAGCAATCGGGCTGTACCCGGAAGCTGCGCCTCGGCAGCGAGTTTCATCCCATTGAGTGCTAAATACTGCCTTTCTGCGTTCAAAGTCAGGTGAAAACGTACACGGGTTGTTATATCAACTTCAGCACGCTCAGGATGAGCTATGTTAAATGCCAATTCCACTTTGCTGCGAATTGCATCATCTCCGGAATCCGCTCGTTGGTCCGCCCGGTCAGCTTCCAATCCAACGTTTCTGAATACCAAATGCGTATCGCTGCCTTCATCGCGGAAGGCGAGCAGGGTTTTTTCCATATGTACCCGCCCTATATCGAATCGGAAGCGTTCCCGTTGCTCCTCGCTCCTGATCAGATCATCGATGTTCGTGCTGCCATCGGAAAAACGGATCAGATTGGCTTTCAGCCCTGTGATATTGATTTCGTCCAGCACCAGTTCCTTTCGAAGCAATGGCAGGATTTCAAGAGAAACGTGAGCCTTCTCTATGGTCGCGAATTCTTCGTCACTGTTATGTTCACTAAGGGAAAGTCCGGTGAGTTTCAAGCCAGGACTGGGAAAGAACGCAAGCGCAATGGGACCATCGAGCCTCAGTAGCCGCTCCTTTTTCTCTTTCACGAGCCGGATGATCTCTGGCTTGTATGCATTGGGATCAAAAATGACAACAATATAAATGATGCTGCCCAGCAGCAGAATCGTTAAGCCGGCAAACAGGAAGAAAGCCCATCTGGTACAGTGGGGGTAGCGGTTCATAGGCGGGGAGAAATGGAGCGGGTGAAGGGAATCGAACCCTCGTCGTAAGCTTGGGAAGCTTCTGCTCTGCCATTGAGCTACACCCGCCGCATAGCTGCGGATTATACGGAAACTAAGCCATAAATGGCAGTGGCCGTTTCCTTATTCGAAACCAGGTTCTTCATTCGGGTACGCACTGACTTTTCCTGGTCGTTGGCTGCCTTGGCAGCCTCGTTAGTCTTTTGCGTCCTCTTCACATACAGCCCCAATCGCCCATCACGCCGTTTATCCGGGCGAAGTTCGGGGTACGGAAAGCACACTATGTAAGACAGTTAAACCGCTTCATCATGATGCTGAACCCCTCTGACTACAATCGCTAGCACGCTAACCTCTATTGATCCCGTTCAAATATGGGAAGTTTCGCTCCACAATTCTGGCAAAATCTTGCGTTCTCTTCCAGTCCTGTTGTTAGGCACTCAGGGCAGGTCCGAGTATTTGGCGGGCGTTTCATCGCGAACCGTTGAGCAGTCATTTCCGAAGTGATAATTCCAGTTGGGACAGCAAGGATACTCCACCCGACCAGCATGGTGATTGACGTAATGGCGCGTCCCAGATCAGTTTGAGGGGTAATATCGCCAAACCCAACGGTTGTGACCGCTGTAATAGCGAAATAGACCGATGTCGGAATACTGCTAAACGGAGAATTCGGACCTCCTTCTATTACATACAGCAGGGTGCCATTCAAAATCACCACGATCGCTACCACAGACAGGAAAATCAGGATTTTGCGCCTGCTCGCTATGATTGCGCTGCCCAGCACCGAATACTCCTCCACGTACGCGGTAAGCTTCAGAAGGCGAAACATTCGCAGCAATCGCAGTAGGCGAAGATCGACTAACGCATGCAGTTCCGGTATGAAAAAGGCAGCATATGTTGGAAGGATTGCAAGAAGATCCACTATCCCAAAAAAACTCCTGGCATATCGCAGGGGATGTTTTACGCACCACAGTCGAGCTATGTATTCGATCGTAAACGCAACAGTGAAAAACCACTCCAGAGCATTCAGGATTCCACCATATCGGTAGTTAATCTCGGAAACGCTATCGAGCATCACCACGACCACACTTAACAAGATGGCAGCAATGAGCGAAAAATCGAACCATCGCCCAGCGCGAGTCTCGGCTTCGAAGATAATTACGAAGAGACGGTCACGAAAGCCGGACTCCGGTTTCCCGAAATACGTGGCAACGTCGCTTCTTGAGATCGGCCGTGGCACAACGTTTTCCTGTTCCTGTTTTTTCATAAATAAGTCTTAAAGAGTAAAAGGTATTCAAGCTGTTACTGGTCCTAGCATCTGCCACTTCAATTTCTCTTTGTCCAATGCCCCCTTCATGAACAATAAAAAATTTAGGCATACGAGTGACCCATAAATGAACATGCTGACCACCTCGTGATTTTGGGGCATATCCGGAATGATCATGGCGATCTGTGTAATGCTCCATTATGAAGCACTACGTTTTCTTGGCCTCACATTGGCAGTATGTCCATAAACGCATTGCCGTATTGCGGGTAGTGATGGGACTATTAATCGCACATTTCTGGAGGTGTCGGTTTTTACCGTTGCCTACCTGTTTGTGGAGCATGAGATGGGGTTTGGTCGAATCGCCGGTATCACAACCGGTGACATTTTTGATTATTTTTATTATGCATCTATCTCCTACACGACCGTTGGTTCGGGGATTTGGCATCTGTGGGATAAAACGGAATCAGGATGCGCTCCTCTTTCCGTACATCAGGATTAATGTACAGGGACATCGCCAGCGGATCAGCACTGGCGATCCTTACGTCATGAGTAGTCGCAGCAGATGATGCAGAGTCTTGCGCTAAAGAGGGGCATCCTCCGAGGAAAGAAGAAAGCGGGCTTGCTACAAATCATCTGCGGGAACACGCTCCTGCGCCCCAGTGCCTTGGTTAGCGTAGGAGCCAGCCATCTGGCGGCAGCTCTCGGCACACTCGCGGCAGACTCTGGCACACTCTTCCATGTCACCTACCTGTTCGCAACTCCTGGCACAGGCTTCGCAGGCTTCGGCGCAGACTCCGCAGAGCTGGCTGCTTAAAGTGGAGTTGCTCAGCATGAAATTGGCCGAGGTCTGACAGATCTCGGCACAGTTCCACATAAGCCGCATATGGTCTGGGGAAACGTGTTTGCCGCCCGACTCCAGACAATGGGTCATCGCTTCGTGCAGGCACGTTTGATGGCATCGATTACAAGTATCGATGCATGATTGCATTTTGGGATCGGTAGTATGGGTCATCGCGGAGCCTCCTTTAAATTGGATAAGCAAAAAGCAAGCGAAATCATGATCCTGTTACTATGAAAAGTCCGTACGGTGACAAACGGACCAGCAGGGTCAACTGCTTGCAGCCCAACCCATGATGGGACGTGCCCGTGATGAACTCATGCCTGACTTCGTAGCTTTCCTATCGGCGTTACATACTGTTTTACGAACTGGTTACGGATTGCATTGCTCTAAGGCGCGTATTGCGTAGTGCCCGCGACATTCCCTCTCAATTCGAAAGCGAGTGATACAACAGGAGAGCTTGCACCCTCTTGTTCCCCTCGCATTGGACTCCCATATCGTTTTTTTATTGGCTTCTCTGCGCCTACATGATGGGAATCGCGATAGACTTTCTGTTTATCCCATCCCATCATGGCTTCGGCTAATATCTATTACGACAATACGTCGCTTGAACGTTTATTGGAGAAATCCAGGCAGGACTTCCCCATTGCTGGAGTCGCAATTAAACTGGAGCGAGATTCTTCAGAAACACAAGCCGACAGTGCTCATGAAGTTATCCGGATTGTTCTTGATCCACAACAATTTGCTTCATTGCTCGGAATAGTAAAGGTTGGGTGCGCGAGTGGCATTGCCGAAGTTGAGGGAAAACCTGCCGAACTGATAACTGAAGACTTATATGAATGGATAAGGCGATTTTTAAAAAGGCTCGCCGAGGATTTCATAAAGGACCCCCTTCGCGTTCGTTACGGAAAAGGCATTCGCGGCATTCACCTTGCTATTACCTCCGGCAACGATGCAGAGCTAAAATGTGGATTCCACCTGATTTACTCTGACAATAACAAGAGATTCAGTTATGACAGGTTATCAGCTTGCCTGGACATCTTTCCCATCATCATTCGGCCCATCATCAGGTCTCTCGCAGAAACTGCAAAGATAAGGGCAGTAACAATTCAGGGCTGTCTTGGGTTCGACAACCAGGCAAGCTGGCTATTTTCGATAGAAACCGCGAAGAATCTTTATAGTTTTCCTGAGATATCCCTGGAGAACGTTATTGATTCTGACACGGCCAGGAAAACCGTCAGCGACTGGACCAAACGCTCCAATGAAATAAAGAAAACACCCTTAAGAACCATGAGAGCTTTCGATAGAGACTAACCTCTTCTTCGCTTCGCACATAAGCGTAACAACATAAAAAAACGGAGAATCAAACCATGAACAAAAATGAACTCATCCAGGCAGTCGCCGCAAAAACCGGGTCGAGCAAGGCCGAGGCCGAACGCTGCGTCCGGGCCCTGCTTGAGACAATCTCGGAAACGCTACAAAAAGGAGAGCCTATAACACTCCCTGGTTTTGGCACTTTTGAAGTGCGCGACCGGGGCGAGCGTACAGGGCGTAATCCCAAAACCGGGGAAGAATTGAAGATAGCCGCATCGAAGGTTGCCGCATTCAAGCCGGGGGCAACGCTAAAGGCCGCTGTGAGCGGCAGCGGTAAATAAAAACCGACAAAGCAGCTGATAGGATATTTCACGCGCGCGAAAAACCTATCGCATTCAAACGCGCTCAAAATTTCCTTCCAACCAGAGCGCCATTACTTCGTCGACAAGTTCGTCCAGATCCCAGCGTGACCAATCCACATTACCCATATTTTCAAGCAAGATACCGTCTTTCCTTGGGTCATCTGGTGAGGGCGCTACTCTAGCCGTGATACCGGATTGATGCACGGCGACTCGGGAAATCATTTCAAGCGTCCAGAGTGAACGCCAGTTCTCGTTATCCCAGTTCATGATGTTTGCTCGATCCATGGCCAGGAACGCGGGAGCATTCCCGGCATTATCAACAGATGTACAGTCGGCTAAACAATAGCAAGTCACAGAGTGCCATTTCAGGCATTTACTTCACGCAAATGCCGCTGCAGTCAGCCCCGCCCCTTGCCGGGTCACAATCGTCCGACGGATCATCCACACACTTCTTGCCTTCAGGGCAGGGAAATTCGGCAATACCGCCGCACATTTGCCTGGGTTCTTTTCCCCCGTAAGCAGAGCTTCCCTTGCGGGGATATTCGACCCGTTTGCCTCCCCCCGCCCTGGTCGGCTCTGCGGTACCAATTTTGACCGTTTCGCGGACCTGGCGCGCTTCTATCGCTTCAACATCAATCGATTCGACATCTCCATCTGTATGACGAGCGGTATAAACTCCGACGACGTCCAGAGGCACTGGGCTTTTCACAACCAGGAAGCCCTCCAGGAACGCAAAATCAACGCATACGCCATCGATTGGACAAAAATAGCCCGCGATGTCAAAGAAATTTATTCCCACCGCTCCGTCAGGCTGAAGCTCAACCTCCTTGAATGGCGCCACATCGAACCCTCCCGATTCCGAGCCAAACTGTCTCGCCAGCGCAACCTTGGCGGCAACACTGATTCTTTTGCCAGTCGGGTTATGGATGTTGACAGCTGTACGATAAGTCCCTTGTGCCAGCGTCCCGTCCTGGTGCGGGCGCAGCAGCGAGCACACTACTTTCGCCGAATACTGATATTCAGTCTTGATCGTCTTTGCATGTTTAACCTGCTCTGCCTGGGACAGGGGGCTCATAAACAAACCACCTAATCCCATCAACACGGTCAAGACGCTGATCATCCGCAACTGTGTCATGATAAAGCCTCCTTTTTGTTGGGCTTGATACAATCATCGCGGCGATCCATGAAATGTTTTCGTCATAGAGAGAGTTAGATGACTTCATAGAGATTCGTTGATCGCACTCGGGGCAAACAGGAGCAAACCGCTCAATTTAGTCATAGCAGCGTTTCCTTCATAGTCAAGCGATTAGCCTTCTGCCCCTGGAAAGCATCGCCTTAGTTCGCCAACGCACGGATCGATGTAGTCATTCAGTTATCATATCCCCGAAAATTCCCATCCACATCATGGAGGCGGTCGACATGAGCATGCCCGGATTTACTGCGGAGGTTGCTTTATATGGGTCAGGCAGATACTGCCGTGTATTTGGAGCTGTGGAGCAAATCACAGATGGAGTGCAGTTAGCACAGCTAAGGGGCGAAATCCGGATGTCTGCGCGTAGACCGGAAATTTCGGTTGCCGATTTTCACTTCCAGACTGCGTGGCTTGAGTGCTTCTGTTCCACAACAGAAGGTTGGTGTTCTTGTATGCCAAGGCGGGAGGTTATTACTGCCTGAGTCAAGCAGGGCAATGTCCCGTCGGTTTTATATCGTCGTCTCTTTATTGCAGATCCTGCTCCATTCCCTCAATCACGGTCCATTTTCTCACTTGAACTAGCAGTAGAACTAGCAGTAGGATTAACTGGATAAGTAGAGGACGCGATAACGGATGATATGGCGGAAAAACTGGAAATTCCTTCTCTTACAGCATTGTGCTTGTCGCCAAAGGAGGCATTTGGTAGGAATTATTGGGATTGGACGCCCCCCGCATCTGCAATCGTTCCAATCAGCGTGGCGAAGTGGGCTTGCAAAGATACTTCTGGAAACCTGCACTGACCGCTTTGACTTGCGCCTCTCCCTCACTTAACACAGAGAGCGCAACCGCAGGAATATCCCTGTCCTTGTCTGGCGGTAAATTAAATTGCGCACCGCGCAAATGAACTGGTAGCCATCGATGCGCGGCATGATAATGTCACTGTCGATTACATCCAGCCTGTGCGCTTGCAACTGCTTCAATCCCTCAGCCGCGCTGCGGCAGGCAATGACCCTGAGCCTGATAGAAAGACAACATGCGTTTCGTGGTGTCCAAGGCTCCTGGTTCGTCATCCCCGATCAAGACCTTGAGTCCGGAAAGAAGCCTCAAATCTTCTGTCTGCATCTGTGGTCTGCCCTCGGATTTGATAATTCGTCTTGGCAGTGCCAGGAGGCGATGGTTGACGACCAAAAACAGGCCGTATCACGAGCTACTTGCGCTACTGTTGACCCTACTTGAAACGGTTGCAGACCTGACAAGCAACCCATCACGAAATCAGGACGACAAGGGCTCAGATGCGGGGCTGGAGGATTGCCAATTGCGGAAGTGAACGGATTTGCCGCATGAGTCTTGGACACCCTGGACGGAAAACCTGATGGACGGATAAGCGACTCGTCCACGAGGTTTCCCCTAGGGCATCAGTAAGCTATCTACCTTTGCAAATCCCCGGGCAATCGGCCCCGCCCCGCTTGGGATCGCAATCATCGGAAGGATCGTCCACACAGGTTTTGCCTTCGGGGCATCGAATACCTGCGATTCCCCCGCACGCTTGCTGCTTAGTCTTGCATTCACCCTCATGGTCGATTGATACTCCTGCAGCCGCCGCTGTACATGCGTTCCCGTACGTTTTTCCGTCGCAGCCGCAAACGGGCCGGAATTCGCGCGTGCAATTTCTTGGTTTTGTCTTGCAGGTGCCTTGTGCATCCGCGATCTTGCATTGACCGACGCCAAAATCACAGTACTGTTTTTCATCGGGACAACGTTTTCCAGCAATGTCGCCACAAACGTTCCCCTCCCCTGTCCCGGAACCAACAGGTTTACACTGGCCTGTAAGCTCAACATTCAGGAAGGTACCTGTCCGTGGACGAATCTCGCGCAACTTGTGTACAAACTCCCTAAACTGGTTAGGTTTCGCGCTGAACCCTTCTTCCGCGCAGGCGTTAAGACCGCCTTCAATTTGCACGGGACCGCCGATTCTTGGGCTGTAGACGATAAAAGTATCGACAGCCTCCAAGGAAATGGCCTTGCCGACCTGCTGGCGAACTATCGCCAGGGCGGAACTATCCAGCGCACCTCCGGTGCTGCCCAGATTAATGTTTACAGCGCGGTTTGCCGGATCACCGGTGGTTTCGCCAGCTTCACGTTGCTGGGCAATAACGGCGGTGGAGCCCAGCAGTACTGCTCCCAATAGAAAAGCATGAGTTAATTTCTTCATTTTTTCCTCTCACCAATAGTTAAGTTAACAAGATCACGTAACCGACCCTTTCTTCCCTCCTGGTGGAGTTACTCCTGGAGCAGGCGGTCCACAGCTCTTTTTCAACACTCCGGCAATTAGCGTCCCCCTTGAGTGGATAGCGCCTATTCTCATGCCGAAGATTCTTTTCATGCTCGCCTGTATTTCCTTGCTGATCGGGAAAATTCCGCCATTTACCATTTTTCTGTCAGGGGTAAGGAAACACTATTAAAAATAGATCACGCTCTCCAAAAAACAAGGGGCAATAACGCACGTACTGAACTCGAAAAACTGTATGACTGCCGTATCTGTAATCCATGCTGCACCCCCTTCGTGCAGCATATTCTCGCGGCTAAAGCCGGTGGTTTAAACCGGGGGATAGAAAATTAATCATGTTTGGACGCGGCTTTTGAACCAGTGAGAACGACGACTCGGAAAACGGGTGCGGTAGCGTACATATGAAGGATTGTATCGAGCGTAGTTATCGCGAAACCACATGGATGCTTTCTGACGATCTAGCAGGAGAGAATTATGGGCTGCCAACGGATTACGATAATTTGGATTGGGATTCTGCTGCTCGCCAGCAGCGCGGGAAGCGTGACAGCGGAACAGACGAAAAAGGTTGTTGAGATAGCGGCGTTGGATAGCCCAAGCGGCCCACCTCAATCCTATTCTCACCCAACAGTGCAACAAATCTGACCAATTTCATTAGATCAAGCTGAAACAGAGGCCTAAGAAACTTATCCACAATCCTATCCCCGGTCTATCCCCGGTAACAGG
>NZ_FOCT01000031.1 GCF_900110185.1 Nitrosospira multiformis
TGAAGGTACTGTCTAAGTGACTTTCCTCGGCTTTGATCGGCAGTTAGGAGCCAATTGTCGAAGCAAATCCTGTCGCCTCCAGAGATCCTGACCCATTGAGACTAGTAAGCTCTATGTTCTCCACATCAAAACCTTCACTTGTATAGTTCCAGAAATGTAAGGTGGTTAATCATGCAGCAGCGAGGTGCCTTGGCGGGATGCGGTAGAGGAGCAGCGGCAGCGGCATAAGGCAGCGGCAGCGGTTGTTAGAGCCGGAGTAGGGGAGATAACGATAGTATTGCTTGATCTGAGTGTCGGCCAAGTCCTTGTTCAATCCGGGCGCTACGGACCATGATAGCAGTTCCTGCCTTGCCCTTTGGCAGAGTACATCGCTTCATCAGCACTGCGCAGCAAGCTGCTGGCATCCTTGCCGCTGTCCGGATAGATACTGATCCCCACACTTGCGGTCAGCACCAACTCATGCTGTCCTATGTGGTAGGGCTGGGATAGGGCTGCAATAATTTTCTCGGCGACCCGAGTGGCGCCGGATGCCGCGTGAATCTGGCTCAGCAGGACAACGAACTCGTCGCCTCCCAGGCGGCTGACGGTATCGGTTTCGCGCACCGTGGATTGCATGCGCTCTGCGACGGCCTTGAGCAGCTTGTCGCCGATTTCATGGCCCAGTGAATCGTTGATCGGCTTGAAGCGGTCAAGGTCCACAAACAGGACTGCGAATTGGGAGGAATAACGGCTTGCGTTTCCGATGGCAGTTTTCATTCTGTCTGCGAGCAACGCACGATTGGGCAGCCCGGTCAGGGGATCGTAATGGGCAAGATACTCGATGCGTTTCTGTGATTCCTTGCGCTCGGTGATGTCCCGTGCAATCTTTGATACGCCAATAATGTTGCCGTCACTATTCTTCACTGCCGATATCGTGACCGAGACATCAATCGGTTTCTTGCCCTTTCCCCATCGCACGGTTTCAAAATGGTCCACACGGTTCCCACTCTTGACGAGGTTCATGATCCCGTTCTCCTCTTCATGGCGGTCGGGCGGAATCAATTCCAATATGGAAGAGCCTATTATTTCGCTTGCCCGGTACCCAAAAATCCGTTCCGCTCCCGCATTCCAGCTCGTGATAATGCCGTCCAGGTCCTTGACAATGATTGCATCGTCCGAGGACTCGACCATCGCGGCCAACTGCGCTTTATACGCCTCTGCCTGCCTGCGTTCAGTAATGTCCCTGAAGCTCCAAATACGCACCATATTCAGTCCTTCCAGGGTCCTGGCTTTTGTATGACGCTCAAATACCCGGCCATCGATGAATTCGAGGATGTCGAAACTTTCGGGCAGCCATGCACCATAAATTACCTCGGTTGAGCGCAGGAATTGTTGAGGATCTCTTAATTGGCTGGAGTAATGTTGGAAAATTGTCTGGTGTCTGACATTGACCCCGACTTCACCTGGAATTCGCCACATATCCATATAAGGCTGGTTATAGCAAAGCACGTGCCCGTGCTTGTTGGTCACCAGAAGCCCATAAGGTGTCGATTCTACGATGGCTTGCAGCATGGAGAACGAATGATTCAATTCCGACCTTTCCTTTATTGCAGAGTTTTAATCAAGAAATAAATTGCAAGACCGAGCGTGAGGAGCGCCCCTTTTGAGATCCCAGCATGCCCGACGTTCAAGGGAAAACCAGGAAAGCCGGATTGATGCTGTGTAAAGAGGCAGTTCGAAAGTTGAACAGGTGCCAATTTCAGGGCATCTCGCTGATCGTCCAGTACGCATTGATCGGCCGCATGACTTCGACGAATTGCTGATAGTCAACGGGCTTGGACATATATCCCGCAACGCTGAAATTGAAGCTATTCAGCTTGTCGTGCTGTTCATCCGATGTGGTCAGTACCACCACTGGAACACGCCTTAGCTGCTCATCACCTTTTGCCGCTTGCAGGAATTCAATCCCGTTCATGATGGGCATGTTCAAGTCGAGCAAAATGATGCAGGGTTTCTCACTTTTCTCATCCCGGAGGTAATTTAACGCGTCCTCCCCGTTTTCCAGGTGAACGACCCGATTCGTCACGTGAATCTGCTTGAGCGCCCGGATAACCGTCATCATGTCCACCTGGTCGTCTTCGACGAGGAGAATGGGCTTGTTCGTGACCCTCATATCATCTTCTCCTTTGTTATACGTTGCCTGCCGGCTATTCGCTATTCAGCAGCCTCGGCATGGCATTGGACATTGGAGATCAGATTAATACCAATCAATAGCTCATACTGTTCGGTATGTCACACTCATATAAAGAGACTGCGAGCGCAGGGATTTCGTAGGTTCGTTAACGAACATATTCCTGACTCAAAGATTGTCAGAATGAAGATCGGGGGAAGCGTTGCCGCAAATCGAAGGTTCCCGCATTCAAGATAGGAATGAGGCGACCAAGGTTCACTTCGATTAACGAGTCGATGTTCTATTGACGAGACGGTTGTTCCCTCACATATCAAACCAAGGAGAAGAACCAATGAAAAATTATTTACTCGTCTTGACGATTGCTCTGACGCTTCCCGTCTTTACTGTTAACGCCGGAATCGCCGATATGTTGGGCGGCGATCTTAATGACGCGGAAATAGCCCATGTTGTGGTTACCGCAAACGATGTGGACATTGAGGCTGGCAATCTTGCCAAGAAAAAAGCAACCGCCGAAGATGTTCATGCCTACGCTCACCGGATGATTGCCGACCACACCGATGTTAACCAGCAAGCGAAGGATCTAGTGAAGAAACTTAACGTGACGCCAAAGGACAACAAGGTCAGCCAGAGCCTCAAAGCGGATGGCAAGAAGAATATGGAAAAGTTGCAGCGCCTGAGCGGTAAAGAATTTGACGAGGAATACATAGACGGTGAAATTGCCCTTCATAAGAAAGTAATTGACGTAGCCGATGACAAGCTCGTCCCGAATGCCAAAAATGAAGAACTAAAAGCGCTGCTGATGAAGGTACGTCCTTCGCTTGTCTCTCACCTCGAGCATGCCCAGAAACTCGAGGAAACCCTGGACAAAAAGTAAGTAACCCAAGAACGGAAAGCTTCGTTATTGAGCTTCTCCGGGCACGCTTGACCCACCCCGTTTGGATGTTGCACAAATTTTTCGGGCAACATCCTCTCTCGCGCTACCCACCCACTTTAAACATGACCCAATCGAAAGCCACCATTATTGAAGTGGTCTAGTCGATTTATCCTCCGGGCTGGAACTTAACGCGTGACGCCGATACGCATGATAGCGAACAGTCCTGGACAAGATCTGTAGAGGGAGATTTATTATGAAGCGGAAACAGAGCCTAGAACTTTTAACCGTGCACGTGATGCTCAGGCTCAACGGATAATCGCAGTCCAACTGTCTTGAGAACTGCGAGCAGGGTTTTGAGAGTAGGGTTTCCTTTTGGCGATAAGGTGCGATACAGGGATTCACGGCTGATGCCGGCTTCCGCTGCAACCGCGGCAAGTCCGCCATAGGCTTCAGCCACGGTGCGAAGCGCCAACAGGCCAGCAGCCCGGTCGTCGGGATTATCGAGCGATTCCATCGCTGCCTTTAGATACTCGACTGCCAGTTCGCGGTCAGCGCTCAGTTCAGCGATCTCCCGTTCATGGTGCGAGACCGCACCCTTCAATTTGCTCATGCTTGCCTCCGTTTCCAGTCCATCCAAAGTGTCTTGGCTTGCTTAATATCTGCTGTCTGCGAACGCTTGTCGCCTCCACACAGCAGGATTACAACGGATTTCCCGTGTCTTCCAAAATACACCCGATATCCGGCGCCGACATGAACACGTAATTCCGTCACTCCTTCGCTGATCGGCTCGCAGTCACCGAAGTTGCCCGCCTGGATTTGGCGCAAACGAATCCGAATACGTGCCTGGGCAACTTTATCGCGCAGCGTATCAAGCCACTCAGTGAAAGGTTCGCGCCCATCATCACGCTGGTACCGGAAAAGCTCTATCATGCCCCTATTGTAGCTTAAAAGCTACAAGGGCAAACGAAGAAGAGAATCCGAGCATTAATCATCTTGTCAGGCTCGCTGCATTGAGCCGACGCCGCTGCGTGAAGAATTGGCGAGGCATTCGCGCCACTCCCTTTGACGCTACCTGATTTTCTATACGGAAGTTCAAATAAAGTGCGGATAGAACGTATCCTGCCTGGCTCCAGGCTATCGAGTGATTACTTTGGAAGCTGAAGGGCTTTAATCGACGCCAAACGTAATCACCTCTGTTTGCTTTCCCAGGGTCTTTAGCAGCAGCTTGTAGGTATCGAGATCAAACTTCATGGATGAGCGCGTCCCGGGCACATCGTCCAGGGCGGCTTCATTGTCTACTGTCCCCAGGTGGCACCAGTAGTCGAAGACATGCACTTCCGATCGGCCGGATGACGCATTGTATTCCCGTATGCCGATCCTGCCGGGATAGGGCCATGA
>NZ_FOCT01000015.1 GCF_900110185.1 Nitrosospira multiformis
ACCCCACCCATTCCCAACCCTTGCCCGTGAGGGCAAGGGCTGTCTCCCCACTCCCGTCGCCCCCAGGGGCGAGGCGAGGAGAGTCCGAATGAGAGGATGTGATTTTTCACAGCCGCTCCTTCATCAACCATCTCTTCAAGGAGGCAATCATGACACTCGCTAGCAGTTTCCGTAGCCCTGCAGTTTTCCGTTCCGAACATCCGCTGTCCGATGAACAGATAGCGTGGGTTGCGCCCTCTATCTTTGCCCAGGGCAAGCATTACAGCCGCTCTCACCGGTACGCCTACATCCCTACCTGCGAAATCCTGCGAGGCTTGCGCCATGAAGGATTCGAGCCTTTCATGGCTTGCCAGGCGCGCGTGCGGGATGAGGGGAAGCGGGAATACACCAGGCATATGCTTCGTTTGCGCCATGCAAGCCAGATCAACGGCGAGGAAGCCAACGAGATCATCCTGCTCAACAGCCATGACGGGAGCAGTTCCTACCAGATGATGGCCGGAATGTTCCGTTTCGTGTGCGCCAATGGAATGGTGTGCGGAGATACCCTGCATGATATACGGGTGCGGCACAACGGCGATGCCGTGAACACCATCATCGATGGAGCATATACGGTGCTGGAGAGTTTTGAGACGGTCGGTGAGCAACTCGAAGAGATGAAATCGCTCACCCTGAATGAAGGCGAGCAAAAGGCTTTCGCACGAGCCGCCTTGACCCTCAAGTATGAAGATTCGGAAAAACCGGCGCCGATTACGGAAGGGGATTTACTGACGCCGCGGCGTTTCTCGGATCGTGGGAGCGACATGTGGACGACCTTCAGCCGTGTTCAGGAAAACCTTATCAAGGGCGGCATACGGGGACGAAACAAGTCCGGGCGCTCCATGACAACCCGCGCTGTGACCGGCATCGACCAGAACGTGAAGCTCAACCGCGCATTGTGGGTGCTGGCCGAGGAAATGAGAAAGCTGAAATAGAGGATTACTGGGGGCCAGTATCTTCGACTGGCCCTCAGTCTTGTTTTGGCAACGTCGAAAAGTACCAAATGTCAGGAGGCGTAGGCAATCTGCATCTCAGCTGTCAGTGCATCGCGTAAAACAGTGCGGGTAGAGTTCTGCCTGGATAGCACTTCTGGATTTGTTACCGTGGGTATGGTAAGGTAATACCACTAGATACCAAAACGGAGACTGCCATGGCTGCTGTTACTCGCCCAGTGGCGATCAAGATTGACCCGGATATCAAGGAGCGCGTGAAGCGTCTGGCGACGGCGCGCCATCGCACAGCGCACTGGCTCATGCGCGAGGCAATCACCCAGTATGTGGAACGCGAAGAGAAGCGAGAGGCCTTCCGCCAGGACGCGATCAAAGCCTGGGAAGAATACCAGGCCGCTGGATTGCATGCTACGGCTGAAGAGGCGGAAGCCTGGCTGGCCAAGCTCGAAGGAGGTCAGGACGCTGAGCCGCCAGAATGCCACGTCTGATCTGGACGCCTCAGGCGCTGCAGGATGTGCAGCGCCTGTATCGCTTCCTTGCTGGGAAGAACGCGGATGCTGCCAGGCGGGCCGTCAAGGCGATCCGCAAAAGCGTGAAAGTGCTTGCGCACCAGCCTGGGATCGGTCGTCCGGCCGAGGACATGGAGCCAGAGTATCGGGAGTGGATCATCGACTTCGGCGACAGCGGTTATGTGGCTCTCTACCGCTATGACGGCGAGACGGCAGTGATCCTAGCCGTGCGCCACCAGAAAGAGGCGGGTTACTGAGGGACCGCGGGAGGGAGTAGGCATCAAGTTCAATACTCGTGCATCTTCACCCCAGATCTCCGGGAGGGTGATAATCCCCGCGTTCTTGCCTGCAGCCTTCAGGCACGTTCAAAATTTCCTTCCAACCAGAGCGCCATTACTTCGTCGGCAAGTTCGTCCAGATCCCAGCGTGACAAATCCACACCGTCATGCAGCACAATATTCTGATTTTTGCATCGGTAAATGCAATGCGGGATGCACCACGGCGCCGGTAGTGCAAATGTGTGGCGTTCCGAACTGGGCTGATCCTTCTTCGCCAGATTGTGGGGCAGTAGTTTGCCGTGTTAGAGAAAGTTGGCAAGGGTCAATATCCTGGCCATTTGCTGATGCCATAACAGTTGCTCCTATCTGTAGACCCCCTCTATCTACAATAGCCTCCTAGTGATCAATCATGGAACCACCCATGGCATTCGTAACCAAGATGACTGCGGAGGAGCACCTTAGGTGGTCGAGTAGCCCAAAGGAAACTTAGCCCTCTGTGCCAGTAATTCTATCCAGAAGGTGCTTCTTACATCTTCGGTGCTGGCCACGCCAATGGTTCAATGGTTCCCCCATAATTTCCACGAGTTTTTGTCACAGTAAACCCAATGCTCGTCCTTCTTCAGAGCAGTCCTCCTGTCCCAGCCGATTGTAGGGCTCGAATAACTGGTCGATTTTCTCAGGCGGCACGCTCTCAAACCAGAATGCTTTATTAGCTTACACAGCTAATAAGATTGGGCAACCGGAACATTGCTTCATTTTTAGCCCATTATGGCATTTCGCTAATGGTCCAATATGTGTCGATCGACCTCATAACTTCGACGAATTTCCGGTAGTCGACGGGCTTTCCCATGTACCCGGCCACCCCAAGATTGAAGCTGTTTAACTTGTCCTGTTGTTCATTTGATGTCGTCAACACCACTACCGGGATACGTCTAAACCTGTCGTCATCCTTTACCGCTTGCAGAAATTCGATGCCGTTCATAATGGGCATGTTCAGGTCCAGCAGAATGAGACAAGGTTTATCGTTGGTTTCGCCCTCCAGGTAATTCAACGCGTCCTCGCCGTTTTCCCGGTGCACGGTCTTATTTGTAACGTGAATCTCCTTAAGCGCGCGCATGACTGTCATGGTATCCACCTGGTCATCTTCAACCAAGAGAATAGGCTTATTGGTGACCTTCATAGTGGTTTTCCTATATTCGGACTAAGGGATGGATGGGCGCGCACTTTGCCCTGACCCTTGGAATTTCGCGATTCATTCTTATCCAAGTGCTGAAAACTCCATTCTCTGAAAATTTCGTCGGATGGATTGTCGAGATTTAGCTTTTTCTCCCTCCGGCGGTCTCATCCGTGATTTGCATTTCGAAGCGGGGATGTGTTTTAACACATTATTATGTATAAAGAGTATAAAGACTGAAAAGTGATTTTTTGTGGTCCGGTAAGGAATCGTGATGAAATGGACACCATAGGTCTCACGAAACAAGAGAGTGCTCACATTAAAAAAGGCGGTCGCGTGTTCGTGGTGGACAAAATCGACGGCCCTCTCTGGCGCGTGCTCTCTGTATCAAAAACTGGCGTTGAAGTATTGCTCAAGCCTGAAGGGGCGGACGGTTTCCCGGATAAGTCGCGGGCTCAATACAACGCTTTGATGATCGCTGCCATCTCGGTGGACAGACCTTTAGTTCGGCCGTTTAATTGAGAGGCCGCACTATACCTTTGTCACCTGTGACGTCTCGCAAAACGGTGGTACTCGCATTCGACGTCGTTTTCTGCTCGAATCAACTGCAAAGAACGAAGCGCTCATGCACCCGCTATCTGCAGTTTGCCAAGCTCGCTGCGCTACAGTTATTGCCACTTCGTTCAGTGAGGAGAAACTTGCCCGGCGGAAGCACTAGGCGCACATCATGTGGTCAATTACCGAAAAGACAAAAACTGGGGTGACAGCGTGCGTCGCTTAACCAACGAACGCGGGATCGATCACGTTATTGAGTCGCTGGCTACATTGACCCAATCTCATAACGGCGCGATCGGCGGACATGTCGCGATGATTAGGATTCTTTTCGGTATGACCGCCATGTTGCCCCTGCTTTGCAGCAGCCCCAGTTTTGGGCATCCGCTCAGGGGGAACAATCAGCACTTGTCCCCTCTTTTTTAAAACCAGTTCCGCAACGTCATCAAGCAGCCCCCGGTCTTCCTGAACGCTAGTCCGGCGGAGAACGGCGCTTCTTCATCCTTCATCAGTCCCACACGCACCGCAGTTTTGGGGACATATATCCGTCCGCTGTGTAGAAAAAGACGTTGTGATGCAGTGTCAGTTTTTAGTTCTTTCTTCTAAGAGGAAATGGTGTATCAAACTTGACGGTCTGGGGGAAAGCGAGCTAGGACATGTATGGGATTGAGGCAATAGCGGAATCTGTAGAGAACCCCTCTTCTAGGGGATGAATAATTTCGGGTTGCCGAACTCGGAGATAATGGATGACTTTATGGCAGTGTTCTGAGCATCGCCGTCCCTCCCGATGGAGGCACATGTGGCGCAAAATGGGTGGCTGCGATTCCTGGCGAAGTACATCAGCTCAGGCAAGTATCGCTATGCTTCACCTGCTGGACTGAATGCTTTGGAATGAACTGGTTTGAAAGAATGATGAGCTTAATCTGCTCTGAGCAAATCAACCTTTACTTCGTTCTGGCATATTCCGTCTCGCTCGAAAACGGTGATATTTTGCAAGGCGGTTTGTGCGATGCTTGAAAGCGCTTCGGTTCAAGGTAGTCTTACTTCCCTTACTTGCCGAGATGTCGGATTCTACCGAATGAGTATGCAGATTGTTCTCCGGAAGCATTATGTCGTCAAGCTTGGAAATTCAGCCATGCCTATGCTGGATCTTGGGCAGGAACAGAATCAGGGTGAGTCGAAAGGTCCAATCCGCTGGAGGAATAGAGTTTGAGGCTCACCGCATTCTTCGCTGTTTTCCATAACAAGGAAACAAGAAAAGCACTGGAGAAAAAAACAGCGGAATCGAGCCGCTCGCTTTCGCTGTGCAAGGCTACCATAGAGTTGACGGCTGACGGGCTCCTGGTGACGGACAGGCTGGGCCGCGTGCTCTACCACAACCAGCTTTATCTGGAGATGTGGCCTATTCCCGAGGAGCTCATGGATAATACGCCACACCGGGCAATTGTCCAGTATGGTTCGAGGCAATTAAAAGATCCACAACAATTCCTGCACTCGACAGAGGAAATCTATCACGCGTGGCCGGCTGAAAGCTTTGATCTCCTTCAGTTTAACGATGGTCGGGTATTTGAGCGCTATACCAAGGCCAAAATCCTGGAAGGGCAAAACATGGTGCGCGTCTGGAGCTTGAGAAACATTACTGAACGAAGGCAGGCGGATGCCTACAAAGCGCAGCTGGCGGCAATTGTCGAGTCCTCCAACGATGCGATCATTGTCCAGGACCTCAACGGCATTATTACCAACTGGAATGCCGGGGCAGATGAGCTTTTCGGGTATCGTGCCAGCGAGGTAATAGGCTCTTCCGTAGAAATACTGATTCCCCCGGACCTCCTGGGAGAAGAGAAGGGTATCATGCGCCTCATCAAAAGCGGAAGACGCGCGGATAATTTTGAAACCGTGCGATGGGGAAAGGGCAGGAAACCCATTGATGTCTCGGTCACGATATCAGCAATGAAGGATAGTGCCGGCAACATCATCGGCGCATCTAAAATAGTGCGCGACATCACCCAGCGCAAGGAATCCCAGGAACGCATCGAGTATCTGGCCCATTATGACTCGCTGACTGGGTTGCCTAACCGTACGCTGCTCGCCGATCGCCTCAAGATCGCGATCGAGAACGCGAGGCGGTATTCCCTAAGATTGGCGCTGCTATTCGTGGACATAGACCGCTTCAAGCTGGTCAATGATTCGCTTGGCCATGAGATTGGCGACAAGCTGCTTAGGGCGGTTGCACAGCGAATGCAGTCCGCAGTTCGCCAAGCCGATACGGTGAGCCGGGTAGGGGGTGACGAATTTATTGTCCTGCTGAGCCGGATTGAAACAGCGACGGATGCGGCACGAAGCGCGGAAAAGCTTATTAAATCAGCCTCCCAACCCTATCAAATAGAAGAGCATGAGTTATTGCTGACCGCGAGCATCGGGATCAGCATTTATCCAGACAATGGCAAGGATGCGAGCAGTCTGACGCGCAATGCGGACGCCGCGATGTACTCAGCCAAAGGGCATGGCAGGAACCGCTATCAGTTCTATTCTGAAGACTTGACTTCGGCGGCGGTGGAACGCCTCAACCTTGAACACGACCTGCGCGGCGCGCTTGCGCGTAACGAAATTTTCCCGGTATACCAGCCACAGATAGAGCTTGCTACCGGACGGGTCATCGGCGCGGAGGCGCTCATGCGCTGGAACCGTGCGGGACAGGGACTGGTCTCTCCTGCAAGTTTTATTCCCGTAGCCGAGGACAGCGGTTTAATCCTGGCTCTCGGTGAATACATCCTTAAGGAATCCTGCCTGCAGGCGCGTCACTGGCACGAGCATCAGGGGTTTGAAGGAACGATTGCGGTAAATGTTTCAGCCGTACAGTTCCGCCAGAACGATTTCACGGATGTTGTATTGCGCGTCCTTTCCGAAACAGGTTTTCCGCCGGAGCGCCTGGAACTGGAAGTCACCGAGAGCGTCGTGATGCAGGGGTTGGAATCGGTGGTGCAGAAAATGGGTATCCTGGAATCGCACGGTATAAAACTGGCCATCGACGATTTTGGCACCGGCTATTCCAGTTTGTCCTATTTGCGGCAGTTCGCCATTGACCGGCTAAAAATAGACCAATGCTTCGTTCGTGACCTGCCCGGGAACACCGACGCCCAGGCAATTATCCGCGCCATGGTTGCGATGGGACGCAGCCTGGGCTTACGGGTGATGGCAGAAGGCGTGGAGACGGAAGCGCAAGCGCACTTTCTCCAGGACATCGAGTGCGCGGAAAGCCAGGGCTATCTCTATGCAAAGCCCATGGAGCCAAATGATTTTGAAGCCTGGCTAAAAACCAGGAATTAGGCTCTTCCTGAATTTTGCGTCAGGGCATCTCGCTGATCGTCCAATACGCATCGATCGACCGCAGGACTTCGACGAATTGCCGGTAGTTGACAGGCTTGGCAATATATCCTGCCACGCCGAAGTTGAAGCTGCTTAGCTTGTCCTGTTGTTCATCCGATGTCGTCAGCACCACTATCTATTCGAGACAGGTCCGCGTCAAGTTAGCAGGCTTTCCTTATACGTAATTTCTTGTTAAGAAATACCATTGCCGCGAGGCCAAGCCCAAGCAGGGGCAATGTTGCCGGCTCTGGAACATTGGCAGGGAGTTCGGCGGGAGGGGTTGATGGGAATTCGGCGTCGATAGGAAGTTCGGCAGGAGGGGTCGATATGGGTTCGAACACCTGCTGATTGAGCAGGCCCGAGCTTCCCACGTCCAGGAGACCGGAAGCGGCAAGCTTTGAATAAACCCCATTCTTATTCGCTACCTTGATATCCCAATTACTGCCGTCAATATCAAACCTGAAGGAATTCCCATCGAGGAAGAAGGTTTCCGAGAAATTGAAACCGTTGAAAACGCCGTGCTTGAACTGGATAGCTGGTTCTTCGCCAATATTGGCACTGCCAAAATGAAACGCCAACGGACCGCTTCCCAGGGAAATCGAGAAAATGAAATTGTCCGAGGCATCCATGATTGAAGCCAGCGGAATATTAACGATACCGCTATGCGCAGCGGGCGCCAGACTTGCATCGAACAATACGTGACCGCTGACAGTACCTTGAGGACAGCCGTTGCAATCTTTGTCTTTGGTTCTTTGCAACTCAAGTTCAGTGCTGAAGTGGGGGGTGTTGGTAACGCTTCCGGAAAAATCGGCGCTGAGGTAGAGGGGAACGGCTTGAGCGGGAGGAAAGGCGAATAACAGAAGTGCTGAAATAGAACTTGCTCCAAGCCGTTTGCTCATTTTGCCCCTGTCGGTGAAAGAAAAAAGTACTACAGCTTCATCTTACGGACTCCTCCCATATTTCGCTATTGGACGGAAGTACTAGATCGGTAGACAGGAGGCCGAGATGGTGATTATTCATCGACATATTTCAGCCTGGATTCGGCCATCCGGCTCGACATTTCAACTCGATTCCGCCCGGCCTCTTTTGCTCGATAAAGTGCTTCATCGGCGGCTGAGATAAGTGCGCCTGCATCTTCACCTTGTCCACAACCCGTCGCGATACCCACGCTCACAGTCATGACAATTTGTCCTGTGCGGCTGTTGACAGGCTCCCCGCTGATGGAACTACAGATTCTTTCGCCCAGAGCCATGGCCTGGCTCCAGTCGCAACCCGATGCTGTAATGAGGAATTCCTCGCCTCCATAGCGCCCAATCCGGTCATAACCACGCAATACACCTGACATCCGCCGGGCTGCCTCTTGCAGTATCTCGTCACCGGTTGGATGCCCGTAGGTATCGTTGATTCGCTTGAAGTGATCAAGATCCGCAACCATAACGCTCGTGCAGATACCTTGACGGGCTCCCCGCTCCAGCTCCTTCTGCAGATAATCCATGATGGAGGCTCGGTTCCATACACCCGTTAGATAGTCACGCGTGGCCTGGATATGTAGCTTTTGATGCAGACCAAGTATTCGTTCCGCAACCCGTAGCCGGGCTACGAGTTGTTCTTCATCGAAGGGTTTGGTAATGAAATCGTCCGCACCTGCGTCCATGCCTTCGAGATAGCTGCCCTTGCTGCCCAGCGCCGTAAGAAGGATGATATACGTATATTGCAGACCAGCCTCGCTGCGGATCATCCTGCACAATTGCGGACCATCGATATCAGGCATCATCCAGTCAGAGATGAGCAGAGGATATTCGTCCTTTTGCCAGGCTTCCCAAGCCTTACGCCCATCCTCTATTGCCGTTACGGTATGCCCCAATTTCCGGAGGGTGGCGGCAAACAACAGGCGTGAGGTAGTATCGTCTTCGGCAATGAGTACCTTCATGATCGAGCTGTATCGGACAGTGGCACACGATGGAGATCTGACAGGGTAATTTCGCACTTCACCCGTCCAAATTCCATTTCAATTTGTTCTACCAAAGTGACCGCTCCACTCATGTCGCCGACTTTACCTGCAAGCTCCAGCTTTTGAGCAATATCCGCCATGGAATGCGCGCCATACCGAACGAAGATTAGGTTAACCATAGTAACGGAGAGACTGAGGACGCATTGCCGCCTCAGAAGTGGAAATGCCCCACTACTTTCGCCTTCCCAAATTTAGAAGAAATGCTTCTGAGAGCAACAGGACAAGTTGATCTGAAAAAGAAAGGGGCTTGTGACACTGGATGCGGACTTTCCACCTGTCGCGCGTGCCTTCAAGAAGGCCATAGCCGATGTCGATGCCGTACTTTTCGTAACGCCGGAATTCAATCGCTCGATTCCTGGAGGCCTTAAAAACACAATCGACTGGGCAAGCCGCCCTTGGGGCCAGAACTCTTTCTCTCACAAGCCCTCGGGTATGATTGGCACCTCTCCCGGGGCGATCGGAACGGCGCTGGCTCAGAGCCAGCTGCGCGTTCTTTCGCTCCAGGGCTTGGATAATTCCCATAGGTCGGCACCGATATAGCAGGACGGTCAAGTTTGGTGACCATCAGTACACCACCTTTCCGGACGAACTCTAGCGCAGCTTCAAATCGGGCACAAATGGCAACCGAGGAAACCTGTTCCCGAAAGATTTTCTGGCATTTGACGCATTCGAGTTCTCTCAACTCCGCTTCGAAACCCCGATTTGAGCCTAATAAGATTGAGAATCTGCACTCAGAGAATTGCGAAGCTAAGCTAATAAACAAAAAGCCCGCTTAAGCAAACTTCCAGATATCTCACTCACTCCGATATAGCGCTTTTTGGGGAGGTGGGCTTGATCTGTGTATCAACTCCATCTATGTTGAAAACAACAAACTAGATTTTCAGACTTCCCCTATTGAAACCGCCCTTCCGGGAGCAAGCACGCATCATGGACTGGGATAACAAGGAGTGGCGTTCACTCTGGACACTTGAAATGGTTTCCCGAATCGTGGTGCTTCGATCCAGCCTCACAGTCAAAGTGATGAGCTCACCAAATGATCCAACGAAAGATTGTATCTTGCTTGAAAATACGGACAACCTGGATTTATCCTGCTGGGACTTGGGCGAGTTTACCGAGCAAGTAACGGCGCTATGGTTGGAAGGACATTTTGAGCGTGTTCAAATGTAATGGGATTTGGAGCAAGAATGTTTCCAAAATATGGGCCATGCACGTCCACCGAACGCCCTATTTAGCGGAGGTGCTGTTTATGGATAAATTTGATGAGCTTAAGGCGCGAGAATTCGCATAAATTTCTTCTTGCGGTAGTGGGCGCGCTCCTGATCTCTTGCGTGCCTCTGCTCACCTTCGCGCAATCGAAGCGGCCATCTGATAGTACACCTTGTAAAGATGCTGTATCACAGAGACAGATGAATGCGTGTTGGTCTGCGGCAGCATCGGATGCCGATCAGGCTTTAAGGCTTGAGCTAGATAAGAATAGGGAGGAACAGACATTGCATGATGCGCAACGGCATTGGGCTCAGTATCGTGATTTACAGTGTAAGCTCGAAGCCAAGCAGAGTGAAGGCAAACCCACGCAAATCATGGAGGAATCAATATGCCTTTGGCGAATAACACAAGCGCGGGCTAAAGAACTTCATCAACTCCGCGCAATGCGGCCGCATTAGCTGATTCTGGCTTCCTTCATCCTGAGCGTTATAGCGAACCCCGTCTGTACATTAGGTGAATTCATTGCGCTAAAGACGTTACCTGATCCAGAGCCTCGATTCTCACTCCAAAATCTACTGGGTCACCCTGAAGGTGGGCTTGCCACCGTTTTCATCCCCAGGAAATTTAATGCTTCCTCGCCGTTTTCCCGATGCACAACCTGATTAGGAACTTGAAGTGTCCACCATCATCCTGTCGCCACCGGACAAAATAATCGGACTGAAAGATGAGGAAATTTTTGAAATCTTCAAACGCGATGCACCAAGGTTGGGCATTGATAGCACCCGCGTCACAAACTACCGGGTGATACGTCACCCCGCCGACTTTTACTTACTGTCGCCGAACATGAATAGATTGCGCCCGCAATCACGCATTTCCGTCAACGGCTTGTTTCTCGCCGGAGATTATGTCCAGCAGTCTTTCATGGCCACCATGGAAGGCGCGGTAATTACGGGTAACAACGCAGCCCGCGACGTAATCAAGGCAGAAAAATCCATGTAGATAAGACCTGAATCCAAATACCTGGACGGAATATGAAGAGGAGCAATTTATGATGCAGGAAAGGATAAGGACTGAGCGAATACGGGAAAATATTGCCGCACTCGCTTCCGATATCGGGGAGCGTAATCTCTACCGGTATGACTGGTTGCCGGCAGGGCAAGCTTCATCGACCGATCCTGGGTGGGGTCGTCGCCCGTGAGAAAGATCGGAGCCGCCGAGAGTTTACCGAGCAGGTAATGGCGCTATGGATGGAAAGAAATTTTGAGCGTGATTGAAAGAAGAGGTATTTTCGCAGATGAGAAAATGCCATCAGTCGGCTTGCCGCTTTTCATTTTCCGCTGCAGTTGACCGCTGCCTTCCGCGTTGCTCCCGGCTTTCATACTCGACGTAATGGCTTCGCGGCAATCTCACGGTGAATACCGTTTCAGTCTCGTCTGACCGGGCTTCGATAGATCCGCCATGGCCCTGGGCGATTTCTTGCGCGATATACAGTCCAAGCCCACGGCTTTCCCATCTATATTAGATACGGTAGCCGACTTGAGAGTAAACGGAGAAAAACTAGCAGTTACTGGGATATTTGTAAAATCTATGTCTAGGCGAACACAAACGGAAACCATCGGTCTTGCCCTCACGCATGTGGGGGTGGGGGCGGTTCTGACCGGGGAACGCTGCGCCGGGCATTGAGGGGGAATTGGTAGAGTAGGCTATTAAAAGGCGACCTGCCCCTGTCAGGAAAGGTTTAAGGGAAATGTTATTTTTTTGAAACTTGGGGAGGAGATTGAGAAGCTTGTTGAGGGGGAAGAAATTGCCATGCAGCTACAGTAACAATGGTGCTTGTTATTAATCCTACTATAAAACCTATTGTCTGCGATCTTGCGGCGTTTTTCCATTGAAAATATTTAAAATCTTGGAGCAATTCTGGATCAAATAACCCAATCCAAGCCCTATATGCGGTGGCTGCTTCTTTGAACTTATAAACGGCTTCTTCCCGCTCATTAGGCGTGTTAGTTCTCGATTCAAGCGCTTCCTTATGGGTTTTAAGGGCGTATTTATGATCTTCAATAACCTTTTCTTTGGGGGCACATGCACACCATTTTGTTTTTTCTTTATTGGAAAGAATTTCGTTTGCCTGAGTAGAAAGCTTAAGGGCTATCTCTTGAGCTACTTCAAGGCCTGCATCCACCACAAACCTGAATGCGGTATCAAGATCAGATTGGGCATCTTGAACATTTGATCTTCGGTTTGCGGAGGCAATGGCAGATAAAACCTGGTTATTTTTTTCTGTTACAGAATGGAGCCTTATTCCCTGTTGAAGAAGTTCTGCGTACATTGGTTCTACAATCTCATTGTAGAATTTGTATACCCTATCTTCGGTATCGTTATCCAACATAATTATTATTTGAACAGGGATAAACAGAAAAGCCGCGTAGTATATAGCGCGGCTTTTCTGTTTACTGCTATCTTCTAGCTACTCACAAATTATTAAGGAGTAGATAAGATTCTTTGATGATTTTCTCGGATTGCTTCCGTATTTGTTCTGGGTCTACAGATACCGATTTTAACTTGCGACCAAGTTTCTTTTCAATGGCCTCTTCCATCTCGGCGGGAGTTCGAAACTGATCGAGTTTTTTTCCAACGATCTTCTCGAAATCTTTTCCCAAAAAATAGGGCTCACTTGAATGACCTGATCTTTTCACTGTCACTGTCCAATCCTCTAACTATTTTTCTTATTGAGCTACTGATTCGAATACACACTAAGTAAGTATTGCTAAGTACTTGTATTTATTGCCTTGGTGCGGTTGGCCGCATTATAATAAGATAATAAAAATTTGTCAAGTTTTTTCTTATGGAACTCTAAGAAAAATTTTGCTCCTCTTTGCTCCTAAGTTTAGCCCTTACTCTTATAGTAATCATAATAATTTTTTATCAAAGATCTAGTTCCATAATCTCTTTAATCTGGCAGATTTTCTGTACGGGAGGACACATATCAGAAAAGCTGGACCACCTCCTATGTCAAAAGACGCGAATTCTATCTTATTAGATGGTGCTAAGGTAATTCTAAGCAATATCCATTCCTGAAACTTTTTCAAAGCAGATTCAAGAGATTACATGAGGCCAAGTTTTTTAGGTAAGGAGGGTGTAAATATTTGCGACAATTTTTTGCTTAACAAACAATTTTATTATTTCGGTCATGACACGAAGGGGTGTCAAGGCCCAAGCCGCAAATCTGCCAATATCAATTCCAACAGTGGAGACGAAATTGACAGATTCCCTGACCCCAGATCTCCTGAAATTTTTTCAGCCGAGGGAAAGCACCCCTGCCAGCTCAGCGAGTTCGACAAGCTGGAAGCCGACCGCGAAAGACTGCTGATCCTGACCGGCATGGCGACTCTCCTTCAGACCGGGAGTTGCGCCAGCAGATCACCGACGCCCTCATTGCAACCGTGCGGGATATGGAAGCTAGAATGCGGCAATAGCGGTAAAGACAAAGGCCAGCTTTTGAGGGCTGGCCTTTGCGGTGATTTCTCACCCTTGTGCGGTCAACGCATCCTGCTGTACCGTGCCTTTCCTCTTTCTCTTAAATTGCTTGCTGAGTATTTTCGAGTCTACCTCGGTGCAGCAGACTTCCAGCCTCAAGGCGAGTCCACGATCAAGCGGACCGATATCGCGAGCACAAATAACAACCGCATCTACAACAAATTACCTCTCCCCTCTCGCCACTTTTACCCATGATAACATATTTTATCATGGGTAAAATGTTGGCAGAGATTCAGCCCAAAAGTATGATAAAGTATGATCATGAAAAACCTCTTGTTGACACCGAATGACCGAGCTCGAGCGCCTGACCATCACGCTCACCCCTGAACTTAGCGAAACGATCAAGGCTGCCGTCAACGAGGGCGACTATGCCTCAGCCAGCGAAGTGATCCGCGAAGCGCTGCGCGACTGGAAGCTCAAACGCGCGCTGCGGCAGGAGGAGCTCGCAGCGCTCAAGGCGGACATCGACCAGGCTTTAAGTGAGGTTGTGGCCGGACAACTGAGCGAATTCAATCGTGAGCGGATCGTCGAGCGCGCACGGAAACTGTTGGCCGCGCGCAAGCGCATGGGCTGACCAGCGGAAGCGGCTTGACCCGAATAGGCGCCTATATGACAATGGTGTGCATATATATATAGGAAAAAAATCGGGAGGCGCAGGTTGGAGTTTTTCCCAGTCAGCGCGCCTGTGTTTCGGTCACTGCCGCGGGTTGCCGAAAGGCGGGATGGAAAGACCGGGTGCGGGAGGATTCTCTCTTCCATCCTATGATCTTCGCTTGGCATGAGTGCTCGCGTTGAAAAACATACCCATATTATCAGCATGGATACTGACTTACTTGTCCTCAGGATGAATTGGCATGAGTGAAGAACTGATAGTCTCCCCGGCCGCACCGGCCTCGCCTGCCTCCGGCGCCGCCCTGACCTCGGCGCAATTTCGCAAGCTTGCCGAAGTTCCGCCCGAGATTGAGTGGTTCGCCAACATCGACAGCCGACAGACCCGGCGCGCCTACCAGAACGACCTGCGCGGCTTCATGGCTTTTGCCGGAATTGATAAGCCGGAGGACTTCCGGAGTGTCACCCGCAGCCATGTGCTGGCCTGGAGGAAGCGCCTGGAAGAAGAGCAGCTGGGGGGCGCTACCATCCGCAGGAAACTGGCCGCCCTCTCCTCCCTGTTCGAGTATCTGTGCGAGTCCAATGCGGTGACGCACAACCCGGTCAAGGGGGTGAAGCGGCCCCCGGTCGAATCCTGGCAGGGCAAGACGCCGGCGCTGGGTGACACGCAGGCGCGCGCCCTGCTCGAGGCCCCGAATGCAAAGACGCTCAAGGGCAAGCGCGACCGGGCGATTCTCTCCGCCCTGCTCTACCACGGCATCCGGCGCGAGGAATTGGCCAAACTCAAGGTGAAAGACTACAACCAGGCAAGGCGCGGGGTGCCGCATCTGCGCATCAAGGGCAAGGGCGGCAAGATGCGCTTCATTCCCACCCATCCCGGGACACTGACTCTAATCGAAGAGTATCTGGAGGCCGCGGGGCACGGCCAAAATGTGGATGCGCCCCTGTTCCGACCGGTCAAAAACAACGTGCACGGCCATACCTTGACAGCCCTCACGCCTGATTCGATCTATTTCGAGGTGGTGCTGAAGTATCTAAAGAAGCTGGGGATTTTTGGGGAGAACATGGGGCCGCATGTGATGCGCGCGACCGCAGCGACCAACGCCTTGGACAATGGGGCCGACATCGCTAAGGTGCAGGAGTGGCTGGGGCACGCGAATATCGCCACCACCCGGATCTATGACCACCGCAAGACTCGCCCGGAGGATAGTCCGACATTTAAGGTGAGTTATTGAAAAGGAGTAATGAATGTTTTGCTATAAATTAGGCTATTTTAAAACGTAAATTATTAATTCGAAAAAATACAGATCTAAGAAGCGTGGATACACCAGCTAACCTTGAAGCGATGCAATAGCCACTACAAGGGGGTGTAGGAGCATGAGCAACGGTTAATTTTTCCTGCTCATTAACAACTTTGATGTGCCCCCACTAAGCATCTATAAAACGTGGTAGAGCCCGATTCTTTAAAAAAGGCTCTTATCCCTGACTTGTTATTGTCAAAATCGGCACTTAACTTGAGTTTAATTATTATTTCCCGGTAATAACTCAAGTAAGTTTTGACTAATATTCACCCGACCGCAGCTGCTCATCAAATTGAGGATGCTGGCTTCAGCAACATTGTAACGAGAGACCCTCCCTCCATTTCCCTTAGGATCGGAACCTTAACCCCTAGTCGGTCTCTGTGGATATGATTTTTGTGGACTCATCGAGGACGATGCAATGCCATTAATCGATAGCGACGACTTAGAATCAACACAAGAAAGCAGCAAATTGTGGAACTCGATTGTAATCGCGGCGGCATTATTTCTCTTTACTTATTGGGTACTAAAATATCTTGCTCGCCCACGCTACGTTCCTAAACCCTCGAATGCAAGCGTCTGGAATGTTCGACCAAATAATAGTGCGACAAACGAACCTGTTAGAAGGAGATTCGTCGAGAATCAAGCGCGGGCGTTAGGTCAACCCGTGACCGACGCGCTCCTCGACGACGGTGTTGCAATGATGAGCAAGTCAGACGCTCACATTCAAGGAAAGGAGTCTGGCACGATGCAAGACCGGCACTTTGTGTCAACCAGTTGGCTTCGGGCGGCGGTTAAGGAGCTTGTGACCAACCCGAACCTTAAGGCTCATAATGAATTCCTTAAGCTGTTGGGCCTCATTAATCCAAACCTAGTACCAATATGGATTGACATCTATAACAAGGTAAGTAGCAGGGGTAAGAAGATATGGAACCATGTGGTCACGCCTACAGACATGCAAAAGTTTTTAGACGACCTACAGAATTCTGAGGCGAATAGAGCCATCTGGGATACAGCAGCTAACCAGCTAGCCGGAAACAGGCTCGATATTTCAGCTCAAACTAGCTTGCAGCATGCCCCTGGACACGTTTATGCGGTTGCTAGGCAGTATTTTCACACTTCTAATGCCTTACGCTTTCGACCAAGAGTGGAGGGGCTCTACATAGAAGATGACATTACACGAGGACCAAGCAGATTATGGCAAGTAAACTCCAACGATTTACCGATTCATCCAAGAGAGATATTGGGATATCAGACTTGGTTGATTGCCTACATTCAAACCGCAATCGATAAGCTTTTCGAGAAAAACTGAAGTTCTGCCCCATCCATACTTCACTTTTGCTTGCTCTAGGCTTTTTGGGAATTATAACGTCCTTTATCATTCATGACCCTGGAGCAAAAAGGGAGTAGCTAAATCTCACCCAGGCCCGCAGTAGTCGATCTTGAGCTAACGAAATTATTGGACTTTCTGCCATCCAATCGATGCGCTCATAGCACTTAATGATTAGACGCGGTGGGCTAATTTAAATTTTGCTGCTCAAACGCCAAAGAAAGAATGTCAGCTGCAATAAAAAGGAAAAGCCACAAAAGGGATAGAATCCCCTTGTGGCTCTAAATCTGGCTCTACTCTACTTAAGTAGTCTTGCGATGGCGTGCTAGGAAGCTCATCAAGCCCAATCCAACGACAAACATTGCGTAGGTCTCGGGTTCGGGGATAGGACTTACGTCAGCTGTAATATGGAAGTTGTCCATCGCTGCATAACCGCCCTCCAAGAGATCAATTCGCAGAGTTACGTTACCATTGGTATTGCCCATTGTACTGAGCGGTAGCGAGACTTCCGTCCAGCTGAATACATCACGCGGCGACGCTATACCCGAAACTTGCGCTACATCGAGGATCTTCCCAGAACCTAGGCCATTAACTCCATTAGGATTATCGTAAAGAGTGAATTCGAACGTTGGGACAGCTCCAGGTGTAACAAACGGGCCCCCAAATACGCTGAGATCAATACTCGAGATATCCATGCGCACGTTCATAAACGGGTTGCTTCCAACATTAAAAGACAGCCCCAGCCAATCATTTTGTTCCGTGGAAAGCATCCCCAAGGCATAATTTCCACCCTTGCCAGAAGGGTCGGAGTAGCCATGGCCAAACGCCTGATTGCCTGTTATAAGAAGTGTTTCTACGGTATTTGTTTGCGCAAAACTGAACCCAACTGGCTGGTCACCATAGAGTTCATTTACCGGATTGAAGATATTGACATCGCCGCCATCGTTTACAAAAGCCGCCGGATGCTCGAAATTCTGATCATATAAAGTCACCGCTGCATGTACGGGCGATGTAATGAACATTGTCATACTGAGACCAACAATTAGGGACGCTTGCTTTGAGTTCATTATTCTTCTCCTTTCTTGTGGTTTAAAAACATCTTCGAACGAGGGTTAATTCTCTCACCTGTTAAGAAACCTCATAGCTGAGCTTAACCTCGCTCATCATAATCCTGAATAGTGATTACTGGTAGAGGGAGGGGTGTGATGTTTAAACGGCCAAGGGCTTGTTCTCGACGCAATGAAACGCCGAAGAAGTTTGTGTCCGCTTCCAATTAATTTTCACGTCTTTACCCAAACTAAGTCCTGCTGCTGCAATAGCGGCCAACAGAATTGTCCTTATCTGCTCGGAACTCAGATTCGTGTCGATGTGCCAATTACCCACCAGTTTCCGGCTGTGTCTGTCGGCAAATGCCGGCGGCTTGCCAGGAAACAGCTCAGCAGGCGTTTTGGCGACATATGGGCGCTTCCTGCCGCAGGAACCCATTGCCTGCGCCATCGTTTCCCGACGATCCGGAAAATCTGTCCACAAGTGACGTAGAAGGTGAATATAGATGTCAATGCTGTACCGGTGCTCATACACTATCCCTCGATACTCAAACCCAAGCCTGATGGTTTTCACGGGAATTTGTGTAGAAACAGGTTGCAGTCGCGTGATGTGTTCCAGCTCCGCAGTCATAGCCTCACGACGACCTTCGAGAGTAGCGAACCATTTTTGGGACGCCTGGATAGCAGACTCAACCTGTTTCAGTTCCTGCATGAGAAACTGGAGTTGCAAGTTTAGTACGGGTTGCTCTTGCATTATTTCCTCCGGAGGCGACGAGTGCGATGGCCAATAGTAATGGTGCGGCCATCCGTAGTTTTTACCTTGTAAGCGTCGAACCATTCCGCGAGCCGTGATACCGCGCGTCGGCCCAGGTCACGCTCCATGTTTCTGATGCTGTTCTTATTAAGGTAGAGGGTGATAGCGCCACGGCCGTCGTATTCTTCCTGTCCATAGAGGTCAAGCAACTGTTCAACCATCGGCGGGATACCACGTTGCTGCGCCCGTATTTCCGCATGTCGGGTATTCATGGAAGTCCTAGGTCCGATTACGGCGAAGATCATCAGCAAGTAACCATTCCTTGTCGCGAGGCCTTTTAATCCATAGATCACGCCATGCGTTGCGTGCCGTGCCAGAAGCGATACAGTTTGCAAGACCAGACGGCGAAAAGGACTCACCCTCATACATGATTTTTTCATGCACTACTTCCGCGTAATAATCACGTCCCTTGTAAGCCATTTTGAGTTTGGTGCCATTGGGTAAGAAAATGGCGAGCCACTGATAGCCCTTGTCCGGGTCCCCTAAAGCTTCCCCCAATATTCGCTCAGCATCACGTTTGGCCAGATACTGCTCTCCCCAATACTGCTCGTCTTTCGTGCGCTCCAAGTAATCCGCCACGACATTTTCGATAGTTGAAGCCACATCTGCTCGAGCGTCACCGTAACGAAGAACGAACTCGTTGTAGATCTCTGAGGAAATTGGAACGAAAACAACATTATTCATAATTGACATCCTTTATAGTTTTTGAACTTACAAGCAACATAGTACGGTAGTTCATATAAGCACGTAAATAGCAATAATGCTTTCGATTTAGTCGGCCTGTAGTTCAACAAACGACCGTTTTTGGGAGGCCGTAAAAAACGGATGGGCTTGCTCCATTTCTGGCCAAAAACCCCTCCTAAAACCGTCTCTTGAAACTGACCCTCGGAAAAGCTAAAGCCAAGTTGAGTTTCTGGAGAGAAATTAGAAAAGGCGAGCAGAGGACTTTGGAAGAAATTCCCTAAATAATTAGGGCAAGGCCGAAGGTGGCGTCAGGAAAGTTTTCTTTGTTAAGGTCAGAGGGCCTGTGGGCATGCCATTTTTCAAGCAGAAGGTGAATGGCTACGAAGGATATGTGAATTAATAGACACGCCAATAAGCTGGTTTGCGCCGCAGCCTCACTGGATGGATCTTTTCAATAAATTTCCATCCCTCGGCCTCTCCCTCTACTACATGGGACAGTTCTCCGTATTGCCTGGAAGCTTTTCTGCCTCATCGGCGCATAACGACCCAATCGCCTAACAAGTCGCGAATAAGCTCCACCTCATACCAACGCTGCGCCTTTCCCAGCGTGCACGCACAACCATTCCCCTTTTTTTAAAGTCACCGAGATCACTTCAATCAGGGCGCGAACACTGGGTTCCGCCTCAGCTTTGCTTGACTCAGTTTTGGCGGCGATGGCCTGGATGAGTTCGTTTTTGTTCATGTTTTGACGCTCTGTTTTTAATCCTGAGATTATTGATGGCTCAATAGTTAGTGAGCTTGAGCAATAAGATATTGCTCATCACGCTCTTTTGAGCTGTCTGGCGGGATTCGGAGTGTACCTTAGTCCAGTAGTAGAAAAACCAGGAAAAAGAAACAATAACCATCAAACAAACAACATCAGGGGGAGAAGATGAAAAAAATGACAATTGCGGTACTCAGACATGAGGAATAATGGGGAAGCCATATACTTGAGTCCATCGGATCTGGTGGGACACTTGAGCTGTCGTCACCTAACGCAACTCGATCTCGCTGTAACGGTTGGGACGCTAAAGAAACCCAAGAACTGGGATCCACTGCTTGAAATTTTTCGCGAACGGGGGCGCCTACATGAGAAGGCGTTCGTTGAGCATCTGCGTCAGCAGGGGTACTTGCCGGTAGAAATCCCAGGGGTTGATATTACCCCATCTGCTGTCCACCTAACGAAGAAGGCGATGGAGGACGGACAGCCCATCATCCTACAAGGCGCGCTCCACCATCAGCGTTGGGCAGGACGGGCCGATGTTTTGCGACGTGTCGAGAAGCCAAGCACGCTTGGTTCGTGGGCGTATGAAGTTATTGATACAAAGCTTGCACGCGAAACAAAGGCCGGAGCAGTCCTGCAGCTGTGCGTATACGCTCATCTGCTTCAAGAGATGCAAGGGGCAGTACCAGAATATATCCACGTCGTTGCTCCATGGTCTGATTTTGTGCCGCAGACCTTCCGATTTGCAGATTTTGGGGCGTACTTCCGGAGAACAAAGGCAGCGCTTGAAGCTGCGACTGAGGCTGGCGCAGCTTCTCAGTTCTACCCCGATCCCAAGGAGCAATGTGAGGTTTGCCGGTGGGAAGCACATTGCGATCAGCGCAGGCGGAGCGACGACCACCTTTGTCTTGTTGCAGGTATTACCAAAAATCAAACGAGCGAGTTACAGAGAAATGGGATTGCTACTGTAGCGACTCTTGCAAAAATGTCGTTGCCATTGTCGTGGAAGCCGCAACGTGGAGCAACGCAATCTTATGAAAGAGCGCGGGATCAGGCGAGAATTCAGATGGAGTCCCGTGAGGCAGGTGAGCTGCGCTTTGTACTACTTCCTGTCATTCCTGAAGCAGGACTTTGTCTCCTCCCACCTCCTTCCGCGGGCGACATATTTCTCGACATCGAGGGTGACTCGTTTGTGGGGGAACACGGATTTGAATACCTCTTCGGTTATCAGTTCCGTGATGAAAACGGAAAGCTAGTTTATGTCGCGGACTGGGCATTTGATCGAAAGGGCGAGAAGGCAATTTTCGAGCGATTTGTCGACTTCGTAACCGCTCGCCTGAAGGATTATCCTGATATCCATATCTATCATTACTCCCCTTACGAACCCGGCACTCTTAAGCGGCTCATGGGCCGTTATGCGTCCCGTGAGAATGAAATCGATAATCTACTCCGTCGCAAAGCCTTTGTTGATCTCTACAACGTCATCCGACACACCCTCCGAGCCGGCGTAGAAAGCTATTCGATTAAGCAGCTTGAGCCGCTTTACCGATTCACGCGTCAAATAAGGCTGCTCGACGCGAATTCTGCCCTGGTACGCTTGCAGGCATGTTTGGAACTTGATAACGCGGCTTCGATTAGTGATGGGGACAAGCGAGCTGTCCAGGGCTACAACGAGGACGATTGCTCGTCAGCCCTAGCTTTGCGCGATTGGCTTGAGGAACACCGAACTTACCTAATACAGCGCGGTACTAACGTGCCACGCCCCCAGCCTGGTAAGGAGTCGGCAGGCGAAGAGCTTACCGAACGACAAGAGCTGGTCAAGGTACTCGTTGAACGCCTTACTGCTGACGTTCCGCTGGACTCGGAGCAGCGGACAGTAGAACAGCAAGCGAGATGGCTTCTCGCGCATATTTTGGACTGGCATCGCCGTGAATCCAAGGCGACATGGTGGGAGTATTTTCGTCTAGCTGCGCTAACGGCAGACGAATTGGTAGACGAGCGTGCCGCGCTTTCGAAACTCTCGTTGGTCGGCGTTGTAGACACTACTAAAACAGGAATTCCCACACATAGGTATCGATTTGAACAGCAGGATACCGATCTGCGTGGGGATGAAGAGCTTCGCGCGGTAGGCGGTAACAAGATCGGGAATGCTGTCACCGTTTCCACCATTAATCGCACCATTGATATCAAGAAGATGAAGGCGACGGCCGACTTACACTCTGCAGCAATCTTTGCCCACAAAATTTACGACGATAAGGAACAAGCTGACGCTCTGTTCCGCCTCGGCGAGTATGTGGCTGCCCATGGCATAGAAGGTGATGGGGACTATGAGGCTGCGCGGGCGCTTTTACTACGAAAGCTTCCGCGGATCGAAGAGCAACCGATCCGCCACCCGCACGAAACAGTCCTGGATGCCGCGCTTCGCATAGCTGGTTTACTCGAGGGTGGCATTTTTCCGATCCAGGGTCCACCGGGTACCGGAAAAACGTTTACAGGCGCCCGCATGATTTGCAAGCTTGTTAAGCAGGGTAAGAAAGTTGGGGTCACAGCCAACAGTCACAAAGTGATAAGGAACCTTATCGACAAAGTTCTCGAAGCTGCCAAAGAGATGAGTGTGGATCTATGCTGCATTCAAAAGGCCAAGGACAGAGAGCCCGACACGGACCATCTTCTTTTCGCAAAGGACAATAATCAGCTTTTGTCCGCTATGGCGAACGGGCAATGCCAAGTGGCCGGGGCGACTCACTTCTTATGGTCGCGCGAAGATGCATACCGCGTGTTAGATGTTCTTGTGGTGGATGAAGCTGCACAGATGTCGCTGGCTAATGTGCTTGCTGTATCACAAGCCGCACGAACGGTGATTTTGCTGGGCGATCCACAGCAGCTGGAGCAACCGATGCAAGGTGCGCATCCAGACGGAACAGGCGTCTCAGCGCTTCAGCACATTCTAGGCTGTGCCCATACTCTTACGCCAGACCGCGGCCTATTCCTTGAACAGACATGGCGGTTGAATCCGGAAATATGTGGCTTCAATTCAGAGCTTTTTTATGACGACAAGCTCGTTTCTAAAGAGGGGTGTGAGTGTCAGAAAATCCTCTCTGAGGGGTCGATTACAGGCAGCGGTCTCCGTTATTTGCGCGTAGACCATACCGGCAATAAGAGCTCATCGATTGAGGAAGCTGACGCTATAGTACGACTTGTCCAGACGATCTTAGCCAGCAAAACGACTTGGGTTGATCGAAATGGCAAAGTAGCACCCTTGACCCTTAGCGACATCTTGATCATTACACCGTACAACGCCCAGGTTTTTGAAATCCAGCAGCGCCTCCCGGAGGCACGAGTCGGAACTGTCGACAAGTTCCAAGGTCAGGAAGCTCCCATCGCAATCTACTCCATGGCAACTTCAAGTTACGCCGATGCGCCGCGGGGCATGGAGTTTTTGTACAGCTCGAATCGTCTTAATGTGGCAATCTCCCGCGCCCAATGCTTGGCCATTCTAGTTGCCTCACCTGAAATTTTTGAAGCCGAATGCAAGACTCCTCGTCAGATGCAACTTGCGAATGCGTTCTGCCGCTATCTGGAGCTTGCAACACCTCTCGAAGTCTAATGGCACGAAGCCACATAGATCGGTAATATGATGTGAAATGATCACTCTTGCATTGGCAATAGGTAACCGCTTTTCAAGAGATTTTCGCGCGAAAATTTTTCCCTTCCCCGTTTGCTGCTTTGTCACAGGCTACACCAAAGCGCCACTGAGGAGCGATACCGGGCGGTTTGGCCTATCACTTATCCCGAAGTTGCCTTTATCACTCTAAGAATAATCAGAATATGCTAGTCAACTTTTTAGCTCAGCCTCAAGAGCAACTGGGCGTTTACCTTCATGCCGCACTTAATGCGCCGACAGTTCCTACCTGTGTCACCATTGTGTCTGCATTCGCCTCTCTCCAGGCCGTACTTCGCCTCAAGCAACGTCTATATGAATTGCATGCTGCTAGCGCGCGTATTCGCATCGTAGTTGGCGTAGATATGGGAGGGACCAGTAAAGAGGTACTCAAAGAGCTTGCAACTTGGCCAGCAGAGGTTTTTGTCTTCAAGAACCGAAAGAGCGGCGTCACGTTTCACCCTAAGTTCTATATTGTGGAGACTGCGCACTACGCCGAAATATTTCTTGGCTCAAACAATCTTACTGATGGCGGCTTGTACGGTAACTATGAAGGGGCTGTTCGAGTTACCTATCAATTGCCAGCAGAAGCGATTCAACTAGATGTGGCAAAACAACAGCTCAACAAGTTTATTGAACCTACCCTCCCTACGGGAAGACGGCTCGACGAAGATTATCTCAACCTATTAGTTGCCCGGAGCGACATTCCCACCGATGCCGATTCCAGAGAACGGCGCAAAGCCGCTCGCAGTGCGTCGGACGGGGTGAGTGATGATGTCTTCGGTTACGAAGTTACGCCTGGACCACCAAAACTACCTATGGAGGTGCAGCAAGTTGTCATGGCGGCTGTTCGGCATCAGCTTGACCAACTCGATGCTCAGAAAGAAAGAGCTAGGCGACAGCGGAAGGCTGTCGAGAAGCAGGCGATAGCATCTGCCGCTGGCACATCCATAATTCTGCCGGAACTTGAGGCTAAAACAGACCCTCGCAGTTTTGTGCCAGTGGCGCAAATTGCGCCGGTCGCTTTTTATCTTGAGCTTACCATGACCAAAGGAAGCAGCGGGAAAATTCCGGGTGAACAACGTATACCACTTGAGGCCCTCAATGCGGCGCAGGACTTTTGGGGGTGGCCCGACAACTACGTTAAGTCTATCAATCCGCGGAAAGGCGACGCCCCTGGCGGTGAGGAACGCGTATACTTTAATTGGAAGCCCAAGTGGCGAATACGCTCAGTCGGCGAACCGGAAAAAGACATAGTTCAGGATATTCGTATGTACTTCTACCAAAATAGCTCTGACTTTCGCTTCCATTCCGGTGATCTTGCCAAGTGGGCTCAGGCTGGGGATATGGTTCGAATCACTCGGTGTGAGAACGAGCCCTATGTATACGAGTGTGTCCTAGCCGTGGACGGCACCTTACAGCATAAAGCGTGGAAGGCGCTGTGCAAGCCCGGTAGCGGTCGGTCGCGGCGCGTATTCGGTTTCTCTTAACTTCATTTTCGCAGTCGCAGTACGACATTTTCGGTGATAGCGTTCTTAATGTGAATCAGGTTCTCCGTAGTCACGGAAATGTCAATCTCTTCTATAAGCTCGAATCCGCGAGCCACAGCAATTGCTTCAGCAAGGTCGGTTGATGGAATTCGTACGTCCTCGCCGCCGATGGTCATCTTGCTATCGCCAATGACAATCATTGCTTCCGCACCCGGCTTGCATATCCTATAGAGTTGTTCAAAGACCTTGTCCATATCCTCCAAAAAACGATACGTCAGCGCAGGCATGTTCTGTTTGCGAAATCCGGAGTTCGGAGAAGCTTCAATTGCCCAATGCAGATTCCGGACAAACTGCAGGCAGTCTGCGGGGAGGTGATCCTTCTCAAGGAAATCAGCTTCAAGCTGCCGCCTGCTTGTAGTAGTCAACTCTCTGCTACCAATGAGTGCTTGCTCAAGCGGGCGACGCTCGCTTCCGCCTAATCCGAATATGGTCAACAAGGACAGGCGGTCCGTGTCAATGTATGGCAGCGCCATTGCATACGGGGGACTTGTCAACACGAGATCAATGGACTCATCTGCCAACCCTAGCAAATCGTAAGTCGCACGCTCTCGGTTGTCACCAGCAATAGCATGTGAATGGAAGAATGGGTTTGGTGCATAGCCTCGAACCTTCCAGAACTTTTCGATTCGACCGAACTGTAACGCGAGCCGCTCTTTGAACAATCCAAATACGTCCGCATTGTCCAGTAACTCCTTTCGGTAGCGAATTCTCAAGTCAGTAGGCTCCTGCTGTGATACGTCGCGAATGATGCTACTCAGTACGACCTCTAGGAAATCCCGTACTGCTCCATTACTTCCGGAACGAATGACTTTAAGCAGCCAGTTTAACTTCCGGGCGACAGGCGCGGCAAACCAGCGGTCGATTTCTTCGATGCACTCCGGTTCGAACTGGTCTAACGCTGCCCCAAGCTTTCCAGGAGCAGCATCTATGGCGCCAACCACTGTCGAGACAACCTCCGTCAGAACATCCGGGTCGACGTCAAGAATAGATGTTTTTGCCCGCGCGATTTTTGCCGCTAGCGGGTTCATATCACATCCATATGTTGTATATCCGTTCAAGTAACCCTCAAGCACTGCTGTGCCGCTACCACAGAATGGGTCTAGTATGCGTGCGCCATGAGGCAGTGAAAGCTGATTAATGAGCCCTTTGGCAAGTTGAGGATAAAACTTGCCCTTGTAGGCGTGGATTCCGTGCGTCACGTACTTCGGGTCCTTACGGGTACTCGGGTTTACAGCCGTGCCATTCTCTAGAATGGCTTGCCATGTTGGCTCCTTGTGGCCGTTCGGATAGCAAATTTGGTGAGTGAAGACTAGGGAGCGGCAACGCAGTAGTTCCTTTATATCAACACTCTTCTCGATGATGTTAGTATCTTTAGATGCTTTCGTAATCTTAAGGGTCTCGCCAGTCTCGCGAAGACGCAACTGTTGCTCGTATGGCCAAGGCTTGTACGGTGGGCCTTCAAGGGCAATGATGGTTTTTCGGAGCGCTTTGCGCAAAATTAACAGGCTCTCTGTTGCTGTTCGCCTCCCCGCAAACGTAAAAGAACGCTTCGTCTTGTGTACTGGCCTTCCAATGACACAGTTAATGTCGAATCCGTGCTCAGTCGCCTTTTCGGCTAAGAGATTCGCCGTTAAATAAGTCATACCCTCGTAGACGGAATCGCCAATTACGAGCACGGCATATCGTCCGTTTTTCAGTACGCGGCTTATCCCATCAAGCACCTGAAGCATGTCTGCAAAGTAGCTTGCAAATCCACTTGATTCGCGCTGGTGCTTGAGATGCGATCCAATCTCGATTTTACCGAGAGCAATGGGGTCGTATCCGAGCCATAGCAACCGAAAGCGGTGATAAAGATGATAGTCGGTAGCGTTTCCATAAGGGGGAGAAGTCATTACGAGGTCCACGGAGCCGTCGGGAATATCTTTCGACGTGAGATGCCGCACATCACCGGTCAAAAACTGGGATATGCCATATCGTGTTGCAGCCGCGTTACGGGCGACCGACTTCATAACAGCTTCGAATTCCTTAACGTAACGCTTGGTTGTCTCGCCAATTGCAACTTCACGCGGGACGCTCTTGTACCGAGTTTCGGAATCTTGAAAGGATGCTGACAGTACTGTTCGAGAAAGCGCCAGCAGGCTAATGTCTCGCGCTGCCTCGCTTTCAAGATGAGTGATTCGATAACGGATATAAGCAAGTTCACCGAACGCCGAGTCTGCAAACCATTTTTCGCGGTTTGCTATGGTGGGTGCATGAGAACCATAGGCGGCAACCAGCTCGGTTGCATCGGTTGGCAAGGATTCCAGTAGGGCCCGCAGTGCTCCATGGAGAAGATGTAGTTCTGCTACCGATTCGGGTGACACACGAGCGGTCTTTACGCGTCCGATGAGTGCCGCCACTGGGTTTGCGTCGACGCTAGCTGCCCGCCTGCCAAGTCGTATGGCTTCAAGCGCAGTGGTGCCACTGCCGCCAAACGGATCGAACACGAGTTCCCCTCGTGAACTGAGCAGTGAAATGAACGTCCCGGGGAGCTGCGGGATGAACTTTGCTGGATAAGGATGAAGGTCATGACCGAGGAAGCGAGTGTCATCGTCAGTGAATCCCCAGTCCCGACTCTCCAGATATGAAATTACTGCTCGGGCATCCTCCGTGTGGAGCGCCAGCTCCTCGTACATTGGAGCGATTGGCGAATCATCGGTAGAGGGGAAGGCCGAAAGCTTTGCTTGAGTCTGTGGTTTTGTTAATCGCATCTTTTCCTCCTTCTGGGATTTTATCAAAATCCCAGATCAAGGGATGCTTTCTTTCGTGGGCCAAGGCAAACTTGAAGCGCTTGGAATTCTGGCGGGCAAGGGATTATCGCAGCGATCAGCGTGTCGAATTGTCGGAGTAAGCCGTCGTATTGGCAGTTATGAGGTCAAGCAACCCGTTAAGGATCATGCTGTTGCTACACGGATAATTGAAGCATCAAGCCGCTATCCCCGTTTTGGGTATCGGCGCATTGCTGTCATGACTGGTCAGAGCATGGGGCGCGTGTGGCGCTTGTGGGGTAAGCTGGGACTAAGCTTGCCCAAGCGTAGGCCCAGGAAACGCCGCTGCGGGACGGATATACGCCTTCCTGAAGCAACTAAACCAAACAGTGTCTGGACTTATGATTTCGTCCATGATCGGCTGGCCAATGGCCAGACGCTAAAGCTGCTTTGCGTGCTGGATGAGCATACACGTGAGTGCCTTGCAATCGAAGTTGGCAAATCCCTGCGTAACCAGGACGTCATCCTGATCCTGTCACGGCTGATGCGCATCTATGGAAAGCCTGCCTTTATTCGCTCAGACAATGGCGCGGAATTTACTGCAACCGCAGTGATGACGTGGTTGCGAGATAAGAATGTTGGGCCAGCCTTTATTGAGCCTGGCAGCCCTTGGCAGAAGGGATTCGTGGAAAGCTTCAACGGCAAATTGCGTGATGAATGCCTCAACCGTGAATGGTTCATCACGCGGCATGAAGCAAAAATATTGATCGAGAAGTGGTGGCAGTTTTATAACAACGAGCGTCCACATTCTGCGCTCGGCAACCGAACCCCAGCTCAGGCAGGCTTGCAAAGGTTGCAAATCCAGACTGCTTGAAGCCAGGGGCACATCAATCGCGCACCAGTTGTACCGCCTCCTCTTAAACTCCTAGCGTATTTTTTCGTGTTGCCATCAACACCTCCTGACTCATTATCAGCCTTTTAGATGTGTGGGCGTGAAATCGGGGGAAAACCCTCCGCAATTCACCTCTCTGCTTACCACGGAAGCCTCCGTCGGAGTGTCACGTGGCTAGGCGAGCCCGGTGAAGGAGACATTAGCCTAAGACTAAACGTTACCTGTTGCCGTAGGCTGTCGAAAACTTCACTATTTGGACCAGCACGTTCGTTGATGGCGATGTTTAACCTGCCAGCGGATCCAAGGATGGAGGATTTTGCATCGTTAGCGCGATACCCAATCTTCGCCAGCGTTTTCGTTGATACGGGAATAGGTACGCTGACATCAAAGGCCACTGTTTCCCGAGGAGAGATTGTCTTAGGCCAACTCAGGAGTTTCCCGTCAGTTTCTCGGACGCCGTCTAACTTAACGAATCTAATCTTCTCGTCTGGTCCTTCATCGAATGAAATCCAGAGATCAGTAATTGTCTGAGGCAGTGTTGACCCATTCATCACAAATATGCGAACCGGGAACATCAGATAGGGAGGCTGATAGGGGGTTGTAATGTCTTTTGGCGCCGCAATGAAGACTCGCGCATGCTCGACTGGTTCCAAGAGCATTGTCAGCGCAAGCATTTCCTTGTGACGGCTTTCCTGTCGGTCGATCAGTGACAGGTACAATGAGATGCTTGCCACAACTAATGCAAGGAGCGCAATCGAGTTATTTAATGCACCGTGCCCTAACGCTTTGAGGAGATGACCAAGCGAGTTCGCAGCTTTATCTAGCGCTTCTTGACTCTCCTTCTGGCTACTTGGCTTTACTGACATACGATGATTCTCGCGACTGCTAAAGAGTCCAATGGCTACTGGGGGCAGTTCGTTGAAACGATGGGTTAGGGTTTATCGAGGATAAAGTAAATCAGCATGCTCTATCATTACTGTCGTCAACGTCTGGGCTTTGTATATCATTGAGGCAACCGCAATGAGCCTTTCTCAAGCATTGATCTGGTTATTCACCGTACATAAAGAAAGGAGATAGGAATCTATGCTCTTGTCTTGACCCGTCAATTATGATTATGGCCACCACGACAAAGGGGATTCAATATGTTCGTCATCCTCTCCTTCTGTCGCTGGATTGCACTATCGCGCTGGACCTTCAGCCCTTTGCAATACCTTGCCCGCAGTGCCTACATGAGTGAATGCATTATTTATAGCATACGAAGGAAGAAAGGTTTTGACAGTTCTGAGCTGACTTAGAAGGAACCCAGCTAGCCTTCGCCTAAGATGGGTGAAGAAAAGCCGGCAAGCTCTACAGTGGACGGTTCTGACTTGGGGTTTTAAAAGAAAATTTTCAAAAATAGTTAGGGCAAGGCCTGGCCGCGTCAGGAAAATTGATTTTATGTGGGTGAAGTCCGGGAAGCCTATGGGCAATCCCTGTGGGAAACCTCGTGGACGAGGATCTATTCGTCCATCAGGTTTTCCAGCAGGGTTGTCCATGGGCCAAGCGAAGCGCCGCCAGATGTTCGGCAAACCCGATCATCCACAGGGCTACCGCTTGTCAATCTGAAAGGTTGCTTCCCTCGTAACAAAGCGGGAATTGAGCCATTTTTCCCACCTGGCTGCCCTTCGCATCAGGTCTGCACGGTAGGCAGCGTTAAGATGAGGCGTGTACGAATGGTAGTTGGCCACTTTCGTCCACAAATCGCCCCGATCGTTGCGGATGTGCATGTGGATACGCCAGGCGGCGAGCGCATAGGAATAACATCCTGGTTGCGCCACATGCTCGGGCCTGATGCCGTATTTGGATAAGTCCGCAAGGTAGCCGGTATTGAACTGCATTGGGCCGATATCGTAGGTGTCATTTGCGTTTCGCACCCATTGCCCCGGCTTGCCCCCCTCCTTCTCGGCCACGGCGAGAAGGATGTTTGCTGGGACTTCGTATTTCACCGCAGCTTGGATAGAACAAACCACGCGCTCGGGCAAATCGGGAGGTAGATCCATCCCTCCCCTGCCCTGTTACTTACTGTCCCGGAAGGCAGCGGCTTCCGCTTCGGCGTCCAGCTTCGTCTCCGTCGATCCAGCAAAGGCATTGCCCTTGAATTGCGGCTCGGGAATGGTGGAGCGAATGGCTGAGGCAACTTTTCCGCCGGGGGTTTGGGCGACACGCCCGCCTTGCGAAGCAAGTCCGCTCTTTACCGCTTCCATCCCTCCCCGGGCAAGATGAGAGCCCATTTCGGCTACAAAGCGTGATGGCGTGCCCATTGCCTGAGCTAATCCGCCCAGTGGGGCATTCTGTCTGGGTTGCGTTTCGGCAAACATGCCCATGCCGCCTTCCATGCTGGCGTGAGCCGCGTCGAATGCCGCCTTGATGGCAGATGCTCCCCCTGCTGCATTAGCAGCCGAGGCCATCATCATGCCAGTCGCCACACCGGTCGCGGTCGCGGCAGTTGCAATTGCAGCGCCTGCGCCAAGATTGCCTATCCCCCCTGCCCCGCCGCCAACGATACTGCTTAGCATGGGCGGAATCTTGTTGACCAGGGTAAGCAGCACAACAGAGACAACTAACATTACACTCATTTCCTTGAGATTGAGGCCACCACTCATAGCGGAATAATAATCATCGAGAAAGGTCTTACCGATGCCCACCAGCAGCACCATGGCAAAGAGCGATATCGCGACGCCCAGGACGGTGCGGTAATAGTTGATCGCGATCTCCGAAGTCCAGCGCGAGCCGCCGAAGCCTAGGAAGAAAATGCCGGCGTAGGCCAGTATCCAGCCGGATACCAGCAGAATAACCATATTGATGCTGATCAGCGCAAGAACAATTAGGATGATGGCAGCCATCAAGATGCCAGCCATGCTATCAACTGGCTCCCAAACGATGGATTGATCCAATACCTTGTAGAAAATCTCAAAACCGATATCCACTATGCTAGACGGAGACCCCATACTGCGAAGTCCGCTGGCCTCGGAACCGATCTGCTTGAGCGAGGCAATGATCGAGGTGGCAAAAGCGGGTCCGTTGACCAGCAACCACCAGAAGAAGCCTGTAAAGACCGTGAAGCGGAGGAATTCGGCGAAGAATTCGCCGATGTCAGCCCGGCGCAGCGCCATCAGGCCAAATGTCCAGACCATGCTGATCGTTACGAGCACCCAGAAGAGCCATGAGGCGCGTTGGGTAATAACTGTTTGCCACGCCGATGCGGCTGTGTGGTATCGATCAAGGATATTATCCAACACTCCTACACTATCAATTGCAGCATAGGAAGGCACTGAAAAAAATATTATCCCCAGAAATAATAAACAAGACAGGGCATTAGAGATGTTCTTCGTTTCCATACCATTACCATTCCCGCGGCTCACTTTTCTTGAATGTGCCTTTTCTAGTTGACTCTGCAGCGGCAGCTTGTTCAGGACATTTTTTTGCCAAGGCTTCATACTCTGGCATGCCTCGGTATCGCCAGATTTCGCTACAGGGCACGTTCTCTACGCAACCGCTCAAAATGATAATCGCAAGAATCAATGTACTAACCGAACGTTGAAGTTTCATGTTTTCTCCTTACCATTCACGAGTTGGACTTTTTCTAAAGGTCCCACTTCTCAATTGCGCTGAAGCAGCTGCCTGCTGCGCCTCGATGTCCGCAATCCTTGCCTGCCGTGCCGCTTCCGCATTCTGCTGGGCAATCAGCAGTGCCCGGATTTGCATGAGCTGACTCGCCTGGTTGCTCGCGAGCTGATTGGCTGCCTGGATCGCGGCCATCTGCCCCGGCGCATCCTCGGCGTTCCTCTGCAATTGCTCGAGCCTTGCCGCATCTGCTTGCAGCTCCAGTTCCTGCAGCTCGAGGCTGCGGATCATCGCATCGTTTGCCATCTTCTCGCCATCGGCGTTCAGGCGCCGGTTAGTCTCCAGACTCGCACGCTCTTCAACTGTACAACCGTTCGGCCCGAAACAGGGTGAGTTCATATAGTAGGACGGGTTCTGGTAGCGCAGCAGGTAGCCATCGAGGCTGCCTGCCTGGTTGCGATAGTACTGCAGTGTATTCATCGCGCCCATCAAGCGCATGGTGGTAATCTGCGCCTGGTTCCAGACATAGGCGGCCGGAGCCACCGAGTTTCGCAGCATGTTCTCGTACTGCAAGAGCTGCAGCTGGTACTGCTCGACCATCTTCATGGTCTGGTTCACGCCCTCGATTGCCGAAATCACATTCTGCTTCATGTTCCCGGCATCGAACACAGCAATTCCGCTAGCATGAAGTGTCTCTGCCGGCAGGGCGGACAGGCCTGCGATCATGGCAGCAGCGGTGATCGCTCGGGTTGTGTAGCGTGCGCGCTTATTCAATCCTTTATCCATTCGCATTTCCCCTCGGGTTCGCTCCCTTGTAGTCGAAAGCCTGGTACGGCCGGGCAAGGACCATGTCCTTCGTCACCGTGACGTTGAACCGATATCCCGGACGGATTTCAAGTGTTGGCGCAATATTCAGGTTCTTCGAGATCATCTGCGTGATCACGCGCCCGAGCTGTTGGCCCAGGGTTGCGCTCAACACGCTGCTCGTCGTGGGCGCGCCGAACGTGCCCGCCACCTGGTTCGTGCTCTGGCTCAAAGCCACTCCTGCGGAGATAGCCGACATCAGGATCGCGCTGCCAAAGAGCCGCGCATAGTGGTTGTTCACTTGGTCGGTGAAGCCCGCATAGCCAGCTGAATTGGAGCCTGGCATTGCGCCTATATCCATGGTCTTCCCATCCGGAAAAACCAATCTCTGCCAGGCCACGAGCACGCTTGCCTGGCCGTAGGCCACTTCGCTCGAATACTCCCCTTCCAGTTTGGTGCCTTGCGGGATCAGGAGGTATTTTCCGGTGGCGGTATCGTATACGTCCTGGCTCACCTGTCCGAAGATCTTCCCCGGCAGGGAAGAATTGATGCCGGTAATCAGGGTTGCCGGGATGACGGAGGTGGTCAGCACTGTAAAGGCTGAGCGTGGCGGCGTGGCCCTGGAATCGAGTTTCCATCGATCTCCCCCTTCCCTGTTGTCGAATACCTTGATATCGTTCTGGTGTGCCTGGTCCTGCTGCGTTTGTCCTGCGTCCTCGTCATCCGGGGGCGCGACGATACCTACCCCTTTAAGCTGGGCCAGGCGCTCCTTGTACACGGCGGTAGGATCTGTGTTCGAAACCGGAACAGCCTGTGTCTTCGGTGCCTCCTGCGATGCGCGCCTCTGGATTTGCACTCCAGTTTTCGCCTTCAACGCCTCCTCGAACTGCTGCACTTTAACCTGCCGAATACGCTGCATTTCCTGCGTCTCGGGGGAAGCGGAGTGCCTTGCCGAAGGCAGATTGGCCTGCATGGGTGGCAGGTTAGGGTTCTCCGGGTAGCTGTTCTCATGGATTACTGGCTCGACTGCCGGGATCATCCCGCCCTTTTGCTCCCCTGCGATTTCATTGGCGAACATGGCCGCGTTGCTGCCTGCGGGGGTCTTCGCGGTCTCCTCCCTGTGCTTGGTTTTTGCCCGGTCCATCGCAACAAGCCCAATGACGATGAGGAAGATGGCGGCGGCCACCCCCAGCAGGTAGAGCGGCAGATCGTTGGCGCGGCGCACGCCCCATTTTGTCTGCAACCGGTTCGGGGAAGCGGAGGGAGACATGGGATCGTTCATATCATTGCCCCCCATGTCATTGCCCCCTGTAGGTCCAGGCGCCCGCGGCCGCGACACCCCTGGAATCCGGAAGGTAGGCGCGTGACAGGTAGGCATCCCCCACCTTCAACGTAATGGTATGAAGCGTGCCGTGCTCCGGAGTATCGAGGATATAGGAGAGAGCTATCCCCTGCCCTGCTGCCAGTGGGGTCGGTAGGGCCACCGGAGTTTCCATGCCCCGGACTTGGGGCTCATCCGATTGGCCGCCCGGTTTCTGCTGGAATCCGGCGAATGTGTCAGCAAAAAAAACTCTTTTTGTCTTCACGGTTTCCGAGACTGCGTAGCCTTTTGTGCGAAGCTTCACGGCCAGCACTTCTCCGAACTCCTTCGGTTCAGCCACGATCAGGTTGAACTGCGTTTTCGCGGGCGGATAGAGCTGTGCTAACTGGTTGGTGGCGTCCAGTGCAATCCTGTCGTCGGCAAGTTGGTTGCGATTTTGCTGTCGGGTTTCCTGCAGGCTGGCGCAACTGGCAAGGACAAAAGTAAGGACGAGGCAAAGAAGCAATGGAATCAAGCTGCGCATCTCACTTCCCCCGCCTGATGGTGACGCGGTCCTGGCTGGAGCCCACCCCCGCCACCAATATCGCCTTGTCGAAGATGCTGTCCACGATGAAGCGGTCGTTCTGCAGGCGGTAGTTGACCTGCACCGATTCCTCATCCGTGAAGAAGCCCCCATCTTTGCGCACCACGAGCAGGATCGGGGCCTCATGCTGGCTTAGGGTTCCCGGCATCTGGATGATGGTCTTCACCCCGTCGTTATAAACCCGCAACGGCTTCCATCGCGCAGCCTGCCCTTCGATCGTGTAATCGAAGTCGAGGTTTCCCAGGTATTCCCCGGTGCCCGGCATGACCTGGTTGTCATGGGCGGTCCTCTCCTCGCGCCTGATTTTCTCCCACTTGGCCATGGCCTCTTCCGGGTAGGTGAAGGCCACGCGCGGCATGAATTCCGTGCGGTGCGAGCGCAGTCTCAGGTGATAGGTGCGCCGGTCGGTGGTGACGATCAAGGAGGTCTCCAGTCCCGTGTCCATCGGCTTGATGATGAGGTGCTGGACTTCCATCCTGCCGGAACCGGTGACGGCCGGTTCCACCGTCCAGCGGGCCGTGTCGCCCAGGTGCAGGGAATTGACCTGCTCGCCCGGCTGCAGCTCCACGTCGCATACCTGCAAAACGGCACAGATAATGCTCGGCTGGGTTGCCCCATAGAGAAAGCGGATGGTGCCATCCCCTCCGATCACGGGCTTTACCCCTTGGGTCGAGGCCCCCGCCTTCCATTTTTTGGCCAGGGCCAGGACTGCGCGCTCCTGCGGCGTCAGCTTGATCTCCGGATTGCTGAAGTGCAGGGCCTGAGGGGATGTGGCGTCCGATGGAGTTGGCAAATCCGGCACCGAGGCAACCGGTATGGGGAGCATCGGCGGCGCGGGAGGTGTGGGGTGCACAGAGGATATAGAAGCGGCGGCAGGCGGGCCGGCCGGCACGTTTCCGGGAGCGGATTGTGGCGCCGGCAGCTTGTCCTGGCCGGCAGGGATATAGCCTGCCGTCCTGGGTAGCTGGGGCGGCTGGGGCGGCTGGAATGATTGCTGCGGCAACGGCAATTCAGACGGCTGCTGCTGCTGCAGGGTATTGTTGGCAATCGCCGCGGTGACCGCGACAAGCGGCAGGCCTGCCGCGATCGCCACTGCCAGCCTGGTCGGGAAAAACATCGGGGAAAACTGCAAGGGAATTTTCATGGGAGCTTAGAGGTTCCTAGAGTTGTCTCGACCAGGCAAAATCGCTGACATAAATGCCAAGCGGGTTGTTGCGCAGCTGCGCCTCGCTGATGTCAGGTGACGGTTCCGCCACATACACCGTGACGAGTGCCCTCATGCGGTAACTGTTCTTCACGATCCCCTGCCGGTCACGCACGGTCTCCGTCCAGTCGGCCTGCCAGGTCTGGGGGGATTGGGCGATCACCGAGACGATCTCGGTGCTCACCATCTCGCGTTCCGCGCGCCTGAAGGGACTGGCTTCGGGCCTGCCATTCATGAATTCATTCATCTTGGCGGTGGCCGGATCCTCAGGCGAGAGCATCGCGTACACCCCGAAGATGGCCTTCCGTTGCAGAGCAACATCCGGGGTGACCATGCGCGCCTGCTGGATAAAGGCGGCGACTGCCGCATGGACGATGCGCGCATCCACTTCCTGCGCGCGATCGACGGAGGCCACCGCCAGAGTCTGGCCGAGCTTGTCCACTTCCACCACGTAGGGGATGAATTTCGCCTGGCTGCCAATGTGGATGACGCCGCCCACGGCTGCCAGGGCAATCAGGAGCGACAGGAGCCCCAGCATCTGCCAGTTCCTGCGCGAGGCTGCCATGTCGCCCATATGCTCGTTCCAGGTGCGCCGCGCCGACAGATAAGGATTCTCCTCCTCCCCTGCCCGCCTCCCGTCGGCGATCAGCACATCCGCCTGGCGTTCGTCCTCGCCTTGGCCTTTCCTCCAGATGAGCGTTCTCATCCTCCGCATCACCCCAGCACCCGCACTCAGACTCATGTCGCTATTGCCTCCCTGCCGTGTTCATTCACGCAAGCCGCCAGATAGTCGTTCAGATCGAGTCCCCGCAGGGCAAGCCACTCGCGCACCCAATGCTCTCCATGCAGCACTTCCAGTGCCTGGATCGCCGCAATCGATTCCTTGTCGGTGCTGCCAAGAAACGCCAAGGCGAGTGGCCCCAGGGCAAGCTCGTAGAGCCGCCGCCCGAGCTCCGACACATAGTAGTACTGGCGTTTAGGTGTTGCTGTTGCCAGGATCTCGATCTGCCGGTCGTTCAACCCCATGCGCCGGTAGAGTGCCGCGGTATCCTGGTCTCTCGCATACACGTTCGGCAGGAAAATCTTGGTCGCGGTCGACTCCAGGATCACATCGAGAATGCCGGAATTGGCGGCGTCGGAGAGGCTTTGCGTTGCCATCAGAACCGTGCAGTTGGCTTTTCTCAAGACTTTCAGCCATTCCCTGATCTTGGCGCGGAAGACCGGGTGGCCAAGCATGATCCACGCTTCATCCAGCACGATCATGGCAGGCTGGCCACGGAGGGACCTTTCGATGCGGCGAAAGAGGTACAGGAGCACCGGCAGCGCATAGCGGTCGCCCAGATTCATCAGTTCCTCGATTTCGAACACGGTGAAATCCGTAAGTGACAACCCGTCTTCCTCCGCGTCGAGCAAATGGCCCATGCTGCCTTCCACCGTATAGACCTTGAGCGCCTCGCGTATGGGTTCGTCCTGGATCAGGGTGTAGAACTCGGAGAGCGTCTTCGAGCCGCTCCCGTGCATGCTCGTGATCGCAAGCCCGATCTCGTTCCTCTGTGCGGGTGTGGTGACCAGTCCGTTCAATGCCAGGAGCGCATCGATCCATTCCATGGCCCAGGCGCGGTCGCCCTGGGAGGCCAGGAATTGCAGGGGACAGAACGATAGCGATAGCGACAGGCCTGTGTTCTGCTGTTTGCCGGAATGACTGGCCGAGCGCGTGCCGGAATGCGCCTCTGCGTGCGCATCGGAGTGCGTGTGAGTGTGAGTGTCGGCCGCGATAGTGAAGTGATCGCCGCCCGTGGCGCTGCACAGCGGGTAGAGCGACATCCCCTTGTCAAAGCAGAAGATCGACATGCCGCGGTAGCGGCGCGCCTGCGCGATGAGGGCGCCAAGCAGTGTCGATTTGCCCGCTCCGGTGGGGCCGAATACCAGCGCATGGCCGACATCGCGCACATGGGTGTTGAGCCGGAACACGGTCGAGCCCTGTGTCACGCAATGCATGAGTGCTGGCGAATGCGGCGGATACATGGGACAAGGGGCATCCGCTTGGCCCGTCCAGATAGCGGAAGTGGGCAGCAGATCCGCCAGGTTCATGGTATTCATGAGCGGCCGGCGCACGTTCTCGACCCCATGACCCGGGAGGCTGCCCAGATAGGCTTCCATCGTGTTCAACGTTTCGATCCGGGCCGTGAAGCCCAAGGCGTTGATCGCCTTTTCCAGGCGCAGGGCAAGGGCTTCGAGCTCGTCGCGACTCTCATCCATCAGCACCACGACACTGGTGTAATACCCCTGCGCCACGGCGCCACTGTTGATCTCGGCAACGGCAGCCTCGGCATCGGCCACCATCGACATCGCGTCCTGGTCCACCATGCCGGTATGGGTGTTGAACACCTGGTCGAAGAAGCCGCGTATCTTCTGCCGCCACTTGCGGCGGTATTTGTCGAGATGGGCCACTGCTTCATGCGGGTCCATGAAGATGAAGCGCGTGGACCAGCGGTACTCGCAGGCAAGCTCAGACAAGGCTGAGAGGATGCCGGGACAGGATTCCATCGGGAATCCCTCGATGGCGACCACCCGCAGGAACTTGGCTCCGATCCTCGGCACCACTCCCGGCCACAGTTCCTGGCCGCCCAGGAGCATGTCGAGATACATGGGGTTGTTCGGCAGCTGCACCGGATGGCTCAGGCCGGTCACGCAATACTGCAGCCAGCGCAGGAAATCGTCATGCCTCAATTCCCGCCCCTCCTCGCTCACCACGCCTCTCGCCTTCAAGCGCTCAAGCGTTATAGCAGCCGACAGGCGTGCCTCGATCGTTGCGCAGTCGCGCTTGAAGTCCTCGATGAGACTTCGGGTTCGGGCCTTGTGATCGGCAGGGGCGGCCTCGTCGTCGAACATGAGTTCCACGAACTTCCTCTGCACGAGCAGCGGCGGAAACCAGGTCACTGTCAGCACGAAGTAGCCTTCGAACATCGTGCCCATCCGCTCGAAGAGCTGCCGGCGCTCTTCATCGATCGCTTCAGTGACAGGATCGGGAAAGTGCGAGCGGGAACGCTGCGGATAATGGGGTGCGGGTCTCCTTACCGCATCGACATGGATCATCCAGCCGGCTCCCAGGCTGCTTAAGGCCTGGTTGATGCGGAAGGAGACGAGATTGCGCTGCTCCTCGCTGGCACTCGCGTTATCTTCTCCCCGGTACATCCAGGCCGCCATGAAGGCGCCGTTCTTGCCGACGATGACGCCATCGTCGACGCAAGCGGCGTAATTCAGGAGATCGGCAAAGCCGGCTTGCCTGTCACGGTGGTGACTCAGGCGCCGCGCCTTCTCCGCATCCCTCAGACGACCATACAGGAGGGCGAGAAACAGGGTTCCGGTCGCGGCAACAAGCAGGGTGATGAAGCCCAGCAGCGATGTGGCATTCATCGATAGTGCCACTCCTGGGAGTTGGTGTTCTCGCGGAAGGGCGTGGCGCGCGGCGGGTAATAGGCCTTGTAGCTCCTGCTGCGCCACCACACCAAAATCATTCTCGGATCGTGCTTTGCCATCAGGCGCAGGAGATACAGTCCAACCACCCAGAAGGCGACACCGACAATGGCTGCGCGCAGTTCCTGCGCATTGAAAACCAGGGCGGAGCAGACGATGCCCAACATCGCCACGCATACGCGGTCGCCGCCTAAGAGCAGATTGTGGCGGTGGCCAATGCGCCGGATGGGAATCCTACGCAGCGCCATGACTCCCCTCCCCTGCTTTCGCAGCAGCAATTCCGGGAGATTCAACCGCCTCATTCGCGGCGATCTCGGCACCCCGTCCGAAGAAATTGCTCATCATGTTCTGCGCGCCCACCAGGAAGGCCAGGACCAGCACGATGAACACCAGGGTTCGAAAGAAGCCGCTCAAGTCTCCTCCCATCACAAGTGCCCCTCCAGCCACTACAATGCCGACCATGGACAGCGTGAAGGCCACGGGGCCTGTCACCGAGTTGCGCAGGTTCATGAGCCAGCTCTCGTAGGGGAGCGTCCCGCCAATGCCCTCGGATGCATGGGCCTGGCCCGAGACGGCAAGAAAGAAGACGGCGAGGAGACAAGCAAAGGCCAGGATGGAGGATGTTCCACGTGAAAAAGATGTAATGATTCTCATTTCTTACTCCCTGAAAGTTGTGGTCAAGTAATGGCCGCTCTCAAAGCCTGAAACCTCGAGGATTTCCTCGACCCTGCGGCCAGTAGTAGTACGCGTGATATGCACGATCAAATGTGCTGCTTCGCCGATCAGAGGCTCGATCGGCCGGGGCGAGTCGGGATGCATGCTGATGAGGAGTGCGAGCCTCGATAAGGCGGCTCTTGCGCTGTTGGCGTGCAGAGTAGCTACCCCGCCCTCGTGGCCGGTGTTCCAGGCCATGAGCAGGTCGAGTGCTTCAGGCCCCCTCACCTCCCCCACGATGATGCGGTCGGGCCGCATGCGCAGCGTCGCGCGCACGAGTCTCGTCATGCTCACTTCCGCCGAGGTGTGGTACTGGACATGGTTGTGCGCGGTGCACTGGATTTCGCCCGTGTCCTCGATGATGACAACGCGCGTCAAGGGTTCGATTTCGATCAGGTGGTTGAGGATGGCGTTGACGAGGGTGGTCTTGCCCGAGCCTGTGCCGCCGGAGACGAGGATGTTGGAGCGGGAGGCGACAGCTGATTTGATGCGCCCGCATTGCGCGGAGCTCATGATCCCGGCCGCTACATAATCATCGAGCGTGAAGACTGCGACTGCGCGCTTTCTGATGGCGAATACGGCTGACGGGACTACGGGTGGAATCTGGCCGGCAAAGCGCGAATTGTCCAGTGGGAATTCGCACTCGATGGTGGGGCTGTGGCGCGTGAGTTCGCGCCCGTGCATGCCCGCGACGTTGCGGATGACGCTTTGCGCCAGCCCTGCTTCCATGGTGCCGAAACAGCGCATCGACTCGCCCAGGCGTTCCTGCCACAGCCTGCCGTCGGCATTGAGCATGAGCTCGATGGTGCGCGGATCGTGGAGGGCGGCCAGGAAATCTGGGCCGAGATCGCGCTCGAGCTTTTCTGCAGCGCGACTATTGATTGAGGCAAATTCCGCGGACGGTTTCATCAGCTTTTCCAATTCTGATGTTTATCATCGTATTGCCGTGGTACGATATAACGAATCTAGAGTTATGGCAATACTATTTATCGTATTTCATGAAAAAGGCCTTGGAATACGAATTGGAAAAGGAAATTTGGGGTTGTAGAACCTTTGGATTTAGCGGACGGTCGCTTTTTTCTTTGGGGAAGCCTGTTCTCGTAACCTTTTGCGATTGACCTCATCCCATTCCTCCACGAGGAACGCTTGATAGTCAGTCAATATTGCAGAGATTCGTTGGTATCCTTGAGGAAGGCTCTGGAGGGCCTTCCCACCCGCCAGTTCGTTCAGCGCTTCTCGATCCAAGTCGGTGGACTCAAGAAGCGTGGGCAAGGGTGTTTCCAGCGCTACGGCAATTGCCTCCATAGTTCGAAGAGAAGGGTTAGCCCTTCCGTTTGCAAGATCTGAAATGAACGATGTCGACACACCCGATCGTTCAGCCAACTCCTCTTGTGTCATGCGCCGCTCATCCAGGACGCGAAGAATATTGGTAAAGAAAATTTGGTGATAGAAGGAGGATATCGGCATTTTAGCTGCTAAAAATTAATTGTTATTGTTTAGGAATATCAGCATTCGGTTGTAGCTTATGAGTAATTAAGTAGCACTGTCAATAAACTATTAAACTGCTTATGTACTTGTATTTTAAAAATATCCTTTTCTTTCTTTGAGGAAAATTATGACATCATGAATATCTACGATTTATCGAATTTACTAAGGTGTGGTGGTAAGCTATTTGACGTTACAATGCAGCTTCAGGGGTTGGATGATATTTCCAAGGGGAACGACAACAATGGCAAAAAATGACGTGGCAAAGAATGCAAAATCGGTAGTGCCAGCATCGGCGGATATTGATTACCGGCAAGGCAAAGTTCCTCCTTGGGTACGCGAAGTTATCGAAACCCATTTTGCAATTGAGGCCGAAGATGCGAAAAAGGTGGGTTCGCTCGGTTTTATGGCCCGTGCGCTCGTAATTGCAACCATGCCATACAAGGATCCTAAAGCGGATGTCTTCAAGCGGGAAAACGGCGATTTTCGGTTGAGGATTGTTGCAGGCTATGAAGGGGGTATTCCTTTCGGCATCTACCCTCGCCTGCTCATGTCCTGGGTCACAACAGAAGCTGTACGGACCCAGTCACCTGTCATTGAGCTTGGTGACTCATTGTCTTGGTTCTTGAGAGATGTATTGGATTTACAGCGTGGTGGCGGCAAACGTGGCTCCAGCACGCGAGTTGCTGAGCAGATGAAACGTCTGTTCGGATCGCTCATCACGGCTCAGTATACAGGGGGCCTACGAGACCGCAGCTTCAGTCTGCGTAATGTCACTATCGCCGACAGCATTGACTTTTCCGAGGACGATTTAAAACTGGATGCGGCACCGGAGTCGGTTGATACGAATTCTAGTGGCACTGCTAAGCTTTGGACACCGCAAGCCCGGGATGTGGCTGGCACCTGGCGCAGTAAAGTCCGACTATCTGGGGCTTTCTTCGACGAATGTATATCGAAGCCAGTGCCCATCGATTTACGAGCGTATAAGGCACTACGAGGCTCCCCTTTGGCGATGGATGTTTATACCTGGCTAACGTACCGCATGAGCTATACAGAGCGCAGAACTCGGCCTATTCCCTGGGAAGCTCTTATGGGTCAATTCGGAAGTAACTACGACACAGGAAGGGCCGTCCTGGATTTCAAACGCGCCTTCATCAAGGCACTGAAGACAGTTCAAATCGTATATCCCCGAGCAACTGTCAAGATTGAGGATAATGGTATCGTCCTGCTGCCGTCCCCCCCGCACATCGCTCGTCAACCAGCATTGTTTTGAGTGATGAACAACTCTCATGAAGGGTGATGAAGAACTCTCAAAAGGGTGATGAAGAACTCTCAAAAGGGTGATGAAGAACTCTCAAAAGGGTGATGAAGAACTCTCATTAATTCGACTCGGCTTTATATCGTTTAAAACTCTTTGTTATCGTGATGAAGAACTCTCAAGAAGGGATTTCTATTTCGCTTCCCCTTTCCTGGGTATATCCCTGTGGATATTTAAAGTTATCCGTGATGAAGAACTCTCACGCCTTGGATGACCTGTAATCAAAAAGTTACATTGCTTATCAACAAAAGAGCGTGATGAACAACTCTCACAAAGCGTGATGAACAACTCTCAAAAGTGTGATGAACAACTCTCACAATTTTCTGATCAAATCCTTCTCAAACCCTGTCTCCACAAGCTTTTACAGCCTTAAGGTCTCCCCTCCCCTGTATTTACCTATAGTTTTTCCTATAAAACGCCTTTAACAGTGCATGGGTTATCCACAGAGGGTCAGTTTTATGAACGTTTTCTTTTTTTAATATTTTCTTTTTTTAGAACCCAACCCCCAAAACCCACTAAGTACCGACCCTATTCAGAAAAAATCCACGTTATTCAGAATCTTTGAATTAAACCCCAAGAGGCCGAACCCCTGCCACCTTAAAGAATAAACCTTCTCTATCTCTTAAGGTTTTCCTAGCTCCTATGTTTACTCTCGTCATTTTTCTTCATCGACTTCTCAGTCTGTCTGCTCTACATCGCGAAGGTCCGCTCACTTATAGCAATCGTGACAAGTTCGATATATCGTATTAATATAGGTGTACCTTCTAATTGCTAACTGATCTTCTATTTTCTGTAACTCCAAAAGATTCCAAATCAAAGGCAAGCTGCGTACGCAGATCGCCCTATCTCGAGTAACGTTTAATGATGAGGAGCCAGTTATGGCCATTGTTGTTCGAATTCATAAAGCTTCAGAACCTGTAGAGAATAAAAACAAAGTTTCTAAGGATTTATCCACCCCCATTATTGGCCAGCTAGTCTGGGCGCTTACGGTCATGATATGGCCATTGCTCCGCTGGGTTTTAGCGCTAGACGTCACTTTGCAATTATTTCGAGCGTTTATTCTCTCAATGCACAAAGGCTGGTATCTGGATTGGATTCTGATAGAGCACTTCATGTTTTTTGTAGCACTCACATACTTTGTATCAGTTTACAAGCCTAGATAGAATTTTAGCTGCTAAAATTTAGAAAACCTTGATTGTCGTCTTGCTCCTCATATGAAAGGGAAAGTTCATGAAGATACTGGTGGCAGCAAACCAAAAGGGCGGCGTTGGCAAAACTGCTGCACTGGTCCATCTGGCGTTCGATTTTCTCGAACGAGGATTGAAAGTCGCGGTCATCGATCTAGACACTCAGGCTAATGCTTCTTATACCCTCGCCCAATATAAGGGGGAAACAGTTGCAAGTGATATATTCTTTGGCGACCCCGCGCCGGTCTGGATCGCACCCGAAGAGGGAACACTATTGCTGATCGCCTCCGATACCGGTCTTGTTAACCTCGAGCAGCTTCCTCTCCCTGAAGCTATCAGTAGGTTTAGGGAAAGCATTCGACAGATACGAGATCAAGAGTTTGATATTTGCCTCATCGACACGGCTCCATCAATGGGTGTTGGCTTGATGAGCGCTCTATATGTATCAGATTATGTCTTGTCCCCTATCGAGCTTGAAGCCTACAGCATCCAGGGAATCAAGAAACTCTTGACCACAATCAGCAATGTGCGCCGGACAACGGTGCCGGGAATTGAGCCAAACACAGGCTTAAAGTTTTTAGGGATGCTACCCAGCAAAGTAGACGCGCGCAAACCCCGTCAGGTACGCAATCTCGCTGAACTTCAAGCTGCCTATCCTGAACTGCTGGTGCCATTGAATATCGGTTTTAGAGACGGCATTGCCGAGGCACTGGCTTCCGGCATTCCCGTCTGGCAAATTAAATCTACTGCGGCGCGCAAAGCCGCTCTGGAAACAAAGGCTATGGCAAAGTACGTACTGGAAAATATGGGACTTAAGACATGACAAAAAAGAATGTGACTGTAATGAAGCCACAGAGAAAACCTTCTGGCTCCATCGGCTTGGGCTTGGATCACGCTGATCTATCCCGATTTTTAAGAGATGATGTGCCCCCTGCGCCCGGCCACCCCGAGCCGATGGAACTCGACCTATCCTTGATCGACGAGGACCCGAACCAGCCGCGTACCGTATTCAGCGAAGAGCTGCTATTGGATATGGCAAAGACGATCAGTGCGCGTGGAGTAAAAAATCCCATTTCGGTGCATAAGCATCCAGACCGCGAGGGGCGCTATATCATCAACGATGGAGCCAGACGCTACCGGGCTTCCAAGCTTGCTGGCAGGAACACCATCCGTGCATTTATCGACGCTGATTTCTCCAAGATTGATCAAGTTATTGTCAATGCCCATGCCGAAACCTTTACCCCTCGGGAATGGGCGGTGTTGATAGACCATGAACGCAAAGCTGGAAAACTCAAGTCCGAAATCGCTGACTTGTTCGGAAAATCCAATGCCTTCATTACGCAGCACCTAGCATTGCTCGATCTTCCGGATCCCATTGCGGAACTGTTCAATTCTGGTGCTTGTGTCGATCTAACCGCTCTTAATGAGTTATTAGTTGCTTGGAAACGTGAACCCGGGAGAGTAGAAGCTTGGTTACGTGATAGATCGGAGGAAGTTACGCGCGAGGATGTAAAAAAGTTGCGTAGATTTCTCGACAAAAAAGCCCATCCTCCAGGGCAGCAGGAGGCAGAAACTTACGAGGAAATTAGCGAAGAGACCCACAAAAAACCTAAGGAGTCCGCTTCAACAAAGCTTCGTAAAACCATTGTTCAGGTGGAACACGAGGGGAAGTCGGCACAATTGATTCTTCATCGTCGTCCTTCAGCAGTAGGGCGGGCATGGCTACGGTACGAGAATGACGGTACGGAATTTGAAAGTCAGCTAGATAAGGTCAAGCTGGTGGCGTTGATAGAGGGTTAGGGATGAAACAGCGTGTCCTGGTTATGAATGGACAGCGGCTCCTCCAGAGCGAACAAAACGGTGAGTGGAATACAGTTAATGTACAAAAGGCAGGGGATCTAAAGCCCGGCATCTACCATCTTTATCTGGCCAAAGATGCCGACAAAGGTCATAAGTATATCGGGTATATCCTTCATACCGATAAAGATTACGTATACCAGCAGTATGACAAGAACGTGGTTCGTCATGAACGTGCTGCCTTTGAGGTTGCTCCTAACCCTGGAACATTAAAAAGCATATCCTACGAGCAGGACGAGGCAATTGTTGCCACGGCAGTACAGAAGCGTGGTCGCGGCTTGACACGTTAGTCATGCATATCCCAAGGAGTTCCATAGAACGGCGGCGGCAGCTGCCACCGTTAAAACCGCTGCCACTAAGCTGATATTGCTAGAGTGCTGACATTTCTTTAATTCTTCCCAGATTTGCGACTGAATAGTCGCATACCGCGCGTCTACCACGGCGGTAATCTTTTCCACATCTTGGTTCATTTGATCTCTAAAATCAGTCTTGGCAAAGGCAATGGTCCGAACTAATGCTTGGTCCAGTTTGGAAGTAGTTTCCTTTTCCCAGTCATCCAAGGTTTGTTCCAGTTCTTCCCGGAAATGATCGAACAGTAACTGTTGGCCATTGGCACTATCGGCCAACAGCCGTTGCTGTATGGTGTAGACGAGTAACACTGGGTCATCGAGGCTTAGTACAAATCCATGCTTCGCGGCGACTTCTTTGATTATCTCATCAAGTGAATCCGCATTTTCGATCACGATAGCACCTCTACTTGATCGAGCTGACTAAAGAGCCCATCCCTGATTATTTTTAATCTCTGACGGGTCATAATGGGCAGAGAAGCAGTAGTCAAAGCCTCATCAAACGTCATCCGTTCCTGAAGCATGTCGCTTAAGTCGCGTCCATACGTTTCTTTTTTAAGTTGGGGAATCTCAACGATGGCAGACACACGTTGCCGATTATCCTTACATGCTTTCAATTGCTCAAAGCTCTTGCCGGCGTACTCTATCGGCCCCCAGTAAGGGTTTAGCCAGACCACGAAACTTGTTTCATCTGGAAACTGGGTCACGAGCTGCGCAAAACCATTGATCGTGTCCAGCAGCGCCTGGCCTCCGGTGACTATTGTATGAACGACAAGCTTGTGTCCCATATCCTGCAGAAGAGTAGGGACTTGGTTGCTGATCAGATAGTGTGATAACGGAACGAAGGAGCTTGCCCCATTATCGATGATCGCATCCTCGTTTGAAGGTGCAATCAGTTCAACGAGTGCGTCAAACTTGCGAGGGTTGATTTCATCGCCATCCATGATTTGCAGCCGATGCACATTAAGATTACCGTATCCGTGAAAAGTCGCATTGACTGGGTCCGTATCTATACAAAGCGGAAGATTGCCTCGGCTTGCTTTGTATTGGGCTACGACTGCGGCAACCAATGATTTACCTACGCCTCCTTTTCCCTGAAGGGTCATGTGTATTTTCGGCATTACAGTAGTTCCTCTTTGTTAGGAGTTGAATCAAACTTGAAGCCATTCCTTACGGCTGGTTTGGCAGACCTAGTTTCGTGGCTGGTTGCACTCGAAGTGCGTGTTAACGCCGTCTTGTTAACCGTTATCGAGCGGTTGACTCGTCTGCAAAACGCCCCATAGCCGAAGCCGATCTTTCCTTCTTCGTGCAAGGTTTCCCATATATGGCGCAATGCCCATCCATCCTTCAGCGCAGTTTCGATCTCCGAGCGTAGCGAGAGAAACGCAGCAAGATTACGTGCATTCCTAGTGGACTTAGCACTCTCTACCCGCACTAATATTCGATAAGAAAGATTTTTAGGAGACACGTTTCATTACACCGGTTGTGTATCTACGATATATCGAATTTTTTGATTGCGCAACCGTTTCTTTCCTGCTACTGTAAGTCGTTGCTACCACTGAGCCGGGCAAGATATGTGAAGTGGGCCTACCCGCAAGCGGCCATTCCCCCTTCACTTTTCCCTTTATTCGCACGGACGTGCTCAACGGGAATCTTGCCCTGCGGGGCAAACTGATTGGGTGCGGCTGCCGCCGCCGACAGGGGAGAGCATGGAACAGGAGCAGGAGCCCACACGCAAGGGCAGTACCCCGATCAAGGTGTACTGCCTTCCCGATGAAAAAACGCAGATAGCGGAGAACGCGAAAGCGGCAGGCCTGAGCCTGTCTACCTTCCTGTTGCGCGTGGGCGCAGGCTTTGAGGTCCGTACCGTGCTCGACTACCAGCGCATCGAGGAGTTGGCCAGGGTCAATGGCGATCTCGGGCGGCTGGGCGGATTGCTCAAACTGTGGCTCACGAATGACGAGCGGTTGCGTGAAGTCCGGGCTGAGGAATTGCGCGCACTCTTGAACAAGATCGAGCGCAACCAGGAAGCCATGCGCACCATCATGCAGAAAGTCCTGGCCCGATAGAAGGAAAGGGGAGGGGAGGGTAGGAATGATTGCCAAGCACATTCCGATGAAGTCTGCCCGGCGCAGCAGTTTCAAGGAACTGGTGGCCTACATTACCCAGGCAAAGGATAAAGCGGTGCGCATCGGGGAAGTGCGGGTCACGAACTGCCATCAGGATAATGCCACCGATGCTGTCCTTGAGGTGCTTGCCACCCAGCTGCAAAACCAGCGCGCCTGCAGCGACAAGACCTATCACCTCCTGATCTCCTTTCCCGCTGGCGAGTCTCCCTCTACGGAGGCCTTGCGCGACATCGAGGATGAAGTCTGCAACGCACTGGGTTTTCGCGAGCATCAGCGCGTGAGTGCCGTGCACACGGACACCGACAACCTGCACATCCATGTCGCCATCAACAAGATCCACCCGAAGACACTCACCATCCATAATCCCTATTGCGATTACAAGGCCCTGGGGACCGTCTGCGAGCGCCTGGAGCGTGTGCACGGACTCATCCATACCAACCATGAAAAAATCGCTCATGGAGCCCGTAATCGCGCCCTGGACGTGGAATATTTGGCAGGGGTGGAAAGCCTGCTTGGCTGGATTCAGCGCGAGTGCCTGGAGGATCTTCGCCAGGCGCAAAGCTGGGGGGAGTTGCATGAGCGCTTGAGAAGAAACGGACTTGCGTTTCAGGAGCGGGGCAACGGGCTCCTAGTCTCTGATCAGGAAGGTCGGATGGTCAAGGCAAGCTCGATTGCCCGTGACCTCTCCAAAGCGCAGCTCGAAAAGCGCTTTGGCCCGTTTGAAGCAACCGATGCGCAGCTGCAGGCGAGCCGGGGACAGAAGGGCCAGGTACAGAAAGTAGAGAAGGTGGACAGGGCGTATCAGCCGCGGCCGGTATCGCGCGATTCCGGCACAGACGCACTCTATCAGAGTTATCTGGCGGAACAGGCGCGCAGGCGAAGCGCGCGGGCGCAAATCCGTCAGGAACTGGGCGCGCAGAAGCATTCCCTCGTGTCCCAGGCGAAGGACCGAGCGAGGATCAAGCGCGGACTGATCAAACAGCTCGATTGCGACCGGTTCATGAAACGCATGCTCTACCAGCAGGCAGGCTCGGCCTTGCGCGAGGATATCGGATCCATCCATGCCCAGCAGAGGGCAGTGCATGAGGACAAATTCTCGCATGCGAGAGTCCTGTCCTGGTTCGACTGGCTTGCCGAGCGCGCAGCCATGAATGACGCACAGGCGCTAGCTGTCCTGAGAAAGCGGCAGCGGACTGTCTTCGGCCGCGCCAATGCGTTGCTCGGCGCACAGGAGGAGATAGGGCAGGGCAGGGCGCCGCAGGGGAAGAAGGATTGTGCCTCTCGCGCTGGAATCAGGATCGATGACGCGAGGATCGATAGCGTAACCAAGCAGGGCACTCTCATCTATGCGAGTGGCAAATCCGCTATCCGCGACAGCGGCAATCGTCTCGAAGTCTCGGAGGCTATCCGCCAGGATGGGCTGGAAATAGCGCTTGCCATGGCGGTGAAGCGCTTCGGGCGATCCATCAAGATCGAGGGCGATGCGGCGTTCAGGAAGCGGGTCCTCTCCACGGCCCAGGCGCTGCAGCTCGATATCCGTTTTGACGGGATGCAGGCCAGATTGAAAGAAGAGCAGGGCAGGGCGGAAGAGGCGAGCGCAGCGGAGATACGGTGCCAGGCACCTGAGGCATCCGACAACGTCCCTATGGTCGGCAGCGCAGGCGAGGCAGCGGCACGGCGCTATATCGCCGAGCGGGAAACGAAGCGGCAGAAAATCCCCGATATCCCCAAGCATGTCCTCGGGGAAATGAAGCCGCACCTGAACATGCGCTACGCTGGTTGGCGCCGGGTGGATGGGCAGTTCCTGCTGCTGGCACAAATGAGCGAGGAGGAAATTGCCGTGATCCCGGTGGAAGCAGATGTGATTGCGCGCGCGTCGGGATTGAAGCGGGGTGAAGCCATTGCCCTCGACAATGAGAGCGCTTCGATCAGGCGGGTTCAGGGGGGTGAAACGAAAGGAATGCGGCGATGAAACCGGGACCGAACAATGGCGTCGGTTTGCCAATTCGGGCAGACACGGCAAACCGCCCCTTCCTGATGTCGGCACTCTTTCTCCTGGTACTGGCATTAAGCCTGGCCGCGGCCACGCAGTACTTCGCGCACGCATTCCAGTACCACGCCGCCCTGGGCACCCATCAGAACTTTCTCTACGCACCTTGGAAGATCCTCGAGTGGGCAAAGCTGTGGCCGGACCGCTATGGGAATGAGTTTTCCATGGCGGGAAGCGTAGCCACCATGACCGCAGCCCTGGGACTGATCCTGCTTCTAGCCTTGAAGCGCCATTTGTCAGGACCCGCCACCTCTTATCTTCATGGCTCGGCGCGCTGGGCCGGGAAAAAGGACATCATTGCCGCAGGACTGCTGCCGCGCCGGCGCTCTTGGCTCGAGGTATTGAGAGGGCAGGGACATGGTTCCGCCTTCCGTTCCACTGGAGTCTACGTAGGTGCTTGGCTGGACAAAAGGGGGCGGCAGCACTACCTGCGACACAGCGGGCCGGAGCATGTGCTCTGCTATGCGCCGACGCGCTCAGGCAAGGGCGTGGGCCTTATCGTTCCCACGCTTCTGTCCTGGGGGGAGAGTACGGTCATCACCGATTTGAAAGGCGAACTGTGGGAGCTGACCGCCGGGTGGAGAAAGCAATATGCGGGCAACAGGGTGTTGCGCTTCGAGCCTGCCGCGGCAAGTGGGGGCGCGCACTGGAATCCTCTGGAGGAAATCCGGCTGGATTCCGAATTCGAGGTAGGCGACGTGCAGAACCTTGCAACACTCATCGTCGATCCGGATGGAAAGGGACTGGAGAGCCACTGGCAGAAGTCCGCGCAGGCGCTCCTGGTCGGGCTCATCCTGCACGCGCTCTATCAAGCCAGAAGCAGTGGCGGGGCAACGCCTTCTTTGTCGGATATCGATTCCCTGCTCTCGAACCCGAATCGGGATATCGGGGAATTGTGGATGGAAATGTTCCTCCTGCCGCCCTCGAGCGGGCCGAACTGCCGGATCGTGAGCGCGAGCGGACGCGACATGCTGGACCGGCCGGAAGAGGAGGGGGGTTCGGTCCTCTCCACCGCAAAATCCTATCTTTCGCTGTACCGCGATCCTGTGGTGCGCGGGAACATCAGCGACTCCCATTTCAAGATACGCGACCTCATGCACCACGAGGATCCCGTCAGTCTCTACATCGTCACGCGTCCAACCGACAAGGCGCGGCTGCGGCCCCTGATCCGCATCCTGCTCAACATGATCGTGCGGCTGCTGGCAGATCGAATCGAGTTCGAGGGAGGACGACCCAAGCCCGTGTACAAGCACAGGCTCCTGATGATGCTGGATGAATTCCCCAGCCTGGGAAAGCTCGAAATCCTGCAGGAGTCGCTCGCGTTCCTTGCGGGCTACGGCATCAAGTGCTACCTCATCTGCCAGGATATCAACCAGCTCAAGTCCTCCAGGACCGGCTACGGGCAGGACGAGTCCATCACGTCCAACTGCCACATCCAGAACGCCTTCCCGCCTAACCGGGTGGAGACCGCAGAGCATCTCTCCAAGCTCACGGGACAAACCACGATTGTCAAAGAGCAGGTGACGAAGGGGGATAAACACACCTCGCGCACCCTGCAGGAAGTGCAGCGCTCTTTGTTGACTGTGGATGAGTGCCTTCGCATGCCTGGTCCCGTCAAGGGAGTGAAAGACGGGGGCGACGTGATCGAGCGCGCCGGCGACATGATCATTTACGTTGCAGGATTCCCTGCGATCTATGGGCGCCAGCCGCTCTACTTCCAGGATGCGGTCTTCCAGAAGAGGGCGGAAGTGCCGGCGCCGATGGCAAGTGACCGGCTGTAGCTTGGACATTACAATGACGAAAGCACATCCAATGGAAAGATCAACAGAAAGATAGCGACACGTTTTTCCGTGCCAGATTAATCTGCCTTGAGAAATGCTAAGAGCCAAGCCGATCATGATCATGGGTCGTGTGAGCCAAACGACAGCAGTGGCGGCACTCGGCCTGCTGGTGCTGGGGTTCATGTTCCATGCCGCAGGCCTGAGGGTCAATGTCACAAAAAGCATTCCCATTGGTCTGTACCAATTAAGCGACGTGCCGGTGCGGAAGGGGGAATACGTCATCTTTTGCCCGCCCGAGTCGACGCTGTTTGATGAAGCGCGCAGCCGCGGCTACATCGGCGCGGGTTTTTGCCCGGGAGGCTATGGATACATGATGAAGCGGGTGTGGGCGGTGGCAGGCGATGTAGTGACATGGGGCGAGGAGGGGATTACCGTCAATGGCAAGCTTCTGCCGGCAAGCGCGCCGCGCGAAGCGGACAGCGCAGGCAGGACTCTGCCCCAGTACACGTTCTCTGACTACACACTGAAGGAGTCCGAATTGCTGCTCATGTCAGATGTGAGCTGGGCATCCTTCGATAGTCGCTACTTCGGGCCGGTGGATGCAGGAAAGATCAGGGGTGTGATCCGGCCGATGGTGACGCTCTAAACCGCATGCATCCTGGATCAATCAGTCCATATTCTTGCCAATCCATCCATCGGACACTCACGCAATGGCCTGAATCCCCTTCTTCCTGATCACGGTCAGTAACCGCAATGCCGGACCACCCGGCTTCTTGATGCCCCGCTCCCAATCGGAGATCAGGTTCTTGCTGACATTCAGGTAACGGGCAAAGACGGGTTGCGACAGGTGTTCGCGCTCTCGCAGCTCGCGAATTTCCTCGGGTGACATGACCTGCACGGGAGCAAGGCACGACTCGTCGAACTCGCGCATGGTCTGCTTATCGACCACCCCAATCTCATGCAGAGCTTCCATCGTCTCATGGATTGCCGCGAGCCCATCACTTCGATACTTCTTCGCCATTTTCATGTACCTCCGAAAACTGGTTCTTGCCGATCAACTCAGCCAACTGCTCATCCGTCAGTCCAAGGACATGGACCGCTGCCTTCTTGAACAGCACTTCCTCATCATCCTCGATGTTGTCGCGCTCGCTCTTGGCAAAGCCGTACACGAAGAAGGCACGTCCTGCTGCGTGATAAAGAATGATGGTGCGAAAGCCTCCAGACTTGCCTCGGCCGGTCCGTGCCACCCGCTGCTTGATTACGCCTCCACCGAGGTCAGCGTCAATCTGGCCCTTCTCCGCTCGTTCAACGGCTTCAAGCAAGGCTTTATCAGGGATGCGCCGCTTACGGGCGAAGCGTTCGAACCATGCGTTCTTAAATACCCTCACGAGGCCATCCTATCCCTCATCCGTATGCAGAATCATAACACATAGTGTTATATAAAGATCGTTTCATCACAAACTGCCTCTGCCTGGTCAGAGTCTAAGCTTCTGGTAGAACAAACCCGTGCAAGTTCTTCTTCGCCTCGGTTCTGCTCAAGGGGCTAGGCGAGGGGAATGATCCGTCTGGTTTTAGCCTGGTGAATTCCCAGGCTGCCCGTTTTGCAGGCAACCCGTTCGCCACAGCTACTGGGTTGGCTCGTATACTCATACGCCAGCTCATCACTATCTTGATTAAATCTTGCTCCGCTTACTTTAGGAGGACTGCATGAATCCATATCACGGTATCTTTCCAAATTAAGTTTTCCCCGGTTGGCGTGGATAGGTCTGTGGATAACTGCGGAAGCTTGTGTCCCAGCTTGGGTTTCTTGCATTGATCAAGAGTGTGGCACTTCCTGAGCAAGAAGCTGCTCTGCTCAAAAGAGAAACCTGGAACCCCGCTGTCTTAATCGAAGCGCTCGCAATAGAAAATGGCTTTGAAGCCAGTCAAGAAGAAACAGAAGATCGTGTGGACAGGACAACTTCGCATTAAAAACCCCGCAGCCTGTGGTTTTTTGCTAACAGAAATAGAAATCGTTTGCCCGTTCCTCGAGTTTTATTGATATCCACAATTTTTTTATGGGAATTTTAGAGAAGTTGGGAATTTTCTATTTTGAGCCCCGTCGAATAGCATACGGACAATGCTTTTCCGTCCGTAATGTGTGTTTGAAGATGTTGGTGGCCGGACCGGTAGCGTTATTTTAGCTGGTCATCAAATTGATCATATTCTTTTTAGCATCTCAATTCTGAAAGGGGGGTTATCATGGAAATGGCGATTCTCGTAGTAGGTATAGGTGCCGTTGCTCTTTGGTTTTTCATGTCCAAAGATGGACGGAAAGAATAATACTGATCTGACGACGGCACTCAGAACTCGGAGTTAACCGCTCATTCAAATCAATCGGCCGATGCTCAAGCCAAAAGGCAAGAGCATCGGCTTCTTTGTTGACGTTTTACAGCAGAGAATCGAAAGTACTGTCTAAGTGACTTTTCCTCGGCTTTGATCGGCAGTTATGAGCAAGCTGTCGAAGCAAATCCCGTCGCTCCCAGGGATCCCGTTTTGTGGCTCTAACGGTTCGGGGAAAGTGCCCTTTCACGGCTATTACAATCCAAGGCATTTACCTACTGGCTGCTTTTGTAGATGAGGTAGTCTAAGTGAGACATTCAACCTACAAAGAGTGGCATCAGAAAACAGAAAACACCAGCCAGCTAGTGCATAAGAATCAATAGCACATAAGCGATATAAGCTGCCAGGAGGCCGAACCCGCGCTGGCGCGAGATAACGTTGTCGCGCGGCAGGATCAACAGCACGGCCAGTGTGCCGAATATCAGTGCCACCGCGACCTTGCTGAAAGGTGCGTGGATAGGGTGAATAATGGCAGTAACGCCGACAATGGCCAGACCATTGAAAAGGTTACTGCCCAGCAAGATACCTAGTCCCACATCGTCATGCCCATGCCATCGGGAAAGCAGCGTTGTCACCAGTTCTGGCAAAGAGGTTCCGAGGGCTACCAGGGTTGCGCCGATAATGTAACCGTGTACCCCGAAGGCGGTGGCGATGCCGCTTGCACCGGTTATAAAAAAATACCCGGCGAGCAGCAGGCATGCGAGTCCCACAAGAAGGAGCAGAGATGCGTATATGGGTCGGACCGAAGATGTGTATGTCGTATCTGCCAACAGTGTTTTTTGTCGATGCCCGATTGCTTGCTTGGCAATCAAGGTCAGCCAGACTATAAACAGCGCCAGCAATAATATGCCGTCCGCGTGCGACAATATTCCGTCAGATGCCAGCATCAGCGTGAGAATAGGCACGAACAAGGCCAGGATAAAGTCACGGCGCAATTCGAAGAGACGGACCGGCAGCGCTCCGAACAGCAACGCAAGCCCCAGAATCAAGGCCATATTCACCACGTTGCCGCCCAGTGCATCTCCCAACCCGATTTCTGGCTTGCCTTCCAGGGCAGCCATGGTCGAAACAGTCAGTTCCGGGCTGGAAGTAGCGAAAGCTGCCAGGGAAGTAGCCATCAGAAACTTGGGTAGACGCAGCCAAAACGTCAAACCAAGCATGCCTTTAAGAAAACACTCTCCACCGAGCGCAGCCAATGGAATGGCAGCCAGCAAAGCAAGGAGATCAGTCGTGGAGAGAGGCACGGCAGTAACTTATCTTATTATTACGTGGCCTGAAGGATGTCCATACTTACGTTAATAAGACCCCATGTTCGAGGAAGCGCAATCGTGCCGAAGGGGCTTACAGATCGCTAGAAGGGTTAGACTCACGAAACGAAAAAGCACGCTACCCCTGCTGACAATATCCGTGCTTCTGTTGGATAGACGGACACTTCACGGAGCCAAAGGAACAGAATACGAAACAGTCACCCGGATTGGGGCGCATCAAGGTCGTGCAGGTGCTGCACTCGTAGAAGAACTGACGGCATCTATAGGCATGGTCTCCAGTTTGGAGAAGCCGCAATGCGGCGGGATTTTGTTTTATTGGCTCCTTTTTAGCCTTGTTCTTTTTCTATTGTGACCTGTTTCAAGCTGTTAATGTAAGGGAAATGACAGAAGGGGCTAAGGAATGAGTGATAAAATAATGACAAATATGTTAGTTGTCACACCCTGCCATGGATAACAAAAACCCGTCCCTTTCCGGGATCAAGGTACTAGTCGTTGATGATAAAGAAGATACACTAGCCCTAACCGAGCTTATGCTGAGCTTATGCGGCGCCGAAGTAATAGCATCTCCTACTGCTGCGCAAGGACTGGAGCAGGTGCAAATGCAAAGACTCGATATCATCATAAGCGATATCAGCATGCCTCAGATGGATGGCTATCAGTTCATCCAGGCCGTACGAAACCTTCCTGCCGATAAAGGTAAACACACCCCGGCTTTGGCCTTCACCGCATTCAACGGCCCTGAGTATCGGTCTAAAGCGTTCGATGCCGGTTTCCAGGCGCATCTTTCCAAACCCGTCTCATTTGAGGTGTTAGTTGAGACCGTTGCGGGTATGATAAACACCTAGTGGAGACACAATTCCCCCTTCTCTTTCTCATCTTTCCTCATTTCCCTTTTCCTGGCGCTAAAGCTGCCCACCTTGACGAAGTAGTATAGGAAAACTACCGTGAGGATCACGAACAAACCCATTCTCCTCGTCGAAGACGACCAGGTGGATATGATGAGAGTTACCCGTGCCCTCAAGGAAATTCATGTCATAAATCAAATCGTGCACCGGGAAAACGGCGAGGATGCGCTAAATTACCTCCAGGATGAGAAAAGTGAGAAGCCCTGTCTCATTTTGCTCGATTTGAACATGCCCATCATGAACGGCATCGAATTCCTGCAGGCAGTGAAAAAGGATGGGAGGCTTAGAGCTATTCCTGTGGTGGTTCTGACCACCTCCGATGATCAACAGGACAAGCTAGACAGCTTCAACCTTGGTGCGGCGGGATATATGGCGAAGCCAGTCGACTACCGCCAATTCGTTGAAGTCATGCATTCCATTGATGCCTATTGGACCCTTAGCCAGATGCCGTAATTAGCGGGGATTCAACTCATACGTCGTTACCACAGCAGGACATTAACCGAGATTAGTATTTTAGGAGACAGAGATTCTCTTAAAATCAATAAGAGGCGAAGTGCTGGATTCCAAGGATATACCAAATGATTAGAGCAATGTGGCTTTTCCCAGCTATAGCTTTTTTGGCTTGCGAGCGGGAAGTGCCGTACGTTGACGATCCAAACAACATCATAGTCAGCGGCGAAAAGATGAGCCAAACTGATTTCCTCAACAAATATTGTATCGGGAAAGAAGACAATCCGACTTGCTCCAAAGTATTGGACGCAGCAACTAGAAATATGTTGGATAGGGCGCGCGATCCTAATAAGAGGCGAATGAATTAGAGTAATCCGGCTTGTCCGCCCTAGTTGTAGTCACACGTAATCGAGGATGCCGCTTGTAGACAACCCGCACCACATGGCGGTCACGCGTATCCAGGTGCGCAAATGCTGCTTACCACCTTGCGGCCATCCTTAGGATTAGCAGGTGTTTTTGCGATATCCGAAATCCCCCTACTCCTCCATCAGCGCCTTCCGCTTCGCCTCCTCTGCTTCCAGCTTGGCCAGAGCCTCTGCCTGTTCTTCAGGCTTGCCGCCGATCACCTTCACCTCGCTGGTGCCATCCATATAATGCACTCGAATCGCTGTGCATTTTCGCGTTCCATTACTGGTTTTCCCAAGGATATTTTCAAGTGCGCGCGTGACTTGCCGTCTGCTTCGAGCTTTCTCCAAATCTATAACACAGGTGCTGGGTGTCTTTTCTTTCATCCAATGCTCATCCTGTTGAGCTAAAAAACTGAAGGCTACATCAGGAAGGATTCCGTTTATCCGGTAAAAGTTCATGGGTATGCAAAGCACGCTACGTAAGATACCCGTTTTGCTGCTTATCACGATGACTTCTTTGCCCTGGGTTCGAAGTCTAAACTTCGCATTTGTTGAATGAGGTCCGGACAAAATCTGAAATAAATTACTTGGAGGCCACGACCGCTACCATCTGTTCTGCAAGGAGCTTCAGCAACATCTACTAATCACGTGCGAACAAGGGAAGCTTTGCGCCACAATTCCCGCAAAATCTTGCGTTCTCTTCCAGTCCTGTTGCCAGGCACACAGGGCAGGTCCGGGTGTTTGGTGGCTTTACCGCGAACCGTTGCGCAGTCATTTCTGAAGTGATAATTCCGGTTGGGACAGCAAGGATACTCCACCCCACCAGCATGGTGATTGACGTGATCGCGCGTCCCAGGTCAGTTTGAGGGGTGATATCGCCAAAGCCAACGGTTGTGACCGCTGTAATAGCGAAATAGACCGATGTTGGAATACTGCTAAACGGAGAACTGGGACCCCCTTCTATTACATAAAGCAATGTGCCATTCAAAATCACCACGATCGCTACCACAGACAGGAAAATCAGGATCTTGCGCCTGCTCGCCATGATTGCGCTGCCCAGCACCGAGTACTCCTCCACGTACGCAGTAAGTTTCAGAAGACGAAACATTCGCAGCAATCGCAGTAGGCGAAGATCGACTAACGCATGCAGTTCCGGTATGAAAAAAGCAGCATATGTTGGAAGGATTGCAAGAAGATCTACTATCCCAAAAAAACTCCTGGCATATCTCAGGGGATGTTTTACGCACCACAGTCGAGCTATGTATTCGATCGTAAACGCAACAGTGAAAAACCACTCCAGAGCATTCAGGATTCCACCATATCGGTAGTTAATCTCGGAAACGCTATCGAGCATCACCACGACCACACTTAACAAGATGGCAGCGATGAGCGAAAAATCGAACCATCGCCCAGCGCGAGTCTCGGCTTCGAAGATAATTACAAAGAGACGGTCACGAAAGCCGGACTCCGGTTTCCCGAAATACGCGGCAACATCGCTTTTTGAGATCGGCCGTGGCGCAACGTTTTCCTGTTCCTGTTTTTTCATAAATAAGTCTTAAAGAGTAAAAGACATTCAAGCTGTTACCGGTTCTCTTTGTCCAATGTTTCCTGCATGGATAATAAAAAATTTAGGCATACGAGTGACCCATGAATGAACATGCTGCCCACCTCGTGATTTTGGGCATATCCGGAATGAGTGTTGCGATCTATGTAATGCTCCATTATGAGGCACTACGTTTTCTTGGCCTCACATTGCAAGCATGTACATAAACGCATTGGCATGTTGCGGGTAATGATGGGACTATTAATCGCACATTTTCTGGAGGTGGGGGTTTTGCCGTTGCCCTACATGTTTGTGGAGCATGAGATGGGGTTTGGTCGAATCGCCGGTATCACAACCGGTGACATTTTTGATTATTCATCTATCTCCTACACGACGGTTGGTTTCGGGGATTTGGTACCTGTCGGCGCGATACGAATGCTTTCCGCTGCTGAAGGGCTTGCCGGTTTGTCATTGATTACCTGGTCTGCCTCATTTACCTTCCTGGCCATGCAACGCTTCTGGCCCCACGCTCTTGCGGGATCGCAGGAAAAATCAGACGGTGAGACTTAGCGGGTGTGATGAGCTGGGGTTATTGCCACACAGGAGTGCCTCTGCTCGCCGCGTGTACACAATCGTAGTACACCCATCCAATTGTTTGTTCACCTACCCAAGGATTGCACGTGCTCGACGAGGCTATCTCAAGAGTCTACGATTACCTCGAGCCGCTATAGATCAAGCTGACCAAGGTAATCTTTAAGCAGTACGCCAACGATGAATTAAATTTAGAGCAGATAATCCAATAGAAATACCCTGAATTCTTGTTAAAGGGGGATCTATGGCTTATATGACATCTGAAGCAATCGCTCAGTACTCCCCGGACCGGTTGCCGTCGTCAAGTGCCGAGGCCATGGACCGCGTAACTGGAACATTAGCTCGCTTGAATCTAGCTGGGCCGAATCAACAATCCGGGCAGCGCTGGGCAATCGGTTGTGTGGCGCTGGAGATTACTCAACGCTGCAATCTAGACTGCACCTTGTGCTACCTCTCGGAAAACTCCGAAGCAGTCCGAGATCTTCCAATCGAAGAGATTTTCCGGCGCATTGACCTGATCCATGCCCACTTCGGGCCAAATACCGATGTTCAAATCACAGGAGGTGAGCCAACGCTGCGCAAGCATGACGAACTCCTGGCGATCGTCCGCAGGGTGCGGTCGCTCGGCCTCCGTCCGACACTGATGACAAACGGGCTGCGAGCGACCCGATCGCTCCTTCGACAGCTAGCGAGCGCAGGACTAATGGATGTCGCGTTTCACGTCGATACAACGCAGCAGATCAAAGGTTTTCGCACGGAACTCAAGCTCAACGTACTGCGCCGTAAGTTCATTGACCGTGCGAGCGGATTGGGTCTATCTATCATGTTCAACACGACCGTACACGATAACAATTTCGACGAGGTTCCAGATGTAGTCCGCTTCTTTGCAGCAAACGCTGCTTCGGTTCGCACAGCCTCGTTTCAACTTCAAGCCGATACTGGCCGCGGCGTTCAGGGTGAGCGTGGACCGCGCATCACGCAGGAGACTTTGGCACGCCAGATCGAGCTGGGGGCGGGCACATCGATCCGCTTCGACGCGTCCTTGATCGGGCATCCCTCCTGCAGCCGCTACGGAATGTGCTTAGAAGCCAATGGTTCGCTCTACGATGCTTTCGACAACCCCGATCTAGTCGGGCGAGTACAGGCAGCGACCGCTGATATCAAGTTGGACCGTTCTAACCCCAACGCCTCGGTGAAGGCACTCGCACGCTGGTTTGCATTCAGCCCAACCCAATGGTGGCCATTACTGCGTGGAGTGGCCCGAAAAGCGTGGCAGATGAAAGGCGATTTGCTGCGCGCTCGTGGCCGCGTTCATACACTCTCATTCGTGATGCACAATTTCATGGATTCAAAGCGATTGGAGGGGGATCGTATCAGTGCATGCGTTTTCAAGGTAATGACATCGGAGGGTCCGCTGTCGATGTGCATGCACAACGCCAAACGGGATAACTACATTCTCCAACCAATACGGCTTTATAGACGCGAGACGGACCAGTTCTGGAATCCAATTCTGGCAACGACCACGCATGAACCGCCGGAGATTGCTATCGATTCTCTTCCGGATGTGGCAACCAAGCGCCTCAAAGGCCGATCCAGAATGAAGGCTCAAGCGGCCGAGAAAACTGATGAATAGCGTTTCATCGGGTGAAAAATTAAATTGATCAATAAACAAAAATCTGCCAAAACGGGTTTGATTGAACGCATGAAATTCGTAGGTACGGTAGCGAACATATTCCTCGTCTAAGGATTGACAGAATACGGTCAGCCCTGAAAACGAGGGTATTTTTTGACTGATATGTACAGGAACTAAAAATGGCAATTGGCACAGTAAAGTGGTTCAATGATTCAAAAGGCTTTGGCTTTATTACCCCTGATGACGGTAGCGAGGATTTGTTCGCGCACTTCTCGGCAATCAATATGGGCGGATTCAAAACGCTCCAGGAAGGTCAAAAAGTAACGTTTGAGGTTACCCAAGGTCCGAAGGGCAAGCAGGCATCAAACATTCAATCTGCGTAGGACTCGCGAGGCTCAAGCCGCTCGTCAGCCCCAGGGTGGATCAGATCCTCTGCTGGTACAACGCCTAGCAACCGGCCACCGCAGTCGACAACCGGAACGCCATTGATGCGGTGAGCCAGCAGAAAGTTTGAGATATTCTCAACCCGCGAGTATTCTTCGTGCAGAATTGCCGGTGCACAGAAACAAAATATTGAAGGTACGCTCGCTGATCATCTTTTAGCAGCAGGCTTCTTGCTTGCGCTTGGCGCTGTTAACGCTGCCGGGCTTGGCAGGCGCGCACCATTCGGCTGCTTCATCTGTTTTCGTCCTGCTATCCGTGCCGTATATCTCAGCCTCGCCTAACGTGTGGTAGGTCTCCCAGGCAATCCCTTGCGGATCAGTGATTCAGTATTTATCAGAGCGCGCATAGCAGCAGGGTTGCATCCGGCTGCTCATACCGACTGATTTCCGCGGTAGCCACTTGGCTACGCAATACGCTGAGTTCTTCCTCTGTATCCACCTGGAATCCGAGATGGTCCAGACCTGCCTTTGCGCCCCTCTGTGAAATGGCGAAATTAATGCGAGGATCTTCCAGCATCCACTTTGCGTAGTCCGGTTTGAGTACGGAAGGCTCGGCGCCGAATACTGCCGAATGGAATTTAAGGCCCTCATCATCCTGCAGTCAGATCGATCGACTGTAATGGATTCGACGTCTTTTAAGACGAAAATCTCCCCGGCGCTAGACTTTTGCAGCATTTGATGTGAATGCTTTTATAGCGATATTGGGTGCGCGTATCAGCGGAGTTCGGCGCACAACTTGATCTTGCCACATTAAAGCTCCGGTTTCCCCTTTGAGACTGTAGCCGTCAATATCGTCGGCTCGTTTCATCACGAAGGCCTTGCAAGCGTTGGTGTAGGATTTAGCCAGGGGCCACGCTACTGTGCACCTTCCCTTTCACCAGGTTCATTCTGGAATGGTGCGCCTTGCCAGCCTATCGCTATAAGTGGGATTCCGCACCGATTAATAAACGAGCGCCGATTAAAGTCTATTTTTAACGTTCGTGTTCGCGGCCAAACGCCAGCATTCCCAATAACATTCCAACTTTTCGTATCAAAAGTCTTGGTTGCCATTCCCGCCCTCCCAAACACGCAACAATACAAAGCATAAAAATACCAGCTAAGGAGCTTGATATGGACCAGGTCGAAAACAACGACACTGCCGCTAGCAAATTCGGGAGGATGAGTCGAGAGCGCAAAATTATGCTGGGCCTGGTCGCTGCCCTGTTGATGGTGGCTGTGGGCATGTATGGCTGGAAGGTGGCCGCGGTGAATGGGGTGGAGAACAGGCTGGCTCAAGTAGAGGCGCAACAGACCGAAGCGCACGCCCAAATAATCAATCAAGCAAAACAGTTGGAGGATGTCCGCGTTGAAGAAGCCTTGCGTCTATTCAGCATCCCCTTCGCCTGGGCCATTCGTCGCGAGCTCATGGCTGGTAACGTGAACCAGGTGGATCAGTATTTAGGCCAACTGGTTCAAATCAGGGGTTTCGAATCTGCAGTCCTGGCCCAGCCTGATGGCAAGGTACTCGTTGCCAGCGATCGCAAGAAGCTTGTCGAGCCCTTCTCCAGCCTTTATCCCGGCGCCGACCTGAATACTAATGAAATCAAGGTAGAAAAAGCCAGCAATGGAATCTTTCGTGTCATTATTCCCATACTCGGCCTGAATAAGCATCTGGGTGTTGCGGTGCTAGAATACCTGTCGCCCGCTCATCCACCGCAGTAATCAGTAGATGCGACAGCGGATTCCAGAGTACAGGGAAAGGTCAAAATCGAGTTTCCGTGCGGATAGACGGCATGGGGCCTATGTGCGAGGCCTTACTGGCCTCAGTCGGTTGCTCGGATGCTATCCCTCGGGGGGCCAAGGAAATAGCGCTGCTATGTGCAGATTCAGATACTTCCCACGTTTTCATTGCGCTTTGTCTGCGTTGTGGCGGTTGTCCACGCAATGAGCAGGGCCGCTCCTGTGAGTCCGGAGAATAAGGACCCGAAGAGGACCCCGACTTTAACGCCGGCCTGCAGCTCTGGGGCAGTCGGAAACGCAAGCAACCCGATAAACAGGCTCATTGTGAAGCCGATGCCGCACAACATTGCGACGCCGTAGAGCTGCGGCCATGTGGAACCTGCCGGCAACTGGGCAAGATTTGCCCGTATTGCGGCCCAAGCGAATAAAAAGACCCCGAGCTGCTTGCCAATGAAGAGCCCGAGCGCAATGCCCAGAGGGACGGGCGTGAGCAGCACGGAAGCGCTCATGCCCGCAAACGACACGCCGGCATTTGCAAAGCCGAAAATCGGCACGATCAGAAATGTCACCCATGGGTGCAACGAATGCTCCAGACGCAGCAACGGAGACTCGGCCTCTGATGGCCGGCCTTCGGGCGTTCCAATCGGAATCATCATTGCCAGCGCAACGCCAGCCAGGGTGGCGTGTACACCAGACTTAAGAACAAAAAACCAGAGCACGAGGCCAAGCCCCAGGTAGATACTAAGGGGCTTGACACCGCTGCGGCCGAGCACGTTTAAAATCACCAATACGGTAAACGCTGCAAGCAGGTGGGGCCAGGACAGCTGGGTGGTGTAGAAGATGGCGATGATCACCACTGCCGCGAGGTCGTCGAGGATCGCAAGCGCGGTCAGAAAGACCTTCAGCGAGACGGGAACACGGGAACCAAGCAGTGCCAGGACCCCGAGCGCAAAAGCGATATCGGTGGCTGAGGGGATCGCCCATCCCCGCAAAGTCTCGGGAGTCGACCAGTTGAAAGCGATATAGATCAAGGCCGGTACGAGCATGCCGCCCAAGGCCGCAACCCCGGGAAGCGCCCGGTCAGGCCAGGTCTTGAGCTGACCATCCAGAAATTCACGCTTGATTTCGAGACCGACAAGCAAGAAAAACAGCGACATCAACGCGTCGTTGATCCAGTGCATCACCGACAGGCCCAACACGTGCGATTCCAATACTTCGAAGTACGTTGGGGCGGCTGGGGAGTTCGCGACCACAAGCGCGAGCAGCGCAACACCCATCAGCACGAGACCACCGGAAGCCTGGCTGGAAATAAATTCCCGTAAAGCGCTCTTTATGCGATGGCCGCTTGATTTCACGCCGCGGGGCGGAGTTGATTGCTGCATGGGAGGTCCTGTTAATGTCAGAGGCCAGAGTTGTTGCGTTTATGGTTGCAGGGGATTTCGTGGCTGGTTTGTGGCAATAACCCCAGCTCATCACTCGCTAATGATTGAATGCATGACTTTTGCATGCGCAAAATGAGTTCCAAGTCTCACCGTACACCGTCAGCTCCAATTGCTGCCTCTTCTTAAAGTCATGTCACCTTTCAACCATTTCCCTTTTTAATATCGCTACATATTGAAACGCCATTAATTGAATCCGGTTCGATTAACCATAAAGTGGGGCAATCGATTTGGCTGAAAATGGAGTCCGCGCAAGCATCTGTCTCTTTCAAGACCAGGGAATCGGCTATGCATGCGAAGAATATTTAAAACGAGGAGCAAAACGTTTCATTGCATCATTTACTTGAGCAAATCTTCCCGGCAGCCATGTGCCAAGCAGCAGTCGCACCGCAAAGCTGCACTTCTCGTACTTTTTCTCGGTTGACTTAAACGAATTAGGCTGCCTGGTCCTCGCTTAGGAGAGATGGGGCCGGAATTCAGGATTGGCTTCTGTAGATGCAAGGTAAACTGTCATACTTCAATGCCGGACGGAACAGTATGACTCAGGAGAAGGCGCAGCATAACTGATCAGAAAAAGAAAAAGGGCTCGTGATACCGAGGGGGGTGGTATAACGAGCCCAAATATAGAAGAAGAATAATGCGTAAAAACAAACGCAGTACTACATCATACTTAGCAACTTCAGAAGAAGTTGCCGGCAGAATAATTGATTTTTATCGCTCTGGGAATGTGACAAATTGTCGCGTGTGACAATTTGTCACAGAGACCTGGGAGACCTCGGGTAAGCATGGCAGGTGGATTTGAGGGCTTAATCAGTACTCAACCTCTGCCTCTACCCTCATCAGAATGACTCCTCACACTCAATGGTGCATGTGATGATGAGAATGTGCTTCGCTATTATCCGCCTGAAGCTTGGGCTTGGTTTTGTCGGAGAGCTTGGTCTTGGGTTTGAGAGGGGTAAAGCTCGCAGCGTACGCTTCCTGCTTTGGCAGCTCAACGAATACGGTAATGACCGTCTCGGGGGTGATGGAAAAATCTCCGCTTCCCTTAAAAATACTGTCATCTGCCTGTTCCAGCTTGACTGACGTTTTAGTCTTGGTATTACCGGTTTGAATGGTTGCCTTGCCAGAGCCGCCGCTGACGCTGAGTTTGTTGTCGGCATGATCCATTACGTAGAGCACGATTTCCTTATCCTTCGCGACAAGCTCCAGGTGATATGGTCCAGCCATACGCATTTGGCCACCATTAGGGGTATTAATGGAATCTAAATATTCATCGGTATGCGCACCCGCAGAGAGTGGCGTGGCCAAGATGAAACTAGTCAAAACAGCAACCATGGATCTGTACATTTCTTGCTCTCCTTAAAACGCTGGTTGAAAGGCTATTGGAAAGAAAATAAGGAACTGCCGAGCTTTTTTCGGCTTCCCGATCTGATCTCTCTTGAGAGTCCGGGGATAAGGTCTCCAGGACCGAGGGGAATGTAGAGCAGACTCATAAGGTTGGGAATATGGCATATTGCCGCGCTCTGGGAGTATCTGCCGTGTTGTTACCTGCTTCCTCAATAACGGTACTGCTACATCCTGGTAACTTCCAAGGAGAAGTTGTTAGCAGAATAGGCGATTTTTATCCTTCCTGGAATGTGACAAATTGTCGCGCGTGACAATTTGTCGCAGAGGCTTTGAGAGGCGGACTCCCCGGATGAATTTGGAGCAGGATTGTGCTCTGCCGTATGCCCTGCTATAGGGGGAGGATCGGCAATTAAACAGTCCTGATATCGATCCCGGTTCTAGAGATTTTCTCACGGGAAAATCTTCTCCTCTTCCCCGTTTGCTGCTTGTCACAAGCCACGCCAGCCGCTGGCGCTTGACCTGTCATGGCCCGTGATTCTGCCGCAGTTCACTTGAAATCCCCTTTAAATCACCCTTGCACCCGCAGTCCAGTAGCTCCCGCTTCAATCCCCCACAACGCCCCCCAGTCCTCTACGAGGGGGACTTGTGGGGGGATAAACGAATACGCGGGGAGCATTTAGTCCCGCTTATTGCCTGCTATCCACCCCACCCCTTCCCAACCCTTTCCCGTGAGGGCAAGGGCTGTCTCCCCACTCCCGTCGCCCCCAGGGGCGAGGCGAGGAGAGTCCGAGCGAGAGGATCAGTTTTTTCGATTCTCGGTTCTTGAACTTTCACTTATAGGGAGATTGCCATGTATTACACACCACCCTTGTTTCCACTCGGAAAAGTTGTCGCAACCCGCACGGTAGCGGGTCTGGTTCCCCAGGCGCACCTGATTCAGTGTTTAAGACGCCACATGATGGGCGATTGGGGCTGCGTATGTGAAGAGGACGCAAAGACCAACAGCGAGGGCGTTGAGATGGGGTTTCGCATCCTGTCTGCCTATCCCATCGATGAAACCCAACCCTGCAAGGGCTTCGGGGAAAACACGCTCTGGATCATCACCGAGGCTGACCGCAGCGTGACCACTTTCCTTTTCCCTGACGAGTATTGATGCCATGCCGGTGCAGAGCTTTCCCCTTTCCTTATTCGTAACCCACAGGAGACAAACCAATGAAAACCATCGAAGCCACCCAGACCGTTGAAACTACTATTACCCGCATTCCGGTAAAAAACCTTGTCATCTCGCCACTGAATGTCAGGAAAAAGCAGGGAACCGGCATCGAGGAACTGGCCGCCCTGATCGCATCCCAAGGGCTGATTCACAATCTGGTCGTAACTTCGCAACTGAAGAAGGGCAAGAAAACCGGCAAGTACGAGGTTGTTGCCGGTGGGCGCAGGCTTGCCGCCCTGAATCTGCTGATCGCCGATGGACGGCTGCCGAAGGATCACGAGGTCGATTGCCGCGTGGTCGAAGACAAAGAAGCGCTGGAAATAAGCCTGTCCGAGAACAGCGGACGGGAGCATATGCACCCTGCCGATCTTGTCATGGCTTATCGCAACTTGACGGATGCAGGTTTATCGCCGGACGAGATTGCTCCCCGTTTCGGCGTCTCGCCCCTGACAGTCAAGCGCTACCTCAAGCTTGCAAATGTTTCACCTGCGCTCTTCCAGCTATATGCCGAGGACAGCATGAGTTTTGACCAGATATCCGCGCTGGCGCTGACGGAAGATCATGAATTGCAGGAGCGGCTCTGGCACAACATGCCGGAGTGGCAGCGCAGTGGCGCAACCTTCCGGCGGCTTATCACCGAAACTGAAGTCAACCTGCGCAGTCCGCTTGCCAGATTTGTCGGAGTAGAGGAATACGAAGCGAAGGGCGGAGTGATACGGCGTGATCTCTTCGGGAATGAGGACGATGGCTTTATTCAGGATGCCAACCTGCTCGAATCGCTGGCCCTGGAGAAACTCAATCAGGCCGTTGCACCGTTGAAAGAAGAAGGTTATGCATGGGTGCAGGTTCGGACCACCTTCGATTATTCCGATCTGGCTGAATTTGGGCGTGTAAGGACGGTCAAGCGCGAGCCAACCGAGGAAGAACAGGCCAGGATGGATGCGTTAACCGCTGAAATGGAAGCCATCGAGGCGGAGCAGGAAGCGTATGACGAGGACAATGATGCGTCGGGCGAAGTCTATGCTCAACTAGAGGAAAAGGTCGAACGGGTTCAGTGGGAACTGGATACGATTGCTGCATCGCTCGAGCATTTTTCTTTCGATGATCTTGCAGTTGCCGGCGCCATCGTGACGGTCGGTTATGATGGACAACTCAAAATTGAGCGCGGTCTTGTCCGCAAGGAGGACATGAAGAAGCTGCCTTCCGGACAGGAGGGAAGGGCAGGGGATATTGCGGGAACGGGTAGAAGCAGTGAAGAGAAGCCCGTGCATTCGGAAAAGCTCACGCGCATGCTGACGGCGCACCGCACTGCAGCGATTCAAGCGGCAATGACAGACCGGCCGGAAATCGCATTGGCAGCTCTTGTACATCGGATGGCCATGCAGGTTTTCGGGAACAGATACAGATCAAGCCGCATCGTGCAAATCAATGTCGAGGAAACGCATCTGAAGATCGATGCGGAAAACATCGAGCAGAGCAGGGCCGCCCTCGCAATCGAGAAAAAACGCCAGTACTGGAAGGATAGAATCGAAGCGGCAGAACAGGAGGGCAAAGAACTGTTTGCGTGGCTGCTGGATCAATCGCAGCAAGACCTTCTGGAATTACTTGCCTTTTGCATGGCAGCTTCGATCAATACCGTATCAAGCCGGGAAAATACCCCATCGGATGAGATTGCAGCATTCATGACTGCGCTGAATCTCGACATGGCTGACTGGTGGGAAGCCACACCGGAGAACTATCTGTCGCACGTCTCGAAGGACAGGATTCTCTCGGTGGTGACGGAGGCGGTATCGCCCGAGAAAGCTGATGCAATGCGCGGCTTGAAGAAGGATCAGCTGGTATTGAGAGCGGATGAAGAACTCTCAGGCAAGCGCTGGCTGCCGGATAATTTCAAAGTGATCGAATTGCAGGAAAAGCAGTAATCCGGAATGCTACAGGCCCCTTTTTAGAAGGGGCCTGTAGTTGATGGGATATTTTCGCACGTGCGAAATGCCCTCATGCTTGGTTTACCGCCGTCTTGAGCGTCGAGCTGGCCTTGAACGCTGGCACTTTTGCAGCCTTGATCGTCACATTCTCTCCCGTTTTGGGATTGCGGCCAGTGCGCTCGCTACGGCTGCGCACTTCGAAGGTGCCAAATCCCGGCAGGGAAATGGAATCGCCTTTCTGCAGGACCTCAGTGATGGTTTCGGTCAATGCCGTCACGGTCCGGCCGGCTTGAGCCTTGCTGGAACCAGTCTTCGCGGCTATGGCTTCGATAAGCTCATTTTTGTTCATAAGTCTTTTTCCTCTTCTCAGTTTTCAAATTCCCGCAGCTTACACAGTTAATCGGCCTGGGCAAAGAATCAATGAAATGGGATTCACAAGAGATTTTCGCAATATTGCGAAAATTTCCCATCCCTCGTTTGCCGCTTGTCACAGGCCATGCCAGCCGCTAGCGCTTGACCTGTCATGGCCTGTGATCCGCAAAGCCTTGCGGTCGCGGCGCACTTGAATTCCAACCTTGCCGGCACGGGCCAAGCTTCCCGCGCCAATCCCCCCACAACGCCCCCCAGCCCTCTACGAGGGGGACTTGTGGGGGGATAAACGAATACGCGGGAAGCATTGTCCCGCTGTTTGCCTAGCTTCCACCCCACCCATTCCCAACCCTTGCCCGTGAGGGCAAGGGCTGTCTCCCCACTCCCGTCGCCCCCAGGGGCGAGGCGAGGAGAGTCCGAATGAGAGGATGTGATTTT
>NZ_FOCT01000011.1 GCF_900110185.1 Nitrosospira multiformis
ACAGCACCCCACACGCAAGCGTAACCAGCCTCAGCCAAGGCTTCATTAACATCTGCTTCTCTCCTTTACTCCGTAATGATGTTGTTGTGTCTGGATACCGCGTCACCGCATCCATTCCGATACGGCCTTCCCTCGCTACACATATCCATGTCTCAGTCAAAATCCCGCGCAATTCCCGGGCCAGACTAAAACAGCGCGTAGCCTAACTGGACAGATACCCTGTGTCAAGGAAATTGAGCATCGCGACGCCAGGCGCCGCGACGTTTCAGAGATATTTCTTTAAGGCGCCGTGCGCGTCGCGCCGCTCACCGGCTTTTCTTCTGTGGTGGCAGGATAAGGAGCAGACTTGTTGACATAATGCAACACCATGCCTGTCAATACTGCACCCCCCACGATATTACCGAGCGTTACCGGAATCTGGTTCCAGAACAGCCATTGCCCGACAGTGATGTCAGCGCCCAGGAGAATGGCCGTGGGCATGACAAACATGTTTACGATGGAGTGCTCGAAGGCCAAGGCAAAAAAGGTTGAAACCGGCAACCAGATAGCGACCACCTTGCCAGTAGCGGAGGTGGAAATCATGCCCAGGATGGTACCCATCGCCACCATCCAGTTGCACAATATGCCTTTGACGAAGGCGGTCACCCAGCCGTTCGCGCCCGCGTGCTCATATACCAATGTTTTGGATTTGGCTACGGCGATGATCTTTTCCCCAAGTGCACCATGCCCCTCGACAAACGCTTCGGTTAAGGCGATAGCGAGCAGAAACCCGACAAAGACGCAGCCGAAAAAATTCCCGATATATACCCAGGTCCAGTTACGGAACAGTTTATCGAGTGTGGTTTTACCCCGCAGCACGCCGACGGGCAGCACTGCAAAATTACCTGTGGCAAGCTCCATGCCGAGCAATATGATCATGGCAAAACCGACCGGGAAGACGGCGCCGGAAACGAGTGCACCAACGTTTTCAGGAAGACCGGCGGAAACCTTGAACGCAAGGGCAGTGCCATACGCCAGAAGCGCGCCCGACATGAAGCCTTTGACCAACATCGTGCCCACGTCCAGTCCCGCCTTTTTCTTGCTGGCAGCTTCCACCTCTTCCATGAGTTTCAATGGCGGATGATAGTCCATACTTTTCTCTCAATTCTCCTAACGGAAAGTTTACGATTTATGCGAATGTTCGGCCTGACCCGCTTTGATCGGGTTTATCCGGGCCCACACCGCCACCTACTAGCAAAGTCCCGAGCCACCAAAAGAAAAGCAGCACCGAAGCTATGACCATATACCACCCGGCATTCTCCTGATCATTCACCAGGTAACTGTTGCAGACACGCACAGGTGCAACAATATATAACCATCCGAGTACCGCCAGCATACTGAAAAAATTGGTCCAGACAAAGCCCCGGCCAATAAGGGTGAGGCGCCTCCAGGCCAAAACCAGAGGAAAGCCAACGAGAAATGGTAGGCTTAGAAATTTTGCCGCTTCGGCCCATGGATCTGTCAATGCCGCATCCAGTGCCCGAGGAAGCATCCAGTAACTTGAAGCAAACAAGGCCGCTATTACACAAGGCCAAGCGCCACCGAGCCGGATCAGGAGAGAGTCCTGCATACGCCCAGGTACCAGGCGGGCAGCAATGATTCCGATTACTACAAGCAAAGGCATCTGCACCAGCATATGCCTGCTCATGGAGGCTTCCAGCCAGTCTCGTGCAATAGGTGTGGCAAGGAGCAGGTAGAACACTCCAAGCGCAAGCGCGCTTCTGCCGGAATAATGAGATAGGGTTCCAATCATAGCAACGCTACGACTTGCTCGGCGAATGGGACCGCTTTATCGATATCGCTGATCAGCCTGAGTCTTCCATCCCGCCCAACGAGATGGAGAGCGGTGTTATGCTCGAATCCGCCAAACTGGTCTGGTATCACGATAATGCCAAACGCATCCAGCAGCGATTGAAGCTCCGCCTTATTCCGTACTCTTGCGATACGCCAGATCTCGCCGTCGGCCCCATAGGCTTCGCCATACTTCTTCAAATTGGCGGGAGCGTCGTGCTCAGGATCAAAGCTGATGCTAAGCAGGGCAAAATCGCGCCCCAACGACTCCTCTGGTATCAGGTCCCGAATCTGCTTGAAGATCATGCCCATGCTCCGACACAAGGTGGTGCAGCGCGTGAAGATGAAGTCTACCGCAAGCAACTTGCCCTGGTAATCTTTCAGGTGAAAGATTTTTCCGTTCTGATCTTCAAGTGTAACATCTGGCAGCGCACGCGGAGAGCGAAGTATTTCCACGCGCCTTGCCGTTTCGGCCGTAAATGCCGTGAACCCGTCAGTACCCCACCAAAAAACCCATGTGCCCAGCGAAGTCACCAGCGCTGAAATAAGTACGCTGCGTTTTGCCAGGCTCATGGGTTATGTCACGCCCTTACCATGTAGATGTCATGTAGCCATACTTCGCGCAAGAGAGGCACGTTGATAATCGCGACTTGCCAGCCCCAACCGCGTAAGAAAGCGGAAAATGAATACTAGCACAGAAGCGATCAGCAGCATTGCGAAATATGAAGCAATTTTGTCGTAAGGCACCCATTCCGGAAGATGCTCGGCGTAGCGGCGCGCCGCGCTGATTTTCCCGGAATAGAGGAAGCTCATCGTGAAACCCATCGTGCCGATAACGAATCCCCAGAAAGCAGCGACGTCAAGGGCGCTATCCGGCGCATTCTCGTTCGGCTTGCCAAGGTAATACATGAACCCGAAGACCATCGCAACCATGCCGAGCAACAGATAGGTATGGAAGTGTCCCGGCACCCACAACGTGTTGTGCATGACATAGTTGACCGTGATGGTGCCGTCGATGAACGCGGGCATGGCGCCGACTGCCCAACCGAAGAGCGACACGAACAGCAGTCGTGAGCACATATCCCAGCGAATACCCGAGCGGTACACGATCATCATGGCGCCATAACCCGTCACGATCAGGATCGGGAAGGTATTGAGATAGCCGATGATGTGACCCATGATCAGGAACCACTTGGGATAGGCATAATCCATCAACAGGTGGTGCGGGAAGATGAACATGACCATTATTGTGGAAGCGGTCCAGGAGGCAAGAAACACCTTGTTCGACTTCCAGGGACGTTGCGTATAGCGCGGCAGAATTTCATAGACCGCGATCACAGCCATGTAGATAACGGCATTGATGAATACGTGTCCGAAGAAGTAGATCATGCCCTTGGCCAGCAGCGCATCGATTTCGAAAGTCGGAACGTAAACATTGATCAGCATCATCACCAGGATGCTGGCGCCTACCACCAGGCCAATCAGATTAACGATAGTGACCATGGTGCTGGCAACCACAGCCGGCGGCGGCGCGTTACCGTCATCAGGACCGAAAAGCTGTGGCCAGCCAAGTCCGCGACCCAGACCACCGTAGCGGCTGATGATGGCGCGAGCGATATCCAGATGCAGCAGCACGAAACCAACGCCGATGACCAGCAATCCTCCCATGAACAGCGCAGCGGCTCCCGGACTCCACATGCCCATGGAAGTGGTTGGCAATGGGAAGAGGAAGGTCCAGGCGGCGTGGAAATCGCCAAGCAGGACACTCGCCAAGATCATGACGACACCTGTCAGAAACAGGATCAGGTTGGCCATGAATATACCTGTCGACAGATCGACATACTGGCGCAGAAAATGCCACATGATGGCCGCCCCGGCCAGCGCGACGATACCCACCATTCCGGCACCGTGCAACGTCATGATTTTATAAAACCAGAGTGCCCCGATGGAGATCATTTGCGCCTGCTCCATCCTCATAAGCAGGCCGAAAAGCATCATCAGTAGCAATACTACACAGGAGATGACCAGATAGGCCAGCACCCCCGCCTTGGCTCCCTGATCGGGAACCGGGGTATAAGTATAAGTTGCCATGCTTATTCCTTTTTAAGATTTGCCAACTTTGATTTCGGTCATCATATTGTGATGAGCAACACCGCAATACTCCATGCACAATACCCGGTAGGTACCCTCCTTGGGGAAGGTGATGTGGATTACGTTGGTGTAGCCGGGCATTGCCTGGGCTTGCGCAATCAGACGCAAGTCAGAATCATAAATGCCGAAGCCATGGTTCACGTCGGCGCTGGTGACACGTATGTCGACCGGCTGGTTGGGCTCGACCTGGTCGCGGTCCATTTCCCAGTACCACATATGACCGGTAACATTGATAACCTGGGCAGGACCGCTACTGGCCACGGCCTTGGGACTGTAAGGCAAGCCCATCAGGTTGTAGATCATCGCCGGGAAGAAGACCAGCGCGACCGCCCAGAACAATTTGGTGCGAAAACTGTATGCACGCTTCACCAGCGGCCCATATTCTTCTTCGCGCTTTCCAGAATTGATGGCGACGAACACGACACCAAACGTGATCATCAGCATCAATACAAGGGAAACCTGCCACGCGGTTTCTTGCATTATATTCTCCTTCTTTCTGTATATTTCATCTTTAATGCCCAGTTAAATCATGGAATATCGGCCGACAGGGAGCCCGGGTGCATACGATGATCTTGGCGCGATTGAAAATGTGCTCTTTTCAGATGATTTTCCAGATTGCATGAGAATCCGTTCAGGAACACAGACAATCCCGCTGAAACGTTCACACAGCCACGATGCATCCGAAACTATTCATACTCACTTTATTCCGATTAGGAATCGACGTATTTGGCATTCATCAGAATATTCTACCGGTCGATACCGTCAGAAAAAAGATAAAGAAAATTATCGAATAGCTGAGCCTGCAATCTCCACGCCTTTTACCTCTGACCCCGCACTTTTTACCTCTTGTCGTGGCCTATCATGCGGTTGTATGCAGGCGAAAAAAGCAGTATTTCCAAACTTCTTTCGCGACCATTGAACAGCTGACTTGAACCGTTCCACCCCTCTTGCCGGAAATAATCCTTTCCGATCCCACACCAACAATATCATACCTGCAATACCCATACTTGCTACGCTGGTATGCATATTGATTACTGCGTGAGGGCTGGAGTATGCTGGATGAAGAGTTCGATGTCAAGCGCGACATATAGACGGTCCAAATCCGTAACCATAGGAAATGTAGGGTTAAATTCTCTCGAAAGAGGCCATGGGCAATGCGATTTCAATCGCTGCAAGAGTCTTTTCCGGGCCTTGACGCGACCCCTTTCCATCTTTCAGCCGCCCCCAGGTATGGTACTTTTCCACTCGATACAGCAGATGGAAAGGCAAGTGAGGGCGTCTCCATTCACTTGCCGCATGTTTGCCGGCCTCCGGCCAGGTCGGATAAGTATGAATGGTGCCCAGTATCCTGTTAAACCCAGACCACTGTTTCATTGCCAGCACGAATTCCGCCAGCAGGTCGCCGGCGCGTCCGGATACGATCATTACGCCCAGGATATGATCTTACATGATAGCCATCATTTGCCTGCCGGGTACAGGGATTTTGGCTGGAAATCTGGTTGATGCGGGTGAAGGGATGTTCGAGGAGATAGAGATCGAAGCGAGGCACAATGCGATATCCCGCGGAGCAAGCCGTCAGGGCAGGGAGTATTCAGGAGTGCGTGCTCTCTTATTCCGCACTTCTTGTGCCTGCAATCCTCCTGTCTGCGAATAGTGCTGGTGAAAGTTCGCAATCTCAGGCATCCAGACTATGATCGGAAGACGTACAGGAGAAGCGTTTCGTGCCTGGAAACGCAGCTGATCGTCTGTTACTTATCCCGGTTCTTATGCCTGAGAATGTATTGCACTTCGAGAGCTCTGTCGCTGCCTGTACCATTGCTCCAGCATCATCAGCACCCATACCATGGTGCCGTGATATCCGGCATGCTCCTCCAGGTGCTGCTGCAGCAGCTTCTCGATAAAGTCACCGCGGATGATATTTCTCGATTTGAGATCGCTCAGGCTATCCCATGCCAAGTCCTGCAGGTTTTTGTGGGTTTGAAGCCACACTCCGAAAGGTAACCCGAAACCATGTTTTTGCTTGGCAATAATATCGTCCGGCAAAAATCCTCGTAGGGCTTCCTTGAAGAAGTAGCGCAACTTCGTCCCCTTGAGCTTCAGGTGAGGTTCGAGCCGCAGGGAAAAAGCAACGATCTCATCGCTGATAAGCGGAAACGCAACGTCCATTCCCGCCAACTCGCATGCCTTGGCGACCTTGGGCAAGTCATTATCGGCGAGCGTGAATTTGCGATCAAATGCAAGCATTTGATTAATCAAGCTTTTAGCATCATTCTCATGATAGGTCTCGTCCAGCAGACGGGCCGGATAACCCGGATTTACCGCCTCGAGAAATTCAGGGGTAAAGATAGCGCCACGTCCGTAACGTTCAAGAAGATTGTAGGTCTCGGTGCGCGCGGGCATGGGGATGGAGGCCTGCTCGACATAACTGCGCGCTTTCCGTATCAAGGGAAACGTCCCTACACCCGGAAGACCAAAAACAACCGGTTCGATGAGTCCCTTGCGCAATAACAAAGGAGTCTGCTCATACAGCGAGAAAATGTGTTGTTTGGCATAACGTACGTTACCGCCAAAAAGCTCATCACCCCCATCTCCGCCGAGCATTCTGCTGAGGCCGTCGGACTTTGCCATCTGCGCGCAGTAGTAGGCGGGTAACGCGGAAGAGTTGCCGAAGGGCTGATCGAATACCGCTGCAACCTGGGGAATGGCGGAGACGATATCCTCCGGTGTAACGTAGTACTCCTGATGACGGGTGCCAAAATGCCTGGCTGCGATCCGGGCATATCCCATTTCATCATAACCCATTGCATCGAAACCAATGGAATAGGTGCGTGCCGGTTGTCCGCTCACCTCACCCAATATCCCGGCAATCGTCGAACTGTCGGTTCCGCCACTGAGAAAAGCCCCTGTTTCGTCATCGCCAATAGCGGTCCGCACACTGGAATGCAATACTTCCAGAAACTCCTGCTTGAGTTCCTGGAAAGGGCGTCTTTCATCTTCCCGAAACCGCATCTCCCAGTATTTTTCAGTCTTGATGCCGCCCTTACTGTAGACGAGATATTCGCCCGGCAGAAGGCGTTTCTGCCCCTGATAAATGGTGTCAGGACTAGGCACCATATGAAAGTAGATGTAGTTATACAGACTCTGGGGGTCGATTTCCGACCTGATCGAAGGATGCAGGCGGATGGCATCTGATGAAGAGGCAAATACCAAGCCTCCAGCCAGAGCCTGATAGGAGAGTGGGTAAGTGCCCATGCGATCTGTCGCCAGAACGACCTCATTCGCATTTTCATCGACAATACAGCATGCAAACGCACCGTTCAGGCTCTCGAAAATCTTTGCGCCTCTTCCGTCTCCTCCACTCCTTCCCCGCCAATTTTCAGCCAGCGTTTTCGCTATGCCTTCGCGTTGCGCCTGTTCATCCAGGCGGGGTTCCAGAAAATTTCCCCGCCCCCACAACGCCGCAAGAAGCCCATCCCTCTGATAAATGTGAGCGCGTCCCTCCGGAGCGGCGGTTGCTAAAGCACTATTCCCGCTCGCACACGCGTGCAACTTACAACTGTCAAACCGTACGAGCGGGCCCGCCATTTGCCGAACCAGCACCAGGTTTTCAGTAACAGAATGGCCATATCCCAGCCAGCCGCCTAGTCCACTCACAGGAATTCTCCACGTTTTCTTGGCATTGTGCTTCTCGTTATCTGATGAATTCTTTGTGGATTATTTGCTTTTTGCCGTCCTCTTGGTCAAAAGGCATAACGATCCTCATGCATGGCAGTGCTGAATCTGCTAGACCAGCACTTCCATGGGTGGCGGATGACTAAGAAACGCGGTAGGACTGGCGGTCAAGCCGTATGCGCCGGATTGGAACACGACGATAAGATCGCCTGCTTCCGCCCTGCTCATCTCCATGCGATCGGCCAGAAGATCCAGCGGTGTGCAAAGCGGTCCCACCACCGAAACAACTTCTCTGTCGGTTCCCTGTACCCGATTTCCCACTACGACCGGGTAATTCTTGCGTATCACCTGACCGAAATTGCCGGAAGCCGCCAGATGATGATGCAATCCTCCATCCGTGATCAGGAATATCTGCCCTCTGGATTCCTTGCGTTCGAGCACCCGACAAACGTAGATACCCGCCTCTGCCACGAGGTATCGACCGAGCTCGATGACGATGCGCGCCTCCGGTAGCGCCTCTCTCACTCCGGGTATGAGGCGCCGCAGATTCTCGCCAACCGCCGCCAGATCCAACGCTTCATCCCCGGGAAAATAAGGCGTACCGAAACCGCCGCCTATGTTCAGCATGCGGACGGGAGCGGGAGCATGTTTCGCGAGCGCAATGCCCAACTGGAAGGTCTTTTCATGCGCTTCCTGCAGGGCGGTCACTCTCAGGTTCTGAGAGCCGCTGAAAATATGAAATCCTTCGAAATCGAGCCCCAGTCTTCCCAGTCGGGCCAGCATGGCAGGAACGCGTTCGGCATCCACTCCAAACTGCTTGGGACCACCGCCCATTTTCATGCTGGATGATTTAAGTTCAAAATCCGGATTGACGCGAACAGCCACTTTTGGGCGAACCCCAAGATAATCACCCAGGGTGGCGATTCGCTCCATTTCCTGTTCGGATTCCATGTTGAGAACGATGCCGGCGGCAATGGCGCAGGAAAGTTCGCTGTCGCTCTTGCCCGGGCCGGCGAAGCTGATTTCACCGGGTGGCATAGGGGTATCGAGCGCAACCTTCATTTCTCCCGCAGAAGCGACGTCCAATCCATCCACCAACCGAGCCATATGCTGCACGACAGCCGGCATAGGATTGGCTTTCATCGCATAGTGCAAGTGAATTTCCGCAGGCAGATGCTGGCGCAGGAACGCCACGCGATCCGTCAGCCTTTGCCGGTCATACGCGTAGAAAGGTGTCTTTCCCGCGCGCTGCACCAGGCGTGTGAGAGACAGCCCTCCGATCTCGAGGCAATCATCGTTTATGGAAAATTGAATGGGGGCGTGTCTTGGCCGAGAATCCGTCATGCGCCAGGTTCCATGAAAATATCGTGCAATTCCTGAGCGAGCCGCTTGCGATCGATCTTGCCATTGGGGTTGCGCGGCAAACTGCCCTCTCTGTACTCGATCCGGCTGGGCAGCATGAAGGCGGGGAGATGAGTCTTGCACGCAGCGAGCAACGCATCGTCGGCAGCCTTCAAACCCGCCCTGGGGGTCGCAATCAGGACAATAGCATGACCCAGCACAGGGTGGGGCACTCCCACCGCGGCGACTTCTCCCACCAGTTCCGTGCCATAAACGACTTCTTCGACCTCTGTCGGACTGACACGATAACCGGATGTCTTGATCATTTCATCGCGACGACCGATAAAATAAAGAAAGCCTGCTTCATCCATACGAACCGTATCTCCCGACCATACTGCCAGTTCGGGGATAGTCAGACCCGGCTCCCGGCAAGGAACGGGCTTGAAGCGCTCACCGGTTTTTTCCTTGTCATTCCAATACCCCATGGAAACAAGAGGACCTCTATGCACCAGTTCGCCCGGTTCGCCGGGAGCGCAAGGCGACCCGTCCTCCCGTACCACCAGCACCTCAGCGTTAGGGATGGCTTTGCCGATGGAGTCCGGACGGGTATCGACTTCTTCAGGCGGAAGAAAGGTGGAGCGGAAGGCTTCGGTAAGCCCATACATGAGAAACACGGCGGCATTGGGTAACACATTGCGCAGCAGATCAAGCGTCGCCCGCGGCATCGCCCCGCCAGAATTGGTGATATAACGTAACGGAATATCCTTCGGCCAGCTTAATTGCGCCAGTTGAATCCACAGAGGCGGAACCGCCGCCAGCCCGGTAATCTTTTCTTCCTTCAATGCATCGATGATATCGCGCGGGAGCAGATAGTTCATCAGAACACCAGTCGCTCCGACGCGAAACGCGGTAGTAAGCTGGCTCAGTCCGTAATCGAAACTGAGCGGCAACACGGACAGAATACGGTCGTCCGGACTGTTCTTCAGATATTGAGATACGCTTGCCGCGCCGGCTACGAGATTACGATGGGAAAGAACGACTCCTTTCGGCTTGCCCGTGCTTCCTGAGGTGTAGAGGATAGCAGCCATGTCAGCATCGGTGGCATGGTGCAGAACTGCCCGCCCATCGGGTTTGCCGGCGGTGACAACTTCATTCCAGGATACGACAGTCAGACCGGGAACAGACGTAGCGGCTTCTGCCCGATCGGTTACGATCACCGCATGGAGGTCATGACACTGAGGCAGCACTTCGACCAGCAACTTCAACCGCTCGGCTGAAGTCACGAGAATTCTTACGTTACAGTCGCGCAGGATGTAGACCACCTGTTCCGGTTTCAGAAGCGGATTGACTGGCACGAAGGCGCCTCCCGCAGCCGCTGCACCAAACAGACTCGTCACTGCCTCTATGCGTTTCTCCAGGTAGACGGCGACACGCTCGCCTCGATCCAACCCCAGTGCCAGCAGACACTCTCGCACCAAGCCGATTTCGCGCGCAAGATCAGCGTAGCTCAGTCTGTTTCGCTGGTAAACCAGCGCTTCCTTATCTGAAAAACGATTGGCAGATTCGAAAACGAGATCCTGGATAAGGTGCGTCATTGGAAGCAAGCCTGTTGACTGTAATTTTGATATGAAATACGCGTCTGCATGGTATTACTTCAAACCGTGGCGATTCATCAGATCATAAATGGTGGGACGGCTGACGCCCAGTAATTCAGCCGCCTTCACCACGTTCCCATCCACTCTCGCCAATGCTTTCATCAGCGCATTGCATTCTGCCTTGTCCCTTATCTGGCGAAGATTGATAGGCTCAGCTGCGCTTGTGCCGTATAGGCCGAGATCATCCGCGCCGATTACCGAGCCCTCTGCCATGATGACTGCGCGCCTGATACAGTTCTCCATTTCACGCACGTTGCCCGGCCACGAATGACTTTCAATGGCAGCCAGCGCTTCCTGGCTGAAATTCAGAGAGGAACGTTTCTCCTGCATGCAAAACTTGTTCTTGAAATGATGGGCAAGCAGCGCGGCATCCCCCACCCGCTGTCGCAAGGGAGGAATGGTTATCACGATTTCACTCAAGCGGTAATACAAATCTTCGCGAAAACGTCCATCCTCGATCAGTTTCTTGAGATTCTGATGAGTGGCGCATACCACGCGCACGTCCACGGGTATTTCCTTCCGACCCCCTATTCGCTCGATCACCCTTTCCTGCAAAAAACGGAGAAGCTTTGCCTGCAAGGGCATGGGCAGATCGCCCACTTCGTCAAGAAAAAAAGTGCCTTCGTGCGCGAGCTCGATTTTTCCGGGCGTCTGCTTGACGGCTCCCGTATAAGCACCCTTTTCATAGCCGAATAATTCACTTTCCAGCAACGACTCCGGGATGGCTGCACAATTAATGGCCATGAAGCGTTTCTCCCGCCTGGCGCTCAACTGATGCAGCGCCCGCGCCAGAATTTCCTTGCCGGTACCACTCTCACCCAGCAGTATAACTGTAGCATCCGAGGGTGCGACTTTTTCTACGTTGCGGCATACCTTGCTCAAAACGGGATCGCGGGTTATGAGGCCGCTGATGGGAGAGTTCATCTGGGCCTGCAACAGCTTGCGATTCTCCTGCTGCAGAGCATAGAGATAGTATGCCCGTTCTATCACCAAGCTCAGGATATTGGGATCAAAAGGCTTCTGATGAAAGTCGTAAGCCCCCGCAGCGATGGCCTTAAGCGCATTTCCATGGTCCTGATTCCCGGTGAGGACAATCACCTTCGTATCCGGCACGAGTTCAAGTATCTGTTCCAACGTAGCCAGGCCTTCCGAAGCACCATCCACATCGGGAGGAAGCCCCAGGTCCATGGTAACAACGGCGGGCTCATGCCGTCTGACCAGAGCAAGCGCGCTTTCGCGGTCGCTTGCCACCAACACCTCATAAGCATCGAAGCTCCAGCGCAATTGGCGTTGCAATCCGGGATCATCCTCGATTACCAACAGACTCTTCTTATCCTGACTCATTCAGTCCTCTTATTACCGGCATTACGGTCCCTCGAATTCATTAAATCAGCCGGCCTTCTGAATGCCCCCAGTCCGCACTCCATAAAGAGGCAGAATGATCCGGAAAATCGTACCATTCGAGGCGCTGCTGCTGACTTCCACCTCTCCGCCCAATTCGGAAACGTACTCCCTGCTTTCAAAAACACCTATTCCCATGCCTGCCGACTTGGTGGATTCAAAAGGTTTGAACAGCTTTTCACGAATGAATTTCTCGCTCATGCCATGTCCTGTGTCTTTTATTTCTATTACGGCAAAATCATTCTTTCGCATTAGCCGAACCCATACTTGTCCATTGCGTGCAGTGGCTTCAATTGCATTTTGAATGAGATGGCCAACTACGCGCTCCAGGCGTGCAGCGTTTGCATATACGGAAAGATCGGGATCCAGTATCTCGAGAACAGGTTTGAGCTCGGTAATGGATTTGCTTTTCACCACCTCCTGCAGCAACTCGGCAATAACGAGGGGAGCGGGCTTCTCCGGCGAATCACCACTGCTCAATTTTTCCAGGAGACGCCTCATCTTTTGCACTGAGAGATATACGGTTTCTATCATGTCCTGTTGAAATTCAGGATTTTTCCTGTGCTTTTCGGCATTCGAGAGCAAGAGGGACAACTGCGAAACGAGATTCTTCAGATCATGCACGACGAAAGTCGACATCCGGTTGAAAGACTCGAATTGGCGCGCAACCATCAGGGCATTCGCGGCCTCGTGCTGCGCCAGATAGCTTGCTGCCTGCTTCCCGGCGACCTTGAGCAGATCGCTTACTTCCCAGTTCAGCTTGACCTTGCTCCGCGGTTGGACCAGCACTACGAAGCCGAACAATTTTCGATGCTGAATCAGCGGCACGACCAGCCATGCCTTGGAAATTGCGTGCAGCCATTGGGGCAGAGGAATTGCGTACTTTTCGGGACCTGCTGCGTATTCTCCCAGATCGATTACCCACTCCTTGTTTTCCAGAAATTGACAGAAGGGGCTGCTTGAGGACTCCACCCCGCCTACCGGCGGTATATTCAAATGCGCCACGGGTTCAAAGCTCCCCGATTCCTTTCGGATCCACAAGCTTCCGCCCGGGCTTTCCACCAGTTGCGCCAGAGCCTGGATTACGCGCTCCTCCAGCCCCTGCTCGCCTTCAGCGAGAGTGCGGGTAAAATGCAGCCATTCTTCCCGATAGTCATAGTTGTAACTGAAAAAATGCTTACTGATGAAGACCCTGAGCCAGGAGCGCAGCGTTCCGGAGAATAGCACCGCCAGAAGAAGAACGATTGCGCCAAACAGGAAACTGACCTGCATGACCGTACCCCAGCTTCCTCCGAAAAATCGAAGGTAGTAGCCGGTGGCCGCCATTGCCAGCAAATAAGCGGCAGCGCCGAACAGCGCAGCTGAATAGAAGAGAATTCGGCGGGACACGGCGATCCCCAGCGACCAGTCGGGATTGCGCGCTGCAGAAACTGCGATAAGCGGAACGACCAGAGCATTGATTATTCCACGTGCTGCCCATATCTCGGGATTGATCTGCTTGAGAAGCAAAGCATCGCTGTAGAGATAAAAATCGTAAGCAAAGATACCGCCGATGCCGAGACACGCAAACTTTATGCCCCATCGTTGTCGCAGAGGGGTGTTACGATAAACCTGCTCGACGAGAATCATACCCAGTATGGCCATGGCAAGACTTCCGACCATATTGCTCGTGAAGTCAGCCGTTGCGTGGAACGCATGGTCATCCTTCCCGTGCGAATACGCCGTTACAAACAGACAACCGGTGTATAGCAACGCAATGGCCGTAAGAGCCGGGGAAGTTTTTGCACCGGAGGAATTTTTTTCCTGCTGATGAAGTCCCAGCAGCACGATCAGAAAACCTGTCCATCCAGCATTTCTCAGAATCTCCAGCACATCCAATGAAAGGGAAAGAGGAGCATTCTGGTTTGCCTGATAAGCAAAGAAGGCAGCCCACAGTACCGAAAGCAGGCACGCGACAAGGAGCATCATGCCATGCAGCCGCCCTCGCCAGCTTGTAAGCAGGAGCGCGGCCAAGACCAGATGCGCCATTCCAGCCATTGCATAGCTGGCGGTGGCTATCGTCGCCAGCATCTCGGACTAGAGTTCCTCAAAATCATCTTCCACCCTTGCCTAACAGGACAACCTCGATGGTTTCTATCAGGATAATGACATCAAGGAACAAACTGTGGTTCTTCACATAGTAGAGATCGTACTGAAGCTTTTCGATCGCGTCTTCCACTGAGGCCCCATATTGATAGCGAACTTGCGCCCATCCCGTTATTCCCGGTTTTACGCTGTGCCTGACGTTGTAATAGGGAATTTCCGCAATCAACTGGTTCACGAAATAAGGTCTCTCCGGACGTGGCCCGACGAAGCTCATATCCCCGTTAAGCACGTTGAATATCTGGGGAAGCTCATCAATCCTCAGTTTGCGGATAATTCTACCGACACGTGTCACTCGCGGATCATTTGTCAGCGCCCACTGCGGCTTTCCTCCCTTCTCGGCATCATTCCGCATGCTGCGAAATTTGGCGACCATAAAGGTCTTACCGCCCTTTCCTACCCTTTCCTGGCGGTAAAAAATCGGACTGCCATCCTCCAGAAGAATACAAAGCGCAGTGACGACCATGACGGGTAACGTAATAATCAACAGTATGCTGCTCGCAACCACATCGAAAACACGCTTGATGGCGGTTCGGAGAAGGCTCTGATCGAATCCTCCGCCAAAAATCAGCCAACTTGGGTAAAGGGAATTCACGCGGATCTTGCCTTGCTCACGCTCGAAAAAAGCGGCTGAATCGGTAACCTTGACACCGTTCAGCTTGCATTCCAGCAAATCCTGTATCGGGAAGCATCCCCCTCTCCGTTCCTGGATCGCGATGATGATCTCCCTCACCTTGAGACGATTCACCAGGGACATCAGGGAATCCACTCTGGGCAATACCGAGGAGGCCGGGACCTGCAGTTCTTCATCGGCCAGGGGAACGAAACCGACGATCTTCAGGCTCCTGTGTCTGGAACCATCTTTCGCCCGATCGACAAACTCTCTGGCCCTTCCGCCTATTCCCAGCACAACGGCCTGGGATTCGAGAAGCCGCAGGCTCGACCATTTAAGAAAAGCGGCGCGCGTCATGAGAATGCCGGAAAAGGCAAGGAGCATTACCAGTCCCAATATGCCTCGCCCGAGATAGAGATCGGGCAGCAGATAGAATATCAGGGTCATGATCCCGAATCCGGCCAGTAAGGATGGCATCAGGCGGAACAGGGTATCCTTCATATCCAGTCGCGAATCGAGCTGATACAGTCCCATCGCGGCCATACACAGGATCATGACAAAAGCAAAGGTGCCAGCTTCCGCAAAGATGCCAGCTTCCGGAAGCAGGGAAGAGAGAGAAAATGGCTCAACGTAGTTAAAAAAACGAAGGCCTGTTCCAAGATATACTACGAACATCAGTACGAATACTTCCGCACCGATGAGCAGGACTACTGTTCTTGATATGTAATGATTAGAAATACGAAACAATTTTTACCCCTCATCCTGTGCCGCAATGGGCAAGACAGCTCGCGCTGCCTCTTTCAGCCGTCTCTTTCCTTTTGTCGAACCGAAATCTGGCAGAGAGATTTCAGGTCCGACACGTGCGAAAAATTTTCTGCCGAATTAAACGCACTGCTTAAAGTACTGCTGGGCCGCCCATTCAATTCTCCAATGCCAGTAGCGGCGCATGGCGCCATTCCTGCCCTCACAAGTACCTAACTTCCTAGATTATATGAGACATTCTTCGAATGAGTATCCGTTTTCCGAACTGGATCGCTACATCATATCAATTTCTACAGCAGGGACAATTGGACTTTAGTACGTCGAGAGCCGGATAGGAACGTCGTAGGGCACTGCGCAGTCATTCCGCATCAAACACTGCGAAAACATGGAAAGGAGAAGTGGAAGAGAAACCAGCAGGAACCAGAGGTGAAAAAGGATATTGGGGTTGAAGTATTGGACGGATTATTGGCTATTGAACGAAATCGTATTTTGAATACGCTAGCGAACCTTCCAGGGTTTCATGCTGAAGAAGGTTGGGTAATGTCAGGGAAGCCCGGCCGCAGATGCGAAACACTCAATGGCTCATTTTCGAGGAATCCCCGGGGTAGATGGATCCTTTGACAATCAAAGCCAACTTGAGCCGGTCCGCAATATCCAGCTTGCGAAAGACTTCCGTCAGGTGAGCTTTTACCGTGCGCTCCGTAATATCCAACCGGCGGGCAATCTGCTTGTTCGATTCACCGTTTCCCACAAGCGTTGCAATTTCATATTCACGTTGAGTCAAATTGGCAAGCAGCTCTCCAACCGCCTGTTTGATTTTGGTCTTTTCCTGGGTGATCGTAACAAGCTCATTCAGCAGATGCCAGCTGAGTGTTCTTCGGATCCAGAGTTCGCCGCGCTGCACCGCTGTCACCACACTGTGTAGCTGCTCTCCATCGATATCGCGCCGGCAAACTCCCTTGACACCGGTTCTGAACAACGCCCACTCAGCCTCGTCCGGAAGGGAGTGACTCAAGACTATCACTTTAGCCTCCGGGTGCAATTTTATAAGCGCCGAAATTCCACTTGGGACATTCAATTGCGGCAAGTCATAATCCAGCAGCAGAACTGAAGGCTTTAAACGAGCCAGTTCAACCTTGAGAGATTCAAGATTGGTCGAGCAGAATATCGGAGACAGGGTGCGCACCCCCTGCTCCCAATGATACAGATCGTCCTGAGAAGCGCTAGCCAGCAGGATCAAGGAGTTCTCCCGGAAAAAAACGAGTCATCAGTGCAGCACTCTATCCATTATTTTGCCCAGCATCTGCCGTGTCACCCAGATTTCGCCACGATCCACGACACGAACAGCCTTCAAAAAATAAAAAGGATCAGCCTCGTGGCTCAGACAACCGCGCGCCCCATTCGCCAGGGCCTGGATGATCTGCTCCTCCTGAACTGATTTATCGGTCAGCAGCAACACGAGCGTTTCGGGGCATGTCCGGTGTAAAGTTTCCAGCAGCGCGCATTCCCTTTCAATGGATAAATCGAGATTGACAAAAAGAATACGCGGTTTGAGTTGGGTAATCCTGGCAACTACATCTTCAGTTGATACAGGGTTTTTATGAGGCTCAGGCTCATGGGCTGCAGGAATGCCATCCCGGTCGGACATCACATCTGTCAACACCTCGATACCCGACCCTTCCTGCAAAGACTGTTCCAATTTCGAACGCCTGCCGGCGTCAGTGTCCGCTATTGCCACGGTAACGGTTTGCATTGTTTCTCCTTCCAATTACTTCTCAATATCCAAAAATCAGTCGAGATTGCGGGTATGAGCAGGTTTTCAATCACGTCTTTACTCCGGTTCGATGCGACGCAGCAGTTCCTGGATATAGGTCGCAGGGATAGCATAAGTTATGCCGCTCGGATTGCTGAGCGCCGCCTCCTTCTTCCCCTTTACGAATACCATGTTGATTACCCCGTAGACTACCCCGGACTCGGGATCATAAAGCGGACTCCCGCTATTGCCCGGATAAGCAGTGCCGTCGAGCTGAAAAACCGCATAAATGGGCTTTTGTAACTGGTTGATCATCTTGGCGTCGAGTTGCCGCGAATTATGGGCGGGCAAAATAATCGGCGTGATGGATGAAACCATGGCACGATGGGTAACCGGGTAAAACCCAAGGACCATCCCGATCGGGAAACCGGTGAAAGCCAAGTTCTGCCCTTCACGCACCTTGCGCGCATCTCCCAGTTCCATGGCTGGCAGAGCCTCGCCGGAAATTCTGAGTACCGCCAGATCGTGCTCCTTGTCGATTGCAGCAATATTGGCAGACCTGAGTTCGCCCTGTCTTCCCTTGCCGGTAATGACGGTATATGACTCATGATTGGCAACATCCAGCCCCTCGGGAACAACATGAGCATTCGTAACCACATGGAGGCCATCATTCAATACAAAACCGGTTCCGAGGAAATTCAGAGCGGGCGAACGTGTTTTCTGGAAAGTACCCACCCCTACGATCGAGGGCTTGACACGTTCAATGGTTTTGACAAGATCGCTACCCCAGAGCGGGGTAACGAACATGAGCGCCAAAACGCTGAGGTATTGAACAGAGCCGATGTGGAGAACCAGCAAGGCTTTGCGGATGCGTATCATCCCTCGAATTCATTTACAACTTCAACCGATCCCCTGAGACCTCCTCCAATTTCTTCCTGGATTATTCGCGCAGCAGCCCGCAGGCTCACCTGCATCCTTCCATCTTGTAGATGAAGTAACCATCCTTGTTGATTGCTTCCTCAACATTGGCAGGAGCCTTTTCGCTGTGGCAGAACCTGCACTCCCTGCTGCTAACCGTTGCATCGCCTTCGCCAACAGAAGTCAGCCACTGCTTCGCATACTCGATCGCTTTCTTATCGTCTCTCGTGTTTGTGAACACGTCAAAGTGCATCGTGCGGCCATCCTTGGCTTTCACCCAAGTATCATATACATGCATTTCCATAAGCTTTCCTCTTCGATGGTTTCAAGTCTTACCTGAGTTGGTAATTCAATAACAGCACATAGACTATCACGGCAAAAGAAAAAGTGAAATGTAGCGCATGCCGAGCCATTGCTTTTCTATGTCAATTCATTATGTTGCCCCTGTCTGCGACCGCCCTCCGGTTCAAAGCAATGCACGATTGACATAACGTCAAACACTTTTCGGGCGCGTCGACCTAGGCCGAAATCATCAAGTTTGTCATAAAACTGTGACAAAACTGCAATGAAACGGACATCTGCCGGAATTATTCTCCCCTCGGTTTTTATCAAACATCCGAAAAGAGAATAGACCGATGAAATTACGCAAGCTTACACTGGCACTCGCTACCGCCCTGGGTTCAAGCTTATCGTCCGCAGCTTTCGCCCTTGATCTTTATGTCGATACCAAAACCGAGCAAATTTATGCGAAACCTGCACCCGGACGTGTGCATATCGGTTCTTTTGTGAGAGAAGGGGATTCTCCGTCTAAAACTGTGGACAAAGCTGATAAAACCGTTGAAGCATCAAAGGACCGATCAGATGGCCAGACAGCAGAAAGGGCAGCCGAAAAAACAGATCCGGCAGAACTGATGGCGGCCCGTAGAGACATCGAAATGAAGGCGAAGATGCGGGAAGCGCGTCTCGTCAGCGACATGGCATCACTGGAAGAGCGGGTCAAGCAAACTGAAAAAACCAAGATGAAGTATGGACCTGGATTGCATTTTGAAAGTGCTGATGGCAACTTTACTGCCGCGATCGATGGACGCCTGCAAGCCGACTCGCAATACAACATTACCAATGACGTCCTACCGCCCGCGCCCAATGATCGTCCCTATGAACTGAACAGTGGTGCCAATATCCGGCGTGCACGTCTCGGTGTTGAAGGTACTGTTTTCAAAAAGTGGGATTATAAATTCGAGTACGATTTCAGCCGCGGAAACGGAGCAGTGACGTCAGGCATAACCGATGCCTTTATCCGTTATAACTTCGATAATCCCCTGTCAATCAAAGTCGGTTCATTCAAGGAGCCATTCAGCCTGGAAGAAGCCACCAGTAACCGGTTTCTGACGTTCATCGAACGGAACATGGCCGTGAACACATTTGTCGACAATCCCAACGTCTACAAGACCGGGATAGGCGTCAACTATGCCGTCCCCCGTTGGCAAACCGGGATCTCCTTCCAGACCGAGCCGGTGGGCAGTTGGTCGAGCGCCTCCACGTCGATCAATCCCAATGGCAATAATAGCCGTAATAACGGTTCGGGCGACACCAGTTGGGAAGGGGTAGGCCGAATTTCCGGCAGGCCCTGGATGGAAAGCGAGACCAAGTTCTGGCATGTAGGAGCGTCAGCAGCATACACCAGGGTCAACACGCAGTACGAAGGAGACGGTGACTTCGCCAACGGGGGGATGAGCTTCGGGTCTTTCCCCGCTGCCAACGTTGACCGAACCAACGTGCTGAACACGAGCAACCTGAGCATCGGCAACAAGAACGACCCAGCCTCACGCCGGATAGAAAGCTTCAATCGGTGGGGTGCGGAAACTGCCTTGGTCTATGGCCCGTTCTCCGCGCAGGGAGAGTACCTGCGAACCGATATAAACGGTCATGGTTATAGCGGAGAATCCCTGTTCGGCTTCTACGGTTACTTAAGCTACTTCCTGACCGGCGAATCCCGTGTTTACCACGTCAAGAATGGAGCATGGAACAGAATAAAACCGCTCCAGACTTTTCAGCTCAATGGCCCGGGTTGGGGAGCCTGGGAAATTGCCGCAGGGTACGATTACATGAATATGAACGACGGAGTCATCAGGGGTGGAAAAGCCGATCTCATCAAGTTCGGTCTGAACTGGTATCCTCACTCACATGTTCGCGTCATGACCAATTATGTTCACGTCCTAGATGTAAATACGGCGGGAGTGACGGATCGCCGCAGTGCCGGCTTTAACAATGCCAATCTCGATATGTGGTTGACACGCTTTCAGGTAGATTTTTAACGCTACCGGGAGATACGGTGGCTTAAAAGCGCACGGCAGATTGCGAACATTTCCACTCCGATGGGGCGGAAATGTTCGCTGCTGCCGAGCAGTGGTTACCTCAGCGAGAACTCCACGCGGTTACCCGGCTTCTCACGGTTCGTGCCTGCTTCAACTTTCGGCGAAAGTACGAAAATTCGAGCGTCAGGGATTCCCCCATGCTCGATCAACCAGTCCCGTGCGCTCATCGCCCGGCTTTCGGCAAGCCCCTCTAGTTCTGCATCCCCCGCGTCGATGTTGGCAAGCATCAGCTTCTCCATCTCTTCCGTAGGCAGGCTTTTTGACAGACCGATGAAGTTTTTCGGCTTCTCGAACTTGGCATCCTTGTAAATCTGCTCCAGGTATTTTTCATATTCCTCCGGTGTCAGTGTTACATCTTCCAGAGAATCGTAAGATTTTCCTTTTTTGATATCCACTGACAATTTCTCCGCCTTGATTTTGCGTTCAAGTACACCCCGCTTCAAAGGCTCCGGATCACTTGAAGCATCGGCATGCCCGATGATCTCGAGATTGAGCGCTGGCCGATCTGTCAGTGCCTGGGCTAACTTCTGGAGTCTTTCTTCTGCTTCTGGCGGAATCTTTACCTCACCTGCGGGAAAATTGATCTCCGATAATTCTTCTCCCCCGAAAAGCGATCCGAGCACCGTGAAAGGCGCCGTGGCTGCTTTGGTCAGCAAGTTGAGGATTGCTTTGACAATTATGCCTCCCAGGCTGAATTTCGGATCGTTGATGGAACCGCTTATAGGGAGACGAATATCTATTTCTCCGCGTCGGTTTTTTAGCAGCGCCAATGCGAGGTTGACCGGAATCGATAGTGCATCCGGACTTTCAATTTTCTCACCGAAAGTCAATTGATCCAGGAAGATGCTGTTTTCCGCTGTTAACTCGCCGTGTTCAACATGATAGTGGACGTCGACCGATAGCTTGCCTTTCTCGATTTCGTATCCGATATATTTCCCCGAATAGGGGCTGAACGTAGGCATATCGATACCCTTGGCCGAGGCCGTAATATCAAGATAGAGTTCTCTGCCGAAGGCATCGACCGACCCGCTGATTTTCAATGGGGCCGTTTTATCTACCGCGCCGCGAATATCCACTTCCCCGGTTTTCCGGGGATTGAGCGGTCCTATGCGTCCCGCCAGGTCGGTCAAGTAGGCGCGATAGTTGGGCTGGATGAACTGGTCCTGAAAATTGACGTGTCCTCCCTGCATCACGATACGTCCTATGCGGACGGGTAGATTCTTGCGCGGAGGGGGCTGTGAAGGAACAGGCGCAGCTCGTGATATTTCAGAAGATGTGCTCGCCGGTTCCGGCTCGGGCGTCGTTGCCGGCGCGGCAGCAGCCTGTGAGGGAGAAACCGCTGTTTCCTCCTGCCGCACGATATATTTGAGATTCAACTCGCCTTGGGGAGTAACGACGACATGAGCAAAAAAGTCGGTAAGGGTGATCGAAGCGGCGTTGATGCTGAGAGGTTCATTGGCAAACTCGATACCCTTGATATCGACACTTCGCCAACGCATGAGGTTGGTGGCGTCCGCCTTGTCCAGCATGTTGAAATTAGTGAGCCTTCCATCTCCGCGCACCGCCACTTTTAACGGCGATGCCTTTTCTCCCCGCACCCGCTCAGCTCGCTCCTGCCCCTTGCCCCCATCCGCTTTGATCTTGCCGCGGAAGGATAACGCCCCGCGCGAGAACAGCACATTCAACCGGTCTCCAGCCCAGCCTTGCAATGCAACAAGATCAACATCCTTGGCATTGACGGCCAGATCCGCGGCGACCGGTGCCCAGGCAAGGGTACCTTTTGTTTCCAGGCTGCCTGTTTTGTTTACTTCCGCCTTGAGCTCGAGTTGGGATGGCGTTGTACCGCTGAAATCGATCTGATTGACTGCCAGGTCCAGGGTATTGACCACCATGGGGGCTACGTCCGGCAAAGTGGCATCTTCAAAGCGCAGCGCGGCATCCGCCAGCTTGAAGCTTCCAAGTTTTACCGTCCATGGCTTGCCTGTGTCCGCTTGGGGAGAAGGAGGGGTAGAGGATTGCGATGCCTTTTCCGCCCTGTTTATCGGGGTAAAAAGCCTGGCAAGATCGAGCCGACCGTCCTTATGGCGTCGCAATGAGGCATTGAAGCGATCCAGAGTTGCAGCGCCGAAGCTAACATTCTTCTGTCCGGTATCGACCACGATCTCATCGAGCATAAGCTTCGGCAGGTTGAGTGTGGGTTCAGCGCTGCCTTCTGGCGTCACCGCAATTTCCGTCAGGACTACGGCAGCTCGCGAAGGCTTCACCGCATTCAGGTTTATTTCAGTCAATTGGACGTTGAACTCGCCCAGCGTGGCAGCATAGGGCGCCTCCACCGAATGATTCTCGACTTTCAGCTTCTTTAAGGCAGCATTGCCTGTGAGAACCAAGGCAGGCGATTGGCCGTCGACTTGAGCAAACGTCAACAAGAGCTCACTGTCAAAATACCCGGAGAGAAGGTGAATACCGACGGGAATGGGGGAATACTCGTCTATACGCGTCAGATCCACATCACTCAACCTGATCTCAAGTGTCGCTTCACGATTTGTGGTGAAAGGCCGCAGCTTGCCGGTGAGATTGAACGGAGCACCGTTCACCCTGGCGCTGAAGCGCGGTTCCACCCATGTTTCCTCCGCGCTTTCGAAATTGGCGATGAAAGGTACACCGATTTGAATGTCGGATATCTCCTGCTGACTTTTTTTCACATGGTCGACGAATTCGAAGCGACCGTCTTTGATAACAATATTCTGCACCGAGAACATGCTCTTGCCGCGCTCTTCCTCCTCTTCTTTCGGCCGTTTCATGAAGTCTTCTATCAGATCGGTGATATTGAACTGCTGCTGAGCTTCGCGAACGAGGCGCACAGCGGGCCCTTTGAGCGAAACCGAACTAATCACGGGCGCACGATGAGCAATAGAGGCAATACTCAGGTCGAGGTAAAGTTCATCAAAGGAAAAAAGATTCTTGTCTGCGTCTACGCTTGTCTCTTTTTCGCCTATTCGAAAACCACGGACCGTCAACTCCAGCGTATAGGGTTGAATGTCGATCGACTGTACAGTAACGGGGCGGTGCAGAACGTCCGATAAAGCGGCTTCCAGCTTTGCCTTGGTATATCCGGGCAACCAGAAATAGCCGAGCAGACCAAACAGGATAATTATCCCGGCGAAAACGCTCAGACCGATCAGGAAACGGCGGTGGCGGATGAAGCGATGCAAGAACGTTGTGAGGGAAGACATGAATGAGAGTTTTCGGAAAGTAGCTGCCCGGTGCGCAAAAGGGTAAAAAGGGTATAGAGGCTTCAACCTCTCTTGTACATGAACTTCTTTCTATGCATGACTTTACGCTGCGCAGAAAAACGGGTCAATTACGACCGGAAATCATCGCGAGGAGCGACGTGGCTGCGGCGGAATGAGTCGGAAAGTAATGACCACCAGGAGCGCGAACAGTACATACGCTACCAGAAATGCCCATTCCGGAAGATCATAGAAGAGGATGAGGTGCAGCCAGCGCTCGATGAAACCTGTTTCGGTTACCCTTCCACGCAAGGCGTCTTCCAGCCATGTCAGCGGACATACCACGCCAAGCAGGGACTCGGCGGTAACGTACAAGATAGCGGCAAGATGGGCAAACCGGAACCTTCGATTTCGCACAAAGCTCACCCCTATCCAGTTACCCACCCAGATCAGTGGTAGGCCGCCGACAACAAACAGCACGAACAGAAAATGAATGACTAGGATGATATCGGCCATTTGTCGAACAGGTTTGGGGATTGATCCGCTCCCGAAAATAACAAAAGAATAAACATATTCTATTAGGTTATTTCTGGATATTCATGCCTGTCGGTATAGTGTTGCGCTTATAGAAGAGGCAGGAATAAGGTATGAAGATTCGCAACCTGGATCTGTCAGGCAACCCGATCAATATCGAACATCAGCAATTAGGGATTCCTCCCGTCGAGGAACCGGTCTCCCATCCCGGCACTCACCCGCTCCTTCACGCGGCGGCCTGGTTTGCCGTGGCAGTGTTGATCATATTGATCCTTTTTCTGGCCGGTCGTTTTTTTATTTCCAATAACTGGTTCGGGGGCTGGCAGATCATTGGCGAAACCCTGAGCAGCAGCATTTTCTGGAATGCTGCGATAGTCGGATTCTTCGCCCAGGTCGTGGATGGCGCTCTGGGAATGGCTTATGGGGTGACAGCCACCACTTTCCTGCTTGCTTCGGGCGCCACACCAGGGGTGGCCAGCGCCAGTGTCCATATCGCCGAGATTTTTACCACCGGCGTTTCCGGCATTTCGCATGTCAAGTTCGGCAACGTGAACAAGGATTTGTTCGTCCGGCTGCTCGTGCCCGGCATCCTTGGCGGTATCCTGGGGGCGGTGCTGGTGACGCAGGTCGATGGCACCCTGTTCAAGCCCTATGTTTCCGCGTATCTGTTGCTGCTGGGAATCTACATTCTGAGCAAAGCGTTCCGGTCTTTGCGCCCGCGCAAGAATCCGCCGAAGCACGTGGGAAAGCTCGCCCTGTTTGGCGGATTCGTCGATGCGGCAGGCGGCGGCGGATGGGGGCCGGTGGTAACATCCACGCTGGTCAGTACGGGAAACGATCCGCGCACGACCATCGGCTCCGTCAATTTCGCCGAATTCTTCCTGACGCTGACCGGCGCCGCCGTTTTCACCTTGCTGATGGAAACCAATACATGGCCCATCATTGCGGGATTGGTCTTCGGCGGTTTGTTCGCCGCACCGTTTGCGGCAGTTCTATGCAAAAAGCTGCACGCGAAGACCCTGCTCATACTCGTGGGTTCCCTGATCATTATAACCAGTCTTTATAACCTGTACAGGGCGCTCGGGAGCTAGCGCAGAAGCCGGAGGAATATAATCGAAATGCAATTTTCCGCGCCTACGAGGGATTTTTTCAGCGGTTCCCTAGAGTAAAGGTCCGATCATGGATTCAAGCTTGCTCTCACTCAGGCGACCGAGTTTGCTACCAATCATTTTACCGTTCCGGTCAATCACGACGGTAAAAGGCAGCGCACCCTGGATGTTTCCCGCAGCACCCGCGATCTGCATCGCTTTCATATCTCCCACGAGGACCGGATAATTGATGCCCATTTCCTTGCTGAATGCTGCCGCCCTTTCTTTCTGATCCACCGCAATGCCTACGAAGACCAATCCCTTATCACGAAATTTGTCCTGAAAGGAGATAAACTCGGGTATTTCCTCGCGGCATGGCGCGCACCAGCTCGCCCAGAAATTCACCACCATGACTTTTCCCCGCCACTGGGAAACAGGCTGGATATTTCCCTCGAGATCAGGAAAACTCGCCGCCAGTATCGACTCGGCGCCTTTAGTAGCCACGGCGGCGTCAGGAGGGGATGCCACATCATTGCTCGCCAACTGTCCGCGCAATAAGACTCCTGCTGCCACCGCAAGTATGGCAATACCCGTGTACAACAATACCTGTCGCAATTTTGTCATTGTTATTCCTGAGAAAATAAGCTTCAAATCCTGACCCGGCGACCGCGACTCACGAGTTCGGCTTGCCTGTGCGCACTCCGGATCAATTAAATTACGCTGCTAGGGGAAAGCTAGATCAGCACCGCGTTAAGTATTTTCAGAAAAGCCGGCGTGTCCTGATAGCCGATGATTTTGACGTTGGGAACTTGACGCCCCTCTTTGTCCATGAAGAGAATGGCCGGAGGCCCGAACAGCTTGAAGCGCTTGAGAAGCTCCATGTCCTCAGGCGTACCTGCTGTCACATCAACCTGCAGCAGCACAACGTCTTTCAATCGTGCCTGGACAGCTGGATCAGTGAAAGTAAAACGCTCCATTTCCTTGCAGGAGATGCACCAGTCTGCATAAAAATCCAGCATTACGTATTTGTTTCTCGACTGGAGGATCTGTTGATTCAGTTCCGCTACCGACTTTACTTTCTGGAACGGCAAATGCTCATTTGAGTTGATATCGTCCTTTTTTACCCCTTCCATGCCAGCCGCTGAAATATTCAGCTTTGAAAGAGGTTGCAGGATATCGCGACTGCCGGAAAACACGCCGATGAGCAAGGCGATGCCCGTCAGCAGGGCAATCATGCCCACCCCCTTGAGGAATTTCTGAAAACCGGGAGCACTCGGCTGCAGCGGGTCCACCGCATGCAGATAAATGGCCGACACGATCAGCAGGGCGGCCCATAGCAGCATGTGTACCACGGCAGGAATCACCGGCGATATCAGCCATATCGCCACCCCCAGCAGCAATACCCCGAACGACTGCTTGACTCCTTCCATCCATGCACCTGCTTTCGGCAGGAGGGCGCCGGCGGAGGCGCCCAGCAACAGCAAGGGCAGGCCCATGCCCAGCGCCATGGCAAAGAGCGCCGAGCCCCCGAGCACTACATCCCGAGTCTGACTGATATACAACAGCGCACCTGCAAGAGGCGCTGCCACACACGGTCCGACGATCAGTGCGGACAAGGCGCCCATGCCGAATACACTGGTCAGATGCCCCCCTTTAAGATGTCCAGCTTCTTCCGAAATCTTGCTCTGAAAAAAAGTGGGGAGCTGCAGCTCATAAAACCCGAACATGGAAAATGCGAGTGTTACAAAGATCAGTGCGAACGCGCCAAGTACCCAGGCGTTCTGAAAGGTTGCCGACAGCATTGCCCCGGAGAGTCCCGCTGCCACCCCGGCAATAGCATAGGTAATGGCCATTCCAAGCACGTAGGCCAGGGCCAGAATGAATCCACGCTGCTTGGTAACGTGCTGCCCCCCTTTGGCGATAATGCCGGATAGAATGGGGAACATGGGAAATACACAGGGAGTAAAGGAGAGAAGCAGGCCGATACCGAAGAAGCCGGTGAGAATCAGCCAGAAGTTACCGGTCTGGAACATTCTCTCGATTTCCACCGATTCCGTCTCGATAACGGCCGAACCATCCTTCGACTGGAACAACTCGTCAGTTGCGTCAACTCGTACTCCAGCGGTACCTGTTGCGGCGGATGCATCAGCGCTCATTGCATTGGCGACCGCTCCGGCCGCTGCCTTTGCAACCGGCAGCGTCAGATCGATTACCTTGCTTATGGGCGCATAGCAGACACCGATGGGCTCGTTGCAACCCTGATAAGTGGCAACAAGCGTCAGCTTGTCGTCAGAAGACGCATTCCGCTTCAGGGAAATCAGTGCTTCAAACGGCTCGTGAAAAACCTCGACCTCCCCAAAGGTCACATCGCTTTTCATCTTTCCCTGTGGCAGGGAGATGTTTTCAACGGTGGTTCCGGGGGTCTGCGGTTTGAACGCAACTTTATCCTTGTAAAGATAATAGTTCTTCGCCGGTTCGAACTGCGCCACAAGCGTATTTGCGTCCCGTACCTTAACCTTCAGCTTGAAAGCCTCGTCAGGGGGCAGCAATTCCTGCTCCTCCTGATCCTGGCCAAAAGTCGAGCGCAGTTGCTGCAAACCCGAAAGAAATCCGGAAGTTTTTCCTTCTTCCGCAAAGATGCTTGTGCTGAAAAAGCAGAGAAACAGCAGGAAATATCGGCTATATCGGTTCAGGGGCATGACAACCAGATTCTCTTCAATTTTTATCCGGATTCGACGTTTCGCCGGAAATCCAATGCAGATATGCGGGCAATCCGCTGCTTATTGGGACAGCAATGATTTCAGGGAGTTCGTAGGGGTGCATGGACTTTATCAGACGCTCTACTGAAGAATAATGCGGCGCAACCGTTTTAATAAAGACCGGTACCTCGATCCCGCTTTCCATTTTGCCTTGCCAGCGGTAGATGGAAGTGCACTCGCCCTGTATGTTGACGCAGGCGGCCAAGCGCTCTTCGATCAGCTTGTGCGCAAGCGAGACCGCCTGCGCCTTGTCGGGGAGACCGGTAATGACAAGTATGTATCCCGTTTCCGGATCGATGTGGGATTGGAGCGTTTGGGACATCTGTTTGCTTCCATCGAAAAATGGACTTATTTTACCTGTTTTACGGTCTATCCCGCCGCGCGCAGGCACTCCGCGACTGTGGGATAGCGCAGATGTACGCGCAACTCCTGCTTGATCCGCATATTGGTCAGCCGTCGCGACTCCTGCATGAATGAGAGCATGCCGGGTGCGATGCGACCTTCTGCTTCGGCACGAGGAACGCGCGAAGGGCGCGGCAAAGCAAATCGGTCCGCTACCAGATCGAAATATTCGCCCACTTTCAGGTTTGAATCATCGCACGCATGGTAAACCCTGCCTGGTCGCGCATATCGGAGCGCAGCAACGACGATGCGCGCAAGATCGTCCGCATGAATATGATTGGTATAACCATCGTCTTCCGACGCCAGCACTGGCGCTCCCTCACGCAAGCGTGCGAGCGGCAAGCGATCGCCGGCGTAAATCCCGGGTACACGAAGAATCGAAACATTCACACCGTTGCGCAGTCCCCAGTTGCGAATACGCCTTTCCGCATCCGCCCGGCGCACTGCGCGTTCCGTCAGAGGATTGATCGCCCGCGTCTCGTTTACCAGGGCCCCCTTGCAATCCCCATATACCCCGCTGGTGCTGATGTAGATAAAGCGTTGTGGTAACATTGAGCGCTTCATTTTTGGTCGCCTTGTCAGGGCCGCCAGAAGATGCGCGGTACGGGTGTCAGTGCGACCGCAGGCAGGAGGCGGAGCAAGATGTAAAACGGCATCTGCCGCACCTGCAAGTTTATCAAGGCTGTCGGGTATGTCGAGATCGCCGGATACAGGCGTAATCCCCAGCGAACGCAGCGAAGCACATTGCTCGGGCTTCCGGTACAGGCCCAGCAGTCGGTAATGTGTTAGCAGCAGGGGAGCCGCACGCAGGGCGATATCACCGCAACCCACGATCAAGAGTGTTCGCTTTATCGTTTTCATGTTAGTTACCGACATTCCATTTTTATTTTTGCTGGATCACCCGTAATCGTAATCAGATGTCTCATCAAATTACCATCCAGCCGAGCGGACACAGGTTTTTCGCCCAACCCGGCGAGACTGTTCTCCAGGCTGCGCTCCGGGAAGGTTTTCCGCTCCCCTATGGCTGCCGCAATGGCGCTTGCGGGACCTGCAAGGGCAAAATCATACAGGGAACAGTGGATTTCGGCAGCTATAACGAGAGCGCGCTGACGGAAACGGAAAAACAGGCGGGAATGGCATTGTTTTGCCGGGCGGTACCCCTCTCGGAACTTGTCATTGAATGCCGCGAAATCGGCGCCATAAAGGATATCAAGATCAAGACCCTTCCATGCCGGGTGCAGAAGCTCGAACGTGTCGCACCCGATGTGATGATCATATCGCTCAAGCTTCCCACCAACGAACGGCTGCAATTTCTGGCGGGGCAGTATATCGACATCCTGATGAAAAATGGCAAGCGCCGCAGTTTTTCATTGGCCAATGCGCCCCATGACGATGAACTGCTTCAGTTACATGTGCGTAATTATCCGGGCGGCGCGTTCGCCGAGCATGTGTTCATGCAGATGAAGGAGAGGGATATTCTCCGCTTTGAAGGACCGCTCGGCACGTTCTTTCTGCGTGAGGACTCGGATAAGCCGATCATCTTCGTCGCCAGCGGTACAGGGTTTGCACCGGTCAAGAGCATCCTCGAGCATGTATTTCACGGGCGCAGTCCCCGCGGCCATGAGCGGCAGATCGTGCTCTATTGGGGAAACCGTACCAGAGCTGACTTGTATGCACCCGAGTTGGCAGGAAGCTGGCAACAGGAACATGACAATTTTACTTTTATTCCTGTGCTGTCGGAGCCGCTACCCTCTGATAACTGGAACGGAAGGACCGGCCTGGTGCATCAGGCCGTGCTGCAGGATTTCGACAATCTCAGCGGCTATCAGGTGTATGCGTGCGGCACGCCGGCAATGGTCGAGGCCGCTCACAGGGATTTCACGCGCTTGCGCGGCCTTCCGGAAGAAGAATTCTTTTCGGACGCATTCACCACTTCAATCACTTCAGCAAGTCCGACAAAAGCGTGACGTTTTCTTCCTTGCGCCTCTCTTCCCAGTTCTCCAAAGTGACATCGGGAATGGAACCGAAGCTGAACGGCTTCTGGCACTATTCCATCGCATTATTCGGCCCTTGCGGCCGTTCCAGCTGCCTTACAGCCAGCTCCAATCCTTTGCCGTAGTGCTCCCTTGCCAGTTCGGGCTGCCCAAGCTTTTCATTCAGCTGTCCCAACGCGAGGTGCGCCGCATATCCCGGTTTGACCGATAGACTGGCTTCAAGATAGCTCTGAGCCTTGCCCCACAGTTCCGCATTGACGCAGAGCTTTCCCAGAGCAAGCAGCAGGGATGCATCACTGGGATGCTCTTCAAGCCATGCCTCGGCACGTTCTATCTGCCGCAAGGGATCGCTGCCGACGCATTCCGCGTAGAGCTTTGCCAATTCTGAATCCCATTGACTCTCCAGGCTCTGCTCGACCAGATGATGAACCATGGCGCAGTCTCCTGTTGCAGAAAACGCGCGCGCGGCAGCAGCAGCGACTTTGCCATCCTTTTTTTCCGACGGGGATAGGTTCTCCCAATACTCCTTCAGCGCCTGCGGATTCAACATTCTGCTTCTGAGATTCTCTATATGCGCTCTGCACCTCAGTGGTTTTATGAGGCCGGCCTCAGGACCATCGCGCTGTTCCAGCTGGCCGATCAGTTCAAGCACGACATCCCAGTTTCCAACATTCTGCTGGGCTTCCAGCTCCAGCTTCAGCGCACCCGGATGTCGGCGCAACTCGCCGGAGGGCAGCTGGTGCAGCAGCTCGAGCGCTTCTTCAGGTCGATGTTCGTCCAGAAGCAATTCAGCCTGCGTCATCAGCCGCAGTGCCACTTCTTGCGGCGCGCTGGTTTCGGCCTGGGCAATGAACTCGTCCCGACGGGAATAATTTCGCAATCCATGGGCCGAGCGCGCGGCAACAATGGCATTGATGGCGCTGAAAGCGGTGGAATCCTCCATTTTCAGGGCGGTGGCGGCGGATTTCTCCGCCTTCGCATAACGCCGCTCGAAAAACGCCTTGAGGCCGTCCAGCGTTCCTTCCAGAGCCTTTTCCCGACGCCTGCGAGTGCGAAATTCACTCAGCTCGGCAGGCAGCCGAGCGGTAAATGCAATAAGCCGCATCCCCAGGTAACCCATCAAAATGATGGCCAGCAGCAATAACACCAGCAGATTGAGCGACAGCTCTATACGATAAGGTTGGGCGACAATCAGCACATAGCCGCTGTTATAAGTGGCAGCGATGGTGACCGCCACGGCAATCATGAACAGGGCCAGAAGCCAGAGCGCCCCCTTCACCTGTTTCCTCGGTCACGCGTCAACCTGTAGTTACGAACCGCATCAAGACTTGCTGAGATGCTCGGCAACTCAGCGCCGATATCAGTTTCGCCCAATTGCTGCAATGCTTCCCGGAAATCGACGACGGGTTGGGCTTGAGTGTTGTAATAACGCCTGATCTGCTCCCTGGACGCGTCGAGGTCAGCCTTGAAGCTGCGTCCGTTATGCGCAAGCAGCGCATACCGTGCGGATAAGAGCCGCAACTTCAAATTCTCGCGTAGGAAATATGCTTGCGATGGCGACAGCAGGGCGACATCTGGGCTGTCCATATGCTGTATCCGCACCAGCCGTTTGAAATCCTCCCATACTTGACGCAGAAAGCGCAGCCATACATTTTCGGAGGCGGGAACGGGAAGCGGAGAAGAGGCACTCTCAGGGGGTCGAAACTCCATTGCCAGCGGCAGCGTATCGACGGAGGCAGCAAGATTATCCAGGCGCAGGCTGATTTCCGCAGTGTCAACATACGGCACCGATTTCAGCAGATCCATATCCTTTGCAATGGTTTTTCGCAAAGAAGCCAGTTGCGGACGATCCGTGCGCTGGAGCCGGCTATCCGCCTCCTGCATTGCAATCAGGGCGGATTTAACGTTGCTTGCCAGTTGCAGTTGCTGGTTGGCGATAAGCAGTAACTGCTCCACTTCTTCCAGCATTGCTTCATCGCGGCTTCGCGTAAGTTCCTGGTAAAGCGCTTCCAGGGCAACCTGCTGGCTCTGGGATTCAGCCAGTTTGTCTTCAAGGAGGTCGAGCTTCGTTTCCGCACGGCGTCCCGCTTCGACTGCATCAGCTGCAGTATTGCGCGCCTCCTTGCCTGAAGTATCTGCCTCGGCCAGCCGTCTTGCCAGCTCATGCCGCAGCCCTGCGATTTCACTGCGCGTATCGTACCATTGCCAGGCGAAAACCAGGATCAGAATCAAAGCAAAAACCAGCAGGGGATTGGCGTGCGCAAGCCATCTCACCCCTGCTTTCTGCGGTCGATCGATATCAGCAGACTGAGTTTCCACGCTCATGATTAGCGTAGGAGCAAAATTGTGTTGTCGCCCTTCGCCGCTGTTACCTTTGCCGTCACTTTTGCCGTCACCTTTCAGCCAATGTGGCCGGAAAAATAATCCTGCAAACCCGCCACCAGCCCATCATCCCCGGCAGCGGTAACAATCACGCGGTTAAATCCCAATTCCCGTGCCACCCCCGCGATGCGCTCATGGGAAACGAACAAGGGCGTGTTTTCAAGCCATGTTCTGCCTGAGTCGCCCATCATCTCCCATAAATTGCGCAACCCTTCACTGCTGGTAACGGTAACCGCATTCATCTCACCACGCGCCCAGGCTGCGAGAAGCGGTGCAATTTCCGCTTCCGGCCGTATCCGGCGGTAACACTCCGCGTATTCGACAAAAGCGCCACGTTTCCTCAGTGTTTCCCCCAGCAGTTCGCGTCCGTTGTCGCCCCGAAAAATGATGATGCGCTTGCCCGCTACATTGATGCGATTCAACTCTGCCATATCGAGCAAGGCTTCGCTGTCGAATCGCACCGCAGGCACGATTACTCCGCTCACCCCAAATCGTTGCAGTGTTCTGGCAGTACCCTGACCGACTGTCGCAATTTTGAGGTCGAACGGCAATGCGCGTTTCGCGCATATGACGCTCATCGCCTTATTGACGGCGTTGGGGCTGACAAAAATCGCCAGATAGAATTCGTCCAGGCGCTTGATCAATTCGAGCAATGGGCGTGGGTCGGAGATATCCTGAATCTCCAGGACCGGAAACAGGTAGGGTTCTCCGCCTGCTGCTCGTATTTTCCCAGCAAGCTCCCCCGCCTGGTGGGAGGGACGCGTGACCAGGATATGAATCCCGGTCAGCGGCTTGCTCACGGATGGCTCACGGGTTCAACCGCTTTCGATTCCAGCGCTACCAGAATCTCTTCCGCACCCTTTGCCTTCAGGTTCTTTGCCAGCTGCGCTCCCATTGAAGCGCAATCATCGGGACTTCCGTTCAGTTCATCGCTTATCATGCGTATTCCATCCTGGCTGGCGACAAATCCGCGCAGCCTAAGCACATGTCCGTTGATTTCGGCAAAGCCCCCCAAGGGCACTTCGCAACTGCCACCCAGGGCGCGACTCATGGCGCGCTCGGCTTCGACGCAGCGCGCAGTGGGAATATGATGCAGCGGTTCCATGAGCTTGATTAAATCGGAGCGATCTGCACAGCACTCAATACCCAAAGCGCCTTGCCCTACCGCGGGCAAACTGAGATCGGGGCTTAGCAGGGCGGTTATGCGATCGGCAAGTCCCAGTCGTTTCAATCCCGCTGCTGCCAGAATGATCGCTGCGAATTGGCCCTCATCCAGCTTGCGCAAACGCGTCTGGACGTTGCCCCGCAGCGGTTGCACCTGCAAATGAGGAAAGCGCGCGCGCAACTGGCTTTCACGCCGAAGACTGGAAGTGCCCACCACGCTCCCCGGCGGAAGCGCATCCAGCGTCGCATATTTGTTGGAGACAAACGCATCTCGCGGATCTTCACGCTCCGTGATCGCTGCCAGCGCGAATCCGGCCGGGATATCCATCGGCACATCCTTCATCGAATGCACGGCGATGTCGGCCCGCCCGTCCTCCAGCGCCTGTTCCAGTTCTTTGATGAACAAACCTTTTCCGCCGATTTTGGATAGCGTCACATCAAGAATCTGGTCCCCCCGGGTCGTCATTCCGGATATTTGAAATTCCGTTTGCGGGTATAATTCTGCCAGTCGATCCCGGATGAAATTGGCCTGCCACAGGGCAAGGGCGCTTTCCCGTGTCGCGATAACTATTTTAGTGGGAGTGAATGAATTAGGCATTCCTATTAAAATAAACAAAAGTTTGGAAAAACTGTCGGCGCTTATTTTACCATGGCGCATGCCAAAGCCGGACTGAAGTAGCAAACTGAAGTATCAAACCAAGTTACTCAGGGCATGAGCCCCCATCTTCCAGAGAAGAGGTTGTTTATGGCATCGCTCGCTTCCCCAAGCGAAAGTATTGATACTAATCCTAATCACATCCATGACAAGGAGCCGAAGGATGATCCTCTGCGGGAGGACATCCGCCTGCTCGGACGCATGCTGGGCGACACCCTGCGTGAACAGGAGGGCGAGCCTACTTTTGATCTGGTGGAAAACATTCGCCAGACAGCTATCCGGTTTCGCCGCGACCAGGATCCGAAGGCGCGACAGGAACTGGACAGGCTGCTTAATCAGTTGAGCAATAAGGCTACCGAAGCAGTGGTACGCGCATTCAGCCAGTTCTCGCAGCTATCGAACATAGCCGAGGATATGCATCACAACCGCCGGCGGCGGAGCTACCTTTTAGCACGGTCGCAACCGCAGGCGGGCAGTGTCGCGCGCGCGCTCGACCTGGTTTTCTCCAAGGAAACAAGCAGTGCGACCCTTGGCCGGTTCTTTGACAAAGCGCTCGTTTCGCCGGTGTTGACAGCCCATCCGACAGAAGTACAGCGGAGAAGCATACTTGATTGCCAGTTGGCAATTGCTCGCCTGTTGAACGAGCGCGACCGGGTGCAGCTCACCCCGGATGAGCTAAGCAAGAACGAAGAGGGATTGCGCACCAACATTCAAATATTATGGCAGACTCGCATGCTGCGCTCGGCGCGCCTGTCCGTATATGACGAAATCAAAAATGGCCTGGCCTATTATCACTATACTTTTCTTACAGAAGTGCTGCATCTGTATGCGGAAATCGAAGATCTGCTTGAACGCCGGATGGGCGATAAAGCTCCCCGTATTCCTCCGTTTCTTCGTATTGGCAGCTGGATAGGCGGCGATCGCGACGGCAATCCCTTCGTTACTCATGAGGTATTACTGCACGCCGCTGAGCGGCAATCCGCCCTGGCACTGGATTTTTACATGGGGGAAGTGCACCGGATCGGCCGCCGGTTAAGCCTGACTGATCGCCTGGTCGACGTGGACGATGCCTTGACGGCGCTGGCTGAGGCTTCGCCCGATCGGGCGCCGAGTCGCGCTGATGAGCCTTATCGACGCGCCCTGATCGGTATTTATGCGCGCCTCGCTGCCACCAGCATGGGGCTTGGCCATGCAATCAGGCAACGGCGTCCGGTCGGTCCGGCGGAGCCTTACACTGACAGCATGGAACTCGTTCGCGATCTCGATATCGTCATCCATTCGCTCGAACAGCATAAGTCGGAGTTACTGGCGCGGGGCGATCTGCGTCACGTGCGGCGGGCGGCCGAAGTATTCGGTTTTCATCTCGCGCCGTTGGATATGCGCCAGCACAGCCACATTCATGAGCAGGTCGTGGCCGAACTGTTCGAACGAGGCGCCAACCTGAAAGGCTACTCAGACCTGCCGGAAGCGGAACGTGTGCGCTGCCTCCTGACCGAGGTCAGCAGTCCGCGTCTCCTGCGCTCGCCTTACCTCGACTATTCCGAGCTTGCCCAGAGTGAATTGCATATCGTGGAGACGGCGGCCGAAATCCATCGCCGCTTCGGTCCGGCGGCATTGCCCAATTATGTCATTTCCAAGGCTGATGGCATATCCGACATCCTGGAAGTTGCGCTGCTGTTGAAAGAAGTAGGACTGCTGCGCGCAGGAGAAAAACCCTGCCTGCATGTCAATATTGTTCCGTTGTTCGAAACCATTGCCGACCTGCGTGGCTGTGCCCGCATCATGGATGAGTTATTCTCGATCCCTTATTACCGCAAGCTGGTGGATTCGCGCAATGACGTTCAGGAGGTGATGCTCGGCTACTCCGATAGCAACAAGGATGGTGGATTCCTCGCAGCCAACTGGGAACTTTACAAGGCCGAAACCGAACTCACAAAGGTCTTTGCCAAGCATAAAGTCGAGCTGCGGCTGTTCCATGGACGCGGCGGCACAGTCGGCCGCGGCGGCGGACCCAGCTATCAGGCAATATTGGCGCAGCCGCCTGGGAGCGTCAACGGGCAAATACGCATCACCGAGCAGGGCGAGGTCATCGGCAGCAAATATTCCGATCCGGAGATCGGACGGCGTAATCTGGAAACACTGGTCGCAGCAACCATCGAGGCGACGCTGCTGAGCCATGATACGCTGGGCCAATGCGCGGATGAATATTATGGAGTCATGGAAGTACTGGCAGGCGATGCCCTGCGGGCTTATCGCAGCCTGGTATATGAAACCCCTGGATTCAACCGGTATTTTCAGGAATCGACTCCGATAAAGGAAATTGCGGGACTCAATATCGGCAGTCGTCCTCCTTCCCGCAAAAAATCCGACCTGATAGAGGATCTGCGCGCCATTCCATGGACGTTCAGCTGGGGTGTCAACCGCGCGATGATTACCGGCTGGTATGGTTTCGGCACAGCCGTGGAAATGTTCGTGCAGCGCGAAGGCAGGGGCGACAACGGACTGGGACTCCTGCAGAAAATGTATCAGGCCTGGCCGTTCCTGCAGACATTGCTGTCGAATATGGACATGGTACTGGCCAAAACTGACATGGGTATTGCTTCGCGCTACGCTGAACTGGTTACGGATGTGGAACTGCGGCGCGAAGTTTTCGGGCGGATACAAAAAGAATGGGAACTTAGCGTGAAATGGCTTTTTGCCGTGACCGGTCGAACTGAACTATTGCAGGATAATCCCACGCTTGCGCGCAGCATTCGCAATCGTACCCCTTATATCGATCCACTCAATCATTTGCAAGTGGAGCTGTTGCGCCGGTACCGGTCCGGAGACGCTACAGATGCGGTAACACGCGCCATCCAGCTTACTATCAATGGAGTTGCCGCCGGACTGAGGAACAGCGGGTAACTCCGGGGAGGAACGATATCGCCCGGACGCTTCTAAATGCAAATTGGCTTGGCGCTCATCATGATTTACTGAAACAGCAAGTAAGGTCGTGGCAAAAAAACTTTACATCAAAACATTTGGCTGCCAGATGAACGAGTATGACTCGGAAAAGATGGCGGACGTGCTGCGTGATGCGGAGCACATGGAAAAAACGGATGATCCCACTGAAGCTGACGTAATTCTTTTCAACACTTGCTCGGTGCGGGAAAAAGCCCAAGAAAAGGTGTTTCATGACCTTGGGCGCGTGAGACATCTCAAGGCTGCCAATCCCGATCTGTTGATAGGCGTGGGCGGATGCGTGGCCAGCCAGGAAGGGGCGGAGATCGTCAAACGCGCGCCCTATGTAGACCTGGTGTTTGGTCCGCAGACGCTGCACCGGCTGCCGCAGATGATTTCGACGCGCCAGATTACGGGCCGACCCCAGGTGGATATCTCCTTTCCCGAGATCGAGAAATTCGATTATCTGCCGCCGGCACGCACAGAGGGCGTGACCGCCTTCGTATCCATCATGGAAGGGTGCAGCAAGTATTGCAGCTTTTGCGTGGTTCCTTATACACGCGGTGAGGAAATCTCACGTCCGCTCGACGATATCCTGACGGAAATCGCAAGTCTGGCAGATCTGGGTGTCAAGGAAGTAACCCTGCTGGGACAAAACGTCAACGCCTATCGCGGCAGGATGCAATATGCGGAAGAGGGCGAATTAGCCGACTTTGCGCTGCTGCTGGAATATCTCCATGAAATCCCGGGTATCGAACGCATCCGTTATACCACCTCTCATCCGAGGGAATTCACGCCTCGCCTCATCGAGGCTTACAAGACTTCTCCCAAGCTGGTAAGTCACGTGCATTTGCCGGTTCAGTCCGGTTCGGATCGCATCCTGGCGGCGATGAAGCGAGGCTACACTTCGCTGGAATACAAATCGATCATTCGCCGACTGCGTGCTGCCCGGCCAGACATTTCGATTACCTCTGATTTCATTGTTGGTTTTCCTGGGGAAACCGAAGCAGACTTTGAGGCAACGATGAAACTGATCGAGGCGGTCAACTTCGATGGTTCCTTCAGCTTTATTTACAGTTCCCGTCCGGGGACCCCGGCAGCCGGATTGGAAGATACTACGCCGCATCAGGTCAAACTGGAGCGGCTGCAGCGGTTGCAGGAAAAAGTGGAGCTACAGGCGCAAGCGATCAGCGTCAGGATGGTTGGGACGATACAACGCGTTCTGGTGGAAGGCTTGTCCAGAAAAGATCCCGGCGAATTGAGCGGGCGTACCGATAATAACCGCGTGGTCAATTTTCCCGGCCATCCCGAAATGATAGGAAAATTTGCAGATCTAAAAATTACCGCAGCCCTGTCCCACACTCTACGTGGCGAAAGCGTAGAAGCTGATATAACCCCTCAATAGAAGCGACAGGTGAATGGGTTTTCAGGAAAAAATCATCCTGGCAAGGTATAAAAAATAGAGAAGAACGGCCCGTCTTCGACGGATCCATGTGCTTCTCCAGCATGAAGACTAGCGGCTGGGTAAATACCAGGCGTAGCTTTTTAGCAAAGAGCAGCTGCCACTTCGCGCGAAATTACCCAGACGGCGCAAGATAGTCGTGAGACGCCAGATCAGAATCAAACCGACCCAACCCAATGAGACCCCAAGCAGGCCTCCAGCGGATTAGGGGCAAACTACAGAGGGGGTCTAACCCTAAGTTCTGGATTCGGCTTGGGAATGGGTTTGAATGGAATGTTATTATCTATCTTAAGCATTACCTCCGCCAGGGCATTTAAAGCAGCCACTAACGTTTTATATGCATCCTTTTCGTTCGGAGTCATTGGTTCTTCATAACCAGGTGGAGGAGTCAGCTTCCCACTTTCATCCGTGGCACAACTGAATTTTTCAAATAAATCCTCCATACTGGTTGCATACTTGCAGTTGTTACTGATTGCGTCCACTATACCGGGAGCCCTCGCTTTCATCATCACGAGAAGATTATTGAATCGAACAAAACGATGCTCATCCCAACCAAGTGCTTCCTCTCCCTCGGGAGAGGGGATTGCATAGCGCTGAATGAGCTCCTCGGCGGCAGCCTTGCCGCGTTCAGCAAGAGTGTCGATTATGCCAGGTTTCATGTCCAGGTTCATGCCACCTTCTCCCTCCTTAAGCCTGACGCGGGCGACGCGGTCCCTGAAGCCGGGCATAAGCCTGACAGTATTATCGTTCCAGTTCTGCATGGCATTGACGATCGCACTGATGAATCCTCCTAGTCTGCCAACCGGCTCAGGCTTCTCCGCAAACAGGCTCCAGGATTCCGCATAGCCTTCATCATATATAGGTGGTAAATAAAATAATTTCTTCTGGCCATCTATTGCGGGTTCTAAATGGATCCCAAATGTAGGCCAGATTGGAGCCAAGCCATCAAAAAGATGGATAGGAAAATTTGAACTGATTCCTCCATCTGAAAACCAGCACCGGTGAAACTTCCGTTTTCCTTGTGAGAGATCGGGATCCAGAGCATACAGGGGAATGGCCGAGATCAAGAATGGGAAAGCAAGACTCATTCGCGTAGCCAGCAGCACGGGAAAATGCTCTGGTTCTGGCAGCTCGAGCATATCCGTTCCGTCTTCTACTGACAGTGTCTTTTCCTCTGCCTCTTCCCCTCGAGCTAAACTTTCCTTTCTTTTTTTTCTCTCTATCGTCGTAGGAGAATGATCCACCATCCACTTCACGACTTCAGGAGGAAAATACTGCCCCATTTCCGCTTCAGTAAAATAAAATCGCTCGTGGCCTTTGAAGCGACTCTCTCCAGTTTCTGGTTCGGCTAATGGAAAAACGTATGGTCGTCCGTGAGCAAGATTGGTTGAAAACATCTGAAGATCAATAGCGCGCTTTTTTACCCCTTTTGGTATTGTTAGCCAATATGGGGGAAACTTCTCACCACCTGCATTCCACAAGTGACCAAACGTTAAAGGGTCATCCTCCTTGCCTAGTCCCGCTGCCTTCTGAATCATGTCGTGCAACCAGGGTGTAAGAGCGTCAACATCTTTTTCCTCGGGCATCCCGTTGCACAATCCGAATCCATTGGCAACCATTTTCTCCGTAATGTCCAGGTAAACCCAGATGCCTATGCTCAGCGGCAGTGCAATGACCAGTAGTAAAAATGCAGCAAACCATGCTCCGCTTTGAGCAATTGCCCACGCTACTATTATCGAAAGTACGGTCGCAGGCCAATACGCTATCAGCAATCCCTTGAATAAACTGAACCACCGGCTTTTTGTGCTGCCCTTGTTTAGCGTTCTGACTAATACTGCAAATAACCGACGTGTACTTGGCTGCGGCTGAAACAGACTGAGAAGCTTGCGTTTCCCCTTTTTTGCCTCGCTTCCCAGTCGCCCAGGAAGATTCTCAAGAAGATCGAAACCTTTGCGAGAGCCATTTTTTTCTCGGCGTTGATATTCAGCAGCCGCGGTAATTGCAGCTGCTATTGCACCGGCTGAGGTGCCCCCGATACCCCGGAAGCGATAATGATGGGATAACAAACTGATCGCACGCGGATATACCACTCCACTCGTGATTCCTCCCTTCATTACCAAATCGCAGAAACGATCATCTGGCGGCTCGGAACTCCCGGGCGTTGACACTTTCTCTCTAGTGGCGCCAACAATATTCTCTGCGCTCATTATGCACCTCTGATTTTTAGGACTTTATTGGATGGGGCGGCTATTAGCATTAATTAAACAGGAACTCGATTCAATGCTATTCATATTTCATTTATAGATTAGAAAATGGAGAAAACAATATATCTTCTTCTGGTCTCATTGCACCAATTGCCTGGCAAACTGAAAACCTTCAAGCTCGATTCAGTCTATAAATAACTGTGGCCCATTCAAAAAAGTTAGGTTTGAGAAATGGCAATATCCCGATACACATCTCTAGAAGAAAATCTAGCATTAAAAGAGCCATTCTTCTCTCTGCACTACCTTAATGCACGATGCTCCTTTCGCTGGCCATTTGTGAAGGATCATCAATCATGTTGAAGTCGGTAAATAAAAGGACAGATAAGGGGAAATATGGCTCTACCTACACGGGATCGCCTTCCTTTAATTCTCATTCGGGGATTTGGAGGGCTCGATGTTGAAGACGAAAAGCGGATTGCCTACCAAGGCTTCAACGACGGCACCGTCTATCCGGGAAAACGCGGTGAGAACTACATCTACGAGGGCTTTATTCTCCGGTTCCTCAAGTCCTCTTGGCGCTACCACGATGCCACAAACGTTGTTGGATATTACAGAAGCAAGGTAACTGAGGGGCAATTCCCTCTCCCCGACGAGTTGTCGTTTCTTCCGACGGAGTACTTCGTGGATGACAAGGTCGTCATCGATCCAGCAATGGCGCTCAACCTGATCCGGACGAAGGAGGACCCGCTTCGGACTCTGTGGGTTTTTCGTTATTACGATCTTGACGATCGGAAGTTTAAAATTTATGGAGAAGCGCTCGTTCGGCTTATCGATTTCATACGGAGTCTTACCGCCCACAAGCGTAAGGATGGGAGCGAGCCTCTGGTAAATATCATAGCTCACTCAATGGGTGGTCTCCTTGTCCGGGAGGTTATACAGCGCACTTATCCCGATTCAGACCGCAAGGCGGACGATTACATCAACAAGATCGTCACCCTGGGTACACCGCATCAAGGGATATCATTTCAGTTTCTGAAGAACTGGATTGGAATTGAAGCAGAAAAAGAACTCGAACACTTCAATCCGGTATTCCAAAAGGACGATACTAAACGGGAATCTTTCACTCAGCTCAAAGAGTACTTTCCGTTGGATCGTATACTCACCGTAGTCGGCACGAACTATCGAACCTACAAAGTGAGTGCTTCCTCTCTCGCCAACCGCCTGTTCTCAATCTCAGGAGAGTTTGGTCCGACCTACAACCGTAGCGATGGGCTTGTAAAACAACAGTACGCGCAGATTCCCGAAGCGCCCCGCACTTTTATTCACAAATGCCATGGAGGATTTGACTCACTTGTAACCGCTCGTGAGTCTTTTGAAGTGGCGACACGCTTCTTCTTCGGCAATGTCCGAGCCAGGCTCCGCCTTGTAAAGGCAAAAATCCTCCGCGGTCAGGATTTTTTCGGCAAGAGTGAATTCTTCTTCGGGGTTTCGATCAAACCACGCCGTGTCGACTTCGAACTATTTCACCAAAGTCCCGAAGCTGAGAATTGCTACGGCCCGTTCCACAAAGATGATCCTGAGCGATGACAAGGTCGCTTTTTCGTGGGCCGGGCCTGATCGCCTGATCTGGGAGGGGTATCTCGATACCAGTTCAATCCTGGAAGACAAGAGCATTACGGTAAAAGATATGGTTATGCGGTTGGACGTCTATCTGGGCGAACGAGATATCTACGGGGTGGGATTTTCAGACAACGTGATTTTCCGAAAACAATACTACTTGCGCGCCCTCTTGAACAATCCCTTCACTATGTACATCCATGCTGACGAGCAGTTCGCCCAACCTGATTTCCAGGCTTCGCCATCGGACGAGATGAGAAAAGTACGTGGCGGGTGGGAATTCAAAGTTAAGGGAACCGGATTTGAGGCTACGCTGAGGGTGGAGTTCGACCAAATACCTATAGAAGGACTTCCGGTGTGAGTTTCGGGAGAAAACTACAGGGAATTGATAAGCTCTGCTGCAGTTTTATTAAAAACCAGAGAGACAAGAGCCGGAGGCGGCAACTTTTCGGCGCTATGTCCCGGGTCTTGATTCGGTCGTCAGCCGTGACAATTCAACGCGATTACGCCCAGCGTTTTTTGCTTGATAGAGAGCTTGATCTGCGGCTGCGATAAGCTCACCTATATCATTAACCTCCCCGCAACTCGTTGCGATACCTATGCTCACAGTCATGTCAATTTGTCCTGCACGGCTGTTGGCAGGCTCGCTCCTGATGGAGCTACAGATTCTTTCGCCCAGGGCCGTGGCCTCGCTCCAGTCACAACCCGATGCGGTAATGAGAAATTCCTCGCCTCCATAGCGTCCGATCCGGTCATAACCCCGCAATACACTTGACATACGGCGGGCTGCCTCTTGCAGTATTTCGTCACCGGTTGGATGCCCATAGGTATCGTTGATTCGCTTGAAGTGATCGAGATCCGCTATCATCACGCTCGTGCAGATATCCTGACGCGCTCCTCGTTTCAACTCCTTCTGCAGATAATCCATGATAGAGGCTCGGTTCCACACGCCCGTCAGATAATCACGCGTGGCCTGGATATGTAGCTTTTGATGCAGCCCAAGTATTCGTTCAGCGACCCGTAGCCGGGCTGCGAGTTGTTCTTCATCGAACGGTTTGGTAATGAAATCATCCGCCCCTGCGTCCATGCCTTCGAGATAGCTGCCCTTGCTGTCCAGCGCCGTAAGAAGGATGATGTAGGTATATTGCAGGCCCGGTTCGCTGCGGATCATTCTGCATAATTGCAGACCATCGATATCAGGCATCATCCAGTCAGAGATGAGCAGCGGATATTCATCCTTTTGCCAGGCTTCCCATGCCTTACGCCCATCCTCTACTGCCGTTACGGCATGGCCCAATTTCCTGAGGGTGGCGGCAAACAACAGGCGCGAGGTCGTGTCGTCTTCGGCAATAAGTATTTTCATGATCGAGTTGCATCCGGCAGCGATACGCAATGGGGATCTGACTGCGTAATTTCATGCTGCATGCGTCCAAATTCCATTTCAATTTGCTCAATCAAAGTGACTGCTCCAGTCATGTCGCCGGCTTTGCCTGCAAGCTCCAGCTTTTGAGCCGTATCCGCCATGGAGTGCGCCCCGATATTGGCGCTGGCGCCTTTGATAGCATGAGCAGTCTTGTACAGAAGTTCCATGTTTCTTCCTGCGAGGGCCTCCTTCAGCGTATCGATGCGCTCCGCCCCATCGCTCAGGAACGATGTGAATATCTGGGTAATCAAGGATGGGTCCGTCGCTTCCGCAAGCGATCGAAGTCTCGCAACGACTTCCGCATCCAATACAGAGGATGCGGAAGACATCGAAAGGGATAAAGAAACGGGTGGGGAAGAAGAGACTGTCGGTGGGGAATGATTCGGGGTGCTGGCTGCCATTGACTTTTCATGCCTTGCCGTGGGAGGTGTTTCACTCTTCTGCCCCTGTTCCCTGCCCGGCATCCAGCGCTTCAACGCTGCCGCAAAATCCTCCAGCTTTACCGGTTTGCTGATGTAATCGTCCATGCCCGCGCGCAGGCAACGTTCTCGATCACCCTGCATAGCCTGTGCCGTTACCGCAATGACGGGAAGCCGCGATTTGCTGTCGAGCCGGCGGCGAAGTGCGGCAGTGGCTTCAAAACCATCCATCTCTGGCATCTCGCAATCCATAAACACCATATCATAGAGGAATACATCCACCATCTCCATGACTTCCCGGCCATTAGCGGCAACATCCACCACACAGCCCAGATTGCGCAATATCATCGCTCCGACGATCTGATTGGTAGCATTATCCTCAGCAAGCAGTACGCGTGTACCGGCAAACAGACAATTCGAGCCATCGGTGGCCTGCATCTCGGGATTCGCGGGGAAGAAAGGCTGACTGATGAGATTTATAGTTCGCTGATGGCGTTGGGCGTCCCAGATATTTACCAGAGTCGACAGCAATTCCGATTGCCGCACCGGCTTGAGCAGATAGGCCGCGAAGCCGATCTTCTGAAGCCGCTCTCTGAGATCGCCTTCTTGTCCCAGGGAACTCAACATCACCAGATGAATACTGCGGAGCAATGGATCCGCCTTGATGGTCCGGCCCAGCATTTCTCCGTCCATATCCGGCATCTGATGATCGAGGATCGCAATCCTGTAGGGATCGCCGGAGGCATGAGATGTATGCAGAGCCCGCAAGGCTTCTGCCCCGGACGCGCAGCTGCCGATGCGCATCCTCCAGCCGCGGAGCTGCTCTTGCAGGACCAGGCGATTAGCTGAGTTATCGTCCACGATCAGCACCCGAACATGTGTCAGGTCCGCGTCCAGACCGGCGTCCGTCGGCCAATCTTTCTGCAAGGCCAAAGGTAGCGTAAACCAGAACGTCGATCCAGCGCCCACCCGGCTCTTCGCAGCAATGGTACCGCCCATTAGCTGGACCAGCTGTTTGCTGATAGCCAGCCCCAGGCCTGTCCCCCCATAACGCCGCGTGGTAGAGGCATCAGCCTGCGTGAATTTGTCGAAGATGCTTTGCAGCTTATCTGGCGCGATTCCCAGTCCGCTATCTTCGATGCTGATGCGGAGTGATACTTCATCTTCACTGAGAGCATCGGCTTCTACATCGATGAGTACGTGGCCCTTGTCTGTAAACTTGATCGCATTGTTGGTCAAGTTTATCAATACCTGGCGAATGCGTCCCAGGTCGCCGAATACATAACGCGGCACATTCGGCAGGTAACGTACGATTACATTCACATTTGCCTTTCTTGCCGGCTGCATGGCAACCATGCCGGCTACTTCTTCAACGGCCTGAAGCAGATCAAAAGGAACCGGTGAAATAACGAGCTTACCGGCTTCGATTTTGGAGAAATCGAGAATGTCATTGATTATGGAAAGCAGTGTCTCGCCACTCGCGCGCGCCAGTCCCGCCAGCTCGCGCTGTGATGGGGTTAGCGTAGTGTTTAAAAGCAGCCCGACTGCGCCAAGCACGCCATTCATCGGTGTGCGGATCTCATGACTCATATTTGCCAGAAACTCGCTTTTGGCCCGGTTGGCAGCCTCTGCCGCTTTTCGGGCATTATGGAGCTCTCTCTCGATATTCTTCCTTGCGGTGATATCCTGGCCCGAAAAGTAGAATTCACGGACATCCTGCGCAGCAGCTATATTCCACAAGACCCAGCGGAAGGAGCCATCCTTGCAGCGCATCTGGCTTTCAAAGGAAACATTGCTACCCATGACGAGCTTGTCCAGCTCTGCCGTCGTATCTGCGCGTGAACCGGAGAAGACAAGATCCATAAAAGGTTTGGACAGCAGTTCTTCCTCCGAATAGCCAAAAACTTTGGTCCAGGCTGTATTTACCCGCTTGAAACGATTATCGAACCCGGAAATCGCAAGAAAGTTGAGAGACTGATTGAAGTAGCGATCACGTTCAGCCTGAGATACGATGAAGGCGCGGGAAAGGCTGCCTATCTCGTCGTTCGAGTCGATGTAGAAACCGGGCGAGCTGCTCGCCTCTCCGATATTCCTGGCTTTATCTTCGAGCCATGCAAGATTTTGCACCTTCCGACGCACGACACGATATGAAAAGGCGAACCAGGCCATGAGAAAGGCAAGCATGAGAAACACGCCGGATATGTAAAGATTGGCGCGGTTTTGGGCGAGGGCCGTGGTATTGCGGGTACGCTTGTCGAGCAATTCATGAAACTCGTTCAACAAACGCATGATTTCAGCCTTGGCCGTGTGATAGCTCTCATCATGCAGCAGGCTGCTGGCCAAGGCGGCGTCGGGAGCGCCCTTCACGTTGAATTCTCCGGCTGAATCCTGAAATAGCCCTTTCATTGCATTGAATGCCTGGTACTCTCGCTCCGTCAACTGGTTTGAGCGACTCTCGGCTTTCGTAAGTTTTGCAAGCTCAGTCGCCGCAAATCCGAGTTTCTTTATTTGCGATCTCAAGGAAATCCTGCGCCCCGGCGCGGAGCCCGGGTTCAAATGTCCGAGGATCAGATCCCAGTGGCCGCGCTCGTAATGCAGCGGACGTTCCTTGTCGCCGTTGCGGATAGCCAATATATCGAAGTAGATTTGCTCAAACTTCGGGTTGCCTGTGGCGACATAGGCACGGGCCGTGCGCGTCAAGTCGTCGGAAGATTGGCGCAGCTCATCCACTGCAAGGAAGGCGGCATAGCGCACGTTTTCGGCATCATTCAGTTTCCGGAGCTCGAAGAAACGAAGCGCAACAAACAGGGTAAGCAGGGAAATAAGTACTCCGGTTACGAGGTAAAAAATATAACTCATTTTCCGAATTGTCATCGATCTCTTTCCTTGGGAACCGCCGAATAAATCCCTCGCAGGCGCAACGGAGGGCTTTGCGGGATGAGATGCACGAAAGGCGACGACCTCGGAGAGAGGAGCAGTGTCTTCCAAAGGAAGATGCAACCTCGCAGCGGGATACTGGCGCTCCAGATTCGGTCTTGCGCGGTCGTTACACTCCGACACTGCCCCATCCGCTTCGCGGAATCCTCGGGCTCGCTTTGGGGTGCCACTTTTTCGCGCTCCTTGGCATCGCTATAACACGTAAATGCGCAAGCTACGACCTTCGTCACGCGCCTCGTGATCATCGCGATTTTAACAGCAACGCGCACTGCGGAGGATTTGTTCAGTGATTCCTTAGTTTCGTCCCGGCTGGAATTGCCCCTTTCGATCCCCAATGGAGCTGGCTTGTGCATCAAAGGGAACTGAACTTTTTAGCGGAGTCGAACTCGAATCCCAAAAAATTCACGGACCCCTGTTCAATCAACACCTGAGGCAATGATCCTCTTTCCGCGCGCTTGGTCTGTACCTGGCTTTTCAAGCTGCCTCTTAATACCGCTATCAGATAACAAAGGCAAGTTCCAAGCAACTGGAGTATCTTACAGGTGCATAGTGATGGTGAGGCGGGGGGGCATAGTGCCAGATGAACGATCCATTAGGCATACAAGATTTGTCCGCCCTTCCCAACCGTGCCTCTACTGACTATCATCGCCTCTACTGACTATCATCTCACCCCCGATGCCTTCTCTTCCCCCATTTCCTTGCCGAGCGGAGGATCAACCAATAGGCAAAGCGATTTCAACCTTTCCTGAATAGGATCAGTTGCAAAGAAGGTCGGTCGCTGCCAGAATTAAGACCTCACCTCCATATTGTGTCGCTTTACGCGCCATTGAAGCCCAAACCCGTAGAAATTTCTTTTTCCCCCGCTGACAACCAGCGTCTGGCGAACCTGTGTGGTGTGCTGGATGAAAACCTCAGGCAGATCGAGACGGTTCTTGATGTGGCGATTGCGAGGCGGGGAGAACATTTCAGTATCCGCGGGAAACCAGCTCAGACTTCACTCGCCGCGGAAGCTCTGCAGAACTTCTACGATCAGGCACACCATCATCTCGGTATCGAACAGATTCAATTGGGCCTGATCGAGGCGATGAATCCCCATCATCAGAAAAAACAGGGGCCAGATGACAAGGAAATAGTGGAGCCCACCCTGTATACGCGGCGTAGCGATTTGCGCGGGCGCACGCCCCATCAGGTGGAGTATCTGCACCAGATCCAGACACATGACATCACTTTTTCCATCGGCCCCGCAGGCACCGGGAAAACGTATCTTGCGGTTGCAAGCGCGGTGGATGCACTCGAGCGGGATATCGTGGCGCGTATCATACTGGTGCGGCCAGCGGTGGAAGCAGGCGAACGCCTGGGATTTTTACCGGGTGATATGGTGCAGAAAGTGGACCCTTATTTGCGTCCCCTTTACGATGCGCTCTACGATCTGATGGGGGTCGATAAAACCAGCAAACAGTTTGAACGAAACGCAATCGAAGTGGCTCCGCTTGCATTCATGCGCGGGCGAACGCTGAACCAGTCTTTCATCATTCTGGATGAGGCGCAAAATACCACGCCGGAACAGATGAAAATGTTCCTGACCCGCATCGGCTTTGGCTCCAAGGCCGTCGTGACGGGAGATATCACGCAGATTGACCTTGCAAAACATCAGAAAAGCGGTTTGGTGGAAGCCCAGCAGGTTCTTGAAAAAGTGCGGGGCATTGCGTTTACGCGGTTCGATGCAGAGGATGTAGTGCGCCATCCGCTGGTGCAAAGAATTGTCAATGCCTATGAGAAATATGAAAGAAAGGAGTAGTTCCTCCGGCACTCCTGATAGCGGGGGGTATGCCAGACCGAAACCGGCGAAATTGAAAATGACTATCCAATATGCGACTTCCACACGAGAGCCGCTTCCTCCCAGAACCTTGCTTCGTAAATGGGTCAAAGCGGCTTTGGCGCATGATGCGGAAATCGCATTACGCATCGTGGACGAAGAGGAAGGCCGCCGCCTCAACCGGGACTTTCGCAACAAGGATTATGCAACCAATGTCCTGACCTTCGTTTACAGGGATGGGCAAATCGATCCTGATGCTCCGCTCGGGGAAAAGCAAGATGCTTACTCTCTGGCTGGCGACATCGTACTCTGTGCGCCGGTAGTGGAAAATGAAGCAGGTCAGCAGCAAAAGGATCTGATAGCGCATTATGCGCATCTGACAGTGCATGGAGTCCTGCATCTGCAGGGCTATGATCATCAGGAGGATGAGGATGCCAAAAACATGGAGGAAACGGAAACCCGGATTCTCGCGTGGTTGGGATATGAGGATCCTTATGCAGGATATCAGCCGGCGGAAGCGGTTGATTGTGGATAATGCGAGCACTGTTGATGGTTGACCGCGAGCTTTCAATGGATTGGATTTTTATGGCTATGTTAACTTTTACAAATGGATGATCCTCCCCAACCTGGCTGGCTGGAACGCATAAGTGGCATGCTCCTGCGCGAACCGGGAAACCGGGTCCAATTGATGGCCCTGCTGCATGCCGCGTACGAACGCAATTTATTCGATTCCGATGCGTTGAGCATGATAGAAGGTGTAATACAGGTATCTGAGATCCAGGCACGCGACATCATGGTTCCCCGCTCGCAGATGGATGTCATAGACATCAGCGATCCACCCGAGAAATTCATCCCCGATGTGATCGAGAAAGCGCATTCGCGTTTTCCGGTTACCGAAAATGACAAAAACAATGTTATCGGTATATTGCTGGCAAAGGATCTGCTGCGGTATTACGCGGCAGAGGAAGAGTTTGACGTGCGCGACATGTTGCGACCGGTGGTATTCATTCCTGAATCCAAACGCCTCAATGTCCTGCTTCGCGACTTTCGTACCAATCGCAATCACATCGCCATCGTCGTGGACGAGTATGGAGGCGTTGCAGGATTGCTGACGATCGAAGACGTGCTGGAGCAGATTGTCGGCGATATCGAGGATGAACATGATTTCGACGAGGTGGAAGACAACATTGTGCAGACGCCAAGCGGTCATTACCGGGTCAAGGCGATTACCGAGATCGCGGATTTCAATGAAAGACTTGAAACGGAATTAAACGAATCCGACTATGATACGATCGGAGGTCTAGTATTGCACGAATTTGGACGCCTGCCGAAACGAGGTGAATCAGTCATTGTCGGAGGTTTCAAGTTCACGGTGCTTCGCGCGGACAGCCGCAGATTGCATACCCTGCTGGTGGAAAGAAGCAACGGCCAGATCGAGCAATAGGATGCGGCAGGGTTTCAAAAAAATGATTGAGATCAGACCGGGCAGGAACAAGTCCGGGATGCAGGACAACCTTGAAGCAAGCAGTACAAACCCGGACCGATGCGTGGTCAGCGAGATGCAGCAAGAGCCGCCGCTGGTGGAAGTGGTCATCGAGGTTCCGCGCGGGAGTTTTATCAAACGCGGCTCCACCGGAAAAGTGGATTTTATCTCACCCCTGCCTTGCCCGTTCAACTACGGCTCACTCCCGGACTATCTCGGCCTCGATGGCGATCTCCTGGATGCACTGGTGCTCGGTCCCCGTTTGCCTGCTGGCACCCGCGTACGGGCAAAGGCTTGGGGTGCCATTCGCATGGTGGATCACGGCATGCTGGATGACAAGCTTATCTGTAGCGACTTGCCGCTGGACATATTGCAGCGCCAGAAAGTGCTGCGATTTTTTCGATTCTATGCAAAATGCAAAGGACTGCTCAATGTGGCGCGTGGCCGGTTAGGGCGAAACGCGTGTGAAGGCTGGCGTGACGCGACTCAGGCGATTGCAAGGGCACGGCCGTGCGGTAGCTCCCCGCGCCTTCCGCTACCCCGCTGACTGCTCCCCTTTGTCGATTTTGCCAAGTTGCGGGGAACATGGCAGAATTGCGCCCCTTATAAATTTCCCCTGTTCAGCCTGCTCCCGTCATGCCTCTGCTCACGCTTGAAAAAACGAGTCTGGCCTTCGGCCACCATGCCTTGCTCGACCGAGTGGATCTGCAGCTCGATCCCGGTGAGCGCCTGGCGCTCATCGGCAGGAACGGCGGGGGCAAGTCGAGTCTGCTACGCGTTCTCGCGGGCGAGATGCAACCGGATGACGGCAAGGTTTGGTATACCCCGGGACTGAAGCTCGCCTATGTCCCACAGGAACCGGAACTGGATCCTGATCTCACAGTATTTCAGGAAGTAGCGAAGGGATTGGGGTCAGTCAGCAAGATGCTGATCCAGTATCATGAGGCGTCTCATTTACTGAGCGACGGTGCAGGTAATACCGACGCTCTTCTAGCGCGACTGGCGAAACTCCAGGCCGAGCTGGAAGCACAGGATGGCTGGCGTATCCAGGCAAGAGTGGAAACCGCCATCGGCAAGCTTGATCTTCCTGCCGATGCCTTGATCAGGCAACTTTCCGGGGGACAGAAAAAGCGGGTGGCACTGGCACGCGCCCTGGTGATATCGCCCGAGGTGCTGTTGCTGGATGAGCCGACCAACCATCTGGATTTTCTGGCAATCGAATGGCTGGAAGGATTGCTCAAGGATTTTTCGGGGAGTGTCGTATTCGTCACTCATGACCGCCGCTTCCTCACCCATGTGGCTACTCGCATCGTCGAACTCGATCGGGGAAAGCTGACGAGCTTTCCAGGCGATTTTTCCGCATACCAGCGAAAGAAGATGGAGATGCTCGAAGTCGAGGCGATCCATAATCAGAAATTCGATAAGGTGCTGGCGCAGGAAGAGATCTGGATACGTAAAGGGGTGCAGGCGCGTTGCACGCGTAACGAGGGGCGGGTGCGACGGCTCGAAGCCCTGCGGCAGGAGCGCGCTGCCCGGCGCGAGCAGGCGGGAAAGGTTAGCTTAAGCCTGGAAGAAGGCATTAAATCCGGGCGAATGGTGGCGGAACTAGAGCATGTCAGCAAAAGCTACGGAAGCAAAGCGGTTATCAAGGATTTTTCGTGCCGGATCATGCGTGGAGACCGCGTCGGACTGCTCGGACCCAACGGTGCTGGAAAATCCACGCTGCTCAAACTGATCCTGGGCGAGTTGCAGCCGGACAGCGGTAGCGTCCGGCTAGGCACGAAAGTAGCCGTTGCCTACTTCGACCAGATGCGGGAGCAGCTCAATGAGGATGCAAGCCTGGTCGATACCATCAGTCAAGGCTCGGATTTCATCGATATCGGGGGTACCAGAAAGCATGTCATCAGCTATCTGGAAGATTTCCTGTTCGCTCCGCAGCGGGCACGCTCGCCCGTAAAATCGCTTTCCGGCGGCGAACGCAACCGGTTGCTGCTGGCAAGGCTGTTCACTCGTCCCGCCAATGTGCTGGTTCTCGATGAACCGACCAACGACCTTGATATCGAAACGCTGGAACTGCTTGAAGCATTGCTGCAGAATTACTCGGGAACGCTCTTCCTGGTAAGCCACGACCGCGAATTTCTCGACAATGTGGTAACCCAGGTAATTGCCTTCGAGGGAGAGGGCATATTACGGGAATATATTGGCGGTTACGAGGATTGGATGCGCGCCAGAAGTTTTCAGAAGACAGCAGGCAGACAGCCGGTTCCCAAGCCATCTCAACCGGCACCTCTTAAAGCATGCGCGACCCCACCTTCCGTTAAACTGGGATACAAGGAAACCCGCGAACTTGAGGAATTGCCTGGAAGGATCGAACTCCTGGAGAAGGAGCAGGCGGAGGTCTCCCGTCAGTTATGTTTGCCGAATATCTACCGTGATTCTCCGGAAAAAGCTGCTGTGTTGCAGCGGCGCTTTACCGCGATTGAGGAGGAGCTGACGAATTGTCTTACCCGGTGGGAGGAACTCGAAGTGAAAAACTCTGCCGCAGGACAGAAAAAATAACGGTAAGTTCCCGTTATTCTAGCGTTTTATTCATTGACCAGAAATGGCACATCGTTTAGAGTCGCTCTTTTTGTAAAGAGGGACTGATAATGAAAAGACCTGCAATAGTCAGTTTACTTGCATGCGGATTGCTTCTCGCGCTGGCGGGCACTGCTCAGGCAGTAGGTAATCCGGAGGCAGGAAAGCAGAAGAATGCCATGTGCATCGGCTGCCATGGAATAGAAGGATACCGGACATCCTATCCTACTGTATATCACGTGCCGAGACTCGGCGGTCAGCATGCTGAATATCTGGTAAAAGCCCTGCAAGCATACAAGACCGGGGCACGTAATCACCCCAGCATGAAGGGAATAGCGGCCTCATTGTCTCAACAGGATATGGAAGATCTGGCCGCGTACTATGCCGGCGCTGGCAAATAACAACCACTGACCAAGCAAGGAAAGCCTCATGAAACATCTTATTATTGGCGCTGCAAGCGCAGCCTTAATGCTGATTTCCAGCCAGGGAATGGCAACGGATATAGAAGCGGGAAAGAAAAAAGCGGCGGAGGTATGTGCCGCCTGTCACGGTCCGGATGGCAATAGTCCTGCGCCGGCGTTTCCGATACTGGCCGGGCAACAGGCGAGTTACCTCGCAAAGACCTTGAATGAGTATAAATCCGGGGTTCGACAAGACCCTGTGATGGCAGGTATGGCGGCAGCTCTGAGCAAGGAAGATATCGAAAACGTGGCTGCTTACTTTGCCAGCCAAAAAGGCCTCAAAACGAAGTATTGATTGGAATCTCTGAATAAAGTCCCGCGGGTGCTTCAATGCGCTCCGCGGAGAACTTGTTCGGAGGCTTGCCCAAAGGCCTTCGGGACGGAAGGGCACGGGTGAGAAAATAGCAGGTAACTTTCTTGCCCGCTTGTCTGACACTCGCATAACCCGCCGAAGCATCCGCCCGCATCGCTTCGAATATCAAATTCCCTGTCTATCCAGGCATTCGAAATAAACCATAACGTCATACGTGGTCTGGTTTCGTTGTGCCTGCCAGATCATTTCCGCCAGGCATTCCATGGTTTGGTGCATGGCTGCATGTTCATTGCCGGTTTTCTTCAGCAGACGCTCGAACCGCGCACGGATTCCTGCCGGTTGATCTATTGAAAGCTGCTCCTTGATGGCAATATGCATCCCCATGTGCAGAAACGGGTTGGTTTCGCCCATTTCCGGCAGATAATCCTTATCCTGATGATGTTCCACATCATCAAGCAGCGCATGGTATTCCGGGTGCTGCAAAATCACCTCAAGCGCCATGTCCTCCATCGCGCTGAGCATTTCCCGTTGCTTGTATTTGCGCCAGGTCTCGAAAAAAAATTGACGCGCCTGGTCTCTGGAAGGATTGAATATCAAATTTTTTAACGAGGAGTATCCTCAAAGTTTTTTGACTCGTATTCACACAGGTCGTTTATCAGGCAGATCGCGCATTTTGGTTTTCTTGCCACGCAGATGTAGCGCCCATGCAAAATCAACCAATGGTGGGCATCCTGGCGGAATTCTTTGGGGACGCACTTGAGGAGCTTTGACTCCACCTCCAGCACGTTCTTTCCCCTTGCAATTCCCGTACGATTGGCCACGCGGAAAATATGTGTATCCACCGCAATAGTGGGCTGACCAAAGGCAGTATTCAATAACACATTTGCGGTCTTGCGCCCCACGCCGGGCAGTTTTTCCAGCTGCTCCCGCGTTTCGGGCACTTTTCCGCCATACTGCTCAATGAGTATGCGGCATGTTGCAAGGATGTTCCTTGCCTTTGTTTTGTACAAGCCGATGCTCTTGATGTATTCCCTCAACGCTTCTTCCCCCATTGCAAGTATTGCCTCGGGTGTATTGGCCTTGGGAAAGAGCTTCCGGGTGGCAAGATTCACGCTTTTGTCGGTCGCCTGAGCGGAGAGCGCCACTGCTACCAGCAGTTCAAATGGGGAGTTGTACTCCAGCTCAGTGGTAGGATGAGGATTAGCGGCCCTGAAGCGGGTAAAAATCTCACGGCGTATGCTTGAATTCATGAATCAGCGGGAAGAAATGTCTGACGTTCTGTCACTCCAGCCCTCCTTTTCTGATATTCCGGGCGACGCTTGTGCCTTGGCAGCCCTTGCGCGCTCAAGCGCCGCCTGAATGGTGACTTTTTTAAGACTGGCCGCGGATGATAAACTCGCCACGGTGGCTATTGCTTCGGTTCTTTTTGCCAGCCTTTCCTCCCTTCCCTGTTTCTCGCGTTCCAGCCGCTGCAACCGCAACTGGTAGCGCGCGCGTGCACGGTCGGCTGCTTTCTTTTTTTCCACCTTTTCCATTGCATAGTCTTGATGGTCCGGCTCAGTCCACGCAACGTGACCGCCGATCTCTGCGCCCGAAGAACGCTCCTTCGGGAGAACCATCTGGATGCAGTCTACCGGGCAGGGTTCCAGGCATAACGAGCAGGCGGTGCACTCCGCGGAAATAACCGTATGCATTTGTCTCGGCGCCCCCACAATCGCATCCACCGGGCAGACCTGTATGCATAAGGTACAACCTATGCAGATTTGCTCATCAATGAATGCCACCTCTTTCGGTTTGAACACGCCGTGAGCTGTATTCAAAGGAAGGGGCTCTAACCTCAGCAGTCGAGCCAGTTGATGGATGCCGTCTTCTCCACCCGGGGGACATTGGTTGATCTGTGCCCGCCCCTCTGCAATTGCTTCGGCGTAAGGCCTGCAACCCGAAAACCCGCACTGGCGGCACTGGGTTTGCGGAAGGATGGCGTCAATTTCCTCTGCCAGAGAAATGTCTTTCATGTCGAACTGGCGACATCGAGACGTCCCTCATCTGCATTGCACAGTCCCTGTGCAATCTCACGTACGAGATGAGGACCGCGATAAACGAGGCCGCTGTATACCTGTATCAGACTGGCGCCCGCCTCGATTTTTTCGGTAGCGCCGGCCGCATCCATGATGCCGCCCACCCCGATAATGGGCAGAGCCCCTTGCAGGGCATGGTGGAGGCGCGCGACGACTGAAGTCGCGCGTTTTGCAAGCGGCGCGCCGCTCAATCCGCCAGCTTCCCGCGCATGGGGAAGTGTTTCCACACCTGCCCGGGAGAGGGTGGTATTGGTGGCAATAACACCGTCAATCCGATGCTTCATCAACAGCGCGGCGATGGAATCGATTTCCGGCAACTCCAGGTCAGGAGCGATTTTCACCAGAAGTGGCGTGTATTTTCCATGTTCGTCAGCCAGACGCTGCTGATTCAGTTTCAGCGTGGCGAGCAGGGAATCCAGTTCTGTGGCCTGTTGCAGCTGCCGAAGATTAGGGGTATTTGGAGAAGAAATGTTGACGGTGATATAACTGGCGTAGCGATACGCCTTGCGCACGCATATCAGATAGTCATCCACGGCTTTTTCTACCGGGGTGTCGAAGTTTTTCCCGATGTTGATCCCCAGGATGCCTTTGTAGTCCATCGTCTTCACGTTTGCGACAAGACGCTCGATACCGTTATTATTGAAGCCCATGCGGTTGATAATGGAATTTGCCCGCGGCAGGCGAAACAATCGGGGCCTCGGATTTCCCGGCTGTGGCCGGGGCGTGACCGTGCCAATTTCGATAAATCCGAATCCAAGGGCCGCCAGCGCGTCTATATGTTCGCCATTCTTGTCCAATCCCGCTGCCAGGCCGACAGGGTTGGGAAAAGTCAGCCCCATTATGCTGCGAGAACGGCAGGGCACGGGATGCGCATGGTAGAGCCCAAGCCGATGGGCCGTCTCCATCGCATTGAAGGCAATACGATGCGCGGTTTCGGGTTCGAGGGCAAATACCAGCGGACGGAGCAATGAGTAAAGCATCGTTCATTTTACCATTGCCGCCGGGGTGAACGCTTGTTACCTGATCCGGTCTATACGGGGTCTGTGATCCATGATAACAGGCGGCAGGCGGAGCTCAGACGCCATGCCTGTCATATTGAAGACCCTACCGGGTGATATCGGTTGCATCAGTCTTGAACAGGAGCATTCATGAAGTTGCAGCACCTTTCTCTGATCCTGGTTCTCATTTTATTTTCGGGAACTGCTCGCGCCGCCACATTATGGGACAAGTTCAATGATGAGTTGGAAACACTTTATCAGCAGGGAGACTATAAAGGGGCAGCGGTAGCGGCGAAGAAGGCGCTGCAAGCAGCAGAACAGGGGTTGGAGCCAGATCATCCGGATATCGCTACCAGTCTCAACAGCCTTGCCATGATCCATAGTGCTCAGGGGCACTATAAGGAGGCGGAGCCGCTTCTCAAGCGTGCGCAGGCAATTTTTGAAAAATCATTGGGCGCAGAAAGCCCGGAAGTAGCCGCAACGCTGAATAACCTGGCCATGCTGTACCGGAACAAAGGGGATTATGCGGAAGCCGAGTCGCTTTACAAGCGCGCGCTGGCGATCGATGAGAAAGCTTTCGGAGGGGAGCATCCTAACGTCGCTGCAAGCCTGAACAATCTGGCGCAGCTATATCAGGCGGAGGGACAATATCCTCAGGCCGAACCCCTCCTTAAACGGGCAGTGACAATATTGGAAAAAACGGGAGGCCCGCACCATCCCAACCTGGCCATGAGTCTCAACAATCTCGCCTTGCTTTACAATGCTCAGAAGCAGTATGCGAAAGCTGAACCTTTATACAAGCGTGTATTTGCAATCACGAAAAGAGCTTTCGGGCCGAATCATCCCAACGTCGCCTTGAGTTTGAATAATCTCGGCGGACTGTATAAGGACCAGGGTAAATATCCTCACGCTGAACCGCTGTTTCGCCGTGCGCTGCTCATCTCGGAAGAAACGCTCGGCCCGGATCACCCGAATGTGGCGACGAGCCTGGAAAATCTGGCGCAGCTGTATAGGGAAATTGGTTATCCCCACAAGGCTGAGCCGCTGGCTAAACGGGCAGCGGCTATCCGGGCGGCAACGCGGTAAATAAGCGATAAATTAAGCGGTGAATAAAGTGTGTTTCAGGGGGAGGTGCAGGCAGGGTAATCGGAGATATTTTCCAGAGGTTCCCATTGGCCATTGATTAACGCTTGCAACGGCCTGAATGCCGCTTTGTACGCCATTTTTCGACTATCCTTGATCCAGTAGCCGAGGTAAAGATAAGGGAGCTTCAATTCACGGCACTGGTGCGCCTGCCACAAAATATTATAGGTACCAAAACTCGCGCCCGGTACATCCGGGTCGAAAAATGTATAGACCGACGATATTCCGTCAGGCAGCTCATCGATGATGCTGACCATTCGTAAAACCCCGTTTTCCCGGAATTCCACCAGTTTCGAATCGACGTTGCTGGGCAGCAGAAAATGCCGGTACTGCTCGCGGCTATCCCGATCCATGCCGCCACCCGAGTGGCGCTGAGCCTGATAACGGAGATACAACGCGTAGTGATCGGGGTGATAATATAAATCGTGCTGAGTCGCAACCAGATGCCGATGTCGATCCCAGGAACGGCGCTGGCTTCGGCGTGGCGCCAAGCTGTCAACTACCACCCGCACCGGAAGGCAGGCGCGGCAATTGTCGCAGAAAGGACGATAAGTAAAAGCCCCGCTGCGACGAAAACCAGCTTGTACGAGCCCGCCATAAACAATGGTGTCAATCAGATGACTGGGAGTAGCTACCTGCGAGCGCGCCAGCTGCTCAGGGAGATAGCTGCATGGATAAGACGCGGTAGTGTAGAACTGCAGCGTGGATGCAGGAAGATCATTTAACTTGCTCATGATCGAAACACCATTTTTCGCCTCGTTCCATATAGTTTACCAATTCTTTCAATCTTTGACTAAATTCCTTGCGAGGGATTTCACGCGCGCCGAGGGAGGCAAGATGGGCGGTTTTCATCTGGCAATCGATCATTTCAAATCCCCGTCGCTCCAGTTGCCGCACCAGATGCACAAATGCGATTTTGGAAGCATCGGATACGCGCGAGAACATGGATTCACCGAAGAAGACTCGTCCCAGCGCAACTCCATATAGTCCTCCTACCAATTTGCCGTCCATCCAGGTTTCTACGGAATGGGCGAAGCCCATTTCATGCAACACGCTATAAGCGAAAATCATTTCATCCTGTATCCAGGTTCCACAACCGTCTCTCCGCGGTGCAGCGCAGGCCTGCATGACCTGGGTGAAATTCCAGTCGGTACGGATTTCATAATTACCCTTTCGCAGCGATTTTTGCAGCGAACGAGATACTTTAAGCTCCCTCGGAAACAGCACCATGCGCGGATCCGGACTCCACCAGAGAATGGGGTCTCCATCGTTGAACCATGGAAAAATTCCTTGGCTGTAAGCCTCGATAAGCCGACGCGGCGAGAGATCACCCCCTACTGCCAGCAGGCCATTGGGCTGAATGAGCGCGGTGTGCAGCGGAGGGAAAGGTGAATCAGACGAGAGCCAGGGAATCATGAAACAAGCAAGGCGTTATACCTTCTGTTTGAGTATCAGGGAGCAGTCGCCTGCCTGAAACCTGCGTGATAACGCGTTACGTCGGGAACATTCGCCGATTCAAAGCCCGCCCGTCGTAACCGGCAGGAATCACATACGCCACAGGCCAATCCAGCATCGTCCGCCTGATAGCAGGAAACGGTCATGCTGTAGTCAACGCCCAGCACGCATCCCCTCTTTATGATCTCCGCCTTCGACAAGTTCATGAGAGGCGCGTGAATAGTGAGGCGTGCCCCTTCAGTCCCGGCTTTTGTCGCGATGTTCGCCATGGTTTCAAAGGCTTCGATATATTCAGGACGGCAATCGGGATAGCCGGAATAGTCAATTGCGTTAACCCCGATGAAAATATCTCCGCTCCCGAGCACTTCGGCCCAGGCCAGGGCAAGGGAAAGCATGATGGTATTACGCGCGGGTACGTAAGTGCTCGGGATGCCGGGCGTAATCCCGTCCGTCGGAATTTCACGCTCTTTGTCGATAAGCGCGGAACCCCCGAATGTGGAAAGATCCACTTGAATGACTTTATGGGCCGCGGCACCCAAGGAGTGGGCAAGATTTTTTGCCGCCGCGAGCTCCGCGCTGTGGCGCTGGCCGTAGCTCACACTCAAGGCATAGCACTCATATCCTTGCTGGCGAGCGATAGCAAGGACGGTGGCCGAGTCCAGACCTCCTGACAACAGGACGACTGCCTTAACCATAAAGTTGTAAAAAACGAGTCACGACGCGGTCTATTTTACCCCGTTAGTACCCGTTATCGTCCCGGGCCCTCCCCCCACAGCAATTTGTGCAACTGAACCTGCATGCGCACGGGCAACCGATCCCGTAAGATCCATTCCGCAAGGACAGTCGCGTCCAGTTTGCCATGTACGGGAGAAAACAATACAGGACAAGTACGGTCCAACCGATGCTTACCCATCATCTCGATCGCCCACCGGTAATCGCCTTCGTCACAGAGCACAAACTTTACCTCGTCATGGCTTGTAAGGTACTGAATGTTGCTCCAGAGATTTTTTTCCACCTCTCCGGAACCGGGCGTTTTGAGGTCCAGGATTCTGGACACGCGCTCATCCACTTTGGATATATCCAGGACACCGCTGGTTTCCAGTGATACCGAATAACCCGTATCACACAGCAATCGAAGCAAAGTCATGCACTCTTTTTGAGCCAGAGGCTCGCCCCCTGTCACGGTAACATGACGCGTCCCATGCCTTGCCACCTCCAACAGAATAGCGGCAAGGGAGAGGCGCTCGCCCTCATGGAACGCATAAGCAGTATCACAGTAGCCGCAGCGCAGGGGACAACCGGTGAGCCGCACGAAAACAGTCGGTAATCCTACACGACTGGTTTCTCCCTGCAGGGATAGAAAAATCTCGTTGACCCGCAAGCTTGCCGCTTCCGCGGAAGATGGAATCTTTCTGGACAGATGTGGGGAATCCGGGGACAGGGTCTGAACCATATATACAGGACGGAAGCCGGCAGGAAAATGTCCTGCCGGCACATACCGCTATTTGATACTGGTTAACCGCCGTTTGGCTTTGTCTGCTGCGTCGCTGCCGGGATATTTGACGATGACGCTTTCCAGAGTTGTCCGGGCGGCATCTTTTTTATTCAGCTCCAACTGGCTGCTGGCTATGTTGAGCATCGCATCCGGTACTTTGGGGCTGTCCGGATAGATTTTGATCAGCGTTTCCTGTGCGGCAACGGCATTCTTGAACTCGCGCAATGCATAAAAGGAATTTCCGATCCAGTAGTGGGCGCTGGCAGCAAAACTCGATTCGGGATAAGACCTGAGAAAACTGTTGAAACTGGATATGGCTTCCTTGTACTTACCTGTCTTGAACAGATCGTATCCGCTCTCATAGGCGCGGCCATCGGAGCCATCGGCGACAGGATTCCTGTTGGCAGGCGTACCGTATTCGGACGAAGCGGCAGAAGCCGAGGCAGGAGCAGCAGCGGACGCAGTTCCTTTCACTCCCTGACTGGAATTCGGACCTGCGTTGGAATCAATGGCGGAGCTGGATGCAGCGGGGGAGGACATCCCCGATCTGGGCGCGGTCGTCCCATCGGCTCCTTCCGCCTGCTCCAGCCGCCTGAGCCGGTTATCGAGATCAACGTAGAAATCCCGCTGCCGTTTCTGCGCCAGTTCATTTTCATTGACCAGCACTTCTATCTGGCCCTGTAACCTGTTCAGATCGAGCCGCAGGCTTTCTATCTGGTTGTGAAGTTCCAGCAATGGCCGGCTACCGAGATCTTCTTCGAGCCTGCTAACACGAGATTCCAACGTTTGTCCCTGATTCCTCAGTTCGCCCATCGCCTGCTGCGCGACCATGCGGCGCGGCGCCCTGTCATCATCGAAGGTTCTCGCATGAACCGAACTACAGACAATCAGAACCGACAGCAGGAAAGCGCGCTGGAGCATGATTATTCACCCTGATAACGGATATCCACGCGGCGGTTTTCAGCCCATGCAGCTTCGTCATGGCCCATTGCATGGGGTTTTTCCTCGCCGAGGCTCACGGCTTCAATCTGCCCCTCCTGGGCACCTGAGAGGGTCATTGCATACTTGACCGCGTCCGCACGGCGCTGGCCCAACGCCAGGTTATACTCGCGACTGCCACGCTCGTCCGTATTTCCCTGCAGCAACACCCTGGCATTGGAATGCTCACGCAGATACTTCGCATGTGCCGCGACCAGAGATCTGAATTCATCCTTTACTACATAGCTGTCGAAATCGAAATAAATGCTGCGCTTGGAAAGAATGCTGTTCGGATCGGTAAGCGGATTGAGGGTTGGAGATGTGTAATCCTCAGCCTGCATGCCCTCTCTTTGCGCGGCGGCAGCATCCCTGGATCGATCTCTATCTTCCATATCCGCGTCGCCGGGCTGCTTTGTCTGGCTGGCGCATGCCGTCAACAGGCTGATCAATAACACGCCCAAAACTTTTTTCATTTCTATTCCCTTTTAGGTTAGCCAAAAATACACTGGAATTACTGCAGACGCCGTAGCGGACCCCACGCCGGTTCTCTTATATCACCCGTCTGCGTTGAAAGCTGCTGCCGAGTTCTCCCGTCACTCGAAACCGCGGATAATATACCACGACCCCGTATTTCAGTTGCATAAAGAACCATTCTGCCGTTAGGGGCAAAGCTTGGCGATTCGTCGAATTTCGAATCCGTGAGCAACCGCACCTGCCCGCTCGCAAAGTCCTGAATCGCCACGTTGAATCTATCGCCGCTGCGGTGGATAAAAGTAAAACCTTTTCCATCAGGACTGTAACGCGGACTCACGTTGTAGCTTCCTTCGAAAGTAAGACGTTCCGCAACTTTGGATACACCTCCTGTGACAGGCATCCGATAAATTTGAGGGCTGCCGCCACGGTCAGAAGTGAAAATGATATAACGGCCGTCCGGCGAAAAACTTGGCTCGGTATCGATGCCGGAACTCTGAGTAAGGCGCTGGAGTCCGCCGCCATCGGAGTTGATCAGAAAGATTTGCGACCCACCCATTACAGATAGCACAACCGCAAGCTTCTTGCCATCGGGGGACCATGCCGGCGCACTATTGCTCCCCCTGAAATTTGCGACCGCCTTGCGCGTCCGGGTCGCAAGGGTCTGAACGTAAACCACCGGCTTCTTGTTCTCGAAAGATACATATGCAAGTCGGGTGCCGTCCGGGGACCAGGCCGGCGATATGATCGGCTCCGTATATTCTATGACTGGCTGGGCATTGAACCCGTCTGCATCTGCCACCTGGAGCGAGTATTTCTTCCCCTGCTTGATCACATAGGCAATACGAGTGCTGAACACGCCGACGTCACCGGTCAGCTTTTCGTAGATCATGTCGGCAATGCGGTGGGCGGCAGCACGTAGCTGCTCCGGTGGCACTGTCTCGACATAACTTCCCAGTTCTGCCTGCCTTGCCACATCCAGCAACCGCACGCGGATCGATATCTGCCCTCCGGAGACGGGTATCGCGGTACCAATGGCGAGCGCGCTCGCACCCCGATTGATCCAATCCGGGAACGAAACCTCGACCGGCTCATGCGGTCGCAGTCCTCCGGTATCGACCAGCTTAAATAGTCCTGTACGTTGCAGATCCGCCGAAATGACGGGTGTAAGGCTTTGCGCACCGAGTCTCTCCTCTCCCGAAAAGGGAACTATCGCGACAGGAATCTGGTTGGCGCCTCCACCGAAAATTTCGATGTTGAGAGCGGCCTGCACTGGCGAGCAGACCAGCCACAAAAAGAACAAAACGGCAGCATAGCCGGAAAGTTTATGCGAGCGGGACGGCATGGGCAGCATAGCAATGGCCATAAGTTAATTTTGAAACAACAGATTATACCAGTCATTCAAGGTAATGCACCTTGACACTCAAGTTGCGGAACTTCGGAAAAAGCGCAGGATCGGGCGGCAGCGGCAGCGGCTTGGACAAGGCAATAGCCCGCTCTACCGCACTGTCGAAAGCGGCGAATCCACTGCTCTTGCGCAGCCTGACATCAAGGATATCGCCCCCCGGAAGCACAGTAACATCGAACTCGACAACCGGATTTCCAGGCAGATCCTGCGGCATCACGATATTCCTTCTTATCTTGGCCAGGATTCTCGCCTTATATTCGTCAATCTCCTTCGCCAGCCGCGCTTGCGCTGCCGCCTCGGCCTGAAGCCTGTCGCGTTCTTCCTGTTCGCGCCGAAGTTGCTCCACTTCTGCTGCAACCCGCGCCTGCTGTTCTTTCTCCCTCCGTTCCTTCTCGGCTTTTTCCTTTCGTTCTTTCTCCTTCTGCTCCTTCTCTTTCCGTTCCTTTTCCCTTTGTTCTTCTTCCTTGCGCTCCTTCTCTTTCCGTTCCTTCTCGGCTTTTTCCTTTCGTTCTTTCTCCTTCTGCTCCTTCTCTTTCCGCTCCTTTTCTCTTTGTTCTTCTTCCTTGCGCTCCTTCTCTTTCCGCTCCTTCTCGGCTTTTTCTTTCCGTTCTTTTTCCCTCTGCTCCTGTTCTTTTTTCTCCTGCAGTTCTTTTTCCTTACGCTCTTTTTCCTTACGCTCTTTCTCCTTACGCTCTTTCTCCAGTTGCAGCTTGTTTTCTACCGGTTTTTTTTCCGGCTTGGGTTTCTCGGTTTTTTCCTTTATGGCGATATCAGGTTTAGAGGGAGGCGGCGTTTCCGGCTTGAGCGGTTCCGGCTTGGGCAGCGGTTTTGTTTCAGGTGGCTTTACCTCCGGAGCCGGCTCAACCGGCTTGGGCGGCGGGGGAGGCGCTGTCTTTGCCGGTGCAGGTGGAAGGCTGCTCCATAAATCCACCATCATCCCTTCCGGTGACTCGGTTTTCCAATTGAGACCGAAAATCAGGAAAGCGAAAAAAACGAGGTGAACCAGCACTGCCAGCACTGCCGCCGGCACTCGCCCTGGTTCAGGTCGAACGAATTTTCTCAACGCCATGGCATTCGTATTCGTTGTGGGCGTCTAACTCAAACTTACAAGCACGCTCATTCAGCAGTCTGGGGGGAAACACAAGTTCCAGCGTCGAAATACGCTGAATGAGCAGAAGCACGTCCAGAAACACGTCTTTTGCGAGCAACGAAAGCTTGCAACGGACGACTGCAAAGATAACTGCAAATTCGAATTTTCAGAAGTGTGCTCATTTCGATCTGGCTAGCAGTCCCACCTTCTTCACCTGCTGCTGCTGCAGAATATCCATTACGTTCATCACTTCCTCGTAGCGCACATTTTTGTCGCCGGCAATCACCACCGGCTGTTCGGCATTTTCCGCCTGTTTCTGTTTGATCACCTCAACAAGCTCCTTACGACTGACCTGCTTCTCGCCCTCTCTGGCAGAGCGATCATTCAGTGCCAGAACACCGTTGGCCTTGACAATCACCTCGAGCGGAGCAACCGGCGGGGATAGCGACTTGCCAACCTGCGGCAGCTCAATCTCGCCCGGAGTGATAAGCGGCGCCGTGATCATGAAAATGACGAGCAGCACCAGCATCACGTCAATGTAGGGTACTACGTTTATCTCGTTCATCAGGCGCCTTCTGGCGCGCCGCTCAGTCACAGTCTCCGCTCTCCAAAATTATCCTATTTACGTTCCTAACCGCCGGCCTGCCGCTGCAGAACATTCGACATTTCTTCCATGAAGCTCTCGAACCGCGTGGCCAGCCTGTCCATGCTGCTGGCATAGCGGTTATAAGCGATAACCGCGGGGATCGCGGCAAACAGGCCCATGGCGGTGGCAATCAGCGCCTCGGCAATCCCTGGCGCAACATGGGCGATGGTGGCTTGGGCGACATTGGACAAACCGCGAAATGAATTCATGATGCCCCAGACGGTACCGAACAATCCCACATATGGGCTTACGGAGCCGACCGTCGCAAGGAACGAGAGATGCGATTCAAGACGATCCATTTCGCGTTGATAGGTCGCCCGCATGGCACGACGAGTACTGTCCATGGCCGTGCCGGTATCCATTCCCGGCTGACGCCTGTGCTTCATGAATTCCCGGAAACCTGCCTCGAAGATCCGCTCCATGCTGCCCGCGGTATGACGGGAAGCAGCAGCGCTCTGGAAAAGCGCGTTGAGATCGGTTCCTTTCCAGAAAACATTCTCGAATTCATCGCACTGTCTCTCCGCCTCGCGGATGACAAACAGTTTGCGAAAAATGTACCACCATGACATCAGTGAAGCGATCACCAGCAACAGCATCACCAGCTGCACCGGCAAGCTCGCGCTGCCGACGAGCTGAAAAAGGGACATATCCTGGCTAACAGTCGGACTCATGATAATTTTCCAAGCTTGAGGCGCAAGGCAGCAGGGACGCTCACCGGTTTCAGACTATCCACTCCCACGCACACCGCCTGCACGGTAGCGGCAGCGAGCGTAACATCGCCCCGCAAGACCCGTTGCGCGATCGTGATGCGGCTTCTGCCCAGTTCCACTGCCTGCGCCGTAATGTGCAGCAAGTCATCCAGCAGGGCCGGCTTAAAGTATTCAATGCCAAGCGAACGTACCATGAAAATCACCTTATGAATCTGACTTAATGAATGAATATCGAACCCCAATTCGCGTAACCACTCGTAGCGGGCACGCTCCATGAAATCGAGATAAGTTGAATGATAAACCACGCCGCCTGCATCGGTATCCTGATAATAGACGCGGACGGGTAAAGAAAAGGGAATCTCGGAACCTGAGTAAGACATCTCTATCTGATCAATTGAGAAATCGATGCCGACATCGCGACCAGTTCGCCGGCTGCTACGATTGCATCACGGGAAATTTACTACTGATTCTCATCCCACAAATCCCCGCTGAGTCCATTCCTCGGCAGGGCCAGGCCAAAATGCTGATACGCGATGGACGTCGCCATCCGTCCGCGCGGCGTGCGCTTCATATACCCTTGCTGGATCAGGTAGGGCTCGAGTACGTCTTCTATGGTTCCGCGCTCTTCGCTGATGGCGGCGGCAAGGTTATCGACACCAACCGGACCGCCGCCGAATTTTTCCATTACGGTGAGAAGCAGCTTTCTATCCATCACATCGAGTCCGATTGCATCTACGTCCAGCATGAGCAGGGCAGCGTCGGCCACCTGCCGGTTGATACGGCCCTCCGCCTTGACTTCTGCGAAGTCACGCACACGTCGTAAAAGACGATTGACAACGCGAGGCGTTCCACGCGAACGACGCGCAATTTCAGTGGCACCATCGGGAGAGATGTCTGCTCCTAACAAGGCGGCGGAGCGCATAACGATCTGGGTGAGTTCTTCGACGGAGTAAAATTCCAGGCGCGAGATGATGCCAAAACGATCACGTAGCGGATTGGTCAACATGCCGGCGCGGGTCGTCGCGCCGACCAGGGTAAAAGGCGGCAAATCAAGCTTGACCGAACGGGCCGCAGGGCCTTCTCCGATCATGATGTCTAGCTGGTAATCCTCCAGTGCCGGATAGAGAATTTCCTCCACGACCGGGGAGAGACGATGGATTTCATCTATGAACAAAACATCGTTTGGTTCGAGATTGGTCAGCAGGGCCGCAAGATCGCCTGGACGTTCCAGCACCGGGCCGGAGGTCTGGCGCAGCCCCACGCCCATCTCCTTGGCAATGATGTGGGCAAGGGTGGTTTTACCAAGGCCGGGTGGACCAAACAGCAGTACATGATCGAGCGCTTCCCTGCGCCGCCTGGCCGCCTCGATGAATATCTGCAACTGCCCACGAATTTTTTCCTGGCCTATGTATTCGGCCAGATGCTTCGGCCGCAGCGCCCGCTCCAGATCCTCTTCTTTTAAAGAGATGGGTGCAGGGGTAATCAAGCGGTCTGTTTCTATCATTCCCAATTCAAAAAGCGGCTATCTCCGCCAGGTTTTCTGCTGATCGAATTGAATTGCACGGGCAAATTCATATCAGGAAATCGGCGACCGGAGCGGTAATCCGAAGGACGGGATTTCTCCACTGCCTACAAAGACGTTATTTCTCTTTTGACAAGAGCTTCAATGCCTGTCTTATGCCGTCCGAAACGGAAAGGTCCACGGATAGCTGACTGACCGCCCAATTGGCCTCGCGATCATTATACCCTAGAGACAACAGGGCATTCAGCACATCGCTTCCCATCGTTGAAGGCCGTCGGGCTCCCGCTGCGCCCGGAATCGCGGACACGGCCAGGTCAAGTTTGTCGCGCAATTCCAGCAGCAAGCGCTCGGCTGTCTTCTTGCCGATGCCGGGAATCCTGATCAGACGGGCAGGATCCTGCTCGGACACGGCCTGATGCAAGTCAGTCACGCTCAAACCGGATAGCAAAGCAAGCGCGGTTCTCGCCCCAACACCGGAAATTTTTACGAGTTGGCGAAAAACCTGCCGCTCGCCTTCCGTAGCGAAACCGAAAAGCAAATGCACGTCTTCGCGCACGACGAAATGAGTGTGGAGCGTGATTTGCGTCCCGACGGCCGGCAGGTTGTAGAACGTGCTCATGGGTACGTCGATCTCATAACCCACACCCTGGACGTCAACCAGCACTAGCGGGGGAAATTTTTCCAGCAGGAGCCCGCTTATTCTGCCGATCATATGAGGCGCCCCCGTTTTACCCGGTAACCGGCGGTCGACAGGGCACCGAGCCCCAAGCCTCCATGGGCATGGCAAATAGCACAGGCAAGGGCGTCAGCGGCATCCGTTGCAGGCTGGCCGGTGAGGCGCAATAGCCGTCTTACCATTTCCTGTACCTGTTCTTTCCGGGCATGGCCTTCGCCGACCACCGCCTGCTTGATCTGTAGCGCCGTATACTCTGCAACGGACAGATTATTCAGCACTGCCGTGCATATCGCCGCTCCGCGCGCCTGCCCGAGCATCAAGGTGGATTTGGGATTGACATTGACAAACACCTGCTCGATCGCGACATGATCAGGCTTGTGCTCCGCGATGACTTCGTTGAGGTGATCCATGATGGATTTGAGACGCAACGGCAATTCACCCTCAACTGTCCTGATGCGGCCACTGCTGACGTAGACCAGTTTGCCACCGGTCTTGTCGATGATTCCAAAACCGGTTAGCCGCAGCCCTGGGTCTATGCCTAGTATACGGATTTTATTGCCTTTTTATTTTCCTGTCGGAAAAAAACCTGCTCAGTCGATCACCGCGGTTGTATAGACTTCCTGTACATCGTCGATGCTTTCCAAAGCATCGAGCAGCTTTTGCATTTTTACCGAATCGTCCCCGATCAATTCGGTTTCATTGACGGGCTTCATGGTCACTTCGGACAACTCTGCCTTGAACCCTGCTTTTTCCAACGCTTCCTTCACCGCGACAAATTCATACGGCGCGGTGATGACTTCGATGCTGCCATCATCATTGCTGATAATGTCCTCGGCGCCGGCTTCCAGGGCTACTTCCATCAGTTTGTCTTCATCCGTGCCCGGGGCAAACAGCAACTGGCCACAGTGCTTGAAAAGAAAAACTACCGAACCATCCGTGCCGAGATTACCGCCGTATTTGGTAAAAGCGTGACGCACGTCCGCCACGGTACGCACGCGATTGTCGGTCATGCAATCGACCAGCACAGCCGCACCGGCAATGCCGTAACCTTCGTAGCGTATTTCTTCGTAATTCACACCCTCCAGATCGCCACTCCCACGCTTGATCGCGCGCTCGATATTTTCCTTGGGCATGTTCTGTTCATAAGCCTTATCGACGGCCAGACGCAATCGCGGATTGCTGTTCGGATCTCCGCCGCCGAGTCTCGCGGCAACGGTAATTTCCTTGATGAGACGGGTGAAAATCTTGCCACGCTTCGCATCCTGCGCGGCTTTCTTGTGCTTGATATTAGCCCACTTGCTGTGACCAGCCATAATTCTATGCCCTGAGTTCTTTATTGAGTCCTTTACTGAAGTGGTGCAATGTTATCACCCCCCGTCCCCAGCATAAAGCCGACAAGAATGAGTTCCGCAAGCTGCCTCCCTGGTCGATAACCGGACTTATTGGATTCAAGCTTACCGGTTCAAATCGGCCACTGATAGGAGGTCACATCGAGCGACTGGAGTTTGCCCAGAATCATGTTCGCGATAAGCTGCGCGCTGCCGGGTGCCATGGTGACACCGTAGCGATAATGACCGCTGTTGAGATACAGGTTGGAGATCGCTGGATGCATGGAAATCACAGGTATGTTATGAGGGGAAGCCGGCCGGAGGCCTGCCCAATGCGCGACGATCATCTCTTCAGCAAGAACAGGAACCAGGGCTTGCGCCCTGGCAAGCAATGTTTCCCGCGCTTCGGGCGTCGTACTTTTGTCGAAACCGGCTTCCTCCAGGGTGCTGCCTGCAAGTATGTGCCCGTCCCGGCGGGGGATGAGATAAAAATTGTCCCGCTCGTCGAACACCATCGGCTCGAGCAATCCTGGCTGAGCCTTGAACAACAGAATCTGGCCGCGGACCGGCCAGGCTTCCAGCGCTGCCGCATGCTCGGCAAGAAGCCGCCTGCTCCATGCCCCTGCGGCAACAACATACTGCCCTGCGGAACGACGCTCGCCCGCCACGGTACTGATGGATTGGACATGTCCCCGCTCGATCTTCCACCCGGCAACCTCGGCATGCTCCACAACTTTACCGCCAAGCGCCTTCACCGCCTTTATCAACGCCTGCAGCAAACGCGGATTTCTTACCTGGCATACTTCGGGCAGCCAGAGCGCAGCCGTGTCGCGCATGAGCGAAGGGGCTATTTGCCTGGATTGAACTTCCTGCACGGGTATGGCATGACGAGCGCACCAGCGCTTGGCCAGAAGCATCCGGCTGCACTTATCAAACGTCCCCGGCTCGACATAGGCCTGGGAGGATGAATCGGGCAGCACCAGCATGCCGCTGGCCTGATATTCCGGATCGACGCCCGTTTCCGCCTGCAACGCGTCAACAAATCGGGGAAACAGATGAGTACTAAACTGTGTAAGCCGTGTAACCGCTTGCGGATAATCCCATGGCAACAACGGCGAGAGTATGCCGGCACCCGCCCAGGATGCTTCCTGACCGCAAAGATTGCGCTCAAGTACGGTAACTGTCGCGCCCGAACGCAATAATTCCCACGCGGTGGCAAGCCCGGCAATTCCGCCACCCATCACGATCACATCGCTGCTCAAAAATTATTTCCTTAACAAGCCTCCGCACAGAATAACAAAAGCGGTTCCGTGATGAAACGCAATTCGAGCAGCTGTTTACAAGACCGATTGCTCTACAAGGTGGTCAAAAAACTTTATATCGGGAGAGTGAGTCGGTATAATGCACGTCCCCTCGCACCTATGGGCCGTTAGCTCAGCCGGTAGAGCAGCGGACTTTTAATCCGTTGGTCGGCAGTTCGAATCTGCCACGGCCTACCAGAAAAACAATTAGTTACGGAATATCTTATGTAACTCGTTTTTCTTTTCCCCAAAATGTAACCGTTTTGTAACCCGAATTTACAAAAATTGTATAGATTTATGAACGGGAGACTAGGCGAGCGGTTTCCATATATAACGTTAAATACTTAACTTGTGGTAATAAAAAACCCGCCGAAGCGGGTTTTTTATTACGCTGCCGCTGCTCGATGCAAGGGACTTAATGAGAATCACAGCGGCGGATTGTGCCTTAACACGTAAACGTGCTTCCTTCTAATACCTCATGACCTTTTCGCTGTAACTCGTGCAATATCGAGGCTCTGAATATCGCGTTTTTGTTTAAAACTTATCCCGATCCTTGCCGTATTCCAGGTTGTAAGGGCCAGCCGGCAAGCCCTTCGGAGCTATAAAAGCCTGATCGTTTGCCCGCCGCGCGAGTGGCAGGTAATCTGTTGCCATTGCGTTTACCGCCGCTGCCACCGCCATCCCTATCAATCCACCCCCTGCCCCGCCTGAGCTATGGACAACCTTTTGTGTTGATTGCCATAAAAGAGTGCCTGTCCTTGTATCCTTCAGCTCATAGTCCATTTCGACCGTTACGGTGGAGGCAAGAACAATGTATTTGCTGCTCCAGTCTTTAATGGTAATGAAGAGGGCCGCATCCGCACCAAACAGCTCATACAGGCGTTGGGTAGGAAGCAGGTGAATGTGTCCTGCCTCCGCAAGGCCGAAGTCTCGCAGGACAAGATCACTCAGGTAGACGGGGAAAACATAATAGCCCCGTTCGGCCAAAGGCCTGGTTATTGTTGAAACAAAAACGGGTGAAGCGCTGATTTCCGTTGTGTTGTTAACGACCGGGACAACCAGGATCGAGCGCGGCTGATGGGCATAGAACGCTGCGAGATCATTTTTTTCCGGTTGTATCGCACAACTTGAAAGCAGGCTCACCATGTATATGGTAGTAATTGTGATGAAAATCCCTTTCATGGCTTGGCACCAATATTCACAGTAGCGTTGGTTTGCGTTTTTTCCCCCGCCTCTTTTTCCTTTTGTTGGACGCGCTCAATCAATTTAGTCATAAAGGCACTCGACTCGGGAAACATCCGCTTTTCTTTTTCAAAGTATGAGATCGCTCCCTCACGATCACCTCGTTTGAAAAGCACAAAGCCGTAGTCGGCGTAGGCACCCGGAGGAACCTTTAAATTCTGTTGCTCAGCAGCGCTAATGGTCTCGAACAGATAAACATCTGCCTCTGCATGGTTCTGACCTACGTAACGTTCATGGAGTCCGTCTTCAAATTTTCCCCAATGGTAGATTGAAGGTCCTGCACAGCCCGCTAGCGAGCTTGCGAGGATGCCGGAAAGGCATAACTTGAAAAAAATTCTAGCCGCATGGGGACGAGTGAAGCCTTTTACTGTTCGCATGATCGACTATTGCATCTGGTTACGGCGTGCTTCAAGCGTTGCCATAACATTGTTCATCATGTTGACGATGGCAGCATCAATGGCCTTGCCTTCCAGAGTCGAATCGAATCCGGTAGCTCCTCCAAAGCCCAGGGTGCTGCTGGAGGACAAATCCGCCTCGCCTGCACCTTCCTGAGTGTAAAAAACTTGCCCGGTTTTGGGATCAACCAGCCTCAATACCACACGCGCACGTGCACGCTGGGTCTTGCTTTTGCCAATCAGCCACGTATTACCGGTGGTGTCTCTGCCCAATTCAGCGACTGAGCCCATGATGAGGGCGTCTACTCCCATCAGGTTCTGTTTGAACTGTTCTTTGCTTAACCCCATCAGATCGGCTTCCGCGGCCAGTTTCCCGATATCCTGCCGCTCGACGACGTTGAAGCGCTGTGTTGCTACAAGATGACGCGCAAGCAGGTCAGATGCTTGCTTGCCGATTCTGTCACCCGAGGCATCTGTGAAAAGCCCACTTCCGTAAACAGATTCATTAGTAAAACGGGCAATCCCTACTGTCATACGCTGATTTGCAGGCAATGGGCTTGCGACAACTCGGGGGCCGGGATCCTTGACGCCTTCCTGAACAGTGCGGGTGGGTGCACAGGCAGCGACCATCAGAATGGTGGCAATTAGCAATATTCTTTTCATTTGTCCTTCTTTAAGGTTGGCACTTGAATTGGGATAGATATGCATACAGCACTAACTCATACTCATCCGTAAAAATTCGGCATTCTACTCTTTTTGCAATAACAACAACGCGCTCTATTTTATGTCTCAGTGCAGAGTCAGCAATTGGACGTAAGTACAGTATGGTCAAGGGAGGCGCTGGTAAAATCGTAGCGGGCTGGCTACAAACTGGCCGATATACTGCTTGCCGAGACTACGGCAGAGCAGATTGCCGAATGTGCAAGAGTGCGCGCGTTAAATCTTGCTCATTATCAGGTGAGGCATGGAGAACTGACCTGAAGGAGATCCTGCCAATCGTTGATCTGACAGAACCAACAAGACCCGGGGAAAACCGTAGACTGACGGGATGGAAATACGGGACGGGTACCCGGAACTGTCGGAGCAGTCCTGGGAGAGATAAACATTGGTGCTTGCACAGATGCGTAACCTTCACTGGGAAGCACTGTCTTGGGGATTGACAAAAACGGCAAAGGCCGCGATTGGCTTGCGAACTCAGCCGCGACCAATACGCAGCAGCCTCAAGCCAAGGCGACCCTTGGACGAGGATTGTACACCACGCTCTCAGCCCAGGCTCAGCTATTCAGTCATGATGGTGTTAGCAACTCTTTCGTGTTGTTGTCTGGAGCTGGACGATTGAGCGGCCCTATTGATCACCTTAGCCAACTCCCTTGGATGCTCTGGAATGAGTTTCTATTGCCAGTATTTTTACGAATTTTAAGGATGCCAGACAATAAGCGCGGTACGGCAACATTTACCTACCCGCCTAGAATAAACTTGTCAAACCACTTTCCAATCCAAGCGAACACATCCAAAAACGGTAACGGCCTCTTCTCTTGTAAGACCCAATGAGAAATGCTTCCTTCTTGCTATTTCTGTGGTCAATGCCATTCATGGCAGGATCGTCAGCAGCCTCGCCTCAGGGTAGAGACATTGAAGTTCAGGTCAGCATGGTCGGGGAAAACATTATTATTGATCTTAATTTTACCGTGTCAGCAAGCCAGCAGGAGGTCTGGGACGTGCTCACCGACTTCGACAGTATGGCTGATTTTGTCTCCAACTTGAAGGAGAGCAAGGTTGTCAGTGTTTCTGAAGACAAGTTTACTATTTTCCAGAGCGGCACTGCCACTTACGGCCCCATCCGCTATCCGTTCGAGTCAACACGGGAAGTAAGATTGATCCCTTACCATAAGATATTGACGCATTTGATTAGTGGCAACATGCACAAATTGGAAGGTACTACTTACCTGACTGATGAGGCCGGAGGGACTCGCGTGGTTCATCGTACTGAGGCTATCCCGAAAGTCTGGATTCCTGCGGTAGTGGGAAAGGTGTTTATCGAGCATGAAGTGCGGGAACAGTTCAATGAAATGAGAAATGAAATAATCAGGAGGAAGAGGGCAGTCCTTAAAGAAAGGGCAGAGAGAAACACGACGAACGATGTTCAATGAACGCAGCTGGTGAATGTGATTGCGTGCAGGGGGCGAAGTAAGTCTGCACTGGGGGCGGCGAAACCGGAAGAATTGCGGTAATGAGGATAATAGCGAGCGGCGGATCAAGTAAGGCAGTAACCTGGGCCATCGCTAAATGAAGAAGCCGGGGCACCTGACCCACACGCAGAGGGCGGGTTACAAGCACACCGGCCGTTGAGTCACTCGCTCCGAGTTCCATGCAGTTGGAAAAACATCCTTCCCCAGAGCTCTACTCAGATTCCAAGAAAACCGGTTTTTATTCTTTCCGTCCGTCTTTGGTGAGAAAGAACCAAAGAGCGACCGCACCTATACCAGCTACAAGAATTGCCATTTCCATGATTACCTCCTGTACGGATTAGATGTCAAGAATATAACCTGCTTGCTGACCCTGTACTGCTTTATCAAGGAGAGCAAACGCGCGCGAAAAAACTTCGCTCGCACAGTCTTAGACGCGAATCATTGGAAAAATTCCCTGCGAAAACAAAAATCTTGGGCTGAGCTTGAATTTATGACGGGAATGTCTGCGCCAGTCCTACTTATGTCCGGATTGCAGAAATGCGGAAATGGAAACTGGACCGGACGCCACTAAAATTTTATGCGGGAACTGATGGTCTCGTATATCTTTGAACTGAATGCGGTCGCCTGCTGGATAATCTCCCGCTCGGATGGGTCCTTGATCTTTCCTGTCTTCGTCAGCTTTTCGCCGACCCTGTAGCCGTTCGCCCACGCTGCGTCGCAAATGGGGTCACCAAAAACATGCTTCTTTTCGGCAATGTGTGCGGCTAATCCGCTCAGGAATTTGTCGTTTGTGCCTGAAAAATAACCCCCTATCGTACACAGCTTGTAATCCTCTTCGTTAGCGGTAACGGTGCTGGAAAAAACCGCCAAAAAAAATAACAAAAACAGGTTTTTCATGCTGCTCCTTAAAGATTCAGATTCATGATTTGTCGTTCAGCGGGGCTTGAGGGATGAAGATCAACCGAGATGGACGAAATATTGTTTCTCTTCCCGGCGTCCCGGCAACTTCAAAATAGGCAACTGCAAAATGGAAGTGCGGAGGTACATCTATTATAGTACTGCTGTCCCGCTGTGCGATACAGATCGTCCTGCCTTCAGTCGATTCATGGAGCTGGACTCTTGTCTGTAATGGATGCCAGCAACAATCAGGAGCACAAGGAAATCTTCAGCTGGACCATCGGCTTTTTTTATTGCTATATTTAAAACGTGTCGAGCGTGAAAGTTCCGTCATTCAGAGATGGCAAGAATTATAAGACCTGATGTGAAAACATTCCTTTCCTCCCTATCCATTCAACCAGCAAGACCTTATGTCGCCCCGATGTGGCTGCGGGGCGGCCATGCCCAAACCATCTATCCCTATTTTCTTGCCCGCCCTTCGATTCCCTACCGGCGCGAGCGCTGGGAACTGGACGATGGGGATTTCATCGATATCGACTGGCTGGAGGGCGCGATGGACGCACCTCTGATAGTGCTGTTTCATGGCCTCGAAGGAAGCTCGAACAGCCATTATGTCGTAAGCACCATGGCCCTGTTTCGCGAGATAGGCTGGCGCGCGGCGGTGGTACATTTTCGGGGCTGCTCCGGTTCACCGAATCGGCTGCCACGCGCCTATCATGCGGGCGATTCGGCAGAGATCCACTGGATATTGGAGCGCATCAATATCAGAGAAAGGCAGTCCGGCAGGCAACACTCTTCGATTTATGCGGTCGGGGTATCGCTGGGAGGCAACGCACTGCTGAAATGGCTGGGTGAGCAGGGCAGGCAGGCGTGCCGGTTGATCGATGGAGTTGTGGCCGTTTCCGTGCCCCTCGATCTTGCTGCTGCGGGGAATGCTCTCGCTTCCGGCTTCAATCTGCTCTACACACGTCATTTTCTTGATACGCTCAAGCGCAAGGCGGTCGGAAAACTTGATCTCTTTCCGGATTTGTTCGATCCGGCCGCAGTCGGCGCCTGTACTACGCTGTATGAGTTCGATAATCTCGTAACCGCGCCGCTCCATGGTTTTCGTAATGCGGAGGACTATTGGAATCAATCGAGCAGCAAACCCTGGCTCAAGTACATTGAGGTGCCTACACTCATTGTAAATGCGATCAATGACCCGTTCATGCCGCCGCATGCCTTGCCCACGAGTGGAGATGTTTCTTCCATGGTCGTCCTGGAATATCCGAACGAGGGGGGGCATGTAGGCTTCCTCGATTCTCCGTTTCCCGGCAGGCTGACCTGGTTGCCGGAAAGAATCGTCAGCTTTTTTGGCGAGCAAGGGAGTCGGATCGTGCTGCAAACCGGCGAAGCAATGCCGGCCACCCAGATTTCCTGACCACGATTTTCGTCGCAGTTTTTCGTCGCACCTTCCGGACTTCCCCCTTCAGAAATACTGCCGTGCCGATACCGAACTCGGACTTCGGAATAGCATTCGATCAGAAACTGTTGTCCTCGGCGAGACCTTAATGCGGGTTAACTGGTGTAAAATACTCCATGAAATTTAGCCGGCTTCCCGCAAGTCGGCTTGCTGCCACAGTCCCTAACCTTTCGCCGCACCAGTCCTCCAGTGTCTGCTCCAACAACGTTTATTCATCTACGGTTGCACAGTGAATATTCCGTAGTAGACGGCATCGTCCGCATAGACGAGGCAGTGGCCAAAGCCGTTGCCGAGGGAATGCCAGCCCTGGCGCTGACCGATCTCTCGAACCTGTTCGGCCTCATCAAGTTTTACCAGGAGGCGCGCAATAAAGGACTCAAGCCGATTGTCGGCTGCGATGTGTGGATCAGTAACGACATTGATCGGGACAAATCCTCTCGAATACTGCTGCTGTGTCAATCCTATCCCGGCTATCTCGCGCTGTGCCGCCTGTTATCGCGCGCCTACCGGGAAAATCAGTATCGGGGGCGGGCGGAAATCAGGAAATCCTGGTTAAGCGACAGCGACCTCGGAACGGAAGGCCTGATTGCTCTTTCAGGCGCCAATCTGGGCGACATAGGCCTGGCGCTTATACACAACGACTTGGATCAGGCCCGTACCCTTGCCCAAGAGTGGGCGGAACTCTTCCCCGATCGCTTCTATATCGAAGTGCAACGGGCAGGGCACGCCAACACAGAAGCGCTGGTGCAACGTTCCCTTGCTTTGGCGGCGGCCTTACGCATCCCGGTGGTGGCAACGCACCCGGTGCAATACCTGAATCCGGAAGACTACCGCGCCCACGAAGCCCGGGTCTGCATTTCACAAGGCTACGTACTGGGCGATCGCCGCCGGGTAAAGCATTGCACCGAGGAGCAATATTTCAAAACCCAGGCGGAAATGAGCGTCTTATTTGCCGACATACCTTCGGCACTTGCCAATACCGTGGAAGTTGCCAAGCGATGCAATCTTGCCTTGGAATTGGGAACCAATCGCCTTCCCCAGTTTCCGACCCCGAATAACGAAAGCCTGGATTTGTACCTGCGCCACCAGGCCAGCGCAGGTCTGGAAAAACGCATGCGAGCACTTTTTCCTAATCCCGATCGACGCGCTGCGGAGATGCCAAAGTATCGCGCTCGGCTGGATTTCGAAGCCGATACTATCGTGCAAATGGGTTTTGCCGGATATTTTCTGATCGTGGCTGATTTTATCAACTGGGCCAAGCAGAATGACGTGCCAGTCGGGCCGGGACGGGGTTCCGGAGCGGGTTCGCTGGTTGCTTATTCCCTCGGCATTACCGATCTGGACCCACTCCGCTATGATCTGTTGTTCGAGCGCTTTCTCAATCCCGAACGCGTCTCCATGCCCGACTTCGATATCGACTTCTGCCAGGACGGGCGCGAACATGTCATCGAATATGTGAAACAGAAATACGGGGCCGAGAGCGTTTCGCAGATCGCCACTTTCGGCACCATGGCGGCCAAGGCGGTGGTAAGGGATGTGGGCCGGGTGCTGGACCTGCCTTATAACTTTGTCGATCAGCTGGCAAAGCTGGTTCCTTTCGAACTGGGCATGACGCTGAAAAAAGCGCGGGAGGAAGAGCCGCAATTGAATCAACGGGCAGAAGTGGAGGAGGAGGTTCGCAATCTGCTCGAGTTGGCCGAACGACTGGAGGGACTGACGCGCAATGTGGGCATGCACGCGGGAGGTGTGCTGATTGCCGCGGGAAAGATTACCGATTTCTGCCCTGTATATTGCGCCGACGGGGGGGAATCGGTCGTAAGCCAGCTTGATAAAGATGATGTGGAGAAAATTGGCCTGGTGAAGTTCGATTTTCTGGGATTGAGGACTTTAACCATACTCGACTGGAGCGTACGGTATATCCGGCAGCGCAAGTCGGGCAAGACAGAGAACAGTTCCGAAACTCAATCGTTTTCGCTCGAGAACCTCCCGCTGGATGACCCCGATACCTACGCACTGATGCGACAAGGCAACGCTGTGGGAATCTTCCAGTTCGAATCACGCGGCATGAAGGACCTTTTGCAGAAAGCCAGGCCGGACCGGTTCGAAGACATCATCGCCCTGGTAGCCCTGTACCGTCCCGGACCGATGTCGCTGATCCCGGAGTTTATCGAACGCAAGCATGGCAAGCGAGTAGTGGAATATCTCGACCCTCGCCTGAAACCGATACTCGAGCCCACCTATGGAATCATGGTCTATCAGGAACAGGTGATGCAGATCGCACAGGTGATAGGCGGATACAGTCTCGGCAGCGCCGACCTGCTGCGTCGGGCAATGGGCAAGAAAAAGCCCGAGGAAATGGCTTTGCAGCGCGATATCTTCGTGTCAGGAGCAGTGAAGAATGGGCTGACAGAGGGCGAGGCGGCTGAATTGTTCGACCTGATGGAAAAATTCGCCGGCTATGGATTCAACAAATCCCATGCAGCCGCTTATGCGCTGATAGCCTTCCAGACCGCCTACCTGAAAGCGCATTATCCGTCTGAATTCATGGCGGCCACCTTGTCCGCCGACATGGATGATACGGACAAGGTACACATATTTTTTGAGGACAGCATTGCCAATGGGCTGGTTATCCTGCCTCCCGATATCAACCTGTCCGGTTATCGCTTTGTCCCGGTAGACGAGAAGACCATACGGTATGGACTGGGGGCAATAAAAGGAACAGGAGAATCGGCAATAGCCGCTATCATTCAGGCCCGTGAGCAGGGAGGGCCGTTCAGCGACTTGTTCGATTTCTGTCATCGGGTAGACAAACGTATTGTTAATCGACGCGTGGTGGAATCGCTTATACGCGCGGGTGCATTCGATGCTATCAATAACCATCGCGCAGCCTTGCTGGCATCGGTTGGAATCGCCCTCGAATCGGCGGAGCAGGCGGAACGCTCGGTTAACCAGGTAAGCTTGTTTGGGGAGGAAATGGGCATCATCGAGCGTCCGGCCCTAGTCAAGGTGCCCGTATGGCCGGAAAAGGAAACGCTGAAAAATGAAAAACTGGCTCTCGGGCTCTATTTGAGCGGTCATCCCTTCAATGCCTACAGGGAGGAATTGAGTCATTTTGTGCGCACCCGGTTGAATCGACTGGTTCCTCAGCGGGAACCGCAGCTCCTCGCAGGCATCGTATATGCAATACGCACGCAGGTAACCCGGAGGGGCAGAATGGGCGTGATCGTGCTGGATGACGGAAGTCATCAGGTGGAACTGGTTGCATACAACGAGCTGTTCGAGTCTGCCCGCAACTGGTTGAAGGAAGATCAGCTTGTGATCGCGGAAGCAAGAGTCAGTCACAGGATGGGCGATGATGAGTATGGAAACGGACTGCGGATAACTGCCGATGTGCTGTATGATCTGGATAGCGCCCGCTCCCATTTCGCCAGACGAGTGGAAGTACATTGCAATGGATCCTCCAGCGCTACAAGATTAAAAGAACTGCTTGCACCCTACCGGCTCGACGCCGGCGGTGCCGGCACAAAAAAAGGATCTAGCGGTCATTCGAGCGGCGTCAATGCCGAGGTTTGTCCTGTGCGCATCGTCTACCGAAACCAGGATGCCGCCTGCGAGCTCGAACTGGGCGATGCATGGCGTATCCGCCTGCATGAGCCGGCGCTGCAATCTCTGACCGCGCATTTCAAGATGGAAAATGTCAGAATCGTATACTGATGAGCTGCCAGACTATTCCTGGAGAAGATTCGAATGGGAAGCATTCTTGACCCCAGGGATGAGTAGTTCTACTATGCTCACGCACACCCTCAACTATCGTTCCACCCGCACGGACCAAGTTGTCCGGAGCGGCTGGTAAAAGGCAGAAAATTGGAACCGAATACATCATCCGTCGCGGCTGGATTGAAAAAAGTAAGAGCCCATATCACAGAGATCGCAGGGAAGGCAGGCCGGCAAGCCGGGGAAATCACCCTTTTGGCCGCGAGCAAAACCAATCCCGCAGAGCGGTTACGGGAAGCGTTTGTCGCAGGACAAACCATTTTCGGCGAAAACTATTTGCAGGAAGCGCTGGTTAAAATCGACGCACTTAAGGATTTACCGATCGAGTGGCATTTCATCGGCCCTATACAGAGCAACAAGACCCGGCGCATCGCAGAAAACTTTGCGTGGGTACACAGTGTAGACCGCAAAAAAATTGCCGAGCGTTTGTCGAAGGACAGGCCCGAGGCGCTTCCCCCGCTTCAGATATGCTTGCAAGTCAATGTAAGCGGGGAAGACAGTAAAAGCGGTGTGGCACCGGAAGAGGTAGCCGATCTGGCAGCGCATGTTGCCGAATTGCCGCGATTAAGGTTGCGGGGGGTAATGGCAATCCCGGAGCTCACCAAATTCACCGCTTTGCAGCGCAGCCAGTTTCGAATGCTGAAAGAAGCCTACGACCGGCTCAAGCAGAGCGGGTATGATGTGGATACCATCTCGATGGGAATGTCGGAAGACCTCGAACTCGCCATTCAGGAAGGAGCAACGATGGTGCGAGTCGGTACAGCCATTTTTGGACCGAGGCGCTACCCTATTCCGGAGGAGCTTGTCCGGCAAGCACAGCCCTGAACAAACCTTTCTCGTCCGTCATTCCCTCGAAAGAGGGAATCCAGCAGTTTTGGGACAGGGATTTCCATCATGGAAATAGCAAACCAGTTGCTGGCTATTTTTCCCGCCGCCCCCCTACCGCACTCCGTCCATTCAACCCTTTGACAAGTCCAGCGCGAAGGGAGAACCAAGGATAAGGGAGAACGGTACGTCCTCTTACTTCTCGCTCGCTATCGGCTACCCCTGAATTGCTTGCCCGGTAAGATCAAGGTATTTTTTGTACAGCTGCTCTCGGGTTTCAGCGATGTCCGGGTTGAGAACGATGCAGTCTACAGGACATACTTCCACGCATTGCGATTCTTCATGGTGTCCTACGCATTCCGTGCATAGATCAGGGTTTATTTCATAATACTCCTCGCCGGGCGAAATGGCGCTGTTCGGGCACTCCGGCTGGCACACGTCGCAATTGATGCATTCATCGGTGATCATTAAAGCCATGGTTACCTCGATGGTTTATCCTTCGACGCGATCTTCATTCCGAGTTGCGTCGAAATAAGGGGATGCACGAACTTTTCTATATTGCCGCCGAATAAAGCGATTTCGCGCACGATAGTGGCGGATATAAACATGTATTGCTCGGAGGGCGTAAGAAACAAAGTCTCGACGTCCGGATAAAGCGTACGATTCATTCCTGCCATCTGGAATTCATATTCGAAATCCGAGACAGCACGCAAACCGCGCACGATTACCCTGGCATGCTGTTGTTGCGCGAACTCCATCAGCAAGCCTGAAAACGGCATGACTTTAACGTTGGGATAATCCGTCAGCACCTGGCGCACCATCGCCACCCGCTCATCCTGCGTAAAGAACGGTTTTTTTCCGCTGCTTGCAGCGACCGCTACCACCACCTCCCTGAACAAACCGGAGGCACGTCGCACCAGATCTTCGTGGCCCCGGGTAATGGGATCGAAAGTACCGGGATATATCGCTTTATCCATTTAATTTATCGTGGAGCTTAACAAGTGATAGCACACCTTTCCCGCATGTCCCGTGCGCCACACTGCCCATCCCTCAAACTCCGCGGGGCGATCGTCTTCCAGATAGACCAGTCCTCCGTCGGCAAGATGGGCGTGCAATTTGGGCAGTAGCTTGGGCAACAAATCGAGACGATAGGGTGGATCGAGAAATATCACATCGAAGCGGCGTCGATCAGAATCAATAAAATTCATGGCATCGACTCCCGCCAGTTCAATGCGCGTTGCTCCCAGTTTCTGGGCTGTGGCTCGAAGCGCTTTCAGTACCACAGGGCTGGATTCCACCATCACGACTTCCGCGGCTCCGCGCGAAGCTGCTTCGAAGCCCATTGCCCCGCTGCCTGCGAACAGGTCGAGGCAGTGCTTGTGGCTCATATCCTGCCCAAGCCAATTGAAGACCGTCTCGCGCACCCGGTCAGGGGTGGGGCGCAGGTCCATATCATTCGGGAAAGTCAGGATGCGGCTGCGCCACTCACCTCCTATGATTCGAACTCTATTTCTCATCGTGCGCCCGATGAAAAAAGAGAAAAACTTCTGTCAGGAGGTAGCGGCTTGCAAAAAGTTTTTTACTTTCCACTCGTGTCCGGAAGACCCACCACCACCGTTACCATGCCGGATGGGTTGATGCGTCGCTGGAAAGCCTGGGTTACCTGGGGGATGGTTACCTTCGATACCGCCTTTACGTAATCATTCAGATAGGTCAGGGGCAGATCGTAAAAGCCGATCATGGCGAGGTATCCGAGTATCTTCTTGTTACTGTCGATACGCAGCGGGAAGCTGCCGATGATATTTTTTTTGGCTTCGATCAGTTCTTTTTCCGTTGGCCCTCCGGCAATAAAATCAGCCAGGACTTTCCGGGTTATGGAAAGCGCTTCTTCAGACTGTTCTTTCTGGGTTTGCAACGCGATCTCGAAGGGTCCTTCTTCTTTCAGGGGAGTAAACGAACTGTGAACACTGTAGGCCAGCCCGTGTTTCTGGCGGATTTCCTCCATCAGGCGTGAGGTGAATCCGCCTCCGCCAAGGATGTGATTCCCCACAATGAGAGGAAAATAATCAGGATCATCCCGTCTGATCCCGGGATAGGCGAGCTGGATATGACTCTGGGTAGCCGGATGGGCGATCCGCTGGGTGCCCACGGCGGGTGGCGTCACTTCCGGGATGCTTTGTCCTCGTCTCTCGCGTGGCAGATCCCTGGTCAGGGATTCGGCAATCGCTGCGGCTTCGTCACGGCTTACATCTCCCATGATGGACACAACCGCATCTCCCGCTGTATAGCGAAACCGGTGAAAATCGATCATATCCTGACGCGTCAGTTTACTCACGCTCTCGATCTCACCCGAACCTCTCAATCCATAAGGATGGGTACCGTAGAGCATTTTCATCAGCGATCGGTCGGCAATATTGCCGGGTTTGGTATCTGCTTCCTTGAGCCCGGCGATGACACGCGCTTTTTCCCGCCCCAGGACGTATTCAGGAAAATCCGGGTGCTGGATGACCTTGCCGAACAATTCCAGTGCGCGGCCACGCTCACGCGCGCTGCTCAATGTTCTGAGCGTAATCCCCGCTCGATCCTGATCGAAATGGGCACCCAGCTGCGCGCCGACATCAGCGAATCCCTTGGTGAGCTGGTCTTCGGTCAATCCTCCTGCCCCCAGGTTCACGAGATGCAAGGCCATCGCCGCGCGGCCTGATTTATCGGGTGTGTCGGTGCTGCTACCCGCGCTGAAATCCACACTCACATCTAGAATAGGCAAGTCGCGGCTTTCGATGAAGTAAACGCGGGCACCCGAGTCTGCCTGCCAGTGCTGGATTGGCAGAGTGGCGTACGCCCATTGGGAATAAAAGCCCAGCAAAAGGAAAAACAGGTGACGGAGCATCTCTCAACCTCGCCGCTTAATGTCGCAACCCCGCCGGTACTGCCGCGGGTGCTTTCTGTTCCAGGGGCTGCGGATCGAGTACTGCAACCGTCAGATTATCGTCCTTCAAGTATTTTTTTGCCACCTCTCGCACCTGTTCGGCGGTAACAGCCTGCAATTTGCGCAATATGGTGTCTACATCCCGATAGGACAAACCTATACTTTCGAGCTGGCCGATCTGCATTGCCTGGAAAAACATGGAATCGAGCTGAAAAACGTGTCCCGCCACCACTTGTGCCTTGACGCGCGCAAGCTCCTCCTCTGTCACACCGTCACGTACGAGCTTTTCAATCTCGGCACGCAACGCCGCTTCTACATCAACCACTGTTTTGCCTTCGCTCGGTGTGCCATCGAGATAAAACACTGCGGGCCCCCGCGCGGTGGAATCATAGCTGGCCCCTGCCGTGCTGGCGATGCGCTGCTCGCGCACCAGGACTTTATTGAGCCGCGCCGATTCGTTCCCATCCAGCACGCCCGCCAGCATTTCGAGTGCGTACGGCTCCCAGTCTGTTTCCGGCTTGCTCAGCGATAGAGCATGATAAGCCATTGCAACGTAGGGCAGCTGCGCAGGCGCCTTCACTGTCAGCCGCTTGACGCCGAGCTGCTTCGGCTCGATCTGTGGCTTGCGTTGGTCCAGGGACAGCACGGGCTTCGCCTTTATCTGTCCGTAGTATTTTCGCGCCAGATTGAAGGTCTGCCGAGGGTCTACATCCCCGACCACCACAAGCACAGCATTGTTGGGCGCATACCAGCGTTCATACCATTGCCGAGCGTCCTCCACAGTCATGTTCTGCAGATCGTTCATCCAGCCTATCACCGGATGCCGGTAAGGGTGCGACTGATAGGAGGTCGCCATAAGTGTCTCATGTACCAGGGCGCGCGCCTGATCATCCGTACGTAACCGCCGTTCTTCCATCACGACTTTGATTTCCTTGGAAAACTCCTCTTCTGTCAGCACCAGATTGCGCATCCTGTCCGATTCCAGTTCCATCGCCAGCGGCAGCCGGGATTTATGCAATTGCTGAAAATAGGCCGTATAATCCTGTCCAGTGAAAGCGTTTTCACGCCCCCCCGCCGCTGCGATAAGGCGGGAAAACTCGCCGCCCGGTACTTTCTTCGTGCCCTTGAACATCATGTGTTCAAGCACGTGGGCGACCCCCGTCCTGCCGTTTACCTCGTCGATGCTCCCGGCCTTGTACCAGATTTGCGAGATGACGACTGGGGAACGATGATCTTCCTTGACGATGAGCCTCAAGCCGTTACCGAGAGTAAATTCATGCGTGCTGGCAAGAGCGGCGGAGGAGAACAGCGAGATGGGGATTACGAGAGCTGCCCATAGGCAAGTCGGCAAAAAGCGAAAACACGGATAAGTCATCTTCTTTTTTAATTAATACCTGAATCCGGATAAACAGAATAAAATCCAGAATAAGATTTGCGTGAGAGTACTTCGAGGTCTCAAATACTGACAGCCTACCAGAATGGCAAGTTTCTTCAAATCCAAAAATGATTCCACGACGAGCGAACCCCCGAATTCGAATTGGGGAGTAAGGGTCAGGCAAGGCCTGTCCCGCACGCGCGACAATCTCGGCAAGCGCCTTTCGGGTCTCTTCGGTGGGGGAGCGATCGATGAAGACCTCTACGAGGAGATGGAAACCATATTGCTCACGGCGGATGCGGGTGTCAGTGCCACCACCTGGCTGCTGGAGGAGTTGCGCAGAAAAGTTAAACGTAACGGCCTGACGGATGCGTCGCAGCTCAAAGATGCGTTGCAGGACGCGCTGGTCGATCTGCTGGAACCGCTTGCGCAACCCCTCGATACCAGCGCTCACCAGCCTTTCATCATCATGCTGGCCGGGGTGAACGGTGCTGGAAAAACCACTTCCATTGGAAAACTCGCGCATTATTATCAACTGCAGGGCAAGTCTGTGCTGCTCGCCGCGGGCGATACCTTCCGTGCCGCAGCGCGCGAGCAACTGATGGCGTGGGGGGAACGCAACCGCGTCGCGGTGATCGCGCAGGAAAGCAGCGGTCAGCAAAGAGGTGATCCGGCGGCGGTCATATTCGATGCCGTCAACGCGGCGAAAGCACGTGGCATCGATATCGTACTGGCGGACACTGCCGGAAGACTAGCCACGCAACTGCACCTCATGGAGGAAATAAAAAAGGTGAAGCGCGTCATTGCCAAAACCGAGCCCGGCGCCCCTCATGAAACGTTACTGGTTCTGGATGCGAATACCGGGCAGAATGCAGTCAATCAGGTACAGGCATTCGACGATGCCCTTGGCCTGACAGGTCTCATTGTCACCAAGCTGGATGGAACTGCAAAAGGAGGCGTGCTTGCCGCCATCGCCCGCCAACGCCAGCAAAAAGTCCCGTTGCCGGTCCGGTTTATCGGTGTAGGTGAGGGTCTGGACGATTTGAGGCCTTTCGTCGCACGCGAATTTGTCGGGGCGTTGTTTGATTGAGGGAATATACGAAAAGGATGGAGTTGAGATGGAGTTGACTCGCCCAGCTCGCCGTACCAATAGATGATCAGCTTCAGTGAGGTTTCCAAGCGCTACCCCAACGGTTTCGAGGCACTCCGGAATGTCAGTTTCACAGTAGAAACAGGCGAGATGGCCTTGATCAACGGCCATTCGGGAGCGGGGAAGACAACGTTGCTGCGGCTCATTGCCGCGATCGAACGTTCCACCACCGGCAGCGTTATCGTCAATGGCCAGGATGTCGGCAGACTCAATGATGCCGCTGTTCCTTTCCTGCGCCGCAACTTCGGACTGGTGTTTCAGGATCAGAAGCTGCTGTTCGACCGCAGCGTTTTTGAGAATGTTCTGCTTCCCCTGCAGATCAGCGGTTTCGAGTCGAAAGCGGCTGTCAGGCGGGTGCGCGCCGCGCTCGATAAAGTGGGACTGCTGAATAAGGAGAAAGCGCGTCCCATCACGCTTTCGGGTGGAGAACAGCAGCGACTGTGCATTGCGCGCGCCATTGTCAGCAGGCCTTCGATACTCATCGCCGATGAGCCGACGAGCAATCTGGATATGGAGTATGCAAAGGATATCATGGCTATTTTCAAATCTTTTCATCAGGTAGGCGTTACCGTACTTATATCCACCCACGACGTTGAACTGCTCGGTGGCACCCCGCAACGTATTCTCACTCTCAGTCACGGCGAGTTGACTGGATGAACATCTGGCTTTCGTATCACTGGCATGCTTTGGCGCTCGCCTTCAAGCGGTTGGCCTTGATCCCGTTCAGCACGCTGCTGACCCTGGGAGTGATCGGTATTGCCTTCAGTCTGCCAGCAGGAATTTATGTGTTTCTCGAGAATGTCGAGGCACTTTCCGGCCATTTTTCGAGCGGTCCCCAGTTGAGTCTTTTTTTAAAACTGAATGCGACCGAGAGTGACGTAGGCAAAATTGAATCTTTTCTGAAAGAAAATCCGCACGTAGCGAGTTTCAAGTTCATTCCCAAGGCCAGCGCCCTCAAGCAGTTCAAGGAGAGCCCCGGACTGGCCGGAGTGATGGATGGCCTCGAGGGAAACCCGCTGCCTGATGCGTTCGTGATTACTGCCAAGGACGTCTCAACAGAGACACTCGAAACATTGAGCAGGGCTTTGTCGGAACTGCGGCAGGTCGAACATGTGCAGCTGGACTCTGCCTGGACGCAGCGCCTGGATGCACTGCTCAAACTGGGGCGGCTTGCGGCCTGGATGCTCAGCGTGCTGCTCAGCCTTCTGGTCATCGCGGTGGTATTCAACACCATACGCCTCCAGATCCTGACCATGCGGGACGAAATAGAAGTGGCAAAGCTGATTGGCGCAACCAACGGCTTTATCTGTCGCCCTTTTTTATATTTCGGGACAATACAGGGACTGGTAGGCGGCATTGTGGCATGGCTCATCATCTCTCTGGGGATCCACCTCACTGACGAGCCAGTAAAGCATCTCATGCAATTGTATGAAACGGATTTCCGCCTTTATCATCTTTCCATGGGGGATAGCCTGATCATGTTTCTGTTTTCGGCTGGCCTTGGCTGGCTCGGCGCCTGGTTGTCTGTCGTTAGTCATCTTCTGAAAATAGAACCCCAATAATTCATAAGGTTAAGGCATTTCACAATGGATAGCGGGGGGAACTTTCAAAAATGTTGACGCTCTTAACGGTTAACGGAAAAAGGTTAACGTTCACAGGAAACCAAGGAGGATAAATGACTTTCGCTTTAACTGTACCTTCAGCAGGCAGCCTCGAAAGCTACATTCAGTCCGTCAACCAGTTCCGCATCCTTACTCAGGAAGAGGAACTGCAACTGGCCCGATCGCTGCGTGATGAGGGCAGCATAGATGCTGCGCGCCAGCTCGTGCTGTCGCACCTGCGCCTGGTCGTCGCTATCGCGCGGGGTTACAAAGGCTACGGCTTGCCTCAGGCTGACCTGATACAGGAAGGAAATATCGGATTGATGAAAGCCGTCAAGCGCTTTGACCCCGAGCGCGGCGTCCGGCTGGTTTCATTTGCAGTACACTGGATCAAGGCTGAAATCCACGAATTCATACTGCGCAACTGGCGGCTGGTTAAAATTGCCACGACAAAGGCGCAGCGCAAGTTATTTTTCAATTTGCGCAGCATGAAACAGACTCTCGATACCATGAGCCAGGAGGAAGTTGCGGAGGTTGCAGAACAACTAGGGGTGAAGCCCGAGGAAGTGGTGGAAATGGAAACCCGCTTCAGCGGCCGCGATATTTCACTCGAACCCCTGTCGGAAGACGACGATGAGGAAACCTTCAGCCCCATTGCTTACCTGACCGATGGTTCCGAACCCTCGCACGTGCTGGAGGACCAGCAAACCATGCGTCTGCGGGGTGAAGGACTGGAGCAGGCGCTCGAGAGCCTGGATGCCCGCAGCCGCCACATCATCGAGGCGCGTTGGCTGCGGGAAAAAGACACGGCAACGCTGCATGAGCTCGCCGATGAGTTAGGGGTATCCGCCGAGCGTGTCCGCCAGATCGAAGCCAAGGCCATGCAGAAGCTGCGTGCGGTCATGGCTCCTGCCGCCTGATACCCGATGGGAGTCTCTGTTCTCGAATCCAGATTGCCCAGCCCAGAGCCCAGGGAAGCTCGGTTGGGAGCTCAGTTCTGATTGTTGCTTTCCGCCCACTGCTCCGGCGTCATGGTTTTCATGGACAGTGCGTGAATCTCCTGTTTCATTCTGTCGCCCAGTGCCCGGTAAACCAGCTGGTGTTGCTGCACCATATTTTTTCCACGGAATTCCGGGCTGACGATGAGGGCGCTGAAATGGTAGCCGTCATCCCCTTCCACATGCACCAGTTCACAAGACATGGAAGTCTCGATATGGGCTTTTATGCTGTCCGCTGTAACCATCTGTAGTTTCCCTTACTTTCATACGTTGCTGGCAATTGCCGTAAAAAACGAGAATGGGTACGGAATGTATCCCGCTCCACCCCTAAAAACCGCAGTCAGTGCCTTATCTTATAGCCTCTTTTGAGCATTTGCAGCGTCACCCATGATACCGCCACAAAGCACGCGGCTACAATGCCAAGACTGAAATAGGGTGAGATATCGGATGCGTGGAAAAACCCGTAGCGGAAACCATCGATCATGTAGAAAAACGGATTCAGGTGAGACAGGCCTTGCCAGAAGGGTGGCAATGAGGGAATTGTGTAGAACACCCCGGATAAAAACGTCAGCGGCAGAATGACAAAATTCTGAAACGCGGCGAGCTGATCGAATTTTTCCGCCCAGATACCGGCAATGACGCCGATAGCTCCCAGCAATGCACTGCCCATCAACGCAAACATCAGCACCCAGGAGAACGAGGACAGGGGCACATCGAAGAACACCAGGGTAACCAGGTAGACGCCCAGGCCCACTGCCAGACCCCGCACGACCGAGGCAGTGACGTAGGCGAAAAATATTTCGCGATACGAAAGCGGCGACAGCAGGATAAAAACCAGATTACCGGTGATCTTGGACTGAATCAGACTTGATGAGGAGTTGGCGAAAGCGTTTTGCAGCATCGCCATCATCACTAGGCCAGGCACGAGAAAAACAGTATACGCAACACCGGGGTACGCCTGTACATGCTCTTCCAGCACATGCGAAAAAATCAGGAGATATAGCAGGGTGGATACCATGGGTGCGAATACCGTCTGGAATCCGACTTTCCAGAATCGCAGCAGCTCCTTGTAGAGTAGTGTAAGAAATCCGGTCATACGGATAGCGTCCCCGGCTTCCTGATTTTGTGAGTGCCCATGATCCGTATGAATACCTCTTCCAGATCAGGCTGCAACACCTGCATCTCGAGCACTTGCAGTGCTGCTGTGCGCAACGCGGCCATGACCTGCTCGAGCTGGGAATACTCTGCCAGGGTCAGAATGTAGCAACCCTCTTCGCGGCTGCTCATTAGCGGCTGTAGCGCCGGAGGCAGCGTGTCGGGCGACAGGCGCAGCCGCACAGAACATCCCGATACGCTGCTGATCAGGTTTCTGACGCTGTCCAGGGCAACGACATTGCCTTGCTTCATCATTGCCACACGGCTGCACAGCGCCTCCGCTTCCTCGAGATAATGCGTGGTCAATACGATGGTATGGCCTTCCCGATTCAGCTGCTTGATGAAGCGCCAGAGTCCCTGGCGCAACTCGACATCCACACCGGCGGTCGGCTCATCCAGCACGATGACCGGTGGCTTGTGCACCAGTGCCTGAGCCACCAGTACGCGCCGCTTCATTCCCCCGGAGAGCGCTCGCATGTTGGTGTCGGCCTTGTCCGCGAGATCGAGGTGATGGATGATTTCCTCTATCCACACGCCATTGTTCTTCAAGCCGTAATATCCCGATTGAATGACCAGTGTTTCGTGGACAGTAAAAAACGGATCGAAAACCAGCTCCTGAGGAACCACGCCCAGCATGCGTCGCGCTTCGCGGTAATGGGAGACCACATCGTGTCCCATCACCCGCGCCCGGCCGCTGGTTGCTCGCGTGAGCCCTGCGATGATGTTGATAAGCGTGGTCTTGCCCGCGCCGTTGGGGCCCAGCAAGGCAAAAAACTCGCCTGGCTCTACCTTGAGATCGATGCCCGCCAAAACTCGCAGCGCACCATAACGTTTGTGCATCTGCTCGACTTCTATGGCGGGTGTCATGTGGAGATAAAGGAGGAAGGAACCAAAACGAAACCGTAGTGCATCCACCAGAAGCCGGGGTGCAGGTGAGCAGGGAACATGCCGTTACGCGATTCCTGGACGACAGCTGATCTGCAAGCGGCAGCCTGATTTCCGCGAATTATGCCCCGCCCATCAATTCGGATACCCCGTACAGTTGCACGAGACTCTGCAGATTCCGGGACATATTGAGAAAGCGTATCTTGCGATGGTGGCGTGCTGCCTCGCGCCGCCATTCCAGCATTAAGCTGACGGCAGCGGAATCGGCTTCGATAACCCGTCCCAGATCGATTATCACCTCTTCCCCGTCAAACAAAGCAACGCCGTTCGCAACCACCGAAACGACGTTATCGATCGTAATCGATCCTTCGACGCTGAATTCCCCGCCTTCACGCCGGATGACAGTGGCGGTCATCGGCTACTGCGTGGCTACCGTCTTTAATTCGCCAGCTGCTTTTTTATCGTTAGCGGCCAGGGCGCGATTCTTGTCGCCGAGGGTTTTCAGTAATCTTTCCACACCCCCTTCGCGCACCTGGCTGTTGAACGTGCTGCGGTAATTCGTGACCAGGCTTACGCCAGCTACCGTCACATCGTAGACTTTCCACCCGTCCCCTGTTTTTTCCATGCTGTAGTCGATATCCACGGGTTGCCCGCTATCCTGCATGACTTTCGTTTTGACGGTGGTATCCGTGTCCCCTGCCTTGCTCCTCACCGGCTCAACCTTGATCTTGTAGTCACTGTAGGTACTGAGGGCGTTAGAGTAAGTCCTCACCAACAAGGTGCGGAACTCTTTCACCAATTCCTCCTGTTGCTGTGGGGTTGCCTTATTCCAGTTCTTGCCCATGGCAAGCCGGGTCATACGGGTGAAGTTGAAATGCGGCAGAACCTTGGCTTCGACCAGATCAAGAATCTTGGCCATATTGCCCGCTCGCAATTCCTTATCCTGCCGAACGATCGACAATACTTCCTGGGCAGTGTTATCCACCAGCGTATCAGGACTGATTTCTGCGGCGGCAGGGAATGCAACCAACCAGGCTGCCAGCAGACCTGAGATACCAAGATATTTTTTCATGATTTCCTCGCTTGATTAGACTGCTCAACACACGAAATGCTTAGGCTGTTGACGCTTCCGGCGCCCGCATCAACTGCTTCCTGCCTGCAGGCCCTTATCCGTGAAATTCGTACGCTGCCGCAGGCGTTGGACTTATTACTGCCCTTTCTAGTTCTTGCCGGAATTTTCATTGCTGCCTCCTTCTGAAGCTTTATTGAACAAAAATTTCCCGATCATTTCTTCCAGAACAAGGGCAGAATTGGTTTTCATGATGGTGTCGCCATCCTTGAGCGTCGCTTCATCACCCCCAGCCGCCAAGCCGATATATTGCTCCCCGATCAAACCGGAGGTAAGGATGCTGGCAAAAGTATCCTTGGGAAATTTATAACGGGTGTCAATATTCATGATCACCAGAGCGTCATATGTCTCTGTGCTGAACTGAATGTCCGTCACCCGGCCAACGACGACACCGGCACTCTTTACCGGCGCCCGCACTTTCAACCCCCCGATGTTTTCGAAGTTGCCTGTCACCTGATAGCTGTCATTCGCGCTATAAGTGCCAAGATTGCCGACTTTCAACGCCAGCACGAGCAACGCGCCGATACCTGCCATGACGAACAATCCTACCCACAAATCCATTGTTGCGCGCTGCATCAGCCCATTCCCCTGAACATGAACGAGGTCAAGATAAAATCGAGTCCAAGAATTGCGAGTGAAGAAGTCACCACGGTGCGAGTTGTCGCACCGGATACGCCTTCGGCCGTGGGCGCGGCATCATACCCCTCAAACACCGCGATTGCCGTCACCGCGACGCCGAAAACACAGGTTTTTATGATGCCGTTGACCACGTCGTAGCGGAAATCGACAGCACTTTGCATTTGCGACCAGAACGAACCTTCATCCACTCCGATAAGTACGACAGCCACCAGATAGCCGCCATAGATGCCTATGGCTGAAAACAGCCCCGCCAGCAACGGCATTGAAATCACGCCCGCCCAGAATCGGGGGGCGACTACACGCGCAATCGGATCTACAGCCATCATTTCCATTGCCGCCAGTTGCTCGGTCGCTTTCATCAGGCCGATTTCCGCTGTGATTGCCGAACCGGCGCGGCTGGCGAACAACAACGCCGACACCACTGGCCCCAATTCGCGTAACAATGACAAGGCCACCATGGTGCCTACCGCAGATTCTGCTCCATATCGCTGCAAAGTTTCGAAGCCTTGCAAGCCGAGCACCATGCCGACAAAAAGTCCCGACACGAGGATGATGATGAGCGACTGTACCCCGGTAAAATAAAGCTCCCGTATCACCAGGGTGAAGCGGCGCAGGCTGGTGCCGGACTTGATCAGGGTCAGCAGGAAGAAACGGCTGGCGTAGCCCAGGCGCCAGATACTGTCTATGACGCGATGACCGACACTCTGAATACCAGTTACGATACGCCTAGGCAAAACTGCCCTCCAGTTTCAGATCCTGCGCATAGGGCCTGGCGGGATAGTGAAACGAGACGGGACCATCCTCTTCCCCATGAACGAACTGATGTACAAACGGTGCAACCGATCGGCGCACCTCGTCCGGCGTACCATGGGCTGCAATCACTCCGTTCGCGATGAAATAAACGTAGTCGACAATTTTCAAGGATTCCTGCACGTCGTGAGTTACGACGATGGAGGTCATGCCCAAGGCATCGGTCAGGCGTCGAATCAGGTTCCCGATCACTGTGAGTGAAATGGGATCGAGTCCGGTGAAAGGCTCGTCGTACATGATAAGCAGAGGATCAAGCGCAATCGAGCGCGCCAGTGCGACTCGGCGCGCCATGCCGCCGGAGAGCTGGTTGGGCATCAACTCGTGTGCGCCGCGCAAACCCACAGCCTGGAGTTTCATTAACACAAGGTCCCGTATCATGGACTCCGGCAGGTCCGTATGTTCCCGCATCTGGAAAGCCACGTTGTCGAATACCGAGAGATCGGTAAACAATGCGCCGAACTGGAACAGCATGCTCATTTTTCGACGCATGCGAAAAAGCTCATCCCGCTTCAGTTTGTGCACTACCTGGCCTGCAACTTTCACATAGCCGGAAGTCGGGCGCACGGCGCCTCCGATGAGGCGCAACAAGGTTGTTTTCCCGCTGCCGCTGCCACCCATGATGGCAATGACTTTCCCTCGTCCCATCGTCATGTCGATTCCCTTGAGAATCGGACGCTGCCCATAAGAGAAATTCAGGCCTTGGATTTCGATCAGGCTTTCAGACGCATCTTCCAAAAGAGGAATACCTAATTTAACGGGACATCGATTTTACCCCAAATCGGGTAGCCAGAGGGCGGGCAGGAGCCTGAGACAGGTAGTGAGGAATTGGCGAAGTCAGACAACTCGCCCTGTCGGGCAAGGTGAATGGACCCAACGATAATGACCGAAAACAGATGACTGCTTGTCAGCGGAGACAGCAAGGCCAATAGACGGACTCGCGCTCATTCCAGATGATGCCGTATTTTCCGAACCGGTGGATGGCGACAGAGAAACAGTACATTGCAAAACTTTGCAATATTGCTCCAGAAAGGGTCTGGTGCTCGGCATGTTAACCGCCAGATCACTGCGAAATGCATAGATGATCTGCGCCACGAGCACGATGAGCATAAAAAGATTGGCAACGGCCCACGCAGCCGTGATCTCCGGCAGTTGCCCTCTCCTGGAAACGTAGTGCTCCGGCAAATAATTATCCAGCATGTCGTCTTCCAATCCGGCATACATCCCGTTACCCGTTTGCGGAATTTGTTCTCTCGCAACCCGCCTGTCCCGTGCTTTGTCTGCTTTTTTCGCGGCCCTGGCGTCAGGTTTCTCCCTCGCAGGCGTTTCAGGAGCGCGAGCCTCTGCTGCCTCTGGCTTGACAGGGGCTGAACCGGTCGGCTCTGCTGGGAGCGGTCCCGGCGGATTCTGCGCCGATGGCGGTTCAGAGATGTGAGGTTCCGACATCACTGGCTCCGGCACGCCTCCATCCTGTAGCGCTCCCGGGTGGGAAATCCCCACATCAGGAGAAAGCTGTGAAGTGTTTTCCGGTGCTTTCGCCGCTTCCGCGGTCTTCACCGGTTTTATGATTTCCGGCTCCTCCATGGTCAGCAACGCAGCGAAACCATTAAATATATGGTTGCACTGCCCGCAACGCACCTCGCCCCCATGCGCCTGCAAGTGCAGAGGCGTGACGCGAAAGACCGTTAAGCAGTTAGGACATCGAGCTACAAGTGCCATACCGGTTCTGGTTTTTGTTTAATCTGTTCATTTTCTCGTACCTGCCAGCAAGACCCATCCCTCACGATTTCGTGCAATATGCATATCATGTGATTGCCGATAAGCCTGCATCACCTCTTCTGCCTGCTCCGCGAGTATACCGGATAGGGCAATGCGTCCCCCCGGTCGGGCAGCATGCGTCAGTATGGGAGCCAGCATGATCAGCGGATTGGCAAGGATATTGGCAATAACGACATCCGCCCAGCCCCCACGTTCTGTATCCGTCTGCTCCGCCATCTGCATATGAAACTCTATTTCGGTTTCCGCGCACTGGTTAAGCCTTGCGTTCTGGCGGCTTGCCTCCACCGCTTGCGGATCTATGTCGATTCCGACAACATGGTGAGCGCCCATCTTGAGCGCGGCAATTGCCAATATGCCTGAACCACAACCGTAATCAAGAACATCTTCGCCTCCTCCGAGATTTTCGTCAAGCCATTCAAGGCATAGCTGCGTAGAAGGATGAGTTCCCGTTCCAAAGGCGAGTCCGGGATCGAGGATCAGGTTGATGGCATTCGGATCGGGGATTTCATGCCAGCTTGGCACGACCCACAAGCGCGAGGAAATGCGGATCGGATTGAACTGCGACTGGGTTACCCGTACCCAATCCTGCTCTTCCACATACTCGATCCGATAGATCGGAGGGGCAGGCAGGCCGACCGCTTCGGCCGCAGCGCGCATTACGGTGGAAATTTCGGTATCCCCCTTGAATAGCGCGGTAAGTTCCGGTGCAAGCCAGATGTCTGCGATGGGCTCTCCTGGTTCGCCAAACAGGGGTTGCTCATGCTCGGTCCCGGCTGCGGAATCATGGATGTCAGTTGATAGCGCGCCCAAGGCCAGCATCGCATCGCTTAACGCCTCGGCATACACGCTGTCCGTTTTTATGATGACCGAAATCCAGGGCATGATGGTACGTACCTCGCATTTGGCTGCCTGAGCAGACGGCAGACGGCAGACGGGCAGAACGTTCCAGGCCCGTTTCCCGAAAAACTCCTACCTCAAAAACTCTCCGTCCATTACTGGAGTTTCAGTAGCGAAGCGATGGAGCCTCAGCCGGAATTGTTATTATGATTGGCGAGCTTTTGTTCGAGATAATGGATGCTCGTGCCGCCATTCAGGAATGCGGCATCGGACAACAGGTCAAGGTGGAGCGGCGTATTGGTTTTGATGCCGCCGATAACCATTTCCGACAGTGCGATACGCATGCGTGCTATCGCCTGGTCGCGGTTGTCTCCGTACGCGATTATTTTGCCTATCATGGAATCGTAATAGGGCGGCACGAAATAGTTATGATATATATGGGAATCCACGCGAATGCCAGGGCCTCCGGGAGCATGATACTGGGTGATGCGCCCCGCCGACGGGGTGAGCTTGTACGGGTCTTCGGCGTTGATGCGGCATTCGATGGCATGACCCTTCAACACGACGTCGCGCTGCCGCAGAGTGAGCTTTTCGCCGGCTGCCACGCGGATCTGCGCTTGCACCAGGTCGATCCCGGTGATGGCCTCGGTAATGGTATGCTCGACCTGCAGGCGTGTATTCATTTCAATGAAATAGAATTCGTTTTTTTCGAACAGAAACTCGAACGTTCCCACACCGCGGTAGCCGATGCGCTTGCATGCGTCGACGCAGCGGGTTCCCATTTTGTCACGCAATCTCGGGGGAATCCCCAGGGCAGGCGCTTCCTCGATAATTTTCTGATGGCGGCGCTGCGTGGAGCAATCCCGTTCCCCCAGATAGATGGCGTTGCGATGTTCATCCACCAATACCTGAAACTCGATGTGGCGCGGGTTTTCCAGATATTTTTCCGCGTAGACCGTCGGGTTGCCGAAGGCGGCCTGAGCTTCGTTGCGCGTAATGATAATCGCGTTCGATAACGCTGCTTCAGTGTGCACCACGCGCATGCCGCGACCGCCTCCACCTGCCGCGGCCTTGATAATGATAGGGTAGCCGATGGCACGAGCGATGGCTTTGATTTCGTCCACGGATTCGGGGAGGCCACCGTCCGAGCCGGGGACACAAGGTACGCCAGCCTTTTTCATGGCGTTCTTGGCACTGACCTTGTCGCCCATCAGCCGAATCGTCTCGGGCCGGGGGCCGATAAAGACGAAGCCGCTTTTTTCTACACGTTCGGCAAAATCGGCATTTTCCGACAAAAACCCGTAACCCGGATGAATGGCTTCCGCGTCGGTGACCTCGGCGGCACTGATGATGGCGGGGATATTAAGATAGCTTTGTGCCGAAGGAGCAGGTCCGATGCATACGGACTCATCAGCGAGTTTTACATATTTTGCCTCGGCGTCGGCCTGGGAGTGCACCGCTACTGTCTTGATACCCATCTCACGGCATGCACGTTGTATCCGCAAGGCAATCTCGCCGCGGTTTGCTATCAGTATTTTTTCAAACATGTCTGCCGCTCGTATCTCGTTTCATGATGGAGGTGATTTCTCCTCTTCTATTGATGCGGATATTCCACTAGATTGCACGGAACGTGAAAAATGCCGGAATCATTCAATCACGAATAACGGTTCGCCATACTCGACAGGTTGACCGTTCTCCACCAGCACCGCCTTGATCACACCGCTCTTGTCCGACTCGATTTCATTGAGCAGCTTCATTGCCTCTATGATGCAGAGCGTGTCACCCTCCTTGATTGTCTGACCCACCTCGACGAACGGATTGCTGCCGGGAGCGGAACTACGATAGAAGGTGCCCACCATAGGCGATTTGACCATATGACCTTGCGGCAGTATCTCGGCGGCGGCTGTTGCGGGAGTGACTGGCGCAGCTTGCGGAATGATGGCTGGTGCTGGGGCGGGTTGCGGAGGAGGCATTGCGATTGCGGGCATCTGCATCGAAGGCGTGGATCTGCTGATGCGAACCTTTTCTTCGCCTTCCGTTATCTCTAACTCGGCAATGCCGGATTCCTCCACCAGGTCAATCAGTTTTTTAAGCTTTCTCAGGTCCATATAGGGTCTCCCGATCGGTTCCTCTTGCGTTATGTTCTGTCAAAACCTCTAACCATCTGTCAGCGCTCGAAGACGCGGACTTTGTGTTTTTGTCTTTTTTAAAAATACCCCTGTTTCAAAACACGCAAGGGGTGAGATGAGCCAATACTGCATTGGCTTATCAAAAGGAATTCTCAGCTCCTTGATGGTACCCGATCACTTCGTTGCTATCCTTGACGCTCATCAGTTGCGGCCCAGCACATAATTGAAGGCGAGTTCGTATCCCTTTGCTCCCAGACCGCTTATGACTCCCACCGCCATATCGGAAAAAAAAGATTTCTGGCGGAAAGATTCGCGAGCAAAAATATTGGAAAGGTGAATTTCAATGAAAGGGATCCGGGTGGCCGCAAGTGCATCACGCAAGGCAATACTGGTATGCGTATAAGCGGCAGGATTGATGATAATGAAGTCTATTTTTTCCGCGCCCGCCTGCTGGATTCGGTCTATTAGCTCCCCCTCAGCGTTACTTTGGAAGCAATCAAGACTAATACCCTCTTTTTCGGCTAACTTCGCCAAATTTCCGTTAATTTCTTCTAATGTGACAGTTCCGTAAACCGAAGGTTCCCTGATTCCTAGCAAATTCAGGTTCGGCCCATGGATAACCAGGATATTTTGGCAGCGGTTTGAGCCATTTTTCATGGCGGCAAGTTTGACCCAATCCCGGGAAATTGTCTAGTGATTCCCGGCCATTCGAAGAATATGTTGGAATTTACGTTTTTTATTTCGAGGAGGAATTCAAGTGCTCCAGATGAGTCCTTTCTGGAGAAAAACGGAATCACATCCGGGATGGGTCGCAGGTTTTGTGGAAGCAGAATTTTGCTGGAGCAGAAGGTTGAGTTGAAAAATTTATGGGGGTTGGTTATGTGAGCTCGCGCTTATTGCACTGGGACGGCGACTTCTCCGATTTCTCTGTTTTCTTTTATTTCTTTCATCCTGTGGCGGTGCTCCCAGATGGGAACGTTTGCCCACCGTTTTCCAAAAGACTATAATTGGCGTGGTTTATTCTGATCCCTTCCCAAGCTGTTGTAGCTCAGTTGGTAGAGCAACTGATTCGTAATCAGTAGGTCGGAGGTTCGACTCCTCTCAACAGCACCATTAAAATCAATAAATTAAAGAGATGTCGTCGAAGCAAATGTGAACGATGTAGACTTTATGTAGACAATGGCTACGGATTGCACCAATTGTGCTAATCTTAACTTAGCTTGAGGCTGAAGTATTTTGAGCCTTACGCTCTAAGCTCTTGCAAGATTTAAGGCTTCACCTTCTTAATAAACTAATAAACGGGAAGGTCAAGTGAGCTATAAATATGATGCCTTTATCTCCCACAACGGTGCCGACAAACCTGCTGTAGAGCGCGTCAGCAAGGCTTTGGAAACCCAAGGCCTACATTGTTTCTTCGATAAGTGGGATATCCTCTCAGGTGAGGAATGGCTGAGGAATCTGGAAACCGGATTAGGGGAAAGCCACTTTATCCTCATCTTCATTGGCACTCAGGGCATAGGTCCATGGCAGCAAGCCGAAGCTGACGCTGCCTTACGGCGTCAGGTACAGCAACGCCAGAATTGCATTATTCCGGTACTCCTGCCGGACGCATCACCTGAAGACATTGCCAAGCTCTCCATATTTCTCCAGGGCATCAATGCCCTGCGCTTTCATGATCTGAATGAAAGCCTGCCGCATAGTATTTTGGCAGGGCTGGTACGAGGGGACGACCCTGCCCATTTGCGCCAGCTAATCCGTGAGCACGCGCACGCCCCCGATGATCTACTGCAAACGCTCAATTACTGGCTCACCGGCTTGCATGTAGAGTGGCGGGAGAAAGAGGAAGAATACCGGATTAGCGAGGGGCAAGGGAAATCATGTCTGCGAATTCCCGATCTCAGTACTAGCTCCAACCCTGACAGTATCGAATACCTGCTGAATTGGAAAAGTCGTCTTACCCCGATGCTTGGCAGGGAGGCGGAACTGAAAGTCTTGCACGACTGGGCGGACGCCCGGAGCAAAATCAGTATCTGCCTGATTGTTGGGGAAGGCGGGGTCGGCAAGACTCGCCTTGCTTTCGAGTTCGCCACCCAGTTAAAAGAAAAGGGGTGGGAAGCTGGTGAGGCTCAAGGACTGGAGGGTTCCTGGTATACGGGCAGTAAAGGAACTCTTCTGGTCATTGATTATCCGGAACAACGCCCTGAAAAAGTAACGGCACTGCTGGAAGCCTTTACCGTTATGCCAGCACCTGAACGCAAGCTGCGCGTCTTGTTGCTGGGGCGTAATGGTGATTTCCTGCAAAAACTTTCCCAAGCTGCGAAGAGCCTCCTTGCTTCCTCCATCAAGTTACGAGGTTTGGCAGGGGGTGATTCAGCCTCATGGGATTTATTCCAGCAGGCGTGGCAACAGTTGCACGAACTTAAAGAAACGTCCCTCCCGCCACTTCCCATGCAGCCAGAAGCTTTCCAGGAATGGCGGCAGCGGGCGAAACTGCGTAATCGTCCCCTGTTTATAATGGCACTGGCTATTCGCCTGATGCTCGATTCCAAAGCGAAAGAACTGAGCGGCAAGGAAATCATTCGTGTACTGACTAAACAGTACGAAGTAACCCGACTCGAAAAAGAAGCGAAGAAACGGAATATCGATAAGTACAGCCTGGTTATGCTGCAAGCGCTGGCAGCAATGTCAGGCGAACTTGAGAGCGAAGCATTGCGCCAGCTAATCGACACCGGACAGGAGTTGAAGCTGGATATTCAACTCCCTGCATTGCGCCAACTCAAAGACACCAGCCTCTGGTCTCAGCACGGCATTCATGCACTTCAACCCGACCTTCTTGCCGCCGATCTATTGCACTACGCTTTAACGGAACTTGCGGGGGATCAGTCCGGTGCGTGGCAATATCTGGGACTAGAAGCAGCGACTGACGTTGCTAACGCGAGTTCGATATTTGGGCGGCTAATCCATGATTCGCAAAGCGCGTTGGATCGTCCTTGGCCCTTGCAGAATCTGATCGATTGGGTTCGTAGAGAACCGAGACGTTGCGAAAAACTGAATCTGGCTCTAGGCCGAAACAACCTGGAACATACCCTGTTGCCCTTGGCAATAGCAGTTAATAAGGTGTTGCTGACACACGCCGATTCACCACAAGGCCAAGCTAAGCATCTGACGAATCTGGCGAGGTCCTTGGGCGAGAGCGGGGAGCGGGCGGCAGCCTTGCAGGCGATTCGGCGGGCGGTGGAGATTCATGAGCAGTTGGCGAAGGACAATTTCACCGCCTACGGCCCCGACCTGGCAAGGAGCTTGAATAATCTGTCGGTTCAACTTTCTGCTAGCGGAGAGCGAGCTCCGGGCTTGCAGGTGAGCCGGCGCGCAGTCGAGATTTATGAGCAGCTGGCAGCAGACAATTTCGCCGCCTATGGGCCCGGCTTGGCGTTGGGCCTGAGCAACCTGTCGGTCTACCTGGGCGAGAGCGGGGAGCGGGCCGCGGCCTTGCAGGCGGGCCGGCGGGCGGTGGAGATTCTTGAGCAGTTGGCGAAGGACAATTTCACCGCCTACGGCTCCGACTTGGCAAGGAGCTTGAATAATCTATCGGCCTATCTGCACAAGAGCGGGGAGCGGGCGGCAGCCTTGCAGGAGGGCCGGCGGGCGGGGGAGATTTATGAGCAGCTGGCAGCAGACAATTTCGCCGCCTATGGACCCGGCTTGGCAAGGAGTTTGGTCAACCTGTCGGTCTACCTGCGCGAGAGCGGGGAGCGGGCCCCGGCCTTGCAGGCGGGCCGGCGGGTAGTGGAGATTTATGAGCGGCTGGCAGCGGACAATTTCGCCGCCTATGGGCCCGACTTGGCAAGGAGTTTGGCCAACCTGTCGGTCTACCTGGGCGAGAGCGGGGAGCGGGCCCCGGCCTTGCAGGCGGGCCGGCGGGCGGTCGAGATTCATGAGCGGCTGGCAGCGGACAATTTCGCCGCCTATGGGCCCGACTTGGCAAGGAGTTTGGTCAACCTGTCGGAGCGCTTGGGCGAGAGCGGGGAGCGGGCGGCGGCCTTGCAGGCGGGCCGGCGGGGGGAGGAGATTTATGAGCAGCTGGCAGCGGACAATTTCGCCACCTATGGCCCCGACTTGGCAAAGAGTTTGGTCAACCTGTCGGCGCGCCTGGGCGAGAGCGGGGAGCGGGCGGCGGCCTTGCAGGCGGTCCGGCGGGGGGAGGAGATTTATGAGCAGCTGGCAGCGGACAATTTTGCCGCCTATGGGCCCGACTTGGCAAAGAGTTTGGTCCACCTGTCAATTCGCCTGGGCGAGAGCGGGAAGCGGGCGGCAGGCTTTCAGGCGATCCGGCGGGCGGTGGAGATTCTTGAGCAGTTGGCGAAGGACAATTTCGCCGCTTATGGACCCGACTTGGCAGGGAGCTTGGTCAACCTGTCGGTTGACTTGGTGAATAGCGGGGAGCGGGCGGCAGGCTTGCAGGCGACCCGGCGGGCGGTGGAGATTTATGAGCAGCTGGCAGCGGATAACTTCGCTGCCTATGGAGCCGTCTTGGCGTTGGGCCTGAACAACCTGTCGGTCTACCTGGGCGAGAGCGGAGAGCAAACGGCAGGCTTGCAGGCGATCCGGCGGGCGGTGGAGATTTATGAGCAGCTGGCGAAGGACAATTTCGCCGCCTATGGGCCCGACTTGGCAAGGAGCTTAGCCAACCTATCACTTTGCCTGCGCGAGAGCGGGGAGTGGGCGGCAGGCTTGCAGGCGATCCGGCGGGCGGTGGAGATTTATGAGCAACTGGCGAAGGACAATTTCGCCGCTTATGGACCCGACTTGGCAGGGAGCTTGGTCAACCTGTCGGTTGACTTGGTGAATAGCGGGGAGTGGGCGGCAGGCTTGCAGGCGACCCGGCGGGCGGTGGAGATTTATGAGCAGCTGGCAAAGGACAACTTTACCGGTATTGGGCCGGACTTAGCGAGGAGTCTTCACATCCTGTTGACTCACTTGGAAGAATCAGACAAAAACGAGGAAGCAGCGGAAATTAAGGCCAAGTTGGAAACCATAAAGCAGAGGATTCTAGATGAGCAAATTGAGGTTCCTGCCGATATCGCTTGGTTGTTTGAATAGAGACATGAGTTGCGAGACAGGCCCATGAAATAGAAGAATGGAAGAAGTGGCTGGACGCTGGAGTGGCAACCCAGCGACCCGGATAAGGCGGCGGCTTGGAGATGTAGATGTATATCGAACTGCTAACCCGTATCACCACGCAACCCTTGGCGGAACGCGAGATCATCCGGCGTCACGGGCGGGATTGCGGGGAGTTCACGAAATTGGCGGTAGTAGTGCTGAATCAAATCGTGCGTCCTTTTACGGCCCGAGGGCACAGACTTGCACTGGCAGGCGCCTTGCAGGATGAGCAACAGCGCCAGCAGTTTCGCGCGGAGTTGGGGGTCCTGCAAGAGCAACTCAAAAAATATACCGGCATGTTGGCAAACATAGCGGGTGTTGAGGATCTGAGCGAGCTGGAAAAGACAGCCAAAGACTACTAATGTCCTCATGTAGGACATCATATTTTAGGTTAATTCAGAATCGTACTGCGATCCTTTTGTTCCCTTCCCTGAATGCCTGCCGTACAGTTATTGACAGGACTCCAAGGGTTCAGGGCCTACCTGATGCAGCGAGATTATTTCCCCGCCTTCATTTGAAGGCTCGTTAAGCTCAACCAGTCCTCTTTGCTTTTCGGGCTCGGATTTATTCCTGACAGTCCACGTATGAATCCGAGTAGGAAATACAGTCTTTTCCCACGCTATTCCAATGACTTCTTCCCCTTTCGGCTCCTTATAACGGTTAGGCTGGTCATTCCATTGCTTGGCGAGTGTTATTGGGAAACCCTTACGCTTCGCTTCCGGTCCGCCCATCAGCATCACGAAACGGTCCCATTCGCCCTTATCCGCCGCGTCTCTCAATTCTTTCAACTCTCCCGTGACATCCATTTCACCCATACGGCGCAACTCACGCCACAACGTTACAGACGGTCCGCCAATTGGCTGAAACTGTCTGATGCCCCAGGTGCTGGCCCAAACCCTTACCCGTTCAGCCGCACTTGTAGGCTCTCCACCATCGATATCGCAATTCAAGCCGAAGCCATCGATGTTCTTGGAAATGTATTTCGCGATATAACTGGCAGCCGTTCCCTTTGATCTATCTATGCGTTCTTCCTTGTATCGATGCTTGGCAGCACCTGCTTCATCCCCATCTTCGCGCATGGCATAGTCTCGGACGATGCTACCGACTTGCTTAACGTGCTCTTTTGGCATGAACAGCAACAGGTGCCAATGTGGAGTGCCGTCATGCTGAGGCTCGGCAACACGCATGCCGTAGTACGTTAAGTCCCTATCGTCAAGCCTCGACCGTATCCGTGCCCATATCTTTCTTAAATAAGCTTGCGCTTCCCTTGGTGTAGTTCGGTCGTATTTCGGGTTTTCTTGCCCTGATACAGATAACCTTGCATGCATGCGCGAAGGGCAGGTGATGGTATAGAACATGGCGGCATGTCCCAGCGATTGGGCAACGGCATCAAATCCGGCAATGCGAGTCATTAATTCGGCACGGCGAATCTTGGGATTCGATACCGAGAGATCGGCTAGTTGCTGTAGGGTGTATTCCTGTCCTAGTTCATTGCTTGCGATGCAGTGTTCGAGAATGGCACGGTTACGGCGGTTTTGTTTGCGACGCCTCTCCAAAGTCTCATCACTGACATACTTACCCTTACGGCTATGTACGAGCCCTAAGCGGATTGCGCCTTGCTCGAATTTGCGTACATGAACCTTGCGCAATGCTCGCCGCCACCAATACTCGTCACTTAGTCGAGCTAGAATTCCTGTATCGGTAATTGCTGTATTGGTAGCGGTTACAGGATTTGCAGGCTTTGATTTTCCTGTTACAGCAATTGGGAACTCACGCTTTTCTGTTACCGTTACAGGAGTCTGTTTCTCTGTAACGGATACTGGTACAGGGATTAGAAAAGCTCGTCTATTTCCTGTATCGATTACTGTTAGCGGATTCTGCTTATCCCTTATTTCTGTTACCGCTACTGACGGTAGAGACTTTCCCATCGCTTCCGTTACAACCAGGGATAGAGGTTTCTCTCCTAGAGGAATCCCCTTCTCCGTTTTGCTTGTTTTGCTCCACGGCGCGGTAATGCCGTATTTACTTTCCGCAAGATGCGTGAGGAAACGGGCTGCGATAACGGGATTCTTGAACTTATTTTGCAGTCGGAAAAATTGATCGGCGAGCCTCCGGGCAAAAAGCCGGATTTCCTCATCTGTTGCCAGAAGGCTCAAAGGCGCACTGGCAAGTTCAGCGGAAATCGCGTTTAGATAGGCTTCAGCTTTCTCTTCCCCCTGTTCCACATACAAGCGGGCGTATTCCAACGCCATCGGTTCAGCAAGACATTCCGGGTGGCGGCTGAGAATATCGGAAGTAAAAGGTTCTTCTTCCTCTTCGCGATAGAAAGTGATTCCATCTTCCCGAACGTACGCACTTTCGGGAAGGGGAATAGGCCACACAGCGTTCATTTGCGCCCCGTATCGCTGGTGGATTTGCGAATGCAGGACTCGATGTAGTGCTCCAAGTCTTGCAGCCGATAACGCACTGCGCGGGACCCTATCTTGATGAAAGGGACTTTAGCCCCGGCCCAGCGGTCACGTTCGAGGAACGCTTCACTGACACCTAGACATATGGCAGCTTCTTTAGTTGTAAGTAAATTTTGTTGCATGTTTCTGTCTCCATAAGTTTAAGTTGTTAATTGGCGGAAACAGAATGCGGTAAATGGAAGAAACAAGGAATGTTCTGTTACAGGATATTGACAAATGAGAAACTTTTAGGATTGCAAAAGACTCCCGGGATAATGATTAAGGAATTGAATATTCGTATCTTTCTATTTTTTGCTTCAAGTAGAGGCAAGCAGCGAACGTCTAGAAAGGCGATTTTATACGCCTAAAAGATAAGGAATATATTATGGATGCAAACAGGAGGATAAAAATGACTCATGGATTTGATAAAAAAAGTTTGTACGAAACTTGGAAAAGAAGGGTAAAAGCATCTGTATTCTCGTCAAGCTTAGTTCTCAGCTTGTGCTGCAAAAATTCCTATGAAGGTGATTCAAATGAAAAAAGCAAAATTGCGCGACAGTAATGAAGAAAAAATTGCACAAGGCAAAGATAGAAAACAGCCGCCTGAGACAGGCGTGTATGTCTCCACGAAAGAGCCCTTAGGGATGCGCTTCGTAGTTGAAGATGTGATATTTGCTGAGGATGAAGAGGGCTTTTTTCTGGTTCAGATGATAGATGAAGCTAGTGCTGGTGATATGACAGCAATGGGTGATGAGCTTGATCCAGACGAATGGTTTACGTTAGTTGATCAATATGGATTGGTCAAACCTGACGGTTTAAGATGTAGCGGCAAGATTTGATCTTGCATTGATGTCAGACTCAAGTTACTGCTTTCGAAATATTTCAGCAGTTGTATCCGAAACGAGGAAACTCAACGCTGGCATCCATAGGTACCGCGCGGCTTTATCGGTGGGGCTCGATGAATGAGGGATTACGTGTCGGTGGGTCTCACGGCGGCCTTGATCGATGCTTCGAAATACTGTGTGCCTGTATATCCGAAAATTGCCCCAACTACAAACGCCCCATAAAAGTCCTCAAGGGTTACAAAACCTTTTGATGACTCTTGCCGTGACAGGACAATGGCAAGGATCATCGCCATTACGATGACGCCCAATACACTAACGACGGAAGCCGCGACTGAAAAGTCGTCCGTAAGAACACCTTTATTCAACTGTCTTGCTAGCCATCCGAGAATACCTCCAGAAACTGCGCCGAACACGATGGACTTTACAGGAGGTTGAATGGACAACGTTACTGGAACGACTTGGCTGTGCGGTTCGTTTCCAACCCTGAATTTAATGAGTGCATACAGGTCGAGAACTTTAGGTTTCACCAACAGCCAATGAGCAGTCTTCAATTCGAACGAAGCTAAATCCTCCTGCTGAGAAAAAATTATTCTCTCCTTGCTGGGGGTAGATTTGGAATCCGCTTTTGCGTCAGGGATATCAAACACGAGTTCCGCACCTTCCTCAACATTGAAGTTGATTATGTCATACGGCCCTAAGGGGCTTTTAACAATAGCCTTCGAGTGCGGTTCCATATTTATATTGATTTTTTTTCCTTCCGACCCAGGAAACTCGGCCGTAAGGGAGCCAAAGCTAATTTCTTTTACTCTAATCCCGGAGAAGATCGAAGCAAAGCGAGCGAGATAGCTCGAATTCTTACCATCCATGGGGGACGGCTTTTCCTCTGCTTCAGCTGGCATTGGTAACAATGGGGCGGAAGACGGGGCTTGGATTGATTCAATAACAACCTCTTGAGAGAAAGGATTACGGATGACCAGACTTACAGTAGCTTGAGTGCCGGCCACTATCGGAGGCGCTTTCACCTCAATAGACAACAGTCCTTTGGCTACGGAGTTTTCCATCATAGACCTTCCGGCACTGATCAGCCCAGGCTAAGGCCTCACAGTTATTCAGCAGATCAACCGGTCTTTATTATTGAAAATAGAGGAGCACGAAGATCACTAAAACGCTTGATGATTGCGGCTCCACAATTATCTGTCATTAAGCACATGATAGTACAGGCATCTACAGTTTACTTATCTAATCTTGCCTCATCCAAACAGTCTTTTACCTCCAATGGCAGTTCCTAGCCATTCAAGGCGATTCGAATCTTAGAATGTCAGATTTAACAAAAAAAGATTCGTCAATCCAGAACTTTCTGGTCGTCCTTGGGGAACAATAGCGGAATATATATTTGTAATAACATGAAAATTAATAATTCTGTGTTTTAGATCGTTGGCCAATTAGCTCGACGATTAGAGTAAGCTATTCCGAGAGAATGCTGCTAAGTATGTGATCGGTGATCCGCTGCATAGGCCCTCTTAGCCGTTCCACATCGTTGACAATATACCCTGCGGTGACATCACTGCTCATTTTATGATTCACCAGGCGCTTTAATGCATAGGCGGAGATATCGATACTTTCGGCAATTGTTATATAGCTGCGGCGCAGATCATGCAGCGTAAAGGGCACTCCAGAGACCTCAATCACTTTCTTCACTTGGCTGCGAGGCTCGATCAAATACCCTGCCTTTCCACTTCCGGCAAAAACGTAATCGGAATTCGTCCTAGCTTTCCTGTTTTCCAAGAGGTTGTACAAAAAATCAGTAAGGGGCAATGTCAATGGTTGCCGGTTCTTGGTATCACTGATTGTAAACGACCTACCTAATAAATCGATATCGGACCATTTTAAGGTTGCCGCTTCCTGGCGGCGCAGTCCGGTAAATAGAAGGAAGAGCAGATAATCGGCAACAAGCGCGGATTGTTGAGAGATGTTGTCATTCTTGAGCGACATTACGCCTTGATACCACAGAGCGAGCTGGTGAAACCAAGAGGGAGTTGTCTGGTTGACTAAGAGGTAAAGCGGGTGGTTGTTGAGCGAGAAAAACCCCAAGATGCCCCAGGAATCAATTACAGCCCCTACACTCAATTATCCCTCTTTCCTATATCTTTGCCCAGGCAGACCAATTAACGTTCGTCCTGGGTCTTCCTGGAGAGGCATCTTTGAGAAAGCGACTCCCCTAGCTAAGGATGACCGGGTGGACGTACTCCGCATGGCTGCCCAATATTGGGTAGACCAGATGGACAGGGACGTTAGGAAGCCCGAGGAGGAGCACAAGCAAGCCCTCCTTGAACAAGACTAGCCAAGTTCCACCAGCATGTGTTCGGAGGTAATTCTTATAAGATAGCTGCCGGACTAGCTCGATGCTTTGAGAGAGCTATTCGGCACTGATGCTTCTAAGAATATGGCTGGTAATTCTCGCGTAGGCTCTCTTAGTCGTTCCACATCGTTAACAATATAACTTCTGTCACGTCATTGCTCATTTTATTGCTCACCAAACGCTTTAACGCATAAGCCGAGATATCGATACTTTCTGCAATTGTGATATAGCTACCGCCCAGCTCATGCGGAGTAAATGGAACTTCACATGCGTTAATCACCTCCTGAATCTCATTACAACAGTGAATAGATGCCTCGCTTCGCCAGGAAGTAGTGCTCTTTCTACTTTCTTTTGCTGCCGTTTCAGCAATCTGTCGAAAGGCCGTACCAAGGTCCAATAGTAAAACGCTCCGATGCGATTATCATAGAGCACTGGAAACTCTTGCTGGCATGAGGAATTAGGCTGTATCAGCCAAGAGGGAAGAGTTTTACCTGGACCTGCTCCTATCACTGACAGACTCTGGCCCAGGAGACTTTGCTTGATAAACCAATAATAGACAGCTGAAGATGAATGACCCAATAACTTACGATCAAGCGTACGATCTCGCGAATATTCTGATCAAGAAGGCGACCAAAGACGAGCTGGCGGAGTGCGCGCGACTGCTTGCATTAAATCTGGCTCACCATCAGGTGAAACACGGAGAGATAGCAGTAATAGACACCTTAACCCTGCTGCGCTCATTTGAGTGTACCGAGGAACACCTGAATGTGTTGATGGAAGGCATGCTGAATCTGATAGGTGTCCTGGTAAACGTCTGCGGTGGGGTAGGGCAGGCAAAACATTGAGGTTTGGTCTTAGTAAGCGCTTACTTCGCATGAATAGCCGCTGCTGAACCTTGCTATGGCTGAGTATTTCCTGAATACTCGGGTATCATGTGAGCCACATCTATCCCCAGGTAATCATGGGGGCTGAACGAGAGCGAATCAGGCCCACAAGGGTATCACACCATATTGGATCTCATGCAGGTACAAGATAAGTCCCGATACCTCGCTCCTGGGGTAAGCCGACGTGAAGTCTGGTCATGGGCAATGTTCGACTTCGCGAATTCAGGCTACACCACCGTTGTGATTACCGCCATTTTTAACGCCTATTTTGTGGCGGTGGTGGCGAATAATGAAGCGTGGGGGACGTTTGCGTGGACAGCAGCGTTGGCGGTGTCGTATGCGCTTATTATGGTGACTGCGCCAGTGATAGGCGCTTATGCTGATGCATATGCAATGAAGAAGCCTTTGCTGCTGGTGAGCACAATCGGTTGCGTGCTTTTTACCGCATTGCTTTACTTTGTCGGTCCGGGCGATCTGATGTTGGCCGTGGTATTGATCGTGCTAAGTAACTTTTTCTTCAGCAGCGGCACGAATTTGATTTCAGCTTTTCTGCCGGAACTCGCCCACGGCGAGGCATTGGGAAAAGTTTCCGGGTGGGGCTGGAGTTTCGGCTATGTTGGCGGGCTGATCAGCCTGGGATTGTCGTTGGCTTACGTGACTTGGGCACAAGGCCAGGGCTGGCTTGCAGAGCAGTTCGTTCCGGGCGCAATGCTTATAACTGCCGGCCTTTTCGCGATTTCGAGCATACCGACTTTTCTCTTTCTCAAGGAACGTGCGCTGCCGCAGTCGCATCCAGCGGAACGCCATGTCGTGCGCGAAGCATTTGCCCGCTTGCTTGTCACGTTCCATCATGTGCGCGATTTTCGCGACCTCGTACGCTTTCTCGCATGTATCGTGTTTTACCAGGCGGGCATTCAAACCGTGATTACTTTAGCCGCCATATATGCGCAGCAGGTAATGGGCTTTGATACCGGCGATACCATGTTTCTGGTTCTGGTTGTCAACATCACGGCATCGATCGGTGCGTTCGCCTTTGGCAATATCCAGGACAGAATCGGCCATATTCCCACCATCGCGCTGACCCTCGGAGGCTGGATTGTAATGGTGTTGCTGGCATGGATGGCTGCGACGCGCCCCATGTTCTGGCTTGCTGCCAATGTCGCCGGCCTTTGCCTGGGAGCGTCGCAATCGGCAGGGCGCGCACTAATAGGCTATCTCAGTCCGGATGCGAGACGCGCCGAATTTTTCGGACTGTGGGGACTTGCAGTCAATTTATCCTCGATACTCGGTCCGATCACGTATGGGATCGTGAGCTGGATTTCCGGGGGCGACCACCGGCTGGCCATGTTGATTACCGGCAGCTATTTTATTATTGGCTTGATGATATTGATGAGCATCAATATACAACGGGGACGGCAAGCCGCACTGAGCATCAGCACCCCAGGGGAGAGCCTTACAGGGAATCGCTGATAAGCAATCATCCTGTAGGTTCATGCCACCAGACTTTCCATTTCAGCTGCCTGTTATCTCCTTTTTGAGTCTGGCGCCATTGCCGGTTTATCTGCGCTTATTCTAGATAAACGCAGATACCCGCCGTTCCATCCTGGCTGGCCTCGCGGCTTGATAATCAGTGATGCATGTGGTGATTATGATCGCCGCCTTGGTTCCCGCTTTGGCCGTGCGACCCATGGCCACTATGATTTCCGTGACCGGCGTGGTCGCCATGACCCTCTTCTGATTTTTTATCGCTCTTTTTCTGCGAATCCTTCGCCGCAGCCTTCTTCAATGGAGTGAACCGGGCGGATTGCGCCTCTTGTTCCGGCAATTTGACAAATACGACGACTACCGTTTCCGGGGTCAGGACGAAATCTCCCGTTCCTTTCATTATGTTATTTCCCGCCGGTTCGAGCTTTATGGAAGTTTTCGGCTTGGCTTTACCGACTTGCAATGCCGCCTTGCCCACGCCTCCTTCTGTGTTGATCTGCGCATCTGCATGATCTGTTACATAAACCGTCAATTCTTTATCTTTGGTTACAAGCTCCAGATGATAGGGCCCCGCCATACGCATTTGCCCGGCGTGGGGCGCAGCATGAGTCTCGAAATATTCGTCGGTATGCGCCGAAGCGGGCAATGACACGGCCAGAACAGCACTCGTCAAGACCATGACCATCGATTTAATCATTTGCTCTACTCCTTGTAGGTACGAATTGAAGAATTTTAATGCGTGCCCCATCTCGGGAACCGTATTGCTGCTTGCTTCTCTTGCTTGGATTGCTCTTACTTCTCTTCCTCAAAATTTTCCGGAATCCCCCGCGACATATTTTTGCTTTTCCGGCTGTATTGCCCCAGGTTTCCATGCGCCCTGAACCTAGAGGGGCACGGTCCATGCCTGTCGAAGGGGAGTGGCGCCGGGATCGCCCTATAAAAGAACGCACGCTTTCAAGG
>NZ_FOCT01000001.1 GCF_900110185.1 Nitrosospira multiformis
CGGGATTTCCAGCATGCGCTGCGCGAGGAAGACGAGCACCTTGCTCATATCCGTCAGTGGTTCAAGCAGATGGTGATGGAGGATGCGGCGGTCGCGTCCTGATTCTGAATGGAAAACGGGGATAACTGGTTCCGCCGTCAACCAGCTGTCCCCGTTCCACGTTTATCCAGGGGTCATCACTCTCTTCCTGATCCACTGGTCGTGGCATGGAAAATGGGGTCAGCTATTGAATGTAGGTCAGGTTCTTCCGTGCGCTGCCTCTCGTCAACTGGTGCGGTTTTAAATCAAGCGCTGGCGCATTTTCCTTGTATCTCTCCTTCATTCCTTTCGAAAGCTAATTCACAATTTATCCTTGTATAGAGCTTATCAGGTTAAGGCAATATCGCTGGAGGAAGCACATGAACGCGAAAGAGGGCGGTGAACAAAGGGATGAAATGGCGCTATGGGGTGGCCTGGAGTGCACGGTAAATCGCGTTTCAGATGAGTATTTCAGCCAGCTGGAACGCAACGGACACGCTAACCGGTTATGTGATCTGGAGAGATTCGCCTCATTGGGGATTCGGGCGATACGCTACCCGGTTCTTTGGGAGCATTTGGCCCCCAAGGGGCTTGACCAGATTGACTGGTCCTGGTCGGATGTTCGATTAGCGGAACTTCAGGAGCGCGGAATCGCTCCGATTGTCGGTTTGGTGCACCATGGCAGCGGACCGCGCTACACGAGCCTGATGGACCCGGAATTTGCGGAGAAGCTCGCCGCATTCGCTGGCGTCGTAGCGAAACGCTATCCCTGGGTCGAATACTATACGCCGATCAATGAGCCGTTAACCACCGCACGTTTCAGCGGCCTATACGGCGTGTGGTATCCGCATGGACGTGATGACAGGACGTTCATCGAGGCGCTATTGAACCAATGCCGCGCTGTGGTTTTATCCATGCGCGCCATCCGGCAAATTAATCCCAATGCGAAGCTCGTTCAGACCGATGATCTCGGAAAGTCCTACAGCACTCGTGAATTGACAGAATTGGCCTCGTTTTATAACGAGCGCCGGTGGCTGGCCTGGGACCTGCTATGCGGGAGAGTGGGGCAGGAGCATCGGCTGTGGGAGTATCTCGTCGGTACAGGAATCGAGCCATCACGATTTCTCTGGTTCAGGGAGAATGTCTGTCTACCGGAAATCATTGGCATCAATTATTACATTACAAGCGAGCGCTGGCTGGATCAGCGCATTGAACGGTATCCAGGATGGCATGTAACCGATCATCGCGGCCATCGTTTCGTGGATATCGAGCCTGTCCGGGTTCTCGCAACACCTACGAGGGGAATCGGCCCCTTGCTTGACGAAGCATGGGAGCGATACCGCCTGCCACTTGCCGTAACCGAAGCGCATATGGGGGGAGCACGTGAAGACCAATTGCGATGGCTGCTCGAGATCTGGCAGGGGGCCCGAAATGCCCGGCAGCGGGGGGTCGATATTCGCGCCGTCACGGTATGGGCTCTGCTCGGCTCCTACGACTGGAACTGCCTTGTGACAGCATGCAACGGATACTATGAGCCAGGCCCTTTCGATGTTCGCTCATCGATTCCCCGTCCCACGGCGGTTGCCGCACTTGTAAAGGAACTGGGGGCAGGAGCGCGGCCTGCCCACCCGGTCCTGAAAGGGCAAGGCTGGTGGCGGCGGCCGGAGCGTCTCCTCTACAAGCCCGTTGCGACGCAAGCATCGGTTGTTTCTCTTTATCCCGATTATCATTTTGCAGAAAGCAGCGCTGCGCAGCCTATTCTTATTACCGGGGCTACAGGTACCCTCGGCCGTGCATTTGCAACCATATGCAAGCAGCGCAATCTTGCCAGCAGGTTGCTGAACCGGCAGGAAATGGATATTGCTGAACGAGCTTCGGTCGAAGCCGCCGTAGCACGTTACCGGCCATGGGCGATCATCAACGCGAGTGGCTACGTCAATGTCGACAATGCGGAAAAGGATAAGGATCGCTGCTTTCGCGAAAACACATTGGGCCCGTCCGTGCTCGCAAGTGTTTGTCGGAAGCAGGGCATTGAACTGATGACGTTCTCGAGCGATCTGGTGTTTGATGGTGGGAAAGCTTCGCCCTATCTCGAAAGCGACACTATCGCGCCGCTGAATCACTATGGCCGAAGCAAGGCAGAGGCGGAGCGCAAGGTATTCGACCAGTATCCTGAAGCACTGGTGGTTCGGACCAGCGCATTTTTCGGCCCATGGGACCTCTACAACTTTGTGACGCTTGCCCTCCAGAACCTTGCAGCCGGGGCAAGCTTTGCGGCCTCCTCAGACATCACGGTGTCCCCCACTTATGTGCCCGACCTCGTGGATGTTTGCCTTGACCTGCTCATTGATAGGGAAGCGGGGATATGGCATCTGACCAACGGGCAGCCGATCACCTGGCTGGGGCTTGCTCTCAAAGCAGCGGAAAGAGCAGGCATCGATGCAAGCAGGCTGGAAGGCCAGCCGCGAGATAAACAGGATTACATTGCCCTCCGCCCATTTTACAGTGCGCTATGGAGCGAACGAGGCATTCTATTACCCACACTGGAAGACGCACTCGATCGTTATATGGCAGAAAAGCGCCGGGATACAGAGGTGATAGCGGAAGTCGGAGAAAAAAGACTGCAGATCCCCTGAAATTGAAAAATCTCCGAAAGAGATTCGCCTTCGCGGAGGGATTGTTTAGACATACCCATGCGGAGCATCGCCAGTTACGCAGCATGAATGGCCTTCATGTATCGTTTTGCTCGCAACTCAAAAAGGACGTTTCTACCAAAGCTAAAGCAAAACTGATTTGAATTGAGGAGCCAGTGTCCCCTTCTCTCTTCCAGAACTTTCAGAACTCATAGGCACAGTTATGTTTGCATTTTTTGAGCAGCGCATCCGACCTACTACCATTCCTGAAAAATCGCCCCCCCGAGGTTTGCTGGCCTTTTACTGGCACTTCGTCAGCCAGACCAAGGGACTGTATGCGGCGCTGCTTGCAACCGGCCTGGCCGTAGCACTGATAGATACCCTTATACCCGTCTTTATCGGGCGCCTCGTAGATTTGATGGAAGCAGCCGATCGTGTTACTGCGCTGCGGCACAGCGCCCCCATGCTGATCGGAATGTTCCTGCTTGTTCTGGTTGGGCGGCCTGCTGCTATTCTCATAGACAGCCTCATACGTCATAACGCTGTGGTACCCGGTGTAACCGGCCTGATCAGGTGGCAGAGCCATTGGCATGTAGTTCGTCAAAGCTGGGCGCTTTTCCAAAACGACTTTGCAGGACGTATTGCCAATCGGGTGATGCACACAAGCGATGCGCTGCGGGAGTGCGTCGTCGCCGGCATTCACGCTATCTGGTATATCACTGTTTACGGCTTTTCGGCATTATTGCTGATGACCAACGTGGACTGGCGGCTCGGTGCGCCCACAGCGGTATGGCTGATGGCATATATATTTTTCTTGCGCTACTTCGTGCCGCGGATGCGGGATCTTTCTCGGACCAGCAGCGAGCGGCACTCGTTGCTGATGGGCCGGGTCGTCGACAGTTACACCAATATTCTTACGCTGAAGCTGTTCTCGCGAGCGAGCGATGAGGATGCGTATGTGCGGGAAGCGGTCGATGACCATACCGCTGCCATTGCAAGGCATATGCGGCTGATTACAAAATTCACCACCACACTATCGTTACTTAACGCGCTTTTGCTGATTTCTACTTCCGTCATCGGAATTATGCTATGGGTACGTGGCGACCTTGAGGCAGGGGCGGTCGCAATGGCTATTCCACTTGCCTGGACTATTGCCAATACTGCAGGATGGGTGAGTTGGGAAATGAACCGGGCTTTTGAAAACATGGGCACCGTGCAGGACGGGATGCAAACCATTGCGGCCACGGATACGGTGGTTGATATGCCCTCCTCACTCAACCTCGATTCCAGCGAGGTGCGCGGTGAAATCCGTTTTGAGAGGCTGAGCTTTACCTATGGCCGCAGCGATGGCCGAAAGGTATTGGACAGCCTCAACTTCGTCATTCGTCCCGGGGAACGGGTAGGGCTGGTAGGGAGCTCGGGAGCCGGCAAATCGACCTTGATCAACCTGTTGCTGCGTTTTTACGAGATCGAGACCGGAAACATCCGGATAGATGGCAATGATATTCGAGAGGTGACGCAGGAGAGCCTGCGGCGCGCAATAGGCGTTGTGGCACAGGACACTTCCCTGCTTCACCGCTCAATCGCGGAAAACATTGCTTATGGCACCCCGGGCGCAACCCAGGCGCAGATAGAGGAGGCTGCACGGCAGGCGCAAGCACATGATTTCATTATTATTCAGCGGGACTGCAGCGGACGTACCGGCTACGATGTCCATGTTGGCGAACGGGGTGTCAAGCTCAGCGCGGGTCAGCGGCAACGTATCGCTATTGCACGCGTCATACTTAAAAACGCTCCCATCCTGATACTGGACGAGGCAACCTCCGCGCTGGATAGCGAGGTGGAGTTGGCGATTCAGGATCAGTTGATGGGCCTGATGGAAGGCAAGACGGTAATTGCCATCGCACACCGGCTATCCACAATTGCGTGTCTGGACCGGTTGCTCGTACTTAAGGACGGATGCATCGTCGAGGAGGGCACGCACGAGGAGTTGCTCAAGCTTGGTGGCCAATATGCCATGCTATGGCGGCATCAGTCGGGCGGGTTTCTGTGAGAACCCCGATGTGAGCAGCCAGCCAACCGGAATAATATCCAATTTTCAGCATACGTATTCTCTACTCTTACAGTAACCCTCTCTCCACTTCTCTCCTTCTTTTGCTTTTGATCATGCGGACTGCGCTGCTTCAGTAGCCCAAAAAAAAGCATTTCCTCCGTAAACTTGCAATGTGCCCGCTCGTTATAGCCCTCGGAACGACGAGTGTTTATGAAATATCTACCATTGCGGGAACAGAAACCAAAACGTCCCCAAATTCGACCTATTGCCAAAGCGCGCCTCGGGTAATCTGCTCGCCGTTACACAACCTGTAAAAAACGCTCTCTTACGCTTTTCCGAGATCTAAATGACGACCAAAACGATGTTCATGCCCCGGGTTTGCAGAGAGACGAAATTGACTCCAATCTGCATGCCTGCCAGCTAGTCAGACTCCGTATCTTTCCCTTTTCCACTTAGAGGTTTTTACATGTTCGCTTTTTTTGAGCAGCGCGTTCGGCCCACTGTCGTCCCTAAAAAATCCCCACCCCCGGAGCTGCTGGCATTCTATTGGCACTTTATCAGCCAGACGAAAGGTTTATATGCAGCCCTGTTTGCCACCGGGTTGGCGGTGGCTCTCATCGACACGCTGATCCCCGTTTTCATCGGCCGGCTTGTAGAGGTGATGGAGGCGACTGCACGTGTTGCCGCATTGCGGGATGCAACTTCAATGCTATTCGGCATGGCACTGCTGGTGCTGATCGCCAGGCCGCTCGCGATCCTGATCGACAGTCTTGTGCGACATAATGCCGTGGTTCCTGGGGTAACCAGCATGATCCGGTGGCAGAGTCACTGGCATGTCATCCGGCAGAGCTGGTCGCTTTTTCAGAATGACTTCGCGGGACGCATGGCAAACCGCGTCATGCACATGGGCGATGCGGTGCGCGAATGTGTTGTGTCGAGCATTCACGCGATCTGGTATATCGCAGTGTATGGTGTTTCTTCGTTGTGGCTGATGAGCGCGGCTGACTGGCGGCTTGCGATCCCCACGGTGTTATGGTTCATCGCATACGTATTTTTTCTGCGGTACTTCGTGCCACGCATGCGTGACCTGGCAAGAAGCAGCAGCGAGCGGCGCTCAGCCGTGATGGGGCGGGTCGTGGATAGCTATAGCAACATCCTCACCGTCAAGCTGTTCTCGCGTGCGAGCGACGAAGACGCTTACGTGCGCGAAGCAATCGAACATCATACGATGGCCATTGCCGCTCACATGCGTATGATCACAAAATTCTCCACCACCTTATCCCTGCTCAATGCGCTTCTGCTAGCAGGCACGACCGCGATCGGCATCATGTTGTGGTCCCAGGGAAGGCTTGACGCGAGTGCAGTAGCTATGGCTGTGCCGTTGGCCTGGACGATCGCCAATGCGGCGGGATGGGTCAGCTGGGAGCTGAATCGGGCTTTTGAACACATGGGCGTGGTCCAGGAGGGCATGCAAACCGTTGCCGTGACGAACGCTCTGGCTGACAAGCCCGGCGCGCCCGAGCTGGAGGCCAGCGAAGTGCGTGGAGAAATCCGTTTCGAGAGATTGACCTTCACATTCGGCCGGAGTGACGGCCGCAAGGTGCTTGACAGTCTCAATTGTGTCATTCGGCCGGGTGAGCGCGTGGGGCTGGTAGGCAGTTCGGGGGCTGGCAAATCCACGTTGATCAATCTGCTGTTACGTTTCTACGAGATGGAGTCAGGCGGTATCCGCATCGATGGGCAGGATATCCGGGAAGTGACACAGGAGAGCTTGCGCCGTTGCATTGGAGTCGTAGCGCAGGATGTGTCCCTGCTGAACCGCTCCATTGCCGAAAACATTGCCTATGGCAGCCCGGGAGCAACCCGGGAACAGATCGAGGGGGTCGCCAAGCGCGCCCAAGCGCACGACTTCATCATGAGCCAGAGGGATTGGCTGGGACGCACCGGTTATGACGCGCACGTAGGCGAGCGTGGCGTCAAGCTCAGCGGCGGTCAGAAACAGCGTATCGCCATCGCCCGTGTCATGCTCAAGGACGCTCCGATCCTGATACTGGATGAAGCTACCTCGGCCCTCGATAGTGAAGTGGAGCTTGCGATTCAGGATCAGTTGATGGGGCTGATGGAAGGCAAGACAGTGATTGCGATTGCACACCGCTTATCTACCATTGCTTGCCTGGACCGATTGCTGGTACTCAAGGATGGATGTATCGTCGAGGAGGGCACGCACGAGGAACTTCTCAGGCAGGGTGGTCAGTACGCCATGCTCTGGCGGCATCAGTCGGGAGGGTTTCTTTGATTTGCGGAACGGGATGGTATTGATGAAAGGCTTTCGCTGCTATCTGCTTTTTCTTGTTATATAAATATATAAAACGCGCTTCGCCCCTTGATTCCCTCCTTTCAATTGAAACCCGTTTTCGATAAGGGTTTCGAAGGTGAAGGGGAGGAAGCGCCAAACAGGCAGACGGTTCAGGATTTCCTATCCTCACCTTACTTATCCCCACGAAGCGGTTTTTAGATAACGCTGGAAGCCGCTTCCAATCAATACTCAGATTCTTCTGGTCAGTACATCATAATTAAGACCAAAACCAGAACTTGAGGGCGACTTTCCACTCAGCGCAGCGGTGATGAGCATAATAGTCACCCCTGCCTGGTCCGAACCTCGGGTCTATAGCCAGCTTATTCCCAGCACACCCAGGCCAGCAACCAGTATCACTATATAAGCAACCCAAGAGACAAGGTTATCCATGCGCGTCCCCTGTTGTTAATAAAGATACGACCACGTCTACACCATTCTTCTTTTGGTCGGCTATTCGTGGGGCGAACCGATAGCAATTGACCTTATCCTCCAGAAGCGGGTTGGGCAGTTGGTAACCAATCGAGCAAGCTGGGATCAAGTCAGCGTGTCAGTTTCCCTTCAGTTATTCCTGCTCCTCCATGAGAGCTTCTTTGCGCTCCTCTATTTCAGACCCGAGTTCTTCAAGATCCATTTTTGCTTTCTCCACTTTCGGGAATATCTCGTTCTGTTCTTCTTCTATATGGTGATTAACATATTCTCCAAGGACGCTTACCATAGCGTCATACATTGGGTCTGCGCTGCTCGTTGATTGAATTTTTTCGATGAGATCCTTGGCGGCTTGATGCTCCACAGCTGCTTCGTTCATCAGATCATCATCATCAATTGCTTCACGGGCGGCAGGATAGAATATTTCCTCCTCCACTTGTGCATGGATCATGAGTTCCTTGCAGATCTGCTGCACGAGCTCTTCCTTGCCTTCCTCCTGCTTTTTGTGCAGTTTTTCGAACTCCTTGAACATCTTCTTGACTTTGTTGTGGTCGTCAGTCAGCAATTTGATTGCATCATGTTTGGACCTTCTCGTGGTTTTGTGCTCTGTGGTTTTATGTGAAGTGGTTTGCGTAGTTGGCATGATGATCTCCAATGGAATGTAGGGTTGAACGGTTTGCTGTTTATGTCCAGCTCATGAACACACAAGCATGAACGAAAGATAATCTTAAGGATTGTAGAGTTCTGTACGGCAACCCACACTGTTCTTTTCCCCGCTTCCTCCATTTTCGTGATTCCCCAGAAATGGAAATGGAAGCAAGCGACCAGGAACGAGGAATGGCAGGCCGCCGGGCTATGTATGCTCCCGCACAGAGTGAGCCGTTTTGTCACTTTATGATGAGTCATTCTTCCCCAAATTGGAGACAGGAATCACCGCTTGAGATGGAATCAAAGATTCGATTGAAAGTGTAAGCAGTATGAAAACTGCTGTAAGGGGATGAGGAAATCGGAGGGATTCAAAATTCAAGGCTTAATGAGGAGCAAGGGCTCAGGAAATACTATCCCGTGTCTTTAAGTTCGATATGCATTCAAGGAGAGAAAAATGATGCGCTCATCAATTTTGAACAAGAAAACCTGCATTACAGCAGCGGCTATGCTGGCGTTTGGATTTGCCGGAAGTCTATATGCTCAAAGCAGCTCGATGTCGATCGGCGCGACAGGCGGGGCGTCCACCGGGCAAGATAATGCAGGCAAGAAGGGCGAGGGTAGTTACAACAAGAAGGACAACCCAACAAGGGGCACGAAAGACACCTTGGGCAGCGACGAGCCTGGCAGTTCGGGAAGCGGGGGGAGCGGTTCCGGTGGTTCAAAGTCACCGGAGGGAAGTGCATTGGGTGGATCAACGGGGGATAAGGGGTTCAGCAACGTGAGGGAAAATAAAGGAGGTAAGGGTGCGCGTGGCATCCTGGGCGGCAGCACCGATACAAAAGCAGGCCATGCCGGAGAAAGCATAGGCAGTGGCGGTACCGGAAAGAGCGACAAGTCGAAGCTTGACGCAAGCGCTCCCGCGGATGGGAGTAGCGAAGGTATTGCCAAGTAAGTAGATTTGCGTTCAATGCTTGAGTCCACCCGAACCTGAGATTAGCCTTTCCCTGCTTTAGGCAGGGGAAGCTTCCTCAGTTCTTTCATTTTAATCCCGGAAACGTGCTTTTAAGGATACTGTCTTCGAGCAACAGCGGGGGTACGGAAACCGTCCACTCGATAATCCTCTATTCACTACACGGGAAAGTGAAGGCTATCCTCCAAAAGTCCGGTCTTGCCGTTTGAACCAGGAAAGTGCCTCATCAAAATGCCGGGGTTCAAAATCCGGCCAGAATTCGTCCCGTATATAAAAATCCGCGTAGACTGATTGCACAGGCAGGAATCCACTTAAGCGACGTCCGCCTCCCCATCGCACGATCAGATCAAGGCGAGATACGTCACTTGAACGCAGTCCCCCATTTTTAAGCCCGGCGAGGTCCCATTCCCAACCGTAATTGACAAGCAGGTTAACCTTCATGCCACTCCCCCGGCGAATCCTGAATGTTTTCAAAATTTCTGGAAATTGGGCAGAGGTCTCATCTCCCACTACCAGAAGGGCTGCTCCGCGCCGCGCAATTTCAAAAGCAAATGCCACTGATGCATCGGTAAAGGCACGTTTTTGAGCGTCAGGCCGCTTTGTATTGTCTTGTGTAAAACAATAAATGGACGCTTCAACGATACCCTGTTCTCTGCAGATTTCGTATAAAGATAGTCCCGGGTCTATGCCAAAGCTGTATCCGTCTTCTTTGCCCATGCCACGGTTCAAGGCCCAGCGGCGGTTGCCGTCAGGGATGAAACCCACGTGAAGCGGAATATTTTTTCGTGCCATTGTAATTCCCCGTAGCCCACATCCAATACCCACCAGTCCCCATCATATGTGTTCTTGCCCCGCATGGCGGGGCGTGCGGATATATGAAATAAGCGAATACTAGGTGTAATTTTTTATTCCCGGCTGTGCGAGAGCGCACATAGCGACTCTTCGTTTATCCATACACTTCCATTATGGTTCCGGTAATGCGGAGTACTCGTACTGCTGCTCACTATTAAATGAAACGAGATAAATCAGGGAAGAAAAATGGACTTTAATTGCCCTTTTTTGAAGGGCGCTATTGGTGTAAGTCTGTTGCTCACATCGCTCTCATACCAGTCACACCCACTTTTTCGACGCTTCTAACGTCAACTCTTCCGTGACCCACTCCAGCCAAGGGAAGACTATCAACAATGAGAATGCCAAGCTCGCATTTGCTGCAACTTCCATCAGGTTCGGAAGACGCGGATAGGCCTGCAACCGGTTCCATTACTTTTGTGGGTACCGCGACGGTCATTATTCGTTATGGCGGCCTGACAATTCTTACCGATCCGAATTTTCTGCATCGAGGGGATCATGTACATCTCGGATATGGACTTACTTCCGAGCGGCTTACCAATCCCGCTATTGAACTGGAAAACTTGCCGCCAATCGATCTGGTTGTGCTCTCACATATGCATGAGGATCATTTCGACAAATTTGTTCAGAAAAACCTTGATCGGAACATCCCCATTGCGACAACGGGAGGAGCTGCGAAGTATTTGAAAAAGCTGGGGTTCGTGAAGCGTCATCCGCTCAAAACCTGGGATACGCTTATTGTCGAGAAAGGCAATACTACGCTTCGGGTAACTGCCATGCCGGGGCGCCATGGGCCGCCCATTATTGCTAAATTGCTGCCTGAAGTAATGGGTTCGATGCTGGATTTCGGGAGCAAGAATTCACCGCGCAGCTACAGGATGTACATCAGCGGTGACACGATGGTTTTTGACGATATCAAGGAAATCCCAACGCGCTATCCCGATGTTGATCTCGCTCTGTTGCATCTGGGGGGCACACGCCTGCTAGGTCTTGTGACCGTGACCATGGATGCAAAAGAGGCTGTCAAAATGATGCGACTCATTGTTCCCAGAAAGGCTATTCCGATCCATTACAACGATTATGATGTCTTCAAGTCACCTTTGAGCGATTTCAAGGAGGAAATAGAGCGGGCGGGTTTACAGGACAAGATCATTTATCTGGAGCACGGTGACACATACGAGTTTCGTCCTACAGAGAAATAACTGCTCTCATCCGGGCTTTCAAAACCTTATAACGGATGCCCGGTTCTTGCCCTTGCCCCTAACCAGTCAGAGAGAATTGGGATGGAGATTAGTGCCGGCAGTGCAGCGTTGGTCCGATACGACTCTTTTCCCCTCATACATATACCCTTCGTTGCCTTGTATGGGTGTGTGCGTAAGCGTACGGAAAGCCCTTACGATTTGAGTAGCATTTAAGTTCAGCAACTTTGCTGGGTCAATCTCGAGGAACTACCATGGAAAATATTTTAATACTGAAAAAATTAGCGCAGTCTGCCGTGCTTGCCGGCGTAATCACTTTTAGTGCCGCAGGGGTAGCCCAGGCAGCAGGTGCGGGTGAGCAGACTGGAGAATATGGAGATATGTCCAAGCATGGGAAAGGAAGCAACGCGCCCGAGCCACGTGGCTATCAACAATCCGGCTCCGGTTCAGGGGAGGGCTCCGGCCAGGGTGGATATGATAAGCCGCATGACAAACGGCATGATATGCACGATAAATCGTATGAAAAAGAAAAACGCTCTGGACAGGGTGGAGGATCACAGGGTGGAGGATCATCCGGCCAATCCGGGGGCGGGGGATACTAGTTTCTTCGCCTGTGCGCAAGGCGCGGTTGGCGATATAACGCCGAACGCGCCTTTTCTCCGGTATTCCCCCAGAAGTATTTCGGCGCTAGCTCCCTGAACGCACTAAGCTCGCGATCACCGCCTCCAATCCATCGATCACTCCGGTCAGGAAATCGTAGCTGATTTTCTCCGATGTATCCCTAGGTGTATGGTAGTAGGGGTAGCGCAAGGGCGCGGTATCGGTGACCATTATTGCTGGATATCCCTCTTTCCAGAAGGACCAGTGGTCGGAGCTCCATGCGCCGGGAAAATTGGTCGGGAGCGTTAGCGATTCGCAGGGGAGGTTCGGACGCAAACTAAACAGACGATGAGTTTCTCGCAACAATTCCTTAGAACGAGTGTTTCCCACGAGCGCAATGAAATCTCCTTGCCGCGGTAACAACAGCCCCATGAATGATAGCCGCTGGCTTCCTTTCTGCTCAGAGCAATAACCGATGGTCTCAAGACAGATCATTGCCCTGATCTTTTCCCTGCGTTCGCGGCACCGCCGCGCGTACACCCGGCTGCCCATTTCGGTGGTACGGGTAAAGGGATGCTCTTCATTTGTAAATGCAACAAGGCGCAGGGTACGTGGGAAGGTTTTTCCTGCACATGCGTGGGCCAATTCAAGAAGCGCGGCGATTGCTGAACCATTGTCGTTTGCCCCGGGAGACTTGCGATGTGTATCGTAGTGGGCGCCAATAATGATGATTTCCTCCGGCCTATCCGTTCCGGTTAATTCGACCTCCAGGTTCGCGAACTGCAGCCCTTTTGCTTCGTATAACTGCTGTTTGACGTGATAGCCGAGAGAGGTCCACGATCGATCGATAAAGTCTGCGGCCGCAGCCAGCCGGTCATATTGGTAAAGATTACGCTCGCCGATATCGGAAGCCAGTGTACTGATATGCTCCCGTATTCGTTGGGTCCGTATCCTTTCCTGTGCCATAGATTCCTCCCTTCATATCGGTTCCGTATCTCGATGGAGGCTCATCTACACTAATTTTTCTGCGTTGATTACTTCACGTGCTGCACTGTTACCCGCAATTATCGCACCTTCCATCGTTGCCATAAAAGATTGCTGGACATAATCACCTGCGAGAAACAACCCCCTGACGGAAGTACGTGGTTGCGGACGGAGTTTATTCATGTTAGGGGACAGCAGGTAAAAGTCGGCAGGATGCCGTATCACTCTGTAATTCGTGACGTGAGCACTGTCGATCCCAAGCCTTGGTGCATCGCGTTTGAAGATTTCAAAAATTTCTTCATCTTTTAAAGCAATTATCCTATCTGGCGGCGATAGTATAATAGAGAGCCTCCCCGCCTTATCGGTGAAGGTCGTTCGCGATTGTTCTGTAAAGGTTACAAGCGAGGCTCCCACACCGAATACAGTGTGATCAATAGGCCAGGCGGGACGACTCGATTCTATTTGCAAATTGACTTCAGGCATCGAGGGGAGTGAAAGCAGGTTGGGGAATGCGTCTTCCAGAGAAGAAGCTCGTATTATGCGCTGGGCCGGTTCCAGCGACGTGGCGAGCACAGCGTAATCGCAAGCGTACTCAGTTTCGTTATTGACGAGAACGCCCCGCACCCGATTATTGACGGCAACAAGCCGTGTTACGGGTGCATCAGTAAGCACAGTTCCCCCAAGTTGAGCGATGCGTTCGGCGATGGGTCGCGCCAGAACTTCGGTCATGCCTCCGCGAAAGGCGCCGATGCGTACACGGTAGAATCGCTTCAGGGCGTGCACGAATGGTCCAAAAAAGACATACGCGCTATACCTTTCCGGGGGAATAAAAAACAGCCCCGCCGTGAGGGGAACGAGCAACCTCTGTATCGTTTCTTCGCTTAAATGAAACTTGTTTGCATAATCCAGCACCGAAAACTCATCGAGCTTCTCCGGGCGCGTTATGAACGTGATCATGCCGGAGATAAAGAATTTCAGTGCTTTCCAGGTTTCTTTCCAGGAAAGAAGATGATTCCTGAAGGGGCTTGAAAACGTTTTAAAGGGCTTGAAGACGGGGGAGGCACCGTAGACATACGAGGGGCCCTTACCGGTTCCCGTTGCGATTTTTACCTCTATTTCATCTTCCCAAATAATAATATCTTTCATCTTCAATCCGGCTTTTTTCACGAGTTTGGGAAAAGCTGTGTAAAAGCCCAGTACTCTGTGTAGGCCAGACTCTACTTCCATTCCATCTTTATTCCAGGATGCGGTTCTCCCACCTATGTAAGGAGCGGCTTCCAGCAACAGCACCGCAAATCCGTTACGGGACAGTTCAAGCGCGGCAGACAAACCGGCCAAGCCGCTGCCGATGACAATAGTTTTGGGCTTACGCATAATGAGGATGAAGGACGCGAGTATTGGATCTGGTTGTGTCAAGTGAATGTTGCGTCAGGATGACGCAACATTCCACTTCTCCCTTAGGGTTCCACAGGAAAGCCTGTCAGAACGTCATGTTCTGACTGGACTTCCTGTTACTTGAGGGTAGGCTTGATTTTTTCTGCGTGCTCGCGGTGGGAGACAAGCGTTGGGCGTGTTTGAATCAGCAACGCCTTGAGTTCCTCGTTCTTGACGTTGGGCACGAGCTTGTTGTCAGCAACATCGATGACTTTTTTATGAAGCGCGATTTCACCGTCAATGTAGGCTTTGTCGAATTCCTTGCCGCTCAGGCCTTTAAGTTTTTCGAGACTCGCTTTGGCGTCATCCTGCAGACTCTGACTGATCGCGTTGTCCTTGGGGGTCAAATTGAGTTTCTTTGCAAGTTCGGTTGCTTGCTGGTTGCTGTCTGTGTGGTCGGCGATCATTCGTTGCGCGTATCCCCGAACATCTTCATTCGAGGCTTTTGTCTTGGCCAGGTTTCCGTTTTCAATATCAGCGGTGTTCGCAGTTACCACAATGTGTGCAATTTCCGCGTCAGTGAGAGCACCTTGAGTATCTGCCGCTTGTACGCTGACGGTAAACGCAGGAAGCATCAGAGCCATTGCCAGTACGACTGATTTTTTCATGATTCTTCTCCTAAGTATGAATGTTTGGAATGCTTGCGATAATAAAAATGCCACTTGATAAGGGATATGCAGCGGGAACCGCCACTTGACAATGATGGGGCTGAGCTACGAGAGTTTCTGTGCGCTACCAGACACAACAATGTGTAACCAATGTGGGAGGTTGTGCGCTATCGCACCGAATTTGGTTGTCAGTGAGAGGAAAATAAGACATATGTAGATGTAATTGACCGATAAACCTTGCAGGAGCCATCATGGAAGATCCACAGGAAACCAAAGATGAGGAATTGAGGGAAGACGAGGCAATGGCTCAAATGCCGGATGAAGCGGATGAGGATGTGCCCGTCGATGAAGAAACCCACGGAAACAGAGCTCAGGAAAAGATAGGGAACCGTGGAACCAAGAAACAGGAAACTCAGGAGGAAGCGAAAAAATCAATTACCGGAACTGAAGCGCATCACGATCCGAGAAACGAGCATCCCGATTCCGGTCCGGCTCCTCTGAAACGGTATTAATTTTTCATCCCTTTTGTTCGATAGAACTGCACATACTACTTTCCGCTTGGCAATTCCCTCCAGAATGCACGTTCTCGACGCGCGGAGGGACGCGACTTTTGAGGGGTATCTTGTCCACACCGTTAAGTCTACTCAACAGTTATTTCTTTGAACACATCTCATCTCCAATGGAAAAACATCCTTTGCAGGGGCACTGTTATTTGTAATTGCCCCGTGTATGACGAAGAAGTTTTTCTAATTCTCAGCATCAGAGAACCGGCAAATAGTATTGACACTCATTCTCATCTGAATTAATGTTCTGCCCCCAGACAGGGGATGTTTTTGTTATAGGACCGATAGTCCTATTTTTTCTCCTGGTACTAAGAACACGATTGATCCGTTCGGAAGAGAATAAGAGGATAACTGATGCGCAGTTCCAAGGCACAAGAAAAGCCGCCGGTTCGGCTGCTGTTGTCAGTGTTGTCATGGCTTACCACCTTGCAGCGGATTCCCGATCCTGCTGTTCAATCTGCAATCGCACAGCATTTCCATCTACTGATGTTGCATCCAGCAGCCGACAGTATCGATATCCAGGCGGGGATATATATGGCGAGAAGGACGGGCATGGATTCGGCGGGGTTGCTTGCGCGCTACACGAGTATTACTACAAACCTTCATTGACGCCTTGTCGTACCCTTTATCCGATAATTGATACTTGCACGCCGCGTTCCATTCCTATATCGGGTTGTACCATAGTCCAATTGGCTTGGCCTTTCAAATAAGTATGATGCAGACGTTATTATTTGAAAGGGGAGATGATGAGATCTGCATCAGTATTTGTGAAGTGCCTTGCAGGGTTGGCGGCAGCGGTCAGTTTAATGGTGGTATATCCTGTGGAGGCAGTTCCATATTTTGAAGTTGGTGATGCCGGGACGACAGCCGACACGGCGAATTACGTTTTCTGGGATACAGACACTATCTTTGGCGCGATTCATGTCAATGATGGAGCTGACGTCTATGGTTTTGAGTGGGCAGGCGGGTTCTTCATGGCAAACACCCACGGGTCGAATTTCGATACCATGCTATCCCTTTTCGATGAATCTGGCGGCTTGCTTTTATTTAATGACGATTTCGGCTCCAAGTTTTCGCAGCTCTCGTCGGAACTCGATCCCGGAAACTATTTTCTCGGCGTGACGTACTATTCCAATAATTGGGAAGGGGATATGACGTCTTACTGGACACATGGTTCCGAAGGGTCCTATCAAATCCAGAAAACTGTATCGATGCCTATACCGCAGGATTTGCCGCAGGAAGGGGATCCAGCCAACGTGCCAGAGCCTGCTTCTTTTGCTCTGGTTGCTATTGGACTGGCGGGAATCTTGTTGCAGCGCCGCCGGAAGTATTTGCCAAAAGTACCGACCGCATGATTGGGAGGTGAGTTCTGGGTTTTGGGCCAGTCAACTCACCCCACGGAAAAGGTAAAGGGTTGCTTTAAGTGCAGCTCTGTAATATGCTAATGGATTAACACCGGATTCTATTTGAATCCGTCTGTAGCTTACTCTGATTCCATCATGTGCCGTTGTCATTTGCCCGTCAAATATCAGGAAAACTTTCCGATAAATTCATATCATTGTCTGCCTGAGTACGTTTCCGCATCGTTTCAAGAATTACCTCAATCCGGGTGTAACGCCCCGCCGTCATAACTTCAACCACCGTCATAACTTCAGCTTTCGATCTTTGAAAAGCTGCAGGGCCGGTAGTTGCCTTAGTTCAAATTTATTTCTGCTGTAAGCCGCATTTCTGGCTGCGGTAGGACATTTCTACTACGTCAATCCGGACGCTCCCCGAAAGAGGGAGCGGGAGCCAGGGCTGGATTATTCCTGTAGAGCATGGCAAAAAGAAAAAAATCAGCTTCTCTTTCTCTGTGTACGAAATTCATCATTGTTTTGTTGGTGACTACGGTTGCGCCGCTATCCTCTCGGGCTCAGCAAGGTCTTACGAGGGATGTAAACAGTATCGAGAAGGGAATGAGCCGTAGTAACGATACTCAGAGCACAACTTCTGCCACTTTGCCTAGTGGCATAAGTTTTCAGTCATGGGTCGACAAAACCCGGTTTAGCGGTGACGCCAAAGATACATTTCAGAATAATACGAATAATGTGAATGACTCCTCCCACCTGATATTCACTCAGCAGGACAGCGTCCCCTATGACGGTACAATTTCGGGTTCGGACTTCCTGAATAAAGCCGGCTTGGGTATGCCGACATTATCAGGAGACTCGGGAGCATTCGGCGAGCATACCACTGCCCAAAGCGGCCTCCTGACGGTAAATGGAATGCTGGGCGGGACCCTGCACGTGTTGCACCATGCTTCCCTTCACGGTACTGGACATATAGGAGCCACGACGGTCGAGGGGACTGTGTCGCCGGGAAATTCGATTGGCATGCTTACGGTTCACGGCAATTATGTCCAGCTTCATGGTTCCACTTATGAGGTAGAAATTCATCCCGACGGTGCCAGTGACCAGGTCATTGTCACAGACCTTGCTGATATACAAGGGGGAACAGTTTCTGTTATTCCCGCGGGTGAGGAGTTCACACCTGGCAACCGCTTCACCATCCTGACAGCGAATAGCGGCTTGACCGGAAAATTCGATTCACTCACGCATGGCCTGATCAACCTGGGTATCTCCTACGATCCTACTCACGTCTACCTCGATGTTTTGCGCTTTTGCGATATCGGCGAGACGCCTAATCAGTGCGCCACAGGAAGCGCAGCCGAGCGGTTGGGTGCCAGCAATCCTATCTATAAAGCGATTGTCCATCAGCCAGATCAGGAGAGCGTGCGCCAGGCTTTTAACAGTCTTTCCGGCGAAGGGCACGCGAGTATTCAGGGCATGATCATTGAAGACAGCCGTTTTATACGGGAAGCGGTTTCAGGCCGGGTCAGGCAAGCTTTTCATCTGGTGGGTGCGCAGTCCTCTGATACTCCAGGACATATCCTTCAACAGAACTCTGCTGCCGATGGGGCATTATGGGGACGTGTTCTGGGTTCGTTCGGCCATCGGGATGGAGGCCTTAATGCGGCCCGTATCGGGCGTGCGCTTGCTGGAATTTTTGTGGGTGGAGATATGCAGATCGCCGATAAATTTCTTCTCGGCATTGCCGGAGGATACACGCAGGGATCCTATGAAGGAGCACGTCTTTTCACCGCTTCAAGCGACAATTATCACGTTTCCGTTTATGGCGGCGGACAATGGGGGCCTCTTGGCTTACGCGTGGGTTCCGCATACATCTGGCACGATCTGGAGACAGGGCGGGACGTAATCTTTCCAGGTTTTTCAAATCACCTCAATGCCGAATACAATGCGCGCGGAGTACAGGTGTTCGGCGAGGTTGGTTATGATTTGCCCCTGAATGTCATCTCACTCGAACCGTTTGCACGGCTCGCTTACGTAAACCTGCGTACAAAAGGTTTTCAGGAGCGTGGAGGGATATCAAGTCTGCGCAGCGGTGGCAGTCAGCAGGATACCGCATATACCACTCTGGGCATCAATGTGGCGAAGACGCTATCCCGACTGGAGAAGATAGTTACCACGCTTCGCGGAAGCATTGGATGGCGGCATGCCTTCGGTGAGATGACGCCGGTCTCGACTTTTGCTTTTGCCGATGGCTCACCCTTTGCCACAGCCGGTGTACCTATTGCCCGCAATGGAATAGTCCTGGGGGGAGGCGTGGATGCGCATGTCCTCGGAGCTGCGACCTTGGGTATTTATTATCAGGGACAAATTCTTCACAACATTGCCGATCATGGTGTGCGTGCAAACTTCAGTTGGAGATTCTGAGTTTAACGCCTAGCATTTTTCCAATCGGCTGTCGTCACTTTTTACCTTTCCAGGCTCGCAAAACCCTCTGCCGGTGTGGGGATATGCCAGAGAATGCAAGTTATAAGCAAACTCAACCTTAATTCGCTGAATCGTTTTTCTAATGTCATAGACGTCTGTTACAGTGTTTCCATCAACTCAAAACCATAGGAAGAGGGTGATGCAACCTATAATAAAAATTGACGGCGGAACAAGGTAAACTCCACATTTTATCCACGCAAACATTAAGGTTTATCCGTAACCCAGCATAAGGCAATGAAATGTCTTTTCGACTAAGATTCTGCCTGGAGGAATAATGTGAGAAAGACAAAACCCATGAGGACTGCGACTGTGCTCATGCTCTCAATATCAGTGGCCGCGTCGGTGATGGCGGATATGGCGCGCGCCGCTACGGAAACCAACGCTGACAAAGGGTTCCGGTGGAGAGATGGCGCAGAAGTCTATTCCAAGGTTTGTAGTTATTGCCATCAAGGTCAGGTAGGGCCTCGCCTTTTCGGTCGAGAACTTCCGCCGGAGTACATTCGTGCCATCGTACGGAACGGGAGCAGGGCAATGCCCCCATTCCGGCCGTCGGAAATCGACGATGAGTCGCTGGCGAAATTGGCTGAATATATTCAGCGCAATTAATCGACAGGGAGGATTGAGGAGGGAAATGGTGAACGTACGCAGACGTAATCTCCTGAAAGGCTTGGTGACGGGAGGGGCGCTATTGGCGCTTGGAATCCCTCTACGAGTGTTTGCAAGTACAACGGCTGGAAGCGTGGGGAAATTTGGATTACTCCTGGGAAATACTCCAGCAGACGCGGCATTCGCAGCAGGAGTGCGCACTGCTTACGCTCTCAGCAGTAATGTACGGCAAAACGGAATTGCTGAAAGTGAGGCGGCAGGGCCAACGGGGTCGATTGGGAAAGTCTGGTTCTCTCCACCTCGCGTGATAAAACTGACGGGCGGCTTGCTTAACGAGTATGAGGCGGTGGCAAAACTGCTGGAAGGTGCTCGTGGAGTACGTTGGATTGCCATCATGGATGATGGCAGTGCGGCAGTTTTTATGGAATTGATGCGCAGTGCCGGTGCAGGACTGATTCTTCGGGGTTCACACGCATTTTCCGGTCATGGCGCCCTCGGCCGCTCCAGCTTCTCCCGGGAGGTTCCCGAACTTCGGCATGTGTGGACTGCCGCATCGCCAGAATTTAGCGCGGGTGATGTCCTCGCGGAGAAACTTCTTCCGGGTCACAGCAGTTTTTCTATTGTAGAGGATTTTCTTTCAAGCCCACATTCCGCTGCTGGAATGCTGGCTCGCAGAGCAAATAAGCCTAAACCGGGCTTCTTCAGCTACCGATTGGATGGATTTGATGATATTCATCTTCATTGCTCCGGTCTTTCAGCAGCTGACGGCTGTGAATCGGTAGGCTGGAGCAAGGCAGGCACGTGGGTGCCCCTCAAAGGACAGGAGCTCGAATCGGAGGAGGGGCCAGCCCCATCGAGGCATCCCCAGTTGCAATTGACCGGCTGGATTGAATCCGTGGGATATGCTGCCATGACTGCCGCGATAGGATTGCATTCATATCAAATCCCGTGCTCCCGACGCGCATTTGTACATCAGCTACCGCTCGGTACACGTCCTCGACGGAATATACGCGCCGAGCGATTCGCCTCATTCGTGATAGAGACCTAACCCGGATAGGAGCAAGGGACTCAAAATGTCAAATAAATACATTGCATTGCCGAAAGGAATATCCGAAAAGACTTTCGATTCTGCCATAGCGGATTTTCGCAGTGTACTCGGCGACGCAGCCGTGTTTACCAGCGCACAGCAGCTTGCCCCTTACATCAAAACGATGATGCCCGTGCCTGATTTGGACCACGCTCCATCCGCCGCGTTGATGGCGACGACGGTGGAGGAGATTCAGAAAATTGTCGGGATATGTAATCGGTATAAGGTTCCCATCTGGACCATTTCCACTGGAAAAAATCTGGGCTACGGTTCGGCGGCACCCGTTGAACGCGGACAGGTTGTCCTCGACCTCAAGCGAATGAACCGCATATTGGAAGTCGATAAAGATCTGGCCTATGCCCTGGTTGAGCCGGGGGTGACTTACAAGCAGCTCTATGACTATATCGCCGAGCACAAATTGGGACTGTGGTTATCCATGCCCGCTCCTTCCGCAATTGCAGGACCGGTTGGCAATACGCTTGATCGTGGAGTCGGCTATACCCCCTACGGAGAACATTTCCTGTTTGCCTGCGGTATGGAGGTGGTCCTGGCAAATGGCGAAGTGCTGCGCACCGGAATGGGGTCGATGCCGAATTCCAATACCTGGCAAGTGTTCAAGTGGGGATACGGACCCTATCTGGACGGGATTTTCACTCAATCCAATTATGGTATCGTCACCAAGTTCGGCTTCTGGCTTATGCCCGCCCCACCTGCTTTCAAGCCCTTCGTCATTCAGTACGAGAATGAGGAAGATATCGTGGAGATCGTGGAAATCATTCGTCCGCTGCGCATCAGCGGGGTGATCCCAAATGCGGTTGTCATTGCCCACGCATTATATGAAGCCCCCGTCAAAGCTCGCCGCAGTGACTATGTGACTGGTCCGGGGTCTATTCCGGATGCGGCAGTGCGCAAGCTCGCGAAGGATCATCACTTGGGGATCTGGAATGTGTATGCAGCATTGTATGGTACACAGGAACAGATCGACCTCAACTGGAAAATCGTGACGCAGGCATTCGGTAAATCCGGCAAAGCGAAGATTCTGACCGAGCGGGAGGTGGGCGACGATCCTGCCTTTAAATATCGTGCAGCCCTCATGCGCGGCGACATGACACTTCAGGAGTTCTCATTGTACAACTGGCGTGGGGGCGGCGGCTCCATGTGGTTTGCGCCGGTGTCTCAAGCAAGGGGAAGCGAGACACTGAAACAGATGGCGTTGACCAAGGAAATCCTTGCCAAGTATGGCCTGGATTATTCCGGGGAATTCATCGTCGGAATGCGCGATATGCATCATATCGTAGACGTGCTCTATGACAAGACCGATCCGGGTCAGGTCAAGGCTGCATACCAGTGTTTCGATGAGCTGCTGACAATCTTTTCTGCGCAGGGGTATGGAATCTACCGCGTCAATACGGCGTTTATGGATAAGGTGGCGGAAACATATGGACCGGTACAACGTCAAGTCCACAAGACGCTAAAGAAGGCGCTGGACCCGAACGGTATCCTGGCCCCGGGAAAATCCGGCATTCGCTGACCCTTTGCTGGCCGATAAATTCAATCAGCCAGCAGGATGTATATTTTCAGTGAGGGTACCTCCACTGAGGGGAGGTGCTTCTTAATCAGGATAGGCCGCGACGGCTCCTTCTTGTCCCGATCCCGATCAATGTAAGCCCGGCGAGCATCATGGCGTAGGTAGCGGGTTCGGGAACAGGGGACACTGGCCCTTCTTCAACGGCAAGATTCACGCGGGCAAAAGTGGAAGGATTGAACTGAAGGTTCTCGGCATTAATAAGCAGTTCATTCCCCACCAGACGCACGTCGGATGACTGCAGCCCCAATGTTGTCACGCTGTTGTCAATTTTTGCTGCGGTAATGCTTCTTGCGATGTCGGGATCAAACTGAAAAGCATACGCATTTTGAAATCCGGAGCCAAAATGTTTGAAAGGGGCTGAATTGGCAAAGTCGATGGTAATGTAGTCGTTGGCGATATCGATAGCAACATCAACAAGATTGGCACGAATCCAGGCCGAGCTTCTGTTGCTGCTCCCGCATTGAAGAGGTTTGCCACGTGGGGATATTCGATTCCCGGTCCAATCGTCACCGTCTTTTCAAGAGAGGTGATGACCGGGGAACTGGATGTGTATCCTGTACGACTGTTCGAAGAGTGACCTGAGTGCCGTTCAACCCCGCCTAGGCGGGCATGGTTAACAGGAGAGTGGCTGTCAGAACAAGCTTTTTCATCTATCGCTCCTTGTATTATTAATGTTAGAGAGTTACGAATCAGCTATAAAACATCTTGTAAATGTGAGCTTGCAATTCAATTCTATAGCTAAAATTGAGGATGAGGTAGTTTTTTGTATGGGTGGAAATTTCTGCCGCTTCTGCGCTTCTATGCGAAAGAGTGAGCCGGGGCTTGTGATAGATAAATAGAGGAGGTTGCTCTGACGGCGCCAAGGGAACGGCAGCAGTTCCATGCGCGAGGCGCAGCGTTGCGACTTTCGGCGGGGAAAACCCTTTCCCCGAACATGTACTCAATCCTCATGCAGTAAGCGAAAACGCTCTGCGAGAAAATCAATGAGCGTTCGCACCGATGGCAGAAGGCCGCGCCGAGATGGAAATACAGCGTGGACAATTTCCCGGTGAGGAGTCCAATCAGGTACGAGCCTGACCAGCGAACCTGCCGCCAAATGATCACGTACCATCAGCACAGGCAGCTGTACGATTCCCACACCGGCCAATGCGGCATTTCTTAAGGTAATCATGTCGGTGGTGATTAAACGCGGCGTGTGATGAAGTGTTGCCTGAGCGCCATCCGGGGCATGCAGTACCCATTTATGGATTTGTTGAGGCGTTCCCAGTCCGAGGCTAGGCCAGTTGCTCAACTCGCCGGGTGTGCGAGGAAAACCGAAGTGCCGTACAAGCGCCTGACTCCCCACCAGACACTGTCCCCGATCAGCCAGGACACGCATGACCAGATCACTATCCTGTAAGGGGGGCGGTCGCACGCGAATGGCTACATCCACTGCTTCGCTCAGCAGATCCACACGCCGATTGGTGGCCTCGAGATGGAGCGTGATATGTGGATAACGCACCATAAAGTCGCCCAGCATTACCCCGACATTCACATGCAGCAGCGCCACGGGACATGTTAGACGGACGACACCCCGAGGTTCCGCCTGCATTGCCTCTATTGCTTCCTGAGCGGCCTCTGCTTCCACGAGCATCGCTTTGCAGTGCTCGTAATAGGTTTGCCCGACTTCTGTAACCGTAAAGCGACGTGACGAACGTTGGATCAGGCGCACCCCTAGCCGCTCTTCCAACGTTGCGATGCGACGGCTGAGCTTTGATTTCGGCATTCCCAGCGCTCGGCCTGCCTGGGCAAAGCCACCATGATCGACTGCCTGGACGTAGTAGTAAAGATCATTCAAATCTTGCACTGCAATGCCCTATCGTCCTAAAAATAGGACTCTGATAGCTATTTTAGCAGTCTACACACTTACTGGTTTCGAATCTATACTTTTACTACATTCTATTAATCAGGAGTTCGACATGAAAAGAATTCTCGGTATCTACAATGCACCTCGTCCCCATTGGGTGGGAGATGGTTTCCCTGTGCGTTCCATGTTCTCGTACCAAAGTCACGGCAAGCAACTCAGTCCTTTCCTGTTGCTCGATTATGCAGGGCCAGCCGATTTTTCACCTGCTGACACGCCTCGTGGTGTGGGTAAGCATCCCCATCGTGGTTTTGAGACGGTTACTATTGTTTACAAAGGCGAGGTGGCGCACCGCGACTCGACCGGACAAGGTGGAACTATCGGTCCAGGTGATGTGCAATGGATGACAGCGGGCGGCGGTATCCTGCACGAGGAGTTCCACTCCCCAACATTCACTGAATCCGGCGGCGTACTGGAAATGGTACAGTTGTGGGTGAATCTGCCAGCCAGGGACAAAATGACTGCACCCCGCTATCAAGCCATCCTCGACCGTGATATTCCAAGGGTAGCGCTCCCTGGCGAGGCGGGAACGGTTCGCGTGATTGCAGGCGAGTATGCTAGTCATGCGGGTCCAGCCAGCACCTTCACGCCAATGCACGTCTGGGACATGCGGCTGAAACAGGGGGGGATGAGCGAATTGACACTTCCTGAAGGATGGAACGTGGCAGTGATTGTTCTGCATGGGACCGTGCTCGTGAATGACGAAACAGTTGCTCGTGAGGCGCAGATGGTGGTGTTGGATCGGGCGGGTCGAGGCCTCTCGATTGAAGCCAACAATGACGCTGTAGTACTGCTGCTAAGCGGCGAACCCATTGACGAGCCCATTGTCGGTCATGGCCCATTCGTGATGAACAGCCAGCAGGAAATTATCCAGGCCATGAATGATTTCAACAGTGGTCGCTTCGGGCAAATAACTCATTAGTCCAAGCTTGCTGTTCCGGCGAAACGACAGCTATTTTCAGTCGGGCAGGGATGATTCGGTCCAATCGCACATTCCTGCACGTGTCAAATGATGCAGGATCGGGCGGGAGCGGATAGCAGGAATTCGTTCCTTCGCTTTTAGCTATCACAATGAATGAGAGGAAAAACATGACTCTTAGACTTCACATCATTATCTGCAGTACCCGGCCTGGCCGGGTGGGACCCTCCGTTGCCAGATGGTTTCATGAATTTGCCGTACAGCACGGAAAATTTGAGGCGGTGCTGGTCGATCTGGAGGAATTCAATCTGCCGGTATATGATGAACCCGAACATCCGGTCCGTCAGCACTACCAGCATGAGCATACGAAGAAGTGGGCGGCGAGCGTGAATGCGGCAGATGCCTATGTATTTGTGACGCCGGAATATAATTTCGGCGCCCCGCCTTCTCTCCTGAATGCGCTCAACTATGTTTACAAGGAATGGAATTATAAGCCTGCGGCATTGGTAAGCTACGGTGGAGTCTCAGGTGGCATGCGCGCGGCGCTGGTTGAAAAACTTACTCTTACGACACTGAAAATGATGCCCATGATGGAGGCGGTTGCGATCCAGAATGTGGCGGCACATCTGGATGATGTCGAAAACTTCGTTCCGAACGACCACCATATGAGTTCGGGTACATCCTTGCTCAACGAACTTCATAAATGGGCGGTGGCGTTGAAGACAATGCGACAATGAACTTTAACCCTGTTTATCGTAGTCAACTTCATTATCACTCTTGAAATGCCTCGGATCGGCGCATTGCTCTCGTTATCCCGTGAACACCAAACTTCACTGGTAATGGCCCGGGATGCGCGACGTGCAGCCAGTACCGGCGACCCCACCGTATTATCCGCAGCTATCCGGGATATCGAGAGCCATTGGGCTACGCTTCTAGTCCGGCATTTCGAGATGGAGGAACGGCTGCTGGAAACTGTGGGAAGCGCGTTCGCTGCAGAAGTGGCAGCAAGAATCCGCGCAGAACACGAAGAGTTGCGGAGGCTGGCGTGCAATACCTGCGAGCTCACTCCGATAGACCGGTTACGCCGGTTCGGCGAGCTTCTTGGTTCGCACGTGCGTTACGAGGAACGAATCGCTTTTCCACAGTTGCAATCGCATTCATGCATTACCAATGCGGATGTATAGCCTGTGCAGACCGCTCACGTTTTTCCAGAAAACCTGTTAGTCAAAAGTCAAAAGTCAAAAGGAGACGTATGCATTTTCCCGATTTCTATGAAAAAGCGCTTGTCATACGCACCCGCGATCCATTTGCTGCCATGCTCGGGGCGGCGCGCGACGGCGTGCTGGAATACCGTTATGTTGATGCCGTACGCCTCGCCGGACATTCCTGCCCTACAGTTGCGGGCGCGTTCCTGGTGGGGCGTGCAGCATTGACCGCTCTGTACCCTGATGAGCCCGCGGAACGCGGTAATATTGCCGTGTATATGCCGGCGCCAGAGCACGAAGGGGTGACGGGTGTCATGGCGCAAGTACTGACTTTGCTCACAGGCGCTGCTTCCAGCAACGGTTTTCATGGCATTCGCGGACAATTCCGACGCCAGGGTTTGCTCACTTTCGCGGAGCAACGGGAAGGGGAGGCGATTACCTTCAAACGCCTCGATACGGGTGCAAGCGTAGCGGTGCATCTCAACGTCTCGTCGGTGCCGGCAGATCCCGCTCAGGGAGAGCGGTTGATGGCCATCCTGGAGGGTCATGCCAACGACCTGCAGCGCGAGGCGTTTGCCCAGGCATGGCAGGAACGTGTACGGCGCCTGCTATTGGAGTTTGCGGATGATCCCGATGTGATAAGGGTGGGGTCTGTATGACAACCCTGCAATAGCATTTGGCACTCCAATCCAGATAGCAGGGGAAAATGCTGACAAAAGTCCGGGTTTATGTTGCTACCGTGAGCTACCGCACAATGTTTCATGCACATTTATGCGATGTTTGGGAGCAATAATATTCCCAACAGAGTTCGATCATGAAAGAAACGGTCAGCGATTTCCTAGTTCGGCGTTTGTCCGAATGGGGGGTAAAACGTATCTTCGGCCTTCCTGGCGACGGCATCAACGGCATTATGGGGGCAATCAATCGAGCTTCAGATAAGCTCGAATTTATCCAGATCAGGCATGAAGAGATGTCGGCGTTCATGGCGTGCGCACACGCCAAGTTCACGCGGGAAGTGGGCGTTTGTCTGGCCACCTCGGGCCCAGGAGCCATCCACCTGCTCAACGGTTTATATGATGCCAAGCTCGATCATCAGCCGGTGGTGGCGATAGTGGGTCAGCAGAAACATACTGCTCTGGGGGGCAGGACACCTTCTATGTCGGCACGATCAAAGGCGTGGGGCGAATCTATCAGCAAACATTCGTCGATACCTACTCCAGGTGGGCCGCAGCCAAACTCTATATGACCAAGACGCTCATTACTGGCGCCGATCTGCTCAATGACAAGGTCTTACCTTTCTTTGCAGAACGGGCATGGGACTAATCCGTATCCTGACTGGCTGCACAGCTACAATCATGACCGTACCCATCAGGGCAAGATGTGTTGCGGCCGAGCATCCATGCAAACATTAATTGACGGAAAGGAGGTCTGGCACGATAGAATCACATTACTGAACAGTTGAATCGATCTGATACGTGCATCTCTCAAATCCTCAAATCGGGTAACTGTCAGATGAAGTCCGACCACTACAGGTACTATAATTTATTAGTTTAAACCGAATTTGGCCTGACCTTTATTGCTAATTTCTTGGTCGTCAATACCAGAGAGGATGAACGTGAATAACCTTGATATGTATCATACCGTCATGATTTTCTTTATGAGCCGCTTTAGGCAGACGAGGGCTGAGGATATCAGGAAGCGGTTTCCGATTCTTTTCGACCCTAAAGCGCATATTCTAGATGTGGGTGGAGGGACATTCCCATGGAGTGAACTCAAGCCTACTGCAAAAATAACGATTCTTAATAAACGTCCTCAGAACCTACCTGATCATTTCCCTTGGGAATTTATTGAGGGTGATGGCACTAATCTTCCATTTAAAGACGCATCATTTGATCTCGTCTTTTCAAATTCTGTTATCGAACACGTTGGTGGCATCGCCGCGCAGCAAAAGTTTGCTAAAGAAATGCTGCGAGTGGGGAAATCGGTTTATTGCCAGACACCCAACAAGTGGTTTCCAGTAGAGCCACACTTGATAGCGCCTTTCATTCATTGGCTACCGTTCTCTGTTTTCCGAAAGGTGGCGCGTTTAGGTAGTGTCTGGGGATGGACGTACAAGCCAGATCAGAACGTGATCGATGACCATATCAAGTCAATTAGGCTGCTCACATACAACGAGATGGTGAACCTGTTTCCTAATTGCACCCTGCGGCGGGAGAGGGTGTTCGGCTTAACTAAGTCATTCATACTCGAAAAGTTTTCTTAGGCATGTTCTCAATCAAGCCAATCATAGACGGGACAACCCAATAATTGGTAAGAATTTTGTAGCGACCCTGCTGAGTGAATCTTCATGTTAATTTTGACATGGGGGCGTATATGAAGAAGCGATTTAGTGAAGAGCAGATTATTGGGATATTGAGGGAAGGTGAAGCGGATGGGGTGGTTATCCGTGATGTATGCCGCAAGCACAATATTACCGAGCAGACATTTTTCCGGTGGTGCTCGAAGTTTGGAGGCATAACGGTATCGGATGCGCGCAGGTTAAAGGATCTGGAGTCGGAGAACGCGAAGCTGAAGAAGATTGTTGCTGAACAGATGCTGGCTTCGAGGGTTTAAAGGAGATTGCAACAAAAAAATGGTAACCCCGGCAGCCAGACGCAAAGCGCTTGGAATTCTGAAAACAGCGCCTCATTTCTTGCTGCCATTCAGATCAAATGGCTCAAGGTCTCGTGACTACACTATCTAGTGTTGCCCGGGGGTGTTCTACTAGAAGGCAAGATTGTGTTGCGGCTTTTCTGCTGTGGAAGCTCGCCATTTATCGTGTAGATAGGGCACGGTCCTGGATAGGTGGGTGCCGTAGGGGATCGGGTCGAGGTGATCTTGATCCAACGTTGAGCGGTAGTTCCCGCTGATATTTCTGCGGTTGTTTCTCCGTTCAGATTCGGAGGATTACAAACCACGTACCCGTTGAATCTGTGAAGCTCTGTCCCGCGGGGCATATAATTCCCGGGGGAATAGAATCCGGGCATCGTATTAACAAAGGGCGGAACAGGCAGCACAAGGAACGGTCTCGCAAACGGATACGTGTTGGACCGGGTGTCATGATCACGAGCACCTTTTATTGGCACCTGCTGGTTCAGCATCATCGAGGGATAAAAGGACGGGTAAAAAGAGTTGCCAGGGATACTTGGCGCCCCTTCCGCTGTGGATCCGGCTATCGGAACAATGCCTTCTGGCACACCCATTTCCCCCGATCCCCACTCTTGTGCTGTAGCGTTTGAATATGGCAGACCAAGTATAAGAAGCGTTAGGAGTTTTTTTATCACAGAATTTCGTTTAAAAGTATGGATAAGGCTTTGGAAGCAGGAGAGAGGAGGGTGTTTAGTGGACTCAATGACCTCTAATTTATAACACCGGCAGGAGAAAAATCAATTTTGCTGTTGTATAATTCAGGGGGAAAATCCCTTTCTCTTAAGGTCAAGCTGGTAGCAACAAATAGCTTGACAATGGCCTGTAACGGTGTATAATACGCATCCATATTGTGGATTGTCGTGCACGATCACAAAACTAAAAACTCGTTGTAGTGCTTGTACATCGCCCGCCTCGTGCGGGTTTTTTATTGCCCGCTTTTTAAGCGGGTTTTTTGTTATCCGTCGAAGCCTAATATTATCCACGCACAGTATTAAATAAGAAAAATCGGCAAGTAAGCTGTTTTTTTACTTGTAGCAGCAGGGGTAATAAAACTTTGGCAGAAGATAAAAATGTTTGCAAGAAACTGTACCCTGGCTACGGGGTCAGGAAATAATTGAACCGGTATGATCGATATGTCGTGCCTGCCTATTGGCCTTACAGCTTCATTTATTGATGTCAGAAGACGAAGCTGAAGCAGTGCGATAGGCTCGGTGCTTCAATAAACATCCCCCTGCGTCTTGTTCATTACCTCGATCCTTGCAACTCAGATCAGAGCGAATGCGAGACAAAGGAGGACCTAGGATCAGCTTGTTCACATTTTCAGTTAATTCTAAGCCCATATCCGGTCTTTGCAGTAACAGTCAACCCGCCTGGAGCGGGTTTTTTTATGTCCGCTTCTCGCGGGTTTTTCGAGGCAATTATACAAATGTTTACCAGAAAATGATTACGTCACTCAAACCAGTGATTGGCGCTATCCAACCAGTAATTGAGGCAATCAGACCAAGGATTACGGTAATCCTGACTGCCATTTTTGCAGCGCTTGCTTTTACCGGTGGATACTTTGTCAGTGATTGGCGATCTGCATCGCAGCTGCAGCGCTTGAATTCGCAGAATGCAATATTGTCGGCGGCAAGCGAAAAGTGCGCATTGGATATCCGATCGGTGAGGACAGCGATGAGTACGCTGACAGAAGTGGCGGCTGAGAGAGAGAAGAATGCAACTGAGGCAATGCGTCATGCGGCGGCTGTTGCGGCAAAGCACACCAGTCTCGCAAAGAAAACCCGTGCCCTTCCAGCAGTAGCAGCCGAACATCAATATGAGGCAGTCACGAGAGAGCAGATAGAGTATGTGCAGAGCCGCCATCAGACCGATTAGATCCAATCTCGCGTATTCCCGTAGCGCCTCCCCGCGATTCAATCGCTGCCTATCAGCCTACCTGGCGCTGGTTTTTGCGACCTTATTGGCCGGTTGCGCGGGAAAGCCGGTGATTCAGACTCAGGTGATCGAGAAACCCGTTGCTGTCCCTTGTCTCGTTGACAGTCCCCCCGAGTGCAAATCGGCCTACGCGGTTGATCGCGTGTCAATCAAGGACGACCCCCTGACGATCAATAGAGCGCTGCGTACGGAAATAGAAGAAAGATCGGCATGTGAGGTCAAATTACTTGCCGCATTGAGAGGATGCAAGAAGGGTATGAGGAGCATGTAAAAGGAAATGGAAAGGGAAGCTCTGATAAAACCGGACATGTGTAAATTTGAGGGTGAAGTATCCAGCGAGGAAGCAGAAAAGGGTGCAGTAAGCGTAGAGCCTGCGAGTCTGAAAAAGAGCAGTCGAGCCATAAAGAGGCGTGAGGTACTTGACGCGATCTTTGCTGGCATTTCACTTGGAAAATCGGCTCGTGCGATGTGCGTGGAGGCCGGGATCAGTCAGCGGGTTTTATGGAACTGGCTGGCGAGTGACGAAGAACTCATGCGCCAATATCAACGCGCCAAGGAGCTTTGCGTGGATGCCTATGCGGAGGAAATCATCGAAATTTCGGACGAGGGATCGAGAGATACGTATGTGGATGAAAAGGGACGGGAGGTCATAAACCGGGAGGTTATTGCGCGTGCGCAATTGCGTATCGACGCACGCAAATGGTATGCCGCACGGCTTGCACCAAGGAAATATGGCGACAGATTACCTGTTACCAACGAGGGCGGCGATGCTAGGAAATCCGTGCATAACATTGCGATAGCTTTTGTTGCTCCGGAGGATAGAGGCAATGAGCCAAATGTATCGTCGTAAATGGCGGCTCAAGTGCTATGACTCCCCATAGAGCTGAATTTCCGATAAAGCTCAGGTTTTTGTTTGAGCCGGCACGCTACAAGATCTTATACGGGGGAAGAGGGGGTGCAAAAAGCTGGGGCGTTGCCAGGGCATTATTGATTCAGGCGGCTGCAACCCCATTGCGCATCTTGTGCGCAAGAGAGTTTCAGAATTCTATCGTCGAATCCGTGCATCATTTATTAAAAGCACAGATAGAGGCCATCGGCTTAAACTCATTTTACGAGGTGCAAAATAACGTTATACGGGGAATAAACGGTTCGGAGTTCATCTTTGCCGGTCTGCATAGCAACGTAACCAGGATCAAGTCGTTTGAGGGTGTGGATAGAGTCTGGGTGGAAGAAGCCCAGACAGTGAGCAAGACAAGTTGGGATACGCTTGTTCCGACTATTCGTAAAGAGGGGTCGGAAATCTGGGTGACTTACAACCCTGAGCTCAATACTGACGAGACTCATCAGCGATTTGTAGTCAATCCCCCTGCTGGCGCTGTCGTAGTAAAAATCAATTGGAATGACAACCCATGGTTTCCAGAGATACTGAGACGGGAGAAGGATGAACTGAAAGCGCGTGATCCGGATGCTTACCAGAACGTATGGGAAGGGAATTGTAGGGTAATGCTGGAGGGAGCGGTTTATGCGAAGGAGCTTCGATTGGCACAGGAAGAAGGAAGGATACGAAGCGTGCCATATGATGAGGCGAAGCCGGTACACACCTTCTTTGATCTTGGTTGGGCTGACAACACCAGCATCTGGTTTGCGCAGACTGTTGGCAACGAACTCAGATTGATCGATTACTACAGTAATAGCCAGATGCCAATTCAGCATTATATCGGAGTGCTGCAAAACAAAGGGTATATGTATGGTACAGACTGGTTGCCGCACGATGCCAGAGCGCGAACGTTGGCAACCGGGCGCAGCGTGGAGGAAATTATGCTTGCGGCGGGGCGAAAAGTAAGAATCGTGCCAAATCTCTCCATTCATGATGGTATCAACGCGGCGAGAACGATCTTTCCACGTTGCTATTTTGATGAGCTGAATTGTGCAGAAGGCCTGCAGAGCCTGAGGCATTATCGATTTGATGTCGATCCTGATTCCGGTCAATTCAGCGCAAGACCCTTACATGATTATCATAGCCATGCAGCCGATGCCTTTCGCTATTTTGCCGTGGCAATCGAGGAGGATAAACCGGCTGCGAGTGCACGAGGTATTAATATGAAAGGTTGGCGAGCATGACTGAGGCAGGTGTTACGGCAGATATTTCAATTGAGGCTTATGACAAAATATGCCGCGATATTCGGGATCAACCGAAGTGGCGGTCGGACTCGGACACGGACTGTGATTATTACGACGGCGCGCAGACCAGTTCGGAGGTGATCGGACGACTGAAGATGGCCGGTATCCCGCCTCAGGATTCCAATCTGATCAAACCGACAATCAACGCAGTATTGGGGTTGGAAGCGCGTAGCCGAACGGATTACAGGGTGACGGCGGATGATGAGAGTCAGGCAGAGATTGCAGAAGGTCTTTCCGCAAAAATCAAGGAGGCCGAGACCGAGTCACGCGCTGACCGGGCCATGTCAGACGCGTATTCCAGCATGATTCGGGCGGGCATTGGGTGGGTAGAAATATCCCGGGAATTTGATGCGCTCAAATATCCATATCGTGTCCGCGAGGTGCACCGTAACGAAATTTATTGGGACTGGAGTTCAAGGGAGCCGGATTTGTCCGATGCACGATATCTGCGACGCGATAAGTGGATAGACCGGCTTCAGGCTGCACTTATGTTCCCTGACCGAGCGGAAATCATTGCAAATAGTTGGAAGGGGTGGAACGGGACGGACGTATATGAAGGTTATGACAATGGCTTGGCGAGAGCGTATGAAATCGAGCAAGCATGGAATCGCAACCAGGAAGATTACCTGAACCATAACTCGGGGATGGTCAGGCTCTCCGAGTTATGGTATCGGCATTTCGAGGATGCATACGTCCTAGTATTGCCTGATGGAAAGATAATCGAATACCGCGAGGATAACCCATATCATCAGGCAGCGGTTGCCCAAGGTCTCGTGCAGGTCCAGAAATCGGTTCTCACCAGGATGCGGGTCTCGATCTGGCTGGGGCCGCATAAACTCATGGATGTTCCGAGTCCATTACCTCATTCAGATTTTCCATATGTTCCATTCTGGTGCTTTCGCAAGGATAGGAGCCGAGCTCCTTACGGATTGATTCGTGACATGCGGGGACCGCAGGATCAGATTATCGATCTGGATATTCTTCTCTACGAAGTCCTCAATTCGGTAAAAGTCGAAGTGGACAATGATGCGCTCGATCTCAGCCAGAATTCTTATCAGGAGGTTGCGAATAATATAAGCAGTCTGCGCTCGATGACCATCCTCAACTCTCAGCGAAGGAATACCAGTGGCTTCAGGGTAATACGTGAGCATCAGCTTGCCGCTCAAGTGTTTCAGCTCGTGCAGGAACGCAAGCGCAGGATCGAGGAAGTGGGCGGAATCTACCGCACTATGCTGGGAGCGCATACCTCAGCAAGCAGCGGTGTGGCGATCAACAGTCTGGTGGAACAGGGGTCGACCGTGTTGGCGGAGCCCAATGATAATTTTCGTCATGCTCGCCGACTTGTTGGCCAGCAACTTCTTGCGTTGATCAAGGAGGACCTGATTGGAAGACCCGCGCAAATTACAGTCCAGCAAGGTAATAAACCAAAGGTGGTTTATTTCAATCGCCAGTTGGATGACGGGTTGCTACACAACGACATTGCTTCTGCAATGGTCAAAGTTGTGCTTGAGGATATTCCTGCTACTCCGACATTTCGGGCGCAGCAGTTGCAAGCTATGTCGCAAATCGTACAAGCCGCACCCCCTCGGTTCCAGGCCGTACTTTATCCGGTAATGCTCGAGCTGTCCAATGTCCCGAACCGGCATGAGTTGGCCCATCAGTTAAGGCAAGTGGCGGGCATCGACGATAATCCCAATTTCAGGCTTTGCAGCAGCAAGTGCAGCGGATGATATAGGAGGCGCAAGGGCAGATTGGTGAGTTGCAGCAGAGATTGGGAGAGGCTGAGCAGCAGCTTCAGGACAAGGCATGCGAACTTGACTTGAAAGCGCGTGCGCAGGCGCATAAAGAGGATATGGATGATGCGAAACTCCGTCTGGAGGCGGAGAAGATTGCTGATGTCATATAGGTAACGCATTATCCGCATAAAAGGAGTAACAAGATGATTCGATTTTTGAATGATGAAACTGTGGCGGGATACAGATACGGTAAGGGCGCAATTTCCAGGTTTGATGATGTAACTGAAGCGACCTTGATTGCTCAAGGTGATGCTGAAGATTATCCAGCAGTTACTAAGCCTGTAGAGGTGTTATCGAGTTCGGCCGTGGCTGCCTCATGCGCCTTGACGGCGACGGATGAGATTTTGGGATCGTTTACCGTTCGCGCGGGAATCATCGGTGTCAACAGCATCCTCCAGATCGAGCCGTTGTGGACATTCAGCAGTAGCGCGAACAACAAGATTCTGAAAGTCAAGGTTGGCGGTGTGACAGTTTACAGTGCCACGCGCACTACGTCTGTCAAAGAAGCGCCGCTGATCGTTCTGGCAAACCGTAATTCCCTGGCGTCACAGATACAGCCTTACGACAATGCGTATGTAACGGCAGGATCGGGCGCGCCTGCAACTTACACTATCGATTTTGCAAACAGTGTTACGGTCGATATTATCGGGCAGAGAGCAAACAGTGGCGACGCGCTTAAACTCGAATACTATCGAGTGCTGCATTTCGTGGGGGACTAAATGGCAGACTGGTATGTTCGTCCCGATACATCGCACAGCGGAACGCGCGACGGAACATCCTATGGGACTGCTTGGGGTGGTTGGACGGAGATCGTTTGGGGCGGTGCAGGCGTTAAAGGCGGAGATACGTTGTACGTGTGCGGCGCTCATACTTATTCTCAAATTATCCGTCCAGAATGGGCTGGAAGTTCCAGTAATCGTATAACAATCCGGGGGGATTACGCGACTGAGCCTGGATCAATTACATTTGTTAGCGGGGCGTATTATTTCAACCTGGACAAATCTTACGTGACCCTGCAATCGCTCACGATAACAGCAGGGAACAACCGCTGTATTGGCGTAACCGGCGTGCCAAATACCGGCTTCTGGCTTAAGAATTGCACGCTCATCGGCTCTGCCATAACTATGGTTGACTTCATGGCGATCAATAATTTCGCCTATGTAGACACCGTTATTGACGGAAACATATTTGTGGCAGGGACTGGGAGCGGCATCAGTTGGAGGCCATCGGGGGCGATGGCGACAAACCTGAGTAATATGCAGATCAGTAATAATGCATTCAATGGGGTTTCGGGGCCGCGTGGCGTCATCACTTTTCTTTCACTGGATGACGTCCTGGCGGGGACCAAGATGACGGATATTCGTATATTCGGAAACACTTACACAGATTGTGGAGGAGTTGCTATCGAGTGTTACGGTCCTACAGTCTATGGGCGAAATTCAGGCATCAAGGTTTATGACAACACTATCACTAATCAGCAGAAAGTAGGTCTTCTTGGAGGGGGTATTGTTCTTGGCGGATTTGGCCTGTCCGCTACTCCAGATTTTGGGCCCAATGACGTTTATAACAACAAATGCTATGGGCTCCATGGGCTGTCTGGTCTTGCAAATATCTTCTATGGCACATACCGTGTCTTTAATAATTACGCGGAGAACATAACAACAGCAGACATTGATGGCTGCGGTATTCTGTTCGACCATGATTGCCGGGACAGTGTTGCGTTTGGAAATGAGATTCGCGATTTATGGGGTAATGGGAACCCTGACAATTCTATTCGCCCCAGTGGCTCGGGAATACTGATGCTTGACGCGACGAATTGCACAGCTTACGGGAATTTAATTGTCAATTGTGTGACCGGCATTTCCTTTGGAAATAAATTGAGCGGGCAATCTTCAAACATTTTTAATAACACATTCATCAATTGCTCCTATGCAGGGGCATACATGATGGCTACGGCGAACAATACGACAAACGTTATCCGAAACAATATTTTTACTACAACAACTGATACAACCCCTGCTGTCAGGGTAAATTCTGCCGTTTGGACAGGTGAATCTAATAACTGCTTTCATGGATTTGGTGCAAACGTAGGTCACACATTTGCAATATCAAGTAATACCAATAATCCCGATTTTAATGACGCTTATAGACCACAATCCGTCTCTTGTAAACGTAATGGGGTGTATTTGGGCGGAAAAGACTTTCATGGCAAGCATTTTTACAACCCGCCCAATATCGGCGCCGTGGACGACACGACGAACACTCCGCGCTATACGTTGAGATATAGATAGAACCCAACAGAATCAATGAAGAGCCGCCTCTGGAAAACATTGGCGGCTTTTTATTGACTTTCGCTCATGCGAACGCGCTAGCGGCGATATGTAGTCGTAGTGTTGAAACCCCTGATCAATGCGCTTCTTGTGTGTTGCTCGGGGTTTCTTTTTTGAACCTGCTCAAGGCAGGCCCGCTCACTGGGTTAAGTAGTTTGGAGGAAAGACGGAGGATCAGCTTATGGATGAGCAAATAGCAAATCTTACACCGGAACAAATCGAGATATTGGAAAGCGACCTGGGCAAGCTTGCGGAAGTTCACGCCCAGCAAGGTGAGCAATGACGAAGGTGAAGATGAGCCTGTCGTTCTGAACAAGAGCGGCAAGGGAATTGTTCCCTACCAGAAGCACAAGGAACTGCGGGTAGAGAACATTTGATAATTTTTGAATAAACGGAAAGGGCAAATATGATTCGATTTTTGAATGATACAACTGTAGCAGGATATCTCTACGGAAAGGGAACTGTTGCATCCTTTGATAAAGGTGTTGTGGATGAGCTGGTAGCGCTCGGCTCTGCTGAAACGTATGATCCCGGCGCGCTCCATCCTTATTACCACTTTCACGGCTTCGCGGGAAACCAGGTGGCAGACGACGACAAATTTAACGATCTGGCTGGGCTGAATCATGCTTGTCGTGGCGCTAATCTGTCTGTTTCACAGCTCTGGACAACCAATTCTGGCTACGCATCAACGATTGATCCTGCAAGCGGCGCGACCGATTCTGTACTGCGTATTCCCAATCTGAACTTCGACTATGCGAGTGGCGAGAAGCTGATTATCTGGTGGCTTGGCAAAGTCACAGCCGAGAGTTCGTCCGCCCGAATGATGGGCGATGGCTATGGTGCAGCTGCAGGACAGCGAGGCATTCGCATCTTTTTGTCTGCAACCGGAATCATCAGCTTTGCCCTCGCGGGCGCTACCGACGTCTACTCTGGAAGCGCGCACAAGAGCATTTCCGGTGGTCTGCATAGTTTTGCCATAGTAGTCGACGGTACTGCTGGAAGGCAAGGTATATGGGTGGATGAGGAGTATGCATTTTACAACGCCACCTATGCGGCGCTGACTCGTGGGATAGATACACGTAATTCCAACACGTTCAATATAGGTTCAGTGTACCCTGCGTCTGCCAACTCAAGTGTAGGTATTGCAACGGCCACTAGAGCCTTGGCAATACTTAGGCTCCCTTCTGATTACACAATGCCATCAGTCGGAACTCTGACGAGAGTTTTTCAACAGCTTCGCTCGAATCCTGGCAAGCTCATCCTCGCGAGTGCCTTCTGATGACTCAATTATTCAATTTTCCTCTCGATACAAACTTAGCGGGGTTGCTTTCTCTGCAGGCCAATGGCACCACGGTTACCGGAAATGCTTCCCCAGCCGGAATCCAAGAGCGAGTGCAAATAGTGGATGGAACAGCCAGGCTGTCTTCATACGGATCAGACGCGGAGACAAATTTTGGCTACCGGAGTGAGATTGCATTTGGAAGGTTCCCAAATTCCGGCGAAGTTTGGTCATCAGTAGACTTCATGATTGATCCGTTATGGACAACCAGTACAGTCGCCTCCATAGGTTCCTGGTATCCATCTCCGGATGGGGGTGAGGAGTCGATTATAAAGCACGTCAATATTGGCTTGCGCCTTGTAGATAAGGATACGCTATTTGTAAATGTCCCTGCTGCGGTGCTGCCCGCTATAAGTGCTACTGGCAAGACAGTAGCGGTAAAAAAAATAGAGCAAGGGCGCTGGTACAACATCACGATCCGGATGAATCTGCAAACAACTGCTGTTGGCTGGCGTGAGGTTTACCTGGATCGTGTGAAGATTTTCGGAGAGTACAACGTGCCTACGGCTTATGACGATGCAAATGGTCCCTATTTCAAGATGGGGCCAAGAACACCGCTCTCTCATGACTATGACATGGTGAGAATGTGGGTACGGAACGCTAAACAATGGTTTGGGAATGAAAGTTTTTCCACGATTATGGGGGGGGTGCCGGTGTCGTCTGGGAGAATGTTGCAGCAATAACGTTTTCATCAGAAACTCTATCGAAGCCGCCTCTGGAAACATTGGCGGCTTTTTATTGGTTTTCACTATGCGAATACGCTAGCGACAATATTGCAGGAGTAGTCTCCCGAAACCTCTGATCAATGCGCTTCTTGTGTTGCTCGGGGGTTTCTTTTTTTAACCCTGCTAAGGCAGGCCCGCTCACTGGGTTAAGTAGTTTGGAGGAAAGATGGAAGTGGATCAGCTTACGGATGAGCAAATCGCAAATCTTACGCCGGAACAAATCGAGATATTGGAAAGCGACCCGAACAAGCTTGCGGAAATTCTAGGCAGGCAGGAAGCACCAGAGGAAGAGGAAACGGAGAAATCCAGCTCCGATGTGAAGGACGACGCATTCAGTAAAGTGAGCGACGATGAGGGTGACGATGAACCTGTCGTTCTGAACAAGAGCGGCAAGGGGACCATTCCCTACCAGAAACACAAGGAACTGCGGGTAGAGAACTCGGCACTGCGTGAGCAGCTAAAATCCGCGCAAGGCAAACTCGACGAATTCCTGATGCGGAAAGAGGAAGCAAAGGAAGTAGAGACCATTGCGCTGGATGAAAAACTCAAGACGCACCTTGAGGCTCTGAAAGAAGAAATGCCTCAACTTCATCAGGTACTCAGCGCGCTGCTTGAGGGGAGTCGGAAGCAAGGCGAAAAGCTCGAGCAAACACTGCGGGAGCTGGAGCGCGAAAAAGAGGAATCCGAGCGCATAAACCAACTGAGCACTACAGAGCAAGTCGCTGAGGCAAAAGACAATAATCCTGATCTCGTGCATTGGGAAAGTAATGACGCTGACGCCTGGGAAGAAGCGCTGAAGCAGGACGAAATTCTGAGAACCAATACAAAGTGGGCAGGAAAGTCTTATGCGGAACGGTTCCAGGAGGTTGTCCGCCGTGTCAGGGCGATCATGCCGGAAGCCTCCACTCCAAAAAAGAAACCCGATCCGGGAATGATGAAAGCGAATGTGCAAGCCAAGCTTGAGGCAGCCCCGGTGAGGAAGCCTGTAACTCTATCGGATATTCAGGGTGGAGCAAATCCAACTTCTGAACGTGAGCAGCTTGAGAGTCTGAGCCCATTTGAACTTGCTCAGAAGCTGATGAAGATGCCCACGCATCAGGCGGCAGCCTTGAGAGCCGAACTTGATTAAGGATTTATTGATTAAATGGCTGAAACAAACGTAGCAAGCGGAAGTTCACTGGCAGTCAAACATTATAGTGCGGCGCTCTTCGCCAACACGCTCAAAGGATCCACAGCGATTGACAGCCTTGTCGGCCCGGTCGAGCCTTCAGTAGCAATGCAGAAAATTGCCGGTCAAACAAATCCGGGCATGCCTATTGTGCGTATCGATAATTTAATGAAAAGTGCTGGCGATGTCGTATCGCTCGATCTGGTCGATACGGTGGGTGGTGAACCACTGATGGGCGACGTCAATCGTGAAGGACGGGGCAGTGCGCTTTCGTTTTCCTCGATGGAGATCAAGATCGATCTATCCAGTAAGGTCATCGATGCCGGTGGCAGCATGTCGCAGCAACGCACCAAGCATCAGTTGCGTGAAATTGCCCTGGCGCAATTGTCAGGTTATTTCCCCCGTCTCGATGCTCAGGAAACACTGGTGCATCTTGCAGGAGCACGTGGTTCTCAAACCGGTTCGGACTGGACAGTACCGCTTCAAAGCGCACCGAACTTCGGTTCCATAATGGTGAACCCCGTGAAGGCGCCTACCTATAATCGTCATTTTGTAGTGAACGGCGCCAATTTGACGTCAGGGGGACAGCAGTTGGGATCCATCGTTTCAACGGACGCCCTGCGCTTGTCGCATCTGGATCTGCTGCGGAAGAGGCTTGATGACATGGATCAGCCGTTGCAATCCGTCAAACTGGCAGGGGATCGAGCCGCGCAGACTTCCAAAATGTGGGTATTTCTCGCCACACCCAATCAGTACTCGCTCCTTTTGACCGAAGGTTCGTTACGTGCATTCCAGCAGAACGCCATCAATCGGGCGGCATATTTTGACGAGCGTCATCCGCTGTTTGCCGGTGAGGTTGGAATGTGGAATGGCATTCTGGTGATCAAGAATGAGCGCGCGATCCGCTTCATGCCTAGCGAAAGCACGAAGATAGTTACCGCAGCAAATGCGGCAACTGCAACAGAAACCGATCAAGCTGTCAATGGAGCACTGACTGCCGGGTACGCGATCGAGCGCGGATTATTATTAGGCGCACAAGCACTGGGTGTCGCTTACGGGAAAACCAGGGTCAGCGGAATGCAGTTCGGATGGAAGGAACATTGGTATAACTTTGAAAGTAACCTGGAAGTGATGGGCGAGAAGGTTTGCGGCAAAGCGAAAACCCGTTTCTCTATCGACGATGGAACAGGTTTCAAGGTACCCACCGACTTTGGGGTGATTGCGGTTGACTCGGCTGTACCACTTTAATCCGTTTTAACGAGTTTGATACAGTGAAAGCGGCTTTTAATGTCCCGTTTTCAACCCATCACTTTTTCGAGAGATATAAATGGCCACTTTTAGCGCACCCGATCTGAACAGCAAAGCGATGCCCATGGGCAACTATGGCAACGCCGCAGTGGTTTATGGGACAGCAACACCCTCATCCGGGGTGATTGGAAGCATCTATCGTCCGGTCAGAATTCCGGCTGGCATGAGTGTTACGGCGTTACGGATAGTAAATGACGATCTGGATACAGGGGGCACCACGTTTGCTGTAAAAATCGGTTATACCCCAGTCGACCCAGGACAAGGTCCTGTCGAGGATGATGATTATTTTTCCGCTGGTACAACGATTTTATCCGGTGTGGCTCTTACCGACCTGAGATTTCAACCCATCAAATTCGAAAAAGATGTCTATGTTATCCTGACTGTAACCTCACCGGCCACTGCATTTGCTTCGGGCAATATCACTGCAATCGTCACGGGCGAGGCGACAGGCATCAAGTAAAAGCAAACAGTAATCAGGAAGTCAAAGGCGATTCCCAGCCTCTGGGAATCGCCTTTTTATTGAGGATTTCATATGCCAAAAGTCAAATATATTGCCACCGGCATTAAGATTGACAGCATCAATGGAGTGGGATTGCGTTGGGAACCGGGTCAAGTGCGGAATGTAAGTGCTGAAGTTTCTGAGAGGCTGCTCGTGTACTCCGATACCTGGATGCGCGTCCACGATGAGACGCTGGATAACGTTGTGCCGATCGGGCTGGCGCAAGCAGAGAAACCGGTTGAAGAACCGCTGCCGGTGATCGACTTTCATTCCATGGGTAAAAAAGCTCTGCTTGAGTTTGCCGAGCGCAAATACAACGAACGGCTGGATAAGCGCCAAAACGAGGGAACGATACGGCATAAAGTGATTGCCCTGTTTTCCAAGAACGAGATGCCGGACTGATGCCATTCTCATATCAGTCAATTGTCGAGTTGGCTCGCATCCCGCTCAATGACGACGACAAGACGCGTTATCCGGATACCGTATTATTGTCCTTTGCCAATCAGGGGATGCTGCAGATACTCAAACGGCGACCGGATCTGTTCATGGGCAGGTTCAATAACCTGCCTGATGGGGAACGCGCCTTGGATGATGCTTTTCCGCTACCCGCTATATACCTCCAAACAGTAGCAGACTATGTTACGGCCAGAGCAGAAATGTCTGACGATGAGCACGTCAATTCCGGCCGAGCCACACTATTCATGCTGTTGTTCGGCTCCGAGGCGCAACCATGAAATCCTGGAGCGATTTTTATGATCTGCTTATGCCAGACCTGCCTGGATGTCCCGCTGCTGCAGCCGACAGTGCGTTGCGCCAATCTTCTATAGCGTTTTGTGAGCAATCCCTGGCCTGGCAAATCGAGCACCAGTCTGTCTTCATAATAGGGGACATTGCGGAGTATGTCTTTTCTCCACCTGAAGGCGCGGCAGTTCATGCCATCATAAATGCAGTGCTGGATGGAGAAGAAATAGAGCCTTTTGCCTGCGAGAAGAACATCACGATCAGAAACTGGCGTCGCCAAAGCGGCAAACCGCTATATGTTCTTGGCGGTCCATCTTCGCTGACCCTGGTTCCAACTCCGGATAGTAACGGGGTATTGGCAATAACGGTCGCATTAAAACCTTCGGCCACCAGTACAGGGATTGATGACGGGCTGTTCCACGAATACCGCGAAGCCATTATTCACGGCTCGATGGCGCGGCTAATGCTGTCACCTAAAAAGCCCTATACCAATATCCAGCTAGCCGCCTATCACCAGCAACAGTTCATTATCAAGACGGCGGCAGCAGGCATGAGGGTAGCCAGAAGCTATGTCAGAGCGCCCTTCCAGACAGCGATCCTGAGACGAGGATAAAACATGGGACTCAAGTTCTCGAATTTTGGCAAGGCCATTATCAGTTCCGCCCCAAGCGGGACAACAGGATTGAGCTTTACGGTGGAGGCCGGAAAGGGTGTTCTCTTTCCATCGCCCGGCATCGGCGATTATTTCTATGGCATATTCAAGGATGCTTCCGGCAATCGGGAAATTGTGAAAATCGAGGCACGTACGACCGACAGCTTAACCATTGCCCAAGGAGGACGAGGACTGGACGGTACGGCTCCCCGTACCTGGGCAGCAGGCGATTACTTCGTTGCCGGCGTGACCAACATCGCCTTGCAGGAATCTCTTGCAAATCCAAATCTCCAGGCGCTTGGCGCCTTGGAGACGTCAACCGATAAGATGGCGTATTTCACTGGACCAGGCACAGCTGCATTGGCGAATCTGAGTTCCTATATCCGGAGTTTGCTGGATGATGATAATGCGGCGGCTGCAAGAGCGACTCTAGGCGCTGCGCCTGAGAGCCTCATTCCCCCTGGAACCGTTATGTCATTTTTTCAGGCGACGGCTCCGGCAGGCTGGACTCAGGTCACGACGCATCATAATAAGGCGCTGCGTGTTGTAGGAAGTGCCGGTGGCGGTTCGGGTGGTTCAGTCGCGTTCACGTCAGCCTTCACGTCGCAGGCAGTTTCGGGTTGGAACAGCGCGACGACATTGACTTCGGCGCAGATACCGGCGCATACGCACAGTTTGAGTGTATATGGGACATCAGGCGGAGGGACTAACCCCAGCGGTGGGGGAGGTGGAATTATTACCGGAATGCCAATTACGGATGTCGGCACAGGTGGCGGTGGCTCGCACAGCCATATTTTTACCGGCACGGCCATCAACCTTGCCGTGCAATACATCGACATAATCATAGCGAGTAAGGATTGATGGAAATACGCATAGCGAATTGTCCGTTGGAGGCAAAATGTGAAGAGCTTAAGCTCGAGGATGAGAAACCTGTCCTTTATCGATGTCCATGGTATGTGCAGGTTCGCGGCGTAAATACCAATACGGGACAGGAAACCGATTCATGGGGATGCGCTATAGGCTGGCTGCCCACGTTAATGGTCAACACTGCCAACGAATCCCGCAAGGGCGCCGCAGCTACAGAATCCTTCCGTAACGAGATGGTGAAGCACAGCGAGAAAACACAACAGGTACTGCTTGTGGCAGCGCACATGGCCAACAGGAAGGTCCAGGGTAACGGCTTATTGGAGCAGAGCGAGATATGCGAGTGACAATCATTCGGGACGACAGCGTGGTTGGAATCGATGGCGTATTCAGGCGAATCGATTTATCGTCGTTGAGGGCCAACGTGCGTGCTGTGCAGTGGAACGATACAAGCGGCCATATAGAGTATGACGATACTGCAAATACGCTGCTCACAAACATGGCGGAGTTTCAGTCATTTGTGGATCTATGGAAAACCGCGGCATCAGAACAAATCACCGCGTTGACTGCACCGAGTCCGGATCAAATGAAAGCAGCGGCTGTCGCCCGGATCAATGCTGCTTATCAGGCAGACGTAAGGAAATTGACAGCAGTTTATCCAGAGGAAGAAGTGAAAAGCTGGGCATTACAGGAAGGAGAAGCAAAGGCATGGTTTTCAAATCCTCAAACCCATACTCCCTGGCTGGACAACGCTGCTGACGCTCGAAATATGAGTAAGGCAGATCTGGCGGCCAAAATCATTGTCAAGGCTGCTGCATTTGCGAGAGTGCATGGCCAACTGACGGGCAAGAGGCAGAGATTACAGGAGATGATTGCGGCGCTTGGCGATTTTCCCACCCAGCAGCAATTGGATGACATCAAGTGGTAAACACATGATCGAAACTTTTTGAACAAGACAACAAGATGCGGCGTAGCCGCTTTTTTTTTGCCCGAACGGGCTTTTTTATTCAATACCCAGGAGGAATTATTGTGACCATGTTCCAACGCAAACGCATCAAAGCTATCCAGGAAGAGGTGGAAAGACAACATGCCGCAGTCGAAGCCCGCGCAGACGGTTTATTGGAAAAGTTGAAGGGGTCGAAATGGACGGCCGCAATATTGCTGGGTGCGGTCGTATTTGCAATCGTAGTTTTGTGGAGTTTGCCCTGATCATGGCGGATGATGACGGTGATCATAAGGTTGCGAGGAGGACCGAGAGGCGGCGGGGGCCATCCACCTACACATTATCCTTCGGTGGAATTATTGCAGTGGCTGGCCTGGTTGCGTCAGGCGTAGCGACGTACAACACGGTGCAAAATGATATCGCGACCCTGAAACGAGGCGAGCTGTATCAGGAAAGAACCAATGAACGTCTTGATGAGGAAATCAAGTCGATGAGAGCCGAGCAGCGTGAAACGTTGAAGGAATTCAACGACAAGCTCGACAGAATCATCGAAAAATGGACGAGAGGGAGAAAGCCATGAGGTATTTGCTTGGAGTCTTGTTTCTGGCGTCGTGCACCACGTTTACCCCCCTGGTGACGGATGAACCGCCGGTGACGAACGAAACCCCAATGGAGCCACACGTTTCAACGATACAACCGCAAACATCGATGAATCCGGGGGAAGTTTCGAAGCCAAAATCCAAGACAGCATCTCCCATTCCGGAAATATCCTCGTGCGCCACACTGAATGCAGGCAATGTGAAGGAGACCATAAAGGCGAAGCTGGATTGCATCACCGAAACTATTCCCTGACACCTGCATACCGATACGCATAAATGAGCATGGAACACGAGGAATCGAAAGATGAGTAAGCCATTGTTTAGCCAAGGCAGGTCCGCTGTAGCGTTATTAGTGGTGGCTGCATCAACACTGGTTGGAATCGCGGTGAACGAGGGGTATAAGGATGAAGCATATATCCCTGTGCGCGGGGATGTCCCCACCATAGGGTTTGGGACGACCACGGGCGTGAAAATGGGAGACAGGACAACTCCTGAGAGGTCTTTGATCCGGTTGCTGGATGAAATCGAGGATGTTTATGCGGCTGGAGTCAGACGCTGCGTGACTGTGCCTCTATATCAGCATGAGTATGAGGCGTATGTGAGCCTCGCTTATAACATCGGTGTTGGTGCATTCTGCCGAAAAGCCTTACCTGGAAAACCGCCTAATCTTATCGACCTGCTCAATGCCGGACGGTATGCGGAAGCGTGTGCGCGCATAGAGGCATTCAAGTATGGCCCCGGTAAAAAAGTATTGCCGGGGCTCGTGAAGAGACGTGCTAAGGAACGTGCATTATGCGAGGGACGAGGAACTGATTTACAGCAGGATACCCCTCCCGGAACAGGAAATTTGGCGGGGTGAGCGCATTCAGGATTTCAGGATTCTCCGGCCTTGTGCCGCGGCTGGCAAAGCATTTGCTCAGCTCGAACCAGGCGCAGACGGCGACCAATTGCAACCTTGCCGCTGGCGACTTGCGGCCCAGGAACGCGCCGCTACTTGTTTTTTCTCCCCAGATCGATGGCGAAATCCAGTCGATGTTCAGGATGGAAAAGGATGGGAGCGAAAAGTGGCTCGTCTGGAGCAGGGATGTCGATGTGGCCCGCTCGCCTGTTGCAGGGGATACGCTTCAGCGATTCTACTACACGGGTGACGGGGAGCCGCGCACCTCCAACTTTGAAATGGCAACAGCGGGCGCCAATGCTTATCCGTCCACCTGTTATGTACTTGGGGTTACACCCCCGGTTAGCGAGCCACTGGTGATTGCGTCGGGTGGAAGCGGAGCAGTGACTTCCCGTGCCTATGTTTATACATTTGTCACGCAATGGGGGGAAGAGTCGCAACCTTCCCCCGCTTCGATAGTGACCAGTGGAAAGATAGACGCAACGTGGATGATTTCAAATCTGGACTCAGCACCCCCCAATTCCGGGACAGTTACCGCTGTTTCCAGGAATTCTCCAGTTGCCGGCCAAATGGAAATCAGCCTTGATACCGTCTTCGGTTTAAGACCGCACGAGGAAATCCAGTTTGAATCGGTATCAGGCATGACTGACTTGAAGGTCAATTCATTCTGATAAGCGTAGACCCGATAACGAAAAAAGTGGTGGTATCCCTCTCTTCAGACCAGGTCTATACCGGTGGCGGGAGGTGGAAGCGCGAAGCCCCACACAATATCCAGGGGATGAACAAGCGCATCTATCGGACGCTCACCACTTCGTCAGGGACCGAGTATCGCTATGTCGCAACACTTTCCGGGATTACAAAAAGTTACAGCGATACTGTCCCTGATGCGGTTATTGCACTGGGAGAAACACTACCCTCCACAAACTGGGAAATGCCCCCTGCAAACATGAGAGGCATTGTTGTACTTGCGAATGGAATTGCCGCAGGATTCACGGGTAATGAGGTGCTTTTCTCAGAACCGTTCAAACCTTACGCCTGGCCCATTTCGTATCGACAAACATACGACCAGGAAATTGTAGCCATCGCTGCAATGGGCACCACATTGGTTGGCATGACCAAGGGCAATCCCTTCACCATAACCGGGGTTGAGCCTGCGACCATGGGCGGAGGAATGGAGAAGCTGGGGGTGGCGTGGCCTTGCATGTCGAAACGAGGAGTAGCGAATTTTGCATTTGGCATCGGGTATCCCGCTCCGCAAGGGATGGTAATGATCGGGGCAAGCAGCGATATTGTCACAAAAGATTTGTTTACCCAGAAGGAGTGGTCCGAACTGAACCCCGATACCTTTATCGCGACCTCTGCCGATAACCGCTATTACTGCGGCTATTCGGCCGGCGATAGCTCCCTGATGTTCGTGATCGATAAGGCGGAGGATGCATCCTTTACAAAAATCAACCAGAACATCAGTTGTATCTGGACAGATCCCATAACCGGCAAGCTTTACATCGCCACAAACAAGAAAATCTACGAATGGGAAGGGGATACGGGAACCAAGCTTTTCTATGAATGGAAAAGTAAACGATTCATTACTGGGGCACCGGTTAATTATGGTGCGGGGAAGATCGATGCCGATTTTGAAATGACGGAAGAAGAAAGAGCAGCGGCGCAATCCTCCTATAAGGAAGCTATCGCTGCCAACCAGACATTGATCAGTTCTTATTCCATGAATGACGGACTGGCAGATACATGCCTCGGTGAATACGAGATCGGGGGTGACGCGACACAGGATATTCCCCTCTTATCCATAGACTCTCTGCAATTTCAATTATGGAGCGATGGCGTGCCGAAATTTACCAAACAGGTCAAGAATAACAGGGCATTTCGGCTTCCCCGCGGCTATAAGGCCGATAACGTGGAGTTTGTGCTATCTGGCAATGTGAAGGTAAACAGCCTCGTCCTGGCTGAAACAATGGATGGATTGAAACAGGCATAGCTGCCATAAGTGTCAATCCAGTAGCTGGGTTGACACTTTCAGTTCATGGTCTTGAGCTGCTCTGGGTATTTCAAGCAGTTTTTTCTTCCTGATTTTTGTTACCCAAACGCGAGCCGCCCCTATCCGGGCGGCTTTTTTTGACTATAAGAAAAGGAATTTTGTATGGCGAAGTATGTTCATTCCGACGTACTGGATGGTGGATTGAATGCGATAAAAAACAATGCGGGCCGCATGCTGCTGTTAAAGACATATTCCTTTGCTGACAGTTATGCAACCGTTAATGCTAATGCAATTTGTGCGGTTGCAATGGCGCCCGGAGATTATGCACTGTCAGGTGCCGACGGCGCAGCGCGCGTGCTGACAGTCGCGGCACGGAGTGGAACAGCCTCAGCCAATTCGGGCAGCGCCCCGGATCTTCACATTGCATTCACTGACAACGTGAGCAAGGTCTTGCTGGTGACCGATGAAACCACCGATCAGGTGGTAACGAGCGGCAATACAGTCAATTTCCCAAGCCTGACTTACACGAGCTCCCAGCCCACCTAACTCAACTCCTGGCGATATTCCAGATAACAAACCATGGCAACATTTACCCAAGCGCAGAGCGCGCGCAGCGTCGTGCTCAATCTGGGAACGCTGGCAAGCGGCACCTACATAACTTCGTCAGCCATTGATCTCGGACCTGCTATCCCGCTGGATATTACTTTAGAGATTGAATGCGATCCTAACGGGACTCCAACCGGCAGCCGCCAACTCATATTATTCGCAAAACTATCGCTCGATAATGTGAATTTCGGAAGTGGCCCGGAAAGCGGAACCGACGCCACCAACGAGGCTGACCTGCATTGGATTGGCACGTTGCCGTGCAATGACACGAACGTGCACCGAAAGCTTTTCAGCCTGCAAGGTCTGCCAATCAGCCGTTACCTGAAGCTGGTCGTAAAAAATGACATGGGGGTGGCAGTCAGCTCAGGGAGTATTTACAGGGCCGATATTACCGGTCTTTCCACCTGATCTGCCGGCATGTCCCTCATCACCCTGCGAAACAGATTGGTAAGGCAGCCCCAGCACGCTGCGCCCATTGATTATGCCGGCCTTGGCAAAGGAATACGAATATTGTGGAACCCCGCCGCAGGGGCGGTCGATCTGGTTACAGGGCGAGCTTGGGCAGCGGGTGGCAATGCGGCAATTGTTCCGGCACAAAATGGCAAAGTGTTTTCGTTTGATGGTGTCGATGACTATTACGCCTACACCGGCTATCCGGAACTGACCGGCAATGTCGGCACCTTCTTTATGTGGTGTCCCATTGTGGGTGGCCCTGATATGCATGGCCACTGCCCCTTCGGGGCTTCTTCTCCCAACGCTTTCGCATACCAGATTTACCCTGACTTAAAAGTAGCTATTAGTTCCAATGGCGCCAGTTCCGGTACCCTTTCTTCATGGTTCAACACAAAAAACCGGAGTATTGTTTTCGTATCGGGGGGTACGGCAGCGACGTGCAAAGTTTTTCTCGATGGGAAAGAGACCGGGTTGACCTGGACAAATCCACCCGTAGCCTGGGGAGCGGGGAACAAGAATTTCAACCTTGGACGATACGTTGGTGGGAATCTATGGGAGTTTGATGGTGCGATACTGATAGCCGGCTTTGCCGATACAGTCTGGGGGGTGGCTGAGTCACGGGCTTTTCATGAAAATCCATGGCAGCTATTCAAGGCACCTGCACGAAAGCCGTGGTTCGGTGATACAAGGCTTGGATTAAGCGGTGTAGCTGCAATACAAGCAAATAGCGGCAGCGCCGGAGAAATTGCTCAACATCACGTGCTTGCTGTTGCGGGATTAACACAGGCGGGTGGCGCCAATACGGGCAAGATCGAGCAGAATCAAACCCTTGCGACGGCTGCCCTCGTTCAATCCAACCTGGGTAGCGCTGCCGGCGTTACCAGAGATATTGCCCTGGCGAGTGTGGTAATTGCGCCGGGCAGAGCCTTGAGCACGGGGAAAGTAAGGCAGGCGCACATGCTCAGCATGGGCGCATTGGCCCAGGAGAAGGTATTCCCAGGCGGAGCAATCACGCAAACTCATACTCTGAGTGAAGCCGACCTGGCGCAATTTAACGCAGGTCACACCCTCCCCATATCCATCGGCAGTGGCACGCTTGTCGGGACGCCCTTCATGCAAGCCAATGCTGGCGGAACGGGCGTAATTACCCAGATACACATTCTTGTCGCCACTTTCTGCACCCAAATCAATAAAGCAAGCTCCAAAGCGATAAGTGACGGGGTTGTGATTGAATCCACGCTTTTCAGCAAACCTGCTGAAGCGATCTATATCAAGAAGCCTGGCATTCCGGTTGGAACACCTCCTTGGCTCAAAACCATGCTTGAGATATTGACCGGAAGACGCGGAAACCGAATAGCGCTTCCCGCCTTTCGCGCGCTTACATTCTCTGCTCCCCCTACTCAGGCTGAATGCGAGGCGTTGTATGCGTACATAAATTCTGTTCGCGATTCTCTCGAACAGCTTATTTCACGTATGGATGGATGATGAATATTGAACTGATTTCACTGCTCAAGGCAAATATGGGCTTGACCTTGACATCTGATCTGGCCGCGGATATCTGCATTGCCGCCTACCGCATGGAAACGCTTGCGCAACCGAGAGATATTGCACAAGTCAAGCCTCGATATAACGGCGGCATAGTATTCGCTGTAGAGCGTATCGAGAACATTACAGAAGAAATAAAGCATTTGCATCGCCTCCATTGGAATGAAACCGAGGGACACAGACACCGGCTACCGTTCCAGCCGGATTACGAGACTTTTATCCGGTATGAGCGGGCGGGCCGCTACCTTCTTTTCACCGTAAGAAGCGAAGGAAAGTTACTGGGCAATTGCGCCATGTATCTGGACAAGAGCGCCCACACGCAAACACTTATTGCCACGGAAGACACGCTGTATCTTTTGCCCGAGGCGCGACGCGGCACTATTGCCAAGCGTTTTGTAAGGTATGTCGAGAATGCCATGAAATTGCTTGGCGTTCGGGAAATCAACATTACCGTAAAGACAGTTAATAAGGCCGCACGGTTTTTCCGATTACTCGGCTACAGGCATGTAGAAAATGGATTGACCAAAATATTGGAGATTGAAAATGTGTAGTTCGAAGCCCCCAAGACCGGATCCGCTCATTGGGCAGGCGGCAAAACAACAGGCCGATATCGCCCAGCAACAACTGGATGTGGCAAAACAACAGCTCGAATGGGAGAAGGACAGAGCCAGGGTACAGGATCCCCTGATCCAGAAAATTGTAGATCAGCAGATTGCCTCAGGCGAAGCCAATGCAGCGAGGGCCGAATCGCAATGGCAGGCATACCGGAACCTGTTTGCGCCGATAGAAGAGCGCATGGTGAGGGAGGCCAACGAATTCGACTCGCCTGAGCGTAAAGAGCGGATGGCGGCCGAGGCAGGAGCGGATATCGCAAAAAGTTATGAGAGTGCCCTGGATTCAAGCCAACGGACGATGGGACGCATGGGAGTCAATCCTAATTCAGGCAAATTTCAAGGCCTGGCCCACCAGATCAGCCTTGGACTTGCCAAAGACACGGTGGGAGCCATGAATAAGGCCCGGCGCGAGACAGAATTGCAGGGCATGGCCATGCGGCAAGGCATGGCCCAATTTGGGCGTAATATGCCTACCATGGGAATAGCCACCGATGCGGCAGCACTCAATGCAGGTAGCGCCGCCACTGACAATCTGGCAACGAAAGCCGGGCTGCATACCGCCGGCATGAATGCAGCGCAACACTGGTATGACGGCGCCCTCGGCGCGAATAACTCATCCGGCAACCTGATGCTGAACCAGTATCAGGGACAACTGAATGCATGGCAGCAACAGCAGCAGAATAAAGCGGGAGGGCTCAGCGGATTAGGCAACCTGGTCGGCACCCTGGGTGGAGCTTACCTGATGAGGACCCCGGGGCTGCGAACGGGCGGTGTCATCAGGAACTACAATGCCTATGGTTTATCCACATTGAAGCGCGAAGGCTATGCGGATGGCGGGATAGTACAGGGCCCCGGTACCGGCACCAGCGATTCCATTCCAGCTTCGATTGAAGGCGTGCAGCCTATCCGGTTATCCAATGGCGAAGCGGTACTCAACAGGAAAGCGGTGGAACTTGTAGGAGAGGATTTCATTCACCGTCTCAATGTCGCGTCAGGGTTGATGAAGCGCAAGGCGACAGTGAATAAACACAATAGGGAGGGGGACCATGCTTGAAAGTCTGGGCGCATTTGCTGGGGGCCTTGCACAAGGTATACGCACGGGACAGGATATGAAACTCCGGCAGCAGGATGCCAACCGGTTGAAAAAGGCGGATGAGCGCGAGGCGGAGTTGCATCGGGCGAGGATCGATAAGGCAGATTTTAACAGGGAAAAACGCGAGCGGCTTCGTGCCGCTAACGATGAGATAACCATTCCATGGCAGCAGGATAAGCCGAAGCCATCTACTCCTGGTTACCCGACGCCCGGCCTGAGCACCGGGTTGACAAAAACACCTCCTGTCGTAGAAGCCGATGCTAGGGGCCTTTCCAGCCTGAGCAAACCAGCAACACAAATTCCATCGGATGAAATGATTGCCAAGCGCATGTTGACTGGCAACCTGCTTGAAGATGCGGATGAACTGACGCGCATGGCGAACATTTACAAGAAATACGGCCTTCTGGAAGAAATGGCGCCCTGGATGAACAAAGCCTACGCAGCGAAGAAAAGGGGAATTCCCGATGCGCTGAACTCCCTGTTAACCGGGAACGCAGGGAAAGCCAGAGAAATCCTTGAAAAAGGCGGATTAGCGCTTGCAGATGATCCTTTGCAACTGGATTCAGACGAGCAACAGAATGTATGGAGATTCCGATTCATGGATGGCGGCGAGACGGAAATCGATCTGAGGGAATTTGCGAGAAGGTTCTTTCCTTCGCAAATTCAAAAGTAGTAGTCATATTCATATCTAAGTGATTGTGCACATTCTCCGATCGAAAGCCGCAGACCTTCTTGCTCCAGCGTTTACACTGCGGAATGCTATACAACCTCTGCTTTCGCGTCAGTCGTGCTACACGGTTCAATCCACACGCCAAAACTTCATAACGCAACTCCTTCCAGACTTATGGACTGCTCATCACTCCATCACTGCTGCTGTGAATCTTCCTGATGCGCTCCAGCAAACGCCGGTCATCGAGCGCTTCTGACTCAAGGGGCGATCTCGCCAATAATAGTAGCGGCTGGTTGATACACTCAGACAACGATACAGCAGGCGAATGGGAAAGGCATAGCGGCAGCGTTCAATCATGCGATATCTCATTTCGACGCTTTCGCAAAGAACGCCGCCGCTTCTTTTAAAAAATCACACTCCTTACTGACTTGAATTAGCTCTCTTCTGAGCGCTCCCATCTCCTCATCCCGAGACCTGCCTTCCCTGAAAAGCTTTATTACCAACCGAGCTCATTTCTCGGCAGCAGCGGCTCAGCGTATTGGCCAATTTTCACTGCTCGGTCTCGCACCTTTTTTAATTGCGCTAGGACTGTCAGGCTCCAGATGAAGATTAAGGAAGAGGAAAAAACGAAGAATCGGAAGTGATTTGAAGGGAATAGAAGCATATGTGCCGCAGTAAAAACAAAAGGCAGGATAAATAGACAGTAAAAATGTACCTTGCCCCTATTTACCTGATCTCTGTTTAGCCAGAACAAGTAAAGAGCTAGCACGTAAACCACGGTATGAGAATGGGAAAGTAAGCTCTGTAACAATAACGCATAAGGTATGACGTAATCGCCGACCTGATGAGAAATAATGATATTTGCCGGATATGGGCTAAGCGAGCCGATAAAGGTGAAGTTGAAAAGCGTTAGGTATCCATAGTTTCCAGTTAACTTGGTAACTAAAATATAAATAGCAGCAGCAGACAACAGTGAAAATAATGAAATAAACCTATCCCCCTGGCGATAGGTAAATATCATTAAAAGCCCCGAAAGTAATATGAAATCCGTCCTGATCACGGGAAGGATGGTGGCAACAAAAAATTTGAGCTTCCCTTTTTTAATTAAACTGTATATTCCTAGAAGCGAAAAGAAACAGGCCATTGCGTCAGGTGTCGAAAGCCGGGCGATCTCCGAATATCCGGTTAGTGCAACAATAAACGGAAGTATTGCTATCGAGACTGTGGCTTCTAAAATAATTAAGCCTAGTACCAGGACAGACAACGAAGCGAAGATTGCGCTGATCACGTAGGTTGCTTTCGTGTAACTCAAGCCGAAGTGCTTGAAGAGCCGTATTAATTCGACATATGCAACTCTAGGTGAATAGAATGGGAGTTGCTGCTCTAAAGAAGCGGGATCTCTAAATACCGTTTCTCGATACTCCCCTGTTACCAGTTTCGAAAATCTTTTGGCACTTACCCCCTTCTTTATGTCTCCATATGTTTCCCGCGTTAGATCCACTCCTCTATAGCCGTCTCTGTAATAAGCAGCGGCAACGTATGCAACCATGTCCCAGTTGCGCTCCGGTTTCATGATTCCATATATTAAGATGACTGCTGCCGTGGCAATAATGATTAAATATTTGAAAGCCATTAAAAATTTCGCGGGTTTTATTAGCACATCTTGGATTAATACAAGCCGGTACAGTTTATCGGGGTAGGATCACAACGTGTACCTTAACATGGCGATTCTTTTATTAAGGGAGGTACTCCTCGCCACCCGAACTGAGCACGAGAAGTGCAAGCCACTCTACAGCCTTCCAAGAATTGCCGCCGTCACCACACTGCGGCAGCCCCTTCTAAGATTTGCCAATTGGAAAAAACTCAGGGGAAGAATTTGGGGATGTATTTTTACCTATGGAGGATAACGCACTGTCGCCATTCTATTTCCAAGCGATCAAGTTCGATAAAAAGGGACCCTTTTTTGGGGACAAAAACTAGACACTCGACACCTAATTTTGTTAAACCTTGTAGTAGCTCTAACAGAGCGAGTTCAGCACCATACTGGCTGCCAGAATGCGATATAAAACAAATGTGCATCTCAACCCTTAGTAGAAAGCAGGGTGGGGATAGACTTTATAAAATGCTAAAAAAGGTTACGCAAAGAAGGCAATTAGGTTTTATTCTCTACTACTTTGCTTAAAAGATCGAATACTTCATTAGCATATCTCTCTTGGGTGAACCTCCTCTGAGCCCAAGCGTGGGCAGTCGTACCTAGGCGATATCTTTCATTTGGATTCTCATATAAAAACTGTATTTTATTAGCCAGTTGAATGTGATTTCCCCATTCGTATAGAAGACCATTTTCACCATTTCTAATGAGCTCAATTGTTCCACCTCGCCCACTGCTAATTACAGCCTTGCCTGCAAGCATTGCTTCAATCGTAACCCGAGAAAAAGCTTCCCATCGCGAACATGTTAGAACAACATCGGCCATTCGGATAAACCGAATCGGGTCCTTTGAATACCCAATAAAATGTACGCGGTGCTCTAGGCCTTGGGTCTTCACTTGCCGCTCTAACTCCGCACGAAAACATACCTTGCTGTCACCAACTAAGACTAGATGAGCATCTATTCCGCGTCGAACCACTTCAGCTATTGCTGAGATCGCTCCATCCTGTCCCTTTGCAGGTTGTAAAGAACCTACGATCACACATTGAAATTTATTTTTCTTCAAGTCTAAATAAGACTTATTATCATTGCTACCGCTAACGGATATAGACTGATAAATTACATGCATTCTTTCTAATTTGATATAACGGGAATACTCGTTTGCAATAGAGTGTGAAACTACGACTATAAGGGCGGACAAGCGATTTATCAGGAACGCTGCACAACGATTACCCACATCAAACTTTAAATCCGGATTTCTGTACGCTGACTCATGCAAATGCCAGATGTGCGGCTTCCGAATTATCCAAGCCGCAAGGGCACCTGTATTTACGGCGATTGTATTTGTGTAAACTAAATCGCAGTTCCAATTTTGAATTAGCCATGCCATTCGAAGGGCTGCTATTAATCCTTGCAGAGTTCGCAGAATGCGAAGAGGAAGTGCTTTTCCCTTTGGCTTCCACCACCAGTGATAATTCAATTGGCGCCATTTTATGCCTAGCTCATCCAGATCTGAAAGGAGTGGACCTTTCTTTGGTACGAATACAAGGCACTCAACACCGAGCTTATGTAATCCTTGTAGTAATTCGAGAAGAGCCAATTCTGCCCCATTTCTCTGGGCAGTGTGAGATACAAAGCAAACTCGCATTAGATTTGATATCTCGATTTTCGAGCAGTTTCTTTTACTGATTTACATATCATGTGAGCTAGTAAAGACTCGAGTTGAGGTATTTCCTATTCCTTTATACGAGATGAAGATGGTCGTCACTACAATGAGGAGGAAAATAATTTGACGAAAAAATACAAGATTATCAACTAAACCACACGCAAAAATAAAACTGACTAATGCAGCGGCAAGTGCCACATGTCCTCGCCTAGCTAGGGTCTGAAACCAACCCCATAAGAGTAAAGCATAAGCAATCAGACCGAGCAGTCCTAACTGCATTCCAATCTCAATCCAGTCGTTGTGATAATGATAAGTGTCGTGAAATTCTGTCAAACTCCGGTAAATACCTCCTTTATACGTCTCAACAGTTTTCTCGAAATACCTTGCAGCCGCTCCCGTCCCGTGACCGACAAAGGGATGTTCGGCTATTCCATGGAGACCGACATCCCAAAGGGCTAGCCTGTACCCTATGCTGCTATTAAAGTTTTCTTGCTCTAAAAGCTCAATGTCTTGCCTTGCTTGACTCAATCTTTCCTCAAAACTGGAGCTATTGTAGGCAGAGAAGCTTGCAGCAAAGGAGAGAATCGCTATAAAGGTAAAAAGTCTTGAGAGTTTTTTTCTATAAAGGAAGAAAACTAGAAATACAGAGGAAATGAGAGTGGCTACGAGAATACCGCGCGCATTCTGATTAAACTGAATAAAAAGTAAAAAAAGGGCGAGAGCCCAAAAAAGTGCTTTTCCTGTTTTGTTTTTGCTTGTGCTTGTAAGGTAAAGCGCTAGTATGACTCCTATCCCAAGCATTGATGAAAAATGAAGGTAAGGCATCCCCAAAGCCGGGATACCTTGTACGCCCATTACCAGCCAGTGATATAAACCGATAAGCAGTGCTCCAAAATAACCCAGGAGCGCTCCATAGATTGCCCAAGGTAGACGTTCCTTATTCAAGAGACCTAGATAGGGGATAAAAACGAGAAAGGCAAAGTATCTTCGCCAGACCTTGAATCCAAGATCAGGGCGATCGCTCCAGAGTATGCCAAGGGCGAGGACGAAGCATAACAGAAGCATGCCGATTGCCAGAGGCTCTCTGACCGTTTTTCCAGAGCGGCCGAGTCCTCCATCTATCACCCAGGCGAGGGGCAGGAGATAATAGGCATAAAAGCTCAACCCCTTGTACCAGAGGGCTATGCCGAAAAAGAATAGCACCGACTTTGCCAGCCCATCGCGCCAGGCGTTTGCAGTGGGTTGCATAAGGTTGATGGGATGGGCAGATGTTGACATGACTTGTTCTTGCCGTTTACAAACCGGCTATATTAGCCTATAAGATGCTGGCGTATGTTCTTGAATCGCCAATCGACTGCAGCAATATCAGCAGGAATATAAGTCGCTTTTTTTACACATTTCTCTGACTTGCCGCAACCTTTGCGATTCGTGCGGGCGAAAGAAGGAGTATGGCTGAGCCGGTGCAATCACATTCTGTCAATCATGGGAGGCGCTATATGAGTCGAATCATTTATATTCCAGTATCTGTTGCACTGCTCATTACCGTGTTTGCCGCACAGGCGGGGACCTTCGAAAAAGGTGCCTGGTCCGCCAGCGGCTGCGGTGCGATGCCTGAAACGCCAGTGGTGGATTCAAGCAGTGTTGATGCCTTCAACCAGAGTGTGGGAAAGATCAATGAGTGGCAGAAACAGATACAGACTTATCATGACTGTATGATCAAGGAGGCCAATGCCGATAACGCCGCCATCAACAAGTCGGCCACTGCCGAGCAGTCCCGTATAAATGAGGCGGTAGAAAAAGTTAATAAAGAAGCAGCGGCTGGAAAGCAGAAGGTGGAGCAGGCTTCCTCGCGTTCATCGTCAGGTTCTTCTTTTCCCTCTCTGGCTCCCCCTCCTGGCGGCATGGGTGGTCAGCCGGGCTATTAAAATAAGAATGGTTCCCGTTTGATCTGGATTTGTTGATTAACAGGAGAGGCTCAGTTAGCCTCTCGCTGTTTCTTCAATTGCCCGATGTTCCGGCGGAAAGCAAAAACCGTTGAAAATCCTGAACCCTGCGCTTGTCGCTATCGGGATCGGCTTGCCGAACCTCGTGCCTGCATCGGATTCTCCTTCCGTACAACCCAAGACCCGGACTAATACCGCGGCTGAGGTGCCGCCGGTCGAATCATCAGGGAAGCCCTTACCGGTTCTCAATCCAGTCGTCATTACCGGCACCCGCACTGAACAATCGAGTTTCTCCTTGCCGATGTCTATCGATGTAGTGGAGACAAAGGTTATTCAGGAGGCTCAGCCCCGGGTTAATCTTTCTGAGGCGCTCTCTCGCGTTCCAGGTCTCGTCATTCAGAATCGCCAGAATTACGCACAGGATCTGCAAGTATCCAGCCGTGGTTTTGGCGCGCGCTCCACTTTCGGCATTCGTGGCATACGCATATTCGTCGATGACATTCCCGCCACCATGCCGGATGGTCAAGGTCAGGCGGCGAATATCAACCTCGGTTCAACCAAACGCATCGAGGTATTGCGCGGACCATTCTCTGCCATTTACGGCAATGCCTCAGGTGGGGTAATACAGGCATTTACGGAGGATGGCCCAAACGAAACGACGTTATCCGGAACTCTCCTGGGCGGCAGTTATGGCACCTCTCGCGGCGAGATCAAGCTAGGGGGGACATTGGGTGGAACGGATGTTACATCTGGGCCATTCAACTACGTGGTCGATATTTCCCGCTTTCAGACAAGCGGCTATCGCGACCACAGTGCGGCAACGCGTTACCAGGCCAGCGCAAAGGCTACGTACAGGTTTGATCACGATGCCACCCTCACTTTGGTAGCCAACGAATTGCATCAGGGCAACACGAAGGACCCTCTTGGACTTACGCGTGCCCAGGTTATCGAGAATCCCCGCCAGGCAGATATCAGCGCCCATACCTTCAACACCCGCAAGAGCATCGACAATACTCAGGGCGGCGCGGTTTATGAACACAGATTCTCTGCTTCGAACAAGATCAAGCTGATTGGTTATGCAGGAACCCGGCAGATAGAGCAGTTTCTTGCTGTGCCACGCGGCGCGCAAATTCCTGCAACCAGTTCAGGGGGCGTAGTCGATCTTGATCGGCAATTCGGGGGGGCAGGCCTGCGATGGACTTATCGGAGCACGGGAGAACGGCCGTTCACGCTGACCGCAGGTATCGAGTATGAAATTTTCAAGGAGCGGCGCAAGGGGTTCGAGAATTTCTCCGGCCCAATCCTTGGTGTGCGTGGAGATTTGCGTCGTAATGAAAATAATACGGTCAGTAGCTTTAGTCAATATGGGCAGGCGGAGTGGCATTTTACGCAGTCATGGGCGCTTTCGGCAGCCGTGCGCTACACCAATGTGAAATTCAAGTCCGAGGATTTTTTTGTCCGCCCCGGCAATGGCGATGATAGCGGCAGTCTGGTTTTTCGTAATGTGAATCCAGTGCTGGGCTTGCTATACAAGGCGACACCGACGCTCAACCTGTACGCCAGCGGCGGATGGGGTTTCGAAACACCTACCTTTACAGAACTTGCCTACCGGCCGGATGGTGCCTCCGGCCTCAATTTCTCTCTTCGGCCCAGCAAAAGCCGCAATATCGAAGTAGGGTTCAAGTGGCTGGCTACGGATAAAACCCGCATCAATCTCGCGCTTTTTGAGAGTGTGGTTACCGATGAGATCCTGCCGGCGACCAATATCGGGGGTAGAGCTACTTTTCAGAACGCGACCGATACCAGGAGGCGAGGCATAGAACTTGCCGCTGTCCACCGCTTCGGTGCGGATCTTTCTGCATATTTGTCTTATACCTTTCTTGATGCCAGGTTTCGCGATTCCTATACCTACCAGCCACGAGCCGGCACTCCTTTCGTAACTGTAGCGGACGGCAACCTGGTTCCCGGTATACCGCGCAATACCGCCTATGCCGAATTGGCGTGGCGGCGCGGCCTGCCAGGGTTTTCGGCAGTGATCGAGGCAATCTATCGTGATAGGGTTTACGCTAACGATATCAATACGGAAGCCACAAAACAGTATGCCATGGCAAATATCCGGCTCGCCTATTCACATCAGTTAGGTCGTTTGAAACTCAGCGAATTCATCCGGATAGACAATGTAAGCAACGCAAAATATGTGGGTGCGGTAATTGTGAATGAAGGCAATGGGCGTTTTTACGAACCATCGCCGGGGCGGAACGTAATAGTGGGTTTGAATGCAAGTTATGTGTTCTAGGATAGACGGAGGAAGAGGCGGTGCGGGAAGAGGTGGCCTGGAGCAATAATGTTTATGGAAGTGTAGGCTGCACGCAGTACATGCAGGTTTGAAACATGAAGGAATGCACTGAGAACAGCTAATTCATGAAAGTAGAGCATGAATTCGCGATCGAGCTATGGAACCAAGCTGAATTGCTCTATTCAATCAGCATTATGATGGGAAGCGAATAACCGCTATTTCTACGCTATTTCCTTGAGGGATCCTAGAAGAAGTTGAGTAGGGTTTTTAGCATATTGCTATGGTTCATTCCTGTGTGCCACCGTACGGACGAGTGTGAGGAAGCATGCAATATTCCTAAATGAATACATTCGAAAGGGACGGTATGAAGAGATTGAGCAGGCATTTTTTAATTATTTCGTGTTTTGCTTTACTGACAAGCACCGGGATGCTTGGTTCTGTAAAAGAGGTGTTCGCACAGGAATCCTCGGGACCTCATGCCAACCCCGGGGGTGAGGCAAAAACGCCCAAAACGAAAATTCTGGAAGCAGGCGCAAAGCTGTTGCAAAGCGATTCTCCCTTGAAACCATTTAGCATTTATCTGGTTGGTTTCCATCCAATGAAGGATTCTCCGGAAGATCAGATGGAGGCTCATCACTATTGTCACCAGGTAAACGAGGATTTTGCGCAGTGTACGTTATTCGATGGCAACACGGAGGATGCAAACCTGAACGGCATCGAATTCATCATCTCGGAAAAGCTTTTCAACACGCTACCCGAAGGGGAAAAAAAGTACTGGCATCCGCATAATGGCGAAATTCTTTCCGGGCAGCTTGTAGCCCCCAACATCCCCGGTATTGCGGAAAAAGAGTTGATGAAAGGGAAGATGAATAGCTATGGCAAGACCTGGCACGTCTGGAACACGGGCTACGAAGGTAAGCTTGGAGATGCGCTACCCCTCGGTCAGCCGATGCTGGGCTGGTCTTTTAATCATGAAGGAGAAGCAGCGCCTGGATTGATCGAAAAGCGAGACAAGAATATGAAAATAGACAGTGAGGAAAAGCGCAGACAGCGTGCAGATTTAAAACAGCTTGCCAAACCGCAGTCGGGCGTTGATGACCTTAAAGGCCAGTTTGCTCGACCGACGAAGGATATACCCGGTGTAATCGATAACAAAGCTCAAGAAAAAATCCAATAAGCAGTACTCTTTTCATATTTTTATTGTAACCGCTCCACTAGCTCCGATTCAGATGCAATTTCCAATGCGACAAATTGGGTGAATTGCATTCTGGAGAAATTATTGTCAGCCACCAGCACGATAGTGCGTTTGCCGTTGAATTCGGGGCCAAAGGTAATGCCTTCTATGTTGCCGATAGCCAGAGCCGAGCCATCCGCATTTTTCAGGTCTGACATATCAAGCAGAAGAACCTTTTTTACCGGAGAGATGCTCTTGTCCGCTATCGATTCCACTCCGGAAATGTTGGTGGCGTTCCTTGCATCTGCGTAATAAAGCCGGACGGTATATCCGGTATTAATACGGCCGGGCGTGATTGCTCCGGGGGATAAGGCCCGTTCGATGGTGATGAATTGGCGGTCCCCGATGGCGAGGAAGTCGCTCACTCCGATGATAGCGAAATCACCGAGCAAGGACGGTACGGACGTAACAGGCTCAACATCGTAAGCATATTCCGCGACTGATTTCCCGGTGGCAATGTCGAAGGCAAGAATACGTGCGCGTGAGCCTCTATAGGCATTGGCAGGGGGAGAATCCTGAACCAGGCCGTTTTCGGTAGCTGTATACAGGGTTGTACCGTCGGTGGAGATTGTCAGGCTCTCGAATCCCAAATTGTCGTAAACGCCCTTACTACCGGTAAATGTCCAAAGACGGGAGCCACTGGGAGAGTAGTAAACGGGAACAACGAAATCCCGAGAATGGCTGCCATCAGTATTCATTTCGCGCACCGCAGGGCTTCGGAAACCCGATATCTCCCGGCGGCCTTCCTCACTCCAATAAATCTTGTTGCGGCTGCCGTCAAAACGGAGGCCTTCCGGATCCACGGAGTTTTTCTCGAACGCCCCCCCACCGGGTTGCTGGATCGTGGTTACAGCGTGAAAGGTCACGCCCGCCATACCCGGCTTGGCCGAGCACTGGAATTTGGCGAGATCCAGAGACAATTCGTAAAATCGCGCCGGATTGGTTCTGCTGCGATCGTCGCTAATGGATAGGTAACGGTCAGTGCTTGCGTTGTAGTCCAGAGATGACAATCCGCCGACCGTTGTTCCTTTGAATCTTGTCTGTTTGGGTACGATTTGCTGGCCAATATAATTGAGAGCAAAACCTGCTGATTCGGCGGCGCGAAGTGGAGGGATAAAGCCTATTTCCAGGACGACAAAGGCAGCAAGAAGAATTATTTTCATGAGTATCAGCTACTGGAGCAAGATCGGGAAAAGCACATATTATGCGCAGCCTGTAAAAATGCGCTAACCATCGCGTAACTACTTTTTGTCGCCAAGTCTCGAAATATACAAAGCGCTCTGTTTTCCCCGCTAAGATAAAGGAATAACACATCGCTCCCGGCAGGGCTACAGAATTGTGATGACTTGCGCTCTTAATATTAACGTGATTGGTATATACAGAAGCTTCTGGACAGCATTCGGCATATTCCTGCTTGTTTCTTATGTTTCCGGATGCGCCCCTTTCAGGGAAGTGAAAGCTTTTGCCGCTCTTTCTTCAGAGGCGGCAAGTTATGATGAGCTCACGAGAGATTATGTGGCTGCGCTCGATCGCCGCAAACAATACCAACCGGAGAAATTCCACGGTGAGCTGGAAGCACAGAAAATCCGCCGGGAGGCGCAGCGAGCCAGTCTGGATCTGCTCCAGCAAACCGTGACAGACTATATGCAAGGTTTAGCCAACCTGGCCTCCGGTAACACTCATACCTATGATAAGTCACTAAAAGAATTGAGCGCAAATCTCAGTAGGGCGACACTGCTGACTTCCCAAGAGAAAGAGGCGGTGGGAGCGCTATCTACGCTGCTCGCACGCGCCGTAACTGCGGGTTATCGGCTCCATGAACTCAGGAAGCTGGTCCGTGACGCCAATCAACCGCTTCAGCATGTAATTCAGGCTATGCGAAAGATCGTGGAGAAGGGCATGATTGCCGATTTACAGGTAGAAGCGGTGCTGCTCGGCAGATATTATGACAATTTCATGTATGCGCCGGATAATCCCATGGAACCGGTGGCAATGGCACTTGCAAGAGAGGCGAGGACGGAATCACTGGGCCGTGTAAATAACCGGATCAGGAGTGCACAGAGTTATATTGCCGTGCTGGATAAAATCGCTGCTGCGCATCAGTATCTGTATGAGTACCGGGAAAAGATCGGCAGTAACGAGTTGGACGAGCAATTCAAACCCTATGTCGCAGACCTTCGCATGGCTTTCCGGGGTTTGCTCGATGTTTCGCATTAAAAGAGGTTAACGAAGAAAGAGAATAAACGCATGGACAAGCTTTCATCCGATGATGCTTTCGAATTGGGCAACCAGTTCCGGGATGCAGCAATTGCGCTTGGCGACTGGCGCATCCAGCATCGCGGCAGCTTGAGCAAGGCAGAATGGGATGAGCTCGATAGTCAGGAGATTTTACTTCTGAATACCGCTTCCAGTCTTTACACCAGTGCGATAGGGTTGGTATTGGCAGATGGCCAGCTTGCGATGGAACGGCTGCGGATGAGCGTTAAGGAGGCAAAAGCAGCAGTAAAGCATATCACCGCCCTGAAGCAGGCGCTCGATCTGGCATCCGCACTGGTTCTTCTGGCCGGCGCGGTTTATTCAGGCAACGCAGCGTCAATTCCTGCGGGAATCGTTGCACTGGAAGATGCAGTTGCGGCTATCGTTAGTGGTACTGATTCGCAAAACGCCTGACTGTTCAGTAGGAGTTTTTGCGCCAGCAACCGTGTGCGGTTTCCATGCGGTCATCCGCCTCAGATAAAGTAGCGTAACCGCATCTGACATCATCGGTGAATAAAAAACTCGTCCTTATAGGAATAGCAATAGGACTTGCCCTGATTTCGGTGGGAGCGGTAAGCTGGTTTTTTACCCATAAGAAAAGCAATGGTGAGTTCCTGACTCTCTTTGGCAATGTGGATATCCGCCAGGTTTCTCTCGCCTTCAACGGAAACGATCGGATCGCTGAAATGCGAGTGGAGGAAGGAGATCGGGTCAAGGCCGGACAAGTTCTGGCAATGCTGGATACTCGTATTCTCACGTTGCAAGTTGCGCAAGCCGAAGCTCAGGTTGCCGCCCAGGAGCAAGCTCTGTTACGGCTTGAGAACGGTACCCGTCCCGAGGAAATAGCACAGGCCAAAGCCGAAGTTGCTTCCGCTCAGGCTGATGCCGATCTCGCTAAACAGCTTCTCGGTCGCTTGCTGGAAATTGAAAGTGACTCGGGGGCGGCCGTCAGTCAACAGGATCTCGACAATGCCAGGTCTCGCCATCGAGTGGCCGTAGCGCAACTCGAAAATCGTAAAAAGGCACTGCAACTGGCATTGATCGGGCCGCGCAAGGAAGATATTGCGCAGGCGGAAGCACAGTTGAACATTTTTCGCGCTGAATTGGCCTTGCTACGGCACCAGCTTGACCTGGCCGAATTGAAATCCCCTATTGATGCTGTCATACGCTCGCGTCTTCTCGAACCGGGAGACATGGCTTCGCCACAACGTCCGGTTTATGCGCTTGCCATAACTGATCCAAAATGGGTCCGAGCCTACGTATCCGAGATTGATCTCGGGCGCATCCAGCTTGGCATGAGCGCAGAGGTTGTTACCGACAGTCATTCGGAGGAGTCCATTCATGGTCGTATCGGCTATATCTCGTCGGTTGCCGAGTTCACCCCAAAGCCTGTACAAACCGAGGAGTTGCGCACCAGCCTTGTCTATGAGATACGGGTGTATGTGGAAGACGCGGAGGACAGGCTGCGTCTGGGTATGCCTGCCACCGTGCATATCGCTCTCAGAAATAATGGAAATTCCAGCGAAGTGAAGCATTGATGGAACAAATGCGGCTTGCGCTGGCGGCAACCGGCATTTGCAAGCGCTTTCTGGTCAAAAAAACCGGTCAGATAACCCAAGCTGTCGCAGGCGTTTCCATGGAAGTGCCTGCGGGTTCGCTTACTGCGCTGGTGGGGCCGGATGGGGCTGGCAAGACTACTCTCTTGCGTATGTTCGCGGGTTTGATAAAGCCGGATGACGGACGCCTCCAGGTATTGGACGTGAATGTCGTAACGGACCCGCAAACAGTGCAGGATCGCATAAGTTATATGCCGCAGCGCTTCGGCCTGTATGAGGATTTGAGCGTTCAGGAGAATCTCGATCTTTATGCAGACCTGCATGGCGTACCGCAGGAGGTACGCGGACAACGCTATCGTCGACTGCTGGAAATGACCGATCTCATCCGCTTCACACGGCGCCCGGCGGGAAAACTGTCAGGAGGCATGAAACAGAAGCTGGGCTTGGCCTGTACTCTCGTGCGTTCTCCCGAGCTGCTGCTGCTTGATGAGCCAACAGTGGGAGTCGATCCGTTGTCGCGACGGGAGTTGTGGGAGATCATCGGGCAATTGATCGATGAGGAACAACTGACGGTGTTGATTACCACAGCCTACCTCGATGAAGCCGAGCGTTGCGCCAGGATTTATGTGCTGGAGGAGGGCAAACTAGTTGCTGAAGGCCCACCTGACGAGATACGGCAGCACGCACGCAGCCTTTGCTTTGTCGCCACCCCAACCCAAGGTCAGCCTTCACGAGTTCTACAGGCACAACTGCTGGATGATTCCAGAAACATCCTAGATGCCGTGCCTCAAAGCGGGGCAGTACGTTTTATCCGTCGCCCTCATGCACGGCAGCAGGATATCGATACGTTGTTGAGCGATATTGAAGCCATCTCGGTGGAGGCGCGTCTTGAAGACGGGTTTATGGTACTGCTGCGTGAACAGTACCAAATGACTCCGCCAGATACTCTCCCGTTCGAGAGGCCGGCATTGTCTGCACCTACCGGGGGAGAAAATCGCCAGTCGGATGAAAAGATCATTGAGGTACGTGAGCTGGTACGAAAATTCGGAGATTTTGTCGCTGTCGATCACGTGTCCTTCTCAGTGCAGCGCGGTGAAATCTTCGGGTTGCTAGGGCCGAATGGAGCAGGCAAGACCACGACCTTTCGCATGCTTTGCGGTCTGCTCCCCGCAACCAGCGGTTTTCTTCAGGTGGCAGGGGTCAACCTTCGGCATGCGCGTGCTCCCGCACGCCGAAGGATAGGCTATGTTGCCCAGAAATTCGCCCTTTATGGGGATTTGACCGTGCGGGAAAACCTGGAGTTTTTCGGGGGGGCCTATGGTCTTTCTGGCGAACAGCTACGCAAGCGTATTCAGACCGTCACCCAGCAATTTGATCTTGCAGGGAGAGAGCAATCTCCCAGCGGTATATTACCCGGTGGTTTCCGCCAGAGGCTTGCCATGGCGGTTGGCCTGCTGCACGAGCCTGAAATCCTGTTCCTGGACGAGCCCACCAGCGGGATCGATCCACTGAGGCGGCGAGAGTTCTGGCGTCGCATTACTGCACTATCGGAAATGGGCACCACGATCATCATTACAACCCATTTCATGGAGGAGGCGGAATATTGCGACCGTATTGTGATCCAGGACAATGGCAGGTTAGTGGCCATGGGAACGCCATACGAGGTTCGCGGGCAAGCCGGGGGGAAGAATGCTACGCTGACGATGGAAGAGGCATTCATTCGTATCGTTGCTCACGAGCGGGAACGAGATAAATCGACTGAAAGAGCTCTGAGCTTATGAGTGGAAAAAACACCCAATCAGGCCAACGGAATTATCTCGGCTTTCAACTACGGCTCATTTCCCTGATTCGAAAGGAAATACGTCAGTTGTTGCGAGACAAAAGCAATCTTGCAGTTGGAATTGGTCTCCCCATGATATTGATCCTCATTTTCGGTTATGGCCTGTCACTCGATGTGAGGAATGCGCCCGTTGCAATCGTACTGGAAGATGCATCCCCCACTGCAGTCGACGTTGTCTCCGGCCTGGAACTCTCTTCGTATATTTCACCTGTAAGAGTTCCATCCATGCAGGAGGCAGAACGTTTGATGCGGGCGCGCGAAGTAGAGGGAATCTTCCGGATACCAAGCGATTTTTCCCGGCGATTGGGAGAAGGCAAAGCACAAGTCCAGTTTCTGGCCTATGGAACAGATTCCACCCGCGCAACAATCATTCGAAACTACATCAACAGTATTGTTGGCCAGTGGACGTTGCGACAGGCGGAGCGAAAAGCAGCTTTGCAAGCCCCGACCGGAGGTAGAATCACATTGGTGGAACGCTTGTGGTTCAACTCTGCTAACTCCAGCACATGGTATCTGGTTCCGGGCTTGATCGTTCTGATCATGACACTCATCGGGGCCTTTCTCACCGCAATGGTGATGGCGCGCGAGTGGGAACGCGGTACCCTGGAAGCATTGTTCGTCTCGCCCGTGCGCCCCACGGAAATCCTGCTGGCGAAAATTATCCCCTATTTTCTGGTTGGTATGGCGGGTCTCGGGGTATGCCTAGGCGCGGCGCATTTTCTGTTCGAGGTGCCCATGCGTGGTTCACTGCTGATCCTGCTGGGCGGTTCGATGCTCTATCTATTGGTGGCGCTGGGTTTCGGCCTGGTCATCTCCTCCATAACCAAAAACCAGTTCACTGCCAGTCAAATCGCAATTATTACCAGCTTCATGCCGGCGCTCATGCTTTCCGGTTTTCTCTTCGACTTGCGCAACGTGCCTGTTGTCATTCAGCTGGTTGGAAAGATTCTACCGGCCACTTATTTCATGGAATTGATCCGGACGCTGTATCTCGCCGGCAACGTATGGCCTGTAATAATCCGGAATTATGCGATTCTCGCAAGCTATGCAGTGTTGCTGCTCGGTCTCGCGCGCTTCGTTACCCGCAAGAAGCTGGATTGACCTCATGCTCGATCTGGCGCGCCGCATTATCAGCCTGTGTCGCAAGGAGTTTCTGGCAATCCTGAAAGATCCGGCCAATCGGGTCATTCTTGTCGTCCCGTCGCTGGTGGAAAGCTTTTTATTCGGCTACGCTGCCACTTTTGATCTCATCAACGTGCCCTATGCCTTGCTTGATCAGAGCCGCGGTGCTGCCTCCGTTGAATTGATAGCGCGTCTAGATGGAACCGGTGTTTTTAAGCGGGTCGCAACCTTGCAAACACAGCGGGATATCGCGGGAGTGATCGATTCGCAGCAGGTCCTGATGGTGATACAGATCGGGCCACGCTTCGAGCAGCAAGTGAACGCGGGCGAGCTTGCCCCGGTGCAATTGATTCTCGATGCACGCAACTCCAACAGTGCCAGCTCTGCTGCAGGGTATGTCGCTTCAATTATCGAATCCTATAATACGACGTTAGGTGGCAACGCGACACAGCCCCTTACGGTTGAGGCACGCTCCTGGTACAACCCCAATCTGGAGACCCGCTGGAATCTGATGCCAGGCTTGATCGCCTCGCTCAGCATGATACAGACAATGTTGCTGGCTGCGCTTACTGTGGCGCGCGAGCGCGAGAACGGTACGTTCGATCAGTTACTGGTGACACCGTTTTCACCCATGGAAATCATGGTGGGCAAGGTGATTCCAATCGTTACAATAGGTCTGCTGCAATCCACTATTGTTCTCCTGGTGTCGCTCTACTGGTTCGAGGTGCCGCTTGCCGGCTCGCTGGTAACACTCTATACCGGCTTGGCATTGTTCATCATTGCCAGTGTAGGGCTGGGTCTGGCGATTTCTGCGGTTTGTACCACTATGCAACAGGCCATGCTCTATACTTTCATGCTGGTGATGCCGCTCATAATGCTTTCAGGCCTGACGACGCCAGTGCGCAACATGCCGGAATTTCTTCAGGCTATTACTCTGGCTAATCCTCTCCGCTTTGCTGTTGACCTGATGCAGCGTGTGTATCTGGAGGGGGCTGACTTGTCGATGGTCGGCTATGACCTGATTCCGCTCCTGATCATGGCGGCTGTCACGTTGCCTTTCGCCGCATGGCTGTTTCGGAACCGGTTGCTGTGATCGAAATCAAGAAGCTGCAGGCACTGTAAGCAGAACACCTTTTCCCCTTCCAGTATGGCTCCACTCTCCTTCCAATGTGCATTGTTCTGTGAAAGGTTATACAGACAATGTGAATGTGGTTGTTATTTTACTTTCCTCAGCTATAAAGAAGGGCAATAGCAAAACGCAAGGCATTGCTATCGCAGAGCGCTCCACTCATTTCAAATGACGGGGGAAGTGAAAAATGGAAAAAGTTCTGGAAGTTCTTGATGTTGAGCTATTTGTTCTGGAAAATCACCCACCTAAGTTGCGAATTACCGCGTCAGGAAATATACCTGGCAAGGGATGGACAAATCCGCGGTTAGAACCTTTTGCCTTCATTCAGCCGCCGCCCGACGGCATTTATGATTTTGATTTTGTCGCTGATCCACCTCAAGAATCTGCAACAGACGCAATTACCCCTATCGGTGTCGTTCACCTTTGGGACCCCCTACCTCCCGGTGCCAAGGGGGTTCGGATACACGTCAAACACGATTCAAAAAAGGCATTGCTGGGCAATTCCGAACATTCGGAGAGAAATCTCGGCGTGGGCAATTCCGAACACCCGAAGAGAAATCCCAATCTGGGCAATTCAGGGCACCCGAAGAGAAATCCCAGTCGTTTTACATTTGTTGATCAGGAAAGTGTAAAACGCGTCGTTTTTTTCCCTCAAGCATTGGGTCCGTTAGGTGCAAAAGAAAAGCCACAAGAGGCCTCCCTCGAATATACCGGCCCCGAAGGCCATTTCATATTTCGCGGAGCACAAATTACTCAGCAGCAAACAGTAGCGGGAACGCTTGTCTCAGTAAATTTCAGGTCCGGCGCTGCGGATGAACCTTCTATGGATTTCGCGCTGCTTCTGCCGCCAGTTGAGCTGGGAGAAGAGTTACGGCAGAACTTCAAGACAATGGGCATTCTGATTCACGGTCGTGGCTTTGTCGTAGATCACACCGGAGCCCAACTCACCTACGAAACCGTAAATCTTGAAGGTATCGCGGAATATATCCCCGTTCTTTGAATAAACTCCAAGGTCGCGCCAGATGAAGATGGACGTTTAAACGTCCATCTTCATTGTTAGAGTTGAGGTCTAATCTGACACTGTCTGACACTGATTCGGTATGTTTTCATCAAATTCGGAGCCCCGAATCTCTAAAAATAATCTCTTATCGGAGAGAAAATCATGAAAATTACCCGTAGCTCTAAAATCCAGGGCTTGATTCTGGTCGCAACCCTGAGTATCGGCCTTGGTTTTGTTTTCCCTGTCTCCGCACAAGCAAATCCATACATCCTGGACATCAATAGCAAAGAAGTGATCGATCTTGGAACGCTCTAGATAGAGGTAACGGTGGCACCGGTGGCATCAATGCCACGGGACAGGTGGTGGGGGGGTCGATACAGCTGCAGGTGAGTGGCGCGCTTTCATCACCGGCCCAAATGGCCGGGGGATGACCCGATCTCGGGACGCTGGGTGGAAGCAGCAGTAACGCCCATGGCATCAATGACGCCGGGCAGGTGGTGGGGATCTCCGCTACGGCCGAAGGTGCTGATCACGTTTTTATTACCGATCCGAGCGGCGTAGGCATGGCTGACCTTGATTCGCAGGTTGAGTTGCCAGTCGGATTTTTTCTAGCGCCCGGCCTTCACGTCCAAATCAATAATGTGGGACAGGTCGCTGCCTCTATTATCCCTGAGCCTCAATCTTATGCTTTGATACTCGCGGGCCTGATCCTGGTTGGATTCATCGTCCGGCGAAAAAGTATGGTGACATAAAAAATACTGGAAACTTGACCTATATTGCTGAGGGTACGATTGATTGCTACTGGGTGTGAGGGCCGTTATGCCGTCCTCTCGCAAGACTGCTTAAGCAAAAATGATCCAGAGCTATGGAAGAGCATGCATTCCTTGTAGCTTTTTTCGAGCCTGAAAAGGCTGTTCCTGACATGTGGGGGCGATTCGAATCTGACATTATTCGTCAGATCAAATTCAGGCTAATCCATCTTCATCTTTCAATTTCTGCTTTCACAATTAAGAGTAGGGGTACATTTCTCCGTTCGTTCGATCTCTTCTTCCCTTCTCTCTAAACCCTTCGTCGCTGTTCATCCGGGGCACTTCATCTCCCGTTCGCCCTGATCCTGAGTCTGAAGGATAGAAGGGGCTCTGAACGGGCGACAAGCATTTCCTGAGCAACAGGCCTGTCTTCAGGGTCGAACGGATGCTCAGCCGCGCCCTTTCGGCAAGATCAGGACATGGCTTATCGAAAGATGTCGAATACCGCTTATAGGGAAATGCCTCGTCATTTGGCCTCGTACTCCAACTCCGGGCAAAATGGTTTTCCCTGCGATCTGATCTATGATGAAAGCGGGAGTTACCCGGCGGTCCAAGAAAAATTGCGGAGGCAGCAAAACCATAAGTGTCACGCTTTGGCTTGATTTCAAGGGGATTATGTGGAGTCGTGCAGATGGGACAGAAGCAGAAGACAGATATAATTTCATGCAAAGAGGCTCAAACGCTGGCAGGGCTTTTTTCCATTCGAGTCAAACGCAACCCGCAAGCGATAGCGTACCGGCAATTTGATGTCGAGAGCGGGAAATGGCGGGAATACAACTGGCAGGAAATGAGTACGCGTGTGGCGCAGTGGAAGCGCGCGCTAATGCGGGAGAATCTCGAACCCGGTGATCGCGTTGCGATCCTGCTGCGCAATTCCATCGAATGGGTCTGCTTTGATCAGGCTGCACTCGCTGTCGGGCTCGTGGTGGTCCCTCTGTACCCCTCTGACGCGCCAGATAACATTGCCTACATTCTCGAGGATTCCGGCACACGGTTACTCCTGGTGGGTACTCAAAAGCGCTGGGAAACGCTCGCTTCCCGATGCAAAGACCTCGCCGGATTAGGCAAGATAGTATGCGTTGAACACCCGTCAGCCGACGGTAGCGAGGGCAGGGTGCTACAGGGTGTAGATGAATGGCTGAGGAAAACAGATGAGTGCGCCAGCGATCAGGAGGATGGGGGCAACTCTGGTAGCAAGGGTAGATATCATCCGTCCGATCCTCACGCGCTTGCCACACTTGTTTACACTTCCGGAACGACGGGCAAGCCAAAGGGCGTCATGCTCTCGCACCTTAATGTGCTTTGGGATGCGGAGGCAACACTCCAGGCTATATCCGGCTATCCGGACGACGTCTATCTCTCGCTCCTGCCGCTCTCCCATATGCTAGAACGTACTGTTGGCTACTACGTTCCCCTCATGGCAGGGAGCAGCGTGGCGTATGCCCGTTCTTTGAAAGATTTGCCGGAGGACTTGAAATCCGTGCGGCCCGGTATATTTGTCGCCGTACCCCAGATTTATGCGGGTATTCGCAACAAGATGAACCAGCAGGTGCAGAAAAGAGGACGGATTGCCAAGTTATTGTTCGATTGGACTGTTGCACTGGGTTGGGAACACTTTACCGCTGTGCAAGGGCAGGGGAAGGAGCGACTGTGGCACCGCGTGGCATGGCCCCTTTTTCGCCAACTGGTGGCTGACAAAGCGTTGGCCGCATTCGGGGGGAGGCTCCGGCTTGCCGTAAGTGGAGGCGGTCCACTTGCCACGGATGTTTCAAAGCATTTCATTGGGCTCGGTTTGCCGCTTCTGCAAGGGTATGGATTGACCGAGACTTCCCCGGTTCTTACAGCCAACCGCATGAACGACATCGTGGCGGAATCAACAGGGAGCCCATTGCCTGGCGTAGAGCTTCGTATCGGCGAGCAGGATGAACTATTGGCTCGCAGTCCGGGCGTCATGCTCGGCTATTGGAACAGACCCGAAGAAACCCGCGCTGCAATCGATGCAGAGGGTTGGCTGCATACCGGTGACCAGGCACATATTTCTGACAATCATGTTTTTATCAGCGGGCGGATCAAAGAGATTCTGGTCACCTCCAGTGGTGAAAAAGTACCACCGACAGATCTGGAGATGTCTATCGTTCAGGAACCCCTGTTTGACCAAGTAATGGTGGTAGGCGAGGGAAGACCCTATCTGGCAGCCCTGGTGATAGTGAACAAGGGGGAGTGGCAGAACCTTGCCTCCACCCTCGGCCTGAAAGCGGACGAGCCCCAATCAATGACACATTCAGCTGCCCGAGCAGCCGCTTTGAAAAGGATCAAGGCAACCTTGCGCGGTTTCCCCAAATACGCTCGAATTCGGGCAGTATATCTGTCACAGGAACCCTGGAAGGTGGAAGATGGCCTGCTGACACCGACACTGAAACTGAAACGTTCAGAAATCGAAAAGCGCTTCGCGAGCCAGATTACCGAACTGTACGAAAAACCATAATCTTGGCCAACTGCAGTCTGCCGTTGGCCAAGGTGCCGTTATTTCTGCTCGCGCAGGCGATCCGCTTGATCTTCCATCTGGTCAGCACGAGTCTCCGCCGATTCCCGCGCAGCGTCAGCGGCTCGATCCGTGCTCCGGGAATCCATGCCGGGATCTTGCCTTTCGATCCTGTCCGCGGCTGCCTCCCCCTCCTTCCGCACCACATCCGCCTTATCTTCCTTTGTATCGGCCTTCTGTTCCAACGTTTGTTCCCGCGCCGCCTCCTCTTTGGATTTGCAGGCGGTAAGCCCAAGTGCCAGTGCCAGCATGGTTGCGGTAAGAGCAGGTTTCAGATAGTTCATGATGTTATCTCCTCCAGTTATTTTCGAGGTATCACTATAATCGCCACCGTTGTTTTTTTCTGTACGGTGGCGCACGCGATTGAGTAAAAAGATTAAAAAGATGAATCTATTTCGCTGCAAATGCCACATACTATCGCCGTACTTCATATCAGCATTTGCTTCCTTGGAGAGTACCGTATGACGAACGTAATAAGGCTGAGCCCTGCCAGCAGCAGAGCGTAGGATTCGGGTTCAGGGATAGGAGGAAGAGGATTCTCCGAGATATAAGAAGCGCCAACTGAGGCGGATTCGACATTCGAAATATCAGTGCCCAATGTGAATCACGGCCACCAAAGTTGGTGTTAAAGCTGCCTCGGAAGCCACCAGCTAACAAGGGTCCGTTGGCAAAGCTACCAAATTGAGTGACGGTCGTCGTATAATTTCCGGCGGTGAGATCGAGTGTCAGCAAGGAGTCCCAAGCTTGACCGCTGACGGATTCAGGGACCAGACCGCTGTCATCATTCTGCCCGATCAAATTTACCGATCCATCAAACAGTGTGACGATGGACTCGAATCCTCCTCAGTCAATCTCCGTTCCAGTGGCATTTATACCACCCGCGCTAGACCAGGTACGCAAGGCGACAGCAGAGGCCGGCCCCACTACTGCAAAGTTGAATTCCTGTACCTCATTATCATGTTCAAAGTTTCCGGTAAAAGAAAAATTGGCCGCGTTTACGCTACCAGTAACAAACCCTATAGCAAGAATGGCAGCATGAATTTTTTCATTTTTATTTCTCCTCAAGAAAGCTGCGGCGAATAACAAGATCTGAACCGGCAAAGGCGCCCTATTAACTCACTGGCACCCTTTAAGGTATAACAAAATTCAAATTTTTTAAGCTGTGTGAACCACTTGGACTATTATTATCTTCCGCGTAAAGTCGTAAATAGTCCGGAATTTCATAACAAATAGGGCTGGCGATTGACCGACCACGTCAAAATACCTCAATCCTCTCCTTGGATACTATGTTCGATAGCGCACCGAGAGGCGAAGAGATAGAGTGTATTTCTGCGCGTCTATGTTCTGGATAAACAATTCGCTAGGTTGCTGGATTGATGGCTTCACGCCCATGGCAATCCCAACATCAGGAGATAAATCCTTCCTCTACCTCGGGTCACAACGATTCCAGGAAGCATCATTTCTTATAACCGGAAGGAATAAACGATTCGCAAAATCTGGCGAAGCAGCGGAATAGAAGCTTGTTCGGATTTCAGTTGCAGCGGATTTCAGTTGCAGCAGTGCAGCCCGGGCCTATGGGAAGGCTCGTTTCAGAAAATAGAGGAGGGGTGTATGCCGAAATGCGACGGATGCGGGAACGACTACGATAAAGCTTTTCAGATAGTCGTTTCGAATAAAACCTATACATTCGACAGCTTCGAATGTGCCATTAACCAGCTTGCGCCCACCTGCACGCACTGCGGTGTACGAATCATTGGGCACGGCTTGGAAAAAAGCGGGGCAATGTTCTGCTGTAATCATTGCGCAGAGAAAGAAGGTGTGACGGAACTGCGTGACCGCTCATAGAAAACCTACTTCCGTTACTCTTGCTGCGTTGCTATCCAGCCTTATGGTTTTCTTGGGTTAGCGACACGCCTACTTCGCGCTGAATCGGTTTATAGCCAAAGCTCACGGCAAGTACCGCGCCAATGATGGCAAGAGCCATATCCTTTTGTGCGTCCCAAACGTCTCCTTGCAGTCCGAGGTAGGCAGCACCCAGTTCGGGATTGACGAGCATCGCAATGACCGCCTCGATAATTTCGAAGAAACCGCTGAATGAAATGGTAATCGCTGCGGGCAGAAGCAGTGCCCAGATGCCTTGGGCCTTTGTAATGCGTATGAAGATCTCCTGGATAGGATACGCCATTATTCCGAAAGAGAAATGCACGAGCCGGTCAAAATGATTGCGCTCCAGATGCAACGTTTCCTTGAGCCAGTAGCCGAACGGCACTTCCGCATAGGTGTAGTGGGCACCTATCGTGTGCATGACGAGAAAGAGAAAGATAAGGATATAGGAGGCATTCGAAAGCGGTAGCCGACGATACGTGAAGATCAGCACAGGCACGCATCCGAAAACCAGAAGGTTTTCGAGCAACCAGTCGCTGCGCTTCACCGGATCGAGCGCTGCGATAATCCAGATAATTACATACATAGCGCAAAGTACCTGGACAAGTTTTCGGACACGAAAAGGTTTTTTACTCATGGGGCGTACCGAGCTTAGTAGCGACCCGCTCCTCCCAGTAAGTAAACGGCATTATGGCAAGCGAACCGAGCAGAGCGGCAGTCAGGTCGAATTGCATATCCCACTCATCTCCCTGAGCCCCCAGCCAGGCAGGACCGGTTCCAGGACTTATGATCTCCGCGATGAGTGATTCCATCACTTCAAAACCGACGCTTGCAGCCAGGATTATACTGACAGGTGACCAGTGAGCCGGCCACCCTCGAAGATTGCCCGTGCGAATTACGAGTTCGTAAAACGGATATGCCAACAGCAACCCGAATGTGAAATGAATGACTCGATCATAAGGATTTCTGTCGAGCCCGAGCATGTCCTTGAGCCAGAAGCCAATTGGAGTTTGAGCGTATCCGGTATTTGTACCGACTGCATGCAGGCTGAGGTAAAGCGCGATCAACAGATACGACAGATTCGAAAAAGCAAATCGGCGGTAGGTCGCCGCGAGGATAGCCACAAGGACCACGACAAGAATATTCTCGATAGCCCACACCTGCCAGTCCAGGGGATTTATTGAGGTGGCTATCCACACAAGAAAATACCCGACCAGCACAACTTGCAGGAAGCGGTTTTCGCTGAATGAAAGGCGAGTTTTCATGGCGAGGCGAGAGGACTGATCTCGTCCAAAAGGAGAATTTTCAGCGACAGCAACTCCCTGCCCCCTTGAGCAATTTGCTGAAGGTTATGCCGCTCAGGATTAAATTCCGCGTTTATGAATTTCGAGATGAACTGCCCGAATTAAGTCTTTTTCTATAGCTTCTAATGTTTCGCCCGCTTGATCTGTACGCTTAAGTACATTGAATCAGGAAGATTTTCAAATGGAAGGCGAGATACGGATCTGGCAAAAGGAATTCCGTTATTCACCGCCCGTTTCTATTCAGAAGTCGTAAATGACACGTGAGGTCAACAGCCACTCGGTCCTCTCGCTATTCAACTGCGATGGCCCGCCGCCCACCTGTAGTATCGAGTGCTTGTTGAAGACGTATTGAAGCTGGGGGGTCAATCGGTAGCGCCATCGTCGCTCTTCTATTTCACTGTTTAATTCGATACCAAGCGCGAGATGTTTTGAATAACTGTAAAACAGACTGTTATTGAGCAAGCCGACGAACTCACCCGATTTACCCAAAGCGGTGTGCCGTACTCCGAACATGTTCATCATGCTCCACGTGTTAGAAAATTTATAATCGTTCAAATAGAGGATTTCAGCCGCGAACACTTTTTCATCGTTTTTCCGTCGGCCGATAGCCTGCCAGCCATGCAGCATGCGACCTTGGGCTAGCTTACCGAAAAAGCCCTGCAGGGAAACCTTATATTGTTGCAAAAAATCGTTCTCGATCGGCAGTTCCAATTCGATCGAGTGACCATCCATGTAGGTGTATTCAATCTCGGGCGACCAGCGTAGCGTCTCCGCCCTTGGGGAAAGATTCAGCAAGGCATTGATCTCGAGTTCACCCTTCTTTGCGTCGAGCGGATCGACCAGATCAAAGACCATTGGCTCCGGCCTTTGACTCTGGGAACTGTTTGCCGCATCACTGTCTTCGCCACGCACATCCTGCATGAGAATAAACCCCGCCAGAGTCGCGGGCAAAATGTGCCTCATACCTTGGTTGCGGTGGAACTTGCCGAAAAAAACTCTTCCACTTCAGCCAGATTGCGCGTGCGCTTCATGGGTGGCAGGCTCTGCCAGATTTTTCTGCCATAGGGCCTGCTGATCAGGCGTGGATCGCAGATCATCAGTACACCACGGTCGGTTTCATCCCGGATCAATCTGCCGGCTCCCTGTTTCAGATTGATCACAGCGTGCGGCAATTGATACTCCATGAAGGCATTACGGCCTTCCTTGTTGATTTTGTCGATACGTGCGGCAAGCACCGGGTCATCGGGAGGAGCGAAAGGAAGTTTGTCGATCACCACCAGGGATAATGCTTCCCCACGCACATCCACGCCCTCCCAGAAGGATTGGCTGCCGATCAGAATCGCATTGCCCATCTTCCGGAAGCGCTCCAGCATGTGGGAGCGCGAACCCTGGCCTTGCAGCAGCAGAGGATAGTCGAGACTTTCCTGCTTGAAGGCCTCCAGCAGCAATTCATATGTCTTTTTCATGCTACGCAGGCTGGTGCACAGGAAAAATGCCCGTCCCCGGCTGGCCTTCAATACCGGCAGCGCTGCCTTCACCACTTCTTCCGTATATCTGCTGCTGTTCGGTTCCGGAATGCCTGTTGGAACATAGAGCAAAGCCTGATGGGCAAAATCAAAGGGACTTTCCCAGCACATGGAATGCGAAGGGATGGTTCCCATATTCAGCCCCATTTGATCATTGTAATGAGCGAAGTTGCCCTTGACTGAAAGTGTTGCGGACGTAAATATCCAGGCGCGTGGGGATCCGCCTAATTGCTTGTTGAATATCTCCGCAATGGAAAGCGGGGTGGCATTGAGTTGCAATGCCTGGCTGAATACTTCCACCCACCGCACGAAGCCTTCGGCTTCAGCCTGCTCTTGCCAGCGTTTTATACGGCCGGCGATTTCCCGAGAACGCTGCCAGCAATTTTCCAAACCATCCGAGCGCTCAGCTTGGCTTTCGAGCAGATCGATCAGACTATCCAGTTTTTCCTGCAATTCGCTCAACGCGCCCGCAAATTTTGCGTTAGTCTTGATTGCAGCCACTGGCATGCGCGTATTCTCACCTTCCACAGTCAAGCGGAAATCGCGCGCGGCCTTTTCCATTGCCGCGATGGCAGGGGGGAGGGGAGCAAAATCTTTTGCACTCCCCAGCGCTTCAGCCTCGCTGTCCCGGGCCAACTCCAGCAATTGGCCGGTGCTGACGGATTCCCCAAAGAAGAGACTGGCTGTTTCCGGTAACTGGTGAGCCTCATCAAATATCACCGTGTTGCAGGTGGGGAGCAATTCCGACAGTCCTTCGTCACGCAGCATGACATCGGCAAAGAACAAATGGTGGTTTACCACCACTACATCTGCTGACAGAGCCTGTTTGCGTGCTTCCATGACAAAACAGTCCTTGTAGTGCGGGCAATTCGAACCCAGGCAATTGTCGCGGGTGGAAGTGACGTACTGCCAGACTGACGCATTTTCAGGTACTTCACTCAAACCGCTCTTGTCCCCGCTCTTGCTGACCTTGGCATAACGTTCAATCAAGTTCAGATACTTTACCTCTTCTCGGCTGACGAGGGCTGGGCGGCTTTCCTGGAAGGTACGCTCCAGATGATAGTGACAAACGTAATTTGCCCGTCCCTTCAATAAAGCCACGGTAACCGGAACTTTGAGCGCACTCTGAACGGTAGGAATGTCACGGTTGAACAACTGATCTTGCAGAGTCTTTGTCCCGGTGGAAATAATCACCTTTCCACCTGTCATCAAGGCGGGCACCAGATAGGCGAAGGTTTTGCCCGTGCCCGTTCCGGCCTCGGCTATCAGGATCGTGTTGGAGGCAATGGTATCAGCAATTGCCTGAGCCATTTCCCTCTGTTGGGGACGCACTATATAACCTGGCACACTCCGGGCTAAAGCGCCCCCAGCAGAGAAAAGGGAATTGATATCGAGCATGGAAGGTGTCATCAACCTTCCATCATGATATCGCAGTGTCAGGAATAAGGCATCCTGACTATAGGTATTGCAAGGGCAGGGGGGCTATAACTGGAGTGATTTATGCGGATTAAGGCAGACTAAGTGACCCGCTGTAGCGAGACGAACGTACTTCAGCAGCGCTTCCTCAGGTACGCCGCTTACTACAGTTTTAAGTGTTATCTAATACTGTTGTTGCCTCTGGTTCAGGGTGACGTGGGAAAATATTCAGGTTTGTGCGATAAGAGTTCCGCTTTTCATGAAAGCGCTCTTTCCTGACACCTCAGGTTTTTGCGGTGCTCTTTCATGACGAACTTCCACAGCGCCCTGATGGGTTTTGTCCCAAAACGTCCAGCACAGCGGATCACTGTAGAAGTCTCTTTTCTGCGCCATATTGCGCGCCAGCCTATTAAGCGTCCCGATGCTGAACAGCGCAAAGATAACCAGAATTATCAGCGGAAACCATCTTTTTAACAATGATGCCTCCATGGGCTTATGCCGGACTGTTTTTATATCATCGATCAAAGGCCATTTTGGCGATAGGATAGCACAGGAATTTCGTCGGCGGCCTTTACTTCTTCCTGTGAGTTACTTGCATACACAAAGGCAATGCCAAAAGATGCCTTAGGGTACCTCAATTACTCCGGTTATGGTTTTGTTGTGGATCGGAACCTCCGGCTGCCTGTTGTGAGGGTACACCGTAACCCTCCTGTTCGAGCCTTGTCGCTATTTGACGATGCAAGGCTGCTTTGCCAAGACTTGCCTTGGCTGCGTGCTCATACCTCTGCATCAACGCCCAGGTATGCGATTGCTGATCCTGCGCCAGCCGTCCGTATAGATAGCTTTTTTCCTGATAATGGTCGAGCAGTTTTCGCTGCTCGTTTGCTCTGGCGCGCATTTCTTCAGCCAGATTCTCAAATTGCTTTGTCAAAGCGTAATGATCCTTATATGTTCTGGCTTCCTCCACCGTTTTCAGGAGAGCAGGACTGTTGACCGTTTCATATGGACTCATGGGGGCGCATGAAGCTAATAGCGCGAGCATGAATACAATTGCTGGAAAACTTCTTGTTGTCATACGGACGCCTGATCTGAAGCTGAGTTGAACCGGGGAAGTGCACGATACGAACGTTCTGCTTATGGAACAGCGTATCAATCGGAGGGTACTTTGTCAACTTTCTCATGTCTAAAGTGTCTCAACTCTCAGGAAGATGTAAAGTAGAGGGTGGGCAGGTGAAACAAAAATAAAGATGGGCATTAAAATCACAGAACCCAACATAGCTTGTGAAAGTCATAACTTGTTTATTGCGCGGGACATGCTTCTATAGAATGAGGGCAGTCAGACTGCGCAAATGAATGCGGTGGCATCTCAAGGTCTTGAGAAGGCAGGGAGTGATTCCGCTGGTATTGCATCTAACGGGAGGAGATGCATTCCAGCCCCTTTAACGGATCATGACGGAGAGGCGCCACCGCTCCCATTCGGCGGACTCCCGGAGGGGAGCAACGCGACTTGAAATAAAAGTATTTCCAGAAAGGTTACGTACAATAAAACAGTACGCCTATACCGCCAGCAGACCTTCCTCTATGAACGAGGCGGTAAATATCGATACAATTTGCGGGTCCGGCAAAATCAGACGCTCGTCTTTGTCTTCGTAATCCAGCCGGCTGAGCATGTCCTTGATGACGTTCAGCCGCGTCAGCTGCTTGTCGTCCGCATGTACGATGATCCAGGGCGTAATCAGATTATGTGTATGCGTCAACATCTTGTCGCGCGCTAATGTGTATTCATCCCATTTTTCGAGAGCATACCCATCGAGCGCGCTGATTTTCCATTGCGCCAGAGGATCCTTTCTGCGCTGGCTCAGCCTTTTTTCCTGCTCGGGTTTACTGATATCGAGGTAGTACTTGAGAAGTTTGATGCCGGAGCGTATCAGCATGAGCTCGAACTCTACTACTGAGCCCATGAATTCTTCATACTCGGCATCGGTACAAAAACCCATTACCTTTTCCACACCCGCCCGGTTGTACCAACTGCGGTTAAACAGCACGAGCTCCTGAGCTGCCGGAAGGTATTGAACGTAACGCTGGAAATACCACGTGTTGCGGTCGCGGTCCGAGGGTTTGCCGAGGGCGACCACGCGCGTTTCACGCGCACTCAGGTGCTCGGTGATCCGCTTGATCGTGCCGTCCTTGCCAGAGGCATCCCGCCCTTCCATGATAATCAGAATCTTGTCACCGCATTCGATGAGGTGCCGTTGAAGCTTGACAAGTTCAACCTGGAGTTTGTATAGCGTGTCCTCGTAGTCTTCCTTGGATATTTCGGATGCATGTGCTTCCTTTTCCTTCTTGTCTTCCTTTTTGCTCATGGTCAGGTATTTCTCCGTGCAAAATCCGAATCGCCAGAGGATGTGAAGACACCGAATGTCGATAGGATGGAGTTCAACTTGAATTTATCCAACCTTCTACTATGATAGATCAACAGTTGCTGAAGAATCGGGACAGTAGGATATGAATTTTCCCTTATAACACGTAACTCTTGTTCTGACAGATAGATGCCTCATACTGGATAATATGATGCTGCGTGCGCGCATATTCTTATCGATTCTGATCATGTTGTCGTTGCCCCTGCAAAGCGCTCTGGCCGCTATCATGCCGCTATGCGCTCAAGCCAGAAATATATCTGTATCTGGGGGATCTCAAAATCAAATTGATCATGAAGTCCCTTCCGCAGCTTGTCCCTTGCATGACAACAGCAATCACAGACAGCCGGACAGACAACCGGGTGGTGATAACGCAGAGGGTGAGGCGGATTTGACCCTTTCCTGCGATGGAGTCGTTTGCCATATAAGCGGCAATGGTCTGCCATCTGCGGCGTCCGCACTCAATCTTCCTGGCGGATTTTCTTACGCCATCTTGCCCATTTCTCGTTTTTCCTCGTTGGTTCTTCAGCAGCCGCAACGACCTCCTCTAGCCTGATCTCTTACGCGTATTAAACCAGCAGCCGGACGGCAGGTCTTTTGCTGCCCAGCGTCAGCGTTTTTGTATGGGTCGTTTCCCCTGACTAAAATTCCGCCGGCTAATTTTCTATTGCTGAATCGGTAACCCGCGGGGGATTATATGTTTTCAAGGAAGTCAGGATGATTACGCCACTCTTCGTTGTACTGCAACTGGCGCCAATACTTGCGTGCCTATCTGCCGAGCCACTTGGGGGCGAAGCCGCACAACCGGCTCCGATTGATTCCAGGCAAATTGCTCTTTCGATGAGGTATGAACCCGTATTGTTTAATGATGGGCTATTCCACAAGCAGAACTTTGAACCAGCCAAGGACAAAAAAACAATAGTTGCGAGTGCGTCCGGGGCTACAAAGACAACTCCACCTGCGAATCTTGTTCCAGGCAGAGGAATAGTAGTGAAGATTGATCGGATCAATGCGCTCGTCAGGATAAACCATGATCCTATCCCCGCCCTGGATTGGCCCAGAATGACAATGTCTTTTCGCCTGAGGGAGAGCGCTTTGGCTGGGCAGGTCAAGGAAGGCGATGTAGTGGAATTCTTCCTCGAAAAATCAGGTTCCAATTACATCATCGTCAAATGGCGGAGGCAGGCTCCAACAGGACAAGGGAGTTCGCAATGATTCCCATCGGAATCATCACCCCGGTGCTTGCCGCCGTCATGCTTTCTACAGTGGCCCACGCGGAAGTTTCGCCCCCGGCAGGTAGAGGAACGTCTACACGGGCTGCTCCAGAACAATCTGTGGAAAACTTTGTGACAGCCTATCCCCAAAATTCAGCTTCGCCGGCTACCCTGACCACCCTGATTGCAGAAGCCCTGGAGAACAATCCGGAAATCCAGGCTGCGCTGCGGGAACGAGAAGCCGCCCAGCAAAGAATATCGCCTGCAGAAGCACTGGAGGACCCTGTTCTGGAAGCAGGCGTGATCAATGCCCCGTTGGCATCTTCCACTTTTAACCGTGAGGACATGACCATGAAAATGATCGGTCTGTCCCAGCGATTCCCTTTTCCAGGGAAACGCGGTTTGCGTAAAGATGTCGCCGCCAGGGATGCAGAGGCCATTGAATATGGTTACCAGGAGACCATCAACCGTGTTGTACGCGATATCAAGGTCTCGTATCTCGATCTGGGTCTCACCCTTGAAATGACCCGCCTGGTTGAAAAAAACAAGCTCATCCTGGAAGAGCTTCTCCACATTGCTGAAGATCACTATGCGGTAGGGCGAGGAAACCAGGCCGATGTGCTAAAGGCCCAGACGCAGGTATCCGGAATGGCGAATGAACTGCTGAAGCTTGCAAGAGAAAGACCGGTAATCGAAGCCGAGTTGACACGCACGCTCGGTCGCACCGGGAATAAGCTGTTGCCAGTACCCGCACCGCCGCAATTGCGCGAGGAAATCCTGAGCCTGGAATCATTGCTTGAGGCTGCCCTGACCCAACGCCCACAATTGCTGGCGCTGCAAAGCCTTGTTGCCCGCAACGATAAAGCGCTGGAACTCACGCGCAAAAATTATTATCCCGACTTCGACGTGCGTATGTCTTACGGTCAGCGCGACAACATGCTGGACAACAGCCGGCGACCGGACATGGTAAGTCTGACGGTGGCAATGAACCTCCCCGTGTGGCGGGCCAGCAAACTCGAGCCACGTGAAGCGGAGTCGCTGGCGATGCGTGATCAGGCTCGGAGCACTTATGAAGCGCAACGCAATGAGGTGGCGGCAAGACTGCGCCAGCAGGCAGCGTTGGCCGAGCAAAGCCTGAAATCCGCGCGGCTCTACCAGACAGCCATTCTGCCGCAGGCCCGGCTTACGGTCGAATCCACCCTGGCGGCTTATCGGGTTAACCGGGTCGATTTCATGACACTGCTCGACAGCCAGATGACAGTATTCAACTCCGAAATCAGCCTGGCGACCACCATAGCAAGTTACAACAAGGCGCTTGCGGAGATCGATCTGCTCACTGGTAAATCGCCAGACAACTCATTACCTATCCCCCGGAAGCTCATGTCGAAGGAGCGCATGTGAAGCTCGCCGTCAAATTAATAGCTTTTGTCGCCTTGGCTGCGGCCTTACTTGTCACCGGGTACTGGTGGGGCGCAACCCGGCCTTCGACTTCTGCCGCTAAGGCCTCGAGTGTGGTTGCAGACGGTAAGCCTGAAAGGAGGATTCTCTATTATCGCAACCCCATGGGCTTGCCCGACACTTCGCCGATACCCAAAAAAGATCCCATGGGTATGGACTACATACCTGTTTACGAGGACGAGGAATCTGCTCCCGCCGATGCGGCAGTCAAGATCAGCATCGACAGGATACAAAAACTGGGAGTAAGAACCGAGCAGGTCAGCATGCGCGAACTCAGTCGCACCGTAAGGGCAGTAGCGACAGTGCAGGCGGATGAACGACGGCTGCACATCGTGGCGCCCAGGTTCGAGGGATGGATCGAGCGGCTCCACGTCAATACGACAGGGCAAGCGGTTAGAAAGGGCGACCCGTTGATGGACGTGTATAGCCCCGACCTGATCACGGCACAGCATGAATATCTCATCGCCCGGAGAGGAACAAGAGACGTGGAGGATGGCGGCCTTGAGGTTCAGGCGGGAATGGAACGACTGACTGAAAGTGCCTTGCAGAGATTGCGCAATTGGGACATATCCGCAGCCGATCTAAAGACACTTCAGCAGGAAGGCAAGTTTACACAGTCCATCATATTTCGTTCTCCAGTAAGCGGCGTGGTTTTGGAAAAACGGGCGATTCAGGGACAGCGCTTCATGGCAGGAGAGATGTTGTATCAGATTGCGGATCTCTCCAGAGTATGGGTGCTCGTAGACGTGTTTGAGCAGGATCTTGCCATGATATACCTGGGGCAGACTGCCACCATCCGGGTTGAGGCCTATCCGGACAAGGTGTTCCCAGGCGAGGTGACTTTCATATACCCGACGGTCAATCCGGAAACCCGAACTGCCAGTGTGCGCATTGAGTTGCCCAATCCGCAAGAGCTGCTGAAACCGGCGATGTACGGGAAAGTGGAGTTCGTTTCAACCCAACGTAAAGACAGAGTGCTTGCCGTCCCCGAGTCGGCCATACTCGATGCCGGTACCAGGCAGTCTGTGCTGGTGGATCTCGGCGAAGGCCGCTTTGAACCGAGGCTCGTGAAGCTGGGCAAGCACGCGAACGACTATGTGGAAGTTCTGGATGGACTGAAGGCCGGGGAAATGGTTGTGGTGAAAGCCAATTTTCTCATCGATGCCGAAAGCAACCTCAAGGCTGCACTGAGCAGTTTTGCCCGCAGCAGTCAGGATTTAATGCCTAGCGAAGCGAGGGGGAGAGGCCAGATCGCCTCTGGCTCATCCGGAACTGTACCTTTATCCCCGTCTCCATTTTCATTGAGCCATCGCGGGGAAGGAACCATCGAAGCGATCGATGTGGCCAACACAACCGTGACTCTTGCCCACGGCCCGATCGCAAGCCTCGGGTGGCCGGCAATGGTGATGGATTTCAAGGTTCTGGACCCCGCGTTATTACGAATGTCGAAACCCGGCCAGAAGGTTGCTTTCGAGATAACGGAAGCATCGCCGGGGGAGTACGTTATTGTTCGTATACAGCCCCAGGCTGGGGCTGCCGCCGATAACGGAAAGAAGCACTGAGATGGTCGGCAATATCATCGAATGGTCGGTACGGCACCTCTTCCTGGTGCTGGTCGGTACATTCTTCGTAATAGTCTGGGGCGTATATTCGGTATGGAAGACACCGATCGATGCGATTCCGGATCTTTCGGACGTGCAGGTCATCATTTATACGGAATATCCGGGCCAGGCGCCCCAGGTAGTCGAAGACCAGGTTACCTATCCGCTCACCACTGCCATGCTGAGTGTGCCGAAATCCAGGGTAGTGCGTGGTCTCTCCAGTTTTGGCGTGTCGTTCGTATACGTCATCTTCGAGGATGGCACAGACATCTATTGGGCACGCTCGCGCGTATTGGAATACCTGAGTTTTGCTGCTGCTCGCCTGCCCGGGAATATAAAGCCTTCACTTGGTCCGGACGCCACTGGAGTAGGCTGGATTTATCAATATGCCGTGACCGCAAAGAATCGTACCCTCGACGAGTTGCGCGCCATCCAGGACTGGTTCTTGCGTTATCAGCTAGCCGCGGCGGAGGGCGTGGCGGAAGTAGCCAGCGTAGGGGGATTTGTACGAAGCTATCAGGTTACGGTGAATCCGCAGCAGCTACAGGCTTACGGCATCCCGTTAAAGAATGTGTCCCAGGTTATCGCTGCCAGCAATCGCGATGTGGGAGGGCGTGTGATCGAGCTCGCGGAGACAGAATATGTGGTGCGCGGCAAAGGCTATCTGGGCGGGATAGACGATCTCGAAAAACTCGTCGTCAAGGCGGAGAAGGGCACGCCGGTGCTGTTGCGTGATATTGCCCGGGTGGAACTGGTTCCTGAGGAACGTCGCGGCATAGCCGAGCTTGACGGCGAAGGAGAAGCTGTCTCGGGTATTGCGGTGGCGCGGCACGGCGAACATGCTCTCGATATCACACGCAATCTCGAAAAGAAAATTGCCGAGATCATGCCGGCCCTGCCGGAAGGTGTTTCAATCCGGTCCCTCTACGACCGTTCGGGTCTGATCCAGCGCGCCATCACGACGCTGCGTGAGGTGTTGATCGAGCAGATCATTATTGTGGCGCTGGTTTGTGCGGTCTTCCTCATGCACGTGCGGAGCGCCCTGGTGGCGATCATCATGCTTCCCATCGGCGTACTCATCGCTTTCATCGCAATGCGGTTCCTCGGCATCAATTCCAACATCATGAGCCTTGCGGGCATCGCTCTTGCGATTGCTGAAATGACCGATGCGGCGATCGTCATGATCGAGAATGCGCACAAACATCTTGCGCGCGCTGGCCCGGGAGTTTCAAGTACAGCCCGCAAAGAGGCCGTCATTGATGCCTGTAGGGAAGTTGGCCCATCGCTGTTCTTCAGCCTGCTGATCATCACGGTATCGTTCCTGCCTGTGTTTACCCTTGAAGCGCAGGAAGGACGCATGTTTCAGCCACTGGCCTATACCAAGACTTTCGCCATGGCGGGTGCCGCCTTGCTTTCGATCACCCTCGTTCCAGCCTTGATCCTGCTTCTGATCCGCGGTCGCATTCCGCTTGAGCAGGATAATCCACTGAGCCGTTTCATGATCCGGACCTATCATCCGGTAGTGGGCCGGGTGATGCATTGGAAAAAAATAATCATTCTGGCAGCGCTTGCTGTGCTTGGGATAACCATTTATCCCGCACTCAAGCTGGGCACGGAGTTCATGCCGACATTGAACGAAGGCACGCTTCTTTACATGCCAGTGACCTTGCCGGGCATTTCCGTGACGAAAGCAGCTGAGATATTGCAGACGCAGGATAGGATCATCAAAAGCTTTCCGGAAGTGGCATCAGTGCTCGGCAAAGCGGGGCGGGCCAATACTGCAACCGACCCGGCGCCGCTGGAGATGGCTGAAACCATCATCAACCTGAAACCGGAGACTGAATGGCGCTCCGGGATGACCGTGGATAAATTGATCGCTGAAATGGACCCGGCACTCCAGATGCCTGGGGTCAGCAATGCCTGGACCATGCCGATCAAGAACCGGATCGACATGCTTGCCACAGGCATACGCACGCCCATTGGCGTCAAAGTGTTCGGCAAGGATCTGGAGGAAATCGAAATCCTTGCCAGACAAATCGAGACAGCGATAAAAACGGTGCCTGGAACGACGAGTGTCTATGCGGAACGCATTACTGGCGGCTATTACCTCGATATCAAGCCGGACCGCATGGCGCTCGCGCGTTATGGACTGGCCGTAGGGGACTTGCTGGATGTAATCTCGGTGGCACTGGGCGGCGAAACGGTAACCACCACCGTGGAAGGACGGGAACGCTTCGCTGTCACCGTGCGTTATCCACATGCATTGCGCAGTGATCCTCAAGCAATCGCTACCCAGGTGCTGATACCCACCATGGACCAGACGATGATCCCGCTCGGGCAACTTGCGCAAGTAAAACTCCTCCAAGGCCCGCCGAGTATCCGCACGGAGAACGCGCTGCTGTCGGCTTACATCTTCGTCGATATCCGCGACCGCGACATCGGCAGCTATGTCGCGGAAGCCCAGCAGGCAGTACGTGAGCAGGTGCGGTTTCCGCCGGGGTATTACGCAACCTGGAGTGGCCAGTTCGAATACATGGAACGTGCTGTCGAAAAGCTGAAGGTAGTCGTGCCGCTTACGGTCCTGATCGTATTCCTGCTTGTATATCTGAACTTTCATCGACTCACCGAGACGCTGATCGTCATGCTTTCGGTTCCTTTTTCCTTGGTCGGCGGCATCTGGCTCATGTATCTGCTTGGCTACAACATGAGCATCGCAGCGGCGGTCGGCTTTATCGGACTCATCGGTATCGCGACTGAAACAGGAATGGTCATGCTCACTTTCCTCGATCGGGCGTTGGCGAGTATCACGGCGACGCGGCAAGCTGCAGGCGAAAAAATTACCGTTGAAGATCTTTACGAGGCAGTGATCCAGGGCGCGGTATACCGGATACGTCCGGTGATGATGACCATCTCGGGAAGCGTCGTTGGATTGCTCCCTGTCATGTTCAGCACAGGCACGGGATCCGAGCTGACACGGCACATAGCTACTCCCATGGTGGGCGGAATGGTTTCCACTACAGTACTGACGCTGGTCGTATTTCCGGCCGTCTTTGCTCTGGTCAAGGGAATCACTGTACAAGGCGACAGCAAAAGACACGTGCTCACGCGTGCAAGAACACAAAAGGGAACTCGAAGAATATGAAACGCGTCCCTATTATTATGGCAAGCACGGATCTCAAGGCGCATTGCCAAAGATTGATAAGCGACTAAGCTATAAAGCAGGCTGCGGAGGCAAACCTGGATATGGCAAAGGATCACAGAAAGATGGTGGAGGAAATGAAACAAACGTATTGACGATGACGGGCGACGGTATCAATGATGCACCAGCGTTGACGCAGGTGTTTTTATCCGCATTCGACTTCTGCTATCACCCATGTTTGCCGCGCAAGGTGATGAATCCTCTGTCTGTCGTCAGCAATCTTTGCGGTTGAACCGTATTCAACTCTGAAATGAGTCCGGGCAGGAGTCTTAGGTACTACTGTTACTGTACGGACCTTGGTTACGCCCCTTACAATGAGTCCGAGAAGGGGCAGGCCCTTCGGATTCATTCACCAGGGAGAGATGTCATGAAAAAGCCATTCTCGTGCAGCTTGATCGCTTTTGCTTTCCTCGCAGGATGTTCTACGATGGATTATGCTACAGATGAACATGAGGACAAGGCGCTTCAGGAATTGGGACTGGCAGTCAGAAGTGCTGAAAATGAGGACGCAGGAGGCGTTATCGCCCATACTGAAAAAGCGAAGAAACACCTGATCGAGGAAAACCACGAACATCCTTATACCCATCCGTTCATATCGATATATGGGCAGTCTCCGAAAGCGGAACATGATATGGAGACATTCGAAGAAATGGATAAGGCGATCGGGGAAGCGAAAAAAGGGAACTTTACAAGAGCCGTGGAGGCTGCCAGAAGAGCTTCTGTTCATCTGAAACAGAAAGCCCGGTCGAAATAGCATGGAACGAGAAGAAGATCCGCTCTGGTACAAGGACGCCATTATCTATGAATTGCACGTCAAGACATTCTTCGACAGTAATGGCGACGGCATAGGAGATTTTTCGGGCCTGATCTCCAAGCTCGACTATCTGGCGGAACTGGGCGTCACCGCGCTCTGGCTTCTTCCATTCTATCCGTCTCCGGGACGGGATGACGGTTACGATATTTCCGATTATCACAGTGTGCATCCCGATGTCGGCACCTTGGAGGATTTTCACCGGTTTATCGCGGAAGCTCATGGTCGAGGTTTGCGCGTAATCACAGAACTGGTGCTCAACCATACTTCCGATCAGCATCCCTGGTTTCAGGCAGCTCGGCGCGCCCCACCGGGGTCCGTGAAGCGCGACTATTACGTATGGAGTGACGACAACACCAGGTACAGCGGTGCGCGCAGTATTTTCACGGACACAGAGGGATCCAACTGGGAATGGGATGATGTAGCCAAAGCCTATTACTGGCACCGCTTTTTTTTCCATCAACCGGACTTGAATTTTGACAACCCGCATGTCTTTAACGCCATGATGCATGTGATGCGGCTTTGGCTGGACGCGGGTGTCGATGGCATGCGGCTGGATGCCATGCCCTATCTGTGCGAGCGCGAGGGGACCAACTGCGAAAACCTGCCCGAGACTCATGCGGTGATCAAACGCATGCGTTCCGAACTGGATAAACACTACCGTAACCGGATGTTCCTGGCTGAGGCGAACCAGTGGCCGGAGGATGTACGCGAGTATTTTGGTGATGGCGACGAATGCCATATGGCTTTCCATTTTCCACTCATGCCGCGAATGTACATGGCTATTGCGCGCGAAGATCGTCACCCCATTGTAGAGATCATGGAGCAGACACCAGACATCCCCGAGAATTGTCAGTGGGCAGTGTTTCTGCGCAATCACGACGAACTGACATTGGAGATGGTCACCGATCGCGAGCGGGACTATCTTCACCAGACATATGCAATCGACCCTCAGGCCCGCCTGCATCTCGGTATTCGACGGCGCCTGGCGCCCCTGATGGACAATGACCGGCACCGAATTGAATTGATGAATCTGCTGCTCATGACCATGCCGGGGTCGCCCGTGCTCTACTATGGAGATGAGATCGGGATGGGTGATGACCTTCTCCTCGGTGATCGCAATGGAGTGCGGACACCCATGCAGTGGTCAGGTGCAGTTAACGGCGGGTTTTCAACGGCTGATTCTCAGCGGCTTTTCCTGCCGACCATTATTGATCCCGTATATGGGTTTGGTGCAGTGAACGTGGATTCACAGAGACGTAATTCGTCATCCCTGCTCAACTGGATGAAGCGCCTGATTGCGATGCGCAAGGCGCACCGAACCTTTGGTCGGGGCACGCTGCGTTTTTTGCGGCCTGGTAATCGCAAGATTCTTGCTTATCTGCGTGAGCATGAGGATGAAACGATTCTGTGCGTGGCTAATCTGTCCCGCGTCGCGCAGCCAGTAGAACTGGATTTAAGTCAATTCAGGGGAAGGGTACCAGTTGAATTGATGGGTCGCACGCCATTCCCGCCTGTGGGTGAGCTGCCGTATCTCCTTACCTTGAGCGCTCATGGCTTTTATGCTTTTCGCTTGGCGACCGACATGGCCGCGCCTGCCTGGCATGAGGAGCGGCAGGTGTCGCCGGATCTGCCTGTTCTGGTACTGGTCGAGTCGGGTTGGGGTACGCTGCTGAACCGTGGCGAGGGTGGCGGGGCCATGAAAGATCTGATGGCTCGCCGTGCCCGGGAGCAGCTCGAGGGACAGATCATGCCCCGCTTCTTTTATTCCCAGCCCTGGTTTGTCATGCGGAACCTGCCGGTCAGAAAATTTGAGCTTGGGGAGATGCACGAGTGGTCGACAGAGCAGGGAAGCTGGTTGCTGGTCACCGTCGTTTTAACGCTGGCCAATGATGAGGCTTATCACTTTGCCGTACCTCTGGCGCTGGTGTGGGAGGACGAGGATGAGGCGATTGTGAGCACGCTGCTGCATGCCACGCTTGCAAAGGTTCGCCGCCGGGAACGGACAGGCGTGCTGTTCGACGCCTTCTGGGACGATGGCTTCTGCCGCGCCATGGTTTCCAGCATGCATGACGGCTCAGCGCTCCTGTTTAAGGGTGGGCAAGTGTCTTTCCATGCAACCAGCGCTTTTCCCGACTCCACGGATTCAAACGGAACAGCAACGGTGACACGGACAGTTTCGGAAAGAGGGCGATTGTTTGTGAACATGGGCGACCGATTGGTACTGAAAGGATACCGCTGGCTTCTTCCCGGTGTGCACCCCGAGTTGGAGATGTCGCGTTTTCTGACGGAGACAGCAAAATTTACACATATGGCGCAACTGGCGGGCACCGTGGAGTACATGGACGGCGAGGGACGCAGTTCCACTCTGGCAATCCTCGAGCACTATGCCGAGAATCAGGGTAGCGGCTGGGCTTATACACAAGACTATCTGCAACGCTACCTGGATGAGTGCCGCGCACAACAAAAGCGTCCCATTGATGCTCGGCATGTTGCCTACATGACCCTGATCAATACCCTGGGATTGCGGACAGCTGAATTTCATAAGGCTTTGGCGCAGCCTGATGCAGATGGGGCTTTCGGCGTCGAGCCCATTACCCCTGAAGATCTTGCGGAGTGGGTGAACACAGTGCGTGTGCAGATGGATGAAATGTACAAATTGCTGGAGACGGCATTGCCGGATCTGCCCAACTCCGCACAGTCGATCGGTGACGATCTTTTATCAGGCCGGTCGAAATTCTACCGTCGTATCGCCCGGCTGGCAGCGATGCATCCCGAGGCCTTGAAGGCGCGCTGTCATGGGGATTACAGCCTGCGTCAGGTGTGGCTCTCGAGCAATGATTTTCTGATTACGAATTACGGCAGCGGCCCCGAACGCGCATGGCGTGAGCGCCGCTGGAAACAGAGTCCCCTCCGTGATGTGGCAGGCATGCTGTTTTCGTTTTCCGAGGTAGCGGCAGCGGCACTGGAGCATGTTACGGATGAATATCCGGAATCAACCGCCATGCTTGCACAACAGGCTGATAAATGGCAAACCCTTGCCAGCGCCGATTTCCTCAAAAGCTATCGCAGGGCGATGAACGGAAATTCCCTGTTTCCCGCTGATACCGGAGTAACCGATGCTTTGGTTACGCTCTTCATGGTGGAAAAAGCTGTTGCCAGCGTGAGTAACGCGCTCGCGCAACAATCGAAGTCAGTCGATGGAACCATGCAGCGACTGATACGGCTGATGCAACACAGAAGGTAGAAAAAGGGGAAGAGGGAAAGGCGTGCTGACACGATTTCATGACATGCCTTATGGCGCGCAAGTCACGGACCACGGAGTGCGCTTCCGTCTTTGGGCGCCTGGGTGCAAACAGGTGGGATTGTGCCTTGCAGACAGACGGACGAATGAGCAGCACGAACGGGTACTCCCCATGACTCCTCGCGCAGGAGGATGGTTCGAGTCGACTGTAGCGGAAGCGGGGGCGGGAATGCGCTACGGGTTCGACGTGAACGGTGTCCGCGTTCCCGATCCCGCCTCGCGCTTCAATCCGGATGATGTGCATGGTTTAAGTGAGGTGATCGATCCTTCGGCCTTCGCCTGGCGGGACGGCAAATGGTGTGGACGGCCCTGGGAAGAAGCCGTCATCTATGAGCTGCATGTAGGCACGTTCTCCCCCGAGGGAACCTTCAGCGGCGTATCCCAGAGACTGGACTATCTGGTCGAACTCGGCGTGACCGCCATCGAGCTCATGCCGGTTGCCGATTTTCCGGGCTCGCGAAACTGGGGCTATGATGGGGTCCTGCTTTACGCGCCCGATAGCTGTTACGGACGTCCGGAGGATCTCAAGGAACTGGTTCAGGCCGCGCATGAACGGGGACTGATGATTCTGCTCGATGTCGTCTACAATCACTTCGGGCCGGAAGGAAACTATCTTCACCTTTATGCAAAGGAATTCTTTACCGAGCGCCATCACACTCCATGGGGCGCGGCAATAAATTTCGCTGGCCCCGCAAGCCGGCAGGTACGCGAGTTCTTCATCCACAACGCGTTGTATTGGCTGCAAGAGTATCATTTCGACGGCCTGCGGCTCGATGCAGTCCATGCGATCATCGACCATTCCAGTCCGCACATCCTTGTCGAGCTGGCGGAGCGTGTACGTGCCGAGGTCGATGCAGAGCGCCACGTGCATCTGATCCTGGAAAACGATGCCAACAATGCCCGTTACCTGACAAACGGCTGGTACAACGCACAGTGGAACGATGATATTCACCACGCTCTGCATGTGCTTTCTACACAGGAGAGCGATGGATACTACGTTGATTATGCCGACAATCCGGTACGTCACCTTGGACGTTGCTTGGCGGAAGGGTTTGCCTATCAGGGAGAGATATCCGTTTATCGCGATGATGCGAAGCGTGGAGAGGCAAGCATTTATCTGCGGCCCCAGGCTTTCGTTTCCTTTCTGCAATCCCACGATCAGGCAGGCAATCGTGCACTTGGCGAGCGTATTAGCCATATTGGCGAGGAAGCGTTGACACGTGCGGCGGCAGCCATCTATTTGCTGGCTCCCGGCATTCCCATGCTGTTCATGGGCGAGGAATTTGCCGCAAAATCGCCTTTCCTGTTTTTCTGCGACTTCGGAGGGGATCTGCGCGAAGCTGTGACACAGGGCCGACGCAGAGAATTCGCCCGCTTCGCGCATTTTGGGCAAGGCATGACCGAGACAGCGATACCGGACCCGAATGCTGTTCAGACTTTTCTTGTCTCGAAAATCGACTGGGGTTTACTCAGGGATGAAACCCACCTTGCCTCGCTGGAGTATTACCGCAACCTGATGAAACTTCGCACCGAAATTATCGTGCCGCGCCTTCGCGGAATGAAGGGTAATTCGGCACATTTTGAGGTATTCGCGCCCCAGTGCCTGTGGGTCTGCTGGCAATTGGGCGACGGTTCCACCTTGCGGCTATTGGCGAATTTTTCCGATGCGAACGCGGCGGCTCCCGAGTTCGCCGGGCAGATCGTGTTTGCCTCGCCCGGTGCAATACCCACATCTTCCCGAACAACCAAAAGTATCCTGGCGAAAAGTATTCTGGCGCCCCGTTCGGTAGTCTGGATGCTTGAACCGGCTGCCGATAAAAGTAAAAGCAGTTTACCTGGTAACAATCGCCGAAGCTGAAATGAAGGGAAAGCAAGGGAATATCGAGGGAGAAGCATGAGCAATCCGCTTGACCAGCTGTGCGAATTATATGGCGTGCTACCCTGCTACAGCGATATCTGGGGAAATACCCGCCACACTTCGGAGGACGCAAAGCGTGCTCTACTCGGGGCAATGGGGGTTGCAGCGGCCACGGAAGAGGAAATTTCAGCGTCCCTCCACACTTTTATAAGGCGCAAATGGGAGCATGTGTTGCCGCCCGTACAAGTGGTGCGGGAGTGGATGCGGCCCTATCGCATTGCAGTCGCGCTCCCGGCCGCCGAGGGCAAGGGAGCCCACCGCTGGCGCTTGTACAGGGAATCCGGGGCCGAAGATCACGATGAATTTATTCCTGACGGCTTGGAGGAAGTCGAGCGTTATCGCTTCCCCGCTCCCGGGGGTTTCGGCAGTTTCGATGATTCCGGCGATCAGGAATTCGTGCGGCGAATTCTGGTGCTGGATCTCCCTGTGGAACCAGGGTACCACCGGCTTTCCATCGAAAAGAGCGATGGCCTCGCTCTGGCTGAAATGCCGTTTATCGTGGCCCCTGCCATTTGTTATTGGCCACCAGGTATCGAAGGTGAAAGGCGGGTGTGGGGTCCCGCCCTCCAGTTATATGGTATTCGTTCCCAGCGCAATTATGGCATCGGGGATTTCAGCGATCTTCGGCGCCTGGTCGAATTCTATGCTAGCGCGGGGGGAAGCACGCTCCTGCTCAACCCGCTTCATGCGTTATTTCCCGATGCTCCGGAACACACCAGTCCCTACAGCCCCTCCAGCCGCACCTGGTTCAACCCGCTTTATCTGGATGTGGAAGCCATACCCGAGTTTGCGGGATGCGAGGAAGCGCGTTCGATAGTGCTCGCGCCGGAATTCCAGGCGCGGCTGCGCGCGCTTCGTGCTACCGAACAGGTGGATTACAGAGGGGTTGCGGAGGCAAAATCAGAGGTCCTCGTCTGCCTGTACCGGTATTTCCGTAATACCCATCTGCCGCGGAATACCGGTCGTACCCGTGCTTTTCGTGCTTTCCAGGCCGAGCACGGCGAGATTCTTCGCAAGCAGGCACTGTTCGAGGCGCTTCAGGAATATTTTCGGGCAGAGGATAGCTCTATATGGGGGTGGCGCGTGTGGCCCGAAGCATACCGTGATCCCGCAGCTCCGGAGGTGGCTGCATTCTGCGAAGCTCATCTCGATCGCGTGGAATATTTCGAATACCTGCAGTGGCAGGTTTCCCTGCAACTGGGATCAGTCGGCACACGCTCATGGGAAGTGGGCCTCAACATTGGTCTAATGTTCGATCTGGCGATCGGCGTAGCGGAAGGTGGGGGCGCAACGTGGTCTCGTCGTGAACTCTACGCACTTGAAGCCAGTGCAGGGGCGCCGCCCGATGACTTCAACCGTCTGGGGCAGAACTGGGGCTTGCCGCCCTGGATTCCTCATCAGCTCACTGCATCCGCTTATGCGCCTTTCATTGAGGTGCTGCGCGCCAACATGCGGGACAGCGGCTCTCTGCGCATAGATCACGTAATGGGCCTGCGCCGCCTGTTCTGGGTAGTGCGCGGGCTACCCGCAACAGAGGGGGCGTACATACGCTATCCCTTTGAAGATATGCTGAGCATACTGGCGCTGGAGAGTCAGCGCAACCGCTGCCTGGTGATAGGTGAAGATTTGGGGACAGTGCCGCCGGAAGTACGCGAAGCCTTGCATCCCGCAAACGTGATGTCCACACGATTATTATATTTCGAGCGGGTCGACGGCGGGCGATTGAAGCCCCCGCAGGCGTACCCTGCAAATGCCGTAGTGGCGGTAACAACCCACGATCTTCCGACCCTGGCGGGATTCTGGCAAGGGCTCGATATTGATTTGCGCGACCGCCACAACCTGTTTCCCGAGGATGAGATGCGGAACAGGCAAATCGTGGAGCGCGCGGCAGACCGTGCACAGCTCCTGGTGGCATTGGAGGGTGAAGGCGTATTGCCGTCGAGAGGCGGGCTTCATCAGGTCGGCTTCCCGGAAATGACGGCGGAACTCGCGGCAGCAGTGTACACCTATCTGGCCCGTGCACCGTCGAAACTTCTGCTGCTGCAACTCGAAGATGGCTTCGGGGTACTTGAGCAACCGAATCTGCCCGGTGCGACAGGAGACACTTACCCATCCTGGCGTCTGAAACTGCCCCTCAATCTGGAGGAGTGGCAGGGAAGCGCCTGGCTGCAGGGGATAATGCTGGCATTGCGCCGGGAGCGTCCCTTATTGCAAGCGTCCACCTCCTCGGAGGGTGAGGTCATGCAGGATGTACAAGTGCAGATTCCACGGGCAACTTACCGCTTGCAATTGAATCGGGACTTCAATCTGAGGCAGGCAACGGAACTGATACCGTACCTGGATGAGCTGGGTATCAGTCATTGCTATCTTTCACCCCTCCTCAAGGCGCGCCCTGACAGCGTCCATGGCTATGATGTAACCGACCATGGCAGGCTCAATCCGGAGATCACGAGTGCTCGGGACTTCGAACGGTTTGCTGCTGCCTTGAAACGTCATGGAATGAGCCAGATCATGGATGTGGTGCCCAATCATATGTGCATCACTGGCGCTGATAACGAATGGTGGCTGGATGTCCTGGAAAATGGTCCGGCGTCCCGCTTTGCCAGCTATTTTGACATTGACTGGTATGTGATGGGAGAGCACCTGCCGGGCCAGGTGCTGCTGCCTGTTCTGGGCGATCACTATGGCACGATTCTGGAGAACGGCGAGCTCAAACTCGCGTTCGACATCGAACAAGGTTCCTTCAGTGTTTTTTATCATGAGCACCGGTTTCCTGTAGACCCGCGCGAATATCCCCGTATTCTTGGGCACGATCTGAGACGTCTCGAGATGCGACTGGGAGAGCAACATCCGGAGTTTCTGGAACTCCAGTCCCTGATTACGGCATTAACCCATTTGCCGCTGCGAGAGCGCATTTCCCCCGATGCGGTCGCCGAGCGGGTGCGCGATAAGGAGATACACAAGCGCCATCTGGCTTCACTGTACGTGAAGAGCGCTGACATTGCCCAGTTCGTCCAGGAAAATATCACTCTATTCAACGGTGACGCACCGGAGCAACCCAGGAATTTTGATCTGCTACATGAACTGGTGGCCGTCCAGGCCTATCGCTTGGCTTTTTGGCGCGCTGCAGCGGATGAGATCAATTACCGCCGCTTCTTCGATATCAATGATCTGGCGGCCCTGCGCATGGACAACCCGGAGGTATTCGAAAGCACGCACCGCTTGGTTCGTGAACTGATCGCGCGCGGCTATGTAAGTGGATTACGCATCGATCATCCGGATGGTTTATACGCGCCCCAGGAATACTTCGAGCGCTTGCAGGCGATGGCCGCTACAGCATTGTTTCCGGGAACGATGAAGGAGGGCGCCAAGTCGCTCTACATCGTGGCGGAAAAAATACTTGCATCACATGAACGTCTTCCGAAGACTTGGTCCATTCACGGCACTACGGGATACGACTTTGCCGCGGTTTGCACCGGTCTTTTTGTCGACACCCGCGCTGCCGGGGAGCTTACCCGTATCTATGAGCGTTTTATTCGAACACGTCTGGATCTCGATGCAATGATACGGGCGAACAAGCATCTGATCATGGACCGTGCGCTGGCAGGCGAGCTTCAGGTGCTGGCCATACAGTTGGCACGTATCGCCAAGGGTGACCGCCGTACGTGCGATTTCACCTTCAACAGTCAGCACAGCGCACTTGCCCAGGTTGTCGCCAACTTTCCTGTCTATCGTACTTATGTATCCGATTGCGAAAGTTCTCCTGATGATGTCCGCTATGTCGATTGGGCGGTGGAGGTAGCCAAGAAGCGCAGTCAGGCGGTTGATACCACCATCTTCGATTTCGTGCGGGATGTATTGCTGGGACGGCAGGCCAAAGGTCAAGGCGAAGCATACAGGAAGGCCATATGTACCTTTGCCATGAAGTTCCAGCAGTACACCAGCCCGGTAATGGCCAAAGCGATGGAGGATACGACCTTCTATCAGTACAACCGGCTGGTATCGCTCAACGAGGTCGGCAACGAGCCGCAGCGGTTCGGGGTGTCCCTCGCAGCCTTTCACCGGGAGAATCAGGAGCGAGCGAGCCATTGGCCGCATGCCATGCTGTCCACTTCAAGTCACGACAGCAAGCGGTCGGAAGATGTACGCGCGCGCATAAGCGTTCTCTCCGAAATACCCGATCAGTGGGCACGGGCTCTTAAACGGTGGAACAGGCTCAATCGCAGCAGCCGCCGGGAACTGGACAACACTTATGCGCCGAGCCGGAATGACGAGTATCTGCTATACCAGATATTGCTGGGCATATGGCCTTTCGACACACCGCATGGCGAGGAATTGGCAGCGCTGTCCGACCGCGTAGTTGCCTATATGCGCAAGGCCGCGCGAGAAGCGAAGGTGAGCAGTTCCTGGATTAACCCTGATAGCGAATATGAGGCAGCAGTGCAGGACTTCGTGCATGCACTTCTCTCCGAGCAGCCCAACAATCTGTTCCTGCGCGACTTTCTGCCTTTCCAGCAGCGGGTTGCATGGACGGGCGCCTTCAACAGCTTGTCACAAGTGTTACTCAAACTTACGTCCCCGGGAGTACCGGACATCTACCAAGGCAATGAAACCTGGGATTTCAGCCTCGTGGATCCGGACAACAGGCGTCCTGTCGACTATACGGCTCGCCGCAGGTCCTTGCAGGCCATCCGTTCGATGCATGCTGAAGAAGGCCCTGGCGCATGCGCCCAGCATCTGATGGAGAACCTGCGGGACGGGCGCATCAAGCTCTATCTGACCTGGAAAGCGCTCACGTTCCGCCGCGAGCACGAACAGCTTTTCCGCGAGGGCGACTACCTGCCGCTAAAAGCGCATGGGGACTGTAGCGAGCACGTATGCGTGTTTGCACGGCGTCGGGAAAATGAAATTATTGTCGTTGCCGTACCACGATTGCTCGGTAAGCTCATCGGAGAACAACACAGGTTCCCAGTCGGCAAATCCATCTGGACGGACACCTGGGTGGAACTGCCTTCAGACGAGTTGCGCGAGAAGTGGATCAATGTATTGACTGGCGAGATCCTTGCCGCGCAGAGGACGGAGGAGGCGTGCAGGAGGGTTGGGCTGGCTCACCTTTTCGGGACGTTTCCTTATGCGTTGCTCTCCCCTTTCGAGCAGTCAACGGGATGAAGCGGGGATATTTGCAGAGACTCATCGTGGATGGGAGAATTTCACGCCAGCCGCTGCAAAAGCACCAGTGACCGGGGTGCGACTGACAAAGCGGATCCAGCTTCGAGCCCGGGCTTATCTGCTGCGTTCTCTACCCAACCCTCGTTGGTGTCGAGTATTTTCAACCAGCGTAGCCCCCAATGGTTCGGGGGCAGAACGAAATCGATCGCCTCGAAATGCGCGTTGAAAATCAGGTAGAAGCTGTCATCCTTCACCGGCTCCCCTCGAGCATTGGGATTCGGGAAACTATCTCCGTTGAGAAAAATTCCCAGGCTTTGAATTCCCCCATCTCCCCATAATTCCTCGCTCGCCTGTTCTCCCATGTAATTGAACCACGCAATATCGTCTTGGCCCCCACCGTGGATGGGTTGTCCCTGAAACCACCGTCGCCGGCGGAAGACCGGGTGATCATGGCGGAAGCGAGCGAGGCGTTTGGTGAATTCCTGTAAACCGGTATCCACCTTCCCCCAATCCACCCAGGAAATTTCGTTGTCCTGGCAGTACGCATTATTGTTTCCCTGCTGGGTGCGCCCCAATTCATCCCCTGCGAGCAACATGGGCACACCCTGTGACAATATCAGGGTGGCCAGGAAATTGCGTTGCTGCCGGGCGCGAAGCGTAAGCACTTCCGTGTCATCCGTAGGCCCCTCGACACCGCAATTCCAGGAACGGTTGTCGTCTGTGCCATCCCTGTTATCCTCGCCGTTGGAGAGGTTGTGTTTTTCGTTGTAAGACACCAGATCACGCAGCGTGAAACCGTCGTGCGAGGTGACAAAATTGATGCTTGCAAAAGGATGACGCGAATTCCCCTCGTAAAGGTCTGAGCTTCCGGTAAAGCGGTAAGCGAATTCACTTAAAGTGGGTTCCTGAGTGCGCCAGAAATTGCGAATACAATCCCGGTACTTGCCGTTCCATTCAGACCAGCCTGACGGGAATTTCCCCACCTGGTAACCGCCTTCCCCCAGGTCCCAGGGTTCCGCGATCAGCTTGACCTGATTTGTAACAGGATCCTGCTGGATGATGTTGAAAAATGCATTCAGCATTTGCACTTCATGCAGTTCGCGCGCGAGCGCAGATGCAAGATCGAAGCGGAAGCCATCGACGTGCATTTCTAGCACCCAATAGCGAAGCGAATCCATGATCAGTTGCAGCACATGCGGCTGCCTCATATTGAGGCAGTTGCCTGTGCCTGTGTAATCCCTGTAGTAACGCCGATCCTCCATAAGCTGGTAATAATAGGCGTTGTCGATTCCCTTCAGGCATAACACCGGCCCGAGATCGTTGCCTTCTGCAGTATGGTTGTACACCACATCGAGGATAACCTCTATGTCGGCTTGATGCAGAGCCTTGACCATTTGCTTGAATTCGGCGCTCGCGGCCCCCGGACGCTTGTCCGCGGCGTAGGCGCTATGGGGAGCAAAATAGGCAATGGAGTTATAACCCCAGTAGTTGCACAAACCCTGATCCAGAAGATGTTTGTCCTGCACAAAGTAGTGCACTGGCAGCAGCTCGACAGCAGTGACCCCAAGCTGTTTCAGATACTCGATGGAGGCGGAGTGTGCGAGACCCGCGTAAGTCCCCCGTAGTTCAGGGGGTATGTCCGGATGTTGTGCCGTGAAGCCCTTGACATGCAACTCATAAATGACTGTTTCGTGCCAGGGGCGCTGGAGTTGACGATCGCCGGACCAATCGAAAAACGGTTGATGAACGATGCTGCGGGGCATGAAAGGCGCGCTATCCTTGTCATTCCGTGCATTGCGGTCATCGAAGAGATAGGGGAATACAGCTTCATCCCAGGTAATATCCCCATCGATCCCTTTTGCATACGGATCGAGCAGCAGCTTCGCGGGATTACAGCGATTGCCTTGCTCCGGGGCCCACGGCCCATGCACCCGAAAACCATAACGCTGTCCAGGCTCTACGCCAGGCAGGTAGCCATGCCAGCAGTATCCTGTCACCTCGGGCAAATTCACCCTGGTTTCACGACCGGCTTCATCGAACAGGCACAGTTCGATGCGTTCCGCCGCCTCGGAAAACAGGGAGAAATTGGTTCCCGCTCCATCGTATGTCGCACCAAGGGGATAGGGTGTGCCTGGCCAGATTTTCATTCGGAGACTTGCGTCAAAGTTGCGGAATACTGCTATAACTTACAGTGCTATATTATCTTAGGACCACCCAACAGAGAGATGGCAAATGAAAATTCGCTTATTTTTTGTAATTCTAACAGCCCTGGCTTTCATATCCTGCGCTCACATCGATCCCCATCCCATGGATATGACAAGCGCTATTCGGAACGCAAAAACCAGTAAAGATCATTATGCCCTGGCTCGACACTATCAGGCTGCAGCGGAAGCCATGCAGGCGAGGGCAGATGAGCAGAAAAGGTGTCTGACCGAATATCGGAAGCACGGATATTACTATGGGAGGAAAACCATTGATGTGAAAGAGCATGCCCAGGCACTCGCTCATATCTATGAGGAAGCTGCGGAGGAAAACAGGAGGATGGCAGAGTCTCACCGTCAGATGGCGGAGGAAGCGAAGTAGTAGAAGCAGCAGTAAACTTGAGGGCATGATGCCACAATTTTTTACCACTCCCGGGAATTCTTTTGACGAATAATACACCTCTTCTGGAATCGGAACTGACGTGTCCTTACTGTAAGTACATCAAGCGAGAGATCATGCCAGTTGACGCCTGCCAGTTTTATTATGAATGCGAAGACTGCAAGGTACTGTTGCGACCTCGTCCGGGTGATTGCTGTGTCTTTTGTTCCTTCGGATCCATTAAATGCCCTCCGGTTCAGATGCAGGCGTGCTGTTCATCCTCCCCTTAGCTTGTTGAAGAGCTTGTCCCGAGCCTGTCGAAGGGTGAGCCCGCCGCTATTATCGGTAAAATCGGTAAAGTTTTTTCAGATAATGCCTGGAAGAGGCTAAGCTGATGGTGCATACGATTTGGAAAAGAGCTCCAAATCGGATTTCAACAGCCCGAGGAAGGGACAAGCAGGCAGGAAACCAATGAAAGTTGCCGTTTGCAGCGCTCAATCCTACGACCGCCAATTTTTACTGGCTGCCAATCGTGATGCTCATCATGAACTGGTATTTTTCGAGTCGCACCTCTCAGAAGAAACGCGGCGGATGGTGGCAGGTTTCCCCGGCGTGTGCGTATTCGTCAACGACACATTGGAAAACAGAGTGCTGGAAACGCTGGCGGCGGAGGGTACCCGTCTCATCGCCCTGCGCTGCGCGGGCTTCAACAACGTCGATATTCAGTCAGCAAGCCTACTGGGAATTCGTGTGGTGCGAGTACTCGCCTATTCGCCGCATTCAGTCGCAGAGCATACGGTCGCGCTGATGCTGACCCTCAATCGCCGTCTTCATCAAGCCTATAATCGCGTCCGCAATGGGAACTTCACCTTGCAGGGACTGCTTGGGCTTTGAAATGCGCAATAAAACTGTTGGTATTATCGGTACCGGGCGTATTGGGACTGCGGTGGCGCAGATACTGGGCGGCTTCGGTTGCCGCTTGCTGGCTTACGACCTGCAGCCGAATTCCATGCATTGAACTGGGGGTCGAATATATTCCGCTGGAGACGCTCTATGGAGAGAGCGACATTATCACGCTGCATTGTCCGCTCAATCCACAAACGCATCGGTTGATCGATGAGGCCGCAGTCGAGCGAATGAAACAGGGTGTGATGCTCATCAACACCAGCCGTGGAGCTGTCATCGACACACGAGCAGTGATTGTCGGATTGAAATCCTCGAAAATCGGATATCTGGGGCTGGATGTGTATGAGCAGGAAGGTGACTTGTTCTTTCAGGATTTAACCGGCCACGTGATACAGGATGATCTGTTCGTACGTCTGCTCACGTTCCCGAACGTGTTGATAACGGGACATCAGGGATTCTTTACCGCTGAAGCGCTATCAAGCATCGCGCAGACCACGCTGCGTAACATTACGGAATTTGAGCGCGATGGATCGTGTCCGAATGAAGTGACGGTTGAATTGCTGCAAAGCGGCTGATCATGCATTCGCACTTCCTGGCTGCTCCTGATTAAAATTCGCATCCAGGACTATGCGGTAGCGCGCCTCTCCAGCAGCAAGATGAGCAATCGCTTCATTGACCCTGCTCATGGGAAAACGCTCCACCTGAGGCTGAATGCCGTGACGGGCGGCAAAATCCAGCATATCCGATATTATCGCAGGCCCACCGGTCGGTGACCCTGAAACGTTCTTGTGTCCGCTCAGAAGCTCGAAAGCGGGGATGGGCAGGGGTTCGAGTACTGCGCCAACGAGATGCATGCGTCCTTTCGGTTTCAGCGTCTGGAGCAGCAATGCCCAGTCAAGCGGAACATTGACGGTCACCAGCAGAAAGTCGAGCGAGCGTGCTGCCGAGCGAATTTCGCCGCTCTTACGGCTGGAGAGAACATGATGGGCGCCGAGGGTACGCATTTCTTCCGCCTTTGAGGGATTGGAAGAGAAGGCCGTAACTTCGCAACCCCAGGCATTCGCAAATTGCAGGGCCAGATGACCGAGGCCGCCAATGCCGACGACACCTACATGATCGGTTGGTTTTACATAGGCCGCAAGGGGCGCAAATACAGTAATCCCTCCGCAGAGTAACGGGCCTGCGGAGGAACTTTCAAGCTTCTCAGGTATGGGAATCGCCCACGCCCAGTGCGCTCGCACTTTGTCGGCAAAGCCCCCATAATGCCCGATGATTGTCGCGGTGGCTTTTGCACAAAGGTTGTGATCGCCGGTCATGCATTCGTGGCAGTGCATGCAGCTGCCGGCATTCCAGCCAACGCCTACCCGCTGTCCGATTTGCAATCCCTTTGCCTGTTCTCCCATCGCGACAATGCGACCGATGGCTTCGTGTCCGGGAATAACGGGATATTGTGTGATACCCCAGTCGTTATTCAATATTGAAAGATCGGAATGACAAAGACCGCAATGCTCCACCGCAATTTCCACTTCCTCCGGCGCGAGAGGTCCGGCGTTATAAATGAAGGGTTCAAGTTTCTGCTTGGGGGCGTGCGCGGCGAATCCGAGAATCTTCGTCATGTTTCTTCCCTTTCTTTTTTGGTGAGCTGCGTTTTGGTGAGCTGCGGCGTGATCCCATGGAATTTTTCCATCAGCAACGCTGTCCCGCAAGTGCGGTGCATCCATGCAACGCTTCCATCAGTCTTTTGAACTCGGGATCTTCGTTAAGTATTTGTTGCCCGACCTTCCGTAGTTTATCTACCGTTTCCCGTGGCAATTCCAGAGTGGTAGGAAGATTTTTGAACCAGTTTCGCTCGGCGGCGGCTTCGATGTATTCAAACGCCACCTCGATCGGAAAGAATTCAATCTGGTGCGGTACGGAAATATCCAACTCGCATCGCGGGCCTTTGCTGACAGCCAACTCCTTGCATCCGGATACCAGTCGCATCGATTCGTTGAACTCGTTTACCGTTTGCCGCAACAATTCAAGAGTATCGAATGAATAATTGCCCAACGGGACCACGGCTGCGGCAGTCAGGGTATCAACGAGCCCGGGAACCTCTGGAGTCTGATCCCGGCGGGTGGTGGGGTTTGTGCCGGCATTCACCACGATTACCACCAGTTTATCCACTTTCTTCTGATTTATCAGGCGAAGCACGCTCCAAGAATTATTTAAACTGTTAATCGCCGTGAGCGGCTCCCGCAGCCCGATATTGTCGGCTACGCCACCGTCGGTCAAATGGATGTATTTACGCGGGCTGTATTCGGTAGCGGTATACGAAAGCCTGTTTTCCGCGCGCGCGGCCCGACGTATATTGATGCGCGACTTATGATCCCGAACGGCAAGATCCACCCATTCAGGCTGACGGTAGCCGCATTTGCCCGCATAGCTTTGAAAAGTGAGGGGCGTAAGTCCTCCCGGATACGCCGAGGATGCGGCTGCTGCCCGCCCCAGTGAAATTCCTGACAGATCGGAGCATAAAAGGTCAAACTGGTCTTGGGTAAAGGGAAATTGCGTTCCCGTCGTCATATCCGTGGCATTCAGGATCACAAAAGGTCGTCGAGCGCGAGCAATTACTTCCGCATATGTGCCTGCGCCAAATACCTCCCGATCGTAAAACTCCGCCGCCAGGTCACTGCGTCCGAAGCTCGCCCCGCCGAGCTTCAATAACCCCGCTGGGGTCAACGTCGAATCAATCAATTCGGATTGGATGGATCTGTAGAGGAAGCGATTCGGGAATTCGTCGAAAATCCGCAATCCATACAGGGCGTAATAGGCTGCAGGAAAGCTTCCCCCGGATATCGACGAAATTACATCCACTTCATCTAGCAGCGATATTCTCCGGTTTTCCCATTGGATTTGAGTGTCGCGGAGAGCCTCCAGCACTCCATAAGATAAAGCCGCCGCCCGGGTACCGCCTCCCGAGAAAACCAGAATGACAAACAACTTATCGCTATTGCTTCCTGGCTCCAGTTTTTCGAAACGGTAACCTGAGGAAGGGTCGTATCTGGCCAAGGGCGGATTTACCTGAAAGGAGCCACATCCACTCAACAATAGGGCTCCAGCAAGCACAGCCATGCATGCGCCAAGTCGGATACTCATACCTACCATTTTTTGATAAAGGCAATTTTCATGGGAAGCAGGACAGTGGTTCCCTTAACCATGATCTCGCAAAAGATGGGGTCACAGTCTTCTGGAGGGGCGAGGGTAAATTTATGCGTGCCCGCGTCCATCTGGAGGACTTCATTGGTATAGCCGGACAGATCGCCGTCGACATATACTGGCCTCCGCGTTGGGTAGCTAACTATTACGAACTCCACACGACTTATTCCTTTCAAGTAGATTGGAGTTATGCGGAAATTCAGGCCCTCAGGAGGCCTTTATTAACGTATCGAGGAACAGGGTATTAAAAATCTGAGAGAAGACATATCGTTTACTGTCCCATTTTCTCCCACTATTTTCTTCTCATTTTCCATCATAGATGATACAGGGCTTTGACCTAGGGATATGCTTCCGAAATCGCGAATTGGAAGAGGGCCAATCAACCACATACTCTTGCAGCTGGAGCCAACATGGATTAGCGATGCTAGGCTGGATTTTTACACCTTCGGTGAGTCGCCAAGATCCCTCAAGGAATGGCTGCGACGTAAACTTTACAGGGTGAGCTGATGTTTACAGGTGGTATTATTACTTCAGAAAGTTTTCCAATACATCATATTTAGTTAAATGATTTTGCAACCGTTCGGGATTCAAACCGGGTTTGCTGATGGTCGCTATTCTTCTTTTTAAGAAAGGAAGAGTAGGTTAGCATTTCTTTTGATTAAGGGCTGTTTGGAGGAACATAAAAATGATCTTAAACAGGTAGCAAGCATTTTCTTCTTGTAAGTAATATCCATAGGTACAAGAATCAAAAGTGAAATGACGTGGGACAATATAAAAATTTATCCAAAATTCTCTTCAAACAACTTTCAAACGCGAGTTTGTTATGAGTTGGTCTATTGAAAATGCCTTGGATGCATTTCCGAAGTACCGGCAGCAGTGGGATGATCTCAACGCAGCTACCGGTGACCATATTCTTTTGGATTCGCGGTTCGTTCACCCCCTTTTAGAAAAAGATCGTTCGGCAAAGCAACCGGTGCTTCTGGCCACGTTTAAGAGCATGAGTGAACCGGCAATGTTGCTCCTGAAAAAGACAGGTATTGGCAGTTGGAGTCTCTTCCAACCCTCCCAGCAACCTATTGGAATGGTTCTTTTCTCACCTTCTGCGAACGCATCAGAAAAGGTAGAGGATTTGCTGTATTCTTTGCCAGGTTTGGGGCTAGTTCTAGGGATAACCCAGCAAGATCCTGATCACACTTTTTTTCAGCAGCGTGATACCAGATCGAACAGGGAATTCATTCGATATATCCAAACAGGACGGATAATGTTGACGAAGGATTTCGAATATTACTGGAATGATCGACCCCAGGATCTGCGAGACAACAATGCGCGTCGACGCCGCAAGCTCGAGCGTCAGGGAGTCGAATGTAAATTAGAGGAGCTTCGCCTCCCCGGTCAAATGACTGAAGGCATCAGGAATTATAGCCGTATGGAACAAAGCGGCTGGAAATTTCGCAGTGGGACTGCTGTTGGAGATCAGGATCCTCAAGGCACATTCTACCGGAAGATTCTTGAACTCTTCTGTGAGCGTGGAGAAGGAGCTATTTACCAGCTTCTTTTTAACGGTAATCCCGTAGCAAGTCAGATTTGTATAACTCGAGGCGGAATGGTGATTTCACTAAAGATAGCGTATGACGAGCAGTTTCGAAGTGCAGCGCCGGGATTCCTTCTGCAAGAAGAGATCATTCGTCACCTTTATAAAAACAGTGATATGCGATTAATGGAATTTTACGGGCGTGTCACAGAAGGATGGACGAAGAAATGGACCGACGAAATAAGAACGATGTTCCACGTCAACTTTTATCGCAATGTCCAGGTGAGGAGCGGAATTCATTTTCTAAAATCAATTCTAACCCGTAAAAAGGGCACTTTGCTCGGTGAATCTTAAACCGCTCGGGTTACTGGCTATACTGTAGTTCCCACATTTTTGCAACCGCACCTTATGGTGATCTCAAACGAGTCCCGGCTAAATTGGCTTAACCTTGTCGGCTTTGGAAAAAGGGGAAAGCTACCCGCTTACCTTGAGTGCCAGTCTACGCAATATGTGTTTTTGGCCAGGAACGCTATTTATCACGGTCTCAAAATACTTGGCATTCGCGCGGGGCAAAAAATACTTGTTCCCGCCTATCACTGTTCCGCCATCGTGGACCCAATTCAGGCTTTCGGTGCTAAGGTTGTTTTTTATCGAATTGCCCCAGACTGCTCTCCAGATCTTGAGGATGTGAAAAGTAAGCTGGACAATCAAACCAAAGCAATCCTAGCTGTTCACTATTTCGGTTTTCCTGCTCCCGTGGAGCAATTGAAGGCCTTTTGCGCAACTCATAAATTGTTTTTGATCGAGGATTGTGCCCACGTTTTCAAAGATAGCTCCAACCTTAATACATTGGGAAGTCATGGTCATATCAGCTTCTTCAGCTTCAAGAAGTTCTTACCCGTATATGACGGTGGCTGCCTCATGATCAATATGAATCTTCCCTTTGAGAGATTGCAGCTCCAGAAAGAAGGTGCGGCACTTTCCTTAAAAGTTGCAAAGAATCTTCTGGAAAGGGTGATGGCAGATTCATCCGATCCTACTGCTCGATCCTTAGGTAATCTGCTTATAAAAGTATATCGAGGCATGCGTGTGTTTTTTCCTCGGAAATTAGAAAATTCCAAAGTGCTGGGGTTGAGCGTAACCGCCCCAAGATTTGATTCGTCATTTGCTGACCTCCCGATGACTCGTCTTTCGCAGCGTGTACTCCGTAGTGCCGACTTCGGTTCTATTGTAGAGAGACGACGAGCGAACTATAACTACTTAGTCAGAGCAACAGTTGGACTGCGTGGTTTTGTACCACTCCATCCACAACTGCCTGAAGTGATCTGTCCTTGGGTATTTCCCGCTTTCTCGACTCAAGTAAAAAATCTGCATAAGCAACTCCGCGAACATGGGGTAGCCGCATTTGCCTGGGATGGTGTCATTCATCCGACTCTCCCTCTCGAGGAATTTCCGGAAGTAGTCGATCTTTATAATAACCTCATATGCCTTCCCATTCATCAGGATCTTAAGCGGCAGGATCTCGATTTCATGGTTGAAATACTGAAAGGTCTGATTTTAGGAACCGACTCGAAGTAGATTAAGGCGAGTACAGTAGACGGGCAGAATCGTTCTCTAACCCGCCATCCAGTCCCCCGTCTCTCTTAAAAAGATAATGGAGCCCAGCATGTATCATGATATTGATTGTCAACCTATCCCTCGCGTCAGCTTCCAAACGCCCCGAGAACTGGGGGTCTATCTTGCAAATGCAAAGAGGCCGATTATTGGGATTGGTTTGCTCAACTCTTGGAAGGCGCTGCAGGAATGGACCCCCAGCTATTTCGCGAAGCATTACGGCAATCTCGAGGTAGGTGCGGCAGTTGATTTGCCTGCTACCGGATCGCCCTACGCCCTTCGTTCAATAGATCACGGTCGAAAAATGAAACTGGCTGAGTTTGTCGATTTTATGGATAGTGCATCAAAAGCTTGCTACATTCATCAGATGTCGCTTACCAAGCTGCCCGAACTCGTACGAGATATCGACTTTGAAGTGATGTTGCCGTCTGGAAGTGGACAGGGAATGTTCTATCTCTGGCTCGGCTCCAGCGGCACGCGGTCTGGGCTTCACTTTGACCGCTTCGATAATATAAATGCGCAGATATTTGGTAAGAAGAGCGTCTTTCTGGTTTCTCCCGATCAGGCTGGGAAGCTTTATCCATTTAAAGACAACGTCGAGAAGAGCCAGTTCGATCCTGATAATCCCCAGTTCAATCTGTTCCCGCGCGCTCGCTCGGTTCAGGCATATATCGGGATAATTGAACCGGGGGAAGTCCTCTTCATCCCTAAGCTCTGGTGGCACCATATTCGATCCCTTGCCCCCGCTATTAACGTCAACTGCTGGTATGGGGAACATATTTCACTGATGGACATGCTCCGGGTTGTCAATAAAGGCGGCTTGTCATGCTGGAGTCAAGTCATCAAGGATTTTGTGTTTTGCGGATTGCTCGGACAAAAAGCTAAAGAAAGATTATTTAGCGATACACCCACCGGAATTTTTTTGTTTAATGTACTTACTGCAGGGATTAAGCGATACCTCCATCCGAGCCGTGATTAAGGTAAATTTCCCTTATTGTCCGCGCCTCGGAGCGCGGCACTGTCTCATCAGATCTCTTTATCTGCTCTACTCACCTAACAAAGTTCACATCCTTCCAGTCTGGCATACCGTGTCATGACATGCTCCAGAATGGATTCAAGTTATAGATTGTAGGGCGTAAAAGAGGGTATCACGGTTGCCATCAGGAAAAAGCTCAAGCGTCGTCGTAATGCCATAGGTAGCTGTGCAGGCTCTATGTGTTTACGATCGACGAGAGGACTTCCATTGCCTCACCCGCTTGGACTGCATGATCTTGTAGCCAAGCAAAGTCAGCAGCAGAGCGGCTATCATCGGTCCGACCGCGGCGCGAAAAGTTTTTGCGTAATTGATCATTTCTACGCGCAACGGATATTCGTAGCGCACGGGGGGCACTGCCTCACCGGTTATGAAAACCGTATACTCTCCCTTGTCCAGAGCGGTTTCCCCCTTGATCACTCCATCGGGGTGATAGCTGGGCCTGACATAAGATACCGTTTCATCTTCTGTTTCATTGCTTCCTCTTACAATTCGCATTCCGATGGGAATATCCCGTAATGCGGGATCCACGAGGTCAATCACCAGAAACGTGTTTCCTCCTTTGGGAATTTCGGTGCAGTATTGGTCTGCAGGCTCATACTGCGGCTGATAGGCGCTTAAATGCACCATGCTGCTGTCGCCAAGCCGTCGCATGCAGCTATCTTCCTCCATCGAGACTTTTCCATGAGCGGTCGCCGAACCGCTATACAACGTTGCTACAAGGACAAGAATCGAGGTACCGGCTTGTATCGCTTGCTTCATCATCTACTCCTCTTGATTTGTATTTGCTTGCCGCTGCCTTTCAGCCTCATATCGTCCATCCAAAAAGCCGTAACCTTCCTGGACGAGCTATAACGCGTTATTGGAGCCATATGAGAAATAAAGCCGTTCCGAGCTGAAAAAAATTTTATTGGCAACCACAGATAGAGTCTCAATCCTCGTATTTGGTTGCATATTGAAAGTATAATAAATGAATCGTATTGGAAAAATCAAACATAATGTGAGCATGACTAAAGACCAGAACAAGCGTTCTTCCTGTCCCGTTAGCTGCGCACTGGATATATTGGGTGACAAATGGACTTTGCTTGTTATTCGCGACATACTGTTCAAGGACAAGCAGCATTTCCGGGATTTTCTCGCTTCACCCGAAAAAATTGCATCCAATATTCTTTCAGATCGTCTGAAAAAGCTGGAGGAGTGCAATATCATTTCAAGGCAGCGCGATCCCCTTAATGCAAGAAGAGTCATTTATACGCTCACGGAAAAAGGAAAGGATTTGTCCCCTGCTCTTCATGCGCTCATCCACTGGGGCGCCAAGTATGATCCGGAGAGCAATAAACAGCCATGCTCGATGCAGCATACCGGCAGAATGTCCGAAACCTGACTGAAGTGGCAGCGCCGGGTGTTTCCTCGAGAAAGCTTTCTTTCCGAAGCTTGTTCAAACACCTCTGTTGAATAGATGACGTGATTGATAAGACTGAAAAGCAGAAAATGCTGAATGGAGAACTCTATCGTTCCAGCGATCGACTGCTGGTCGAGGAAAGAAAGCGTGCCAAAAGATTAGCGAAGGCTTTCAATGACAGTCTTCCGGACGAGACCGAAAAACGATCTGCAATTTTGGGGGAACTGCTCGGAGCATCGGGGTCAAACCTCCATATCGAGCCGCCCTTTTATTGCGACTATGGTTACAACCTCCTGGTAGGGGATAACTTCTACGCCAACTTCAATTGCGTCGTGCTGGATTGCGCGCAGGTCATCATGGGCCATAATGTCTTTCTGGGTCCGGCGGTGCAGATCTATACTGCAACACACCCCCTTGTAGCGAAGGACCGTGATACCGGCCTGGAAGCCGCTAAACCCATTACCGTGGAAGACAGCGTCTGGATTGGCGGTGGAGCGATCATCAATCCCGGTGTTACGATCGGACGGGGCACGACGATCGGATCGGGAAGCATTGTTACCCGAAACATTCCCGCAAACGTTTTCGCTGCAGGAAATCCCTGCAGAGTGATACGCCATCTTTCATAAGAAAAACTCTCCCCGTAAATTGTAACTTACCCTGACTACCCTGCATCAATGGGTAACTGTAGCACTCATAAAGGCTTGGGGATGGGAAGCTTCGCCGGAGATACCATTGCCGTACACTGAAATCCCTGATGATCTCATTTATGCCTATCGCTCGGCTTACTATCGTGCGGGCTTAGGTCATGAGGCAATAACCTTGCATGTGGACCAGTATTCCGAGCCCCTGGCAAGGCTTTTAGCAGCATCTGGTCATCGATGTGCCGCATTCATCACCGCCTGCAACCCCTTCGGTGCGGCGGAAAGTCACGAAGTGAACATGAAGGCATGTCTGGATCTCCGGAAGAGCCTCGATCGGTATGTTGCCAAGCAGAGCCAGATTATCGAAGGTGAAGGCATCGACCCTGTCGGAGTGTGGCCGGCGGAAAAAAGCTTTCTCGTGCTCGGACTGGATCTGGAGACAACAAAGGCGCTTGGAAAGGAATTCGGACAAAATGCGGTTGTCTGGATGGAGGCGGAAGCAATTCCAAGGCTCATTCTGCTTCGCTGATCGACCTACGTCAGCAGGTCGATCAGCATAAACAGCTGTTGATGACAAAATGTTCAGGTGCCATTATGATCCTCTTCTACGAGGCATCTCCAGAAGCGAATAAGGAATGAAATGAATATAGAAGAGTTGAATAAAAACCATGGGATCGACGGGCAGGTCAAATTCATGGAAGGGGCAGGAGGATTTCCCTTTATCATGATCGATAATGCCAAGGGTGGCGCAGTGATCTCTGTTTATGGAGGGCAGGTATTGTCTTTTCAGCCTGCAAATGAGCAGAACCTGATGTTCCTGAGCGAAGCTGCATATTATGAGGCAGGTAAAGGTATCAAGGGCGGCGCTCCCATCTGCTGGCCCTGGTTCGGCCCGGATCCGGAACAGCAAGGGCGTCCTGTACATGGTTTTGTGCGTAACCGCCTCTGGAACGTCATTAAAACGGAAGCGACTGGAAATGGGGAGAGCAAGGTGACGCTCGGTTTGACCGACACAGCGGAAACAAGGGCTATCTGGCCTCATTCGTTCAATCTAGATCTCGAAGTTACAGTGGGAGAATCCCTGAATCTTGAATTGATCACGCGAAATAAAGATACCGCGTCTTTTTCAATCACGCAGGCTCTGCATACCTACTTCAAGGTCGGGCATATCGATCAGGTCACCATTCTCGGTCTCGAGGGGGTCGCGTATCTCGATAAAGTCGACAATTACGCTCAAAAAACCCAGGCAGGTGCAATAACGATCAATTCCGAAGTCGATCGCATTTATCAGGATGTGCAGAAAGAGTTGGTGATCGACGATATTGCTTATGATCGCCGGATTCGCATTCGATCGAGCGGCAGCAGGACTGCTGTCGTATGGAACCCCTGGGCGAAAATTTCTGCACAGATGGGCGACCTGAAGGATGACGACTATGAACGCTTTGTTTGCGTTGAAACCGCAAATGCTGGGTCAGAAGTGGTGGAAATTGCTCCCGGCGGAGAATGCAGAGTAGCCGCAAATTACCTGATAGAGCGGAATATTCCCGAGCTGAAACCGGCTGCTTAATTAAAGATTGCTCTGTCTACGCGTCGAGGAGATAGAGCTCTAACCCGTCAAATTATTAAAGGCTATAAACCAAGCCGTAACCTGTCGGTAGGTCGGCTGCGCCGACAGGAATATTAGCTGTCGGACGAAGTCCGACCTACCTTTGTCATTCCTGCGAAAGCAGGAATCCACCAGCGGCGCAGGGCTTCATCCAGCCTCACATACTGACTTCCTCCCACAATTTCTGTAACCGCTTGACCGAAACAGGGTAGGGCGTTTTAAGTTCCTGGGCAAACAGCGAAATACGCAGTTCCTCGATCTGCCACCGAAATTCAGCGAGCTTGGGATCATCGATCCCCGCCTTGCGATGTTTTTCGAGGCGCTGTTCATACCGGTTCCATAATCCGGCAATGTCAGCAGCGTGACGCGCGTCACGCTCGGGATTGGCGGCATACTTATCCAGGCGGAGGATCATGCCTTTCAGGTAACGCGGTAAATGCTGCAAGCGTTCCCAGGGGGTGGCGCTCAAAAATCCCGGATAAACGAGGTTGCGGAGTTGCATCATCAAGTCGGCTCCAGGGTTACCAGCACTACCGCTACTCGCTGCGCCGGTTTTTTGCACGCCAACCTTGCCCGCTCCTCCGATTGAAGAAACCCTCGCCATTAATGATTGGTACTCGCTGGCGACGTTTTGCACGATGCGAACCAGAGCCTCAGCCACGGCAGGTAGTCGCGTACGGGCACGCTGGCGCTGGGCGACAAATTCCTTTTCACTGCGGGGTAGCGCATCATCTGCAATAAAAGCGCGGTCTGCGACCGCATTCAATATATCTTCCTTGAGCTGGTCAGGCTTGATGAGTGTGTGCAGTTGAAAGGCCGCCTGTGCCAGATATCTGCCCTTTCCACCCTTTGCCCCCTGTCCTGACAGATCTTTTTCCAGCTGTTTCATTTGCTCCTTCAGCTCGAAGCGCAGCAATTGACGCACACCGCCACGCATGCTGAGCTCTGCTGCTTCGCGCGTATCGAACAGACGAATCGATACTTTTCCATCCCGTTCGGCGAGAGCAGGGAAGCCCATCATGTTCTTGCCCGCACGGTTGAAGGTGATTTCCTGCGGCAGATCACCGAAATCCCAGTGTTTTACATCGTCGCGTTCAAGGGGATTATGCTCTCCCGACTCTGAGCGGGAAAACATCAGTTGTGCCGCTTCCCCGAGTTGCGTTTTCAATTGCCCAAGATCCCGGTTCATTGCCAGCTCTTGCCCCGCATCATCCACGATTCTGTAGTTCATCATCAGATGCGGAGGCGGTTTTTCGTCCCGCCAGGTATCCGGTGGAACGGTAATGCCGGTTTTGGTCCGGATAAAGCGGGCCAATGTTTCGGTCAGAAGTGACGGCGAGGGTTCAGACGGCGAAGTTGCTGCTGCATATTCCGCACTTTCCAGAAACTGCGTTACAAACTCCGGGACCGGTACAACGTAGCGGCGTATCTGCTTGGGGAGTGCTCGCAGATACCACGTTATCTTTTCGCGGACCAGCCCTGGGACGAGGCTGTCGAATTGCGCCACATCCAGCTTGTTCAGCAGCGGCAACGGTACGGTAATGGTGACCCCGTCCAACACGTGTCCGGGATCGAAGCGATAGGTAAGTGACAGGTGGAAGCCGTCTACGCGCACAGTATCGGGAAACCGCTCTTCCGTTACATTCTGCGCGGTATGGCGCATCAAGTATTCTTTGGAAATGTAGAGCAAGCGCGAATTCTCACGCTCGGCCTGTCTGCGCCATTTTTCGAAAGCTGTGCCGTTGCTGATTCCCTCGGGGATGAGTCCATCGTAGAACGCGAAAATTTCCTGTTCGTCCACCAGCACATCCGGCCGGCGGGTTTTATGTTCGAGAGCGGCAACATTGGTGATAAGCTCGCGGTTGTGCTCAAAAAATGGGGCCTGGGTAATGTATTCCCCTGCTACGAGGGCCGAGCGTATGAAAATCTCGCGTGCTTCTCTCGGGTTGATATTGCCGTAGTAGACACGCCGCTTCGGGACTACTGTCAATCCATACAGGGTCACCCGCTCGAATGCTGATACCTGCGCTGATTTCTTCTCCCAGTGCGGATCGAAATAATGCTTCTTGCAAAGCTTTCCACCGATCCTTTCCACCCAGGCAGGATCGATTTTCGCTACACCTCGACCATAAAGCCGGGTGGTTTCCGTCAGCTCTGCAGCCACGATCCATTTGGGTTTGGCCTTTTTCAGCACGGAACCTGGGAAAATCGAAAACTTGACGCCGCGCGCTCCGAGGTATTCGTTATCCTCGTCGATCTTGAAGCCGATATTGCCGAGCAATCCCGCGAGAAGTGCCCGATGCATTTCATCGTAGTTCGCCGGTATCTCGTTGGGTTTCAATCCTGTTTCCACTACCAACGTATGCAATTGACCGTGGACCTCACGCCACTCCCGCATTCTGCGATGCGACAAAAAGTTTTCCTGGCATTGCTCGATCAACTTGCGGTTGGATTTCTTATGCTTGAGCAGGTCATCAAAGAAATCCCACAACTTCAGATAGCTCAGAAAATCGGAGCGCTCGTCCTGGAAGCTTTGGTGGGCCCGGTCTGCGGCTTCCTGCCGTTCGAACGGACGGTCTCGCGGGTCCTGCACGCTCAAGGCAGAGGCGATGATGAGCACCTCGCTCAGGCAGTTTTCCTCCTTCGCTGCCAGAATCATGCGGGCAATCCTGGGGTCGATGGGAAATCTGGCCAGCCGCCAGCCGATGCTGGTAAGGGTGTTACTCTCATCCACCGCGCCGAGCTCGGTCAGTAATTGATAGCCGTCCGCAATCATGCGTGGCAGGGGCGGTTCAAGGAAAGGAAAATTCTCGATTGATCCAATTTTGAGAGATTTCATGCGTAAAATCACCGCGGCCAGCGAAGAGCGCAGGATTTCCGGATCGGTGAATTCCGGGCGGGCAAGGTAATCCTGCTCCGAATAAAGTCGGAAACAGATACCGCTCATCACCCGGCCGCAGCGTCCCGCGCGCTGATTAGCGGATGCGCGTGAAATCTTCTCCACCTGCAACTGTTCCACCTTGTTGCGATAGCTGTAGCGCTTGATGCGTGCCACGCCGGTATCGATCACGTAGCGAATGCCGGGAACGGTCAGTGAAGTTTCCGCCACATTGGTGGCAAGCACGATGCGCCGCAAGCTGCTGCCACCAGGCTTGAAAACCCGTTCCTGGTCAGCATAGGACTGGCGCGCGAACAATGGCAGAATTTCGGCACCCGCGCGGCCCGTGCCGGGACCACCAAAAGCATGCTTGCGCAACGCCTCCGCAGTATCGCGGATTTCCCGCTCGCCAGGCAGGAACACCAGCACATCACCCGGCCCACAGCGATTGATTTCATCCACTGCATCAAGGATAGCCTGCTCCATGTCACCCTCATCCCTGTCCCTATCCTTTTGTTTATCCTTCTGCCTGTCCTTATCTTTATCCCTGGTCCTGTTCCCGGCTTTGTCTTCATTCCGATCTTCCGCGATGGCGGAAGCAGCGCGAGCCGGGGCCTCGATGGGACGATAACGTACCTCCACCGGATACATACGGCCGGATACTTCAATAACCGGCGCATTATCGAAATGCGCGGAGAATCGTTCGGCATTAATGGTCGCGGAAGTAACGATCAGCTTGAAATCCGGCCGGCGCGGCAGCAACTGCTTGAGATACCCGAGCAGAAAATCGATGTTCAGGCTGCGTTCGTGCGCCTCGTCGATGATGATCGTATCGTAGGCAAGCAGATTCGGATCGCCCTGCGTCTCCGCCAGCAGAATGCCGTCTGTCATGAGCTTGACATACGTTTCCGGACTCACCTTGTCCGAAAAGCGCACCTTGTACCCTACCGCATGCCCCAAGGGACTCTTAAGTTCTGAAGCGATTCGTGCCGCCACGGTCCGTGCCGCGATACGACGAGGTTGCGTATGCCCGATCATCGCATGCACGCCCCGTTTGAGTTCCAGGCAGATTTTCGGCAATTGCGTGGTCTTGCCCGAACCGGTTTCACCGCTGATAATCACCACCTGGTTTTCCCGAATCGCCTGCCCGATCTCCTGCCGTAGAGCTACTACCGGGAGCTCTTCCGGATAAACCGGCTTCGGCAGGTTTGCCAAGCGCTGCTCAAAATTCCTGCTCTTGACGCTAACGATAGGAGAATTCTTCATGACATTTAAATCAATTGATCTATTTTTCTGAGGTGTTTTCGTAGAATAGGTGAAGCAAAGCGCAACCCATCAATAACGACGGTTATAGCTGATTGCCCCCACCTCATCCGCAAATACTACGGATACCGATAAGACATGTAGGATATCGACAAGACATGTATAAGCATCCAGTTTTGGATGCACAAGCAACAAAAAGCTTGATTTCTTATGTCCATCAGCTATGTTTAATGGTGGGAAGACTATTCATTTGACGCGAGAGCATAAACAGCCGCTGTGCTTGTTGCAGCAACAGAAGATATTCGGAGCCTGGATACATAAACTGCTGTACACTGTACTGAACCAGTTTTTCCATCGGCTCATGACAACGGTTTGCGAAGAGGTCTTCCATGCCTGGAAATCGTTTCTAGGTGCAAGGAACATCAGAAAGATCCTGCATGTGAGTTCTCCCTCACTTCGCTGCTCAAGTATTAAAAAATAACGATAGCGGACATAGAAACCGACCCAACCATGCGAGCTACCATCCAGTTCAGTCAGCCAGACAAGAAATTCGACATTCTACAAAAGCTATTCAGCTTCGTTAAAGGTTTCAAAAATCTGCGCCAGCACATTCTGGAGCAGGGCATATTGTTGGAAAGGTCGAATTCGGGCGAAATAGAGAATGTGCAACGGGCGCTTGCGGGTATAAATTACCTGGAGGCCAGGGTTATAGACAACTCGGTGCGTATTTTCGTCACCGACGGGGAACTTCGCGCGCTGTTCGACCTGATGATACCTGTTTCCCGCAAACAGAATGATTTTTCCCGAATCTTGTGGGAACGTGGCTTTACGATTGAAGAGCTATCGCAGGATCAGGCGGAAAACCTGAGGAATCAGTTTTCGGCCATCGCCACCGTGACCATCGGTCCGGATGTTCCACGGACCAGGATTTATACTGTTAGTGGGCAGATTTTTCAGGAAGATGGAGTGCCGCTGTGCGCAAGCGGCTTTACCGTTTGCGCATTCGATGCTCTCTCGGTCAATACATTGGTGCGGTGTGGCGCAATAGGCGCGGTTCAGGATGATGGATTCTACCGTATCGACTATGCCTGGCGTTCGAATGGACGAAAAGGTCCTGATCTGCTTGTGCGGGTATTCGATCCGGAGGGCGGCATTGTAGCTGAAGCAAGGAAGAACCCGGCTGCGATTCAGGAGTTTCTCGATATCACAGTTAAAACGCTTTGCATCGTTCGGGGCACAATTCGCCAAGTGGATGGCTTCCCGCTTCCTCATCTCCTCGTCCGTGCATTTGATCGGGACATGCGATCAGAGACATTGCTGGGTCAGGCAATCACGGATGCGGAAGGAAGCTATCAGATTACATATAGCACAAACAAGCTCCGGATGAAGGATAAAGCGGATCTGATCGTGCGCGTTTTCGAACCGTCCGATAGCGAAGACAAAGAAACAGGAGATGAGATCGGATTTTCAGAAATCATATTCAATGCTCCACTACAGCAAGCAGTCGACCTGGAGATCAAATCGGGAAAATTCCGGGGATCATCCGAGTATGAGCGATATATTACTGCGCTGAAGTTGCTTATTGAGGGTGAGCCTGTTCACCAATTAACCGATAAGGACTTAAGTTTTCTTGGGGGTAAAACAGGTATTCCGCTGGAGCACCTGAATTATCTTCGGCTGGATGACCAATGGTGTTTTCATTACAGCGTGGAGCCAGCTGTGGTCTATAGCCTATTACGTCAGGGACTGCCCGCCGACTTGCACCACCTGTCCACTGAAAAACCAACCCGTCTGCATGAGGCGCTCCAGGCGTCCCTGGCGCACAACATTGCCCCTGCAGCACTTGCCGATAAGGTTGATCAGGCCATAAAGCCACTTCTCTCCCTTGCTGATTCGATGGTCTTCGAGCTTGAAAGAAGGGCAAAATAAGCAACTCCCATAGACATGGACGGTAGCCTGTTTAACCGGATTCCATTCAGCCGGAGTTATATACGAGCTCCAGGCGCTCCTTCTCCAGCATTTTCGCGGCCAGGGTCTATAGTTATATTGTCTATATAAAGATAGCCGGATATCTGCTTCAGCGGAATCTGCTTGTAAAAGGCTGTGTGCCCATGACTCTTCGCATTCGCACCAAACGGATTTTGTCTATCTCATTTATGATATTAGGCGGAATACTGATGTTCTTCGCGCCGGAAGATATCTGGATCGGCGCACTTCTCTTCATCCTTGGTCTCGGCATCGAAATCGCGGGACTCGTCCTCGGACACAACAAATAACAAACCAAGTATTGAATTATTGCTATCCAGGATTCTGGAAAAGGAACATGGATCTCGCAATGGAGTATCGATCTCGCGCACTCAGGCGAGTCCATGGCCAGCAGGGGCAGATTGACCGGGACAGATCAAGTTCCGTAGCATAAAAAAACCCGAAGACGTTATCGACTTCGGGTTTAAAGTTTCCACTTACAAAGGAGGGATCACTTGTCCAACGGCTTATATGATAAAACTGTTACAAATAAAGTCAAGAATAAAGTGTATGAAATTGAGGCGCCGTGATTCCTCCATTCATCAAAACTTCATCCCAGTGTGCGGCGCCTGATCAGCAGCGTTAATGCACCAAGTCCCGCCAGCATCATTGCGTAAGCGGAAGGCTCAGGGACGGGTGTGAGGACGCCAAACAAACCGTGGGTTTCCTCATCCGGTCCCGCCGTGAAGTACAGCAGATGACTGCTGCCTGCCATGGTATCGTTGCCCGGTGAAATGGACCACAAACCGTCAATCACTACGGGATGATTGTTGGCATCGAGCACCTGGCCGAGAAAAGTATGCGTATTGGGGTCGTAAATATTGATATGGCCATCACCGAAATTTCCTACCAGTAGATCACCGGCAGCGGAACCAAACGAAGAAGGCGCTACAGCCAACCCCCACGGTGCATTCAAGGTTCCGCCGGATGTAACCCGCGCAACGAAATCGCCGTTCAACGTGTATTGGTCGACAAAACCCAGCCCCGCCCCAGCCACTTCGTCATCCTTGGTTGCATTCTGCAGGGCATAAGTCACATACAGCGATCCGTTGAGATTCTGGACGTTGAAAGGAGCATATCCACTAGGAAGGCCGAGGGGATCGGTAAACGAACCGGTTAATGGTGGCGCCGCTGCATCTCCCTTGTGAACATCCACCGTCCCCGCTTTGAAGTTGGCCGCGTAAAGATAATCGTGCCCCCCGGTGTTGCCGATAGCTGCGCCCTTATAGCTGTTGTTCGGAGATGCCGGCACCAGTGTCTCTGCCGGTATCAAACCCGTCGTACCCAGGGTGGGACGCCAGCCTGAAACTGTGCCATCTTCGCTTACGAACAGAAAGCGATTGTCCCCAAATGATGATGTACTGTTGAATACCTGCCCGGTCACGCTACCCTCGCCCGGGATGGAAACTGTCAAGGGTCGCTGGGCGGTCGCTTGTGTTGCTGGATCCACACCATACAGACGGACTGTTCCGCCATCAGTCGAAGAGACCCAGAAGGGCCCGCCGGGAGCATAGGACATTCCCCACGCATTCTTGAGACCGGTGTCGGTAATCTGGGCGGCATGAGCAAGCTGATCATCCGTCACAAGATTGGTGGGTGTGAATGTAACCGCCCCGGCAGGAAGGGTCAGCAGGGATGCCACGACGCCTGCTATTACTGCAAGTGAAGGCAAATAGGATCGAATCTGTCGCATGATATTTCCCCTAAAATATTAATAGAAAGAATTTCAGTGCCACGCAGTCAGCTTCTGTCCCTCTTTGCCCCTTATCTGTCTCCTGTTCCTCTCTTCGGAATAGAAGTGGCCCGGCGAGTCGGGTACAACAACACATCAACTCACCGCCACAGATCTATCATTTTCTGGGGCTCGATTGGATTTAACACAAGTCGTGTGATGAAACTGTTTCGATTACATAAAGAATTCGTGAAATTTCAGCGTGTTTTTTTGGAATCATCAGCGCCGGCCCATGCCGTCAACCTGGAATTCTGCCGGAACCGGGGAAGAAGAATCTGGAGAAATTCCTTGCGATCACGACTTGCCTTGATACCGGGGAAACTAAAACGGTACATGCAGTATCATAGGTAGTAAGCACAAATGCGATTGAAAGGAGGCACCATGTCGGATCTGGTGGTAATAGGATTTGAAAACCTGCAAAAAGCAGAGGAAGTTCTGTGGCGGCTCAGGTCGCTGAAAAGACAGCATCTGATTGATCTTGAGGATGCTGTGGTCGTCGTTCGTGACGAGCAGGGTGAGATAAACCTCAAGCAAAGTATAAATCTTACCCATTATGATACGTCTGCCGGTCTGCTGTCCGGCGGGCTTCTGGGGACTTTTGTCGGAATGCTTTTCCTCAACCCGGCAGCCGGATTACTCATCGGAAGCATGATTGGAGCAGGTGCGGGAGCCTTGTCCGGTTCTCTTACGGATTATGGTATTCCGGATGATTTCATCAAGTCATTAGGTGAAACCATCCCCCTTAATTCGTCGGCGCTCTTCATCCTTGCGCGAGAAGTGGAGCCGGAAAAAATCCTGGCTGAACTCGGCGAGTTCAGGGGCAAGGTTTTGAGCACGAATCTCTCACGAGACCAGGAACAGCGGTTAAAGGAAGCGCTGGGGGGGTCGCCCAGGACAGCAGCCCCTTGAAGTGTATGGGACAAGCCATGAGCAGGTCGTTGCACACCCGCTCCCGGTCACGGTTGTCCCGGGGCGGGCAGGGAACTCCCGGAAGATCCAGCCTCCGAGCGCCCTTCGCGCCTGGCTCTGACTTCCTTGGTATCCAGATCCAGGATACGCGGATCCCTTGCAGGTGAATCGGTGGCAAACTGCTCCTCGATCGGGGATTCTTTTGCCTTTGTATCACTCCCCGTATCCTTATCTTCCATACTCTTGGCTTTAGCCGACTTACTCACGTCGGGTTTCGCCTTCATCGCACTGCCGGTATCTCGGCCAGTCTCTCCCCGGCTCCTTGCGGGTCCATCATACTTTGCCTTCAAGTCGTTGCTGATCGCAGCATAATTGCGATATTCGTTCTGCATCTGGGATTGCAGTTGCAAATATTGAACGCTATAAGCCACGCGGGCGTTTTCCAGTTGCTGTAACCGGATTTCCAGCTGGCGCCTGTTATGGGAATTGTCCTTGGCTTCGACGGTCTTTGCTGCCAAGGATACTTCCTGGATTTTTTGATTCAATAGCTTGAACAAATGCGCCATGTTATTTGCAGCCGCACTATAACGCCGATGGTGCAATTGCATCTTCTCGAATTCAGTCAATGGCTGCCCCCGCGGACGCGAAGCAGACTCAGTCGTGTTCGGGGTCGGTCTGTCCTGCCGATTTCGTTCCGCCGGTTGGGCAGCAGCGCTGGAAACACCGGGAATCAAGGTGCCGAGCATCAGTGCAAATAAAAGTGCCCAGCGTGCGAATAAGCTTCCTATATCATCAGTCATGAAATGAACTCCTGATCGCCTTTTGTATTTGCGCTTTCTATGTTTTTGTACATCCCGCGAAACAGTATAACGCTTACCCATATCCGGCATGTCCGACTTGCGGTTTCTTTTTTCCAGTCCGGCCAAGCAAGCTTGTAACTACTACCTTCCATAAGTATAAGTTAAACTCGCCTTGAAGCAGGCTTTGTCCGGCATGCTTCTTTCCGGCTTACGAGCCAATGGCATTACCAATATCGTGATTTTCAGGAATGACATCAAAATATGAGGGGCAAATTCATCACTCTGGAAGGCATTGACGGTGCGGGTAAGACGACGCATCTCCGGTGGTTGGAGCATTTCCTGAAGGAAAGAGGAAAAAACGTGATTGTCACGCGCGAACCCGGCGGCACTCCCTTGGGGGAAGCGTTGCGCGGCATCCTGCTCGACAGCCGGCAAACGATGCATGCGGAGACCGAGGCGCTGCTGATGTTCGCCGCACGGCGCGAACATCTGGACAAGGTCATCCTGCCTGCCTTGAGCCGCGGCGACTGGGTAATATCGGATCGTTTTACCGATGCCAGCTTTGCCTATCAAGGCGGGGGAAGGGGATTATCCCTGCAGAAATTGAATGAACTCGAATGCTGGGTACAGGGAGAGTTTCAGCCGGATGTTACCCTTTATCTCGATGTGTCTATCGCATCGGGAAGGCAGCGAACCAGCAACATCAAGCAGGCGGACCGGTTTGAAAAAGAACAGGATGAATTTTTCCGGAGAGTACGAGAGGCGTATCTGGAGCGGGCAAAAAAATTCCCTGAAAGAATACGGGTGATAGACGCCAACCAGTCTCTGGAGAATGTTAGGAGGTCAGTTGAAAAAAATATTGCAACGATTTGCGCATGAGTAATATTTATGGATGGCAGGAAGAAGTCTGGCGGAAACTTACGGGTACGCTGGGCCACGCCCTGCTGTTACGGGGCAGAAAGGGACTGGGCAAGCTTGCGTTTGCCCGCTATCTGGCGAAGTCCAGACTCTGTGAAAATCCCTCTGTCGAAGGAAAGGCGTGCGAGGTCTGTGCAAGCTGCCATTGGTTTGAGCAAGGCAGTCACCCGGATTTCTGCCTTGTTGAGCCCGAAGCGGTCGCGGCAACGTCCGTCTCGGGAGAGGGAGCCAGCGAGGAGGGTGCGGACACCGGAGATGAGGCAGAAACTCAATCTCTTTCCAAGGCAGTGAATCAGGCCACCGGCAAGTCCGCAAAAAAACCCAGCAGACAGATAAGTATCTCGCAAATACGGGAACTAGGCGACTTCGTCAATATCACCAGCCATCAGAACGGCTATAAGATCATCCTGATCCATCCGGCGGAAACCATGAATACGGCTGCCGCCAATGCCCTTCTGAAGAATCTGGAAGAACCGCCGCTCCAAACGTTGTTCATACTGGTAACGCATCAGGCACAGTATTTATTGCCGACGATCCGCAGTCGTTGTCGCCAGATTGACATGCCAGCCCCCGATGCAGCCTCCGCAGCACTGTGGTTAAAACAGCAGGGGGTCAAAGCGCCTGAAAGATGCCTGGCCTCGGCTGGCTACGCTCCTCTGACCGCACTGGAATTCGCGAACGAAGACTACCTTGTGCGGCACAGCGCCTTCATCCAGCAAATCAGCACTCCATCAAGTTTCGATGTGCTGGCACTGGCAGAGGAAATGCAGAAATCGGACCTTGTCATGGTGGTCAGCTGGCTGCAAAAGTGGTGCTACGATCTGATGAGTTTTCGTATGGCGCAGAAGGTCCGCTATCATCTGGACATGCTTGCGCAAATAAAATCCTTGGCATCCGGACTTGATCCGTATTCAATGGCAACTTATTTGCGGGCCCTGGATAAAACGCAGCAGCTTGCCCGGCATCCACTCAATCCAAGATTATTTCTGGAAGAACTGCTGTTTTCCTATGTCACGGTGCTGTCCGGGGAACCCAGGAATCGGGGCAAGGCCGGCTGACAGAAAGTATCTTGACAGAAGTTTGCCCTGACTGCTTCTGGAATAGATCATGAACAATCCTTGATATCCTTCTCATCCTTCCGCGGAATATCGCAATCAACCTACAGCCCTGAACTACTGCACGGTAATCGCGAGATCGAATTACGCGTTATGCCGTGCATCAGGTCTCAAAAGACAAAAGCTGGTCTTTTCTCATAGCCTTCACCGAGCCTCATCTGAAATACTAGTATAGTTATATACTGGTATCACCTACTAGTACCTGTTATATTGTTTATTTGTACTAGTATTGACACTAGCAATATACTAGTGAGATACTGGTGGGGTACTGATTAAGGGGAAACTAGTATGCCGCAGTTTCATGTCGACGATGATGTGGTTGCAGCCATATGGAAGCTGGCAAACCCGAAACCGTTTGAAAACCTATCTTTCAATACAGCACTACGCAGGGTAATTGCTGGCTTTGCACAAGTGGGAGAATATTCAAACAGGTTGATAGAGGGACCTGTTACTTATACGTCGCCTCGACGTGCTTCCACTCCCAGTGCGAGAGAGTGGGCAGCAAGTATTCGAGAATTAAAAGGTGTTGCAGATTTGAATTCCTGGAAATCCATTTGTGATCATCTGGAAATAAAAACAGCGGGGGATTCTGCACGGAGAAGGCTTCAAAAATGGGTTGAAAGCAATCGGCCGCTATGGCCGCAAGTACCGGATACGGGTAATTAGGGCTGATTAATTGCCCCTGGATACTGCTGTTGAGGCAGAGTGAAAGCGATTCACCCGCTGGCGGGGGTTGAGGACGTTAATATACAGTGCCTACTATCGGGATTTTTTTCCGTGTGATATGTTCGATTACGCGACTATTTGGAATAGTAGCGATAATTAACTGACACCCATAAGCCAGCGTTCCTGGATCAGGGGAGCAATTATGTCTTTGTCATTTATTCCTTTCTCCTTTTTGACCGGGTTCCACTATGTTTGTCGATTCCCATTGTCATCTTGATTTTCCCGATCTCGCGAGCAGGCTGGATGAATTGCTGGCACGAATGCGGGAAAATGACGTGAGTCATGCACTCTGCGTGAGTGTCAATCTCCAGGACTTTCCCCGAGTCCGCGCTCTTGCCGAGAACCATCCCAATTTATACGCCTCGGTCGGCGTCCATCCCGATTATGAAAATCTCGCCGAACCGCAGGCGGCACAATTGGCGTCTTTGGCTGATCATCCAAAGGTGGTGGCGATAGGCGAAACCGGACTGGATTATTTCCGCCTCAAGGGCGATCTCGAATGGCAGCGGGAGCGTTTCCGTCAGCATATCCGCGCCGCCCGGCAATGCTCGAAACCGCTCATCATCCACACGCGTGAAGCCGCTGCCGATACACTGAGGATCATGGCGGAGGAAGGTGCGGACAAGGTGGGAGGAGTCATGCACTGCTTTACGGAAAGCTGGGAAGTAGCGCGGCAGGCGATGGAAATGAATTTCTATATATCGTTTTCGGGCATTGTCACGTTCAAGAATGCCGTTGCATTGAAGGATGTGGCCAGAAGAATCAGTCTGGACAGGGTATTGATAGAAACGGATTCACCCTATCTTGCTCCTGTGCCGCATCGTGGCAAGACAAACGAACCCGCGTTCGTGAGAAACGTCGCGGAAGAAATAGCGGCACTGCGCAGCATCCCTATCGAAGAAGTCGGCAGAATCACGACCCATAACTTTTTCAACCTGTTCAAGGCGGCCTGAATTATGAGTTCATCTGGAAAATTACTTATGGCTGGTCTGATGCTTGCCGCCAGTCTCTCTCAGCAGCCTTATGCAATGGGTGGGGTTTATGAAGATTTGCGCTGGGCGGCTGAAGACAATAATACATCCGACATCAGCAAACTGCTCGCAAAGGGCGCTGATCCGAATACGCCCGATGAGCAGGGAAATACGCTTTTAATGTCCGCTGTCCGGCATAAAAATGCCGATCTTGTCGATCTGCTCGTTCAGGGGGGTGCCCGGCTCAACCTTCGCAACCGCTATGGCGAAACAGCTATCATGCTCGCAAGCCTGCACGGCCTGGAAGATATCGTCCGAAAACTGTACATCAAGGGAGCGGAAATCAACCATGAGGGATGGAACCCGCTGATTTATGCCGCAACAGGAGGTCACCCCGGGATCATCCAGCTCTTGCTGGAAGGAGGGGTGCCGATCAATTCAACATCCGATAATGGAACGACTGCGCTTATGATGGCCGCGAGAGGCGGGCATGTTGAAGCCGCAAGAGTTCTTCTGAAAAACGGCGCTGACCCCAATCTAAGGAACCAATGGGACAAAACCGCGTTGCAGTGGGCATTGAGCAGAAACCACAGTAAAGTGGCGGAATTGCTGAAAGCAAGCGGAGCAAAGGAGTGAGCAGTGGGCGTCATCGGCTTCAATCACTATAATCTGCGTGCCCCACGAGAATTGCTTGATAGCCTCAAGGCTTTTTATTGCGATGTAGTGGGACTCGCGCAGGGTTTTCGCCCTCCATTCGACAGCTTTGGGTACTGGCTTTATGCCGGTGATAAATGCGTGCTTCATCTGAGTGAAACGGCCACGAATGAAGTGCGGCATACCCATATATCGACCACTTTCGATCATGCCGCATTCACCTGCACCGGACTCCCCGAAATGGAGGCACGGTTGAGGCAACGGGGCATCCTGTTCAGAAAAGGCCAGGTACCTGCACTGGGCATTACTCAGCTATTCTTTAAAGACCCCGCTGGAAATGGCATCGAGCTGAGCTTTACCGATCAACCCGTAGATCAATCCGCAGAATAGATCCCAGAATTTTTCCCTGGAGCTTCAATTTGCGGAATAAACGATCAGACGAGAATCAAGCTATCGTTGCAAGAGGAAACAGAAGAAGAGGGAAGCGCAGCGTTCATCCGCAACTGATGAAAGAATGAAATGAACAAACCGTTACACAATAAAGTCGCTATCGTCACGGGTGCATCACGGGGCATCGGTGCCGAAATAGCGCGCACATTAGGAGGTGCGGGCGCAAACGTAGTCGTGAACTATACTAAAGACAGGGAAGCGGCCGAAGCAGTCTGTACCGCGATCCAGCGGGCAGGCGCAGAGGCAATTGCCATCAAGGCGGATGTCAGCAATTCAGCTGAAGTTTGCAGGCTCTTCGATGCCGCAATCGACCGTTTTCAGCGCCTGGATATCCTCGTCAATAACGCAGGCGTGCTCCTGTCCAAAAAAATGTCTGATATCAGCGACGACGAGTTCGAGCGCGTTCTGGATGTCAATGTGAAAGGCGTTTTTTATGCTCTGCGGGAAGCTGCCGTCCGGCTCGAGGATGGGGGACGCGTGGTGAATCTATCCAGCACTGTTACACGGCTGATGCTTCCCAATTATGGCGCCTATGCAGCCAGCAAGGGTGCTGTCGAACAACTGACGCGCGTCTTCGCAAGAGAAGTTGGAGAGCGGGGCATCACTGCAAATATCGTTTCGCCAGGGCCGGTCAATACGGAAATGTTCACTACGGGAAAAAGCGAAGAAACGATAAAACGGATGGCAGCGATGTCTTTCCTGGGGCGCGTAGGAGAGCCGGAAGACATAGCGCGAGTTGTCCTCTTTCTGGTGAGCGAAGAATCCCGCTGGGTTACGGGGCAGAACATCAGCGCCAGTGGAGGAGCGGCATAAAAATCTGTTTCGCTGTGGAGATCCGGCACCGCAAATTGACCCTTCCCGGGATCGACTCAGAAAACAGAAAAAACTTTATGACAGGAGAGAAACATGTCTGAGCTGGTGGTAGTGGGTTTTAAAGATGCCGAAGAAGCTGATCGTGTTTTGCTTAGACTTGCCAAATTGAAAAAGGAACACCTGATAGATCTTGAGGATGCCGTTGTCGTCATCCGTGACGAGGGCGGCAGGGTCCACCTCAAGCAGAGCATTAATCCTACCATCAACGGAGCGACGACCGGTTTCATTTTCACTTCCGGCAGCTTATGGGGAGCCTTGATCGGACTGCTGTTCATGCATCCGATTGCAGGCTTTGTATGGGCGGTGCACTCAGTGTCGGGGCAGAGGCGCTGTCCGGCTCTCTCTCCGACTACGGCATCAACGATGATTTCATCAAGTCGTTGAGCGAAACCATCCCCGTCAACTCATCGGCCCTTTTCATTCTCGTGCGCAAGGCGCAACCGGAAAAGGTTCTGGTGGAGCTTACCGACGTTAAAGGCAAGGTCCTGCGAACGTCCCTGTCTCCCGAGCAGGAGAAAAAGCTTCAGGAAGCCCTAGCAGATTCGACATCTTCCCCTCACAACATAGCTAGGGCGTAGAAGCATAGGATGCAATAAGCAAAGCGCATTGCACCCTATGCACCATATGGCAGCTCCCGGTGCTGCCTGATTATCGCTACGTTTCAAGCAGGTCGGATTAGCGCAGCGTAATCCGACGGGATCCCCCAACCGATACAGCCGATATGGGCACGGATTGCGAAAGTTAACATTACGGCACTCGCCGGAAAATGTCGTGCCATTGAGGATGCCGGATAGGCTTCGTTAATCCACGAGAAGAGGCCTGGCGTCCTTTATTTTCCGTTTCCTGAGACAACCTCTCCTGGTCCTTCCCCTCATCCATCCCGCCATCAGCGATTCCCTGTACCCTGTATGCCTCACTTTCTTACAAAAAAACCTCCCACAGGTAGCGAGGTGTGAATGTGTGAATATGTGCTGCGTTTACCCGCAGCCCTCATAGTCGAAATAGCCGATCGATCGTCTATTGGGGATTTTGACAGTACCGGTTTTTTACTAGCAGCAAATGGTTTAAACGGCTTCTGGTTAGTGGGACAAGAAAACGCGGAGGGGCGGGCAGTCCTTCTCGACTGATGCTGCTCCCGATTTCTATAACAGCCCTCGCGCCTTTTTCATATTTTTCCCTCTGTCATCTACTAGTACAAATATCTACTAGTACAAATAAAACGATGCGAGAGAAACTAGTATTTATACTAGTATAAATACTAGTTTCCCCGAACAAGGTTTAATCACCCCTGTCATTTTCCCGCATAGGACCTTGGCAGATCCACCAAGCAGCCATCACGCTCAATCCCCGTCGATTTGACAAGACCTGTCCCCCTCATCGTTGTTGCCCATTTACTGGGCACACAGTTATCTCGGTTTATACCCTCAATCATGCGCAATCTTGGTATACCCTCCATTTTTTGAAGGTAAGGGAAATATACCCCCTATATTTAACCAATCATTTGAAATATACCCCCTGTATATCCTTGATGTGGGGAAATTCAAGGGGTATTTCAGCAGGAAGAGATTCCATATAATAAACAACAATTCATATATTTATGATTATTTATTAATTAAATATATGAATATGGAACGTAATATCATATATCGCATGAATGTGGAACATTATGGTAATCATGTTATGGATTAACGTGAAACATGCCTTCAATGAGAGAGGGGAGGGGTGGTTGAAGCGATTTCGGTTTACTATGAAGGGTTAAAAGGAGAAGGATTCTGGAAGCTATAACGAACGCGGATGATTCCGTCACCATTGCTATTCATCTTTTGGCGGCAGTTCTGTCGGGCGGTGCTATCGGTCTTGAGCGAAGCCTGCACGGGCACCCCGCCGGTTTCAGAACGCATGCACTGGTTTGCCTTGCATCCAGTCTGCTGATGCTGGTCACGCTCTATCAGTGGAAGTGGCTACCGCCAAACATAACAATCGAGGCCGTGCGAATGGATCCTACCCGAATGGCGCAGGGCATCATGACGGGTATCGGTTTTCTTGGAGCCGGAGTTATTTTCAAGGAAGGCCTGAGTGTTCGGGGCCTGACCACTGCCGCTTCCATCTGGATTACAGCCGGTATCGGCATACTGATGGGTATAGGCTTTTTCCTTCCCGGTATTTTGGGAACCCTGTTGACCCTCGGAATACTTTCGCTTTTCCGTTTGATCGAAGACCGGGTTCCGCGGCAGTCATATGCTCAGTATTACGTAAGCTTTGACCGCCATAAGGTGATGCCGGAAGATCAGGTTCGTGCCCTGGCGATCGACCATGGGTTTGAGATTGCAACCATGAGTTACCGTATTACCCGAGCAGGCTTGTTCGAGTACCGCATGGATGTCAGAACGACGAAGGTCGGCAGAGCTGCGGGGCTTGCAAAAGCGCTGCAAAATATCGAATCTGTACGTGAGTTTCGTGTCTCGACCACAGGTACATAGCGTGCCATAAACGTTCCCTTGCGGGAGAGATTGAATTCGCTTTGAATCGTCAACCAACCGGAGGAGTTTCCCATGCAACTGAACCCTTATCTCAATTTCAACGGCCAATGCGAGACCGCTTTCAAGTTCTATGAAAAATGTCTCGGAGGAAAGATCACCGCGATGCTCACCTTCGGAAGTTCACCCATGGCGGAACAAACGCCGCCGGAATGGCATGACAAAATCATGCATGCGCGCCTGACGGTAGGCGAAGCTGTCCTGATGGCCTCGGACGCGTCACCGGAGCATTATGAAAAAACCAAAGGGATGTCGGTGGCGCTGAATACGGACAAACCGGAGGAAGCCGAACGCATATTTGCGGCATTGTCGGAAAATGGAGCCGTGCAGATGCCGATCCAGCCTACCTTCTGGGCTGCCCGGTTTGGGATGTTGATCGATCAGTTTGGCATACCGTGGATGATCAATTGTGAGTAAAGACGATGAATTTGGCCAGTGCCATTCGTCCTGAACCCCTTCGGCGGGCTCGGAACGGGCTTGCCGGGTCGAAGAGATACCGTAGGGGGTAGCGAAAGTTACTCAAAGGCTCGCTAAAAGCTCAGGAAGATATTCCAATCACCCGCTCGCCAAATTGAATTCGGAAGAAACGCGGTTTGACTAACCCGGAGGCAGCATCTATGTTTATTTCAGGACATTCCGAATAGCCGGGTCGCCGACCTCTGACCTCTGCCGGCTACTTGATACAAGCACCGAACAAGGAACCGGATATGGCAGTGAAGTACCTCAGCAATTATTACAGCTATAAATTTGTCCCCCAGGTTCTGAAATTCGGGGTAATCGAAGTTGATCCTAAGGCGGCGCTGGAAAAACAGGTGCAGGAGCATCTCGCAAGCGGACATCGCTATTTTTTCCAGGATGAATTTCAGAACGCGCTCAACGAGTATCAGACTGCCTACGCCCTGCTGCACAAGTTTCTTCACCCGCAGTTTCCGGTAGGCGTTACTGCAATCGCAACTGCTGTTCTGAAGCCCCTGCAATTGACTGAAGCAATGGTCGCTGCGACCGCGCAGGTGGCGAAATACCGCTCCGCCATCACCGCCGGACCCATCGTCGCAGCGGGAAGCCCCCCGCGAGAGATCTCCTCTGTTGTACAGAAGTTCAGCGGTACAGGCAGCGCGGTTGTCGCGCCGCCTGCAGCCGTTCTTTACGAACAGGCTGCCGTATATCTTCAGGCCGGAGCAACTTCCGAAGCACAGCCCATCATCCAGCAGGCACTCGAACTCAATGGGGGACGGGATCTGGAACTGGAATCCAACCTGCTGGTGGCATCCGGCATTGCTGGTGTTCAACGGGGTGAATTTGACAATGCCCGGGATAATTTCGCGAAAGCTTTCGAACTAGCAAGACGCGTGAGCGCAGCGCCTGGTACTGCGCCAGGGGCAGCGGGACCGGGGGTGGCTGGCATACCGGGAATCACGGATGTAGCGGGAGAGGGCGCTGCAGCTGTACCCCCCGCCCGAACTGCGGAATTGGGCGCAATCAGCAATAACATCGGCGTGGTTTCAGCCTTGACGGGCGACGCGCGCAGCTCTGGCGCGGCTTTTCAGGCGGCGGGAGATTCAGTTCCGCTTTCGTTCGGAAGGACGCTTACACAACCGCTCAATCCCGGCACCGCCACTGCAATGCAGAGGCCGATGGGCAGCGAAGGACTGGGCTTCATCCTTAATTCATCCTCCGGTTCAAGTCAGTACATGAATGTGTCTCCCACTGTTTCTGCCGCAAGCGCCGCACAGCAGTTCGGGGTATTTAAGGGAGACCAGATCGTGAGTGTCGATCTTCAGGGCGATGCGGTTGCAAACCTTACCGCAACCCTCTACCAGCCGCGTATCACCGCTACGGCACTTACGGAGCTCGCCACTTTCGAAATTCTCGAAACCAACTTCATCGCCTACATCCCTCATACCTACGGCTTCACGCTTCCATTAAGTCTCGGTGACTGCCATCTCGAACTGGGCGATTATGAGGAAGCCATCAGTTGGTACGAAAAGGCGCGGGACTATCCGTATCTCAACCAGGTCATCGAGGCGCCGATGGTCTGGCTGAAACTTGCCAATGCCTATCTCCGCTGGGGCCATTTCCTGTTTGAGGGGGGTCAGAAGGCCGAAGCGAGAACGCGGTATGAGCAGATTGTGCGCCTGACCGACCCCATCCTCGATCCAGTTTCACCCCTGTATAAATCACCCGTTTTCGACAACCTTGCGGCACAGGTGCAGGCGATTCTGGCCGCGCCGCAGCCGCTTGATCCTGAGGTGCACAACCCTTCGATTGCGTCAGTCGTACTGCTGGCCAAGCTCAACATCCAGAACATCCAGGATGGCATCGACTTCCCATTGCTCAGCCTGGCGCGCGAGCAAGTCCCGGTATTCCGCTTCGATTACCTGCAGAATGCCGCGCGTTATTTCGCGGAACATGCGATTCAGGCGGAACGGACTTATATCAATTTCAAGACCAGCGCCGAGCAGGAGGAATTCCAGCGCGCCATGTTGCAGAATGCGGTCGACCTGGAGGCCGCCAACGAACAGCTCGAGATCAAGAAAGTCGAGATTGCGCAGGAGCAGAAGGAAGCCATCGAGGCGAACCAAGCCTATGCAAACACGCAGCTCGAAAACGCCCGGGATCTGAAAGAGGAATATGCGGATGTAAGCCTGGAGGAGATGGCACTCGATGCGGAGATCACTTACGTAGGTGCGCCTACCACCGAATATGATTTCTCGGGCTATGAGGAATATGGGATCTCGAACGGGACCCATCGCGTCGATGAGGTGCTGCGGACCTTGACACGTCGGCGCCGCGAGATATCGCGCGATTTCGAACTCAATAACATGGACCGGCGCATCAGCGAGCTGGAAGCGGCAAAGAGGGTCGCTGATGAGCAGGTGGACATCGCTACCAAACAGAAAGAAGCTGCCGATATCCAGAAGAACATCGCCACCCTGCGCAAGCAACAGGCCGAGCAGCAGCTGGCGCTGTTCGATTCGCAGGAATTCACGCCCGATCTGTGGAATCGGCTGGCAAACGAAATTCGCCAGATTTCCCAGTCATACCTCAGCCAGGCGATCGTCATAGCCCGGCTGATGGAGCAGGCATACGAGTACGAGGTCGGCAAGGCCGTGAATATCATCAAGCCATCGTATAACCGGAATGATCTGGCAGGTCTTCTGGCCGGCGATTTCCTGCTGCGTGACATTGACTCATTCACTTTCATGCGGATCATTCTCGGCGAGAAAAAGCAGCCCATGAAGGAAATCATTTCACTGTCAGATCGCTACCCGGTCCAGTTCCTGCGCGATTTCCAGCGCACGGGTACCATGGGTTTTCGCACGGAGTTGAGTGATTTCGACCGGAATTATCCTGGCGCTTATCTGCAGCGCATCAAGCGTGTCGAGGTCATCGTCGAAGGATTGATCGGCCGGGGAGGAATCCATGCCAGCCTCACCAATACCGGGCTCTGCCTCTCGCGCATGCGCAATGGCGGCATCAAAATGCGGCTGCTGCAACCGGAAACGCTGTTGCTGTCGCAATACCGCATTGCCGCCGATGCGGTGATCTTCGCGCCCGATGTGGAAATGCTGGGAATTTTCGAACATAGCCCAGTCTCGACCTCATGGGTATTCGAGCTCAATCCCGCGGCCAACGACATCGTCCTGAACTACATCACCGACATCAAACTTGTGATCTATTACGAGTCGTTCTTCGATCCCAACCTCAAACCCAGAGTGCTTGAAGAGCTCGCGGTCGCACAGGTCAATGCTGGGCGTCGTACTGTCGCGCTTCGGTACGAGCTTTTCGACGAGTTCTTTGCGTTTCAGGATACGGGTGAGGTGACGTTCACGCTTCGCTCGACCATGCTGCCTTTCTATCACCTCGAGCCGCCCGTGCGCGAACTCACGTTCCTGATTGAAACGGAGGAGGGCGTTTCTGCCGAAAACCTCACCGTCATCGTGTCCGCTGCGGATGGTACGGCCGCCACCCAGTCCACTACAGCGGATGGCGCACTTTCGACAGGCGGATCGAGTCCGCTCAATGCATTCATTGGCAAGCCCTGGTTACAGGAGTGGAAGATAACCATTCCGGTCGCGCAGAACCAGGCTCGTTTCGATGCGGGTTTCGAATGGTCGCAGGTACAGAATATTGTAATGACGACAGAGTACGAGTTCACCCCTCGCCGCATTCCGGGACAACCATACCTTCTCCTCCTCGACCGCTTTGATGCCGATACGCTTGCAAATTTCGATGTAGTCGATGATCCGCAGGCGACGGTTTCTGCGCCCTCGCAATGGGTTTTCAACGAGGCAGCGCAGCGCATCGACCAGATGTCGAGTATACATGGGGGCGCATTCGAGCCTGGCGCCACGGGTCCCGAGAAGCCGGGCACTTACCTAGTGCGCAAAACGACGACGGAACTCCCGGCGATTCAGGATCATATCGTTGCAGTGGATGTCAGTTCCGAGGATAACGGCGGTATTGGCGTCGTGTTCCGCTGGCAGGATGTGGACAATTTCTATTACTTCCTCATGGATGGGCAGCGCAGCTATCGCCGCATGGGTAAGAAGGTGGGCGGCGTATTCCAGGAACTGGACATGACGGCCCTCGATGATACGCATGGGTATGAAACGGGCACAACCCATTCGCTGAGAATCCGTTTCAGCGGATCGGAGATGAGGACCTATCTCAATGATGAGCAAATCCTTCTCGGGCAGGATGCCTCGCTGCCGAATTCAGGCCGTGCCGGTCTTTTCTGCTGGGGCAGCGCAGGTGCGCATTTCGACAATTTCCGGATTGTCGCTCTCTGAAACCATGGACCTGAGGGAGTAGGCAGTGGCCAATAAATCTCCGGTCGAGCGCCAGGCTACCTCGAATCCCGCCGGTGGAGGCGACATCCGGGGTCTGGGCGAGACTTTCCAACCTGACTTGAATTCGGGGGTCGGCAACTATCGGATTCCACTCGATCTGTTGCCCGGCATCCGTAATTTCCAGCCGAGCCTTGCGCTCGGCTACAGCACCGGTGCAGGCAACAGCCCCTGGGGCCTCGGCTGGTCCCTGCCTTTTGCCACTATAAGCCGCCGCACTTTTCGGGGCACTCCATCCTATACGGAAGACGACACATTCCTGTTCGCGGGGCAGACAGAACTTGTGCCCATCGGTGCCGACACTTTCCGGGCTTCGGTCGAGAATGGGTTCGAGCAGTTCAACCGGACGGAAACCGGATGGCAGGTTACAGAGAAATCCGGCATACGCCATACCTTCGGCACCACCGCTGAAAGCCGTATCGAGTTTGACGATAATGGAACCGTGCGCGTGTTCGCGTGGCTGGTCGAGCGTACTGAAGACACCACGGGCAATGCCATTACCTACCGGTATCGCAGTGAACAGGGGCAGCGGTATATCGAGGAGATCCGCTACGCCATCTATGCCATCCGGTTCGAATACGAGGTCAGGTCCGACGCGTTCTCCGATTTCCGCAGCGGCTTCGAACAGCGCACCACGCTGCGTTGCACACGGATCACGCTCCATGTCGAGCCCCTGGGACCCGCGGCTGTGCGAAGCTGGTCACTCGCATATGACCTGGCACCGTTATCCGGGTTGTCGCTTCTGCGTTCAGTCACCTTCTCCGGCAATGATCCGGAAACGGGAGAATCAGCATCGCTTCCGCCACTTCAGTTTTCCTATACGGAGTTTACCTCCTCGAGCCGCCGCCTGAGGAAGTTCACGGCTGAGATCGGCGCCGCGCCTCCCGGTCTCGACCAGCCCAACCTGGAATTGATCGACCTGGATGGACGAGGCCTGCCCGGCGTCCTGTCGATCGAAAACGGCATCGCGCGATACTGGTCCAATACTGGCCAATTCAGATGGGCACCGCCCCGTTCCTTGCCCCAATTCCCGGCTGTGTTCTGCACGGCGGAAGATCGTGTGCAGTTTGCCGATATGGACGGAAACGGCGCAGCCGACGTGCTTGTTGGCAGCGGGACGCTCAGCGGCTTCTATCGCAACGAGGGAACCGGTGCCTTCGATGGATTCAACCGATATGTCCGCTCACCGCAGCTTGCCTTTGAAACAGGCGGGCTGCAATTGATGGATGTCAACGGCGACGGACTCGTCGATGCAGTACACGACGGACGTACCGGTTTGCAGGTTTACAACAATCGCGGGGCAATAGGCTGGGAACCTCCGCGATTGGTACCAAAGGACGACCTGCCGACACCTGTTCCCAATCTTTCCTCCGGTGATCCTCGCGTGCGGCTGGCTGACATGAATGGCGACAAGATACCGGATGTAGTGCTGTTCAGCAACGGCTATTTCGAGTACTGGCCTTCGCGTGGCGAAGGCCATTTCTCCGAATCGCGCAAAATGACTGCCGCACCGAGATTCCCTTATCCATTCGATCCGGCGCGGGTGTTCATCACTGATATCAACGGAGATGGCTTGGCTGACGTCGTTTTTGTCGGTTACGACGAGGTAACCTACTGGATCAACCAATCCGGAAATGCGTTCAGTCCTCCACAGACCATTCGTTACACCCCCCCCACTTCGCGGGCCGATACGCTCCGGATCGCAGACATGAGCGGAACCGGAACGGCTGGGATTTTGTGGACCAGTCCATATCCAGACTATCGCTACCTCGACTTTACCGGTGATGTGAAGCCGGGCCTGCTTAGCCGCATTGACAATGGCCTGGGCCGAGTTACGGTCATTGAATATGCGACCTCGACCGCTGAGGCAAGGCGCGATCGGGAGCAGGGGCAATCGTGGATGTCGTTTCTTCCGTTTCCCGTACAGGTCGTATCCGCCGTTACCATCGACGATTCGATCAGCGGCCTGCACAACGTGACCCGTTACCGGTATCACGAGGGTCACTACGACGGATACCGCCGCGAATTCGACGGATTCGGCCGCTCGGAACAGATCGAGGAAGGGGATGCCTCGATTCCTTCCTGTCGAACCGTTTTTCACTACCATACCGAAGCTTCCGGGAAACCCTCTGAGCCGGATCCGGAGCTGCGCCGCAGCCTGAAAAGGAAACTGTTCCGGGTGGAGGTTTTCGGCGAAGATGCGAGTTCGCTGGCCTCGGCTCCCTACCGGGTCGAAGAAAGCCGGTGGATAGTGCGAATCGAGCAGGCACTGCCCGATGGCCGTCGCGTGCTGTTTCCTTTCGTCGAAGAGACGGTCACATCGACATTCGAACGCCAGTCCGAAGCCCGCATCGAGCGGAGGATGTTCTCGTTCGACGCTTCCGGAAACGTCACAGGCGAGGAGCGGAGGGGAGAAGGAGGGGAGGGAGTTCCGTTGCTCGCGACGACCCGGGCCGAGTACGCACAGGACCCGACCGGCCGCGTCCGCGATCATGTGTCGCGTATCGTCCAGCGCGACGGTGACGGCAATCTGCTGAACGAGTTGCGGCATTACTATGACGGTCCCGCCTTCGAGGGTCTGCCCCTTGGCCAAGTTACGAAAGGATTGCTCACCCGGACGGAGAAGGTTGCCCTGCATAAAAGCATGGCCACCTCCGTGTATGGCGCTCATGAACCGGATTTTCCGGCACTGGGATATCATGACGGAGAGGACCAGGATGGCGAACCTGCATGGCTGTATGACCATAAACGACTCAGTCTCGACGAGCGCGGCAATGCCCTGGTCAGCCGGGATGCGCGCGGGAACGACACGACCTACACCTTTGATGAATTCGGGTTGTTTGCGACTTCGATCACCGACGCGAAAGGTTTCATTGCAACCGTCGAGCATGATCTTCGCATTGCAAGACCCAGACGCATGGTGAACCCCAACGGCGGAGTAACCGAGTCGCGCTACGACCCTCTGGCACGCATTGCCATAGTCGTCGCGCCCGGAGACACGCTTGCCATCCCCAGCGTAACCTACTCGTACGAAACTTCAGCACTGCCTGCACTGCGCAGCACGCGTTATCGCGTAATTTCCGGAGATTCCCGCACCATCGCGATCAATGAGTATCTCGATGGAGGCGGCGCGTTATATCAGCGCCGCACAGAGCATGATGGCGCCAGGGTTTCGGTGAGCGGGCAGGCTATGACCAGTGTACGGGGGAAAATGGCGGAAAAACTGGAATCCTTCTATGCTGAAGGGTTGGAGTTTGAGCTATATCCCGCTGACCCTTCCGCACTGCGACGGCACTTTTTCTTCGATGCACTCGGTCGGGCAATCCGTACAGTGCACCCCGACGGGGGTGAATCAAGCGCGGAATACTGGCCATTCGATACGCTTTTCTCCGATGGCGGAGATAACGATTCCGAGGCGGAAGTTTCGTTTGGAACGCCCCGGCGTGAGCTCTACGATTCCTGGTACCGCTTGATCGGAGTGGAAGAGCGCGACCAAAGTACGGTCCGCACGACCCGCTATGAGCTCGATGGTGCAGGACGCTTGCGGCAGATCACCGATCCCCGTGGCATTATCCTCAGCCGTATCACCCGCGATCTCACCGGCCAGGAGATCAGGATCGAACATGTGGACGCGGGCAATCGCCTGTTGGCCTACGATGCCACCGGAAATCTCGCGCTTCAGGTGGATGCCGCAGGCGAGTCGATCAACCGGACTTACGATGAGTTGAACCGCATCACTGCCACCGCGTATGGAGGAGGGGAGCCGGAGCAGTATTTCTACGATGCAGGGAGCGGCGCAAATCTGACAGGCCGGTTGGCGCGAACCGTTGATCCCGCCGGTGAAACCACTTACAGCTACGATGAGCGCGGCAATGTCACCCTGCGTTCCCGGCTGGCGCCCGGTGAGACCGACGCTCTTGCGTTGAATTACACATTCGACAGGATTGGCCGTATGACTCGCTTGAGCTATCCTGATGGAGCCGTTGTCGATTTCGAACACTATTCAGGATTTCTGCTGCGGCGCATTCCCGGTGTAGTCGATACTATCGAATATACGGCCGCAGGGGTGCGAACCGCACTCCAGTATGAGAATGGTGTGCGGACGGAATACGACTACGACCCCGCTTCTCTGAGGTTGCGGGAGCTTCGCACTCATCGGCCGGAGACGGGCGCGGTCTATTTTCATACCCGGTATGACATCGACAAGGCGGGGAACGTGGCCGCGATCGAGGATTTGCGGGCTGCTGCAGCCGGATTCGTGCGGACGCAAAGCTTCAGGTATGATGCATTCAACAATCTTCTGGAGGCTTCCAGTCCGGATCCGACCGCCGGTTATTCGCACGTCTATGAATATGACCAGGCAGCGAACTTCCTTCGCAATCCCCTGATCAGTTCCAATCCGCTCTTCTACGAGAATGGCGGCAACAGTAACCGCCTGAGCGGCCACAATGATGGCATCAATGCCGTTACCCTGTTCGGGTACGATGCGAACGGCAACGTCATTTCCATGCCCGGACGCACTCTGACCTTCGATGCCAAGCAGCAACTCTCGCGGGTGCAAGTTGCGGGTGGAACGGACGTGCTTTTCTTCTATGACCACAGGGGCGTGCTGAGCCGGCGCGAAGCAACCGCGGGAGGCTTGACCGAAACGACGCATTACGTGGATAACCTGTTCGAGTCGAAGGATGGCACCACGCAGCGCTGGATACTCGCAGGCGACCTCCCGGTCGCCTGTGTTGCAGATGGAATGACGGTTTTCATACATAACGATCACTTGGGTAGTGCGGTCATTTATACCGATGCGGGTGGCAATCTTCTGACGGAAACGGCTTTTCATCCATTCGGGAGCGTGCTCGTGGCTCCCTCCGGCGCACTTCCACCGGCTTTCGCGACCAAAAAACTCGATGCGGACATAGAACTGTACTACTTCAATGCGCGCTGGTACTCGCCGGTAATGGGACGCTTCATTTCACCCGATCCGCTCTATCTTTATCAGCCGGAACAGGGCTTGCAGGAGCCGAAGCGCTTGAACCCATACGCGTACGCGGGCAATAATCCGGTCCGCTACGTCGATCCGAGCGGACTGGGCTTCTGGGACGTGCTGGGCGCCATTGTCATCGCCATTGCCGTCGTAGTGGCCGTGGTTGCCGTTTCCGTACTGACTTTCGGAGTAGGCACCGCAATCGGCTTTGGCACACTCCTGGCTTACGCCGCGGTAGCAGGGCTCGCAGGCGCGGCCATCGGGGCTGTCGTAGGGGGCATCGCCTATGGAAGCTGGGAAGGCGCATTACGCGGTGCACTGATCGGTTTTACCGCAGGCGCCAACGCAATGATCGGCGGCATGATCTTCGGTCCGATCATCGGTGCGGCACTGGGTATCATCACCTTCCTGGCGGTGATCCCCCCGGTAGCGAAGAGCGATGTCTACCAGGGCATACTTGGCTGGACCAGCTACCTGATGCCCATGAGCTGGCCGGGCCATGCCATCGGCCTCGTCTTGTTCGCCCTGAATGTCGTCGGTTATCTCGTCACCTTCGGGCAGGTGGACAGGCTACGAATCCGTGACATGCAGGTTGACTGGAAAACAGGCAACATTTTCACGGTGGGCGGATGGGTGGGTCAACTGGACGGCAGGGCTTTCAATTTCGGCGGTTTCAGCTTCGTGAATACTGCGCGCTATGTGGGAGGAGAGATTATTCCGGCTACGTTCGAGCATGAATCCGGGCACATGTTGAGCAACGCCGCATTTGGATTCTTCCAGGCGACCCGCGTGTTCGAAGGAAACGGACTGGACAGTTTCTGGGAGCGCATTGCCGAAAGCAATGTGCCCCCTGGCCTGCGTGCCACTGATCCTGTAACGCCGGAACCGGATCGTCCTAAAATTCCGCAGTGGGGTTAGCGAACTCTGGAAGGCCGGTAAATACAGGCGGTCAGGAAGACAGGAAATAAAGCAGCACTATGGAGAATTTCTGATGCTGGAGACGTATCGGGGTAGCTGTCATTGTGGAGCTGTAACATTCGAGGCCGATCTGGACCTTACCCAGAGCTCATTTCGATGCAACTGCTCCATATGCCGGCGTACCCGCTTCTGGCCGGCCATAGCCAAGCCGGAAAACTTTCGTTTACTGACGGGTGAGTCTGAACTGACACAGTATGCTTTCAACACCCGGAAAAACCATCACTATTTCTGCAAGCACTGCGGTGTTCGCTGCTTCGGTGTGGGAAATGAAACACCTATCGGCAAGATGTATGGCGTCAATCTGGGTTGCCTCACGGATGTTACTGATGAGATGCTTTCGAAAATACCTGTCACTTACGTTGATGGGTTGCACGATAAGTGGTCAAGTTCCCCGGCATTCTTCAGTCACCTGTGAGATCAAGCGGAGAGAGTTGCTCCTGTCGTCAAGACGATTTTTCCGATATGGGTGCCTGATTCCATCAATGTATGTGCCTCGGCAGCTTCCTCCAGTCGGAACATTTTGAATATTTGGGGTTTTATTTTTCCCTGATGCAATAACGGCCAGACCTGCTGCTCCAGTTCCTGCGCAATCTGAGCCTTTTCAGCCACCGTGCGAGATCGCAGGGTCGAACCGGTGTGGGTCAGCCTTTTTGCCAGCATGGGCATCAGGTTCAGTTCCATGGCAGGCCCATTCTGGATACCGACCTGGAGAATACGTCCATTGAGCGCAGCCGCTTTGTAGTTTCTCGCCACGTAGTCCCCGGCGACAATATCGAGAATGACATCGACTCCTTTGCCATCCGTAAACTTCCGGACTTCCTCGACGAAATCCTGCATGCGGTAATTGATGGCAAAATCAGCGCCTAGAGCAACGCATGCCCGGCATTTTTCCTCCGAGCCTGCTGTTGCCAGGACAAGAGCCCCGAAAGCCTTGGCCAGCATTGTGGCAGTGGTGCCGATGCCCGAAGTGCCACCATGAATGAGTACAATCTCGCCCGATTTGAGCTTGCCACGCTGGAACAGGTTGGTCCAAACGGTAAAAAAGGTTTCCGGCAATGCCGCTGCCTCGATCATGTCAAAACCTGATGGTATCGGCAGGGCATTGCTTTCGTGCACGACGCAGTATTCAGCATAACCCCCCCCCGCTACAAGCGCGCAAACCTTTTCGCCCGGCCTGAATCGTATTGTGCCTTCGCCTGATTCCACGATTTCCCCCGCGACTTCGAGGCCCGGGATTTCCGAGGCGCCCGGAGGGGGAGGGTAAAGCCCCCGCCGCTGCAGGATATCGGGCCGATTTACCCCGGCTGCTGCCACTTTGATCAGGATTTCACCAGGGCCAGGCTTGGGAACCGGATGGAATGCAGGCCTCAGCACTTCCGGCCCTCCCGGATGTTGTATTTCAATTGCGAGCATCGTTGGTCGACTGTCGAGTTTGAAAGCGATGCCAATACCTGCTATAGGTTAACTGTTCCAATTTTCCGTTGGCGTTTCGATGTTTTTCCACAAAGGAGACGAACATGAAAATTCTCATCGTTCTGACATCCCATGATCAACTTGGCGACACTGGAAAGAAGACCGGCTTCTGGCTGGAAGAATTCGTCGCTCCCTATTATGCATTCAAGGACGCGGGAGCGGAAATCACGCTGGCATCGCCGAAAGGCAATATGCCACCGATCGATCCCAAAAGCGATCTCCCGGAAAATCAGACTCACCTGACGCGCCGCTTTCGGACAGACGGCGCCGCGCAGGCTGAGCTTGCGCATACGAAAGAACTGACCTATATCTCGGCAGCCGATTACGATGCGGTCTTTTATCCCGGAGGGCATGGGCCGATGTGGGATATGCCGGAAAACCGGATATCCATTTCACTGCTCGAGGATTTCATAGAATCCGATAAACCGATTGCCGCAGTGTGTCATGCTCCCGCCGCACTGGTCAACGTGCGTGGAAAAGACGGGGAGTATCTGGTCAAAGGGATGCGCGTGACCGGTTTTTCAAATGCCGAGGAAGAAGCAGTCGGCTTGACCCCGGTTGTTCCGTTCCTGCTGGAAGACCAATTGAGGGAGCGTGGCGCCATTTACAGCAAAGCGGACAACTGGACGCCCTACGTCAAGGTCGACGACAAGCTGATAACCGGCCAGAATCCCGCCTCTTCGCGGCTGGCGGCGGAAGAGCTGCTGCGGCTGCTCCATGTCGTCCCCGCCTAGAAGGCGGAACCTGCCGGACATCCATCGGTAGGAGTCTTTTGAGAGGACAGGCAGGAGAAGCACTCCCCCTGCCAATCGGGAAGCAAGACAAACAGGAAAGGAAATGCCGCGCGTGGACAAAAGTGAATGGTATTTTCAGATCGGCTATGTGGAAATATTGTATGCAGCAATGGTGGTCGGCATTGCGGTTGCGTTGTATTTCTTCCGCAAATCCAGCGAGGTTTCGGGCTTGATCGCAGACAGGATGGAGGAAAGCGGCAAGCTGCTGGGTTTGCTGGGACTGGCAGTAGTGCTTTTCATGCTCAACAGGGTGCTCGGGGATCTGTGGTAGGGCCGCGGGGGTTAATTGCTTTACCTCTATATAACGGCTCGCAATTGAAAACAGGCGGGCTCATGTGACCCCGTTTTGGGCTCAGAATAACTGCAACTGACAGCGCACGCATCAGTCATATAAGATGCAGCAGGACGAGCCAATGCGGCTGAGCGTCATCTCTTTCCTGAGGGAGTCGTGGGGACACTCCTCAAGGGGGTCGACCAAATCCCACGAGCGAAAATATCCCGGTATTCCACCTCTGAAACAAGCAAGGCGTCAACGGGTTCACAGTGCGTAGCCTGCATGTGAACTCAACAATAACATGAACTTATAAACGACAGAATTAGTCAAAAACGGCTGTTTTGACACCTGATTGCTATATATCTGCTATACAACATTTTGTCCTAAATGAGGTAGGAATAAATGAAGAGTGTATTGCAAGAGGAAGGGCGTAAGCCGATTAAGCTATGGACTGACAACATAGAAGATGAAGCATTACAGCAAGCAAAAAATTTAGCCGGATTGCCGTTCATAGCAAGTCATGGCGTTGCGCTAATGCCAGATGTACATTCAGGCAAAGGCAGCACAGTAGGCAGCGTAATAGCGACAGATAAGGCAATTATTCCAGCAGCTGTGGGTGTGGATATTGGCTGTGGTATGAACGCTGTGCGGCTCTCGCTGAAGGCTTCTGATCTTCCTGATTCATTGCTTGCTATTCGCCGTCAGATCGAGCGCGATGTTCCCCTGGGAGCGGGTGGTGCGCACCGCAGCAATAGGCTTCCTGAAGCAACATTTAATGTTGAGGAGGGCGCGCATGTGCTGGCGAAAATGAACGAGACTCCATCGAAACTGATTGAGAAAGCTCATTCCCAAATTGGCACCCTCGGCTCCGGCAACCACTTCATAGAGATATGTCTTGATGAGAATCAAGATGTATGGATCATGCTCCACTCTGGATCGCGCGGCATAGGGAATATGATCGGAAGTTACTACATCGAGAAGGCGAAGCGCGAAATGGAGAAGTTCTTTATCAGCCTGCCTGATAAGGACCTGGCTTATCTTCCTGATGATTCTGAGTATTTCAACGAATATGTAGGGGCAGTTAATTGGGCGCAGAATTATGCGTTAGAGAACCGACGGATAATGATGGATACTGTAATTGCAGCCATGCGCCGCCACATACCAATTGAGTTCATAATCACACATGAAGCGGTCAATTGCCACCATAACTATGTTGAGAAAGAAAAGCACTTCGGACGCAATTACTGGGTAACCCGGAAAGGGGCGATACGCGCCGGAGAAGGAGACTTGGGGATAATACCTGGCTCAATGGGACAACGTAGCTACATTGTGAGAGGCAAGGGCAGCCAAGAGTCTTACTGCTCCTGTTCTCATGGCGCAGGCAGGAGGATGTCACGCACAGCCGCAAAGAAGATTTTTACTGTTAATGATCTGATCAAGCAGACTGAAGGTGTAGAGTGCCGGAAGGATAGCGCAGTGCTGGATGAGATTCCCGCTTCCTATAAAGACATTGATGAGATCATGGCGAACCAGACAGATCTTATTGATGTTGTTCACACACTAAAAGCTGTTCTGTGTGTTAAGGGGGCATGATGATAGAAAAGACTGCACTACTCCCAAATGGTGTGGCTTGGCTGCTGTTAGTCGCCAGGCTCAGCAAATGGCATAATCCTCGAATCGAGGTTCTCGAAGCTGCTTTGCGTACTGAAAAGAGAATCCCGGATAAATTCCGATGATTTTCCCGGATTCTGTCTTGTACCAGCTCCGGCATCCTGCAGCCCATACCGATGTCGATAACGTCTTTTGTAATTCCTCGTTATACCGATTCATGGCTTCCGGTTTCACTGAAAGAAAGCGCTTCCGCTGCCTGGCAACCTCCTGGATGCACTTCAGCGCATAGTTCACCTGGGCTTCTATAAAAAGGATCGCGGAGGTGTGTCCTTGCCCCGTGTTAGGCCCCAGGAGTATGAAAAGGTTGGGGAAGCTAGCCACTGTGACTCCCTGATAAGCCTTGGGCTCATCCGCCCACGCCTCATTCAGGCGATAGCCCTGCAAACCCCGTATCTCTACCGACAGCATGTGTTTTACATTGAAGCCGGTTGCACAAATAATCACATCCACTTCACGTTTCTGCCCATCTCGGGTGACGATACCACTGCGATCGATTCGGTCGATAGGAGTATCGATCAGCTCTACGTTGGAGCGCATGAGGGTAGGGTAGTAGGCGTTGGAAAGCAAAACGCGCTTGCAGCCAAAGGGATAGCTGGGGCGCAACGCTTTCCGCAGGCGCGGATTGGCCACCTGCCGCCTGAGATGCCATTCTGCAAGTCCACGCCCGATCCTTGCCATGAAACCGCCGGGATTAAAGGAAAGACGGTTCATTTCATGAAGCCAATAGAGCAGAAAGCGGTTGGTTTTCGCAACTGGCTTTAACCGAAACAGGGCTTTCTCCCATGACGCATAAACATGGTTCAGCCTGGGGATGATCCAGTTGGGGGAGCGCTGGCAGACGTAAAGGTTTGCAGCAAGGGGAGCAATAAGGGGAACAATTTGTACTGCGCTCGCTGCTGTGCCGATGACCGCCACCCGTTTTCCATTGAGAGGGTAATCATGATCCCACCGCGCAGAATGAAAAAGACCCCCTTCATAGGTATCCATGCCCCGGATATCGGGATAGTGGGGCTCGCTCAGCGGTCCTGCGCTGCAGATGAAGAAGCTTGCCTTCAGTTGCTCCCCGTTTTCAAGCCGTAACAGCCATAACCCCTGTTCAGCATCAAAGCGTGCACTCGTCAGCGTGGCATTGAGCCTGATATGAGGCAGGAGATCGAACTTCGTGGCAAATCGCACCAGATATTCACGGATTTCAGGTTGGGGAGCATAGGCCTGAGACCATTCGGGGTTGAGGTCGAAGGAGTATGAATAAAGGTGAGAACGGACATCACACTCTGCTCCGGGATAGGTATTGTCCCACCACGTGCCTCCAATTCCTTCAGATTTCTCGATAATGAGAAATGAGGTTATACCGGCTTTACGGAAAGCCCTGCCCATGCAGAGGCCCGAAACGCCAGCACCGAGAATTACAGCGCGATAAATTTCCGGGGCAGCTTGTTCAAGAACAGGATGTTCGTTCGACATTCGTCAGTTTCAGCAGCCAGAAAGCAAATTTATATTTAATGTCATTTATTAGATAAATCTTCTAATACTTTATTTATACATGATAGAAATCAATTCCTCTCTTCAGTCATTTTCGAGATATCTATCGTAAGTGACATATTTCCCATCCCCTTATCCTTCGTCTCACGCACATTGATAGGATAACTATCGGCGAACCTACAAAGAGCTGAATCAGCATGCGGTCAAATCGCTCCTACACTACTTTGCGGAACAGGTTGATGCCGATAGTCATCTCCTCATGGTTGTCCGGCGGCCGAGCCTTATAGGTGCCAGGTAACCGATCCCGCCAGGGAAGATTGAATCCGAAGTTCGAGTTTGTTTCGTTGGGATACCAGGAGTGATACCCGCGGTGCATGTAACGGCAGGGAACAGGACATGCTGGAAATAAATAACAAGATCGAGGGCGAGAACAGCAAGCAGGACTTCGGTCCAGTCCGGTAACGAGAGGTTATTCAATAATCCTCAACCACGTGTCTCGCCCAGCCAGGGGTTGACGCACGCTATTCCTGCTGTTTCCGCCGATAGTTTGCCGTCATGAATTGATGCCAGGTACCGTCGTCACCCAGCATATGCGAAGTCAACACCCTGTGATCATCGCTTTTGATCTCGATCACATCCCTGAATTTCCCCAGTTCCCCTTCAGCCGAAAAGCTTGGACCTTCCGTATTCAGCGTCAGGATCTTTTCCTCTTGATCGAGTGATCCTTGGTAGATCCACAGATGAGTCATCATCGATCCGATCCATGTTCCCACATATTGCTTTTTTTGCGGGTCGTAACCGAGAGTCATCAGAGTTGTCGCAGTACCCGTATCGCTCTCGCACATGTCACCGTGGCCTTCGCACTGTATCCAGACATCGCCTATCGAGCGCACGCTTTCCGAGCCGCTGAATTTCTCCGGTGGCTTGTCGGGGCCCATCATTGCCTCCACCTCAAAGGTCCATTCACCCACGAGTTTCTGCAACCACTGATGTTCCTTCCGGGGTTCAATCTTCATAAATCTCTCCTCGTTTGTCCATGACTGTTCAACTTAACACGCCTGGCTCACGCAGTTGGTGTTATTGCCCGTGACAAGTCAGCGCCGTCCATCGTACCAGACTGACAGGTGTTTTTTGTCTTGCAGAGAGCGACGAGGGCTCAGCATGACTCGCGCAATCTGGCCAAAAATCTCTCCCGCGGAGTAGAGCTGCACTTTCCGCGGCGAGGATTCCAGAGGATGTTTCGTCAGGATCGGGAATTGCAGACCGCGCGTCCGCCCCCATTTTTTCAGCTTTTCGCTCAGAGTTATTTCATCAGCGGCATAAAGTTCCTGGTCGAAGCCGCCAACATCCTGGAATGCATCGGCGCGGCTGACGACAAGTGCGCCGGCCGCCCAGCGAAAGAGGACGGATGTTGCAGTCCAAAGTTGCAATACCCCACTGGCCCACCACGGCAGGTCCTGCATTTTAATGGCGCTCCCGCAACCTACAATTCGGCCTTCCTCTATCAACCGCAGAATATCGGCAAGTAAGGCGGGGTTCAAAATACTGTCGGCATCCACAAATAATAGCCAGTCTCCTGTTGCCACGGCAGCTCCGGCATTTCGCGCCCGGCCGATCTGGTTAACCGGCTCGAAAACGACCTGTGCACCGGCCTGCCTCGCAAGCTCAGCCGTGTTATCCGTGGAATTGTTGTCGACTACAATTATTTCTGAGGTAAGGCCATGCTTTGCATTCGCCGCGAGCGATGCATGAACAGATTCAAGACACGCTTCAATCAGAAGCTCTTCGTTAAAAGCGGGAATGATTATCGAAAGATGCATGAACAGACTCGATCTCATTTGTTGTGACTGAAACCACAATTATCGCGGAAAATATGCAAGGGAAACCAGATATCGATGATAGGTAAAACATAAGACCTTATGCTACATAGGGGTGACAGGCAGCGGAAACAAGGTTTTTTGAAAAACCGCCATCAGATATAGTGACAGGTAAAATTGAAAAATAATGAAAGGGTTCTTGTGGTTGAAGCCGCAAGAGTCATATTGAGTATTGGGAGGTAAGATGAGTGAATTTGCAGTTTTGCAATGGTTGATAATATCCACACTCTTTTTCGTCGTTCCATTTTGGAGAATCTTCGGAAGAGCAGGGTTCAAACCGGCATTATCCTGGATTGCCTTGATTCCTGGAGGCATCCTGATTCTTCTATGGATTCTTGCGTTTGCCAAATGGCCAATCCTGGCGGAAACAGAAATAAAGAAGGAATAACCTTCCGTCCAACGTCCATCCCGCCACCGCGTGGCATCTCCTGCGCGGTGCCAGGGTGTCCAAGGTGCCTTGGCCAGGTTTTAGCCAGGTTTTAGCCAGGTTTTAGCCAGGTTTTAGCCAGGTTTACGTTCCATTGCGCCCTAAACCAAGCCGCCCCCGACAAATTGACAATATTCGAGCATGATGAGATTGTTATCGTGCGCGAAGCCCGTGACGAAATCCCAGGCTCGCTTCTCAGCTCGCGTAGACGGAGGTCGACGATTACGCAAATGACTCCGCAAATGATGGCGGGGCGCATGTGGGAAGAACAATGGAAACCCGGGCGCGCGGCGTGATGTGCACGGATTGGCGCTGGGGCCCCTGAGTCCAGTAGCGCCGCGACGCCGCATAATCGTTCAGCCCAGTCGCTTGGACGGAAGGTCGAGCCATCGTATCGGATGCCCTTGATCAACAGTTCTTTGACGGGTTCGATCGATCTGACAAGTATTGCGGAGCAGTTCGTGCGCGCCACGGGAGGATCGTAACCCGCCCAGTACTTCATGTCGGCAAACTGCTCTGACGTTTCATTAGGTCATTGTGCAGAATGGGATGACTCAGATATTCTACCTGCCTCTACCTGCCACCTTAATTAAGACAGGTAACAAGCCTGCTTGTTCAACCTGTACTAAAAAGCAGGATAATTAAATCATCGAATTCGAAAGCAAGACCCGGAGTGCGGCGGGCTTGCGGCGTTGGTAAATTGACGGTCGTTATCAACACATAAGCGAATGCGATCATGAGTTCGAATACATCAGTAAAAAAAATACAGTTTGCCGATGCAACCCTCAATGACCCGCGTTGGGCGATCGTCAAGGCGCGCAGCGCTGAAGCGGACGGCAAGTTTTATTACGGCGTACGGACCACTGGTGTTTATTGCCGTCCTTCCTGCGCAGCTCGTCCAGCACGGCCGGAGAATGTCAGTTTTTACGAGACGCGCGAAGAAGCCGAGCAGGCCGGTTTAAGACCCTGCAAGCGCTGCCAGCCGGACCGGCCCACGTTGGCCGAGCAACATACGACCAGGGTCACCCAGGCCTGCCGCATCATCGAGGGAATGGAGAATATTCCAACCCTCGACGTCCTTGCCAGGCAAGCGGGCATGAGCACTTATCACTTTCATCGCGTGTTCAAACAGGTGACCGGGTTGACGCCGAGACAATATGCCGTTGTGCAACGCGAGAAAAAGGTGCGCGATGAACTGGGACACGGCGGTTCAGTGACAGATGCCATTTTTGATGCGGGATACGGTTCCAATAGCCGTTTCTATGAAAAGTCGAACAAGATCCTGGGTATGACACCGACCCGCTATCGTGCTGGCGGCATCGATACGAAAATTCGCTTTGCCATCGGGGAGTGCTCCCTGGGATCAATCCTTGTTGCGCAAAGCGACCGTGGCATCTGCGCGATTCTCCTGGGAGAGGATGCGGAAAAGCTGGTGCGCGAGCTGCAGGACAATTTTCCTCGTGCCGACCTGATCGGGGGCGATGCGGATTTTGAACAATTGGTGGCGCAGGTTGTCGGCTTTATCGAGGCGCCGGGTATCGGCCTGGATCTGCCACTTGATGTGCGCGGCACTTCGTTTCAGCAGCGGGTGTGGCAGGCCTTGTGCGAAATTCCCGTGGGGCAGACGGTCAGCTACACCGATATTGCAAGACGCATCGGCTCGCCCCGGTCAGTCCGAGCAGTGGCACAGGCCTGCGCGGCCAATCGGCTCGCAGTGGCCATCCCTTGCCATCGGGTAGTGCGCAACGACGGTGGCTTGGCAGGTTACCGCTGGGGAGTGGAGCGCAAGCGTTCTCTTCTGGAAAAGGAAAAGGAAGCAGGCGAGGAGACGTGGGCATGAACACCCGGGCACGGAAAGTATGGAAAACCATACCGGACAAGAATATTGCCTGCCGTGTGCATGAACTCGATTGGGACCGGATAGGGAACGACCTGGATGCGCAGCGGTCTGCAGTCATCGAAACTCTCCTTATGTCGGAGTGCAATGCACTGACCGTTCTTTACTCGAAGGATGAAGTTTTTGACAGCCGTGTCGTGATGGCTTGGCACGGTTTCGGACGGGAAGAGTACAAATATTTCCACTATCCGCTTCCCGAGATCACTTCGGATTTGCGCATTGCGGTCTATCCATGGCTGGTTCCAATCGCCGCTTTGATACTGCTGACGAGGGGCTGCTGACAATTTCTGGGTATGTATGGAAAATTGGGTCGATGATTTAAACGGACGCGGCGGCAAGTATAAGCCACTTCTTGAAGCAGCGGAAAAGCGTTACGGAATACCATCCGGCATGCTGGCGCGTCTGGCGTGGCAGGAGTCGCGTTTTCGGGAGGACATTGTTTCCGGGCGCACAGTATCGAGTGCGGGGGCAATGGGAATAATGCAAATCATGACGCGCTGGCATCCTGGCGTAGACCCGCTTAACCCGGCGGAAGCCATCGATTACGCGGGACAGTTTCTGGCCAGGCTGTATAAGAAATTTGGCACGTGGGAACTCGCGCTTAAAGCCTATAACTGGGGTGAAGGGAACCTGGCCAAGTGGTTGCGCGGAGAGAAACTAGAGCCGTTGGAAACCAGGTTGTATTCCGCGCAGATTTTGAGTGATTTGGGGATGGCTTGATGGATAAGATGGGGAAAATATCATGGTGGGGGATTGTGGCTGCTGGCTTGATGCGGGCATGTTCGTCAATGCATCATTCAGTTTTCCAACCATGCATTGAATTTAACATAATATACATTATATGCAAATTAAGAAAATGGAAATGATCGCGATGTACAAGCCGGTCAGCCTTATTGGGAGTTCAATATTCTGCGGCATCGAAGCATCAAAACCGTACACCGGATAATCGAATCACAGAGCAAGAAAATTCATTTATGTGCGCCTGCGCACAGAAACCATAGTCAGACTAAGGGAAAATAACACTCAGGCATCCGCTTTTTTCTCCCTCTTGTAGTGGATGCCACTGACCCGGTAAAGGCCAACTACTCCTTACCGGGTCTCTTTTTTGTATCCTTCACTTTCCAGTCCTTCCTGATATCCCTCATCTCATACTTCCGCCCAGATGCTCTGCTCGTGGCACGCCTGTAGAAGAAACCTGTAAAAGAAAGAGAAAGAAGCGCGGCAGCGTGATCGGCGTGATAAATGGGAAAGTAAATACTTAAGTTGCGGCGGGTTTTTTTTCTGAAATCATCATTCTATAATCCCTCAGAAATTCCGTTACCCCTCAAAAATTCCATTCACTGAAAGGAGCTGATATGCGACTCATCGTTGTGACTATCTCCATGGTGTGGATTACAAGTGCTCTCGCGGAGGATGTGCAGTTGACATTTCAACAACCCGACCCTCAAAGTAAATTCCGCGATGCGCAACTTCATGTAAGAGAATTGATGAAAGCAGGCCGCCACAAGGAAGCCTCGGAATATATGCCTGAATATCAAAGGCTTTCCTGCGAGGCTTCGGAGCAGAAAGCGGGACGAAGCATAGTAGAAGGCGCTGCTATCTGTGCCCCCAAATACGATCATGGGGGAATGAGCGCCGGCAACATATTGCGGCAGCAGGATCGGAACATGGCAGATTCATTATCCTCAAATACTGTGGCGCCCGGAATTACAGTAATGCAGCGGCCCGTTCCCGGCACTCCCACAGTACTGGATGGCTCGACACCCTCCCTTTTTCTTTTCGATCCCCGAAATGATCCTGCAACGGGCAACCGCCCTCGCGATGATGCGCCGACAGATCCCTGGACGGGGACACGCTGAAGCACGTTCCTGAAAACCCGAAAAACCTGCACCCGCTTTTTGGGGAAAATTTCCCGTTGGAACCGGGGAGATTGGAGTGTATTATTGCGCGGCTATTAGGCCGTTATTTACTGAGACTGAGGAGAGTCGTTTTGAAGACAACTTATCTTGCGACAGCTTTTTTTATTGGCATCCTATCTTTCAGCCCCCTGCCCGCCCTTGCGGAGGCTACCACGGGCGCCTCGGCAGCCGGGGCAGCGACAGGAATGCCAGCCAATGAAGGCAAGGTCCTTTCCACCCTGGATGCCCCGGGCTATACCTATATGGAGTTGGCGAATACCGAGAAACGTTTCTGGATCGCGGCGCCAACGATGCGGGTTAAAGTGGGTGACCGGGTACGTTTTGATCAAAGTCTCGTCATGAAAAATTTCAACAGCAAGACTCACAATCGTACCTTCAAGGAAATTATTTTTGCGAACTCGGCCACGGTGATCAATTAGCGCAGAAAAAGCCTATTGACGCTTCCCGGCTTTAATCTGTCGCTATCTCACCGCTCTTGGCAGCTTCCCCCGGGATTTCGCCGCGCCCGTTCCTTTCTCATCCTCGGGTTCCACAAATCCCACAAAGAGCTTGTTTTTTATTTTTTTTAATTCATCCCGATATTCCGCCGCCTTCTCGAATTCGAGATTTTTTGCTGCCTCGTGCATCTGTTTTTCCAGTGACTTGATTTCTTTTGCCAGCTGCGTCTCGCTCATGGCTTCGTACCGAGCCTGCGTTTGAGCTGCCTTAAGCTGCTGCTGGGCGGTTTCCATGCTGTAAACACCGTCAATCAGATCCTTGACGCGCTTATGCACGCTTCGCGGCGTAATACCATGCTCCTGATTGAACAGGATCTGCTTGTTGCGCCGCCGCTCGGTCTCATCCATTGCAAGCCGCATGGAGTCAGTAATCCTGTCCGCATAAAGAAGTGCAGTGCCATTGATGTGACGCGCTGCACGACCGATAGTTTGTATCAATGAACGCTCTGAACGAAGAAAGCCCTCCTTGTCCGCATCCAGTATGGCTACCAGCGATACCTCCGGCATATCCAGCCCCTCACGCAACAGATTGATGCCGACCAGCACATCGAATTTTCCCAGTCTCAGGTCACGCACAATCTCCACCCTTTCCACCGTATCGATATCGGAATGCAGATACCGCACTCTGATGCCGTGGTCGGCAAAATAGTCCGTCAGATCCTCGGCCATGCGTTTGGTGAGCGTCGTTACCAGCACCCGCTCATCCTTTGCCGTACGCAGTCTTACTTCCGACATCAGATCGTCCACCTGGGTGCTGGCCGGTCTAACTTCGATCTGGGGGTCTACAAGACCTGTGGGCCGCACCACCTGCTCGACAACCTGTCCGCTGTGTATCTTTTCGAACTCCGCCGGCGTCGCGGATACAAACACCGTTTGCGGCATGATTTTCCTGAATTCATCGAACCGGAGAGGACGGTTATCCAGCGCTGAAGGCAGGCGAAACCCATAATCGACAAGATTTTCCTTGCGAGCTCGATCACCCTTGTACATTCCTCCGACTTGCGGAACCGTCACGTGGCTCTCATCGATCACCATCAGCGTTCGGGGCGGCAGGTAATCCATCAAGGTAGGCGGGGGCTCTCCCGGTTTTTTTCCTGACAAATGGCGCGAATAGTTCTCGATGCCTTTGCAGAAACCCAGTTCGTTGAGCATTTCCAGATCGAAACGGGTGCGCTGTTCGATGCGCTGCAGCTCCACCAGCTTGTTGTGCTGGTGGAAAAAATCCATGCGTTCCCTCAACTCGGTCTTGATTGTCTCGATGGCGCGCAAGGTGGTGCTCCTTGGCGTCACGTAATGGCTGGAAGGATAAACGGTATAACGCGATACCTTTCTCGAGGTGCGACCGGTAAGAGGATCGAACAATGTCATGCTTTCCACCTCGTCATCAAACAGGGAAACACGCACGGCGGTTTCCGAGCTTTCCGCGGGAAAGATGTCGAGCACATCTCCCCTCACCCGGAAGGTTCCCCGGCTGAACTCGAATTCGTTGCGCTCGTACTGCATTTCTGTCAAACGCTGTATTGCCTGCCTTTGCGTGATCTTTTCATGCTCCCGCAGATGGAGGATCATTCCGTGATAATCCACAGGATCGCCTATCCCATAGATGCACGACACCGTGGCGACGATGATGGCGTCATCCCGCTCGAGCAGCGCCTTGGTAGCGGACAGGCGCATCTGCTCGATATGCTCGTTGATTGCGGAATCTTTCTCGATAAAAAGGTCCCGCGACGGGACATACGCTTCCGGCTGATAATAGTCGTAATACGATACAAAATACTCGACGGCATTTTCCGGGAAAAACTCCCGCATTTCCGCATACAACTGCGCCGCCAGAGTCTTGTTTGGCGCCATGATAATCGCGGGTCGTCCCAGCCGCGCAATGACATTGGCCATCGTAAAGGTCTTGCCGGAGCCCGTCACTCCCAGCAGTGTCTGGAATGCCAGCCCGTCCTCTATTCCCTCCACCAGTTTTTCGATCGCTGAACACTGATCGCCCGCGGGCTGAAATAACTGGTTGAGCTTATAAGGGCTATTGGGAAAGGTAATAATCACGGGTATAATCCAAATTCATCGTTGTCTACTGTTTTTCAGTTAATTCCATGACTTGCAGCATTGCTTCTGCTTCGCCTGACTCCTCGTCAAACTGGAGAAGTGGAGTGCGTATTTTTCGCAAGTATGCGCGGGGCAGCCGGTCAGACGAAGCTATCCGGGGATTGCAAAAGAGAACCGGTTACCCCGCTCCACTTCATCATGTTTCAAATCTCAGGCCTCATCAAAAGGCAGGCGTTTGTCCATCTCCTCCAACCACCGCATATAGCATCACCCGCGACTTGATGGCTGATTTTATCACGCAGCACAAGTGCCATTAGCATAAGGACATTATTGTGGAACTCTCAAAGCGCGTTCAGGCCATCAAGCCCTCCCCTACTCTGGCTGTCACTGCCCGAGCCGCACGCCTGAAAGCGGAAGGCAAGGATATTATTGGACTGGGCGCCGGCGAGCCCGATTTCGATACCCCCCAGCACATCAAGGATGCCGCGGTTGCCGCGATTCACCGCGGTTTTACGAAATATACGGCTGTCGGTGGAACACCCCGCCTCAAGAATGCGATCATCGCCAAGTTCAAGCGCGAAAATGGCTTCGACTATACTGCGGGACAAATTCTGGTTTCGTGCGGAGGCAAGCAAAGCTTTTTCAATCTCACACTGTCTGTCATCAATCCTGGGGATGAGGTCATCATCCCGGCGCCCTACTGGGTCTCTTATCCTGACATCGTCCTGATAGCCGAAGGCAAGCCGGTCATTGTCGAGGCGGGTATCGAGCAGGGTTTCAAAATTACAGCGGCTCAGCTCGAGCAAGCCATTACGCCGAAAACCCGGATGTTCGTCATCAACAGCCCCAGCAACCCCTCTGGCGGTGTTTACACGCTGGACGAACTCAAGGCATTGGGAGAAGTTCTACTCAGACATCCCCATATCCTGATTGCCACGGATGACATGTACGAGCACATCCTGCTATCGGAGGGCAAGTTCGTCAATATTCTGAATGCATGTCCAGCGCTGTATCCCCGCACGGTGGTACTTAACGGGGTTTCGAAGGCATATGCCATGACAGGCTGGCGGATCGGTTATTGCGCAGGTCCCGCTCACATCATCACCGCAATGGAGAATGTCCAGTCGCAGAGCACTTCAAACCCTGCCTCTATTTCCCAGGTCGCGGCTGAAACAGCGCTGAATGGCGATCAATCCTGTATCACACCAATGGTGGAAGCGTTCCGGCAGCGGAACCGTTTCGTGACTGATGCCCTCAATGGTATCGCCGGCATCCGTTGCCTGCTGTCCGAGGGAGCATTCTACGCATTTGCCGATGCACGGGAAGCAATCGTACGTTTGCACGGTAATGGGATGATCAAGGATCGCAGCGATATCGCCTTTAGCGAATATCTGCTGGAACAGGGGGGTGTCGCGGTGGTGCCAGGCTCCGCTTTTGGGAGCGAAGGTTACATCAGGCTCTCCTTTGCCACCGCAATGTCCAACCTGGAGAGCGCGCTGGGACGCATGGCAAGGCTGCTTGCTGAAAAAACGCCGTGTAGCTGATAAACGGGGCAAAAAACTTTCCATTTAAAGATTTCCCGCTGAATCGGTAAAATGAATCGGCAGATCGGGTCGAGCGAAGTCGAGCCCGACAATTCGATTTTTTTTGCCATTATTCCAACTCAACCCTCATGGGGAGGTAGATCCACTGTGAGTGCAACTTGTCAAGCTCTCGTCCCGTTCTCGTCAGGGTCCGCCTCGCTCAACCCGGCTACTCTCTCACCTGCTTCGCCTGGAGTTTTCTTACCAATAACCGGGTGGAATCATGTAAAGCCCTGTGTCCCATACCCACTGCCGAACAGGGTTCTCGGTCATCGCATCCCTGTCATCCGGCTGCGCCTTCCAGTGGAAATCACATACGCTCCCGTTATGTCCCACGAAGGTATGCAGACCCCCATTCGCCACTCCTACGAAGAATGGTGCATTTTCCAGTTTTTCCAGTAACGCTTCGGTTTTGCTGTCCGGCGTTACCTCCCGATAACCGGAAACGACTTCATCGCAGCGAACGCCGGTGGATCCCGAAACCGGTGACTTCCAGATGCGTGCTCCCGCCTTCGCCATATTCAGTGCACCGAGTTTCTCACGCTCATCCGCAGCAGAAAGATCTTCGGCTGTCCGCGGGCTATAAAATACGCCGGTCCAGCCATCCTTTTGCAATTCTTCACAAAGGACAGTACCGCGTAAGTCCGCCTCCTTTACTCGGGCGTTTATTTCTGCAAAACGCGCTCCATAGCCAGCCCCCTGATAGGCTGCCTGCACATTCTCCATCACCCATCCAATACACGAACTTTCACGTAGACGAGCCGCCTCTCCTGAAGGTTTTTCTATCGTGACGTATCCCGGTTCAATCGATCCCATCCGCCAGTTACCCATGCTCATGGCATCAATTTGCGTCCGCAGCGCTGTGCGATCTCCCCTTAGAATGTCGTCATGGAACTGGGAATGATCGCCGTAGTACAAACCGATACCTGTACGCTCGATCGCAGTTTTATGCGCGTTGCTATTGTTCGTGATACTCCTGTCACCCAGTTCCGCAAGCATCTTCCAGTTTATCGGCTCACCCGTCGCAGGCTCAGCGCCTCCTGTTCCCGCAAACAACCACTCGGCAATCGCCACGGCGGGAGGATCGGAAATGGTATTAACGTTCCCGTCGTGATCATAGTTATCGATAATTTCCCAGAGCCTCTCGAGGTTTGGAAGGGTGCCTTCCATCGTCCCGTCTGCCGGCAATCCTCTCAGGTTCAGATCCGGGTAGGACTGCCTCAACGCGCTGGTGTTGATCGACTTTCCCTTGAGGCGATTAATAAAAGTGGCATGATCGAGCGTGGGCATTTTCCCCTCCCCTAATTGGCACGAGTTCCCACCGATTCTGGCGGAGACGTCATTGATTCGTTTCTGCTTTCCGTTTTTTAACTTTAGCAAACTTTAGCAGCACCCGGGGAAAGTTCAATCCGAGAGGTTGACGCGGAAAGTCACACACTATAGATTGGCGGTCGTCGAACTTTTTTAGACTTTCCTTGAGGTGAGATTTGAATAATTGGTGCGCCAATAATTATTAAAAGGAGCTTAAATTGAAAACACCCCCTATAACGCTGATAAAGCGCTCGATCGTTTCAATCACTGTAGGCGTGGCAGCCCTCGCGCCCATTTCTGGCGCCGAGGCAGCACTTTTCACAGTAAATGCGGCCATACAAGAACAGCTCGGCATTCAAGATGATCTAGGAGGATGTTTCGGCGGAACAATTACAGGCAGTGGGATTTCGTCTTTCGGCGCGATTTCACTCGCAGCCAAGGACTGCATCACTCCCGCAGATGGCTTCTTTGGCTTTGAAGGAAAGATGACATTCACCCTCTTCGGTGGAGACGAAATCTTTGCCGATTATTCTGGATGGTTCATTCCTACAAGCCTCCCATCCATATTCACGTTAAAGGATTCCTCCTTTGAGATAACAGGCGGAACAGGGCGCTTCCAAAATGCAAAGGGAGATGGAAGCCTATACGGGACAGAATTTATCTCTTTCTCCCAAGATCCCCCGAGAGGGTGGGGTTTTATCCAGGCTACAGGAGATATATCCGGTTTGCAGAAAAGCAAGAAGGGAGCGGAGTCGGGCCTCGAACTTCTCGACCTTGCAAACCCTTCCGGTGAAGGCGCAATCGTCGCAATCAACGAGCTTCCGGAATCAGGTTCCCTGGCCCTGCTCGGTATAGGTCTTGCCAGCCTTGCCTTCGTTCGTCGTAAGGTAAGCTGCTGAGCTCAACGGGCGTTTTGCCCCACCTCGAGCATGGTTTGCAATCCTTCAGTGATCAATCGCTCGATCACGGGAGTAAAATGCGGAAGCGACAGTATGAGCGCTGCCATTCCAACCATCAGGGTAATCGGAAAACCCACCGCGAAGACGTTCAGTTGGGGCGACGCGCGAGTCAGAATGCCCAGCGCGAGATTGACAATCAATAATGCAGCGACCACCGGCAACGCAAGTTGCAAGCCGACGCTAAAAATAATACTCCCCCACTCCGCCAGTCTTTTCCATCCCATATTTGAAAAAGGCTCGGTGGAGATCGGGAAGGCGTTGAAGCTGTCGATCAGGGCAGACAGCATCAACAGATGGCCGTTGAACGATAAAAATGCGAGCGTTCCCAGCAGACCCAGGAAACGCCCCAGAACAAGACTGCTGCCATCGCTGTGAGGCGTAAAGAAGGTAGCAAACCCCAGGCCCATCTGCAAGCCTGCAATTTCTCCCGCCAATTCAATCGCACTGAAGATTATGCGCATGGCAAAGCCCATTGCCAGGCCGATCATGATCTGCTGACCAAGGACCAGCAGGCCGGGAGCCGAGGCCAACTCGATCTTTGGCATGGGTTCGAGGGTGGGCGCCACGACCAGCGCGACGAGGATACCCAATCCCACCTTCACCCTGACAGGAACTGCAAGATTTCCCAATACCGGCGCTACCGAAAGGAGCGCCAGAATACGGGCGGCAGGCCAGAAAAAGGAAATGAGCCACGCATTGAGATCGGCCGAGCTGAGCGTGATCATTTAACAATAATGAAATTCTGCTTTATCTCCCCGATCCAGGAAGCGTTGGAGGGCGGGATGTGACAAGCAAGATGCCGCTCTTGTCTGTCTTTTTCCGGATAGTCCTGACAACTATCCGATCACTCCGGGAATTCCTTCCAGCACCTGCCTCATATAGTCGAGCAGCACCGAAAGCATCCATGGTCCTGCAAACACCAGCATGGCAAACAGGACCACGAGTTTGGGAATGAAAGACAGAGTCATCTCATTGATCTGGGTGGCGGCCTGAAAGATGCTGACCAGCAGTCCGGTGACGAGTGCGGCCAGTAACAAGGGAGCGGAAACCATCAAGGTAACTTCCATTGCTTTCTGGCCGAGTGTCATTACGCTTTCAGGTGTCATGGTTCTTTTCCGTCATCTCGTCAGGTGGATAAATATGTTGCATCCTTAATAAAAACTCTCTGCCAGCGAACCGATCAGCATATGCCATCCGTCTACCAGCACGAAGAGCATGATCTTGAAAGGCAATGCAACGAGAGCCGGTGATACCATCATCATCCCCATCGACATGAGCACCGATGCCACGACCATGTCAATGATCAGAAAAGGAATGAATACTGCGAAGCCAATTTGAAATGCAGTTTTCAACTCACTGGTAACAAAGGCCGGAACGAGCACCCGAAGGGATACTTCTTCCGGCCCGTTCAGCTGGGGCCTACCCGAGAGTTTGACGAACAGCGCAAGATCGGTCTCCCGAGTTTGCTTCAGCATGAAAGCTTTGAGCGGCACGGCGCCCTTCTCCAATGCCTGCTCCATCGTCATCCTGTTTTCCACATAAGGTTGGTATGCGTCCTGATAAATCTTGTCGAATACCGGACTCATGACGAAAAAAGTCAGGAACAGCGCCAATCCGACGAGCACCTGGTTGGGTGGCGAGGATTGGGTGCCAAGGGCCTGCCGCAGCAGCGAAAGGACAATGATGACGCGGGTAAAACCCGTCATCATCAGGAGCACCGCTGGCAGAAATGTCAGCGATGTCAGCAGCAGCAGTGTTTGCAGGCTCAATGAATAAGTTTGTCCACCACGGGGTGCAGGCACGCTGCTAAAGGCAGGAAATCCTCCCTTTGCCTGTGCCAGCGCGACCACAGGCGTGGCCAGCAGCAGGGCTGCGAGCACGGCTCCATATGCAATAGGCATGTTGGATCGGAATTTTTTATCTGACACGCTATTCACCATACTTTTCTGTCAATCGCTTCAGCCAGCCTGAAAAATTGGAATTTTTTTCGACATGCCCTGGCGTCCCGGAGACATGAAGCATGCTTGCGCCAATGTCGCCTTTGGGCATGCTATGCAATACCGTTACGTGCCCGGGTGCGACACCAACGACAAGCCAGGTTTCGGCCACTTCGACCACAACGACGCGCTCGCGTTGTCCCACCGCCGATCCCCCGATTATCCGGACCACCCCTGCATGCCCCCTATATACTCCACCCATGCGCTTGAGCAGCCACGCGCAACCTGCGATCACAGCGAGCACCACTCCCAAGCCGAGCATGACCTGCAAGGGACTGCCACTGGAAGTAACTGTGCTGTCGCTCGCTCCAACCGCCATGGCCGGTGAGGCGAAATGCCAGAGCGCTGCCGCTAAAAGAGGATTACGGAGCACCGCTCGAGGCAAAAACGGGTTCTGATATTTTCTTTTCACGATTAGCGGTTTAATTTGCGTATCCGTTCACTCGGCGTGATGATATCGGTGAGGCGTATACCAAACTTCTCATTGACTACCACAACTTCGCCCTGAGCAATCAGATAACCGTTTACCAGAACATCCATTGGTTCCCCTGCCAGCCCATCCAGCTCCACCACGGAACCCTGCGCCAATTGCAACAGGTTCTTGATGGCGATTTTGGTGCGTCCCAACTGCACAGTGAGTTGAACGGGTATATCCATGACCAGATCAATGTCATTCTGGACCTGTACCTTTTGGATATTCTGGAATTGCTCGAATATCTGTCCCGAGCCAGTTTCTCCGGCCGCAATTGTCTCATCCTGGTCCGCCGGCGTTCGAGCTGCGGAATTGGCTGGTGTTACAGACACTTTCATCTCCTCAGTTTTATTCACAAAGGGCCGCCTGGACAGATCGCGGCGTTCAGCTTCACTCATTCACTGCTCCCGGAAGCGAGCATTTTCTCCATACGCAAAGCGTAGCGGCCATTCGAAATTCCATATTTGCATTCCATGACCGGTACTCCATCCACGCTTGCAGTAACGAATTCCGGAATATCCAAGGGAATAACGTCCCCAACCTTCATATTCAGGATCTGATCGAGCCTGACCTGGGCATGCGTCAGATTTGCCAGTAATGTCACTTCAGCCGACTGTACCTGTTTTGAGAGGCGACCGACCCAGCGTTTATCCACCTCCAATGCCTCGCCTTGGACGGTGCTCGACAGCAGATCGCGGATAGGTTCGAGAACGGAATAGGGCATACAGATATGCATTTCCCCAACCACGGAACCAAAATTGACCTCGAAGGTGGTTGCCACCACGACCTCATTCGGTGTCGCCACATTGGCAAACTGGGTATTCGTTTCTGCCCGCAGGTACTCAAATTCGATCGGATAAACCGGATGCCAGGATTTGCCATAGCTGTCGAAGACCAGGTTGAGCAAGCGCTGGATAATGCGCTGCTCCGTCTGGGTAAAGTCGCGACCTTCAGTCTTGGGAAGAAAGCGCCCATCACCGCCGAACAGGTTGTCAACCACAAGAAATACCAGTGTCGGGTCGAATACAAACAGCGAGGTGCCGCGCAAAGGTTTTATATGCACAAGATTCAGGTTGCTTGGCGCAGCGAGGTTTCGCACGAATTCACTGAATTTGATAACCCTTACCGGTCCCGCAGTGACATTTGCGCTGCGACGCATGAAATTGAACAGCCCGAGGCGCATGAGGCGCGCAAAACGCTCATTGATGATTTCGAGGGTGGGCATGCGCCCCCGTACGATGCGCTCCTGTGTCGCCAGGTTGTAGGGGCGAAAACCGGAATTAGCCGTACTCTGTTCGATTGTCGTGGATCCACTGCTCACTCCCCTGAGAAGAGCATCCACCTCCTCACGCGAAAGGAAGTCCTCTCTCATGGAGCTACTGAATCACGAACGAAGTAAAAAGCACGTTCTCAACCGATCCTGTCACACGCTCCTCGCTGAACTGGTGATTTATCTCCGCAGTGAGTTCAGAGGCGAGCTTCTTTTTTCCCTCGGTACTCGAAATCTGCGTGGCTGTCTTGCCCGAAAGCAACAGCAGCACGCGGTTGCGTACTTCCGGCATATGCAATTTGACTAAATCCACCACACTTTCATCTTCGACCTTCAAGATAAGATTGGTTTGGAGATGCTGCTCGCTGTGTTCCGGCTGGAGGTTGACAGTAAAGGTTTCCAGATTGAGAAACACAGGAGGTTTAGGCTTCGGCAGCGCGCCTGTCCCATTGTAGACCTGGCTGAAATACCATCCTGCACCGCCGCCTCCTGCTCCCAGTAATAGGGCGCACGCCGCGATAATCAGAACGAGCCTGCCTTTCCCGGATTTCTGCTCCAATTTCACTTCCTTCGGATCTTTACTTTGCTTATTTGCTCTGATTGCCATGTTTGTGCTCTGTTAGCCGTTTTACGCTTGCAGGAGGCATTATTGAACTGATGCCCCGCCTTCAATGTGAGAAACAAACGGGAAAAAACAGGTTATCTCGAAATTTGGAGATTGCAGTCTCCGACGCGTCACAAATAGAAATTCTCTATACCTGGCTTGGCCACAACCGCATCCAAATTATGCAAAAGTATCCACGAGCTGGTGTCCGCGAATATCAGCAGTGCCGCGGCTCATTCCGAAGCTTGTCCCTGCTGAGACGGCCCGGCTTTCTTCCTGCCGATAATGAGACCTTGCACTATTTTGCCTTTCGAAATCTCCTTGCTGGCGGGCTCCCTGGTCGCTGACTGTTGCACTGCCCAGGTTGATTCCGCTTTCTGCCATCATTTCCTTCAGCCGGGGCAGCGCCGCTTCGAGTGCTTGCCGAACCTCAGGGTTCTGGGATACGAATGCCGCGCTGGCCTGATCGCTGTTTACGGACAGGACGACTTGCAGCGGTCCCAGATCAGCGGGATTCAGATTGAGTTCGGCGATCTGATGTTGGTGAGATACCATCCAGAGTACTCTCTGACCCAGGGCATTATCCCAACTGCCTGTGCCCAAGCGCGGTCCCAGCCTGAGCAAAGAAGGATCGCGCAGATCTGCGGTGCCGGGCACTCTACCTGGCTCGACTATCAGAGGTCCTGGAGATGGGAGCGGAGTCAGGAGTTCGTGGGGCACGACGGGTGCAGTTAATGTGGGGAGCGAAGAAGTATCGCTTCCTGCGGCCGCGCCTGGACGCAAATGTGCAACATCCGGCAGGAAATCGCCGATGCTGTTGGAGATTCCCGCAAGCCTGCTCTCTGAGGAGGCCGAATCAGAATGAGACATCTCGTGCGCTGCGACTCCTGTGAACTTCATATCTTGTGGCAGTTTCCCGCCTGCTGCGGGGGCAGATACGATTCTGGAGGAAACAACTCGAACAGTCGTCTGTCCCTCCTGAGAGCCTCCCGCAATAGCAGAACTCAGGCGCATTCCAGCCTCCATGGCCTGAGCTACGTTGATAACGTTCTCTTCCGGCGCCAGTCCTGAGAGATCGGATGACTTTGCGTCTCCCCCAGCCCGCGCCTCGTGTCCTATCGAGGCCGCAACTGAAGTGATCCGTCCGGCAGCAGACCGATGGGGATCGTTTGCACTCCTTTGACCGAATGCAGCATCGGTCTGCTGCTGGACCAGCATATCCGCAGGGATTCGAGTTTCAATTCCGGTTACGGTATCCAAGGTTCGACCGGTACCAGGAAGGTGTAAAGCATCTGTGATACCTGGTATCGCCGTGACCGTGGCAGAGTGAGAAAGCTGAAACCCGTCGGCAAGCATTTCAACGGTCATAATCCCTTCTTTTCCCCTGCGATCTTCCTCAGCCTCTGCCTCAGCATCCGTATCTTCAGAATCTTTCAGGGACCGATTTCCGGGTATGCCGCTAGCGCCTGTATCCGATGCTTCATCATCACCGCTCACTTCGGCAGCAAGCAGTTTGCGGAAATCGGAGGCATCCGATTTCTGAATAACGCTTTTCGATTCGGCCAAAGTATCCTTGGCGGGATGCAAAGCGGTGTTCGATGATACAGATAGCATAGGCTGCTCTCGGAATTCGATTTTTCAGGAGTTTATTATCTTGTATGGTTCAACTATGTCGAGCCGGGCGGATAGCCGCACTGTTCGCCCACTCGTCTGTTTCCCGCTGCTCGCGCTTTGCCTGATGGACCAGCTGGATCTGCCTGTGACGCTGCGCCAAAGTGTCATAAGAGTTAAGAACACGCCGCTCCGATTGCCACGCGGCCTCACTGGCAGCGACACGCTGCCGCATGAGCTCCAGCGCTTCCTGTTGCTGGGAAATCGCAGCGTCGAGCTTGTCGATGAATTCATGATAATTTCGCCATCCCGCCGCTGTGAGGCCTTGCTGCATGGAAGCTCGAAAGCGGGCTCGGTATTCGTCCGAATACTGTGTCAGCAAAACCAGCTTGGCTTCCATGTCCAGCCCTTGGGCGTTCAAAAATCCCAATCTTCGCGCCGCATCATCCGTACGAGTTTGTGCCAGTTCGATAAGGGTTTCCAACGCAGAAGTTTTCGGCATGATCAGGCAACAGCTAATTGAGATTAATTGGGGTTTGAAGCCAGCAGAGCTTCCAGGCTTCGAATGCTCTCTTCATACCCTGCGCGCTCCACCATGGTTTGTTGAAGAAAATGTTCGAGTTTTGGATACAAGGCAATCGCCCGGTCCAGCAACCTGTCATTTCCCGGGGAATATGCTCCTACGCTGATCAGGTCGCGCGAACGCTGGTAGCGTGAAAAAAGCTGCTTGAAATTACGCACCTGCTCAAAATATTCAGGCGAGATCAGACTGGTCATGGCGCGACTGATGGAGGCTTCGATATCGATGGCAGGATAATGCCCGCTTTCCGCCAGTTGCCGCGAAAGCACGATGTGGCCATCCAGAATCGCCCTTGCCGCATCCGCAATGGGGTCCTGCTGATCGTCCCCTTCGGCTAACACGGTATAGAAAGCGGTGATCGAACCGCTGCCCTTGACCCCATTCCCCGCCCTTTCCACCAATTGCGGCAGTTTGGCGAATACGGAAGGCGGATACCCTTTAGTCGCGGGAGGCTCCCCGATCGCAAGCGCGATCTCACGCTGTGCCATTGCATAGCGGGTGAGTGAGTCCATGATCAATAGAACATTTTTTCCCTGGTCCCGAAAGTATTCAGCGACAGAAGTGGCATAGGACGCACCTTGCAATCTCATCAGGGGCCAGGTATCTGCGGGTGCTGCCACTACCACCGAACGTGCCAATCCTTCAGCACCCAGGATTTGCTCGATGAAATCCTTGACCTCTCTTCCGCGCTCGCCGATCAATCCCACGACAATAATATCGGCGCTGGTATAGCGCGCCATCATGCCGAGCAGGACGCTCTTTCCCACGCCGGAACCTGCAAAAAGACCCATGCGCTGACCGCGCCCCACTGTAAGCAGGGCGTTTATCGCGCGCACCCCTACATCAAGGACCTCGCTGATCGGTTCCCGATTGAGCGGGTTGATGGGCGAACCTGCGGGCGAAGCCGAACGTTCCACTTCTAACGGGCCAAGGCCATCCAAGGGACGTCCCGTGCCATCCACCACCCTTCCCAGTAGCGCTTCTCCCACTGGAAATCGGCTGATCTGATCAGACGCCCGGCGCCATCGGCGGGATGCGCTGCCCGGGTTAGAAAGCACGCCGGTGCGATCCCACGGCACGACCTTGGCACCGGGAGCCAATCCGAACATGCCATGGGCTGGCATCAGGTAAAGCCTGTCACCATGAAAACCCACTACCTCGGCCTCCATGCTGTTACCGTTGGGCATCAGTATGGTGCATCCACTGCCCACCGCCAGCTTGAGGCCCGTTGCTTCCATTATCAACCCGGTAACACGCGTGAGACTTCCGGAAATCTGGAAGGGCGGCGACACCTCGGCCAGCCCACTGCAGTTTTTGAGAAATCCTTGCCATCGGTCAGTATGGGATAAAGCTTCCATCAATGACGCTCCAGCCAGTCATTATGTTGCCCCAGCGCCTGGGTTACGCGCCGCCAGCGGGTCGATACAGTGGCATCGATATCGCTGGGCCCCACCCTGAGCCGGCATCCTCCCCGCTCCAGGCGAGGGTCGAGATTAATGACGCAATGGTCAAGCTCCTGATTCAGGTGGGTGCGTACCAGGGCAGCATCGTCCGGGTGCAAGAATAGCTGTGCCGGCTGACCGAGTACCGGCTCAGACTGAATACATTCGCGAACGACTGCGAAAACAAGCTCCGGTTTCACCCGCAATGCCTCACGCACCATCTCTTTGGCGACATCGAGTGCAAGGGAAAGTAGAGCATTGCAAATCTTCTGGTCAGCACTTGCCAAGGCTTCCTGGAGACCGCCAAATGCAGTCGTCAATTGCCCGGCTTCAAAGCTGGCACGCTCGCGCCCGGCATCGTAACCAGCTTTCATGCCAGCTTCCCGGCCGGTTTCATAGCCTACGTCATAGCCTTCCTGGCGGGCCTCCTGATGAATTTTTTCGATTTCCTCGACTGTGGGCAACGCAACCTGTATCTGCTCAGGCATTGTCTCGTCTTTGGTATCAACTGAAGTGTCAGCCGGTCCTTCGAGCACTGCGCCTTGCTCTAGGACATCCATTTCCCAGCGGCGATAGGTCGACAAATCTTCCTTGGGAATGATCTGGTTTGCCCGAGACGTCATTCTCGGCCTTTCGCCGGAAGTTTTTGGCTGTGCACCAACCTTACTCATACGTAGCTTTCTTCGTTCTTGCTGCCAAACACGATTTGCCCCTCATCTGCGAGTCGCCGGACGACCTGTAATATCTGCTTCTGATGGTTTTCAACTTCGCTTACTCTTACCGGCCCCATCGCTTCGAGGTCTTCACGCAGGATTTCAGAGGCACGTTTCGACATATTCTTGAAAATCCTTTCACGCAGATCCCAGGCTGCGCCTTTCAGCGCGATCACCAGGATGTCAGATCGAATTTCCCGCAGCAGCATCTGAATTCCACGGTCGTCAATATCCATGAGGTTCTCGAATACAATCATCTGATCCATTATTTTTTGCGCCAGATCCGCGTCGAATTCCCGCAGATTATCAAGCACCGACGTTTCCGCCGCGCTACCCATGAAGTTGATGATTTCCGCTGCGGTACGAATGCCGCCCACCGAGCTTTTGTTGATATTTTCACTGCCGGACAACAAATCGGTCAGAACCGTATTGAGTTCGCGCAATGCGGAAGGCTGAATGCCTTCGAGCGTGGCGATACGCAGCAGGACATCATTGCGAAGCTGCTCGCTCAATTGCCCGAGAATTTCACTGGCCTGGTGACGATCGAGGTGGACGAGGATGGTAGCGATGATCTGCGGGTGCTCCCCCTTGATGAGTTCCGCGACTGACTGCGAGTCAATCCACTTGAGTCCTTCGATTCCGCTCGTGTCGTGTCCCTCTAGAATGCGACTGATGTTGTCCGTCGACTTATCTTCATCCAAAGCTCTTTCGAGCACCGTGCGCGCGTAGTTTTCCGGATCGATATCCAGAAGAAGCGGCTCGTGCATGACCCGGCCGCAAAAATCGCTCAGAACACTATCGACCTGCTCCCGGCTCAGGTTCCTGAGCTTGGCCATTGCAGCGCCGAGTTTTTGTACCTCCAGCTGATTGAGATGTTTCAATACCTGCACCGCCTCGTCTTCGCCCAATGACAGGAGCAGGACTGCACTCTTGTAGATGCCCTCCTCATTCATGGCCAGCCACCCATTGCTTGACGACGTTTGCCACCAGCTTGGGCTCCTTTTTTGCAAGCTGACGCGCGAGCGTCAGTCTTTGCTCGTATTCGGAAGGTTGTGCCGCAGGTTTCAGTGCGGGAACAGGTTGCACATCCTGGTCATCGTTTCTGGATTCCGTCAACAACGGAGGTTCCGGCTGGTTGATGCGCTTGAGCGAGGGACGTAGCACACCCAGCACCAGATACAGAATCAGGCCGCCAATCAGAAGCGTTTTTCCGATCTGTTGAGCCAGTTCAACGGCCTCGGGCTGTTTCCACAATGGGAGCTCTGGCGCTGCTTCCCGTTCCACACCTGTGAAATGGCTGTTGACCACGTTCAATGTATCCCCACGTTCCCTGCTGAATCCCACCGCCTCTTTCACCAGATCGGTAATCTGGGATTTTTCCACCTCGCTCAGTGGCTTGGCACTGATGACACCATTCTCGTCCACGACTCTGCGGTGGTTGACCACGACTGCAACAGAAAGTCTTTTTATACCGCCGACCGGTTTGCGCACATGCTGGATTGTTTTATCGACTTCGTAATTGATGGTTGCATCCTTGCGCGTGCTGCTTGGGGCGCGGGATTGGGGTGCAGTTGCTCCGGATGACTGCCCGGAATTTGCTCGGAGAGGTACTGGCGGCGGCGTGGTAACCGGAGCGGTTGCGGGAACCGGAGGCTGATTGGAAAGCGCACCCGGAACGCCGCCTTCATTCTGAGTGCCCACACTCGTGGATTCCGAAGTCTGCTGACTGCGGATCGTGGAGCCTGCAGGGTCCTGGTTGGGTCTGTACGTTTCGCTGGTTTGTTCGGAGTGTGCAAAATCGACCTCAGCCGCGACCTGGGCACGAACATTTTCCTGTCCCACGATCGGAATCAGAATCGCCTCGATCCGCTTGATATAGCTTTGCTCCAGCGCATGCAAGTACTTGAGCTGAGCTGGATCCAGTCCCGTATTGGCGTTCGATTCATCGATCCTGGTCAATAAATCGCCTTGTTGATCCACTACCGTCACATTCTTCACATGCAGATTGGGGACGCTGCTGGAAACGAGATGGACGATCGCATTGACCTGCTGGGGATCGAGGGTGCGGCCGGGGTAGAGATTCACCAGCACGGATGCGCTGGGTCTCTGTTGCTCCCGCATAAATACCGATTGCTTCGGGATCGCTAGATGGACCCTGGCGCTGTCGACAGCCGCCAACGCCTGGACGGAACGGGCCAGTTCACCTTCCAGTGCACGCTGGAAATTGACCTGCTCAAGAAACTGGCTGGTACCGAACTTCTGGTTTTCCATCAGCTCGAAACCTACCAGACCCCCTCTTGGCAACCCTTGGGACGCAAGTTTGAGGCGAGTGTCGTGCACCTGACTTGATGGGACGAGTATCGCTCCGCCGCCTTCGGCAAATTTGTAGGGCACATTCATTTGCTGGAGGGATGCGATGATTGCGCCGCCATCACCGTCGGAGACATTGCTGAACAGCACCTTGTAGTCCGGTCCCTGAGTCCACATCCATCCGGCCGCCAGCAATGCAACCAAGGAAGAAACGGTCAGCATGAGACCGATTTTCTGCTGGCTGGATAATCGCGTCAGAAAGCTTTGCAGCCGACCCTGAACGCTGCTTACCACGCCATTGGCCGCGTTGTTTGCGGCGCTGTTCATTGCGCTGTTCATTGTTGTGGCATTCGCACCCGCTGTCACCTGTTTCTCCCCAGTCCTGTGCTCCAGATCGAAGACAGCCGCCATTATCACTATGGCTGCAGTTTTCAATGCGGGAAAAAGAAACTGGTTTTACGGCCTTTTCAAAAAACGGAACACAGGAGAGAGTGCTATCTTGTATACCTTTCAAAAGTACTTGCCGGAAACCATGGACATTTCAAACATAGATTCGATGCTCACCCAGCTCCGCGCAGGCGCTGCGCTTGCTGGCGGCAAAGCGGGTTCAGTCGGGACAATAGCGAGTGGAGACGAAACTGGAAGTGAAGCGGGACGTGTCGATTTCGCAACCGTATTCAGGAGATCGCTGGATCAGGTCAATAACGTTCAGCAACATGCATCGAAGCTTGCCAGAGATTTTGAATTCGGCGCGCCCGAGGCCAATCTGACTGAAGCAATGATCTCGCTGCAGAAAGCATCCATCTCGTTTCAGTACACGGTGCAAGTACGCAACAAGCTGGTTGCAGCCTATCAGGATATTATGAATATGCCGGTTTAGGAGCTGACCGGGATTGATGGGGGCTCCTCACTGCTCTACTCCCCGGCTTCCATCTTGTAAAGCCATGCGAGCAATTCCGCCACCGCCCGGTAGAGCTGCGGGGGAATATGCTGATCCAGATCCACCTGCATGAGCAAAGACACCAGTTCCGGAGATTCATGAACGAAAACTCCGTGTCTTTGTGCCTCCCGGATAATATTTTCCGCAACCAGACCGCGTCCCTTGGCAATGACCTGCGGAGCATGGTCGCCGGCGCGATACGCCAGGGCAACGGCAGCCTCAGACCGGTTCAGCCTTTTCATTCGCCTCAATACCCATACTCAATAATCTGATTCCCGCCGAATCCAATCCTGCGACGAGGTATCCTACCCCCGCCCGGAGGATCGCGGCTGAGGATTCAGTTGCAGCAAGACGAACCTCGACTCCGGACTCACCCAACCTCAGAACCGCGCTGATAGATCCCAGATTCGGTAGCGTAAGACGTACACTGGTTTTCCATACGGGATATCGAGTGGTGCCCTCACCTTCCGATTCATCCATCTTCTCCCCGGCTGTATCCCACTCGATAGTCTGGCCAGGCCAGATTTCGCCTTGCCACTGAAGATGCCCGTTTTCCAGAACATCCAGTTGCTGCCGCAAGAGTGCTTGAGTATCGCGATGCATGGGATTCAAATAATCCTGATGCGAGGGAGCTGGCAAACGAAGCTCATCCCCCGGTGAAGCCGGGGATGAAGCAGTACCAGGCGACTGCGAGAGGTTTTCCGATAAACGCCCCTGCGGTTCCAGCAGCAGGCTTGCCAGCGATCTTTTACCGACCACCCACTGCATCAGATGGAACTCATAAAACAGCCCGCTTGAACTGATTGCTTGCATCAATCCTTGAGCGAGTTGCGTATGCTGGGCCGACGTACCCTCGCCTGGAGGCGCGGAAAGTAATGGCGCCGCATTTGGCTGCGCAGATCGACTGCCAGAAGGAAGTGGAAGCGGCTGCTGGAGCAGTGTGCTGATGAAACGTCCGGTCTCACTCAACTGAGGAGCCACTGCTGGAGAGTCGAGCACGAGCCCGAACGTCGGCTTTGGCGCGCGGGACAGGAAAATCAGATTGAAGGTTTCGCCTAAGTGCGCACTCCGGGGCAATTTCATCTGTAACACCTGCCCATCCTGCTCCTCCCGGTCGTACAACATTACGACGAATTCGTTGTTGGGAAGCAGGGCTTGTACCTGTGCTCTCAGAGAACGCCCGGGCTCCAGTCCGGCGAGGAACGAAGTAAAATCCTCACGTCTTTGAAGTGAAGACTGAACCGGATGGATTGAAGTTATTGCCGCGATTGTGTCGGGTGCACGCAGATCGAATTCTCCTGTTCCGATGGTTAGGGGCTGGGAAAACCTGGAATGAAGCTTACTCTCCCCACGAGGAACGCTTCCTGAACTTTCATTCCCCGTTACCCTAAACCGTTCGCCCCGATCCCGAGCCTACGAAGAGATAAACCAATTCCTGGCCTTCCCATTTTGAAGGTGCTACGAAAGCTCGTTCCCGGATTCCTGCTCAGAAATTCCACGCTCCCGACTCATATGCCTGACGCACGCACCGCGAGCGGCTGGCAGTACCAAGCAGAGCTTGAACCTGTCTTATCCATGGCTCCGTGTACTCGCGTATCACTGCGTCATCGGCCAGAATCTTGTGAATCAATTCAACTTTCCGCCGCTGCATATCCGGCGTAAGCCGTACTGGTTCTGCAACCTCGAGCTGTGCCACCAGGGCTGCGCAGCGTCGCTCCAATCCCGCAAGCCGATCCCACTCACTTGCCTGGGCAGCTTCTCTCATCTCTCCGGTAAGATCGGAAAGAGACTGAAACACAGCAAGGTTTTCTGCACTTGTCATCATCATTACTTTTTTTTCAGATTGGCAATGCCGTCATGAGTGACGGATGAAATCATCTTTCCCTCTTCACTTGGCTGCGTGAACGATCCGATCGCTTCCCATGCTTCGTGCAGCTCGCCAAGAAGACCACTTACCTCTTCGATATATTCCGGTTTGTCATGAACATTAGCCTGCAACAGCCGGCGCCCCATGTACTCATAAAGGGCATTCAATTGCTGTGCGAGCTCTCCTCCCGCTTTGATGTCCAGGCTGGCCTGCAAGCCGGAGTTGATGATTGCAATGGCTTTGGAAATCGCTTCACCCCTGGCCGCGATCTGGCCGCTTCGCGTATGAGCAAGCGCCGAAGCCAATGCTATCCGCGCTCCCTCGAACAGCATCAGGACGAGCTTATGAGGACTGGCAGCTATCACACCCGTTTCAAGGCCAACCCGGGCGTAGGCGTTTACCCCGCAGCGAGATGCTGGATACATATATTTACCCCTTCTGTCATTTTTCGTTGAGAGTCGGCAGCGCGGCCAGCTGTTGTTGAAGAAACTGGCTCGTCTGCGTCAAGCTGCCCAGCATGGCGTCGAGCGCAGAGAACTGCGCCCGGTAACGCGCCTCAACCATTTCGAGTCGACGGCTAAAATCCTCCTGGCGCCGATCGATATCCTTGATACTGGCATTCAGCCCATCGACCCGGCTGGCGATCGCTCCTTCGGTAGCGAGAAACTCTTCCGCAATCTTGCTCAACTGCTCGGCGTAACCTCGTGAGAATTCGACTGTACCCCGAGTGCCGAGCACACCGCCGTGAATGGCAACGCGCAGACCTTCGGCCGTTCCTCTGCCAGTGGCAGTCAGCATCTGTCCCGATCCTGTAGCGGAAACGCCATTGATGGAGCCTGCAACATCCATTCCCGGCACTCCCGCAGGACTAGCCCCGAGCAGATTGCCCGCACCATTACCTCCCGTGAGGACGACACTGGAGGCCGATCCGTAGCGCGCCGACACGATGCTCAATACACCGCTGGACTGGGAAACCGATACTGAAATTCCTTCGGTAGCCAAGCCAGAGAAACCATTCAGCTTGCTTTGCACTTCGGCCGCCAGTGCATCCGCGGAAGCATAAGTTCCCCCGGCTAGCGTAATACTGGCTGCCACCCCATCCACATTGAAATTGAGCTGATCGTTGACTCCTGCCGTTATCGTTAGCTCTGCTGCCTGGCTTCCACTGAGGCTGCCTCGAGTTGCAAGTTGTGTAACCGTAACGGCATAATTTCCAGCCATTGTCTTGTCCGTTGCGCCGCCGTATGTGATCAGGCTGTCGGTGGAGGTGCCACCTATCGTAAACAGCTTGCTGATCTGTTCAAATTTTGCGTCCATTGACGCTTGCAGCTTTGCGGCATCCACTGCCAAGCTGCCGTCTTTCTGCAAGGTAACGCCAATCTGTGAGAGAGAGGTGAGGCTGTTCCCTCCGCCGATCATGGCCGTTAACGCCGCTCGAATTCCGCGCTGAATCGAGAATGCAGCCGAATCACCCTGCAATATCGCGCCCTTCTTTGCTCCCGGGTTATAGGCAGTGAGGTTGGAAAGCGTTTGATTGATGCTGTTGTACGATTTTACGAATGTTTCGACCGCTGTCTTGACAGCAGCGGTATCCTGCGAGACATTCAGGGTTGTCGGACTGCCTGCATTCGTTTTGAGCAGGTTGAGTGTCGTGCCTTCAATTGCGTCTGTAATCGTATTCGAGGATTTGACGATATCGATCCCATCGATCTTAAGCTTCGCATCCTGCGCGGCCTGTACCTGGGTGAGATTCTTGCCGGAGCCCGCTCCCGCGGTTGGGTCGAAGGCAAGACTGGAGAGTCCGGCGGCATCGAGATTGCCACCATCATCATCGCTGACTGTAATCTTCAGGCTGTTCGCCGCCCCCGTATCCTTTGCGGTCAGCACAAGTTTGTTGCTGGCCCCGTCATTCACAATCGTTGCACTCACGCCGACATTGGCTGCATTAATGGCGTCTCGCACCCCGGAGAGGGTGTTGCGGGAGGGATCGATGGTTATCGTTTGCGCCGGTTTCGCGTCGTTGAGAGTAAAAGTATTTAGGACGTTATCATAAGTGCCATACTGTATCGTCAAAGTCCCGCTGCCAATGACACTTGATGTGCTGGCAAACCCCTCGGAACGGATTTTCTGCTGCTGGGCAAGCTGCTGTACTTCCACGGAATAATTACCCGGCACTGCCTTGCCGTCGCCATTCCCGGTTGCAGTCAACAGGGAGCTATCCGCCGCACTCGCGCTAATAGCCTGATATTTTGCAGGATCAGCAAGACCCTGCATTGCCGTCTGAAAAGCAGACAAGGCGCCTTTCAGGGTTCCATAAGCGGATAGTTTTGCCTGGTAGTCGGATTCGCGCTTCTGAAGCAAAGCAAGCGGCGCACGTTCTGCTGCCATCAATTGGCTGACCAAGCCATTTACATCCAGGTTCGAACCTGCCCCAGCAGCGTTAATCGCCATATTCCTGTCCTCTTCTGTTTTTTCCTGTTTTCCGGGGGCGTGTCCTGCCCTGCCATCAGGCTTTGGTGCGCAGCAACAAACCCTGCAGCTGATTCATGGCCTTTGCCAGGGCCAGCATTTCTTCCATGGGAATCTGCCTCACCAGTTCCCGGGTTTCGTTGCCTACGACTTTTACCACTATCCTGTTGGTGTCGTTATCAACGCTGAATTCCAGGCTCGAGCCAGCGAGTAGCGTTGCTTCCTTTTCCTTTTCAATTTCCTGTTTCACCTGCACGGTCTGCGGCGTTGGTGGAGTTCCTTCCCCGGCCGGCAGGCTAACATCGGCGTGCAGGAATTTACCTTCGGTTGCTCTAGAACCGATCCCTGGTTGAATGGCGGTTCCGGATTGTTCGATTTTCATTATTTACTCCAGAAGGTTCGAATGGGGATCGGAAGCAAGCTTCGATCCCCATTCATCACGCATTACGCTCTCGGCCACTCGGGCGAGGCCATGTACCAGCGATTAGCCTCTCAGAAGGGACAATACGCTTTGCGGCATTGCATTTGCCTGAGCGAGCATGGCCGTTCCCGCCTGTTGCAGCACCTGGTTGCGCGAAAGTGTTGCGGTTTCCGCTGCGAAGTCGGCATCCATGATGCGGCTGCGCGAAGCAGACAGGTTCTCGGAGGCAGTTTGAAGATTCGAAACCGCTGAGGAGAACCGGTTCTGGTAGGCACCGAGGTCGGCGCGCGCCGCATTGAGCGCGCTCAATGCGGAATCCATCGAGGCGATGGCGGTATCGGCATCAGCGGTGGTGTCTATCTTCAGCGAAGCGAAACCAACGACAGTGGTTCCCGTTGCCGCGGTTGTGCCGGCGGTCAAGCCAATATTCGTACCGGCAGGTGCTGCTCCCCCTACAGTAATGCCAGCACTGGATGTGCTATTAAGCGTAACTTTTTTGCTCACCGCGTCGAAGGTAGCATCAACACCGGTTGTGCCTTTTATTGCGTTAATGGCGGCGATGACATTGGCACCTTGGGTATCGACGTCGGTCCCGGCTGCGATAGCCCCTACACTGATACCATTGATGGTCAGGTCACCTGCTGCGGCAGCTCCGAAAGTTGAGATAGCCGCTCCTGCCACGGTGGTTGAGTAAGTGGTCGTAGTACCCAGGGACGAGCTTTGTGCGTTGACGATGCTGTCGATATTGATAGTCTCGCCCACATTGGCGCCTACCTGGAAGGCTTGATTGTTGAAAGTGCCGTCGAGCAGTTTGATGCCGTTGAACGTCGTGGTCGAAGCAACCCGGTCGATTTCCGCCTTGAGTTGCTGGACTTCATTATTGAGCGCGGTACGGTCGCTTGCGCTGTTGCTGGCATTGCGCGATTGCACCGCCAGTTCGCGTATGCGCTGCAGGTTGTTGCCGATTTCGCCCAAGGCACCTTCCGCCGTCTGGGACATCGAGATGGCATCGTTGGCGTTGCGGGTTGCCTGGTTGAAGCCCCTGATCTGGGAAGTCATACGCTCCGAAATCGCCAGCCCGGCAGTATCGTCCTTGGCGCCGTTGATGCGGAGGCCGGAGGACAGGCGCTGCAGTGTGGTAGCGAGTGCGTTCTGCGAACCGTTGAGGTTACGCTGCGCATTCATGGAAATGACGTTGGTATTGATGATTGCAGCCATGTAAATCTCCTTGACTAATTTTTTATGAAATTACACCTACAGCCGTCAACTTTTGGTTCGCCTCAATTACCGAAGCTAATCAACTGCTGTTATGCTTATTAACGGTGGTCCAGGAGAAACATTTAATGGCGTCGTCACGTTTTTTTGGGCGCAGCTACGCTCACACTCTTTTCGAGTTCATCCGGCACAGTTATCCGTCTGGAGGAAAGATTATCCGAGCAGTCGGCAGGCAGGTACGTTAATGATAAGAGGAGGCGGGGCTGTGCAATGCGCAGATTAACGGGGGGAACAGCGTCGTATATTTGGCACTGTTATCTACTGCCGTAAAAACGGAATTTGGAGCAGAGACGATATTTTGAAATAGCTGCGGAGAAAAAGTCGGATCGGTACTTTGAGCGCACTTAAAAAGGTAGCAGGTATGGTCCGGCAAGCGAACAGCGAACAGCGAACAGGCAGAAATCTCATTTCCTGTTGCAACGCAAGAAACGCCATGCTGCGCCCGATGAAGAAGCAGCGCGATGAAAAAGCAGCGAATAGGTGTAAAGGATAATCCGGCGGCTGAGGGGCTGAGGGGCTGAGGGGCTGAGGGGCTGAAGGGCTCAGGCGAGGCCATTCTTGATTGCGTAGTGAGTCACTTCCGCATTGTTCTTGAGCTTCATCTTTTGCAGGAGCCGGCCGCGATAGACACTCACAGTCTTGACCGACAGATGCATTTCCTCGGCCACGTCCGTGAGACTCTTGCCTGAAGCGATCAGGCGCAGGGTCTGGTATTCACGATCGGACAATGTTTCATGCAGCGGACGATCGTGATCAGTACCAAGGCTTTCAGCCATGGCTTCTGCCACTGCGGGCGTCAGGTACTTGCGCCCCCTGGCGACTTGGTTGATGGCAGCCATCAACTCATTGGGAGCGCTCTGCTTGGTTATATAACCGGAGGCTCCCGCCTTCAGTGCCCGGATCGCATAAAGTCCTTCCTCGTGCATGCTCAGCATGAGTACAGGTAACTTGGAACGTTCTTTCCTGATCTGCTTCAACACTTCAATACCATTCCTGTCGGGCAGGGAGATATCCAGCACCACTACGCTCCATTCACCTTCCCGCAGTTGCCGCATTGCCTCTCCACTCGATTCCGCTTCAGCAATGAGGTCGATTTTTCCGCTTTCAGTCAGAATCTGCCTCAAGCCCTGACGCACGATGGCGTGATCGTCGACAATCAGCACATTCATGATGGGGTTGATTTCCCTGAAATAGCCGTCGCAGGGATCGTTATCCGCGCTTCCGCAGCAAGCGGAATCGAGAGATGCACCAGAGTGCCTTGACTTGCCTGCTCCTCTCCTGTCCGTTCCCCCTGGGGCCCTTGCTGACCTTGTCGAGGCTGAATCCGCGCCTGGCCTGCGCTGACGGTCAGTTTTCCCTCGAGCAGGCTCGCGCGCTCTACCATGCCCCGAATCCCGAACGAATCAAGTTTTCTGAAATCGTTTGAGGCGATACCGCAGCCATTATCCTGCACTTTGAGCTCCAGATATTCCTGCATCACGTCCAGCCCGACCCAGACATGCGAGGCATGCGCGTGCTTTGCAATATTGGTGAGCGCTTCCTGAAAAATTCGAAATACGGCCACAGCCATGTCAGGTTCGAGTTCAATATCCGGCTCGTTGCACGATACCTTACAAGGTATGCCATAGCGTTTTGCAAATTCACCCGCTTCCCATTCTATTGCCGCAAAAATGCCAAAATCCATGATGCCTGGCCGCAAGTCCCGGGAAATACGTTGTATCGAATGTATGGTGCGATCCACCAGATCGGAAACAGTACGCACTTTCGCAAGCAATGCAGCATTCTCGGCGCTGCTGGCACCTGCATTGATCCGCCTCACCAGCCAGTCGAGATCGATCTTGATGGCAGTGAGGTTTCCCCCCAGATCATCGTGTATTTCTCTGGCAATGCGTATACGCTCGTGCTCCCTTGCCGCCATGACGTGCGCTGATACTTCCTTGAGTCGTTCATGGGATTCCTTGAGCTCCGTCTCCCGGCGTCTGCTCTCGGTAATATTGATGATAATGCCTTCCCAAACCACACAGGCGTCCTTCTCCCGCCTCGGACTCGCTCGCAAGCTGACCCACTTTATATCCCCGTAGGATTCGATCCACAGGCGCCCCTCCCAATTCCACGTTGTCAGATTAGCTGCGGATTGCGCCTTCGAATACTCCAGGCTCTCCCGGTCTTCCGGAAGCACGAGATCCTGGAGCAGTGAAGGATTAGCCTTCAGTTCTCCAGCCGAGATTCCGAGCACATTGGCGCACTGGTCGCTGATAAAGGGCATGGAGGAAGTACCGTCTTCCTTTTGTATGTATTGAAAAACCATCCCCGGAGAATTGGCGGCAACATCCGGAGGGTACGCTTCCCCCATATGGATGGGTACTGAATTTTCCTTTTTTTGCTTCATGCCGTGCAGATATGTTATTGACTGCGCAAGTTATGATGCGACAGATTCTGGTTGGACGTAGAGGATACGGCGCGATCACGCACTCTTGAAGATTCACGCATCCTTGCAGATATTTTCTAGGGCGCGCCGAATAAGATCGGAATTCTCAGGCCGGACCAGGCGAGCCATTTCTTTTCCGTCCTTCAAAAAAATCAGGGTCGGCCAGAGCTTCACCCCAAACGAGCGTCCCAACCGCCGGCCTTTTCCATCCTCTATCCGGATATGACGCACTGGTGAAGCACCGGACAAGGCTGAAGCAATCAACGGCCGCGCAGCCCGGCAGTATCCGCACCATGCTGCACCGAACTCGATAAGAGCTGGACCTTGGAGCGAATCGATTTCGGCGCGGGTTGGCTCACTGTTATGAGCAGTATCCATTCCTATATTATAACCGCTTCAGAATTCCCGGTTTCCCCGGCCTTCTGCGAAGATGGAGACGAGCGAAATCAATTTTTGCGCCTGCCCCCCTGGCTGGATAACTCTTGAACCCCGATATCCGGTGTATCAGGGATACGGGGATGACATCTCGAACCAGGAACTTATGCCTCTATAAGGTAGGTAACAAACTGTTGCTCCATTCAAATGCTTCCAATTGGAATGGATAGAGCTCTTCGATCGGCAGTCCCAATCTGGCAAGCAGGGGCATAAGCAGTCGACCGGCTTCGCCAGGTTTTTCGAGATATTCGGCAAGCTTCAGCAAGTCCCCGTAAAACCCTGTCCGGTACAGCAAGGCTTCGGTGATCTCCTCGCTCAGAACGATCTGGCGGAGAATTCTTTCCATGTGTTGCCCGAACAAAGCATCCAGCAAGGATAAAATGCCTACGGTAAAGGCAATATCAGCCATGCTTCTGTTTGCGGGCTGAAGTTTTTGGGCGACGAGTTCAAGAAATTTGCCGCGTGTGGCTGCCAGCAGGAGAAGCGGTGACCCGAATGGGATCTGAGGGTCCGGCCCGACATAGATCTGAATTTGCAACCATCGCTGCAACTGGCGGCGGCCGAGGACCATCAAGGCGTCACTTAACGAATGTATGCTTTTCGTAACACCCATGCCCGGCGTATTGACCAGTCGTAATAAGGACAGGCAGAGCGATACTTCTTTCTTGATGCGCTGCTCGATTTCTATCGTGTCGGCGTCCCTGGCTACCAGCGTCATCAGTTCCATGATCGCTAGTTGCGAAGTTGCAAGCTTCTTGCCTGACAGAAGAGCTGGTTTTGCAAAGTAGTAACCTTGGTAGTAGTCAAATCCCAGCTCAAGGCAATTCTGGAATTGTTCGAGCGTCTCTACTTTGTCAGCGAGAAGCACCTTGTGCGCCTGTTTAAACTGGCGAACGAGCATGGCCAGATCGGCGTACGTCATGACGGACGTGTCGATCTTGATGATTTCAACAAACGGCAGTAACGGTTTTATGTATTCGGACAGGGTGATGACGTCATCCAGCGCAAATCGATATCCTGCATTCGCCAGTTCGGCAACACGCCGGACGAGTTCGGGAGTGATCTTGTCCGTTTGAGGAAACTCGAACACAACTTTTTCGGGCGGTAGAAAATTAACCAGGTCTCCCATCAACAAGGTGGAATTCACGTTGAAGAAGCCCAGTGCGCTCCCGGTTACGTTCTCAATGCCCAGTTCGGATGTATGTGCGATGATGGAAGCGGCACCGCGTGTATCCTCCGCGCTAACCGGCGCCCTGACTCCAGTGCGGCGGAACAATAACTCGTAAGCGATCAGATTCTGGTTCTGATCCAGAATAGGTTGACGGGCCAGGAAAAATTCCTTTACCTGCCCGACCGAAGAAATATGTGGAGCCGTATCTAGAATCATCTGTCAGTCTCTATTCGACTGAATACTCAGGTAACGGTTATAGCCACCCGTAGTCAGAACCACGGTCGGATAGCTCGCTTCCCTGTGGAATGACTTGGAGCATGTTAACCATCAGCAGGAAACTTCTCTCCAGGTAAAGAATCCGTGCGTGAAATATTTTGCTGCCATCAGCGTATATAATCGAACAAGGAAAGGCTTTGCACCTTCAGAAATGCCTCTTGCGTAGCTTCCAGATAGGTCCGCTGCTGAGTCAGGTCACTGATGGCTTCAACGTAGTCCACATCCCGTAATTCCGACAACTGCTGTTTGTACTGAATATTCAAATCTTCACCGCGTCCATTCAAGGCATCGATTTCCTTCATGCGCGTTCCTACCGATGCTTGCACCTTGAGCACATTATCGAGCGCATTGGACAGGTTCACTTGCGCAGTATCCAGACCGGTGGCGAGGGCTGCCTTGCCCGCCGGGTCGGTTACCGGTGTTTCGAGTAAATCAGCCAGATCCGATAGCGTCTTGAACATGCTGTGGTAGCCGCCTCCCGCTGCAGGAATGCGTTCGAACACCTCTCGTCCTGACTCATTTACTGCAAGCTGCCGGGATGAGCTGGCTTGTATCATGCGCAAGCCTTCATCGCCAACATATTGCACCCCGCTCCCGGTATCCTCAAACGGCTTGGTTGAACTCTGATAACCGGAAAAGAGATATTGCCCGTTTACGTCCTTCCGGTTGGACAAACCTAGAAGTTCACCTAGACTCGTGCGCAATTCAGTGGCAATAGTTTCGCGTCCGCTGTCATTCAGCGTACCGTTTCCGGCAGCCACGGTAAGCTCCTGCGCCCTTTGCAGCAGGGCTGTAATGCCGCCAAGAGTGCCTTCCAGCATGCTGAGGCTGGTCATGCCATTTTGCCGGTTCAACGCGTATTGGCTGTTGACGGAGTCTGCCTCGGCAACATCGAGTGCCCGAACATACGCCGCCGGATTTGTGGACGGCGTGAGCACGCTGCGACCGGTGCTTATCTGTTCGAAAGTTCTCATCTGTGCCGATTGCTGGCGGTGGATGGCAGCAAGTCCCGCCTCGTAACTGGTATTACTGCTGACGCGCATTTTGATTCCTTTTTTCTATCTCATACTGATATGTTCTTGCATGTTCTTGCCATAGCCGGTGCTTGCACTGATCACACCGCTTCAAGCGTTCTCAGGATCCGTTTTCGCGAGCCGCACGCTTTTTTGCAGCGCGCTTTTACCTCGTTATCTCGAGTAGCGTATCGAACATCTGATTAGCTGTTTGTATCACCTTGCTCGCTGCCTGATACGCCTGCTGGTAACGCAGCAGGTTAGCCGCTTCCTCGTCGAGATTGACACCTGCTTCCGACTGCTGCAAAGCCCGGGTTTGGGTAAGCAGGGCAGCCTGCGCGTCGGCCGTGACCTCCAGTTCGCGCGTCTTGTTACCCATCAGGCTGACCAGTTGCCCGTATGCGCCCTGGTAGCTGGCTCCGCCGGCAGCCAATGTGTTACTTGACTGCAATGCTCCCAGCAGCAAGGCATTGCGGTTATCAGCCACTCCATTCGTGTTCGGGCCGATACTGAACGTATCGCCCGGCTTGGGCGTTCCGGTAATCTGAACAGTCCAGCCATTAAACGTAATCAAGCCACCCGCAGTAAAGGGAACGCTGGTCGGATTTCCTGTGCCGGTACCGCTTACATCGAAAGTGGTGGCACTGGTAAAAGTAAGCGTGACCGCCTGTTGCAGATTGGGATCAGTGGGAGGCGGTGCGTTCACCGTGCCTGCGCTGATGCGGCCGGTTCCGGTATTTGTAGCAGGTGCGCTTGTCCGGATGGGTGCCGCCGCGGCGATCTTGCCAGTATCCTGAACCGCAACCGCGATCTGGCCGGCACCCTTTGCCGTCGGTCGAATAAGAAACTCATCTCCCGCCGCAACTGTTCCGGAAGCAAGGTTCAAGCGCACGCCATCCACTGTATGAGGGAAGGTAGCAAAAGTCTGAGTATTCCCTTCCACTCCATTGCGGATGGGTTTCAGGGTATAGTTGGCGCCATCAAAACTCAGACGATAATCGCTGACGTCCAGATCGCGATAATTGACGATTTCGGCGTCAATGACTGCGCTGCCGGTATTGTCTGTCGACGCTGCTACCACCGGACTCGGTGTAGTAAAAAAATTACCCCCCAGGTTACCTTGCGCATCTTGTCCCAACCGGTGCTGTTCGTTAAAGGTTCCTGCCAAACCGATCGCCACCCGCCCCAGCCCGTTCCGTACCGCATCAATGATCTCGTTGCGAAATTGCAGCAACCCGCCAAGCTTACCTCCATCCAGGTTGGCCTCCTTGAGCGGAATACTGCTGCCGCCCATAACATGGGCAATCTCGAGGCGGTCGGCATCCATTGTGGATGGTCTGGCAGTAAGCTGAAACGCTTGCGAACCCATTACCAGGGGCTGGCCTCCCCCCAGGAAAACACTATACCCCCCATCACTCTGCACCACCACTGGGGCGCGAACCTCGTCGTTGAGCTGCGCCACCAACTCATCGCGCTGATCCCGCAAGTCGTTCGCCGGCTGGCCGTTGGCAGAACTCTCGGCCATGTTGATGGTTTCATTCAATTTTGCGATTCGCGCTCCCAAGGTATTGATAAGCGAAGTGCTGTTCTCGATTTGCCTGTTTACCCCTTCCTGGATTTCATCCAGCTGGCTGTTCATTGAGTGAAACTGCCGTACCAGCACCTCTGCATTCGACAGCATGGATTGGCGCGATGCCGCTTCAGTGGGATTTGTCGCGATTTCCTGAAGGCTGCTGAAGAAATCCTGCAAGGCAGGCGACAGACCCGAACCGCCGATGGAACCGGCCAGCAGGCTGTCGATCTGCTTCATCTGGGAAAAGTATGTTTCCAGCTGACTGGATTCAGTTCCAGCCTGTGCAACCTGTTTGGAGAGAAACTGGTTATAAGCCCGCTTTACTGTATCGACCTGCACACCCTGACCAATAAATCCACTGCCCGTAGCCCTGGCGTCACTGGTCGACTGGATAACCTGCTGACGGGTGTAACCTGGAGTTGCGGTATTGCTGATGTTATGTCCCGTAACGAGCAATCCTCGCTGGGCAGCCTGGAGCGCACTGAGTCCAATGCCGAAAATACCATTACTCATGGTTATACCCTATCTCTGTCAGTAGACTGCTCTGAATGTCGTGCATATATTGACGGCATCGGGTTGAAAATATTTAGGGGGACGGAGAAATCCTCCGAAAGATTTGCTGCCGGTTCTTACCCCTTATGGAGGCTCAGGACCAGGGAGTGGTCCTGATAATCCGGCCTAACTTGTCTCCATAGGCCGGATCCGTAGCATAGCCGGCTCGCTGCAGGGCATGGGCGAATCCTTCGGCATCGAACTTCTGTACCGCTTGCCTGAGTACTTCCGTGTAGCGTGGATTGGTGCTCAAAAGGTTGGCGTAGTCGCGGAAAGCTTCGGCGTAGGATGGATAAGCGCGAAATTTCTCCACCTTTTTATGTGCAATGCCATTGATATATTCTGTCGTAACCGCTTCCACCACAGGCCCCTTCCAGCCGGCCCCCGCTTTTATGCCAAACAGATTGTGGCTGTGGGTTCCATCCGTAGCACGCAGCTCGCGTTTTCCCCATCCGCTTTCCAGTGCTGCCTGCCCGAGCATGAACTGGACCGGAATACCTGTTGCCTGGCTCACTTCCTGGGCATATGCCCCTACCCTTGCCTTGAACTCGGACACATGCGCAGGTATTCCGCTCGCCTGCGACCCCTCCTGTTCCAATCTGGATGGAGCTGACTGTCCCGCTCCAGACCACCCTGGTTGACCTCGCTGCTCGATCTGTCCGCGTTTTGCGAATTCCTTCTGTCCCTCTATTTCCTGCAGTCGTTCCTGCATCTCTACTGTCGGTGCGTACCCCCGCAAACCCGGATGCTTCCCTGTCTCCGCTGGAGAGCGTAGCGTTGATTGATCCAAGGCATGGCTATAGGGGTTTTGCGGAGTCTCCGCTTTTTCCGTCGGATCAGGCGGCGCAGCATGGCGCAACTGACGCACCATGATCTCGGCAAGACCAATGCCGCGCGCAGCCATGGTCTGGGAAAACTGTTGATCCAGCATCGAGAGATACAATCGGCTCTGCTCGCTCTCCATCAGATCGTCTTTAGGGGTGGCATCGCGCATGCTTTTCAACAGCATGTTCAGAAAGAGAGCTTCGAACTGCCTGGCTGCGGCTTCAAGACCCGCCTCGCCGGTTTTTTTTGATTCCACGCGTAGCCCGTTTACCGCCTGGACATCAAGGGCGAAGCGCGTGGATAGATCGACCGGAGCAACCATCAGATGATTTCCAGCTCAGCCCGCAGTGCACCGGCTGACTTCATCGCCTGCAAAATCGCCAGCAGATCCTGCGGCGTCGCACCGATCGCGTTCAATGCCTTTACCACTTCGGCCAGCGAAGCGCCTTCAACCATCGTCAACATACCCGACTCCTGCTTGATTTCTATGGTCGAGCGCTGCGCCTGCACAGTCCGCCCCGATGAAAATGGTCCAGGCTGGCTGATCACGGGTTCCGTACTGATAACAACCGTCAGGTTCCCGTGAGCAATCGCGCATTGATCCACCGTTGCCGCCTGATTCATGACCACTGAACCCGTGCGGCTATTCACGATCACTCGAGCCGGCATTTGTGCGGGATTGATGGTAAGGCTTTCCATCTCCGCCAGAAATCCCACCCTTTGATCGCTTCCCGCGGGTGTCCGTACCTGGATCGCCCGGCCATCCAGCGCAGCAGCGGTGCCCATGCCGAAGCGGGTGTTGACCGCATCCACGATCCGTTTCGCTGTGGAGAAATCGATTGTATTCAGTTCAAGGCGGATCATGTCATTCTGCCCCAGTGCTACCGGTACTGCGCGTTCGACTGTCGCTCCCCCGGGAATACGACCGGCGTTCAGATGATTGACCTGGACTTTACTTCCGCTGGCAGCGGCGCCTATTCCACCGACCAGCAGGTTACCCTGAGCCACCCCGTAGACCTGACCGTCGATTCCCTTGAGCGGAGTCATCAGCAGGGTACCTCCGCGCAAGCTCCTGGCGTTACCCATGCTGGATACCGTGACGTCGATCGCCTGGCCCGGCTGGGTAAGCGGTGGAAGCGCAGCTGTCACCATTACAGCCGCCACATTCCGCAACCGCATGTTCGTTCCGGGCGGCACATTGACACCCAGCTGCATCAACATGTTATTAAGACTTTGAATGGTAAATGGTGTCTGAACGGTCTGATCACCTGTCCCATCCAGTCCCACTACCAGTCCATAGCCGATGAGCTGGTTGGTGCGTATACCCTGAATCGAGGCGAGATCCTTGATGCGCTCTGCCTGAACAGGCATGGAAAAGGTCCATAAACCCACCCATACGCAGAAGAAAGCGAACCAGACCGGGGCAGCGATTCCTGTTGAAATCGGGTATCTCATGGATTTACCTCGTGCGCGCACTTCAGAATGGCGCAACGGTCAGAAAGAAGCGTGAAAGCCAGCCCATGGTTTGCGCCTCGTCGATATAGCCATTCGCCTTATACTCGATTCGCGCATCCGCCACTTGGATCGATGATACCGTGTTGTTGATCACCGTTTCCGGGCGCACAACGCCAGAGAAACGGATGTATTCCGAGCCCTGGGTCATTGCCAGCTGCTTTTCGCCACTTACTACCAGATAACTGTTGGGCAGCACATCGATCACGGTAACGGTAATCGTGCCGCTAAAATTATTGGTGGAAGCCGCCTCGCCCTTACCTGCGAAATCATTGGACGAGGATGCCCCGAGATCGATTTTTTTTGTGATAGGCACCCCAAACACGATTGGCGGAATTCCGAAGCTTACGTCGCCATTCTTGTTGGCGCTGCTGTTGGAGCGTTTGCTGGCATTGGTTCGCTCGGTGAGGAGAATCACCAGCGTATCACCGATCTGGCGCGCCCGTCGGTCGATGAACAAGGTATGGTATTGATTAGCATCCTGATAAACCGATCCATTGCCAGGCGGCGGTGCGGGCAGCGCCGCACGCGCAGACATAGGTTGTTGAACGATTGGCGCAGGCGGCGGCAGGCTGACGCAACCGGAGAGCGCGAGCAGCACCCATGTCATGAAACCGAGAACTCGTGCGCGTCGCTTCGCTGAGAAACTCAAAACCATTTTGTGCCGCCATGATTCTTGATTGTCATCGCCGCTTCAGCCGCAGACATTTGAATGTTCGAGCCGGTTACTGCCAATCTATAGCTGGGTCAGGCGTTGCAACATCTGGTCCGACGTTTGCACCGACTTGCTATTGATCTCGTATGCCCGTTGGGTCTGAATCATATTGACCAGTTCCTCCACCACGTTGACATTGGAGGTTTCCACATATCCCTGGTTGAGTAACCCGGCCCCATCCATACCGGGATTGGTAACGTTAGGAGTGCCGCTGGATGCTGTTTCCACATAAAGATTTTCGCCCACGCTCTGCAAGCCGGCAGGATTGACAAATGTGGCAAGCTGCAGATTGCCCACTTGAACGGGTGTAGTGGAATCCTGGGTGGTTACGGAAACGATGCCATCACGACCCACTGTGATGCTCTGGGCATTCGGCGGAATGGTGATCGCAGGTTGAACGTAATAGCCACTGGACGTTACCAGTTGCCCCTCGAAATCGGTCTGAAACGAACCGTCCCGGGTGTAGGCTGTCGATCCGTCGGGTCGCAGCACCTGGAAAAATCCCTGTCCCTGGATAGCGACGTCCTTGGAATTTCCGGTCTGCTGCAGGTTGCCCTGAGTAAATACATGCTCGGTGGCAACAGGTCTGACGCCGGTTCCGAGCTGCAGGCCGGAAGGCAGCTGGGTTTGCTGTGAGGATTGTGCGCCCGGCTGGCGAAGTGTCTGGTACAGCAGGTCTTCAAAAACGGCGCGCGACCGCTTGAAGCCGTTCGTGCTGACATTCGCCAGGTTATTGGCAATGACATCCATCTGCGTCTGCTGCGCATCAAGCCCGGTCTTGGAAATCCAAAGTGATCGAATCACATCAACTCCATGAAAAATTATTTTCTATCATCTGGTTACAATCACTCATCAAAGTGACGTATCAATACGGATGTGCAGAATCCTTCCCTACCTCACCCGCTGATCGACAGGAGCTGGCTCGCCCGTTGGGCGTTGCCTTCCGCATTCTGCAACAGCTTCATATGCGTCTCGAACTGGCGGGAAAGGGAAATCATGTCCACCATCGCCTCCACGACATTGACGTTGCTCCCCTCCAGCGCACCGCTGCTCAAGGTAACGTTTCCATCCGCCTCCGCCTCACCACCGCCACTGAGCCGGAAGAGCCCGTCGGCACCGCGAACGAGCTGCGCCTCAGGCGGATCAACGAGCTTGATCCGACCCACTGCGACAGCCAGATTGGGTTCGCTCGTCCCTGCCCCGGTCGGCACCGTGGAAATCGTACCGTCGGTGCCTATGGTAACTTTCGCATTGGGCTGGATGGAAATCAGCCCGGTATCGCCCAGTACGTTCAACCCGTCGCGGGTCTGCAATACACCATTGGCACTGACATGAAGATCGCCGTTGCGAGTATAAGCCTCGGTACCGTCCGCCAGTTGTACTGCGATCCACCCGGCTCCCTGTATTGCTACGTCAAGTTCACGTGCGGTGTTCTGCACTGTGCCCGGACGGAAATCCGCCCCGACACTTGAATCCACCACAAATGCCCTCGTAGCGAGGGTATCGCTGAACACCGGCACAGCGCGCAGCGCATTTATTTCAGCGCGGTATCCGGGAGTGTTCGCGTTCGCCAGATTGTGAGATACCGCAGCGTGCTGTCCCAGCGCATGCTTCGCCCCCGTCATGGCAACATAAATCATGCGATCCATATTTACTCCAGTGATTGCCTGCTAGTCGGATTACTTCAGATTCACCACTGTCTGAAGTATCTGATCCTGAGTCTTGATCGTCTGGGCATTGGCCTGGTATACACGCTGGGCCGTAATCATATTGACAAGCTCGGAGGTAAGCTCCACGTTCGAATCCTCAATCGCGCCGGCCTGTAGCACACCCAGACCCCCGGTATTCGGCGCCGCTACCAGCGCAGCGCCTGAAGCGGCGCTTTCTTTCCAGGTATTATTGCCCACTGCTTGCAAACCCTGAGGATTGGCGAAATTGGCCAGCGCGATCTGCCCCATGGAGAGAAATTTACCGTTGGAATAACTGCCGCTTACGACTCCATCCTCGCTGATAGAGAAACCAGTGAGCTGGCCGGATGCATACCCGTCCTGCGATAACGCATTGATACCGAAATTGGAACCAAACTGGGTCGTGTTTGCGAAATCGATATCGAAAGCGAGGGGACTGGCTCCGGTAGTGACGGGAGCCGTCACACTGAAGCTGCTGGAGCTCAAGGGGTCGAGGCTGCCGTTGGACAAGAAATTCAATGTGCCAATCGACAGCCCGCCATTGAGGAGAGTGCCATCGTTGGCAGCGAACACATCCCAGCTATTGGCTGCCGTCTTGACGAAATATGTCGATAATGGAGTCGAATTACCCAGGCTGTCATAGACCGAAAGCGACGTTGAGCTGTGATAAGTCGCCGGATCCGTCAGATCGAAGGCGGCCGCACTCAACGGCGTCCCGCGCGAATCGAGATTGACCAATGCGTTCACCCGCGTCGTGGTGACAGGTGGCAGGTCCGCAGTGGAAAGCCTTAAATCGGTAGCCGTGCCGGTATTGATCTGTCCGGTCGAGTTGGCCATATAGCCGGTAAGACGGAGGCCACTGCTGTTGACGATATAACCATCCTTGTCCGGATGAAACTGGCCGTTGCGCGAATAACTGATCGTGCCCTGATCGCTTAAACGGTAGAAACCTGCACCGCTGATGGCGATATCGAATGGATTGTTGGATACGGTAATACTTCCCTGGCTGAATTGCTGAGCAATTCCGGCTAGCTTGACACCTATGCCGGCCTGCGTGCCACCGCCGCCCGACAGCGAATTGGCGAACATATCCGCAAACTGTGCCTGTGACTGCTTGAAGCCCACAGTATTTGTATTGGCCACATTATTACCGATGACCTCGAGGTTTTTCGATGCCGCATTCAAACCACTTAAACCCTGCTGAAAACTCATATCTTTCGCTCCCCTGCCTGTTCGTTCGTACTGAATACCGTGATAAATGCCAATGTCCTGTAGCTGAGCCGCTTTCGGCCGCCCGCCCTTCCCTACCTCAGCCTAAAAAATCTGCCTGATATCGGCCAATCCGACCATTCCCAGGCTGCCGACGTCCAATTGCACGCCTTGATTTCCCTGGGATACGCCTTGAACGATTGCCGCCGCCAATGCCTGTACTTCCACCTTCTGATCGCCACGCAGCGCGGCAACGCTTATGCTGTAATTCCCGTCCGCTGCCTGACTGCCATCACTCGTCTTGCCATCCCAGGCCAATTCGAGTGAGCCCGCCGCCTGAGGACCGAGATTCATGACTTGAATCTCGCGGCCGGCTGCGTCATGTATTCTTACCTTCACCTGATCCGCGGGTTGCGTCAGTTCAATACCGAATCGCGCCGCTCCGCCGGCCAACTGCAGGGCAGAGCCAGGCACAAGCACCTCTCTTCCGATCATGCCGGCGGCTTGCAGCGATTGCCCGGCAGTAAAACTGTCGGCAATGGTTCGAATGGTCGCATTAAGTCTCTCGACACCGTTCACGGTACTGATTTGAGCAAGCTGTGTGGTAACTTGTGCGTTGTCGAGAGGATTGAGCGGATCCTGATTTTTCATTTGGGTAACCAGCAGCTTGAGAAACCGGTCCTGCAAGTCTTCTTCTGCCGGTTTGGCAGCGCTTCTGGTTCCATAAGCGGCAAATGGGTTACTTGTCGACTGTGTATTCTGGATAGTACTCATGGAGATTTCCTATTGTCCGATCGTGAGGGTTTTCAGCAGTAATGTCTTCGCGGTATTCATCATGTCCACATTGTTCTGGTACGAGCGCGAAGCAGAAATCATATCGACCATCTCTTCCACTACATTTACATTCGGCATGGTGACAAATCCCTCCGGATTCGCCATCGGATGCGAAGGTTCGTATACCATCTTCATGGGGGATTGATCCTCGATTACCCCGGAGACCCTCACACCGTGGGTACCATTTGAGATACCGTTATCCCCTAGAGGCGAAGTGCTCATGAACACGACCTGCTTTGCCTTGTACGGCTGTCCATTGGAACTCGCCGCGCTGTCCGCGTTTGCCAGATTGCTTGCAACCACATTGAGGCGCTGATTCTGGGCTGTCATGGCCGAACCGGCCACGGTAAAGATATTGAAAAGAGACATATTCCGCTTTCCCCCTAGCCCTGAATGGCAGTCCGCATCTGCCTGATCTGATCGCTGATGAATGTGAGATTGGCCTCATAATGAACGGCGTTATCGGCAAACTGGTTGCGTTCCACATCCATATCGACCGTGTTCCCGTCCACACTGCCTTGTACGGCGGTCCTGTACAGCAATTGCTGCCCTGCTGCCACCCCTGCTCCTGCTGGAGAAGCAATATGATTCGACGCGCTTGTCACAAGAATGACGCCGCGCTTCCCGGTCAACGCGCCTTCCATCGCTTCCTTGAAATCGATGTCGCGCGCCTTGTATTGGGGCGTATCCGCATTGGCAATGTTTGAAGCAATCAATTGCTGCCTGTGCGCCCGAAGGTTGGCCGCATCCTGATAAAATCGAAATGCATGATCAAGCTTATCGATCACGGAAATCTCCCCTTCTATCAATTTCAATTCGTGTTGAATGGATAAACGAAAGCATCTTATTAGGGATGGAAATTGTCCAAAAGCCGGATTAAAAGGGGATAAATCCCCTAGATCCCCTTATCTCGACTTTGAAATCAGATTCCGCAGCCGTTGCAGCTTCTGGATCTCCCATCCCTCCAATTGCCTACGGGTCCTTTACGGGTCATTGCAGCAACAATCACGTAAGGAAGCAGGCAATCGCAGGGTGATATCGTATATGGATACCTGTTCCGGATAATGCCCCGAATAGCGGAAAAAACACCTCTCATTTCCACCGCTACCCGATACCCATGCGTACTAGAATCCTGGAGTCGCACATTGGAAGCATTTTTTGAGAGTCCATATGCCTGCCATCCATCTTCGATTACTATCCCGGTTATTGGCCTGTAGCCCGAGCCTGCTCATTCTCCTACCCTTGATTCTCCCCTCACTTGTCTCCGCAGCAGCCTCTGCCCCGGCAACTGCAAGGCAGGATCCGCATGCTGTCAAGCAGGCGGTTTTGAGCTTTCTGCAGATGCAGTCGATAGGTCTTCCCGGCGAGGTGGAAATCACGCCGGGGCCGATCGATGCGCGGGTGGGATTGCCGGCTTGCACGGCGCTTGAACCCTCCTTGCCGCCGGGCACACGCCCCTGGGGAAATACAACTGTCATGGTGCAGTGTACGGCGCCTCACTCCTGGACCATTTACGTCCGCGCTACCGTAAAAGTCGTGGCTGACTATCTGGTAAGCACCCGGCCACTGAGACAGGGACAGGTAATTGCGGCTTCAGACCTGACCAGCCGGAAAGGCGATCTCAGCCAGCTTCCGCCGGGTATCGTGACCGACTGGAATCAAGCAATTGGCAGAACCTTGGGAGGGAGCCTTCCTTTCGGAAGTCCGTTACGCCAGGATATGCTTCGCGCTCAAACAGCCGTAATACAGAATCAGACTGTGAAGCTTGTCTCCAGCGGACGGGGGTTCAGTGTGAGTGCGGAAGGCAAAGCGCTGACCCATGCAACAGAGGGCCAGCCGGTAAAAGTTCGAAGCGCTTCGGGCACGGTTGTAAGCGGCATTGCCCGGGCAGGCGCCATCGTTGAAGTAACCTATTGATTGCAGGAAAGCAGAAAACAAAAAGATGACCTTTGCTCAGCCGTTCTTGGGTTGCCGTCTTGCGTGTAAGAATCGGTAACTGGACCTGATAAATCTCAAGTTTCTCCCAAGTTCTCCGTTAAACTGTCTACAGTCAAACTGAGGAGACAAGCAATTGAAAATAGAGAACTCAATCAAAACAGAGTCTGCCAAGCCGGTTAACGAAGGGCAGCCGTCTCCTGGTAAATCGGGACAGCGCGCGGTAGCAAACGCTGCCACCTCGGGTGCGAGGGGCGCGAATAGCATAAGCACCGATATCCAACTGAGCGTGCAACTGAAAAATATCGAGAAAAATTTGTCGAAGGGCGAGGTTTTTGATACTGAGCGGGTAGCAGAAATCAAGCAGGCCATCAGTGAAGGCCGTTTCACGGTCAATGCGGACAAAGTGGCTGATGGGTTACTCGACACTGTCCGCGACCTGATTCGCAGCAGGCAGGGATAACTTGAATAATACTGTTTTCGATCCCATTGCCGGTATTGCTAACGAGCGCGATGCCGTACGGGTGTTCATCGATGTGCTGCGCAGGGAGCAGCATGCCTTGCAACAGGCGGATGTGTCTGTGCTGTTGCCGCTCGCCGTGGAAAAAGCAAGTCATGCCCAGCAGCTGGCCGAGCTTACCCAGGCTCGTGAGCAGTGGCTTGCAATGTCTGGCTCCCGCGAGGATCAGGGTGGTATGGAACGCAGGCTGGCAGATCATCCCACCGCGGCTATGGCTTGGCAGGAGTTGCTCCAGTTGACTGAAACCGCCCATCAGATAAACGAAATCAACGGTATTCTCGTGAGCCAGCGCCTCCGTTATAACCAGCAAAGACTTTCTGCATTACATGCTGCTGCCCGTGGCCTCCATGATAATGGCCTTTATGGCTCTAATGGTCAGCCGCAGATCTTTTCCGGCGGACGCCGGCTTGGCGAGATCTAAGGAAGTAAAACAGGACACGGGATCGCGGTTTTCCTCATGCCCCCTATACTTACCTCTATTGAGAACGCTATACAATCCGTATCAGGACCAGACGGATTGGAACAGGGAATTCCGACGTTTCCTGTGTTGGAATAAATGCTGGTATTCCTTTCACCCCTGCCGGTCTAACCTGTCGGACTCATCATCCCGTTGCCCCTGGGCCCTTCCCCCCGTTCGCCTGAGCTTGTCGAAGGTGCGAACGAGACTCAGAACAGGCTGTGCGATCACTGCGGAAATAACGAGCGCAGCGCCATGCCGCCCAGCCCGCATCCCAGAATGACCGGAATGACGCCGCTCTTGAAGCGAAATAAAGCAATCAGTGCGATAGCAGCCAGGGCAACGGAAATCCAGTCTATGGGACCATCGATTCCCGATACCCAGAAAACGTGATAGGCAAAAAATAAGGCCAGATTGAGAATAATACCTACTACCGCGGCGGTAATACCGGTAAGCGGAGCTGTAAGTTTCAGATTCCCGTGTGTGGTTTCGATAAATGGACCGCCTAGCAGAATGAAAATGAAGCTGGGCAGAAAGGTAAAGAAAGTGGCTATGGCGGAGGCGATAAAAGCCGATGCAAAAATTGCTTCTGAACCCAGTACTGCTTTGGCCCATCCACTGACAAAACCGACGAAAGTAACCACCATGATCAGAGGACCTGGGGTCGTTTCCCCTAGCGCAAGCCCATCGATCATCTGAATAGGCGTCAGCCACTGGTAATGTTCTACCGCACCTTGATAAATATAGGGCAAAACGGCATATGCGCCGCCGAAAGTAAGCAAGGCAGCTTTGGTGAAAAACCAGCCGATTTGCGTGAATGTATCCTCCCAGCCAAAGGCGAGAGAAAAAGCACCCATGACACTCGACCAGATGACAAAGCCTGCGGTCGCCGCTCCCACGAACCTTCTCATGGTGAACAAGGCATGCGGTGGTATGGGCGTATGATCGTCAATCCAGGCGCTTCCGGACCCCTTTCTGTCGGTGCCATGAACACTCGTGGTCCTGAAATAATCCGGTGCAAAGTGTCCGCTTGAATATCCAATCAGACCTGCAGCCAGAACAATAAAGGGAAACGGTAGTTCAAAAACAAAGACTGCCAGGAATGCGAGCGCGGCGATACTCCATGTGATGGGATTTTTCAGGACCCTGGCGCCGATTCGCCAAGCGGCCGATAGAACAATGGCCACTACAGCAGGCTTGAAACCGTAGAGCAGGCCCGCAACTGCTGGAGCCGAGCCATACGCCATATATATCCAGGCAAGTCCCACAAGAATGAAGAAAGACGGCAATACGAAAAGCATGCCCGCAACGATGCCGCCCGGAGTGCGATGCATGAGCCAGCCAATATAAGTCGCTAACTGCTGCGCCTCCGGACCCGGCAGGACAATACAATAGTTCAATGCATGCAAAAAACGGCTTTCCGAAATCCACCGTTTTTTCTCGACGAGATCGTGGTGCATGATCGCGATCTGCCCGGCAGGTCCGCCAAAACTGATGAATCCGAGCTTCAGCCAATATAAAGCGGCTTCGGCGAAAGTAACAGGAGGGGATATATCTGGGAACGTATCTGGATTCGGTGCCTCAGTATCTTTGCTTGAAGCGTCCACGCACTCTCCTCTACAGGGAATTCGACCCTTAAGATTGGAGCAGGCCTTGGACGCCGAGGTCTTGAAATGCGGACGTCTTGAATGGGGAGGCTGCTGAATCCCCGCAGGAAAAACTTATGCTAGTTTCTCTCGCCGAAAAAGGCAAGCAGTTCTTTCAGAATCCGCCGACGCGGACTCGGTTTCCTGTGACGCGTCCTCTAGGTTATCGGACGGATTGTGGCCTGGGTTGGAGAGGATCATGATGGTAACGCGTCGATTACGTGTGCGACCCTCTTCAGTATCGTTCGAATCCACAGGCCGGTTCTCGCCATAGCCCACGGCAGTCAGCCGTGCCGCCTCTACCCCGCTGCCGATGAGCAATCGAACTACACTGCTGGCCCGCACTGCTGATAATTCCCAGTTGGAGGGAAATTTATCGGTTACGATCGGAATACTGTCCGTATGGCCTTCCACCTGGATGGGATAGTCGTTATCTTTCAACACTTGCGCCACTGCTTCAAGAACGCGGGCGGAGTTTTGTTCCAGAACTGCCTGCCCAGGCGCAAATAATACCCTGGCATTGATTTCCACAGCCAATCCCCGACTGCTTGGAATCACCCTGACCTGCCCGTTCTCAATGAGCGAGCTGAATGGCTGAAAGGCTGCTACGACATCTCTTGCGATAACTTCCATTGCTTCCTGCTGCCGGCGCTGCGCCTCGGCCAGACGACGCGCCTTTTTTATTGGCCAGTCCTCTTCGGGGGATTCCTGAACAGGCGGCGAGGGCGCGGACTCCGGCGTAATGAGTATGCTTCGATCCGATTGCGCGCCGAATGCGCTCACAAGCGAGCCCGCCACTCGCTGGTATTTGCCTTCGTTTAACTGCGAAACCGCATACATCACGACAAACAGCGCGAGCAGTAGCGTGATAAAGTCGGCATAGGATACGAGCCAGCGCTCGTGATTCTCACGCTCTTCCAGTTTGCGTTTGCGGGCCATATCAATTGAAAGCCTGTCTGCCTGATAAACCGGGTTTCCGTTTCATTTTCTATCCATAACCAGTCTTTTTCTTCATACCTCTTTGTCGCTCGCCCTGCGCCCACCTTTGCGCCGGTCCGGATTTCTTCTCTCGCTTGCTCCCCGGCTATTGGGATCGCGCCGTTCTACGCCGGCGCGTCTTTCCCCCTGGCGTCTCTCCACGTACACGCCATCCTTCATCGGCCTTTGCTTGTCATCTCCAGTCGTAACCGCTTCATTGGCTTCGTCTTCGTTTGTCATAGCTGTTTTGTCACTGTTTTTCATCATTTCTCCTGAATGGAACGATTGCTCTACTGAGCAAGCTGTACTGATTCGGGCGGAAGGTTTCGTCATACAACATATCCCTTCAGCCGTTCTGCAATAAGCCGTGGATTCTCGCCTTTTGCAATTCCGACCAGGCCATCGACCAGCATGTCCCGCAGCAATACCTGGCGGGCAATAAGGGTCTTCAGCTTGTTTGCAATAGGCAAAAATGCAAGATTTGCCAGGCCGACGCCATAAATGGTCGCGACGAATGCGACCGAAATACCTGCGCCAAGGTCGGCAGGATTGGACAGGTTTTCCATTACCTGGATTAATCCCATCACCGCTCCAAGAATGCCGATAGTCGGTGCATAACCTCCAGCTGCTTCCCACACCTTGGCGCCCTGATGGTGGAGATCCTCGAAAGTCTCGATCTCCACTTCCAGCACGCGCTGCAACACCTTGGGTTCGGTTCCGTCCACCACCATCTGCAGTCCTTTTCTCACGAAAGGATCGTCGATGCCTTCAACATGATTATCGAGTGCCAGCAAACCCTCCTTACGTGCAGCAGCGCTCCAGGTTGCGATATGCTGCACTACCGCTTCCGGGTTGAGCACTGGCGGAACAAATATCCAGCGGCTCATTTTCATGGCAAGTACAAACTGGCGGACCGGGCTTTGCAGCAGAACAGCTCCCAATGTTCCGCCCAGCACGACTACGAGCGACGTAACCTGAATGAGCGATGCGTGGTGCCCCCCCTCGAGCACTTGCCCGCCAAAAACAGCAACCAGTGCAATACCGATACCGATTATGCTATTGAAGTCCATGCGCACTCCTTGAGTCGCACGCGTAGCCGGGCAATCGCCTGACTATGCATTTGACATATCCTCGATTCGGATACGCCTAAAACGGCGCCGATTTCCTTGAAATTCAGTTCCTGCTCGTAGTACAGCCCCATCAGCGTTTTTTCACGCTCGGGCAGGATCTCTATGGCATTGATCAAAATCCGGCGCAAATCGCCGTCGAGCAGCGCTGACAGCGGATCAGCAGTATTGTCGGCACAGTTGCGCTCCAGAAAATCATCGTCCTCATCGTCCGAAAAATCCTCATAATGGATAAGCTGGGTTCCTCTTGCTTCAAACAGCATCTGCTGATAACTTTCGATCGACACGCCGAGTTCTTCGGCGATCTGCCGCTCCGAAGGAGAGCGGCCGAGGCGCTGCTGCAGCACGTTGATAGCGCTTTCGATCTGACGCATGGATCTTCGGGCCCCTCGCGGAAGCCAATCCAGCTGGCGCAGCTCGTCGAGCATGGCGCCGCGAATGCGTTGCTGCGCATAAGTCTCGAATTGTGCCCCGGGCATCTCTTCATACCGGTTCAACGCTTCCATCAAGCCGATCATTCCGACCTGTACCAGGTCGTCTGCTTCAACACTGACGGGCAGTCTCGCCATCATGTGATTGGCAATCCGTTTTACAAGCGGAGTAAACTCCACGATCTGCTGTTGTTTATCAATGGTGCCGACCGAAGTGTACATGCTGTTCCTCATTATGACTCTGCTGTAACGGCATTCATTCCGGCACCCTGACTGCCGGAACTGCCTTGCAGCAAACATTGCATGAAGCGTTCGAGGCCTCGTCCTTCATCCTCCTCGAACGGCCAGTCAATCAGCGATTCTGCCGCATGCTGGAACGCTGCTCCGAAGGATGCAGCCGAAAGAGATTCGGGCAACGGGTTATCGGGACAGAGCTTGTGCTCGTACGGGATATATCCCAGGAACTGGAGCGAAATCCCCAGATAACGCCTGGCGGCGCTCTCCATATTGCTGAAAATGGTATTTGCTTCGATTCCTGTAACCGCTTTATTGATCAGAATGTGATAGCGCCGCTTATTCTGGTAGTTTCCACCGATATGCTTGATCAGCGCATAGGCAGCAGTAATGGAAGCGGCTTCGGGCGAAGCAACCACAACGATTTCATGACTTGAAAGAGCAAGCGAAAGCGAGCGGCTGGCCTTGCCGGGAGCAGCATCGATCAGGACCACGTCGAATGACGGCGTTATATGCGCGAAAGATCCGATCAGGTGAGCGCGGTCGCCGGCATTGAGTTTTTCAAGAGCTCGCATGCCTCGCCCCGCGGGGAGGATCGAAAATCCGTGGATACTGCTGGCAATCACTTCCTGAACGGTTTTGTCGCGTCGAATAACATCCAGCAGGTCACGGTGCGCATTCAATCCCAGCAGCCCGCATACATTGCCTGCACCCGTGTTCTCGTCGATTACCAGCACACTTTTTCCATTGCGCGTCAGAGCCGCCGCGAGATTGATCACAGCTGTGGTGTTTCCCGTACCCGTACCACCGGAGGTGAGTGTGACAATGCGCAGGAAATTCTGAACCAGCAATCGGCGAAGGCCCTCTGCCTGGTCATGAATGGGTTCAGTCAAGGAACACCTCGCTCGTATCCGGTCCGATTCCGCCACCCTCGCGACTTGCTCCGGCTATCGAGCATGAATGATCGATAGCGGTAAAAGACGCGCCACCCTGGAACTGAGGAAAATGAGCGAACTGCGAGAGATCGTCGAACATGCGGTTTACCAGGGACTCGGCATCCGCGAGCTCGATATCCTCGGGGACCCGCTGGCCGTGAGCGACGTAGTAGAGAGGCAGACTGTGGCGCATGGCTATATCGAGCGCACAGCCCGTTACCACCGCTTCATCCAGCTTGCTGATGATGGCGCCCGCCAGACCATCACCCCAGTAGGCTTGAACAACTTCGTCCAACGTATGCCAGCTCGAAGCAGCGTTGAGCAGCAACAGGCGCTTGATTTCACTGCCGCAGCCGCTCAGCATGGCAACCTGTTCGGCCACCATCTGGTCGCGCTGCCCCACGCCAACCGTGTCGATCAGCACAATATGCTTGCCGCGTAATTCATTCAGCACGAGGGTCAAGTCCTGCGTATCCCTCACCGCATGTACGCTGACCCCCAGAATCTTTCCATAAATCCGTAACTGCTCATGTCCGCCTATGCGGTAGCTGTCGGTCGTCAGCAAAGCGACCTTGCTTGCTCCATGGCGGACAACACAACGCGCCGCGAGCTTCGCGGTAGTGGTCGTCTTACCCACACCGGTCGGCCCTACCAGGGCGTAAACACCCCCCTTCTCCAGAATTTCGTTCTCGTTCCCGATAGTCTGAAGATTGCCTGTCAGTGCCGTTCTTACCCAGTTCATGGCTGCGCTTGCGTCCAGATTTCCTGGCAATTGATCCAGCAGCGCCTGCACGGAATCATCATGGAGTCCTGCTGCCAGCAGCTGGCGAAATAATTGCCCGCGTACCGGATCGCGTCTCTCCTGTTCGTTCCGGCTTAGTGAGGCAAGTTGCTGCTCCAATGTCGAATGCATGAAACGGACTTCCTTGAGAACGCTGGCCGCAACCTTGTCCACGACTTGAAGGGAATCCAGCGCAAGCCGTCGCGGCTTGCGGGAAATTGCAATTTCCGGATTCACTGCCGTTGCTGAGTTGCATGTATTCTGTAACCGTTTCCGCCAGCTCCGGAAGTCTGACACCTTCGTTTCCCCCGCCATGCCGCTCGCTTCACGGGAGGTTGTTTCTCTGTTGCTTTTCTTCACTGACCCTTCTCCACTCTTCGTGGACTGCACGCATCCCGTGATTGCGCGAGGACGTTTGCTGGAAACTTGTGGAATGGCTTTTTTGTTGGTCCTGGCAGCGTGGCCTGTTTCTTGCGCCTTCTTGCGCGGCGAAGGAGGCAAATCAGGCTGGGGTGCCTCTTCAACATTTCTTTCAATTCTTGCCGTCCTTGCTGTCTGCTCCGCACCTGCAGCAGGAGGTACAGCAGGATTTTCGGGCATACTTTTGGGAACCGCAGGTTTGGGAACGGCAGATATCGCTACCGACACGTCGGGCGAAAACCCGTTCTTGCTCTCTTCCCGCGGCCTTTGCTGCCGCCCATCTTCTTTCTGGCATTCCGGCAGCGGGAGCAGCGCAGACATATCGCTATTGCTCAAGGCCAATATCTCGACACCATTGTCTACCGCCCGGTTCGACAGAATCACCCCGTCGGATCCGAGCTCATCGCGTACCATGCGCAATGCTTCACTGGTTGTTTTGGCAAAAAATCGTTTGATAGTCATGCTCTGGCTCCAAGAATCGAAGTGACTTTAATATTGCTTGAATCGGGTACTTCCGCGTGCGACAGTATTTTCAGTTGAGGGACGGCACGGCGCAGAAAACGCGCCAGCAAGGTTCGAAGCGGCGCCGGCACCAGCAACACGGGAACCAGCCCCACCTGCTCCTGCCGCTGACTGGCTCCAGCTGCCTCCCGAATGAGGGTATCGGCGAGTCCCGGCTCGATTCCGGCCCCCGTCGGGCTGGCTTGCAAAGCTTGCGTCAGCAACCTTTCCAGTCCGGAATCAAGCGCCATCACTTGCAGCTCACTGGCTTGGGGCCATATCTGCTGAACGATTGAGCGCCCCAACGCAATGCGCACCAGCGCCGTCAGTTCATGCGCATCCTGAACTTTCGAAGCGTGCTCGGCCAGGGCTTCGACGATGCTTCGCATGTCGCGTATATGCACATTCTCTTCGAGCAGATTCTGCAGCACCTTCTGCAAGGTGGAGAGCGGGAGCAGCTTCGGAATCATATCTTCCACCAGCTTGGGGGAATCCTTTGAGAGGCGATCCACCAATTGCTGCACTTCGGTGCGGCCCAGCAATTCGGCAGCGTGGCTGTGCACCAGATGATTGAGATGGGTGGCAACGACAGTGCCTGCATCGACCACCGTATACCCGAGCGACTGGGCGCGCTCTCGCTGACCTGTTTCTATCCAGACAGCGGGCAGCCCGAAAGCGGGATCGGTGGTGGCAAGACCCGGCACGTTGCCGGATACGATGCCCGGATTGATGGCGAGATACTGCCCCACATTGACTTCACCGGTTCCAATAGTGACGCCCTTGAGCGTTATCCGGTACCCGTTAGGGCGCAGTTCCAGATTGTCACGGATATGAACAGTCGGCGGAAGATACCCGACCTCTTGGGCAAATTTCTTGCGCACGCCTTTGATCCGCCCGAGCAGCTCCCCGTCCTGAGCTTTGTCCACGAGCGAAATCAGCCGATAACCCACCTCCAGTCCCAGTATGTCTACGGGCATGACATCATCCCAGCTCGCGTCCTGCGCCTCCGCTTGGATAACGGGAGCTGTCGGCGCCTGCGCTGCAAGCCCCTTGCGGCGCTGTTCCATCAGATACGCCCCCCCCCCGCACAATGCAGCCAGCAGCAGAAAGGCAATGTGAGGCATACCGGGTATCAGACCCATGAGACCGATGATAGCGGCAGTCAAAGCCAATACCTGGGGCTTCGAGAAAAGCTGGCCTGCCAGTTGAGTGCTGATATCCTCATCTGTGCCGACGCGGCTTACTACCAGGCCGGCAGCGGTAGAGATAATAAGCGCGGGAATCTGTGCCACCAGTCCGTCACCGATGGCAAGCAGGGTGTAATTTCTGGCGGCGGTAGCAAGATCGAGGTCATGCTGCAGAACGCCGACTATCAATCCGCCAATTACATTAATAAAGAGGATGAGAATTCCCGCTATCGCATCTCCCCTTACAAACTTGCTCGCACCATCCATGGAGCCGTAAAATTCAGCCTCCTGCGCAATGGAGACGCGCCGCCTCCCCGCCTCCTCCTCACCGATGAGGCCCGCATTGAGGTCCGCATCGATCGCCATCTGCTTACCCGGCATGGCATCCAGCGTAAAGCGCGCGGAAACTTCCGCAATGCGGCCTGCACCCTTGGTAATGACGATAAAGTTGATCACCACCAGAATAACGAACACAACTATGCCGACTGTATAATTTCCGCCGACGAGGTAATGACCAAATGCCTCGATGACTTTTCCTGCCGCATCCGGCCCGGTATGGCCTTGCATCAGCACCACGCGGGTAGACGCCACGTTGAGCGACAATCGCAGCAGCGTTGAAAGGAGCAGCACCGTGGGAAATACGGCAAAATCCAGCGGCTTGTGCGTATGGATGCTGACCAGCAGCACCATGATGGAGAGCGCGATGTTGAAGGTGAACATCATGTCCAGTAAAAATGCGGGCAGTGGCAGTACCATCATGCCGAGGATCATGAATATCAGCAGCGGGCCTGCAAGGCTGCGCGCCCTCGCACCGCTAAACAGGTAAGTCAGTTTTGTCATCGCAGTCATCGTTATTCAGGTTTTCCAGGTTTTCCAGGTTTTCCAGTTCTTCCCGCTTCCTTGAACGCTTTGTTTTCCGGATCCAGCTCAACCGGCACGTCAAGTTCCGGCAAAACTGGGGCCTTGCCGCCCGGCGGGCCATATTGCTGATGACGGCGCAATTGATAGACGTAAGCGAGCACCTCGGCAACGGTGTTATAGAGGGTCTGGGGAATTTCATCCCCCAGCTCAGTATGTTGATAGAGAGCACGGGCCAGCGGTGGCGCTTCCAGCACCGGCACTTTGTGCTGATGCCCTATCTCGCGGATTTTCAGGGCCAATAGATGCATACCCTTGGCGACGACTCGCGGCGCACCCATCTTGCCATCTTCGTATTTGAGCGCGACGGAGTAATGGGTAGGGTTTGTGATAATCACATCCGCCCTGGGAATTTCGGTCATCATGCGCTTTCTTGCCATTTCGCGCTGTTGCGCACGGATACGCCCCTTGATTTGCGGATTACCCTCCGTTTCCTTGTTTTCCTGACGAACTTCTTCCTTGGTCATCCTGAGCTTGCGGTAGTGATCCCACAACTTGAACGGCACATCCACTGTGGCAATCAGTATCATGGTACCCGCGATGGAAAGAAAACTCAGGGCAACCAGTTCGCCCATATGAGTCAAGCCCGGGACGAGTGGCCGGGCAATGAGCGACAACACGGATTCCTTGTAATGCCAGATCGTCCATACCCCTGCTCCACCGATCAGTGCGGCTTTGAGGAGAGCTTTTGCCAATTCGATCAGGCTGTGCAGTGAAAACATGCGGCTTAGGCCGCTCAGTGGATTTATCCGCTTGAAATCGGGATTGAGCGACTTCCAGCTGAAAAGCCATCCGGAAAGCAGCATGGGCGCAACCAGGGCGACCAGGATCATCAGTATCAGGAAGGGAGCGAAGGTAATCAGCACATGGAAGGATTGGTCGAACAGGCGCTCGACCAAGCGTGCCGACTCAAATCCGATCTCACGCGGGATATGCATTCCCTCCTTCATCAATCGGGCAAGCCGGCTGCTCAAGTGTCCACCCATGAGCCAAAGACCAGTCCCAGCTGTAATAAGGAGGGCAAATGTCGACAGTTCCGTGGAGCGCGGTGCTTGCCCCTCTTCACGAGACTTTTCCAGACGCCTGGGGGACGCCGGTTCCGTTCGTTCCTGATCGCTCTCTTCGCTCACTGCAGATTCCTGTCACAACCCGAATGACTGATAACTCCACGTGGAATTACTGCACGTGGATGACATGCGACATTATTGGGCAGCTCGGGAGTGTGCTATCGGGGAAAAAGAACGCAATTTTCCCCATAATTCTCACGGCATCGCGGAGGGGATCAACACAGGGGGTTTTCTTTACACGGTGCGGAATGGGATTTCCGCATTCGGGCAGGATCAGTGGAGTGTTTCCCGCCAGAGGAGATTGTTGCCGGGTTTCCGGAAGGGTGACAACAGTTTCTCAGCCGGCCCTACTGCGCAAGGTTTCGGGATTGATCGCGCCATTCGTTTTGACTTCCGTTGTTTCCACGCCTTCCTTGCTTATTGCTTCGGCAGCCTTGTTACTCATCACAATGATGCTGATACGCCGGTTGACAGGATTCGTCGGATCATTCCTGTCGAACAGGACTGCGGAACTCAGGCCCACCACGCGCATGATCTTTTGCTCATTCATCCCACCGAGAATGAGTTCCCGGCGGGAAGCATTCGCGCGATCGGCAGATAGCTCCCAATTACTGTAATTTTTCTCGCCACTCGCGTAGGGAGTTGAATCCGTGTGACCGGAAAGGCTTAGCTTGTTGGGCATTTCGTTCAGGACACTGCCAAGTTTTTTCAGAATTTCGCGGGTGTGCGGCTCCAGTTCAGCCTTGGCAAGCGCAAACATCGGCCGATTCTTATCATCGATGATCTGAATGCGCAGGCCTTCCGTCGTAATATCCAGCAGTAACTGCTTCGTGAATTCACGCATGGTCGGATTGGATTCGATCAAACGCTCCAGGCGGCGCTTCAAGTCCTCCAGCCGACGTGCATCGCGCCGCTCCAGCTCAAGTTGTGCTGCCTTGAGACTAAGCGGTTTCTCGGAGCTGTCCACATCCATTTTTTGTACCTGCCCGTCCCGACGCATCAAATCTTTTCCGCCTCCCTGAATCAAACTTGTCCGGTCACCGCTCCCGGAATCTCTTTTCGGTACCGATTCCAGCGGTTTCATAAAGTAGTCGGAAATACCTTGCAATTGAGCCCGGGTCGCGGAACCGAGCAGCCACATAACCGAGCAGCCACATAAGCAGAAAGAACGCCATCATCGCAGTTACAAAATCTGCATAGGCAATCTTCCACTGGCCTCCGTGCCCCTGGCTTTGCCTCCTTACTTTCTTTATGACAATACGATGCTGCGTCTGGGCCATGGCTGACCTCTTTCCCCTTTCTTATTTGTCTTTTGCCCGTCTGACGTGGCTTTCCAGTTCAGCGAAACTGGGCCGCTCCGTCGAGTAGAGCACCTTTCGTCCAAATTCGACTGCTAGTGCAGGAGTATAGCCATTGATGCTTGCCAGCAAGGTGACCCGGATGCATTGCAGTATCTTTGTCGATTCATTGAGCCTCTGTTCCAGTATCGAGGCAAAGGGCCCGACAAACCCATACCCGAGAAGAACACCAAGGAAAGTTCCCACGAGCGCTTGAGCGACAAGCACACCCAGTTCCGAGGGCGGCAGTCCTACGGATGCCATGGTATGAATCACACCCATTACCGCTGCAACAATGCCGAATGCCGGCATGCTGTCTGCCAACCGGCTTATGCAATGCACGGGGATTTCGCCTTCCTGGTGATGAGTCTCTATTTCGTTGTCCATCAGATTTTCCAGTTCGAACGCGTTGAGATTGCCTGCCACCATAAGACGAAGGTAGTCGGTCAAGAACTCGAGCGCAACCGGCTCGGCAAGAATATCGGGATAATTGGCAAAAATCGCGCTTTCATTGGGATCGTCGACATCAGGCTCGATCGACATCAATCCTTCCTTGCGAACCTTGACCAGAAGATCATAGAGCAGCGCCATCAAGTCCATATACAAGGCTTTGGTGTACCGGGGACGCTGCACAACCTTGGGAAGTGACTTGAAGGTGGCTTTGAGAGCTTTTTTCGTATTGCCCAGGGTAAATGCGCCCATTGCCGCACCCCCGATCATGAGAAGTTCGACCGGTTGAAACAGTGCAGCCAGGTGTCCGCCAGTCAAAGCAAAACCGCCGAACACTGACCCCAGCACGATGAGAGATCCAATAATGGCCAACATCTTTTTCTGATATTTCCTGTATCGACTATTGCATTGCTGGAATAGGTAATTTTAGAAGCACGCCGGTAGTCCAGAGCGCTAGGTTCAAGCAATGTTGCCGCTCGCCTCATCACGGCTCTTCTACGGCAAACTGCGGTAACACAGCAAAATCCTGGATGTGTTCTCTATAACGGGTCAAACCCGCCGGACTTTAGCCCATCGAGCGTGTGTTGATTGCTTCCTGGAAAGTAAGCGGAAAAAAGCAAAAAGCAGCCGGAAAGAATTCCGGCTCAGGAGAGAAAGAAATTGGATGCTGGCGGAGAACAATGTCCTCCGCGCGGAAAAAGGATCTGCGCGAGTATGGGGGCGCTGGGTGCTACGACTTATATAGCTGCCTCTGCCACCATTGCTGTCCGCGCCTTGTTGGTTTTGCCGGCTCGGGAAGGCATATGGCACAGCCCGCAAACGTAGCGGTGATGAAGATCGTTCGCGTGCACCACGAAATGCCCGCCGCATTGATTGCATGCAGTGGTCTGCATCAGTTTGCTTTCAAAGAAGCGCACCAGCGTCCATGCCCGGGTCAGGCTGAGTATCGGCTCCATTTCGCAAACCTGGCAGTGCTCCAGATAAAGCTTATAGCTCTTGGTGATTGCGCTGATGCCCCGGCAGTCGCCATGAGCAATCAGATAGCGGTAAATGTCAGCGAATACGGAGGAATGTATATTGGGCTGCCACGTAAGAAACCAATCGGTGGAAAACGGCAGCATTCCCTTGGGTGGGGAAACGCCTTTCAGTTCCTTATAAAGTTTGATCAGCCGCTCGCGGCTCAGGGTGGTTTCAGACTCCAGTAACTGAAGACGCGCACCCAGGCGAATCAACTCGATCGCTGTCTTTATCTCGTTGGCTTCCGACACAATGCTTTTCTTGCGCATAACTGATTCCCCCTCTCCTTGTCCTCAAACCGGGAAGCTCACTTCCCCAGGAAATTCTCGGCAAATATTTCAGGAAATACTCTATGAAATTTCTTCAACCGGCTGTCCTGCAAGCAGGATTGCCGTATGGGATTGCGCCATCAATTTGTCTTTGGTGTAGTTGGCAAGCATGCCGAAGACCAAATTGTCGTCGAAACGTATCCGGCACAACATCATGTTGGAGTTTGCCAGCTTGAGTATCTGCCCTGGAGTCAGCACTTCCAGGATATCGGCGATATCCTTGCTTATCCCCAGCCTGAAAATCGCCATATCCTTGTCGGCGATTACCATCTGCTGGGCCAGCATGAGATAAGTCAGATTGAAGTCCTTGATTTCCGCTGTCAGTTCGTTGGTTTGCATTTTTACCTCCATCACAGTGAATGGGTGCATTGTGGAGGTTTAGAAGGGGAGAAAAAACCGGAGGTTGTCCGATTTGGGTGTAGAAAATGACAGCATTTCCGTGTAAGAAATTTTCCTACAACAGAACCCACCAGCTCGGAAGATATCCAGCGGGGCTGTATAACCTGCTCAAACGATGCTGGGGATGCGATACCGATAGCAGGTTATGCTGGTTCTGGTTGATCAACGTCAACTTTTTATGAAACTTTAGCGGTCAAGATCAAATTTTTAATAATCCTACAAAAAAATTCTGATCGAAAAACCGCCTATTTCATCATGATCGCTTGGCAATCTCCTGCGCTCTCAGACTGAAACTCCATAACTCCATTACCGTTCACGGAAACCAGGTTATGTCAAGCACTTGAAATTGATTCAACAATCATACCTCCGACCCTATCCATAGCTATAATATGGCTGAATGAAGGAGTGTTTAATTCAAAAAACCGAAGCAACACAAGGATAAATAATGAGATCGTTGACCTCCCTAGTCCTCTTATTATTACTTACTCAAGTTGCTTCTTGTAATCGCCAGACGGAATCCAATAACCATCGTGTACCAGAAGCCACTAACTATAATGACTGCATTCTCCAGCATATGAAGGGTATTGGCAGTGATCTTGCTGCACGAGCGATTGATGAAGCCTGTGCCGACAAATTTGGCGATTCTGAATCTCCAAAACAGACAGGTCTTTAATTTATGCTCAACAGATTTATCTCCAAATTTTTGTCCCACATCTATACTTTTCTTTTATAAGCATTTCTTAAAACTACAATCGATTGCGGGAAAAAGTCTTGGAACTATACGAGATTGGGGCTGTTACTTACTGCACAAATGTCACCCCCGGCGACTCTCTTTTCCCTGAGGAAGCAGAATACGTGGCGTCTCAAGTCTCTGAGCTATTTCTATCACGCCTCGCAGAAAGCCCCTATGCAGAAGACGTTGGGGTTATCCGAGCTGAATACGAGCTCGGTTGCGTTATCACTACCATTACCATCGGCGCATCGCTCGCGGGCCTTTACAAAATTATTGTCGATTACGAAAAATTCAAATCCGGACTGTCCCAATTAGCCAAAGACCTCAATGGCGTCTATGTGCGTGTTAAACAATCCTTGCACAGGAATGGTTCAACATACATCATGAGAATAAATCTCCCAGATGAGAGAGTTCTAGAAGTCACCCTCAAAAAAGCTGAAAATCAAGAAATTAAACCCCTCTCTCCCACCAAAAGCATAACCAGCCGTTCCAGGAAATAACTTTTCCTGTTGACCCTTCAGCAATAAAAAACCGCCAGTTTAAATTGCGGCAACAAAAAAGCCCGGCAAACGCGGGCGTGGATACTGCATTCGTCTCCCTCTTTGAGAACTTTGAGAAGAGAGAACGAGTGGGCAGGTTAACAATATAAGGAAAGCTCTACCGTTAAATACTTAACGCATGGAAATAAAAAAACGCTTCCTCAAGCCCTCTTCTTCGTTGTACATTCCTATAAGTAGGTTGCTCAGGAGGATGAACGCTATGACGCGAATTTCCTCCACTCTGGCTTTAAAGCTGTCTGTTCTCACTTCGTGCAGGCCTAGAATCTGCAGGCCTAGAATCTGCCAGGATGTGGCATTCCACGGTTGTAATTACCTTGTTGCCGCATGTTGTCGAGTCGCTGTTGCTGATACAGGAGATCCACCTGTAACATGAGATCCCTCTGTAACTCTCTATTTTGCCCCTGCATCGTGTGATCCTGGTGCATCAATTGCTGCTGCTGAATTTCGAGTTGTTGCTGCATCATATCCTGGGAGCGCTGCTGAATACTTGGGTCAAATCTGTAGTACTGCGCGCTGGCAGTAAGGGAAAGAGCCAGGGTGAAGAGGACAGCGAGAATAAATTTCATTTGTGGAAGCTCGGTTATTGACTCAGGCGAATACCCGCGGGATTTTCTGCAAAGGAGAGAGTGTATTTGAGTGTTTGTTTTGGCTACGGTTCGCCTAATGCGTCATTCGATTAATTTTACCGTCGCTCCGACCTCTATGGCCCAAGGAGTCCCGCTACCACCAATAACAAAATAACTCCAATTATTATTGCCATCAGCGAGTCAATGGCGCCAATTTTGTTTGTGGCGGTGGTGAATATGGAATAGCTAGCTTGTAGCCTCTACTGTTTCGATCGCGTTTAGCAGCATGCGGCCTCTGCGACCTTGGCGCTTTCGTACGGCTTGAGGATTGCCCAAGCATGCCGCAGGGCGTTTTCTTTTGAGGTGTCTATCACTCCACCTCCGCTTTCAATTAAGCCCTTCCTTAATGTCCGCCACCGTTGCAAAAAATGTCAATCCAATTCTTGTTCACTGGGAAAATAATGGCCCCGTAGCTTGGGATGAGGCCTTGCGGCAAGATGAGATTTTAAGGAACCGTCCTTGTCCAAAAAACCATTTTCAGAAAGATTCGCAGAAGTTGTGCGCCGCATGAAGGCCAGAATGCCTGAAGCCTCTGCGCCCCAAAATCTTCATACTGGCTATGTGGGGTTCCATGGGGAGCTCGACAAACCTACTCCAAAATGAAAACAGGTATGACAATATAAAGTGATGCCTGCGACGAACTCTTAATTCTAGGCAATACTGCAGGAGAAAGAATCGTACATGAAAATATTCTCGCTTATATTTGTCCTCATATTTTCCCTTGCAGCACTACCGACATACGCAAAACTTGCGGATGATCTTAATGATTTGGTCGGTTATACAATTACTGCAAGCAAAACTATAAACCGGTGGTATGACGACGAAAAAGGTAATGACACGTTCGAAGGGTGTGACCGCGGTCGCGTGATCGTGTTTGACGACAACACATCCCTTACTTGTGCGGGACGTGGGTATCAATATGTCTATAGACCGACAGCCATAATTCTTACCAGGGAAATCACTTCCAAGGGGAAATCATTTTACGATGTTAAGATGGTTGTGGGGGACAAAGTCTATGATATGGGCAGGTAAACGAACCACATCCAAAACAAACACTCAAATAACCACTATGAATTCTGATGGATGGATCGCACGTGCCGCCAAGACGAATATCGCCCCGCACCACCATCACCGCCTCCCAACAAATAGGAGGATAAATGGAAAAGAGCCGAGACGAGTTGATAGGAGAAATCAGGTACGCGATACGACTGGCGGAACGCACTGGACGCCTGTATCGTCGGTGCAAAGCGTGAGCGGGTGAGCGTGTTTTTTCGGTTCTAGGGGGAAGCGCGGCTGTATCTGCAATAACAGAGAGTTTCCCCTAAAGAATTGTCTCTAATCGGGGCTGGCGTGGTTGCAGTATTTGGAGCGGCTTTGATCGCCATCCGCCCAGGAGACAAAGCTGCCCAAAATGAAGCTGATTTACGCCGATTCCAGTCTTTAATGGTTCGCGCTAACAGTCTTGACGAAAAAGCTCTTGAAGCGGCGCTTGAAGAAGCGAGACAGGGATTGGCACAGGAAATCGAGTCGTTGTGGAACGTGGTCTATAACGACGTGGTTTTGGAGTTCAACCGTCCTGACGCCCTAACCCACTCTCTCCCTTACAGAAAATCCTACGGGCTTTCGCTTAAATAACCGCACCGCTCCTTTGGTGTACCTCCGTACAATAGTCAGCTAGCGCGTAACGAATAACAATAACAATGCGCGGCAACAGATCTTTTCAGGAAAAATAGTCAATACCCGTTGGTCAGGAAATGCTTGCGTACTTTGATCAAGGAAGTTTCAATTTCTGTATTTTACCCAAGGTCTGGATGCTTGAATAATGCAGCCCTGGTTATATCCAGCCGTACGGTGCTTGCAAATCCATCGTGCTGAAGCAGCAGGATCTCATCCGGATAAAGCTTCCTCACTGCTTCGAGCATACTGGCTTCGATACCCTGCAGTAGCAGTCACTTGTCCATTGTTATTGATGCCAGTAGCTCGGATAAGAATTACCCCGTCAGGTAGATCAATCAGTGAATTGAGATCCACCATACCTTCTCCATCAAGGCTGACGAAGGCATGGTAATCACCTTCAGTCGTTTGAGACTCTCCCACCACCTGCCCGGCATTGTTGACGTCGTGGGCCAAGCTCCACCAGTTCCCGCCCCAAAGTGCCCAGGTCTCTCATCCCCATGGTTGAATCGACTATGGCCCTGGACTCATCCATGAAGGTTTTCCCATGCTGAATGCTACAGGCCTCGAGAAGGGGCCTGTAGCTGAAGGGGAATTATTTTCTCACGTGCGAAAATTCCTGATTACCCGTTCCTGTTTGACACCGGCCCCCTCAGCATCCAAATCTGGCTGGTACGCCTGTCATGACTTGTGCTCCTCTAATCCTGCACTGGGAGCCAACTGCTGGCACCGCTAATGCTCCAGCCCAAGCTCATCAGTATGCTGATAAAATTATGCTTCGCCTCATTTTTCCGGGAGAAAGTTGCATGAATTTGGTCTTTAATCGATACGCGATTGTGTACCTCGCTGTGCTGGCTCTTTCAGGATGTGGGTCGTTCGAACCTCTGAAGATGTATGACGGATTGACAGGATTTGGTCGATAGGGTTGCCGAATGTGATTCAGGTTGATCCTGGAACCCATGATCTGGAGATATCTGCGATTTACGGAAATCTTCACCATCCAACCTTCCCCATAATCAGAGCCCCCGTTGAAGCAGGCAAGGTTTATCAAATAGATTTTCAGCTCGGGAGGACCCCCAATGGGGGGACAGGGGCAAGCTATTCCTTGCGCTACTTTGGGAAATGGGAGGAGTACGAGAATTTTCTTTCCAAACACCTGGAGTATGAACTAGGTACGCCTCTTCCTTAGCTCGGGGTGTTCGGCAGCCCGATCGTCGGAATTATCGAGCGATTCCATCGCTGCCTTTAGATACTCGACTATCAATTTACGGTCAACGCTCAGTTCCGCGATTTCTCGTTCGTGGTGGGAGATCATCTTTGCGGAACCAAGCACAGGATCGGGGTGGCCGGATATTTCTCCATACACTCAAGGCTGCTTGTGCAACGAAGGCCTTCCCTCGTACAAGCATCGCAATCTTGGGCGCAATTAAGAATTTTAGGAGGAGGAGGTTGCTTGGGTGTGCCTGTTGGGGGTGGTGTTGGGGGTCCTATCACACCGGGAATATTCTGGGTTTTAGATTGATGTGCTACAGGTGGATCAGCTGCAGCTATTGACAACATAGCGGAAAGCCCGAAAAAGCTTACCAATTGTGTAGTTTGAATTAACCTTCTTGTTTTCATTTTTCTCCTCTATCCGTTCAGGTGAATAAAAAATCGATTTGGTACCAAAAAGATTAACCCGTCTACGATGATGTTCCGTACCAAGTTTTACTATAGTCGACGCCTTTAAAGAATCAACGCGGAATAGAGAACATCAATGCTCGCCTCGCGGCGCACCAGGCATGGGTCTTCGCCGTACTCGGGAAGACCGACATGGCGCGGGCCATCGCCTTCGACGCTCTTGACCTCGCAAAGAAGATCAAGCCAGATCAAGCTAAGGCTTGGATGAAGGGTCTCGGCGACAACGGCGAGGACGAAGGGAAGGTTCTGCGCCGCCAAATCGAGGAGTTTCTCGAATCCTTGGGAAAGGGAGGCACCTCTGCTGGACGCTTGAAGGATGCCTGGAGCCTCTTCCGTCGGCCCTTCTATTTGCAAGGGCTGATCTTGCTCGGCATGGTCAGTTCGATCGCGTATGCGATCCAGACCGCTCCCCCTGGCGCCCCTCCTTCCAAGCCCTATGTCCTGGATCCGCGTCTCTTCACGCCGTCCCAGTCCTACACTTCCAGCAATCCTTACGTTCCCTCTCGTTCGGCGTATGCTCCCCCTCGTTCGGTGTATGTTCGTCTGGCGACAGCTCCGACCGGAAACCCGTGGTCAGCGACCGCCGACTACGTCGCAGGCTATTCCCACACCCATACGGATGGCTATTCGAAGGTGATGATCGACAACAGCCAGAACGACTCGGATGTCTTCGTAAAACTCGTCTCACTCGACAGTCCCGAGGCTTTCCCCGTTCGCGTCTTCTTCATTCCGGCCCGGGCCAGCTTCACGCTGGACAATGTCACTCGAGGCAGCTACGACATTCGCTACCGCGATTTGGACTCAGGAGGACTATCCCGCTCTGAGCAGTTCTCCTTGAAGGAAAACAAGACTTACAACGAAGTGCAGTTCAGCAACATAAAGATGACGCTCTATAAAGTTCGCAACGGGAACACGCAGACCTATCCGCTCTCCGAGGCCGAGTTTTGAGGGAAGCCAATGGCTGTGAAGTAGCTTAGCCGGGGATTGCGAATACGACGAGGCTCACCTAGCGCGGTGCGATGGGAAAGTTCGTGCTCGCGAAGAAACCGATGGGGCTTACTGGAAGATTGAGGACACTGAGAGTTCTTCATCACATTTTTAAAAACGGGTTATCCCGCGATATATGGGGGTACTATTAGCATTCACTTGTTTTACGCATAGTGAATGCCAGTTAGAGAAACTGAAATTTGTCATTTTGGAGTACACCCCATCCTGACAAATCTGCCTGACACTTTTCCTGTCATTTTGTCAATCTGGAGTTATAAATTATATTGATTGACACTCACTCATGAAGGTCATAGACTCTACTCTGACATTTATAGCAGGGAAGAACCATGACCAGTCAGAGAATCGGATACATCCGGGTAAGTTCTTTAGATCAAAATCCAGAACGGCAGCTCGACAGTATTTCGCTAGACAAGGTATTTACTGACAAGGCATCCGCCAAAGATACAAACAGGCCTCAACTCCAAGCCGCACTCGATCACGTCCGTGCGGGGGATATGCTCATAGTTCATTCGATGGACAGGCTGGCGCGTAACGTCGAGGACATGCTAAGGCTTGTAAGGGAAATGAACGATCGGGGAGTATCGGTTCAATTCGTTAAGGAGAACATGAGCTTTACCGCTGGCAGTAATGACCCACGCTCGATCCTGATGTTCACGATGCTGAGCGCGTTTGCTCAGTTTGAGCGATCCCTGATAAAGGAGCGGCAGCGGGAAGGGATAGCCTTGGCGAAAGCCAAGGGAGTCTACAAGGGCAGGAAGCCGGCTCTCAACGCAGACAGGATTGCGCAGCTGCGGGAGCAGGCCGCAGCGGGAGCAAACCGGAGCAAACTAGCCAAGGAATTTGGGATAAGCCGCGAAACCCTTTATCAATACATCCGATAGGAAGAAAGATCAGGCTAGTGACCCTACCTCGGAATCAGTACCATCAGTACCGGTCTAAAGTGGAAAATTCCGGCTTCGTAGGCCTGTCGGGCAAGGTGTTTTCCCTTGCCCGGCGGGCAAATTCAGCGGGTGTTGCCCACTGCAATGCAGAATGGGGATGCATCTCGTTATAGTACTGTCATAATCAGCAGATTGGGTACAGCCATGGTAAAACCGTTTTCAGAAGTTCACTTCCTAGACAATCGCGAGCTGAGCGAGAAGGAAGGAAATGCTCAGTGGGTTTTCTTAGGCCATTTCTCGAACTCATCTATATTATGAATACAGCTGACAAGCGCCTATGCTTTACCGATGCGAAAAACTACAGGCTTGTCTCCAGGAAGATCCTTGAGAACAAATGACAGCCCTCTTTTGATTATGGATATGTCACGAGCAGCTAACAAGCAACCAACGCGATGCCGCCCCGAAGACCAACCATGCGGGGCTCAGTCGCCATCTTCATTCTCCTGCGCAAGTTGCGACTTGAGATGATAGGCATCGATGTCAAAGTCTCTGCTGTCCGAGACCGCGGCCAGTACCAGGGGCGTAACGCGCTCCCGCTCTTCCTCGGTCTCGAAGTTTGTGAAGTTGGCCGCAGCTGCCTCGGCGAACAGTTTCTCCGACAGCCGCTTTGCCTTTACTTCATAACTCTCTATGTCGGAATTGGCGCCGGGAGGGATGTTTTCCTCGATCCATGTTTTGGCCCACATCAGGAAGCGATTGCTCATGACTGCCCACCCATCTTCTGCGTTGAGTTCGGGGCCGGTCACCCCTCATGGGAGCATTTTACCCATGATAAAATAGATTATCAATAATAAGGTTACGACATGAACGCTTCCAATTTTCCGCTAATAGGCGAAACTGTACGGCAATAGGAAGAACGGGTACAAAGTGAGCGAGGCCGCTTATGCGGCCTTTTTTATTGCAGTTTTGCACCATTTCGCATTTACTGAATTACGATTCTCCGTGTTACCGTAAATGCGATTTTTATTAAATACGATTTAACAGAAATAAAGAATCAAGTATTTCATTAATATCGCATTTATAATTATCTTTATAGTCGTATTATCGTAAATACAGTAATACGAAAAATCGTGTTTCATCAAAACAATAATTACGCTCAAGGACAATCATGATTATTGGGCTTTTGAATCAAAAAGGCGGGGTGGGAAAAACCACTCTCAGCGTCAACATCGCCGCCGCGCTGGCGCAATCAGGGGCAAGGATATTACTGATTGACGCCGACCCCCAAGGCAGTACCCTTGATTGGGCCACAGCAAGGAAAAGGGAACCCGTTCTATCCGTAGTCGGCTTCCCTCGTAAAACACTCCACCGGGAAATCGAGCAGATTGGCCAGGGTTACGATCACATCATCATTGACGGGCCGCCGCGCGTCGAGGAACTGGCGCGCGCCGCGATCATGGCCTCCGATATCGTCGTTATCCCTGTGCAACCTTCCCCTTACGATATCTGGGCGTCAGATGAAGTCATCAAACTCATCGACGAGGCCCGCGTCTACAAGCCACACCTGCAAGCCACCTTTGTAATCAATCGCGCCATAGCAAATACCGCGATAGGGCGGGACGTGAGGGACGCGCTGGCGGTGTATCCTATCCCCACGCTGAAGAACACCATCGCGCAGCGCGTAATCTTTGCGGAAGCTGCCACCCAGGGACTCTCCGTCCACGAGATGGACGCTGCGGGACCGGCTGCAATGGAAACGAAGGCCGTACTCGACGAAGTGATGGAGATCATGCGGTGATGACCAAGAAAATTTCGTTTGAACCAAAGCCCAGTAAACCATTGCCACCTGCCGCCGATAACTGGGTTGAAAGCCGCACTCCCACCGATGCTCCGCCAGCCGTTACTCAGCCAACACCCACCCTTGAGCAGGCGATCCAGGAGAAACCCGTACCAAGGAAGACTAAACAGGCGACGGCCAACGAGTCGGAGAGAATGAAGCGGCTAACCATCGATATACCGCTCAGCCTCCACCGGGCAATCAAGATGCAATGCGCGGGGCGCGACACGAAAATAGCCGAGGAAATACGGGAACTGCTTTTGAAGAAATACGGAAAATCATAAAACTGTATTTACGACTTTCTTTAAACCTTGAATCAAGGACTGCAACCATGACATACGCTGAAATCTATCTAACCATCCACAAACACGTTATTTGGTGCACCTGAAGCAAGTCATTAGATGTATTGCCTTCTATACTTCCCCCGGATTTTCTTTGCTTGAAAAGCTGCAACTTTATTTTAAGTGCCCCTTAAGTGCCCCGTAGATACTAAATTAGATAATAGTCGCAGGGAGATCATGTTAATAAGTCTTTTATTTTATGGTCGGAGCCTCAACCGAATATAATAAGTAAATACTTGTTTCTTTTACTTTTTAATTAAGGATTAATAACGTAATACCGTCAAAAATACCGCCCAATAACTCTATCTCAACCTTAAAAAAACCCACCAAAGCGGGTTTAGTGAAGTAGGCAGGGATTATTTCTCACGCAATTCTTTCAGTTCCTCCTCAAGCTCCTGTATCCGTTTCCTTAAATCCTCATCTTTAAATCCTCCAATAAGGAACTTGCTCAAGGTAAACGCGATAACCCATATCTCCTCTGCTCTGGCCTTTAAAGCCCTACGGTTCTCTATCTCGTGCAGGTCTTCTGTATATCGCTGAATTTGATTTAGCTGGCCGACAATGTGGGTGAGAGAGGATAAGTCCAAGTGTCAGTACTCAAATTCTACAACTCTGGAAGAGATTCAGCTCTGCCCTGCCCTACGCTTCACTGGGAAGGCTCAGGTTGAGTTTAATCTAGGAGAGCCACCACTTAATTTAAATCGATTGTAGGGCTTCTGGTAGAGCCTTCCTCTCTCTGCAAAAATAAAACCCGCCGAAGCGGGTTTAAAAAGGGAGCTTAAAGATGCAGGGATATGCCGCCCTGCAATTTCAATATAGCAGAAATAAAAAAAGAAAAAGCCCGGCATAAGCCGGGCGGGGGTACTGCGATCGCTTTTCTATTTTGGGAGAGAAGCGAGTGGGTAGATTAACAATATAAGGAAAGGTTTACTTTTACTATGAAATACCTAACATATGTAAATCGATTATAGAGCCTCAGGTAAAGAGAACCCCCGAGGGCTGGCCCACCGGGGTTTGATCTCTTACCTGCCGCGCAGCTCTGGAGCCAAGCTGCCGCAGGTTGTCGGGGTTATCGCACTGGCCGACTGATCGGGCGAAAGACGCCTAGAGCAACAAAAAGAAAAAAATTGTATAGATTTATAAAAGCGACCCCCGAGCGCGCTCTAGAGCCTCAGGAGGCAGAGATTTGCACTCCCCCTCCCCTGGCTGGATGCACTGAGGCGGCATCTACCTTTTGAGGCCCATAACTGAATGACCACTCAGTATTAGAGTTAACATTTTTTATTGATAACTCGCCGGTTGAAATTATGTCCATGCCAATCAGCACGTCCCTCCATACATTGCCTGGATTCGTTGAAACGACAGTCAGTTCATAGAAGGTAATCTTGTCGGGAAGAGAGAGATTTATCACGTAAGCATGACTCTTTCCTATCCCGTTAACACCTTGTGTAAAGCCTTTTCTTATAGGTTTTAACCCGCATACCTGGACGACACGCTGAGTTATTACTGATTTGGTCGAGCCTGTATCCCATAGGGCGTTAAATTCAACTCTTGGGTATTCCGGAGTTCCATTAGCTGGATTGAATGCTTGAGAGACATGGCAAGGTGTTGCCAAGGCTGTCAGTAAACCGTCTTTGCATTTAACAGTAAAGCTTCTATTCATTAACATAGTCCTGGAACTTGCTCATCACAGACATTGGCTGCCGTGATGATATTGGATAGCGGAATATCCGCAGGGTTAACGCCACACATCTCTGAAGTGAGGTAATCATAAATGACCAGAGCGTTGTTCTGGCTCCATTTTGTCTCGCCGGTGCGGCGGTCATACAGTTTCTTCCCGCGCATCAGGACTTTTATATCAGGGACGCCACCCTGGAATTCGGGTTGCCTCAAATCTAGCCTGATCACTGTGTAGGTAAAGCCGGTAAGTGTTGCGCTCGAGCTCCACTTATCCGGGCACTCGGCCAGCAGGGAAGCATCGGCCGAATCGCCCGGCACGCCAAGGTGCTTGCGCACTCGTACTTGCGACGTATTAACCTGATACTGGTACGTCACGCTGTAGTGCGTTGCACCGGGATTACCGGTAACAGTGATAGTATTGACGGATCGGGTGTATGGAACCTCCGTTATAAAAGTCGGAAGCAACTTGAACAACGCGGGAGGTCCGTACGCCAATACCTTTACCGCGCTGCTCGGCGTGTGTGTCAGGGTAAAAGGCGAAGCGGGGAACGTCTCGGTTATGCTCTCTGTTTTGGCAGAGTAATATTCCCCGCTCGTTACAAAGCCGTCAGCATCGAGCGGGCCCAGTTCCTTACCATTGATATAAATTTTCTCGATCTCGTCGCTCTCATGTGCGGCATGGACGCAGACGAGATGTTTGTATTCTTCATTCAAGCCGCTGGACAGAATCGCCACAATATCCGCTCCCACCATTGTCCGACCGTAAACGTACCGGTGCGGCGCGTCTGTAGCAATGCGCGTGACGGTGCGCTCTTGCAGCGAGTTAAGAAAATCTTCTCTTGCCTGCGCTGCGCTTCGCCTTCTTCGCGGCTGCACGTTGAGCTACGGCGCCAAATACCGTAGTGCCGATGGTCAAAGAAATAGATGCAACCGTTACAGCCGTCGTAAGAGACATCTCGATTATTTCGGCCCCGATGATCGCAATCAGACTTACAGGATCGGCATGTGCAACGCCTGGCAACAGCAGAAAAGCTAGAAGCGATGCGAGGAAAAAACCGTTTTTCTGAACTGGCTTGCGCGGTCCTCCTGCCATTTGCTGAATTCTTTTGAAATATGGGAAATTTTGTCTGCGTGGGAGGGCGCCCGGTGTCCAATAGCTGCTTCCCCAAAGTTTTGCCCACCCCCCTGCCCAATAAAAAACCCCCGGTTTCAGGCCGAGGGTTTCTTGTTGCATCAGCCGCGCACCTCTGGAGTAGCTGCCGCTGATTGTTGGGGTTATCGCACTATCCAACTGATCGGGGGCATTCAAGGCTGCTCCTGCCTGCTCTTTGTTAAGGCTTGACACCGGTTACCAGAGCCAGTGTTTTCGGATAGGTTGCCGCTACATCCAGACGGGTATGGCAGGCAAATCCGATCTCACCAGTCCCGGCATGCAGTTCGCGTAATACCTGGATCGATACACCTTCCCGCATGAAATAAATCAGGTTGAAGAAGTCCCCGATATAAATCTCTGAACAATCGTTCGAGGTACCCACGGTCAAATTGTTGGGGATCTGGCTCGTTGCGATGAACTTGGTATTGTCCAGAATAGGGGGCTGCCGGCGGGGTTGATTGGTGGTATCGAGCAGACCGGCCAGGACAGTCAGCGAACGGGGGCTCATGATCGCGGCTGTCGGCATGGGGGCCATCCACTGCCAGAATCGACTGAATCGCAGAGATGAAGTTGGCATATGCTGTAGTGGCAAGGGAAGCGCCATTGGCCCCATTGGTTACAGCCTGGATGCCGGTAGTATTCAAGATGCCCTTGATCTCTGGCGCCGTGCCACTACCCCTTAAGCCAGCCCGATCTATCTCCTTGGCGAATGTCTGGGCAATCGCTATGGTAAGCGCCTGGTCGAGGTTATCTGAATCCGCCAGCAGTTCCCGGCTTACCTTGAACTGGAAGCTCAAGGATTGAGGCGTGATGTCCACTGCGCGGAAGGTAGGCTCGCTGGTGGCGAGAGTACCGGCTTCTAGGCGCCAGGCTGCCGAAGGTACGGTATCGATCGCAGCTATGCGGTAGTTCTTCGCTCCTTCTTCCAGCTTGGCTACACCCGCCCCAGCGGTAAGCAGCGCGCTTGCAGGGACCATAGCCTGGAGAAGCTGGAGCTGCAGATAGGAGGGAAGAGTAAAACCGCCTGCACTGTCCGTGCCGATCTGGAGCGAATTGCGCACCGTATCAGTAATTTTCATACCACCCACGCCGCGCAGAAACTCTCCCATCCCGGCCTTGGGGAGGTTGGAGTTGAATTCCCTATTGGGGAATGCGTTATTCAGCTCGGGGCCAAATTTTCCATTCTTGGCATAGGCCACCGGGATTTTTCGCCCGGTATCGATGTTATGCCATTCCGGGGCGCCGCCGACGTCTATGCCACCGTTGGCGATCTGCTTCATCTTTAACTGATGGGCTTTAATCTTCCCATCTACGACATCCACTTCAGCCATAGCCCTGTCATACTTTGACTGATGCTCCGAAGTCCATTCCGGGGTCTTTTCCTTGTTCACAAGGTTTTGCAGAACTGCTGTCAGTTCATCACGACGAAGGCGTAACGCCTGTATACTTTCCACTTCCTACTCCTTTGTTTATTTGGAGCTTTTATTGTCCAATAAAGCAATTGTGCGCCGCAATTGCAATATTGGTATCAAGTGGGAGCAACAGGCGCGGATCAAATATTTTTTAGCGATTCCACCTCTTTTTTACGCAGCCAGGCTTTGATATTTCGCACACGCACCATTCGTATGCCAGGTGTGAGCTCTATGAAATGAGGAAATGTCGGATCCTTCTTCATCAGCCGGCGCAATGTGTGACGACTGATCCCCAGCAATCCGCCGAACCTTTCATCCTCAGGAGCTTGTCTTCAGTCTCGTTCATTGTGTCGGCCCCTCCGAAGACAGACCGGCGACTAGCACGGCCCGCTTTGTCTGCAATGCAGCGACGTTCGCCTTCAGCATCGCCAGGCAGACCTTTCGGCCCAGCTCTTCGAATGACTCGGCTTTAGTGACGCATTCCAGTGCTTGACTCACTTCCTTGATTGTTTTTTCCTGACCGAGAATGAAGTGATCCGTCAAAACTTCTATTGCACTATTCAATTCACTACTCATCTGAATTTTTACCTTTTTTGTTACGGTTTATAGAAGGAAAGCGGGGCGAGCGCTCTAGAGGGATGGGTGCTAGAGATTGCCTGACCCCCACCCCCATCAATTTCGCGGATATGCACGCGGAGGGGACGGCGCGCTCTAGAGCCTTGTGGCTTAAAGAATGCACCTCCCCCATACGTTCACGGCTCATGCTGCTCTCCTTTCCAACTGCATGTCCGCACTGAATTGCTCGATTACCTCAAGTAACGCGACACCATCGTAATGAGTATGAGGTATCTCTAATTCGAAAGATGCTGCACCCTTGATAGCGACAGTCAGCAATACAGGATCGCTACTTGGATCCTCGCAAATTACCGCGTACCGCTTCATCGGGTCACTATCCAGCATTTCCAGCACCTGTTTCTGTCTCATTTCTAGTTGGAGCAAAACCATAATTTGATCTTTATGCTCTCGAATGAGCGGTGCCCATTCGTTAATAATATTCCTGTCGCCAATGATGCTGATTCTCTCGTCAGCAGAAATGGATAGCGTCAATCCATCGATTGAGGCCTGTTCGATGATTTCCAGAGGGTTCAAATCGTTACCTCCGTTTGTTCGCTGGTTGAAGAATTATCTCGAAGATGCTCAAATTTCCCGAAGGTGCTCACACTATTTTGATGAGCATCTTCGGAATTCGGGTCTGGCAAGCTCCAGTACCACCCTCCTTTTAATCCATCTTTTTTGGAGCGAATACCTAAACGTTTTTTTGCTCTTCTGAGGGTCGCTACCGAGTAACCCGCACCCTTGCATTCGCTTTCAATTTCCTTTTGCGATTTTCGGCCGGCCGCTAGCTCATCCTTTAGGAATTGTTCGACTCCAGATATTTCGTCCTCATCGTTGTTTGATTCGGTCTCTGCCAGGAGCTCTCGAGCTGATCCTTCCACCCGCTCACCCCAGACTGAATAGCTGCCAAACACACCTTTATAGCCATCGATTTCCTTTTGGCTCAGGTCATATTCAAAACCACCATGATCGAGCCCGATGTTGCTTTTTGCCCGGCAAAATATCCGCTTGAACGTTCCGCTGTCATTTATCTTGGCCGTAGCCAAAACGATTCGTGCCAGCGCGCCGAAGGCAAGAGAGCCGCTTACTCTTTCCAATGGCTCTTTCCCGTTCGTACCTTTGGAGAAATGAGATATGCCCAATACTGCGCAGCCCAACGTTTCTCCGAAGTCGACAAGCGGCTGCAGAGCTCGACGTACTTCGCCGTTCTTATGGCTGTCACCAGCGACCGCATTTACGATCGGGTCAACAATCAGCAGGGATATATCTCCTATGCGTGCGGCGACAAGCATCATCGCGCTTATATCGGTTGCGGGATCGAAGCTTCTTATCTCGTCACCATGTTGCACGTCACCGATGAAGTGAATCCTGTTGAGATCGGCGCCCGCCGCAATGAGCCTTGGTATCAAGGTATCCTTGGCGTTATCCTCACCGCTCCAGATCAGCACATTGCCGATCGGCGCCCGTGTTCCATCGGGAAACCTTCCGCCTATGGTCACGGTGGCAGCAAAGGCGAGCGCTATAGTTGTCTTGCCGGTTCCTGCTTGCCCAGCAAAGATATGTAACTTTCCGCGGGCAAGCCAGCCATTCCACAACCAGCGGATAGGCTCAGGCTTAATATCCGCCGCGCATGTAATCCGCACGATGGGCAGAGGGGCAAATGGATCGGGTGATACCTGACCAGTGGCGGTGCTGGGAAAATCGCTTGTAGGGCTTCCGGCGCGGCCTATTTTTCGTTGGATTTCAGCAAAAGCAGCTTTAGCTTCGGGTGTCGCTTCCACAGCTTCCATTGCGTTTATGCTCATGCCGCCTCCGCTATTTCAAGGCTCTGGTACGGCTTAATGATTGCCCACGCATCACCAGTACCGGCAAGGTCAAATGCGAATGTTGCAAGGAAGCAAGGATTAACCTTGGCTACTTCCTGTACAACTGCATCTACTCGATGCGCGTCTTTGCTGCGGTAGGTTATTTGAACAGGCAGGCCCGCAAGGAACCTGAATTCAATCTCAGCAGGCGTGAGATTGTCTGGAATGATGATCCGAGGATAGGCCTTACCCAGATCCCAATCGAAAGCAACTATTACCATCTTGACAGGCGCTTTTCCTGCTTGCCGGATAGTCATTAATTGCTTGCGTAGGGCGGAAGTCGTTTATAATTGCGGTTCAGTTTGTTATCACATCGCGCCTCGGTTGCCGCCGAGGCGTTTTCTTTTGTGGTGTCTGTCATTCCACCCCCGCTTTCGATTCAAGCCATTCCTTAATGTCTGCCACTTTCCAGGCCGTAATGCGCTTAGAGAGTTTGACTGGAGATGGGAATTCGCCAGTTTTTACTTTTCTCCACAGGGTTGCGTGTGAGATGGGTACAACATCGGGAATCAAGTTTTTTTGGCGGATATAACCAGATGCGGGCAGCTTGTCGAAGCCGGATAAATCTTTTGTCATTTCATTTTTCCTTATGTGATGATGTGTGACGTGGTGAACTTTGGACTATAGATTGAGCTACCACCAGTTGAAGAGAGCGTTCCAAATCCGATTGCCGCAACCCCTTGTAGCAGCATCATTAGGCAACAACCTTCCTAAGCATTTTTGCAACGGTCGAATTCCCGGTGGTCCAGTTACCGCGTCTGCTTCAATTAGAGCCAGTAAACAGGTGGTAAATGCAACAAGCGGCGCAACCTTGCTCTCAAACTTGCCCTCAAACTCCCATATCGCATTATTTTTTCCCCCCATCTCTTTCCACAGAGAGATGGCATAACGGGCAAAAGGCTCGCGGTACCACTTAACCCTCGATCCCCCGCGATCGTTAGGAAATTCCGCAGAAGCCAGCATTGCCGCAGCTTTCCATTTAGCTGGGGCGTGATCAACGGGCAGAAATTTCTTCTTTTCGCCCATTCGCCAAAGCGCGCGGATCAATTTTTCCTCCGTCCAGCTGTCACAATTACTGATGGCGAGATGTATCTCTTCATCCGGCAGCATCGAAATTTTTCTTAAGGTTGCTTTTACATCTTGGGCAGCGACGTGATCGCTCTCATAGTCTTCGCGCATTGACGCGAATAAACTTAAGGCATCTGCTATTGAGACTTTCTCTTCTGCTGTAATGGATCTCTCCAAAAGCCCCTCAAGCCGGGACCAATCCTCAGCCTCAATGGAAATGTCTTTAACTTGCCGGCCTTCTCGACTAGGGTGCGGAATGTTTCCCGCCGTGTTTTTTCCCGCCATCTAAAGTACTCCTGTCTTGTTTTGAAATAACCGCCTAAAAACCGAAGCGGTTATTTGTGGATTATGATGAATAAATTTTACTCAAGGGCAGCTTTCCCTACAGCAAGAGTCGTCTTCATGAATGCCGAGAATTCCGGATTTTCTTTCTCGAACTTTCTTTCGATGTAATCAAGGAAATATTTTTGTCTTATCGGATCGAAACAAACCCTTCCGTTTTCAGCAAGGGAAACAAGGTCTGCTATTAGCTCTTGTGCTTCTTCAACCACCTCAGGAGCGTAGTGGAAACCGTTTTCATCTTCTCTAAACATGCTGTGAACGATTTCCATGAAACCCTTAATTTTCCACGACCCGCTCTTTAGAAAATCACCCGTGGTTTTTGGAGCTTCGTCCAATTCCCTCTTTTTCTCAGCGTACAATTTTTCAATGCGTTTATTCAGGTCTCTACGGTCTTGTTCTTCTTCGCTATAACGCACCCACACTTCGAATCTGGATTTGCCAGAGCGGAAAATTTTTATGGTGTATTTCTTCCGGACGCTCTCTGAAACAGCAAGGTAGGGCAATACTTTCATCTCTCCGTCCAGCATGCCAACGCGGACAGAAGTCTTTGGGTTGCCGGGCTTACCTGGAAACCACCCAGGCTTAATTAAACCAGCGGCCACAAATTCAGCTTCGGATCCTCGGTAAAGTTTACCCCACGAATACTCATCGACCTTGAGACGGTCTAAGGGCGTGCGGATAGGTGTAGAATTGGCGTTAGCCATGATGCGTACCTCCTTATCAGGTTGCGTTGTGGTTAGGGGTGTAATAGTGCTCGCAACACTTTACGCCCCGCTTTATTGCCTGAAGTCCGTCAGGTCACGGTGTTTATACCTTCAGTTTTAAGCCTGTCTAAATAATCAGCCCAAGCCTGCATCATCTCCCTGCGTTTGGGTAAATGCTCAGCGTAGTTATACGCTGCGCTTACTTTATTTCGTTCGGCGTGCGCGAGCTGTCTCTCGATTGCCTCATGCGGCCATCCCTGCTCGTGCAAAATGGTTGAAGCCATACTCCTGAACCCATGACTGGTCATTTCGTCTTTCTCGTATCCCAGGCGCCTCAGAGCCGCGGTCACGGTGTTTTCGCTCATCGGTCTGGACCAACTTCTAACGCTTGGGAAAACATACCTGCCCTGCCCTGTAAGCGGGCGTAGCTCCCCCAATATGGATAGAGCCTGTCTGGGCAAAGGCACAAGATGGACAGCTTTCATTTTCATCTTAGCGGCCGCTATGCGCCACTCAGCAGCTTCAAAATCAATCTCTGCCCATTCAGCATGCCGAAGCTCTCCCAGGCGCACAAAAAGCAATGGAGCGAGCTTTAGGGCCTGCTGCGTAATGAAGGATCCGCTATACCCCTCCAGGGCTAGCAAAAGGTGTTTTATCTTCTTCGGGTCGGTAATGCTTGGATGATGCTTTTCTTTTACGGGGATTAAAGCGCCTTTCAAGACCAGGCTTAGATCTGCTTGCGCTCGGCCAGTGGCTATTGCATACCGGAATATTTGGCCGCAGGTTTGCATTGCTCGATGTGCCGTCTCGATATTGCCCCGCTTCTCGATCTTCTGAACGGTGCTTAGAAGGCTTCCCGCGGTTACCTCGGCTATTGGAGTTTTCCCAATGGACGGAAAAATGTCTCGCACAAGCAGGCTCAAAATTCTGGCCGAATTCTTTGGTGACCACTTAACCGATTGCTTTTCGTGCCACTCCCGCGCCACAGCCTCAAACGTATTAAGCGAAAGCTGCTTGGCTCGTTGCTTCTCCGCTTGCTTTATTGCGCCCGGATCATCACCGTTCGCAATAAGCTTGCGAGCATTACTGCGTCTGCTCCTTGCATCAGCCAGAGAAACATCAGGATAAACACCTAGCGCCAGCGTCTTACGCTTTCCAAGATAGCGGTAGTCAAAGCGCCAGTATTTACCCGCGCTATTGACCAGCATGTAGAGCCCCTCACCATCCGTTAACTTGTATGGTTTGTTAGTAGGCTTTGCGTTGCGCACAGCCACGTCGGTAAGAGGCATGACGGTATCTGAAACTGACGGTATTTAATATACCGACAAAGATACCGCCAACCTTGACGGTATGTCAAGGTATAAATTGATACGTTAAGACACTATGTATTAATATAAGTATCGGTATTTATTAGCCTTTTAATATATCTTGATACCGTATGAAATGCTAAGATGGTGCCCGGAGCCGGAATCGAACCGGCACGGGCGGTTAAGCCCGAGGGATTTTAAGTCCCTTGTGTCTACCAATTTCACCATCCGGGCAATTGATTTTATTCAGTTTTTTGCGTCACATTGCGACATATTTCCCCATGTTTTGGCAGTAAAGTGGTACAAAAATGGGGCAAAATTTTCTATGCAAAAGTTATATAAGTAATGACTTATTTATCATATCACAACCTGTAACAGATATACTCTGCAACAGGCTAGAGAGATGATACGCACCCCTTCACCGCAGCCCGTAACTTCACCTCGCACGCTGTCCGCTCTTCCAATTCTGCCTGCAGCTCTCTATCGGTAGATTTGCCCTTCTGCTTAGAGTATACGTTTTCAACTACTTAGTTGATGCCCGCGTCCTTAGAGTGAGCCCCGGTCAAAACATGCGCCAACCTGATGGCTCCGTCACATATTTACATGTCTGGAGTGATCATTTCTCTGATATGCTGAGCTCGGGTTTCTTCTGTTCCTTTGCTTCTGCTGTGCTTGCTTTCAAAAATAATACTATATGGAGATGTGAGTGAACTCAAAAACCAACCGCGTAGTAATCGCCGCTTTTTCGGCAGTGCTTGCCATGCCTTTATTAGGGCAAGCGGAGCTGTTTACGTTTGACCCGAGCGGCACAGGTCATGGAATTGCAAATTTCGAGTATATTGATCTAGCCCCAGGCAACGCGCTAGTACAGAAAGTGGGAGATACAGAATTCCAGCTCAATCGGTATCAAGCTAACCTTGGATACATGGGGGGGCATGCGGATTCCTCTCCTGGATTCTCCAACGGAACCGGCGGTAATTTCTTCACGTTTGCGGCGAACTCCACCTCCTTCGCCTTATACGCCGCAACCACTCCTGGTGATAACTCGACTGGCACGGGGTTTATAACCGGTACTCCAATTTTGCAAGCTCATCTGGCAAGCATCCCCGTGACAATGTTGGCTGTCCTAGATACCACTCCCGTAGGATTGGATCGTTCCGACAATGGAAATCAAACGCCCACTCTGGAAACGGTAACGGCAAGGGGAGCCTCATACCACGTGTTAGTAGTTGACTCGGTCAATTCTCTCTATTTTCCTTCAATTTTGCCGCATGAAGGAATTTTAGCGGAGATGTCTGCTTCGCTAGAAACTCCATTCAACATGTCAGATCCCACAATCACCTGGGCAGGCGCATCAGGATTAATCAATGGCTCTGGACCAAACATGCTCATTCAAATGGATACAGCTCTATCGCTCGCAGCAGCGCCCGGGGTAAGTCCGGCTACTCCTATTCTCCCAATAGAAAATTTGGCGAGTGGTTGGCAGTTTGATTTCATGGCACCTGCTGCGCCCGTTTTCGTTGATCCATTAGTAGCAGTGGGTTACGATTATCTCTTGGATTCGGGACCGAATTTCACATCTGTGCGACTTCCTAGCATGGGAGATGATCAATTTGCCCTCTATTTATGGGATGGGACTAACTGGATGTTTGATGCTACGATCAGTGCTGGCACTGAACATTTTTTCGGTGGCTCGGGTGTCGATCGATTTCGTATTGCAGACATCGAGCCCAGCGCGGGGTTGGATCCGAACTCCCCTACCGCATTCGTTACGGAACTCACTTTCGCGGGCACGGGTCCGGTAGGTATGCATATGATCCCCCTCACTCAGGACGTAAGTGTGGTCTCCGAGCCTGGAACCCTCGCAATAATCATTGGGGGGCTTGGCATGATGGGCTTTGTGGCGCGTCGTCACACCGCTTGCTAAATTGAATCTGTTCAACCAGAGAGCTGAGGATGTTTATTCTCAGCTCTCTGGTGTTTGGTATCTCGCATACTACTTCCTGTTGCCTGGGCCCCCATCAAGTAAGTACATATTTGAAGTGATCGCGAATGTTCCTCGTCCTCGCCGCAGCATTCTTCGTCGCTTTCCTTGCGTTCGTCGCCACAGCGCCGACCGAGGCGATTCAGATATTCCTGATGTTCGCTTGGATCGGCATGTTGATTCCGAGCGTCTACCTGCTTCTCAAGGGGCTGTTCTCACTTCTTTAACCCGCTCATTCAATCGTGTCATCAACTCAGTGATTCGATCCTCGATGGCCTTCACCTGTTCTTTCGAGGAGTCCTTCTCGATCAATTCAGATTTCCGCCGGCGAAGATTCGAGACAGATCGCTCAGTGTAATTCGCGGCCGTGATCAGCCGGTACTCCGGATTCTCGGTCTTGAATTCATCTACTGGCAGCCGATCCTTGATGCGCCCTTTCAACTCCGCTTCGACCTCGTTGATGCGTTTTAGGTTTGAGTAGAACTTGTTGCCCTGACTCGACTGGCCTGAAGAATCACCAAAGAATCTGCCGACAAGCGGAATTTTATGCGGCGGCAAATCTTCTCCGCTCCCGATTGAGCTGATCGTCTGGTTTAGCTTGCTCGCCTCCCGACCCACACCGCCGGTCGCCTGCCCAAACAGATAATCGATCTGATCTGCAGTCGGACTTGCCAACCCCGGAACGTATTTATTTCCGCCCGTGATGATATTGATCGCTTCAGCTATCCACTTTGCAGGAAACAACCCTTCTCTCCATATGTTAAGTATTTAACGGTAGAGCTTTCGTTGTATTGTTAAGCTATCCATTCGCTTCTCCCTCCAAAACAGGGAAGCGATGGTAGTAAACTCCTCCCGGCCCGGCGTTCGTCGGGCCTTTTTGTTGCTTCTCTTCCATTTAATCAATAAGCAATATTAAATCTACTTTTATTAACTGATTGACGCTCTGTCACAGAGCTAAGATAGCCATATGTTTGCAGTTACCTCCAATCTAGCGTCCCAGGCCCTGAAGTCACTCCCCCTTTTCACCGTTTATGGAGCCGGGGTTTTACTTCCCAATCCTGAAAGTGCGAATGCCAAATGGAAAATAATCAACTGATTAATGACGTCTTAAAGCTATGGAATGACGAGCTAGAAGAATCGCAACGGGCTTTGATTGATTTGATAAGAAGCCTAGACCAAGCTACTCGACAAGAAGTCCTCCAAGTTCTTGAGAGCTCAGTAGGAGCGAAGCCGCATCAAGATTATCGCCGCAAATTGCCTAACTAAGTTATTCCGGGTTGCGTTAGTTATTTAACGGTAATGTTTTATTCACACGGTTACACTTTTTACTCGTTTCCCCTCCCTCCATTCAGGGAAACGAATTTGAAGCGCTCCCCCTAGCCCGGCATAAGCCGGGCTTTTTTGTTGCCCCACCTGCTTCAATAGGTGTTACAACCGAGAAACGCACAATCAGGCAGGTTATAAATGCGTCAAGAAGCTCTACAATCGATTATATTCGTGCGCTATTCATGAAAAATAAAAAATACGAATAAACCCATACAGCTTCCTTCCAGAGCTTGAATAGCGAGGATAAAACTCTTCTTTTTCGCTTATCACCTCTCGTTTCACGCAACCATACTTCCTGTCACCCTTCCCCAGCACTGATCCGGATCAGCAGGCCGAGACCTGCAGCTGTATTACCAGCCATCAGAGATGAGTTCTTCCACCCCCTTTCCGCAAGGAGGTGGTAGCAAGGTCGCATTACCTTCGTGGCGAAGGGCGAGTCGAAATCAGCAATTAAAAAGTGCAACGCAAGGTACCACCAAACACCCAGCTGATTTGATATCTGACATTAGTCGGTTCAAGCACCCAGGATGTTTCTAATGTTCGTCAATATTACCCCGGTTCGTGTTGCGAAGGATTGATGGCCGTTGACCCAGTAACGGCGTCTCGGCACATTTTATCGCTCAACCGGCAAGACCATTATGCAACACGGGTAGCAAGGTACGACAGCCTCAAAACATATCGTTCATTAATCTAAAGGGAGATAAAAATTGAAAATCAAGTTCCTATCCTGGATTGGAAGCCTCCTATCCACACTAGCCTTGCTCGTGTCGTCGATTTCTTCGGCAGCCGAACAAATAATCACGGATCAGGGGGCAGAGTGGACAGTTTCAGCCCGAAAGGATTTCTATAGTCGCGATCAGGGATCTCGTATCATGCCACTTCGCTGGATATCCGCCTTGAAGCAACCAGACGGCCAGCCGTTCATGGCGGAAAGCCTGGACCGATATGGCTACCTCCCCAATAAGACCAGAAAACCCGCCGGATTACCCGTGGGATTCACCGTTGCCAGTGGAAGCGAAGGACAGGAAATTGGCATGAACTGCTCCGCTTGTCATACGCGTCAAATCGAAGTCAACGGTACTGCATACCTGATCGATGGTGGGCCTGGAATTGTCGATTTCCAGAGTTTTCTGGCTGATCTCGATGCCGCGGTGAAAGCCATTTTGACGGACAAGCAAGCGTTCACGGATTTTGCACGCGCCGTCCTTGGCCCGTCAGCAACCTCGAAGGACAAGGAAAAGCTGCAGAAAGCGGTGAAAGCGTGGTATTTACCCTACCACACGTTGATCGAGCGCGCACTTCCGGCAAAACCCTGGGGTCCGGCGCGGCTTGACGCGGTATCGATGATCTTCAACCGACTGGCCGGCCTCGATATCGGTTCTCCACCCACGTATATGATTCCCGAAAACATCCAACCAGCCGTCGCACCGGTACGCTACCCATTCCTCTGGAATGCGTCGATCCAGGATAAGACACAATGGCCCGGTTTCGCCAGCAATGGCAATGATATTCTCGCCCTCTCCCGAAATCTCGGTGAGGTTTATGGCGTATTTGGAGTTTTCCACCCTAAAAAGGATAAATGGCGTCTACTGGGAGTTGATTACCTGGCCAACAATTCGGCTGAATTTCAGGGTCTGGAGGCATTGGAAGATCTGGTAAAAAAAATCAGTCCTCCCAAATGGCCATGGAAGATAGATCAGGCACTCGCCGATAAAGGCAAGGAAATCTTTGCCCGCAAGACTGAGCAGGGTGGTTGCGCGGATTGTCATGGCATTAAACCAGGGCAGACACGGTTTCGGGATCGCAAAACCTGGGCTACGCCCCTCATGGATGTCGGTACGGATTCCAAAGAATATGAAATACTTGCACGGACTGTTAAGACAGGTGTACTTGAAGGTGCGAAGATTCCATTTCTCGCCAGCCCGCTCAAACCCGTGGATACGGCCTTCAATGTCCTGGGAACATCCGTTCTCGGCTCTATCCTCCAGCACTATGTTCCCGTGCTCATGAAAACTGAAGAGGAAGTTGGAGCGAAGAGCACGCAACCTCCCTTCCCCCCAGAGACAGAGTCTCTTCGAGAGGCTTTCATTGCGCGCCCGGTCGAGGCCAAGCCGTCCTATCCGTATGAATCACGCGTCCTCGAGGGTATCTGGGCTGCTGCTCCCTATCTTCATAACGGATCAGTTCCGACATTGGCAGAGTTGCTGAAGCCTGCGGCTGAAAGGATCAGCTCGTTCAAGATTGGCCCGGCTTACGATATCGTCAATATAGGACTGGCCGCCGAGCAGAATAAATTCGACTACACGTTGGAAACTACGGATTGCAGTGATCGCAATTCCGGAAACAGTCGTTGCGGCCATGAATTTGGGACAAAGCTTTCGGCTGAAGAGAAAAAAGCACTGCTGGAATATCTCAAAACACTTTAGCCACCATATCGCTCATTTCCAAATCCATATCATCTTCTTCTCTTATATTCCGGGGTTCATCGCACTTCCCTCACCGTGTGACGAACCCTTCTCTTCTGGGCAGCAATCAATTCCTCGAAACCCTAAATCCCTCCAAACGAAAGTGATAGCGTTTTCATTCAGAGAACATGTACTTAAGTACAATTTATTCTCACCTGACCAAGGCCTAGAATGCAATTATGCAATCCGTAAATTATCTCGCGTTCACATCCTTGGAGGAAAAAATGAAACTTGCGATGGCGCTCCTGGCAGGAGGCTTTTTCGCACTCTCATCAGGAGTTCAAGCACAGCATTCTGTCATCGAACATAAGTACAACGGTTTGCAGGATTTGCAGCGCGCCGGACATGCAACGTACGAACAGAGGCTGCTGGAACAACAGCAGTTGCGAGCGCTGCAGGAGCAGAACGCGCACTGGCGAAGAGATCACCTCCGTTCGCAGCGGTTACGAGCGGGTAACTCCTGGGGGGGACATAGGTTCCGACTCCGGGCATGGGCGGCTGCCACCCTTGCGAAGGACTCATAATCTCCCTGGCCATCGGTTCAACTCCAGCATAAGCACCACCAGATTGAGGAGTTACAAGAGTCTACTTGTAACTCCCTTTTATTTTCTGAATGACAATGAATACCTTCAAGGTTCGCGTATGGAATAATGAGGCATGAGGTAAATCAAGACCATCAAAAGGGCAACAGATATCTGCGATGTAGGGTCGGGTAGCGGAGAGAGTTCCGCACTTGAAGATTTACAGCCCATCCTCACTTGTGTCGACGTAAGAAACCTTGAGGTTTTAAACATCGTTAGGGCTGCCCTTCCCCGCCTGAAGCACCGTACACTTGTCCGGTTGCGTAGCTTGATTCCTGCGATGCGAGAAAGACGTAAAGGGGAGCGAGTTCCACCGGTTGGCCGGGACGCTCCAGCGGCGTTTCTTTGCCAAGTCTGCTGACATCTGTCCATCCAAGCGTTTGCAATGGTGTCCAGAATGGTCCCGGCGCCACTGCATTCACCCGGATACCCTGTTTGGCGACCTGCTTCGCCAGCGATTTCGTGAAAGCAATATTGCACGCCTTTGTCTGCGCGTAGTCGAGAAACGCATCGGATGGAGTGTAAGCCTCAACAGAACTTGTGTTGATGATCGTGGCTCCGGGCTTAAGGTGCGGCATGGCCGCCTTGGTGATCCAGAACATGGCATAGACGTTGCATTTGAAGATCGAATCGAACTGTTCCGTCGTGAGATCGACGATTGAGGGCTGCGCGGCCGCCATAGCGGCATTGTTGACAAGGATATCCAGTCCGTCCAGCTCCCGGACGGCGTTGGCGACAAGCCTGGAGCAAAAATTCTCGTTCCTGATATCGCCAGGAATCGCGACCGCCTTCCGCCCTTCCGCCCGGATGATTTCCACGACCTCACGAGCGTCGGACTCCTCGACAGGGAGATAATTGATCGCGACATCGGCCCCTTCACGTGCAAAGGCGATGGCGGCGGCGCGCCCAATGCCCGAATCTCCACCGGTCACAAGCGCCTTTCTACCCACTAGCCGGCCCGAGCCCTTGTAGGTTGTTTCGCCGTGATCAGGCCGCGGCATCATCTTGCTTACAAGGCCGGGAGGCTCCTGTTTTTGCGGGGGGAAAGGGGGAATAGGATATTGCGTTCTCGGATCCTGTTTACGGGATTGGCTGGGCCCTTGTAAGGAGCCGGGAGGGCTTGCTTGCTGCCCTTGCTGTGCGAAGGCCGGGTAGACAAATGCTGCGGCAAGGCCGGTTGTCATGCCGCCCACGAACTGGCGCCGTGTGGCGCTGGCGTTGTCTTCTGGTTTCATATCTGTTCTCCTGAGAAAATTGCTGGGACAGTTTCCGATCAGTTTTCGCCAGTTCCGGGAGCAACCCGAAAACAGTTTCGTTGCGAACCGATATCGAACAAAACCACGAAAACAAGCAATAATTCATCCGGTGCGGATATATGGGACTTCTCTTTTCATATATTCCATCCGCATTAGGCACATTCAGGTATTTGATTCCCTTCATGATGATATGCCGTGCAGGGTATCTGATACTCGATGCACTACAGTCTTGCTCAAGCCCCCAATAACAGTTGGCCGAGCTTCGGTGAATACCGCTAATGGAAGTTTTCCCTAATTGGCGTGGATAGGTCTGTTGATAACTGCTGGAGCTTGAGTCCCAGCTTAGGTTTCCTGCACTGATCAGAATTATGGCATCGAGAAAGATTTGCTCTCTCGCTAATGATCCAAAAAATGTACGATCTAACGGAGCGCATGGGTTTCTCGGTACGGTAGCGAACATATTTCTCATTCAGGGATTGTCAGAATGCGGTCAGACCTGAAAAAGAGGTCTCTTTTTAACTGATATATAGGAAGTAAAAATGGCAACTGGCACAGTAAAATGGTTTAATGAGGCAAAAGGATTTGGTTTTATTACCCCTGTTGACGGCAGTGAGGATTTATTCGCACACTTCTCCGCAATCAACATGTCCGGCTTCAAAACGCTCCAAGAGGGACAAAAAGTAACGTTTGAGGTTACGCAAGGCCCAAAGGGCAAGCAAGCATCAAACATTCAAGCCGCGTAAGATTGCACGCTGGGCGGAATATTCGTACCAGCGTGCAGCCCTATTATAGAGTTACCCGATCCATATGCTATTTCTATTTGACTGATTGGTGGTCAGCCAGATCAGCGAGAGCGCATGAATAACTCAAGGCTCGGAGCAGATTGTCCCAATAGGTTAAAGAGAACGAAAACTCAGTTGTTCCTCAGTTGTTCTTATGCAATTGCTTTTGAACAGTGAGTAGAAAAATCCTGTTCTCTTGACTCATTACTGTTCTCTTGACTCATTACTCGAAGAGCGGCCGAATGGGTTAGGGGTTACGCGCAATCCCCATCCGGCGAATTTAATAAACGAGAAAAAACGGCGCCTGTGCCCTTCGATTCCGGCTTCGAGCGCTATCCAAGCAATCCTTGAGGATCAGCAGGCCCCCTTCTCTTGGAAACAAAGAAAGCCTGCTTACAGGCCAGCCGTCAAAATCATTCCGCGCAGAGATTACTCGACAGCAGATGTTCAGCCTATCCTGACGCCGCTATCTTCGCGGGAAAGAAGACGCCGCCGCGACATCATGCTCACCATTGCTAAACCGGCCAGCAGCATCGCGTAAGTTTCCGGTTCGGGCACTAGCGTGCCACGAATCTCTCCGGCTTGGAACATCTCCGTATGGATATTGGCGTAGGCAGTTCCGTTATTCAATCCGTCTACGAACGCGTTGAATGCACTTGCGGCAGTCCCACCATTAGCCGAAATGAATGCCGGGTTATAGCTTGAGGTTTCCAGCATATTGAAGGTTTGATCATAAGTACCGGCGGTCACTTCCACTGGAAACCCTGGAAAAGAGGGCACAGTGGTAGCGGGCGCCGCGGTGCCATCTGGACCAGCACAGCAATGGATATGGGAAACTGTTGTAGGTGCCAAAAGGCCGCTGAAAGTCTCGTGAACATGCATCGTTCCCTGATCCGGATCAATCGTAACGGTCGCCATACCTGTACCGGTAGAATTATTGGGATCCGGCCGTTCGTTCGCTCCAAGGAGTTCGGCGGTAAAAATTAACTGCTGCGCGATAGCTGGCCCCGATACAGTTGCGGCAAGCAGACATCCTGCGATTAAGGCGCTCGGTTTCATGATATATCCTCCTTTATTATGGATTCCAGGTATTGCAACCTGAGCAGATTAGCCAGAAAAACGAGAATCGGCGGGCCGGATTAGCAATCCGGGAACGCTATCTAAATATAGTACATATCAAGGAGAACCTCTCAATAGGAATAGGCCGATTGGTTGTGCGAGTACCCGATGAACGCCTGCAGGACGCTCATAACATCTGCTGATCCACATATTTGGATCATAAATTTCCTGCTCCCGGCCGTGAGTTCAATCAACGTTGCCTTCTTTCCCTGGATGAGTCGTGAACAGGGTTTGTCGTATTAAAAGATATTTTTCACTTGAGGTTCATAGGGGTATATTTGTAACTCCCTGTGCAATAGAAAGCTTCAGATATCACCTTTTCGAATCCTTGCAGGTCATATGTTCAAAAAGCTGACATTTAAAAACCTGACGATCAAATCCCGCCTGATCTTTACCCTTTCCTATCTGATCGCCTTTTTGCTGGGAATGGGAATGATTGGCTTGTTCGGCATGAGCCATGCGATAGACGGCCTGAGGACCGTCTACCATGACAGAGCCATCCCACTGAGCCAGGTTGGATATATTGAGTCACTTTTGCTGCAAACCCGGCTTGCCATTACATCTGCCCTGGTAATGCCGACGCCTGAGATCATCAGGAACAAGACCGCAATGGTTGAGAAGAATATTGCGGAAATCAGCAGAACCTGGGAAGAGTACATTGTCACCCGCCTGACCCCGGTGGAAAAAAAGCTTGCCGCCCAGTTTGCTGCCGACCACCGGAAATATGTGACCGAGGGGCTGTTGCCAGCAACAGCGGCCTTGCGGGCCAATAAGATCGGTGAAGCAAACAGGATACTTGTGGAAAAAATCCGGCCAATGTATTTGCCTGTAGGCGAAAGCATAGACGCCCTTGTTTTGCTCCAGATCAATGAAGCGAAAAGAGAATATGATGACGAACAAAACCGGTACGAGACAATCCGTGTCATTCTCATCGCTTCGATAGTCGTTGCCCTGGTGCTGGCGGTGGTGTTCAGCCTGATGTTCATCCGCGCGATTTTTCAGCCTCTCGAGAATGTGGTACGAATCTCCCGCGGCGTGGCGGCAGGAAACCTGAGGCAGGAAATCGAGGTTCCTCCATCGAATGACGAAATTAGCCAACTAATGGGAGCCGTGCGGGAAATGCGCGACAGCCTGGTAGAGACGATTGGCCAGGTTCGCGCCAGCGAAGCCAATACACGCGCCTTGATAAATAACCTGATTGTGGGTGTGGTCTCCGTTAACGAAGAGGGCGTGATCAAAACCGGGAACCCGGCAATGGAACAGATATTCGGTTATTCGGAAAGTGAGTTGATCGGACAAAATATTGGATTCCTGTTCCCCCGGCCTGAACACGGTCAACTGACAGATTATTTTAAAAATTACCAGGAAAACACGAAACTGCAGGCGCCCGGAAAAACGAATGAAGTTATTGGGTTGCGAAAAAATTGTGTAACGTTTCCCCTGGATATTTCTGTGACTGAGATGCATGGCCAGGAGCACCGGATGTTCGTCGTCATTCTGCGTGACATCAGTGAACGCAAACAGGCAGAGGAACAGAAAGCGATACTGATGGCCGACCTGGAAGGTGCCAATGAAGAGCTGAAAAGTTTCGCATACGTGGTATCGCACGATTTGAAAGCACCGTTGCGCGCAATTGGCGCACTTGCAGATTGGCTCTCTACTGACTACCTCGATAAGTTCGATGATGAAGGCAGGGAACATATGCGCCTCCTTGTCAGCAGAGTCCATCGTATGGGAAACCTGATCGACGGTATCCTGCAATATTCACGTGTGGGGCGGGTCAGAGAAGCCCCTGTGGAGGTAAAGGTCGATGAAGTCCTGCGCGATGTAATAGATTTCATTGCCCCTTCGCCAAATGTTACCATTACCGTCGAAAATACATTACCAAGCATAGTGATAGAACCAACACGCATCCAACAGATATTTCAGAATCTGCTTTCAAATGCCATCAAATACATGGATAAGCCTCAATGCGAAATTCGTATTGGCTGCATTGCGGAGGGCGAACATTGGAGGTTCAGCGTCAGTGATAATGGCCCTGGTATTGAATCACGCCACTTTGAAAAGATCTTTCAGCTTTTCCAGACGCTTGCGCCAAGAGACCGGGTAGAAAGCACCGGTGTTGGACTCACTCTGGTAAAAAAGATCGTGGAAATGTATGGTGGCAGTATCTGGCTGGAATCCACGCCCCGTGAGGGTACAACTTTTTTCTTTACTCTCCCTAAAACAGTAGCAGTCGCAAATTCAACCAAAGGAACAGCAGCGTGAAAATAACCAATAGACCCATTCTCCTAGTGGAAGATGATCAAGTAGATAAAATGACGGTCGTACGTGCTCTAAAAGAGATTCACGTAACGAACCCGCTCGTCCACCGGGAAAATGGTGAGGAGGCTGTTCATTATCTCCAGGATCCGGTAAGCGAAAAACCCTGCATCATTTTGCTAGACTTGAACATGCCCATCATGAACGGTACCGAATTCCTGAAAGCGGTTAAAAATGATGACAAGCTGAAGCGTATTCCCATAGTAGTTCTGACTACCTCAGAGGAACAGCAGGATAAGATAAACAGCTTCGACTTAGGCGTGGCGGGGTATATGGCCAAGCCCGTGGATTATCGTCAATTCGTCGAAGTCATGCGTTCCATCGATGCTTACTGGACCATCAGCGAGATGCCATAATAAAGATTCAATCAACTCCCTGATTTTACGAAAGCTCATCCACTTATGACCAAACCCCTGATTCGCGTTCTACTCGTCGAAGACGATGCCGTGGATCGTATGGCGTGTCGACGTGCTCTTGCCCGGGACCCGGACTACGAATTCGTGCTTTCCGAAGCCGAATCAGGCCGGGAGGGATTGCAACTTGCCCATGAGCAAAAGCCGGACTGCGTCCTGCTTGATTACCACTTGCCGGATGTGAATGGTCTTGAGTTTCTGGCAGCGCTGACCGACGAGAGTGGCGATGTTTTCATTCCGGTCATGATGCTGACAGGTACGGACAATGCCGCCATTGCGGTAGAAGCAATGAAGCGCGGGGCGAAGGATTACCTGATCAAGGACCTGGAGCACCAATACCTTGAATTATTGCCTGCCGTTATCCAGCGCGTAATGAGCGACCGGCGGATACGGCTGGAAAAAAAGCAGGCGGAAGAGAAACTCGCCCAAGCGGAGGCCAAATATCGCTCCCTGGTCGAAACCATTCCGGCAATCGTTTACATTGCTGCACTGGATGGGAGCAACCGTTTCCTCTACGTCAGCTCGCGTATCAATATGCTTGGTTTTTCAGCAGAACAGTGGTTGAACGATCCGACTATCCTGCTTGCACAGATTCATCCGGACGACCGGTCGCACGCACTCGAGGAGCGGGCAAAAAGCCGCGCAACGGGCGCTCCTCTGCGCTGTGAGTACCGTTTGCTTACTCAGGATGAAAGGGTCTTGTGGTTCCGCGACGAGGCGAATGTCGTGCGGGATGAATCGGGACGCTCGCTGTTTCTGCAGGGTATCCTGGTTGATATCACTGAAAGCAAACAGGCAGAAGAGGAGTTGAAGCAGCACCGTTATCGTCTCGAAGAGCTCGTGGCCAAGCGCACCGATGAACTGGCGCGGGTGAACGAAGAGTTGCGGTGCGATATCACCCACCGCAAGCTGATCGAAGAAGAACTGATCAAAGCCAAGACAGAGGCGGAAAAAGCCAATCTGGCCAAATCAGATTTTCTTTCCAGTATGAGCCACGAATTACGCTCACCGCTGAATGTCATGCTTGGTTTTGCCCAATTGATGGAATCGAGTTCTCCGCCGCCGACCTTCACGCAAATGACCATGCTCAAGGAGATCAATTCTGCAGGATGGTATCTGCTTGAACTGATAAATAAAATCCTCGATCTTGCCGCAATCGAATCCGGTAAACTGGTTGTTGCGCAGGAACCGATGTGCATCGGAGAGGTGATGGCCGAGTCCCGGACCATGGTCGAACCACAGGCCCAAGAGCAAAACATACAACTGATCTTTCCGCCATCATCGGACATGAACTTCTTCGTTCGGGCAGACCGAACGCGGGTGAAGCAGGTCCTGATCAATCTTCTTTCCAACGCAATCAAATACAACCGCGAGGGTGGCGTGGTCGAAGTGAGTTGCTCCATGACAAAACCGGGGCGTCTGCGGATAAGTGTGCGCGATACGGGGACGGGATTGCCGCCGGAAAAACTGACACAGCTTTTTCAGCAATTCAACCGGCTCGGACAGGAAGCGGGGTCTGTGGAAGGCACAGGCATTGGCCTGGTAGTGACGAAACAACTGGTTGAACTGATGGGCGGGTCAATCGGTGTGGAAAGCACCGTCGATGTCGGCAGTGTGTTCTGGTTTGAACTCATTGCTGATGAAGCTTCCGAGGCTGCTCCCGATTTAGATAAAAACGAAGAGTTCAGTACGGAAGGTTAAGGTAACGTCCCGGACCCCCGACTCGCCATCCCCCGTCCATTCTTCAGCAGATGAAAACGCCTCCACCGGATACTTCACATCCTGCTGAACATGCTGGAAACACCATCGCTTCCCTGCGTAAAGCAGCTGCGAACTGCCGCGCCTGTCACCTCTGGGAACATGCCACTCAGACTGTCTTCGGAGAAGGTTCCTCGCACGCATCGATCATGCTCGTCGGTGAGCAGCCTGGAGACCGTGAAGATACTACAGGCCATCCATTCGTCGGACCGGCTGGATCGATTCTATCGCACGCGCTGACAGCAGTCGGTATATCGCGAGAAGAAGTCTATGTTACCAATGCGGTCAAGCACTTCAAATTTGAACTGCGTGGAAAGCGACGCATGCACAAGAAACCGATAGATGCGGAAATTGTAGCGTGCCACGCCTGGCTGCAACGGGAAATTGAATTGATAGCGCCCCGTCTGATCATTGCTCTGGGCGCTACGGCGGCCCGCTCATTGCTGGGCCGCACCACTCCGATCAAAGTCAACCGGGGAAAATTACTCGAATACACAACGGAGGTATCATTGCTGATTACAGTCCACCCCTCGTTCCTGCTGCGTGTGCCTGAGGAAAACAAGGACGAAGAGTACGAGCACTTCGTGAACGATCTCAACCTGGCAAAACCCTTTCTCGGCTGACTTACACTAAGGCAATGGCCCTGTTCGGCTGGCCATTCTGCTTAACCCCTCCCTGTCTCCCCTTTTCGCGAAACGGCGTTGTCTTTCTGCTGTCAAATTTCTGTAACGGATGAGATAGGAGAAATGGATGAAACGGAAAAACCTGCAGTTCGAAATCGGTTTTCGCATCGTTCTCGGTAATCCGAGTTCGCAGGCGGCAGAAATGGTTTTACTTCCAGGGCAGGCAGAAGGAGGCCCGCATAATCGTCATCGCGGTGCTGACCAGTGGCTGTTTGTCGTTTCGGGAATGGGTATTGCAACCATAAACGATAAGCGCTATCGCCTGGGTGAAGGTTCCCTTTTGCTTATCGAGCGTGGCGATGAGCATGAAATCCGCAATACGGGAGAAGATCTGCTCCAAACACTCAACTTTTATGTTCCCCCTGCATATACGACTGAAGGGGAAGAACTGTCGCGTGGACGGAGTTAGAGCGAGTGAGCGAGACGCGTATCGGCATTTCCGGCTGGCGTTATCCGCCCTGGCGCGGCGTATTCTATCCTCCCGAGCTTCCCCAGCACAGCGAGCTTGAATATGCCTCCAGCATATTTCCGACTATCGAGATAAACGGAACTTTCTACTCCCTGCAGACACCGGACAGCTTTCAGCACTGGTATGGCGATACACCTCCTGGGTTTATTTTCGGCGTTAAAGCATCGCGCTACATCACGCATATCCGGCGCCTGAGCGACATCGACATTCCACTCGCCAATTTCTTCGCTTCGGGAATATTCAATCTCCGGGAAAAACTCGGCCCCATCTTGTGGCAATTTCCACCCAATTTTCGCTATGATCAGGACAGAATGAGCGGGTTTTTCGACCTCCTGCCGCGAGATACCGAGCAGGCTCTGCACCTGGCCCGTCGCCGGGACAAACGCATGACGGGCCGGGCACGCCTGGCAGTCGACGCAAAACGTCCTCTACGATATGCCGTTGAAATACGGCACGACAGCTTCCTCGATGAAACCTTCGTAGAGCTCCTGCGCGCACACAATATCGCCCTGGTCATCGCAGATACTGCAAGAAAATGGCCCTACCGTGAAGACATAACGGCAGATTTCCTCTATCTCCGCCTGCATGGTGATCAGGAAATTTATGCGAGCGGATATACCGATGAGGCATTGGTACGTTGGGCGCAACGAATTCGCCTCTGGCGCACGGGTTTACAACCCGACGACGCGCATCTCATCTCATTGCATCAGCCGCCGCGTATACCTCGCGATATCTACTGTTACTTCGATAACGATATCAAAGTAAGAGCGCCTTTCGACGCGCAATCATTGATCTCCAAGCTTTAGCCACGAAATGAGTCCCAGGAACGTCCTTCCCGTAAGGGAGAGACCCGCAACCCGAAGAGGCACATCTCACTCCAAGCTTAGCTACGAAATGAGTCTCATGAACAACCTCTCCCCGTGGGGAGAGGGCGCAAATTGAAATAAATAATGAAAGGATAACAGCTCGCAAGGGCCCCGCTGTTCAAGGCGGGTACGGAAACGACTTTCCCACTCAAGCAACAGTGTAGAAAACTCTACTGGCCAGTGTGATTTGAGCTGTCACCCTTGTCGTGCTGCCCTGATTTTCCACTCCGCAACGAGTATGGGGTCTCCTTCTCGTGCTCAGCATGTGAACCACCTTTTCCACGTGATTCCCCGCCTTTGCGCCCTGCTTCGCGCGCCTCCCGGGAATCAAACTCATGCGCCGTACCCTTCTCATGTGCGGCCTTGCCACCCTTCCTGCCTGCCTCGCGCGCCTCTTTCGAATCAAACTCGTGCGCCGTGCCCTTCAAATGAGCCGCCCTGCCCCCTTTTCTGCCCGCCTCGCGTGCTTCCTCAGAATCGAACTCATGGGCAGTACCTTTTAAATGGGCCGCCTTGCCGCCTTTACTGGCGATTTCACGCTGCTTGTTTGCATCCATTGAAGCAAAACCGCGCCTGTCACCGCTTTTTCCTCGCTCTTTATCTGCAACCATGCCATGCCTCCGAATTATCAAATACTTTTTAGAACTTCCCTCTGACAAGCCACCGGAAAACTCCAAGCGTCATGAAGATGAGGGTTTCTTATCTCAATTTGTTAAAGTTAAAAGCAGAGAATGATTTATCTTAGCTCCGAAAACACATTGGCTCTGTTCGGAAGCATACATAGTTCAGGTTATTCAAGTTGTTGCAACGATTCCTGTTTCTTCGCGCGAGCAGTGTTGATTGGGCGGGGGAGTTTCTTCGATAGCAAATGGGGAGCGTACTCATCCGGTAGAAGACAAGCGGAGGAAGGCGGTAACTGAGTTACTACTATAGGATGGAACCCGGACTTAGAAGATATGGAAATAGAAATGGATTTACTTCGCGCCGCCCTGGAGGGGAAATGAATCAGCTATCTACCCAAGATACTAATGCTCAATCAGGGAGGAACGCTGGCAATCGGATCATGACAGGACGGCATGACTGTGTGGATGCCTGTTGCCGAAGCTGAAAGCCGAGATGAAAGAAAGACTGAGGAATGAGGGAAGGTTGAGATGAAGATCAAGGTATCTGGCCAGATAAGCGCGCTTCCATTAGTAGTAAGTTTCTATGGAAATCCCGAAATATCGGCGAGTGAACGCTACGTTACCCGATTCGCTCGCATGCTGAAAAACCTTTAGTTGTAGTAGTTTCGATTTAATCTGACAGTAGGACCTTGGCCTTTGGTGGGGTTACCTGGTTTGATAGAGGTGCGAATCTTTATCAAATTGAGCGCGGATAGCGCAAAGGAGTAACCCCATGAGTAGTGTTCAACAAAATGTGATCAGGCACAAGATAGACCTGCTAAATCTGGCGGCCGAGCTTGGCAATGTATCGCGCGCCTGCAAGGTGATGGGTCTTTCCCGCGATACCTTTTATCGCTACCAATCGGCGATGGAATCAGGCGGTGTCGATGCTCTGATCGATGCCAATCGAAGGAAGCCCAATCCCAAGAATAGGGTTGAAGAAGTAACCGAGGTGGCGGTAGCTGCATTTGCTATTGAGCAGCCTGCCTTCGGTCAAGTTCGGGTATCCAACGAACTACGTAAGCGTGGTATCTTCATTTCCCCCTCAGGCGTTCGCTCGGTCTGGTTGCGCCGTGACTTGGAATCATTCAAGAAACGTTTGATCGCCCTGGAGCGTCATGTCGCGGAAACGGGCGGAGTTCTGACCGAAGCGCGGGTTAGTGCTCTGGAGAAGAAGCAAGACGATGATGTAGCCCATGGCGAAATTGAAACGGCTCATCCAGGCTACCTTGGCAGCCAGGACACCTTCTACGTGGGAACAATCAAGGGTGTTGGCCGCATTTATCAGCAGACCTTCGTCGACACCTACTCCAAGTGGGCTGCGGCCAAGCTCTATACGACCAAGACTCCGATTACAGGCGCGGATTTACTCAATGATCGAGTGCTCCCCTTCTTTGCAGAACAGGACATGGGCCTGATCCGTGTTCTGACTGACAGAGGGACAGAGTATTGTGGAAAACCGGAAACTCATGACTACCAGCTCTACCTCGCCATTAACGACATTGAACACTCAGGACTAAAGCCAGTCACCCCCAGACCAACGGCATCTGTGAGCGCTTCCATAAGACTATCCTGCAAGAGTTTTACCAGGTCGCGTTCCGACGCAAGATCTACAGATCAATCGAGGAACTGCAAATTGATTTGGATGACTGGCTGTATCACTACAATCATGACCGCACCCATCAGGGAAAGATGTGTTGCGGCCGAACACCTATTCAAACATTAATTGACGGAAAGGAGGTCTGGAACGATAAAATTACTGCACTGAACAGCTGAATCTGATCTGACAACTGCACCTGTCAAATCGGGTAACTGTCAGATGAAGTCGCAACTACTACACTTTAGTTTTCGAGAAATGTCTCTTTGTGCTTGTAGATTCATGAATGACTCCTGAAAACAGTTCGAATGTATCAAAACTGTCAACTGAAGTCGTGATATTCATACCTTATCGCAATTTTCCGTTGCCTAGTCGCCTCCAAGTTCGGGGAAGAAGTTGAGGAATGAGCTCTCATCGACAAAGAGCTGACTCAACATCTTTAGCGCATTTCTCGTTTGCTGCACTGACGACTACATCACGCGATTCGAGCTCAACCATTTTGGTGCCCGACTTCCGGCTATGGACTGTCCAGCCTCCACCGAATCCAGCCAGAAGAGCTTCAGCCACGATCAAAACCTGGAGAGCTGCGCCGCCAAACATCAACAAACTCGATTGAGGGTATCGCAGATGCTGCATACGACAGCGAAAGCAGTTTAGCTGCACCCTATCTACACGAAGAACTCTTAACCGATTTCCCAAAGCCTAAGGTTTACTGGCAAAGGAATCAGGACCGAGTCTTGGGTTGGTGCCTTGCTGCACCACCTAAAAAGCCCTTAATTATCTCTAGGGCATTAGAAACGAAAAAGCCACTCCGAGGTGGGCTTTTCAATTTTTTTCCAATAAAAACCCGCCTTTCAGCGGGTTTCAAAGTGAGCAACTCGTATTCTATACAATATTTCTATCACTGCTTCCCGAAAAAACAAGCGTTTTTCCCCTTCTATTCTTTATTTAAAACACAGCAAACCTAGCATAAACTTTAAAGTTTTCTGAGTAATAGCTGGAGTATGTTTATATGAGATCCCTGAAGATTCATCTAGACCACGAAAGCTTTCGGCCATTTCTGATACTGCTCGACAAACAGGATCTTCCCTACATTGTGGTCGACCATCGTTCGGATGCGCTCATATCTTCCCTGTTCCTGGACATCCCGAAGTCAGCGGAAGTGCTCGATCGTCTTTCACTAGTGATAACAGAGTTTATATCTCGAAAAAACAAAAAAGCTGTTATTGTCATGAATGACAAACGAAGAGTCAGTGCTTCGGGTCTGCCAGAACAAGAAATTGCTCTTCTTCTCATACATGCCGAGCGCATCAAGATAACCGAGCCAGATGTAGTGAAGCATTTTGTTACCGCTTCCAAAGATGCGACCTTAAAGCGACGAAAGCAACGTTTCTATAGCGAGTAGGGACAGGGACAGACCTGCCTCAAACAAATACGGGGGAGAAATCCCCCGTATTTTCCTGTTACTTGATCAGGCAAGAAACTCAGCTTTTGCAAGCCTCTTCTGAATGAACACCGCTCGTTTCCCTGTAACGAGGGTTTGATGATACATATACGCCTCCCCTCGCTTATCTCTATATTTCTTCATGATTCCTCGGAAATATCCTGAATCAATATAGGTTTGGTATGGAAGCGTATCGTCCATCAGGATCGCCCGCCCCTTTAGGAACTTGAATAGCCTGCCTGAGCCTATTCCCAACTCCTTGGAGACCTCCTGAACCGTCTGGCAATTGACTACCTCGGCAACAAACAGCATCATGGAATTCCGCTTTGGCTTCACCTCAGCCACTTCTGTTTTAACGCCAGCACTTTCTCTGTATAGGCGAGCAATAAGCCGCGCAGCACGACAAAACAAATGAAGGCCACGGAAACCCGCGATATTTTACGTAACAAATGAGATGGTCGCCCTAGTTTATGAATGCACTTCGCCGCTCATAAAATATGCAATTGATCTAGCCTATTTGACAGCACAACGGCCTTCTGATGTGCTGAAAATGTGATGGGATTATATTAAGGATGGTTCGTTATGGGTTGAGCAGGAAAAGACTGGCTCTAAGTTGCAGATTGATTTGGTCGGGGAGTTATCCGCATTGATCAAACGCATCAAGTCGCGCGGCATTGTTGGCATGACCATTCTTGCCGATCCCAGGGGGCAGCCGTTAAAACAGTATAGCTATTTCAGGAGTCAGTTTAAGCTGGCGCGCGATCGTGCAGAGAGGTGAGCAGAAGAACTTGGAATCACTTTCACTCGCTTTCAATTTAGAGATCTTCGTGCAAAGAGCGCTTCCGATATGGAAGCATGGCGAGCGCCGGGAAGCTGCTTGGACACACTACAGAGTCAATGACCGCAAAATACGTGCGGTCAAGAGTGGGCGAAAAGGTTTCCCCGATCCTTAATTCTGGATAATCAAAACTACAGAAGTAATAACTTGGCGAAACGTTTCGCCATTCCTCTATCCAGAATTTTTATAACCTATTGATTTTTTATGGAGGCGGGGGTCGGAATCGAACCGGCGTCCACGGCTTTGCAGGCCGCTGCATAACCACTCTGCCACCCCGCCTTACTAGGCCTACGGCAACCGTATTGCTACTTTGGCACCGTTGCGGTGCGAGAACAAAAAGCAAAAAGGGAAAACGGATATTTTTAGCCTGAGTCCCACAAGTCAAATCCGACAGAGACCACGGCAATGATCCATTTTCCCAGTAACTGGAGCGGGAAACGAGGCTCGAACTCGCGACCCCAACCTTGGCAAGGTTGTGCTCTACCACTGAGCTATTCCCGCGAAAAACAGCCTGCCATTATAAGGGCGGCGCTATCTTTGTCAAGAAAGTAACCCTCAAAGGTATCCATCTGAAGGTAAAAAAGACTTGAGCGAATATTGCATACGGAAAGTGTTGCGTAGGGAAATGACGGCTCTGAGAAGGTAATCTGGATTCAACGCCGGATAGGTCGAGAAACAAATACTCCTATCGCTAGGTCGGCTCTTATTTTTGCCATTCAAACTTCCTGCACCCCGTGGGACAAACATCCTACATCGTGCCTCCTCCATCTGCACCTCCAGGATGTCTACACCTCTGGCGGCTCCGGATTCAGGCCCGACATCACGATGATTTCCATCGGTGCGAGATGACTCAGGTTTGATGCTCTTGCAATCACATCCTGTTCCTGCAGGAGCTGATACTGAAACGCCCCCTCGTACATATCCTCGACCAGCAGTTTCACGACTCTCTTCGGCCATCCTGTCATCCACCGGTTGGCAATCCCGATTCCTGTTTCTCCCGACTCGCATATCATTTCCCGAACCTCATCGGGATAGATGTCCGGATTGTATAGTGATGCCATTTTTTCTCCTTCCTTTGCCCAAGCTTGCTCAGCCGTGCTTTATCACCTGCGGAATCGCGATCTTGAGATAATAGGCCATCGACCACAACGTCAGTATTGCTGCGAGATAGATCAGCCAGGTGCCTATTTCATGCGGATCGAAGCTTTCATCTATTTTTTCGTCATATAGCAACAGCGGAATAGCTGCCATTTGCGATACGGTTTTCAATTTTCCCAGAAAGGAAACAGCCACGCTCTTGCCTTTGCCGATCTGGGCCATCCATTCGCGCAAGGCCGAAATAGTGATTTCCCGCCCTATGATGATGAAAGCGATCAGGGCATCCAGCCTGCTCAGGTAAACCAGCACGATGAGCGCGGCAGCGACCATGAGCTTGTCAGCAACGGGGTCGAGGAACGCACCGAAGGCCGAGGTCTGCCGCAGCACGCGCGCAAGATAGCCGTCCAGCCAATCGGTAATGGCGGCGCCAGTAAAGATAATGGTTGCGATCAGGTTCTGGTCTGCGTGCGATAACCAGGTCGAGGGAAAATAGAATATACCCACGAACAGCGGAATCGCCACGATGCGCAGCCAAGTGAGTACGTTGGGCAGATTAAAAGGCATAAGGGTCGGGAATATGCCATTAAAAAACGAATCTGGAAAGCGTCCCGCTGCAGGCCACTGAGCCTGCAGGCTGGATAAGATTCAATGCAGTTCCCTGTAAATTTTCTCTGCCAGCGCGCGGCTGATGCCGTCAGCTTGCTGCAATTCTTCGATGCTCGCAGTGCGCACGCCTTTCAGGCCGCCAAACCTCGCCAGCAGACTTTGCCGGCGCTTGGCGCCGATACCGGCGATCTGCTCCAGGCTTGAACTGAGGCGGGCCTTGCCAAGTTTTGCGCGATGGCCGTAAATTGCAAAGCGATGCGCTTCATCCCGAATCTGCTGGATGAGATGTAATCCAGGATGATCCTTTGATAATTGTAGTGGTTTTTTCACCCCTGGGAAAATCAATTGCTCCAGTCCCGGCTTGCGCTCTTCGCCTTTTGCCACGCCTACCAGGTTGGCATCGTTCAACCCCAGCTCTACCATGACCTCGTGAGCAGCGTTGATCTGCCCTCTTCCGCCGTCGATCAGGATCAGATCGGGTAGATTGCCTTCGCCTTCCGCAATTTTATGGTAGCGCCGTGAGAGAACATCGCGCATGGCGGCATAATCGTCTCCCGGCGTGATATCAGTAATATTGTAGCGGCGGTACTCGCTATTGCGCATGGCAAAGTTGTCATAAACCACGCAGGAAGCGATGGTCGCTTCACCCATTGTATGACTGATATCGAAACATTCAATCCGGCTCAACCCTGTCATATCCAGGGCTTGCTGCAAGGCTTGCAGCCGCTCCTCCTGACTCGCCTGGCGGCCTAGCATTTGTTCCAGCGCAAGGGCGGCGTTTTCTGTCGCCATATCCAGCCACACGCGCCGGCTGCCTATCGGATTCACATTGATGATCACTTTATGGCCAGCCTGCTGCGTGAGCAGAGCCTGGAGAGATTCCCGCGGAACTCTCTCGCCCACGATGATCAGATCCGGAACGCTGCGATTGAGGTAGTGCTGGGCCAGGAATGCTTCCGCCACGGCGGCGAGATCATATCCTTCCGCGTTTTGCGGAAAAAAACTCTTGTCCCCGAGGTGACGTCCTCCCCTGACCATGGCAAGGTTGACACACACCCGGCCCCCGCCGTTATTCTCTGCCACGCAGGCGACGATATCGGCATCCAACGCTTGCCCGCTATCCACGAATTGCTTTTCGCAAATCTTTCGCAGAGACTGAATCTGGTCGCGAAACAGCGCCGCCTGCTCGTATTCCTGTTCATCGGCGGCCTCATGCATTTTTCTCGTAATGCTTTTCAAAACCTCCGTTTGCTTGCCCTCGAGAAAAAGCTCCGCATCCCTTGCGTCTTCCGCGTAGGCTTCTTCGCTGACCAGATCCACGCAAGGTCCGCTACAGCGCTTGATCTGGTAGAGCAGGCAGGGACGTGTACGATTACTGAAAACACTGTCTTCGCAAGTGCGAATCCGAAATACCTTTTGCAGCAACTGGATGCTCTCTCGCACCATTCCCGCATTCGGGAAGGGACCAAAATAATGGTGTTTCTTGTCGAGCGGGCCGCGATGAAATCCAAGCCGGGGAAACCTGTGCCCGCTCAAGATCACATAGGGATATGATTTATCATCCCTGAATAGTATGTTATAGCGAGGATTTAAGCTCTTTATTAAGTTGTTTTCGAGTAACAGGGCCTCTGCTTCAGATCGCGTAACGGTAGTCTCGATTCCCGCGATCTGGGAGACCATGAGTTGCGTGCGAGGAGCCAAGCCGTTCTTCTGAAAATAGGAAGAAACACGCTTCTTGAGATCAATCGCCTTGCCGACATAAATCACCTGCCCGGCTGAGTTCATCATGCGATAGACTCCAGGCTGGGATGGAAGGCCTATACAAAACGCCTTGGCATCGAAAGCCGGTTCTGCCTGCAAGGCGATCAGTCCTCCTCACCCAGCAGGGTGCCTGCGATGGCCCAGCTTTCATGGGGCATTTCATCGAAAGCGATATACGTATAGGACTTGGGCTTATGAGCGATGCGCTCCAGTGTATCGGTTATTTCCTGAGCAATCTGTTTCTTTTGCTCGCGACTGAGCGAGCCGGCAATACGGATATTGACATAGGGCATGGTTAATCTCCAGTTTTCCGCTGTGACGTCCGCTGTGAAACCAGGTCAGAGCGGATTTTTGCAAACACCTCTTCGAACATTTCTGTAGTCAGGCGATGGGTCTGAGTATTGTAACGACTGCAATGATAGCTGTCATATAGAGTCAACCCGTTGCGTTTCAAGTCATCAGACCCGAAGTTTCCGGCAAGCGCATGAACGGCACCATGACGGAAGGCATGGGACTTCGGCTTGAGCCCTAATGCCATCAGCACAGCCTGATGAGCAACGGCGCCAAGGGCCAGCAGCGCGCTACCGCCTGCTTCAGCAAAGGCCGAAATCTCATGTGCGAGATACCTGTTGCACTGCCTGATCTCGCTTGCCTCCGGTTTGTTCTCCGGCGGGAGACATTTGACCGCATTGGTGATGCGGCATTGCATCAGTTCCAAATTGTCATTGATGGAAGCAGAGCCTTCATGATTGGCAAAACCGAACTTGAAGAGCGTTCCATACAAGAGAATGCCGGCAAAATCGCCTGTAAAAGGCCTGCCTGTTCGGTTCGCGCCGTGGATTCCCGGTGCCAGACCGATGATCAGAAGCCTGGGCCTGGGATCGCCAAAAGCAGGCACTGGTCGGGCATAATAATCGGGGTGGCGCGCTTTTACCTCATCCAGAAATCCGGCCAACCGGGGACAGCGGCGGCAGTCTGCTGAAAACTCAACCGGGGGAGAATTATCGGGGGTTTTTTGTAGTAAGATGCGCGCTTCTTGATTCAAAGGAAATCACCAAAAAATATGGCTAAAGTTCTTGCTACCGAAATTCGCGTCGGCAATCTGATTGAATGGGACAAGCGAATCTGGCGCGTACTGAAATGTTACCACGTGCATGTTGGCGGCCGCGGCGGGGCCTTCATGCAAGTGGAAATGAAAGATATCGAAGCAGGTACAAAGACCAACCAGCGTATCCGGACCGAGGACAAGGTGGAGCGTGCTTTCGTCGAGCCGCGGGAAATGACCTTTCTCTACCAGGAAGGCGACAATTATATCTTCATGGATAAGGAAAACTATGAGCAATTGAGCTTGTCGCGTGATTTCCTTGAAGGCCAGTACGAGTATTTGCTACCGAATACGGATATCCAAGTCAATTTCCACAACGATCGGGCGATCGGGGTGCAACTTCCTGCCAGCGTGGTGCTCACCATCACCGACACCGAACCCAACCTGAAAGGTGCCACCGCCACCAGTTCCTACAAGCCGGCCACGACGGAAACGGGCCTGGTAGTCATGGTCCCGCCATTCGTCCTGCAAGGGGAAAGAATCAAGGTCAATACCGATAGCGGTGAATATATCGAGCGCATGTAGGCTCCGCATGTAGGCCCCTTATATATAGCGAGCGCTCCATAGCGCTTCAGCGAGGCTGGCAAGGAATGTATAGGATTCAACCCCTGAATAGCCTCATGAAGATATACAGGATTCCCCAATATGTTCGTTCGAAGCCGGGCGCCACGACTCAAAACTTCTGCTGGTCAAAAACTCAACTGAGTACGAAATGAAATTACGGACGGACTGTCCTTCCGGTTGGGCGTACCCGGACCGCTGTTCCCGATTGAGGCTTCCGTCAGATAATAATTGAGCATGAAGCGCAAGCCCTGGCGAACATACCAGTTGGCGCCTAATGTAAGGACCTCGACCCGGCATTTTGTGGTACGGGTGCGACAAGGATCTTCCATCAAATTCTGATCCAGGTTTTCCGCCACATCGTACCGAACCGCCAATTCCAGTGCTCCCCATCTGCTTATTGGCTTGGGCTTGCCGAAGGCTCCGCGATCTTTTCGATAAAGCGTTTTTTCCCCAGTCACGAACCAGCTGCCTTGCACATAATAAGCCTGTATCGTCGAGTCTTTCTGGACTCCCGCGAGCAAATGAGTGTCGTCGAGCGTGGAGTTCGCGTATTCACCCTGCAAGGTCATCGGACCCATTGAACACGCAGCTTCCGCTGCAAAGGTTGTCTGCTTGCTCTCCTCGCCCGTGCTGGCACTCGCCCCGGCAATTCCAAGAGATTTGCTGATCCCCCGGCGGCCGCCATAGATATCCACGATTCTCGCACGCAATGAACGTGGACCCGGTTCATCGGCGCTGTAGGAAAACCCGAAATGAAGCGTCTTCCCGTCTTCCTTGAAGGGAAACCAGTAAAGACGAGTACCATACGTCATACCCTTGTAGGAAGTACCCGCATTCGCCAGCGTCATTACATCGGCTGAATAACCCAACTGATCAGCGACAATGCCTTTGTATCCCACTCCCACCAGAAACTGCCTTCCGGAGTAAATGCCTGTCGATGAAGTCGAGGGACGCTCCATCATGGTGATCTCGTTGGAACTGGTAAGTTCTTCCATGCCGCGATAAGGCTTGAACTGACCCAGGATGATTTGCCCCGGGCCCAAGCGGGTGGAAAGCCAGGTTTCCCGAAGACTGCTGGGGAAGCTGCCCGCCGCAAAATCATTTTCGAATTTGAAATTCAGGTCATAAATCTTGCCGGTCAATGTCGTATAAGTGCGGCGCCAGTTAAAACCGCTGCGGTCATCCAGGTTCGGTACCTGGCTTCCAAAGGGAGGTGTGTCATGCGCCATATCTGCATTGAACGAATGCACGTCGAGGTGGGCGCGGGCATTGAAGCCGAGTTCAAAATTGCCATCCTCCGTCCTGATTTTGGGACCTCCCTTGGTTTCAATGACAAAGGCGTGAACCGGGGTAACGAAGCAGTGGGGGAGCATGGTGACGAAAATGGTCAAGGCACTGAATTTCCAAACAAATGTGTTGGCCTTTTTCGTAGTTGGCATATTTGATCGATCCGAATCGGGTACGTATTATCTTATCGGCGTTCGAGGTAGATGTTAGCATCGGGAATCAGACGAAACTCCAAAATCTTTAAGGTACTTAAGGGAAATTTCCCTATCTCAATCGCTGAACCCGCTTTCCTAGAAGCAGTCGGTGCAATTTTCAGCTCCGCCGGTTTCCGCCACGTTTTCCCCTCCAGTTACGATTCGCGCCCGGATTGTCCCTCAAAGGAGCAGCTTCGTGTGTTACCGCACTGACCTGCGAGTGCGCGCTACGTAATCTTTCAGACACAGCAATATCGCTGGATCGACAAGAAGGAATAACTATGAAATCATCTTCGACATCAATTAACCGGGGACTGGCGTCGATATTGGCGCTAACGGGCGCAGCGGTTTTCAGCATTGCAGGTGTGGCGTATGCTCAAACCGGGTCGGGCGCTGGCCAGGGAAGTTCTGGAGGTCAAAGTGGTTATAGCGGACAAGGTTCGCAAAAAGGACCTACCGGAGGGCCGGCTCCATACGACATCCTTGAAGAACCTGTGGATACAGGTTATGTAGACCAGGAGAAGCGCATGGAACGCGCTCAGGATCCCCGCTCGCCGAGCCCGGAATCCCACGTGCCGAAATTTCCCACCGATAAGGAGGGAAGACCCCTAAAGGATCCGAAGTATGAACAAGGTGGGCCGATCGGGCCGAACTGATCGAGGAATGTTGCCGCGGTTATTGAATGTTTACCGCGGCAACTCCTCCTTTCAGCCCCATCCTTTGCCCATCCATTTATGAGTCTGCCTGCCCTTTCAGAATCCCTTTCAATATCCGTTTCAAAGTCTTTATGGCGTTTCCATTTCGCCAGGAGAAGCAAGAGGTTCACGTAATGCTGTGGCCGCAATTCCCGCCAGCGCGATCAGTCCCATCCCAAGCAGTGACACGCCGGTAATCCGGTCGCCGAATAGCAATACTCCATACAGGTAGGACCAGACAATGCCGAGGTATTGAAGGCTGCCATTGACGAGCAGTTTTCCGATCGCATAGGCGCGGGTAAGCAGTAACTGGGCCAATGTCGCAAGCAAGCCCACGGCCAGCAGCAACCCTAAGCCATGAAGCGTGTGAGCATGCCATCCATCCCCAAGGAATGTTACCAAGGCTCCCCCTCCCATGCTGGCAATGGAGAAAAAAAATACGACGCGCGTATCCGGCTCACCTGCTCTGCCGAGTGCAGCCACCTGCAGGTATGCCATTGCCGTGAGCAGGCCGGAGAACAGGCCTACGAAACCGCCCCATGTCTGATCATTCTCGATCTCAGGTCGAAGAATACAGATGGCACCAACGAACCCGGCAAAAACTGGACCGATCAGCCGCGCGTCGGCCCGTCCCCGCTTCAGAAAGACTGCGCCGCCGATGAGCAGGACAGCCATCCAGATAGGAGCCGTGTAATTGAGTGTTACGGCGGTAGAAAGTGGCAGTGCTTCTATCGCGTAAAACCAGAGCCCAAGTGCGCACACACCCGTCAAACTTCTCCAGAAGTGCAATGCCGGAACGGAGGTGCGAAGCGTGACCCCACGCCTTCGCGCCAGCAGAGACACGATCACCGCTCCAATAATGCCACGGTAGAACACCATTTCCCCAGTGCCATACTCTGCGGAAGCAAACTTGACACACATGCTCATGGTGGCGAAAAGCAAGGTTGCGGCAATCATGAGCACGGATGCCGGTATTTTCCCCTCCCCCTTCCTTCTTGAAGTTTCGTCAATCAGCATTCAGTATAAGTTTAACCTGCAAGGGTCCCTGCCAAAAAATTTGGCAGGATAACATCCTATCTGCCTATTGAAGAATCACAGGACGGTATAAGTAAGCTACTGCAAGGCGCAGGCAGTTGGTTTTTTGAGTCGCTCTGTATAAAATCTACGCCATGAGCATGATTCAGCCACCTATCGATTTTTCAGCCTCTTCCGTTGACGTTGCGCGCTCCCTCATAGGCGCCACCCTGCTTATAAATGGAGTTGGCGGGCGTATCGTAGAGACGGAAGCCTATGACCACGATGATCCCGCCTCACACAGCTTTTCGGGTCCTACCAGACGTAACCAAGTGATGTTTGGACCTCCCTGCCATGCCTACATCTACCGCTCGTACGGCATTCACTGGTGTCTGAATTTTGTCTGTCGTCCCGCGGGACATGGAGCGGGCGTATTGATTCGCGCGATTGAACCGCTTGCGGGATTGGATGTTATGCGCAAGCGGCGAGGGCTGAGCGATGAGAGGGTTCTCTGTTCCGGCCCCGGTCGAGTATGTCAGGCGCTGGGCATCACACAGGAGCATAGCGGAATGCCGATCGATGCCCCTCCGTTTCAGCTTACCCCTCCCTCTGATCCTGTTCCAGTTGTAACAGGCCCTCGTATAGGGATTTCCAAAGCAAAAGATGTCCCCTGGCGCTTCGGTCTTGCCAACTCCCCTTTCCTGAGTCGTCCGTTCCGCTAGCTGTTGCACATACACATATATTCCATATTCCCAGTCCTGTCGTAGGGTAACGGCGACTGGAGTTCCTACACTCCACTTGAACCGTGATGGGCTTCGCAGTCCTGTTTGATCTTGGCGCGCAAGAGTCGTGCATGTGGTATCGAAAATGTGCCAGGTGGGTTGAGGCGCAGTAAGCCAGACAAATCTCGGCCAGTTCTTGCAGGTCATGTTCATACAAAGGCTCTTCTTGGCTCCATCACCTATATTTAATTTGTAACTTTCTCTGTGAGGAGTTGCAAGAAAGAAAGATGCTTCGCGTAGCGAATACCCAAATGAAAACTTAAATACCAATTAACCCAACGGAGGCTTACATGAATTTGCTTAAGACAAGCTTTGTCGCGATAGCGTATTCGATAACGGCTGGACTCGCTAACTCAGCTAATGCCTCGGAAGGAACCGCTCAACTCGAATGGAGTCAGCTTCAGCTATCGGTCACGGGTATGAACGGGGCTACACCCACACTCACCTTTACAGATCAAATCACGAACTTAACGTCATCCGTCTCCATACCTGGAAAGGCAATCAGAAATGACACAGCATCATTGCCCGACTGGACATCGAGTGAGGATACCAATGTACAGGTTGGGAGCACATTTTCCAATGCGCTCGCTTCCCCGTCATCCTTGTCAGGGAGCGTAGAAACCAATCCTGAACCTGTGGAACCGGACCACACACATCACCCCGTGGAAGCACTCGCTTCGGGAAGCCGAAGCGCGAACTTCTCGCTGGATGGACCTGGAGTTCTGACCATATCGGTTCCCTATAGCATCAGTATTGCCGGTGGAAGGCCTTTTAATTTCTTTGACGCTATTTCCGCCACTGTAACCGGAAATTCATCCTTCAATAATTCCGTAAACAACCCTGTCTTTTTTTCACTGAGCTCCTTCGAAGAAGGAGGCTCTCCGGGGTCACAGTCGGGAAATCTGGTATTCGATATTGCTGCTACAGAAGCAGGCATGGGAACGTTCGAGCTCCGTTTCGACCTCTCGTCCCAGGCTCCGGCGGTCCCAATCCCCGAGCCTGAATCCTATGCCATGCTGCTGGCCGGGCTGGGCATCGTCGCAACCCTGGCAAGGCGACGGACGATTTAAAGCGGAATCTTTGAATGCACAATCAGACCTGTGGGAGAGGGGTGTCATACTTTTCAGCTTCAACGCATTCGGGAACGCCATAGAACTCCATGCATTTCACCGCGAATTTGTAAAGCTCGACAGGGGTCTTAACCTCGAATTTATCGCGGATGTTAAGCCTGTGCGCTTCCACCGTTCGCACCTTTAGCTTAAGTTTCTTCGCGATCTCTTTAGTCTTCAGATCCTGCGCAATATATTTCAGAACACACATTTCCCGAGGTGTAGGCGGTGTCTGAGGTATTGACTCAATTTTAACAGGAGGCCAGTAGGATCCACCTGCCGCGACCTCATCAATTGCATGCAAAATCCTTTCGGCAGGTTCGTCCTTTGAGATATAGCCTTGCGCACCTGCCCGCTTTGCGCGTTCGACGTATTGGGTTTCTGTGTGCATGCTGATCATCAGCATAGCCGGCTTGCGGGGCACCGCGCTCAATTCCGCTGCCAACTCCAATCCATCAATTCCCGTACCCAATTCGATATCCGCCAATATCACGTCGATATCCCTGAGTTTTGCATATTGGAGAGCCGCGCTTCCAGTCGATGCTTCCTTAACGATTTCAAAATCCCGGTCGGTTTTGAGCAAATTCCGCAATCCATCGCGAAACAGGGAATGATCGTCGACCAGCATTATTTTTACAGTCCTTGGAGTATTCATAATGTTCCCTTTACTTTATTTAAACGTTTCCTTTACTTAATTTAGAGCCGCGGAACGACGGCGCGTATTATTACGCCCTCTTTCGTTGAAGTTATGCTCAACATTCCTCCAATCTCTTCCACTCTCTCTTCCATATTGATCAAACCTATGCCACGGGTAAAGTTCTTGTCCTTGGGAAGGCCCCGTCCGTTGTCGGCCACGGTAAGCTCAATCCTCCTCCATCCGACTCGCAATCGTATCGCTATTTCGGTTGCCTCCCCATGTTTTATGGAATTTTGCAATGCCTCCTGTGCTACACGATACAACACAAAACTGCTGTCAAGCCCAAGCGGACGAGCCTTCTCCCTAGGGAGCGTTAACTCGATCTCGCCCTCAAAGCATGAGGCCCATTTCTCCCGAAGCAGTTGCAGCGTGTGAGCAAGTCCAAACTGCATTAAAGTCTCGGGATGAAGTCCGTGAGAGATTTCCCGCACCTCAGCGATGGCCACCCCAATCTCACATGCCGTGCTTCGCAAAACCTCCTCCGCCAAATCTGTTTGCTCACTTGCCTCCATCAGTTCCAGTGATTTTGCTTCACTTGTCAACTTGGCAGCACCCAATCGCTGGCAGACCCCATCGTGCAGCTCGCGCGCAATGCGCTTGCGTTCCTTCCAGGTTGCGTCACGCCGCTCCCACGTGTTGAAACCCCAGCCGAGAAATACGATGGCGGTGACGCTTAAAAGAGCAGTGGTTGCGATCCAGACGGTCGTATTGAAGACACTGCGTGAAACCTGCGCATCGATACGGGTTAAAGCATCCTCGACATCATCCAGGTACACGCCGGTGCCAAGTATCCAGCCCAGGTTCGGAAGTTCCACGACGTAGGCACGCTTGGGCGTAAGAGCGTTACCAAGAGACGGTTTCTCCCATAGGTAATCCTCAAAGCCTCCGCCGGCACGCCCCCTCCTGACAAGGTCCTGGATAACCAGCTTGCCCTTCGCATCCTTATAATCCCACCAATCCTGTTGGACTCTTTCCGTCAGTCTGGGATGCATGAGCGACTTGCCATTTATGTCAAATAGAAAAAAATACCCGTCCTGGCCATAATCGAGTTTCGCCAATGTGGCTTTCGCTTTCTCCTTTGCAGCCTCCTCCGCCCAACCGGGTTTGTTGACGTCCTCAACTGAACGTTTCGCCAACGCCACGTAGTTTTTCAATTCTTCATCCTTGCTGGCGAGGTAAGATGTCTTGATAACTTGACGGAGTTGCTCGGCCAACAAGACTGAATGACGATGCACCATCACCGCGATGACGATCGATGCGACGAGCAGCGGTATGACCGCGAAAAGAATCACTTTCACTTTCTGTCTTAGTTTCATAGAAGTATCTTAGCTATAATCTTCCCGCTATTCTCTGGTAGTTTTACTAGAGTTCTCCTGAATTTATCCGCCATCCTTGGCCTACTGTAACTTCTATTTAGTTTGCGTAATTTTTCATGGTAATTTCCCGCTAGCGTATACAGCGCACACTCTTCATCATTATCCAGAATATCTCCAACCCGCACGTAAACGTCCCTTGGACCAATTCCAGCTTGCGGGCACGTACACGCAATATCAGCTTCAACTTCTTCAATCCAGGAATTCGAATCGGGAGAAAAAATGAATGCTCTTCTTAGCAAACTCGGCTGGTTTGCATTTGCCGTCACCGGCGCCTTTGCCCTTGCAGTCGTCGCCCTCAACCGTGGTGAATCCATCGGCGCAATCTGGATCGTTATCGCCACCATTTGCACATTTACGATAGGCTACCGGTTTTACAGCCGCTTCATCGCCAGCCAGATTTTGCGACTCGATCCCACTCGCATGACACCGGCTTACAAACACAACGATGGACTGGATTATGTACCCACCAACAAATACGTGCTGTTTGGCCATCATTTTGCCGCCATTGCCGGTGCCGGGCCTCTGGTCGGCCCGATATTGGCTGCGCAGATGGGTTATATGCCGAGCATGCTGTGGCTCCTCGCAGGCGTGGTGCTCGCGGGTGCGGTGCAGGATTTCATCGTGCTGTTCATTTCCACCCGGCGTGATGGCCGCTCCCTGGGCGATCTGATCAAATCGGAGATGGGGCAGTTGCCGGGCATGATCGCTCTCTTCGGCACATTCTTTATCATGCTGGTCCTCCTTGCAGTGCTCGCCCTGATCGTGGTCAAGGCGCTGGCGGAATCGCCCTGGGGAACCTTTACCGTCGCCGCCACCATTCCCATTGCGCTCTTCATGGGGGTTTATGCACGCTACATACGCCCCGGTTCCATTGGTGAAGTATCGCTGATCGGCTTTGTGCTGTTGATACTCTCGATTGTCGGCGGCCAGTACGTGCAGGAGATTCCCTCGCTCGCGGCGTTGTTCATGCTGACAGGCGAGCAACTCACATGGCTCCTGATCGGCTACGGATTCATTGCCTCCGTGATGCCGGTATGGCTGTTGCTGGCGCCGCGTGATTATCTCTCGACATTCCTTAAAATTGGTACCGTGGTCAGCCTGGCAATCGGCGTCCTCATCATCTCACCAGAGCTGAAGATGCCGGCATTGACACAGTTCGTGGACGGCTCGGGGCCGGTCTGGTCAGGCAGCCTGTTTCCCTTCCTGTTCATTACGGTAGCGTGCGGAGCAATATCCGGCTTTCATTCCCTCATATCCTCCGGGACCACGCCCAAGATGATCCGCAATGAGCGCGACGCCCGCTTCATTGGTTATGGCGCCATGCTGATGGAATCGTTTGTCGCCATCATGGCGCTAGTCGCCGCCTCCACCATCGAGCCCGGGGTTTACTTCGCCATGAACAGCCCAGCTGCGATCATTGGGACTACCGCGGAATCAGCCACTCAGGTTATTTCTCAATGGGGTTTCTATGTCACGCCCGAGATGATCACGCAAACGGCGAGGGATGTAGGTGAACATACGGTCATTTCCCGCACCGGCGGGGCGCCCACCCTGGCGGTGGGTATGGCGCAAATTCTCTCCGAGGTGCTGGGCGGCCAGGCGATGATGGCCTTCTGGTATCACTTCGCCATTCTGTTCGAGGCGCTTTTCATCCTCACCGCAGTGGATGCCGGCACTCGTGCCGGGCGCTTCATGTTGCAGGATCTGCTGGGCTCATTCATCCCTTTCATGAAGCGCACCGATTCCATCATCGCCAATCTGATTGCCACTTCTGTCTGTGTCGCGGGTTGGGGTTACTTTCTCTATCAAGGAGTGGTTGATCCTCTGGGTGGCATCAATACCCTGTGGCCGCTATTTGGCATCTCCAACCAGATGCTGGCAGGCATTGCCCTGGTATTGTGCAGTTGTGTCCTGTTCAAGATGAAGCAGGATCGTTTCGCGTGGGTGACAATTCTTCCTGCCATCTGGGTTTTTGTCTGCACCCTGACCGCAGCCTGGCAGAAGATATTCGATGCCAATCCACGCATCGGTTTTCTGGCGCATGCAAACAAATACAAGGAAGCCGTCACGGAAGGCACGGTGCTTGCGCCAGCCAAATCCATCGGGCAGATGCAGCAGGTGATTTTCAACGATTACATCAACGCATCGTTGGCGGCATTATTCATGCTGGTACTCATCAGCATGCTGGCATTCGGCATCCGCACGGCATTGCGCGCGCGCGCGCTCGGCACTCCCACCGCCAGGGAAGCGCCATTCGAGTTATTGCCGGTTGAAATCGTATCGAGGACGTGATGATAGAACGTGAAGGTGATTTCGGGAAAATTATCGAGGAGGAGCGAACGATGTTAACCAGAATTGTGAGTGGATTGCGTTATCTCGGGCAGGGCATGCGGCTGATGGTAGGCATGCCCGAATACAGCACTTACGTCGCACACATGCACCATGCGCATCCCGACCGGCCCGTCATGTCATACGAGGAATTCTTCCGTGAGCGCCAGGAAGCAAGGTATGGCGGCAATGGCAAAGTGACGCGATGCTGTTAGTGCGTTTCCCATAAGACAAGTGCCCTGCGGCAATCCATCCACCTGTCTTGACTATCTCGGCCGCCTGCGCCTTTGCTCAAGCTCCTCAAGCTCAGGAATGAGTACACTGTGAACAGGCGCGCTTCGTCTTTTGCAATAAAGGGTGGTTAAAAGCCCAAAAGACGCGGCTATCAGCGTACGCCTATCTAGCCTTCTTGTCAGTTCACAACTGTACGGAAAAATCGGGAACCTGCCCCTTATAGTTTTACTTCAGCTATCCGGCTGAAGCAGATGCAGACGCATCTGTCTCTTCATATTCAAGGGGATTATCATGAACTCGATTAGATGCGGTCTTATATTAATAAGTTGCTCAACCGGTTTCGCACTTGCTCAGTCTGCGTACGCTGCAGATGGAACAGCTGCTGCCTCACTCGACTGGAGCCAACTCCAGGTTTCGGTCACAGGCGTAGACGGCAACGTGCCTACTGTAACGTTTTCCGACGAATACACCGACTTGAGCTCATCCGCGTACGTTCAGGGTGAGGGAAATGAATACAATACAAAGTCGATCTACGATTGGACATCCACTTTAGCCGCAAATGCGCAAGCAACAGCGACCACATTTGCCCATGCATCAGCTTCGCCGCTAAGTTTCTCGGCAAATGCACAATCCATGGAAGGTGATAACGGATATTCATACTGGGACAATCCAAGCGCTTCATCCTCCGGAAGTCGAAGCGAAAATTTTTCTTTCGATGGTCCCGGGGTGCTTACCGTAACGGTACCCTATACGCTAAATATAACGGGGGGAGAAACGTTCGATTATTGGAATTCCACCTCAGCCTCGGTCTACGCTTCCGCATATTTTAGTGGCTCTAACGAAAACGGAAATTTTAATTCTAATTCCAACGCGTCGTTTTCCCTGAGTTCGTACTACGAAAATTCTCCTGATTCGCAGTCAGGAACTCTGGTTCTCGGCATCTTTGCCGCTGGTCCCGGCAGCGGATCGCTCAGCTTCAATACGAGCGCATCCCTCGGAAGCCCGAGCATAATACCGGAGCCAGAGTCGTACGCCTTGATACTTGCGGGGCTGGGACTGATAGGTATGATCGTGCGCCTCCGAAGTGCTGGCAGCGTAGCTTAAATTCTTATCGGCCTAAATCTACTTTTTGACCTCCCCTCCCTTCTGATCTTTTTGCTTTATTCCCCTCCCGCTCCGGAGAGGAAACATGGGAGAGGAAGAAATAGGATACGGCGGTCAAACAGTTTCATGCCTGGTAACCCGAATGGCTGCGACTCTTTCCATTTGGCATCCGGTTTCAGAAACTGTCTACCGCAAGTCTATGTAATCATTCGCGTTATCACTCCCTTTCTTCCCGCCCCCTCTCCCACCTGTGGGATAGGGGTTGGGGAGAGGAATATTTGGGATTATTTGGTCGAGCTTATTAGTCTAAAAATTGGCAACCACGTCAAGCGATAAATACGCGGCGCGCCGGGCAGGATGTTGTTATTGTTGTTCGCGGAGGCGATATAGTCGATATTGGCCAGGTTTTCGATATTTTGCCTGCACACGGATGACCTTGTTGAGCCGCACAAACATCGTCCCATCTAGGCGGGTAAAACCTGGCACCGTGGGGGATAGGTATGAAGCGATGTACTGGCCACATCACGTGTTTGCAGTCTATCTGCGCATCGGTTTTATGGCACGATAAATATGAGATTTTGAAGGAAGTCCGTAGTTTGTTCTTTCTGCTTTGTTCAGCGGCATGACCAAATATAGCCACTATTTGTCGAAACTTCTTACACTCGCGCCTCTGGAAAACAGGGTTAGCCACGTAAGCCAGTGTTTTGGCGAGAAAACAATAACAGGCGCAGATTTTGCTTGGAATGATAAGGCTATAGACTTGAAAGACATGGAAAACAGGCAAAGCCTATAGCGGCTCGAACGTAACTTTTAATAAACGCAGTAACTTATCATTAGGAGAAATAACAATGAACAAGTTTTCTCAGGTAGTTATAGCTGCTTTAGCGTTCGGAGGTTCTATTTCCGCCGCGTCCGCCGCAGGTGTTATTACCAATATCACCGCCAGTGGAGCAGGTTTGGGATCGTTTGACTTCAACATCGACGACGATGACAGGACAATTGACCTAAGCAAAACCTTTGATAGTGTCAACCCAATCGTCCTTACTTTTACTGTGGGGCACGACACCGGTCCGGGCAATCCCTACACTGTGAGCGAGGCAGTCACAAACAGTACGGGCCAGGATTGGATCGACTTTCACTACGCCATCGGGGAACCAGACCAGGGCCAAGGGGTTGTGTTCACCGCACACAACAGCTCGACCCTTTCCGGCTTCACGCTTGATCAATCGAGCGGCCCGCGCAACCTCGACTTTACAGGAAGCCTAGCCAGTGGCGCACTCGCGGCTGATGCGGCTTTTACAATAAGCCCATTCGATCCCGGCCAAGGGAACACCACCACCTTTACCCTGACACAAGTCCCGACAATCCCCGAACCGGAAACCTACGCCATGCTGCTTGCAGGACTTGGTTTGATGGGTGTTATGGCGAAACGTCGAAGCAGTAAGAACGCTTGAGCTGTTTTTAGCGTCGCAAACCCCCGCCCGCGCTTGGGCGGGTTTTTAAACTCGCCATCTCTATCACCTTATTTACGCCCTTTGATCTTGCTTCGGTTTCTCCACATGATATAGCCGGTAGTAAACAGAATAAGGGGTGAAAAACCGATTAGCAGCTGGAGGACACGCGTAGTTAACCCTCCTGTCTCCCCGATATGGAGGGGGTAGAGATTATTATAAATCCGCGTGCCCACAGATGCAGTCAGCGCATTCTCTACACTCTACAAACAGCACTTTCCGGGTGTATTGATCGAAATAGATGAAACTTCTGCCGTTAGGGTGCCATTCTTCCGACAGCTTTTTTCGTACCACCACCGAGGCCCGCGGCGTTTGAGGGAAATTAACCCAGGTGGTAGGCGCCGGCAGGATACGGTCGGCTTCATACAATAAATCGTCGATTGAAAGGTTCACCTACCCTCTTCCATCAGGATCGGAAGGGGGTGGTGTCGGATGGGGCGGACTGGCTGTCAAAAAATTTATAAATTCAACCACCGGTTTGTTGAACACCAGCGAGATGCCTGTAAAGGCAATGATCAGAAGAAAAAGAACCGCGTAGATACCCAACGCACGATGAGCCGATAATTGCTGCGATTCTTCACGAGAATCCCGCGGATCGAGAGATTGTCGTATGTCGAGCCGTTCAGTTGCGCGAGTCACACCGGCTGTATTGCGCAAAGCACCGAACAAACTGGTGGTTGCTTGCGCATCCAGCACTTCCCTCGTCACGACATTGCTGGTCTGGGTACATCGATGGGCGCCATGTCGCCGAATGTCCCGACCTGCACCGTGTCCAATTTGAAGCTCCCTACGCGTTCTCCGGTAACAGTTACAGGGGGAAGCTGTTTTCCTGGCTCAGCCTGACTTGAATCCTGGGCAGTCTGGATTTGGCTCGAAGCTTGAGCTTGGCTTAAAGTCTGGACTTGGCTGGCCCCCTGCGCCTCCTGATTTGGAGTTTGACCATTTGCATGCATTGTCCAGGAAGCCAAAGAAAACGCAGCGAGGGCGGATAAATCCGCTTTCAATGCCCGGAGCCGGAAGATCCTCTTGTGAGACAGGTTGCGCCGAAACCCGCGAAATGCCGCAGTTTTTTTGTTCTTATTTTTCATGTGGCTACGCCTTAAAAAAGCCGGCCAGCGATTAACTGGCAGGCTCTGGAATAAAAATATGGCTGGCTTGCCCGAAAGCGGGCTGGCGGGCTAAAAGCTGCCGGGAAAGGAGGACCTGGCAGCAACGGATAACCTGTATTTGGCTTTTTTGACTTTTTCTCGAATATTCCTGGTTTTGGTTTTAAAAAATCTGAGGTAAAACTTTTTTATGCCAACGCTAACCCTTCTTCCCTATGGGGAACGCTGCGACATCTCCTCAGATATTACTTGTAGCTCTGCAAAACCAAAAACCAAATTTAATACGAATGATTCTCATTATACATAGCAATGGGAAAAAAGCAAATCATAATCGTTGTCTTCAGGGGAGCAGTCCATTGAGCAGTTGTCAGGAAACATGGAAGAAAATTTGCTTCTGCCGGGATCATTTTTATGTGACCATTTGCCGGTATATATTCCCGCTACGTCTGGCAGATCCTGTACCGTAAAACTCCCTACCGTCGAGGGATTGACTCCGCCCCTTTTTTCACTTGAGTGTCAGACATTCGTCCTTCCTCTATAAAAAACTTTTTCAAATCTACCACTGGTTGATGATGCTTGCGTATCGCTCCGAATATCGCCTTCTTCCGCATCTTCGGTATAAACACAAATGGTACTTACAGTCCCATGTCGTATGCGTCAAACCCTGGTAATCTCTCATTCGATTCTCCTAGCTTTTGGTCGAGCTAAAAGAATCGGGACGACCCCTTCACACGGTCAAACCTTACTGAGTCCTCCAGCATAGGTCGGGGGATTACGTTATTTATTTAAAACACATTTTTACTCCGGCATTGGCAAGCGCAATTTGAAATCTGCTTCGGGAGGGCCCTTGACAATAACATCCAAAAATCCGAGAAAGGCCGAATTCTGGCCATCGCACATACCTATCCACGTTTTAACCCTTGTCGCGGTATCTCTCGCTGTTCTACCTGTACTCAGCGCTCAGCATTTGCCATTGCTTGATTCGGCTGCACACATCGCCCGGATCGCGGTTCTGCGTGATCTCATCATCACAGGGGCTGGCTCGCCTTTTTACTCGCTGGACACCCTGCTTCTGCCAAATGTTGCATTCGACATCCTAGGGATAGGCCTGGTCAATGCTCTCGAACCGGAGACCGTGGCACGGCTATTCTTCGCGCTCACTTTGGTACTGATGCTGACTGGAACTTTGGTGCTGAATCGGATTGCCATTGGCCGGTGGAGCGTGGCGCCACTTGTCTCATCGTTCTTGCTGTTCAATCTGGTTTCAATACTAGGTTTTTTCAGCTATATCTTCGGCCTCGCACTAATGCTCTGGGCCTTGGCTATGCGTTTGAGTCTGGAACGGTCCGCATGGGTGTGGCGCACGATATTCGGGGTATGCGCAGGTGTATTGCTTTTGATGTGCCACGTCTTTGCATTTGGCATATACGCTGTAATGGTAATTGGCGTGGGCGTTGCTGCCATGACAGAACGGCGAATAGGCCTTCGACGATTGGCTGGCTATGGGCTCGAACAGATCCCCGCCTGTCTCCTTTACCTGGCAATGTCGGCACATCAGGTGGGGGCCGGCGCTTATAAGATGCCCTTTTGGCAGAGCAAGATGTTCGGCTTGGCCAAAGCATTTACATCTGGATCGTTCGCCGGCGATATGGCATTTGTGCTTGGCGCAGTTTCATTCGGGGTACTGCTCGTCACCGCGACTCGCTTTCGCTTGGCACGGTCCTTCTGGCCTGGTCTTGCCGCTCTGGTTTTGCTTTATTTGGCACTGCCATTTTCGCTTAATTCAGGTTCCTACGTTGATTCTCGCATGCCTATAGCCATTGTACTATTGGGTTTGGCGGGCACTGACATGCAGATCCTCCGTGGCGTCCTGTCGAACGTATTCCTTGCAGTGCTGGGCGGCTCGCTGTTGGCAAAACAGCTGGCCTTGACGATGCTCTGGGCCTCCGTTGATCCACAGATTGATGCTATCGTGACAGCATTACGCGCCTTGCCCAAGAATGCCATTATCATGCAGCTTGAATGCCATCCCGAAGAAAGCGATGTCATGAATGTCTATCGTTCTCGTCAGCCGCCATTGACGCACGCGGCTGCCTTGGCAGGTCTTGACGGTACACGCTACCTGCCGAATGTATTCGCCATCAAAGGGCAGCAGCCAATTCAGGTGGTCCCGGCATATCAGCCGTTTTACCAGGCGTTCCAGTCCTTTGGCGCATCGGTGTGCACCCGTGCGGAGTATGTTGATGCGGTACGTAAGGTCCAAAACCTTGCCGTAGCAAAGAACGAAACACAGTACACGGTGCATCCGCTGTACTTGTTGCTCATACGCCCACCCGCTCCTCACATGTTGGACGGCGTGGCCATGCGCGTTGCTGCCGCGCCAGCCTGGGAGGTTTACGCCATTGCCGCGGGTCAAGACTAATCCTCAAACCCTCGAAATGATCCGATCGGAAGCATGGGATCTGAGACGAGTCAAACTCAAAACGCATTCCAATAGCCCCTATCATGACGATTATTCGCTTGGTACCTGTATGTTACAGAGATACCGATTCCAACTTCGGCTGGATCATCAATGTTTCAGCCGGCAGGCCGGATATCCTGAAGAATTTGCGGTCGTTCCACCACCGCAATAGTTACAATATAGCATGCGCAATGTCATGTCACCGTAGATCGCACTGATCTACCTCCTTTCGAACATAGCCCGAAGCCGCGCAACCGAACTGTTTAAAAATCACAATTCCCGCAGTATCAGCCACCCCCGTTTCGAACCGGGCTAAACGGCTGGTTTGCCGCGGTGCTGTATACCGGCTCATGCCACCTCCCCCTAACAATGGAAATGAACGAAAGCTTTGCTGTTGCGTTCGAAATCTGAAGCGGAATGATCCGGAAAATCATTTCGAGCGGGCAGACAGGCCCGGATCATGCGGCATTGGACTGGGCCTGGAACACGATGTTCAACATGGGGGATGGTGCCCTGGCGGACGGCGTGCAGAGGATGGGATAATACCCGAGCGCTATTCTTTGCAGGAAACGCCGGTACGCCAATACCAGCAGCGCACACGATGGAACGTGTGCGACAGTGACGCGACGCTGATTATCTCGTTATCGATGGAGTTGACCGGCGGATCGCTGACTACTCAGGAATTGGAAGTCCCGGGACTGGGGCTGGGCGACCAGCTTGAGGTCGACTGGTTGCCGCTGATGGGGAAGGTGCACTTGGGCTACAACCCGCAGAAACCAGGACGACCTTCGCACAGTTCTCACAGTGCGCTGATGGCAAAACACGCGGCTGGCACTGGCGGTGGAAATGATGGCGGGCAACGAGACGGCGCCCATGCACGGCATGCCCGGGATCTGGGCCTTTCTGAATGCGTTGCCGAAGGGGGAGCGCCCCACCTTGCTGCGCGGTGATGTGGCCTATGGCAGCGAGTCGATTCTGCACGAAGCCGAAGCTCGCGGCCAGCCTTACCTCACCAAGCTGCGACTGACGAAGAACGTAAAGGGCCTTATCAGGAAGCTCTTCCACTCCAACAGCTGGGAAGGGGCGGGACAAGGATGGGAAGGTTTGGAGGACACTCTGAAGCTGGCAGGCTGGAGTCGCGGGCGGCGCTTGGTGGTGCTGCGCAGGAAGCTTACGGGCGAGATGCTGATGAGTGGCAAGGATAAGGATCAGGGCGAACTCGCCTTTGTTGTGGGCGAGCGACGCTACGCTATGAGTACACCTGCTGGCCACCTCGGCGCAGTACGAGATCCTCACCCTGGCACAGCTCTATCGTGACTTGCTGACGCCGAGAACAACTTCGATGAACTCAAGAATCAGTGGGGCTGGGGCGCTACCGTCTCATGGCGCGAATGGTGGCACTAGTCTATAAATGATGGACGCTGTTCGTACGGCTGGCCCAGCCGCACAAGCACTTCGAAGCTATTTCCAGCCGACTGCTCTTGCTGCATGGGGTCGCCACGCAAACGCGGCACGCCGGACAGAGGCGCCTGATCATCATCAGCGCCTACGTCAGGCAAGCGGCCGTGCAAGCTGTTCTGACAAGATTGGCAGACTTCCTGAGTTTACTGAAGGCCACTGCGGAGCAGTTGACTGACGCCCAGCGGTTGCGCGATTCTTGCCCGCGCGTTTGCCACATTCATGCTCGCAACCCCCGGTCCGCCCGGCCTGTTGACCGTTCAATCGGACCCAATCTGAAAGCTCGGCTGCTTTATTTAGGTTTAGAGGTGATTTACAGCGTGAAAGAAAATAATCTTACCGTGGTATTTGATCTCGGGGTGTGCTGATCGACTGGAATCTCTGGCACCTTTATCGCAAGCTTTATATGGGCGATGAAGCAGCAATGGAGAAATTCCTGTCGGAAATATGCACGCAAGAATGGAATATGCAACAGGACGCCGGGCGGACCTGGGCCGAAGCAGTGGCAGTTCTGAAAGCTGAATATCCTCGTCATGCAGATATGATCGACGCCTTTCATCTTCGCTGGCATGAGATGATCGGCGGGCAGATCGACGATACAGTTGCAATTCTTCAGGAAACGCGCAAGCGTGATGTACCGCTTTATGCGTTAACGGATTGGTCTCAGGAAACTTTTTTTGACACTGTAAACCGCTTCGATTTCCTAAGCTGGTTCAGAGGCATTGTGATTTCAGGCGCGGAAAAACTCATCAAGCCGGAGCCTCGCATCTTCCAGTTGCTGCTCGACCGATACGGTCTTGCCGCGGAACATGTCGTTTATATTGACGATAGCCCCTCGAACATGAAGGCTGCCGCCGCATTAGGCATGTATGGGATTTATTTTGTTTGTGCGGATACCCTTGGCGCCGAATTGGCAAACCTGGGTTTGTTGCCGAACCCAACCGAAAAGCACTCTCCAGTGAAAACAGCATGCCGTAAAAGACACACGTCCCATTTCTATGCAGGATTTGCCACAGAAGCCTTAATTTACTGCCCGTCTATCCACGCACGGGCTGCCACATTAGCCGCCTCATATGCCTTGTCTTCGTCGTGCAAAGGCTCCACAAAGCTTTCGTAAACCACTATGCCTTCATCATCCATTATCCTGTAGCGGCCATTCCAGAGACTACTGGCATCGTCCCGCTCCGATGCAGTAATGATCGTGTACCCTTTATAGTCAGTATTCATATTGCCTCCATAGGTAAACTGACGATGATAATTGTGAACCGACGTATATCGATGTTCCCTCTCCTCGGTTGGAGAGGGGCGGTATAGCAAACGTTCATTACCAACCCATGCTCCCATTCGAGCCAAATCCCTTAAATCCCTTACGCCCCTTGCTCCGCATCCATTCGGGAATAGAGATGACAAACTTGCCCGGCGTCAACAAAACTTTTCCCCGTTTGTATTATTCTATGAATATTAGAGTTGCAAATTCAACAGAAGTCGGATTCCTCGCACCACTTCCCCGATAGTAAAACCTGGAGTTGTCATGCCGCCTCGCACACCCCGCTATTTTCTTCCCTTCAAAATCCTCAGCATCGTCGTAATCGTATCAATCGCGCTGGCGATAACCTACGCCGCCCTGATCTCGCTTAAGAACTGGCACGGCATCAGCGTATAAACTCTGCCGTAGCAGTACTCGTCTCTAACATTTCAAAGAGGTATCGATGACCAAACGACAGGGACGGCTTTTTTTTATCATTTGCACCCTTATTTCCGCCACCGTCTTCATTGGCCTTACATTCGACAGTCATCGGCGCTTTCCCGGGCTTACCAATGAAGACAAGCTGACGCCCGAGATCATCAGGGGAAAAGACGTCTGGCATAACAACAACTGTATCAACTGCCACACCCTCCTGGGAGAGGGAGGTTACTATGCGCCCGATCTGACCAAGATTACCCAGCAGCGGGGCACGCCTTATCTCACCGCATTCCTGAAGGACCCTTCCCAGTTCTATTCCGAGGAAAAGCATCGACGCCTGATGCCGAACCCGAAACTGAGCGATGCGGAAATCAGCGAGGTCATCGCCTTTCTCGACTGGGTCGGTCATATCGATAACCAGGGCTGGCCACCGCGTCCCATTATCGTATCCGGCACAACGATTCCAGGTACCGACGTCGGCCAACCTCCAACCCATGCTTCCGTTTCCACGGATCCGGTCGCGCAGGGGGAAGCGCTCTTCCGCTCCTCACCTCCTGCCTGCAATGCCTGCCATTCGATTGCTTCTGGGGTAAATCTGGCAGGACCCACCCTCGCCGGGCTTGCCACCCGTGCCGCGGCGATCATTGCCTCTCCTGAATATAAGGGAGAAGCGAAGACGCCGGTTGACTATATTCGCGAATCCATTACGCATCCCAGCGCCTATCTCGTTCCTGGAGCCACGTATTCCGCCAACAACCAGTCGTTTATGCCCGATAATTTTGCTGCCGATCTTGAGCCGCAGCAAATCGACAGTCTCGTTGCTTATCTCGAAACCTTGAAATAGGAGACGCTATGCGCTACCGCTCACAGTCGATCGCATACTGGTATTTCGCTGTCGCCATGTGCCTGTTCGGCCTGCAACTGGTATTCGGGCTGCTCAGTGCGACCAAGTACCTCGGGCCCGACCCGCTTCTGAATTTCCTCCCTTTCGACAAAACCAAGGCTATCCACACCAACCTTCTGATTGTCTGGGTGCTTACCGGATTCATGGGCGCAACCTACTACATGGTGCCTGAGGAATCGCGCAGCGAAATCTATAGCGTCAAACTGGCCTACATCCAGCTTGTCGCCTGGACACTGATGGGAGTGACGACGGTTGTCGGTTATATGTTCGGCTGGACCGCCGGCAACAAAATGCTGGAGCAACCGTTCCCGCTAAAGATCGTGATTGTCATTGTCATGCTGATGTTCCTGTATAACATCCTTATGACAATCAAGCGGGCGGGACGCTGGACCGTTACTGAAGGAGTGTTGGTAGCCGGCTTGGCGTTTGCAGCAATCCTGTATCTGCCGGCCCTGATCGAATATGAAAATTATACTGTCAGCATCTTCTATCGCTGGTGGACGATCCACTTGTGGGTGGAAGGCGTATGGGAGATGATACAAGGCGGGCTGCTCGCGTATCTACTGATCCGGTTGTCCGGTGCCGATCGGGAAGTCATGGAAAAATGGCTGTACGTGATCGTCGGCCTGGTTTTCATGGCCGGTATCCTGGGTACCGCGCATCACTACTACTGGGTAGGCGTGCCTCATTACTGGCTGCCCATCGGGGTTTTTTTCAGCGCCCTGGAACCGGTAGCGCTCCTCGGCATGGCAATGTATGCATACTTTGCCATGCGGCGCGCCGGGTTTTCCCACCCCAACTCGCTGGCCGTGCACTGGACTATCGGCAGCACCGTATTCACGGTATTTGGCGCCGGGCTGCTCGGATTCGCACATACTTGGCCGAGTGTCAACAAATGGACGCACGGCACGCTCATCACCGCCATGCACGGCCATGGGGCTTTCTATGGCGCCTACGCCATGACTGTGCTGGCCATGATCAGCTATATCCTGCCCCACCTCACCAGTGATCGTAAAGTGGAGGGAAACAGTATCGGCTACTGGGCGTTCTGGATGCAGGTAATGGGAATGTTCGGCATGACGCTCTCCTTCGGCACGGCTGGCATTGGGCAGGTTTACCTGGAGCGAATCCTCGGCCTGGGCTACCTCGATACACAGTTGAAACTGCAGGTGCATTTCCTGATGCTGATCGCCACCGCATCAGTATTCGCCACGGGAGCAGCCCTGTTCATCTGGAATTTTTTCCGAACTGCGCCCAGATCCGTCGCGGCAATTGATTCCAGCACATCCGCACCCGATCTTGCGCCCGCCGGTCATGCCAACTCCGCCGCTAGCGGATAGATTGCGCGATAATGGAGGAGTCGTTAATCAAGCTCGCTGCTTCAGAAAATACGTGCCAGGATGTGCCGCATCCGCAGGCTGAAGCGCCTTATTACCTTCCTTTCGGCGATGAAGTAAGCATTTTTACGCAATGCCATCGGCGCCACCTCGCCGTCATGCTGAAAGGACCGACGGGCTGTGGAAAAACGCGTTTTGTCGAGCACATGGCTTGGCGCCTGAAGCGGCCCCTCATCATCGTATCCTGTCACGATGATCTGACCGCGGCGGATCTCGTGGGCCGCTTTCTGATACGCGATAATGCCACGGTATGGCAGGATGGTCCGCTCACGCGCGCTGTTCGCACTGGCGCAATCTGCTATCTCGACGAAGTGGTTGAAGCGCGGCAGGACGCAATCGTCGTTATCCACCCTTTGACGGACTATCGGCGGGTTCTCCCTATCGACAAAACCGGCGAACTGATTGAGGCTACCCCAGGTTTTCAGCTTGTCATTTCATATAATCCCGGTTATCAGCATGTAACCAAGGACCTCAAGCCGAGCACTCGCCAACGCTTTGTCGCGCTTGATTTCGACTTTCCACCTCCTGAACGGGAAGCCGAGATCGTCATCCACGAAAGCGGCGCGGAACACGCCATGGGGCATGATCTCGTGGCACTGGCCGGACGCATCCGCGGTCTGGCAGACCGTGGTCTCGCCGAAGTACCCAGCACGCGCCTGCTGGTGTCAACAGCCCGCCTCATCGCCAATGGAATCGCCCCCCGGCTGGCCTGTCATGTTGCACTTGTGTCTCCATTATCCGATGATCCTGCCCTCGTGGCCGCGATGCGCGATCTCGTAGATGCAACGCTGCTGGATTAAATACTCCTAGCCAAACCTCCTCGTGCGAACCCTCGTTCTTTCTTATACCCTTTTCCCAGCACTGTTTCCGCATGGCCGAACCTGAAGGGCTCATTATCGATGCCGCCCGCCAGGCAACTGCTTTCGTATCCCGTCTGTGGGACAATGACAACAACGTGTCGGATAATTCCTGCACGCTCTCCGCCTGCCGGCAACGCCTGGAATTTCTCCTGTCGGCCGTTCAGGGGCACGCTGTATCGCTGCGGGTCGCCCAACCTCCGCCGCCGCCATCTGCGCTATCCCGGTTGTTTGGCCGCATCCCGCGACATCTGATCGAAACCCGTCCGTTGCCGGCGAACGATGGAGCCACGATTTTCCTGCCCATGCAGCTTCATCCGGGCGAACAGAGCGAGCTTTCTTCGCACCATTTCTTTCGATTGCTCGCCCTGCAGCAAGCCGGGCGTGCCCGGCGGCGGGCACAGCAAATGGCGCCTGCTGATACGTTGTTGACGCTTGATCTTTTCCAGCTGAGCGAAGCGGCTGCCGCAGATCATGCCCTCGCCCTTCATTTTGCCGGCCTGCGGCATGACCTTATGGCCTTGCGCCGCGTGATGCTGTCGCAGCGACCGCAGCCTGCGCTTCTGAACCCGGTCGAACAGGCGGTGGAAGAACTTTATTGTGGCGTACTCAAGGCTTGTCCGGATGACATTCCTCCCCCGCTTGCCCTTGCGCGGAAACCCGAGGATTCACTTGACTGGGCGGTGGAGATGAGCATGAAGATCTCGATTCGAACAGGGGTGCGCGCGGTTCGCTACCGAGGATGCGCCAAGGATCTGTGGTGGGGTAAGATGCTGCCGCCCTCCTCCGTAAATCAACCCATCCGATACGAGGAAGCACTCCGGGATATGACGCAGCCTTCCGCAAACCCCCGGCGCAGCGCGAATCTTTCCCGTCGTCCGCAAGTCCGGGAAAAAACTCCCGATGAGGATGACGAGACGCAAGGGATGTGGATGGTGCAGAAGGATGATCCGCAGCAGCACGTCGAAGATCCCGCGGGCCTCCAGCGGCCGGCTGACCGTGACGACGACGCCGATGCCGGCGATCTGGCGGATTCCCTGTCCGAACTGCCGGAAGCACAGCTCATCTCATCTTCGAAAACCGTGCGCGAACTCCTGCTGGCGGATGATCCCCTTGACCAACGCACGACGCTCGTCCTCCCCGGCAAGGGAGCGGCGCGCGGTATTGCCTACCCGGAATGGGATTTCCGCGTTTCGCGTTATCACAAGGAGGCTGCCATCGTTCGGCTTCAACCGCCATTGCTGGGAGATGTCGCCTGGGCAGAGTCCGTGGTGGCAAGACGCCCTGCTCTGCTGCGGCAGGTACAGCTTCGACTTGAGGGACTGCGACCGCGGCGGATTCGCTACCACCGCCAACCGGAAGGAGAGGAGATCGATATCAACGCCTGCGTGAATGCCTTCGCGGAACAACGAGCAGGCTTGCCCCCGCAGGATCGCTTGTATCAATCAGTAAAAGCAGCGCGGCGCGACATTGCCGTTGCATTGCTGATCGATATCAGCGGCTCGACCGATGGATGGGTTTCCCAGGAGTTGCGCATCATCGATGTTGAAAAGGAAGCGCTGCTGCTCGTTTATCTGGCGTTGACCAAACTGGGTGATCCTTTCTGCATTTATGCCTTTTCGGGAGAAAGCGCCCAAAACGTCTCATTATGGCCCTTGAAGAATTTTGAAGAGAACGACCGGATACTTGTGCAACGCCGCATTGGAGCATTGGAACCGCAGCTCTACACGCGCGCAGGAGCCGCGATTCGCCACACCACCAATCTGCTCACTGCCACCGGCGCCCGGTATCGCCTGCTTATCCTGCTGTCGGATGGAAAACCCAACGATGTCGATCGCTACGAGGGTCGCTACGGGGTGGAAGACATGCGCCAGGCCGTGGCCGAAGCCCGCCTCCAGGCCATTCATCCGTTCTGTATTACCGTCGACCGGCACGCGCCGCAATATCTTGCCCGGGTGTTTGGCGCGCGGCACTACGCCGTATTGCAGCAGGCGGAAACGCTTCCTGTTGTCCTGGCAGACGTGCTCAGAAGGCTGATTAGGCAGTGAGCTTCGCTCCTCTGTCGACCCACGAATTGCCGCCATCCCCCGCATTCCTGCGATAATTCTTTCTCAATCTAGCCGTTTTCCCCACAGCATTTTGGTTTGCGGTGGCCTGCTGGTTTAAAATAACGATCTTGCCTATAACCGCCGAGCTTGAGCGAAACCGGTTAAAATCCAACTGAAATCCTTTGCATCTATTACTGGAGAGACATTGTGCTGTTTAAGCGCGTCAAACCTGTGGATCACATCCTGGAGTCGGCTGAAACCCGAGGGCTCAAACGACAGCTTGGCGCATTTGATCTGACCATGCTGGGAATCGGCGCTGTCATCGGCACCGGCATCTTTGTATTGACTTCGGTGGCCGCGGACAAGGCAGGCCCGGGCATGATGTTTTCCTTCCTCATAGCCGGGTTCGTCTGCGCGCTGGCCGCCCTTGTCTATTCTGAAATTGCCGCGATCGTACCAGTGGCAGGATCGGCCTATACCTACTCTTACGCGGTGTTCGGTGAACTCGTCGCATGGATGGTCGGCTGGGCGCTGATTCTGGAGTATGCGATCGCCGCAGCGGCGGTAGCCGTTGGCTGGTCCGGTTATATCAATGGCTTCCTGAACGAAATAGGCTACGGGCTGCCGCTGGCCCTGACGGCAGGACCGGCGGACATAATTGTCGGGTCGGATGGCACCACAGCGGCAGGAGGATTCAACCTGCTGGCATTTCTGGTGTCGTTGTTCGTCACCGTGCTGCTGATCATGGGCACGACGAAAAGCGCCAGGTTTACTGCAGTTCTGGTTGTCATAAAAATTATCGCACTTACCGCATTTATCGTTCTCGCCCTGCCGGCGGTAAATTCGATAAACTTCCAACCCATGCTGCCCAACGGATGGGGCACGCCGCTTTCAGGAGTGGGAATCCTGGGTGCCGCTGCCTCCATCTTCTTTGCCTATGTCGGATTCGATGCTGTTTCGACCGCAGCCGAAGAAACGAGCAACCCAAATCGTAATGTGCCGATAGGATTGATAGCTTCATTGACGATTTGCACCCTCATTTATCTTGTCGTCGCCTACGCCGCGGTCGGCGCAGTGGGAGCGCAGCCGGGAGGTGATTTGTCCCTCTCCAAAGAACCGCTGGCATTTGTGCTGCGCGAGGTCGGTTACCCAACCATAGGCAACTGGGTGGCTTCGGCAGCAATTGTCGCACTGCCCTCTGTCGTGCTCATGATGCTCTATGGGCAGACCCGGGTCCTCTTCACCATGTCTCATGATGGATTGATGCCCGGTATTTTTTCTCATGTACACAAACGCTTTCACACTCCCCATATTGTCACCCTGGTCACCGGAACGGCCGTCGCGCTGTTCGCTGCCATGTTTCCGGTAGGAATGCTGGCCGATATTTCCAATTCCGGGACGCTCTTCGCTTTCTTCATGGTCGCTCTCGGCGTGATGGTCCTGCGACGCCGTGCACCCGATCTCCATCGGCCTTTCAAGACCCCTATGCTGTGGATGGTCGGCCCACTGGCAATGGGGGGCTGTGGTCTGCTGTTCGTCAGCCTGGGGTGGGAGACAATTAGACTATTCCTTGCATGGGCAGGGACTGGCCTGATTATCTATTTCGCTTACGCTCGCAAGCATAGTCATCTTGGAAAACAGCAGGCAAACTAGTGCTTTCAGATTAAAATGCTAGCATGCGTTTCAAACCCCGATACCACGATTTTCGGTCCACCCGCCAATTCCAATTCCATGAGTCGCACTGCCCTTGACAATTCGAACGCTGAAGGCGAATGGTGGAAGAAAACCACCGTTTATCATGTCTATGTGCGTTCTTTTTACGACTCCAATGGCGATGGAATCGGAGATATCCAAGGCATCATCGAAAAACTGGATTATCTGCACGATCTCGGATATGAAACAATCTGGGTGTCGCCCTTTACGCAAAGTCCACAAAAAGACTTCGGCTACGACATCAGCGATTACCTCTCCATCTCTCCTGAATATGGCGATATGCCGCTCTTTGAGAAACTGGTTGAAGAGGTGCACCGCCGCAACATGAAACTGGTATTCGATCTGGTGCTGAATCACACTTCGAGCGAGCATTCCTGGTTTACCGAATCCGCAAGCTCGCGCGATAACCCCAAAGCCGACTGGTACGTCTGGAAGGATGGGAAAGGCAAAAAGGGTTTGAGGCGCCCGAATAACTGGCGCGCCATGGCAGGTAACAAAGCCTGGACTTACCACCCGCAACGGAAGCAATTCTATTACACTGCTTTCCTCCCTTTTCAACCCGACCTGAACTATCACAATCCGGAAGTCAAACAGGCAATGTTCGAAGTCATCAGATTCTGGCTGAACAAGGGGGTGGATGGATTTCGTCTCGATATCATCAGTGCTATCTACGAGGACCCCGAGTTGCGCAGTAATCCTCCCAGTCCCCGCCTAACCCCATCTGATAAATCGCTATCCATTTTTTTCCAGAACCTGAAAAACAATTTTCTCCACGAAAAGAGCTTTGAATTCGCTACCGAGTTGCGGCGCGTAGTGGATGAGTTCGATAACCCCAAAAGGGTGCTTATCGGGGAATCGCATGGAGATGAAGCACTGATCCATCGCTTCTGTCAAAACAATGGGCAGCATGGGTTGCACGCTGTTTTTCTTTTCAAGGCCATTTCCACACCTTTCAACGCGGAAAAATACCGCGAAATGCTGATGACATTCGAGAAGCATTTTCCCGAACCGCTGATACCCACTCTCGTCTTTGCCAACCACGATCGTAACCGTGTCATCAGCCGCCTGGGAGGGAGTATAGAAAAGGCAAAACTGCTCGCGCTGTTCCAGTTTACCTGCCGGGGGATTCCCTTCACCTATTTCGGTGATGAGATTGGCATACCTCGGGTAAGAATTCCCCTAAAAGACGGAAAAGATGCGATTGCCATTCAGCATAAATGGGTACCGCAGTTTCTGGTTGATCGCAGCAGTGAAATTCTCAATCGCGACGAGTGCCGTACTCCGATGCTATGGAATGAAAGGCCCCGCGCAGGCTTTTGTGAGAGTTCAGCAGAGCCTTGGTTGCCGGTAGCAGACAGCTTCAGGGAAATAAATGTGGACAAACAGATTTCGGAACCGCATTCCCTTCTCAATTTTTACAGGAAAATCATCCGGCTCCGCAACAGGATGCCCAGCTTGTATGCGGGAAGTCTCGAAATCTTGCATGACCTCTGCGACCGGAAAATTCTCGCTTACCGCCGAATATTCAATGAAGAGAAGCACATGGTGCTCCTCAACATGTCCCGCCAGCGGGTTAAAATCCCCTTGAATAAACCAGTGCTGCTTTCCACGCATGCTCAAAGCCCTGTGCATCAATTACAACCTTTCGAAGGGCGCATCATCAACGAATCGCATTGACAACGGCAGCGGGAATCTTTCTTTCTCGCTGAGAAGGATGCGGGCTAAATCCCATCAGTTCATTTGAATGATTATTTTCAATATCTACCAGGAAGGAGTATGACTTGTGGTAATTCTTCAAGCTTTAACGCGCAACATCATTTCTGCAATCCTGTCTGCAATCCTCATGCTGCCAACGGTGTTGCTGGCCGATGCAACCAGCAGACCGCTCAAGGCAAGCGTAGAGACCCATGAACAGCCTGGATTCAGAGCGGATTGTCCTTCCAAATTCGGTGGTACCACTACAGGTATCGGCAAAAGTACCCATATGGGTAAGGTTTCGCTCAAGGCCATCGACTGCATTACCCCGATGGAGGATCATTTTATTTTCGACGGGACGTTCACCCTTACGGTGGCAAACGGCGATACCGTTACCGGCCTCTACAAAGGTGCATTTGTACCGGCCGATGATCAATCCAGGTACAACCTGACGGATGCGAAATTTGAAATAAGCGGCGGAACGGGCCGTTTTCGCGGAGCAAAGGGAATTGCGGAATTGAAAGGAGATCAGGATATCGCGACCGGGAAGGGGAAAATTGAAATTGATGGAACGGTTTCATACTGAGGCAATAAATGTGCGAAGGGCAATAGCAAACAGCAGCATGTGCCTCAATAATATTCACAGATATTCACAGAAGGGATGGATAGCAAACGTCAGCTGATTTTATTTCGGCCATTTCAGGCCGAACGCAACCATAAGACCCCTGCTGGCCCCTGCTCACCCTTCTTCAGCCTCTGGGTCGACCCAGTATCTGGACATTCCCGCGGCAAACAGGAACATCCACATGACCAGAACAAACGGGAACGTGAGAGTCGGCAGGCCTATGGGGGTAAGGAAGCTGGCAAGACCTGCCTGGCATACAACCGTCATCACGCCCCCCAGCACGGCGAGAGCGGCACTTTTCCCGCTGGGTTTGAGAAACACCCAGCCAATGGCCATCATCGTCAAAACCGGATTGAATGCGTACAGGCCCATTTCGATCGCATTCAGGTTTGCGTTCAGAAGGGTCGGAAAGATGATCCCGACAAAGGCGCCACTTATTGCCATCAGGGCGCCGCGCAGGGAAACAATGGCGATGCCGACCAGAAACAGAATACCGACTGTCACACTATCCGCGAACATGACTTCGCCCACCCCCTTGAATAGCGCAACGGGCCAGTTTTCAAAGGACAGGCCGCTCGCGCCTGGAACAGCAACAGGAATACCGGCAGCCGGCAAAACGGAACTGCGGGTAAAACTTTCAAAACCATAGACCGCGACCAGGAACATCCACGAGGTCAGGACAAACGGCGAAGTGGAGGCTGGAATCTGGTAGGGGCGAAGAATTCGCATGAGAGCAGCCAGCACGACACTCGATAATATCGATGCGAGAATGACGTACAGCCATAACTGCGGAGAATGCTCCAGAAACAGAAACAGACAGGGACCTACCAGCGTCCCGTTGAAACCATACAGGCCAGCGTCGATATCCTTTTTCGAGAACCCCAGCAGATGGGCAGTCACGGTACTCGTGACCACTCCTACGGTTGCCGCTGCCCCGGCAGCCACTCCGCCGATAAAGAGCGCTATCAGAAAAATGAGTTTGGTTACTGCGTTACAGCAGAAAAAAACCTGTCCAACACCTCTCAGAATCACCCGCAGGGGTTGGGGGAACGCGCTATCGACTCGGGATGCCCAGTCCATGATATGTGGAAACCCTTACAAAACTCTGTATGAAAAATGCAGTAGCGCGCTTTTGCCAAGCTGCCGGAAAAGGAAATCAGGCGTGGTGCTGCTGCGACCGGACCTCATCCAGCAGTCCCTGCTTCACGATGAAGTCGATTACCTGGTCGACTCCTTCTCCCGTATGCAAGTTGGTGAACACGAAGGGCCGTTCGCCACGCATTTTCTTGGCGTCACGCGCCATGATCTCGAGATTTGCTCCCACGTAGGGAGCAAGATCGATCTTGTTGATGATGAGTAATGCGGCACGGGTAATACCGGGTCCGCCCTTGCGCGGCACTTTTTCGCCCCCGGCCACGTCTATGACATAGATCGTCAGATCGGAAAGTTCGGGACTGAAGGTGGAAGCAAGGTTGTCGCCACCCGATTCAATCAGAATGAGATCGAGTTCCGGAAAATCGGCGGTCATGCGCGCAACGGCTTCGAGATTGATGGAAGCATCCTCCCTGATGGCCGTATGGGGACATCCCCCCGTTTCCACGCCCATCAGACGCTCCGGAGGCAGCGCATCGGCACGCAGGAGAATTTCCATATCTTCCCTGGTATAGATGTCATTGGTGATGACAGCCATTTCATAACGATCGCGCATTCTCTTGCTGAGCGCTTCACACAAGGCCGTTTTTCCGGAACCTACGGGACCACCGATTCCGACACGGAGTGGATTAGATTGTTTGTTCATTCTCTGTTCCCATCAAGAGCTACGATCGATAGATTCGGCTGTATTGAATCTCGTGTTGCATCGATAACAGCGACAAGCCGGGAGCCCAGCTCGACAACTCATCATCCGTGAGCTGGCTTGCGCGAATCGAGCAGGCCTCGATGACGGGATGCAGGGACAATAGCAACCGCTGCCCTGAAAGCTGGCCAAGCGGAACCGATTTTACGCAGACCAGCACCTGATTCTCGGCCATTGAAAACAGCATGCCCAGCAAGCTCTCTTCGTGCGGGATGCCCAACGCTTCGGCAGCACATGCAAATGCCGTGGGGAGCGGAATTGCCTGTTGGTTTTCCAGGATTGCCCGCATCGAATCATCCCCGAGCTTGAGATCGATGATCAACTTTGCCAGTGAATACCCCATCTGTACCGTTTCGGCACGAAACTCCGAGGTCTCGCGGGAAGCGACGAAGCATTCCGTCCAGAAGCTTACCGCAGCCTCATCCCGCTCCGAAAAGGCCTTCAACAGACGTCGCAGAATCGGCAACTCGAAATCCGTAAAAATTCCCAGCATTTCAACGAGCCATTCGCGTGCGGAGGTTTCATCTCGAACCAATCCTTGCTCAATGGCCGATTCCAGCCCCTGGGAATACGTATAAGCCCCGATCGGAAGCGAAGGGCTGGCAAGGTGCAACAGGGCCAGCAGGGCGCGGTATTCTTTCATTATTACCGGGAAGGAATGTCGGAGGGACGATGGATCTTCTGGTGCACCGGAATCGGAGCGAGTGGACCATGGGCATGCCCGTGGCTCGACTCCCCATGATGGTGATGATGTCCTCCGCTGCCGTAAGCCCCCGCCTCCGGCTCGAACTGTGCATCTTCCTCGATGACTGTTGCCCCGAGTCCTTCCAGCATTTCCTTCAGCACGTTGTCGCGGGCGATGCGCAAAAACCCTTCACCCACCTGGGTCTGAGTATGGCGGTTACCCAGATGGAAGGCACAGCGCAGCAAGTCATGCGGGTTTGCACACGTGATGCGGTAGGTGGATTCCTGGGCGGCAACGATCTGAATCACGCGACCGTCTTCCCCCATGAGCAAATCGTTGTTCCGCAGTACCGTGCCCCGCGGGATGAAAATGGCCACTTCTTCCCCTGAGGAAAGCGCGGTGCGCAGGCGGCTGTTTTCGCGCAGCTCATACGGTAGCACGAGCTGTGCGGATACTTTGTCCGCACTGCTTATCCTGGTGTTCAAGGTGAGCATCTATAGCCCCTAAAAAAGGAAATACCTTTGCGCCATCGGCAGAACGTCCTCCGCCCCGCAGGTCAGCAATTGTCCATCCGCCCGAACTTCGTATGTTTCCGGATCGACTTCCATTTTAGGCGTCGCCGAGTTATGGATCATATCTTTCTTGCGCAGGTTGCGCGTATTCTTGACCTCGATCAGATTCTTATCCAGCTTCAATTGATCGACCAGACCTGCAGCCAGCGCTGCTTGTGAGACAAAGGTAAAGCACGAGGTCTTGATACCCCCGCCATATCCCCCGAACATGTAACGGTAATGGACGGGTTGCGGGGTGGGAATCGAGGCGTTCGGATCACCCATTAAAGATGCCGCAATCATTCCGCCTTTCAGAATCACGGAGGGCTTTACGCCAAAAAATGCAGGCCGCCACAACACCAGATCTGCATATTTGCCCACCTCCACTGAACCGAGGGCATGCGAGATGCCATGTGTGATCGCCGGATTGATGGTGTATTTGGCGATGTAGCGTTTGACGCGGAAATTATCATTCTTCGATGTATCTTCCTGCAAAGTTCCGCGTTGTATTTTCATTTTGTGCGCGGTTTGCCAGGTACGCAGAACCACTTCTCCAATCCGCCCCATTGCCTGTGAATCAGAAGACATCATGGAGATTGCGCCCATATCCTGCAGTATATCCTCCGCAGCTATGGTCTCCTTACGAATGCGCGACTCAGCAAACGCGAGATCTTCGGGAATGTTGGCATGAAGGTGATGGCATACCATCAGCATGTCGAGATGTTCATCCAGCGTGTTGATGGTATAAGGCCGGGTTGGATTGGTTGATGAGGGCAGCACGTTTTCCTGACCTACGACAGCGATGATGTCCGGCGCATGCCCTCCACCGGCCCCCTCGGTATGGAAAGTATGGATGGTACGGCCCTTCATGGCTGCAATCGTGTTTTCCAGATATCCGCCTTCATTGATGGTATCTGTGTGAACGGCAACCTGGACATCATACTTGTCCGCCACCGCCAAGCAATTGTCGATGGCTGCGTAGGTCGAACCCCAGTCTTCGTGCAGCTTCAGTCCGCATGCTCCGGCAAGAATCTGCTCTTCCAGCGGGGTCGGAAGACTTACATTTCCCTTCCCGTAAAAGCCGGTATTCATCACCATACCATCCGAGGCCCGCAACATGGAATGGATGTGCCAGGGGCCAGGCGTACAGGTCGTGGCTGCAGTGCCCGCTGCCGGGCCGGTGCCTCCCCCCAGCATCGTGGTAATGCCATTCATCATCGCATCTTCTGCCTGCTGCGGTGAAATGAAGTGGATATGGGAATCGATTCCGCCCGCGGTCAGAATCATGTTCTCGCCTGCTATGATTTCCGTCGCCGCACCGATCGACATCGTAACATTCGGCTGGATATCGGGATTGCCCGCTTTGCCGATCTCGGCGATCTTCCCGTTCTTCAGACCGACATCAGCCTTGACGATGCCCCAGTGGTCAATGATTACCGCGTTGGTGATGACCGTATCCATCACTTGATCGTGATTGTGCTGTGACTGCCCCATGCCGTCGCGTATCACCTTGCCGCCCCCGAATTTCACCTCTTCACCATAGGTGGTGAAATCCTTCTCGATTTCGATCATCAGCTCGGTATCAGCCAGGCGAATCCGGTCGCCGGTCGTAGGGCCCATCAATTCCGCGTAAGTCTGGCGGGAAACCTTGAAACTCATTCTTTAGCTCCTTTCTCGTTTGATCCGGCGATCTCTACTTAAGCTTGCCCATTACTTTCTGGTTGAATCCATAGACGATCCGGTTACCCGCCAGCTCCACTAGTTCAACTGTCCGTTCCTGTCCCGGCTCGAAGCGCACGGCCGTGCCGGCCATGATGTTCAGGCGCATGCCATAGGCTTCCGCGCGATCGAATTTCATCGCCGAGTTGACTTCGTAAAAATGAAAATGGGAACCGATTTGAATCGGTCGATCGCCACCATTTGCAACCTTCAATGTCTTTGTCTTTCTGCCGACATTGAGTTCGATTTCGCCGGGTTGTGTGGTTATCTCGCCTGGTATGAGGGGATCTCTTGCCTTTCTTACCGTCTTTGCCATTATTAATCTCCCACGGTTTCTCTTTATACGATTGGATTATGGACGGTCACGAGCTTGGTACCATCCGGGAAAGTAGCCTCGACTTGAATATCGGGAATCATTTCCGGCACACCTTCCATGACATCGGCGCGTGTCAGAACTTTTCGCCCCTCCGACATCAGCTCTGCCACCGTATTACCGTCACGCGCCCCCTCGAGAATCGCGCAGGTAATCAACGCGACTGCTTCAGGATAATTGAGCCGCAAACCGCGCGCCTTTCGTCTTTCCGCGAGCAATCCAGCAGTGAATATCTGGAGTTTGTCTTTCTCTCTCGGTGTCAGATCCATCGTATCTCCTCATTAAAAATCTCAAATGGTGCTGAAAAATGCCTCCAGCGATTTTCCAAACTCCATCCTCCAAAAACTTGCAGAACAGAACAGCATCAGGTATTCCAGCTGCGCGGCACAATCGCAGGCCGGCCGAGCGTGATGGGGCGGACGGCCCGCCAGATGCAAAGCATCACATGTCTCGCCACCTCACTCGAATCTCCCAGAAAACGTGCTACCAGCAACGATTTGAATTGGGAGATTCCCACCTGCCCCGATTCTCCGCCGATGCGTGCCGCCTCTTCCCGTACAAGATCGATCGCCTGCGCTGGAAGGGGTTTGCCACTCATGATAAAAGTGGCGCAAACGGTGCGACCGGCAAGTGCAAGCCTTCCATTCATCGCTTTGCTCCCGCCCTCCAGACGAAGCTTCTCAAACCAGACCAGCTTTCCCTCCTGGCGGATACTCGTGTGCTGTTTTATCTCACCGCTATTGAATGATTCTCCGAATGCCGTACGGCCAAAGCATAGAATCTCACAACTCATGTAAACTGAATCCTTCTCCAGCTCGACCTGGTGATCGAGCATCACTCTTGCATTATTGAAAAAAATCGTTTCCTGCGGCATCCACTCCAGTACGCCACCCGCTTCCGCCTGCAGGTAAACATGCTGGCGCGCAGTCCGACCGGTGGATTTGTACCATTTTGTTGCACCGGGAGAAGTTATCTGAGCATGAGCGGACGGACCGACATGCACTTGTATTCCCAATTCATCCCCTGCGACCACGCCCCCGGGCGGGTGTATGACAACAGCTTGGCATACCTCATAACCCTCCGGATAGAGAGGTTTTTGCACCAACAGGGGGCCATGATGATCTCGCTCCACCATGCGGGTGATGCCGGAACTCTCCGCAAACTTCAACCGCAAATGGGCCCTCAATGGAGAATCTGGAGCCAGATTCACTTTCGGATCCAATGGCCTTCCAGAAGAGGGTAGCGGGCACAGAGTAGCAATACTGCCGGATGAAGGTGTCGAATTCTCATCAAGTGAGCTCAAATGTGTTTTTGCGCCTGATTTCAAGCTAGCGCTCCCCGAATAACTCAAATGAATCTCCTTCTCCGTACCTCAAGCCTCGTTCCCGGATAAAAAATCAAATGCATGCCGATTGCTTGACCGAAATACGTAATGACTACATTTGCAATTGAAACGACAGCTTGAATACATCAACTTTCTCGCCAGCCACATCCGGCGCATAGTTCAGCCGTTTGGTGAATAGATCTCCGTGTTGGTAGTACGCTGAAATTCGAGCATTGAAACCGTCAATGATATAGTTGACACCCGCTTCAATTTCTTCCCTGTTGCTGCTGTTATTTGGCTGAATACTGGTGAATCGGCCATATGGTTGAAACTGGCCAATACCGATCCTCATGGGCAGGAGATAAAGCCCGGTGACCGTCCACGATTTGCCATCGAACATGCAAAAGCAATCTGGATCTTGAAACGCCGCAGGCGAATAGTTGGCATAAAACTGCTTGTACTCACCATTTGCGGTGAGTACACCCATGTTCCGGGGCAGCACTTTTTCAAAAAGGGCGTCCCCGACCAGTCCCAGGAAATCACTTCGATGCGCGAAGGAGCCGGCGCCATTTTTCTGGTATGAAACGCCGAAAGCAAGCGCGAGAATATCGCCGGCCTTGCCAAAATAGGTGCTACTGGTATAGTAGCCTGGATTCTTTTCTGGATTCAAGAAGTTATATGTGAAACGACCTGCCCATAATACGTCATCGCCCTGATTGGGGCCGGCGCTACGGGATGACTGGACTCCGCGGTAGACACCGACAGCATATCCCAGGGTACCCTTGATGAAGCCCGGTTCAAGGCTTCCCCAGAATGTGCCTCCATCGTCGCGTCCATAGCGTCCGGCTCCACCGCTGCCAAATTTGGTGCTGAAATCCTGGGAAAAAAAAGGTGTCTTGAAAGCGTCATGGGTTGATTGAAAAAAAGGACCGCTCAGTTCGCCCCGTTCGGTCGGCACCAGCATACGGCCACCCCAGATGTTGAAATAACGGTTGAGCTCAAATTTTGCAATCGCATCAAGTACGTTGTACGACATCTTCGGATTGTCACCGGGATGGGTGTTGTTGCAGAAAAAACATTCCGTATTGACTTCGAACTTGAGGTACTGATGTATCTGCCCATTCAAGTAAAAACGGGCATTATCGATGCTGAAATCGCCGCTCCTGAGATTCCCTGGGGCGGGATTTTCCACCCATAGCCCGGTTCCACGGAACCCAATTCCAAGCGTCACCCATTTGGTTTCGTCGATTGCATACTTTGGCCCTTTTGGAAGCGTGACTTCTGCTGCCTGCGCCCACGAGGATAGAAACAGGGAATCCATAATCAGCGCCAGTATCGCAAGCGCTACGCTGCAAACATGAACGAGGAACTTCCGTTGCTTGCAGACAAGTTTCCGCAGGTGCACCTCGACCGGTGCTGATTCATTATTTCGTACTTTATCTGCTCTTTGCATGAAGTTCTTCATTACCAAAGTTTCTTCTTGTAATTGTTACCCGACCGATAATCAGGTTGCACAATCATGCAGGAATTTTTAGTATTCATCATTAGAAAACATCCACAGCTTCCAAATTTGGTATATGAAAATTTCTTGATATTTATTACATTACCAGCCAAAGCTGCTGCTTAGGCGGCCAGCCCTGGCTATAAAAAACCAGCTGCTGGTCCCTGATTATCGTGAATTTATTCACGCTGATTCTTTGGCAAAAAAACCCTGATTGATGGCCATAGGGATATATATAAAAACATGAGGATCGGTTTTTTCACGAATTTCTCTCTCGCCTCCATCCTATTCGTGCTCACCGTGCTCATATTTCTTTCTTCTCGGGCGTTAAACACGCTGGATGAGGTTACCGAGGCTGAACGCCAGAAGCACCGATCGCTACAACTGGCAAATGAGCTGTTTCGCAGTTCCGAAGATTTGACCAAGATGGCTCGCACCTATGCAGTAACGGGAAATCCTGCCTACGAGCACAGCTTTTTTGAAATACTCGATATCCGGAATGGCATACGGCCGCGTCCCCAGGATTACCCGATTGCCTACGCGCATCTGGAAAATACCCACGCCACGAGTACAAGGGAAAATACGATTTCTCTCATGGAATTGATGCGCCGCGAAGGTTTCAGTGAAGGGGAACTCGACCTGCTGCGGCAGTCGCAGGAAAATTCGGACAACCTCGTCAGCCTGGAAAAGCAGGCATTCGCCGCCGTAAAAGAACTGTGTGAAGATCAACAGGGGAATTTCAATGTGCCCTGTCCCTCCCGGCGCAATTTTGCAATCGATCTTTTGTTTGGCAAGCGTTATGAGACTGAAAAAATCAGAATCATGGCACCCATCAACCAGTTCATGCTCGAACTGGACACACGCACCCGCAACAAACTCAGTAATCTGCAGCTCAAGTTCGAGCAGCAAATCCTGCTGATACTGGTCGTACTATGTCTTGCGTTGTTCTTTGCGACTCTTGCCACTTTTTACACACGCCGCAACATTCTGCGTCCGCTCGATTACCTCAGATACCAGGTAAGTGGTATTGCACAAGGCAATTATTCGACTCGTTGTGCTATTTCCACCCGCAATGAAATCGCCGAGCTGGGGACGGGCTTCAATTCCATGGCAGAAGCCATTGAACACGAAATTATCAAACTTAGACAAGTCGAAGAATCGCTGCGCGAACGGCTGAAGGAAATTAACTGCTTTTATTCGATCCGGCGAGGCATGGAGTCCTCATCGCTGGAAGAAGTATGCGGCACAATCGCGACCGAACTCATCGCAGCAATGCAGTTTCCACATCTCGCCAGTGTCAAAATCGAACTGGATGGCAAGGAACTTGTATCCGATCCATACCACGGAAATCATGTGCACGAATTGCAAAAACAGATCACCGTCCACGGCGAGACACGTGGCTGGATCAAACTGTTTTATCGCGGAGATCGGTTCTTTCTGCTGCCAGAGGAGCAGAATCTGATCGATGTAATCGGAGACGACCTGGGACGATGGCTGGAGCACCAGCAGACCGAGGCACGGATTCTGATAGAGCAGGAACTCCGGGTGCGTGACGCAGCGATAAGAGAATTTGCTGCTCACCTCGAGCGAATGCGGGAAGAAGATCGCAAATATATTGCACGCGAGATCCATGATGAGCTCGGTCAGCTTCTGGCGGCGCTGCATCTGGAAATCTCGCTGCTAAGAAGCGCGAAAGATCATGGCAGCGAACGGCTCGAAACCATCAGGCACAACATGGCCGAACTTGTCGAGAAAGCGGGCGAGAGCGTGCACAATGTGGCGGAACATTTACGTCCTGCTTCACTGGGGCTGGGAATCGAATCGGCTCTTACAAAACTGAGCAGCGAGTTCAAAAAACATACCGGCATATACTGCGAGCTGCGACTACCCGAGGAACCGGAGAACCTGGACGAAGACCAGACTGTTGCAATATTCCGTATCGTCCAGGAGTCACTGACAAATGTGACGCGGCACTCAGGGGCAAACCGTGTGGAAATCCGGCTATCCCGGGAAAAGGACGATGTCATTGTCGAAATTTGCGACGATGGCAGAGGATTCGATCCCGAGAGTGCAAAAAAAGGAAAGTCATTTGGATTGGTTGGAATGCGCGAACGGGCCGCAGCACTTCGGGGCTCTATCGCTATCACAAGTGAACCAGGCCAAGGTGCCTTGGTTCGTGTATCAATTCCGGTGAGGCGAAACGAGCGTTTTGATTGTACTGCCTCTGGCATTACAAATAGCGCATCCCTTCTTCATTCCATTGTTGCGGATTGCCCGGGGCCATCCGTATCTTCACAAAATAATGGAATATCCGTTTCATGAGCATCGGTGAGTACCCGTTTTCAGGAGAGAATGCTTGATCATCAAGACTTTTCTGGCTGACGATCATCGGCTTTTTCGTGATGGCCTGAGACGCATTCTTGCCGAAACAGCAGATATTGTGGTCGTAGGCGAGGCTACTGATGGACTTGATGCTTTGAAAAAAATGCGTCTCGGGGGATGGGATGTCGCGTTGCTTGACGTCAGCATGCCCGGAATGAACGGGCTCGAGGTACTACAGCGGATCATGGACGACGATCCAAAGCATCGCATACTGATGCTGAGCACCTACCATGAGGACGAGTATGCCATTCGTGCGATACGCGCCGGTACGTCAGGCTATCTGACAAAAAATAGTCCGATTGACCTGTTGATATCGGTAATTCGCCGGCTGGCGCATGGGGGAAGATACATAGATCCGAAGCTGGCCGAGAAACTTCTGTTCGATCTGGCTCCCTCTTCCACCATGCCACGCCACTCCGCCCTGTCCAACCGCGAACTCGATGTCCTCAAGCTCATCGCAGTCGGAATATCCTTGACCGAAATCTCCCAGAAACTGAAACTGAGCGCGAAAACGATCAGTACCTATCGTGCCCGCGTCCTCGAAAAAATGGGCATGCAGAACAACGCGCAACTGATCCGCTACGTGGCGGAGCATAAGCTGCTCGAATAGGAATTCATGCAGATCGATCCCACTTCATGCAGCGGAATGCGATTCCTGGAATCTCTTCGGCCTGTCCTGGTTCACTACCCGCAGCAACTCGCCTCTTCAGGTAAGAGGGCTGCTATGAACATGCGGCTCGGATTCATGAAAATCGTGCTCCTGCACGATTTCTATCGGTAGAAGATGCAACTTGCCATGCCGTACTCCTGGTGTAGCGGTAACGAGATTGGCAAAATTTTTCACACTCCGGATCGTACCCCTCAGAATGGTCACTTCCAGGCAATTATCATGATCCATATGCACATGCATGGTGGATAGGGTAAGGTTGTGATGATTATGCTGTGTTGAAGTAACACAGCGCGCCAGCTCACGTTCATGGTGATTATAGATATAGCTGAGCGTTGCAATGCAGTATCCATCAGCATGTTCTTCCTGCCGCGTGGTTTCAATCATGTTGCGTATCAAATCGCGAACAGCTTCGGACCGGTTGAAGTAGCCCAGCTTGTGCATTGCGAATTCGAACTGCTTGGCAAGCTGATCATTCAGTGAGATGGTAAGACGTTCCATTGCCTGGGCTCCAGATATTCAATAGTTCGATAGGTTCTTCAGCAGTATGCTGATCTTTAAAAATTTCCGACCAGATTGACTCGGAAAGAACGGCTTTCAATAGGATGGAAGTGCCTGTCGGTAACACCGGCATCGGGCTCACCGGGAAGTCGGGAGGTATAGTAGTAATCAATCGCTGAGCCTTGGTATTGAATAGATTGAATACCTGCAGCATTACGCGGAATTTCTTATCGATCTTTATCCCGATCTGCCCGTTGACTGTGACTGTGTTGCCCGACTGAATGCTGTTATCCTCCACTAGGGGTCGTTTTCCAAAATAGCGGATTTGCATGCTCCCAAAGAGAGGACCCAGATTGTCCACGGCAACAGCAAATTTGCCCACCCCTTTGACCGCGCCGGGAATGTGATTGCCTGTCGGATCTGAATCGGTAAATCTGGCATCGGCCAGCGCATAGTCCAAATCCATCATTAGCCAGTTATTGGGCATATAGAATGCCGAGAGCTCGAACCCCTTGCGTCGACTGGGACGGCTTGCCTCGGTCGTGCCGGCATCACCTACGAATAACAGCTCGGAGGCCAGATCCAGTTGAAAAAAAGTAATCGACGCCTGCAGTCCGGGGACGATAGCGGTGCGTAGTCCCGCCTCATACCCCGTAGAGCGAACGAGTGGATGGACTCTGTTTACAGGTTCTCCGGATTTCGGATCCACGGTTGTCGTCACACCTCGCGCATCGTTGCTATGGAACCCGCTGCCATAGTTGAAGTAATACTCCGTCTTCGCCCATGGGCCAAAGATCAGGCTGAGCTTGGGATTCGTGATGCTGTCGTATTCCCTGCCATTCTCTGCCGGAATTGGCGCCAATATTGCTGTTGATGTCGAACCAGTAAAAGTCGCTACGCACTCCCGCCACGCTGCGAAATTTTTCCAGCCATTGAACGCTGTTTTGGTAATAGAGACCCACACTGTTTTCGAACACATGGTCTTTACGCGTAACCGACAATACCCGGCGCTGCTGCGTGCTTAGCAGGCCATTATCTATAACATCGCTCTGGACCTGGATGCCCGCCAGATTTTCGAATGCGAACCCTGCCAAACCGGTTACCCACGTATGATTCAGGTTAAAGGCAGACTGGAAGCGTTTGTCGGTTTGGGAAAACTGATCACCATTGAGGGGATCATCGAGGAAATAGGTAAAATTGGAAAACAATGCGAGATTGCTATGGATAGTATAGAGATTTGCTCTCGTCACTCCATGATTGCTCATGTGTTGCAAGGCTGCCGATAAACTGAAGCGATGGGACTCTCCCCCGTCGCTTGGGTCAATTGCGCCCAAGCGAGGAATGAGACCCCTCGTTACTGCGCGTTGTGGTATCTGATCGGTCGCATTCCAGTTTCCACCATAACCCATTGCGGTGATATTGAACCGGGTGTTGCCCGTATTTTGACTGTAGCGCAATACAGCGTTGAATTTCTTGTAATTCTCTTTATTAATCCAGGGGCCATCCTTGGTCAGCAGTTCAAAAGCATATAAAAAATTGCTGTTCCCCACCTCATAAGATTTTGCCAATAGTCCACGCATGAACCCTTGCTGGCCTACTCCGTAGCTTGCAATGTCACGCGCCAGCTTATCGACATAACTCATACTGACCGCGCCCGCTGATGAGAAATCACCCTGATCAGCATAATAAGGCCCCTTTTGATATCGCAGTCCCCCGGCCAGTTCGGGAATGATGAAATTCATGTCGGCCCAACCCTGTCCGTGACCGTGGGAACGTTGATTTACCAGCATGCCATCCACCGTTATCCTCAGATCGGTTCCATGATCGAGGTTGAAACCACGGGCAAAGTACTGATTAGCCTTGCCTTCACCGCTATGCTGGGTGACGATCAGGCCGGGAACGGTTTCGAGCAATTCCCCCGGTCGATAAACCGTCCGCTGATCAAGCTGACGCTTGAGTACAGTACCCTCGTTTGCCGAATCGGCAGTCCCGATGAGATTTCTTGCATCAGCCCGGACTTCCACTTCATTCAGCGTGAGGATCCCTGCTGCGTTGCTGCACCACGGCACCATCATTCCCGCAAGTACCGCTTCAATGGAAAGAACAACACGGCAAACCGGTCGAGCCGAATAAGTGCGGGAACTATCCCTGATCGCACGCTCTGATTGATATTCATATCCCACTCGAAACAGGTTCCTTGCTTGATTTCCTTATAGTGAAACTTGAGCCACAATAAAGAAAATGGTAGGAAATATTGCAGATTTGTAATACCTCCAGACGAAAGGCAGGGAGAAACCCGCAATCCAGCTAAAAGTACGTGCAAATAGTGCGCATGTCTGTCGGGGGATATCGAAATGACCGGTAGGACTAAGTGAAGGCTTTGTCAGGGTTTCCCTACATCATCGCAAATGGATTGATGGTAGGCTTTATAAGCACCTTGAAGGATGATCGATCTTCGGCCAAAGCGGGATCTCCATTCACCATCTCTCATCGCTAAAAAAACAGCCGTGCAGCTTCGTCAGATTGCTCTTCCATTTCTATTGCTTCTATTAGTGCAACCGCTACCTTCCCATGCCGGAAATGTGGCCAAAAAGCTCTTTATCGTCACAACCGTGGCCCCCATCACGAATATCGTCCGGAATGTGAGCGGCGATTATGCAAATGTGACAGGAATCGTTCCCGATGGAACCGATTCTCACACCTTCGAGCCGGTTCCCGCGGATGCAAGGCTACTGGAAACGGCCGATATCATTATTGCCAATGGCCTCGATCTCGAATTGCCCACCCTGAAGCTGGCGGAAAAGATTACGAAAGGAAGAATACGGATTCTCGAGCTTGGAAACCGGATCTTGCGCAAGGAGGATTGGCAGTATGATTTCAGCTTTCCCCGCGAGCGCGGCCATCCCAATCCTCATCTCTGGCCCAATATCGCGCTGGCAATGCATTATGTCGAGGTCGTGCAGGACGAACTCATCGCGCTCGATCCCGTGCACAAGGAAGGATACATGGCAAATGCATCAATGTATCTGAGCAAGCTGCGTAAACTGGATAAGGCAACCTTTGATTGCGTAAAGACCATCCCGGAGAAAAATCGCAAGCTCGTGACTTATCATGACTCCTTCGCGTACTTCGCTCCCCGGTATGGGATGAAGATCATCGCGGCGGTTCAACCCTCGGATTTTTCGGAACCCGGCCCGCGAGAGGTAATCCGCATCATAAAGCAGATCAGGAACGAGAATGTGCCTGCTATTTTTGGCTCGGAAGTTTTCCCAAGCAAGATCATGGAGCAGATCGCCCGCGAGACAGGTGTCAAGTTCATAGATCAGCTTTCCGATGATGCGCTGCCTCCGCCTCCGGCAAACTCTTTCATCGGCATGATGGCAAACAACATGAGGATAATGACGGCAGCACTCGGCGGGAACCCAGGTTGCATGACAGATGTCGACACGAGCAATATCAAGTACTGAGTCGGACGTATATCCCGCAGCAGTCAGCCTGACCGATGTGACGGCGGGCTACGGACCTCATATCGTCTTCAAACGCCTGTCATTGAAAATCGACAAAGGTCAGTTCGCAGGAATCGTAGGCCCCACCGCATGTGGCAAAACGACGCTGCTTAAAACCATTCTGGGCACGCACTCGCCCCTTTCCGGCACCGTGCTCCTGGATGGGCAGGCATTGAACGACATTCCGCGCGGCATCATCGGCTATGTGCCACAATTGGGAAGTGTGGATTGGCGTTTTCCCGTTACCGTGGAAGAAGTCATCCTGATGGGCTTCTATACAGGAAAGCGGATATGGCCATGGCCAAGCATGGAAGAGCGGGAGCGTGTCCATGATCTGGCGTACAGGCTGGGCATTTACCGCTGCCTGGGGCAGCAGATATCCAATACCTCGGGAGGGCAGCGGCAGCGTGCATTTCTCGCCCGTGCACTGGTCAACAATCCGGCGCTGCTGGTGCTGGATGAGCCTACCTCAGGGGTCGATATCAAGGCTCAACATGAAGTGCTCCATCTGCTGGGTGATATCAATAGCGAAGGTATTACCATTTTGCTCACTACGCATGACCTTAACGCCGTTGCTTCACACCTGCCCTGGGTAATATGTTTCAGGAACGGCTTGATAGCGCAGGGAAGGCCTCGCGACATCTTTACCAATGACATTCTGACCAGGACATACGGGGGCGATATCACTATAGTGAGGCATGAAGACTATTTCCTGATTGCCACTGGCACACCCATTCACTTTTCAGACGGCGACCCGTGATCGAATTTCTTCTTGAGCCGCTGGAGTATGAATTTTTCTGGCATGGCCTGCTGGCGACACTGATGGTGGGGGCTTCCTGCGGCTTGATTGGAGCCCTGGTGATACTGCGCGGGATGAGCTATGTAGGTCACGGACTATCCCATGCCGCATTCGGCGGAGCAGTGGTTGGATTCATATTGAATCTCAATTTTTATGCCGGTGCCGGGGCGATGGGCTTGCTTGCGGTGCTATTGATCAATCGGATTACCAGGAGCGGCACGATCAAGCTGGATGCAGCCATCGGCATCGTCACGAATGCCATGTTCGCGCTGGGTGTTGCCATCATCAGCCAGGTGCGAGCCTTCAGCCAGAGTTTCGAAGCGGCTCTGTTCGGAAATATCCTTGGAATCACGGAAGGAGACCTGCTGCTCATCGGGTTCGTTTCCCTATCCACTTTGACAATGATGTTCTTGATGTACAGGCCGCTACTCTTCTCTACGTTCGATCAGGAAGCGGCGCGAGTATTCGGCATCAGGACAGCCAGCGTTCAACTGATATTCTCGCTGCTCCTCACGCTAACCATCATTGCTTCCATGAACATTGTAGGTGTCACCATGATCGCTGCCACCCTCATCACCCCCGCGGCCACGGCCCGCCTCATGACTGACTGCTTCAGCCGCATGCTGATCTATGCATGGATCATCGGTGGGATAACGGGTGTCGCGGGTATGTATCTGAGCTACATTTTCAACACCGCGTCGGGGGCAACCATCGTTTTATTTGGGGCTTCGTTATACTGTCTGAGCTGGCTTACCAACTTCCTTCATGACAGGTATGTTCTGCAAAACCATCTTGATGGAAAATCCGATTTCGTTCAAACGACACAGCATCAAAGCGTTGAACGAAACGAGGCTGGACTTTAAGTCAGATTTGGATCAATGCGCTTGTCACAGAAAATAGCTGAACTCTTGCTCACAAAATCCTAATCATTTTTATCGTTCACCGTACGGAAAAAGATCTCACCCTCCTTGATCATCCCGAGTTCATTGCGCGCGCGCTCTTCGACAGCGTCATACCCCTGCTTGAGGTCCCGCACTTCCGCATCCAGCGTGGAATTGCGAGTTTTGAGTTTTTCGTTGGTTTCATACTGGGTTGCAAGCTGCTGATCGACCTCCCATACTTTCAGCCAGCTACCCTTACCCAGCCATAGGGGATATTGCAGCAGAACAATCAATGCCACGAGTATAAGAGTCAATACTTTCACTTCGGCTTCTCCCAGGATTCCTCCTATGAGGAACTCCTGACCTGTCCGCTCGGATTTGAAAAGGCTTATTTCAACTGGTAGAAGGCGCCGCGCCCGGGATAACTAGCGGTATCGCCCAGATCTTCCTCGATGCGCAGGAGTTGGTTGTATTTTGCAAGGCGGTCGGAACGGGAAAGCGAGCCGGTCTTGATCTGCAATGCATTGCTCGCCACTGCGATGTCCGCGATCGTGGTATCCTCGGTTTCACCCGAACGGTGCGAGACGACTGCTGTGTAGCCGGCACGCTTTGCACTTTCAATCGCATAAAGAGCTTCGGTAAGCGTCCCGATCTGATTGAGTTTGATCAATATGGAATTTGCGATGCCCTGGGAGATACCTTCTTTCAGAATGCTCGCGTTTGTAACAAAAATATCATCGCCCACCAGTTGCACGGATTTCCCAAGTCTGCTGGTCAGCAGCTTCCACCCATCCCAGTCATGTTCGCTCATCCCGTCTTCAATGCTGATAATGGGATACTTATCGATCCAGGTGGCAAGATAATCGGCAAACTGGGTCGAATCGAGCGTCAGGCCATCCGACTCCAGATGGTATTTGCCGTCACGGTAAAACTCCGAAGCAGCGCAATCCAGGCCAATGGCGACATCCGGCCCCGGAAGATAGCCCGCGTTCTCGATCGCTTCCACGATCAGTTGCAATGCCGCCTCATTATTGGGCAGATCGGGTGCAAAGCCGCCTTCGTCACCCACCGCCGTATGCATGCCTCTCTTATCGAGCAAGCCTTTCAAGGTATGAAATACTTCCGCGCCACAACGCAGGGCTTCACGAAAACTCTGGGCGCCCAGCGGAATGATTACGAACTCCTGCATGTCAATATTGTTATTGGCATGGGCGCCGCCATTGATGACGTTCATCATGGGAACAGGCATGGACATCGGGCCCGCTCCACCGACATACCGGTACAGCGGTAGTCCGCATTCTTCCGCCGCTGCCTTGGCCACCGCGAGCGATACGGAAAGAATCGCGTTGGCGCCAAGCCTTGATTTGTTGCCGCTGCCATCGAGATCGATCAGTGTGCGGTCGATAAAAGCCTGGTCCACTGCATCCAGTCCCATGATTGCTTCTGAAATTTCGGTGTTCACATTTTCCACCGCCTTCAGTACGCCTTTACCGAAATAGCGCTGAGCGTCCTCATCGCGCAATTCGACAGCCTCCCGGGTGCCAACCGACGCGCCGGAAGGAACAGCCGCCCGACCCAATACTCCGGATTCAAGCAAAACATCCGCTTCCACGGTTGGATTCCCGCGCGAGTCAAGAATTTCGCGGGCGATGACATCTACAATTGCACTCATGCTATTTTTCCCTGATCATTTATCTGCAAGTTATTAAAAACGGCTCTGCTACTTTCCGAGGACTACCGGAGATCGGCTTGAGGACTAGAGGCTGAAACGGTCTTGAAAGGCGCCTCAACAATTACAGTTATTGGATATAGGCGCCCGCTGTGGTGCGTTCAGGTTTATCGGTCGATATCACCCCTTCGCTGGAAAGGCTCTTGTCCGCAAACACGGCGGCCGCCTCGATGAATGCCGCAAAGAGAGGGTGTCCAGTCCGGGGAGTCGAGGTGAACTCAGGATGGAACTGGGAAGCAACAAACCATGGATGTTCGGTTTGTGGCAATTCGACCATTTCGCACAATCCCTCTCCGGCCGATACTGCACTGATACTCAGCCCCGCCTGTTCCAGACGGGAGATGTACTGATTATTAACCTCGTAACGATGCCGATGCCGTTCGATAATTTTGTCGGACCCGTAAATTCTGCGGGCAAGAGACCCCTCTTTGAGCAAGCATTCCTGGCCACCCAGACGCATAGTCCCTCCGAGATCGGAGTCCGCAGTCCTGATTTCCAACTGGCCTTCACGGGAGCGCCATTCGATAGTTAGTGCAATAACGGGATAAGCTGTCTCAGGATGAAACTCGGTACTATGCGCCCCTTGCATGCCAGCCTTGTTACGCGCGTATTCGATGACGGCCAGTTGCATGCCAAGGCAGATGCCGAGGTAGGGAATTCGGTTGGTACGCGCGAAATGGATAGCCATGATCTTGCCCTCTACTCCACGTTTTCCAAAACCCCCGGGCACCAGGATAGCATCCATGCCTTCCAGACAGCCGGTACCGTCCTTTTCTATACTCTCGGAATCCACATAATGAATGTTGATTTTGCTGCGGGTGTGAATTCCCGCGTGAATCAGCGCTTCCGACAGAGACTTGTAAGACTCCGTCAGGTCGACATATTTTCCAACCAGCGCGATTTCTATCACCCGCTCCGGATGCTCCAGTGCGTGAACCAGTTTTTTCCAGGTACTGAGATCCGCCGCCTTGGCAAGCAGGTTCAGCTTGTGGCAGACGATTTCATCCAGCATCTGGTCGTGCAGCAGCGAGGGGATTTTATAGATGCTGTCCACATCCAGTGCCAGGATCACCGCCTCTTCCCGAACGTTGGTGAACAGTGCGATCTTGCGGCGCTCATCCGCAGGCAGTGCACGGTCGGCACGGCATAGCAGCACATCCGGCTGAATGCCGATTTCGCGCAGCTCCTTTACCGAGTGCTGCGTTGGTTTTGTTTTCAGTTCCCCCGCTGAGGTAATGTAAGGCAGCAACGTAAGGTGAATGAAGCAGGTATCTTCCCGCGGGAGCTGAACCGCCATCTGCCGGATAGCTTCCAGAAAGGGCAGTGATTCAATATCCCCTACGGTTCCACCGATTTCAACGATGGCTACCTGGGCATCTCCGGCACCCACCCTGATGTAATGCTTGATTTCGTCCGTGATATGCGGAATGACTTGCACGGTGCCGCCCAGATAGTCGCCGCGCCGCTCCTTCTTTATCACGCTCTCGTAAATCTGGCCTGTGGTAAAGTTATTGCGCCGAGTCATCTTGCCACTGATGAAGCGCTCGTAGTGCCCGAGGTCAAGGTCCGTTTCCGCGCCATCTTCGGTGACGAAAACCTCGCCATGCTGAAAGGGACTCATGGTGCCTGGATCGACGTTGATATAAGGATCCAGCTTGAGCAGGGTAACCTTGATGCCGCGGGTTTCGAGAATGGCTGCGAGAGAAGCGGCAGCGATGCCTTTCCCCAGAGAAGAAACCACCCCTCCGGTCACGAATACGTACTTTGTCATTGGACGCCGATCATAAATACGACCTTTGCCCCAACCAGCGACGCACGCCTCTTCTGGTCGATTCGACTTCGTCATAAGGAGACAGCCACAACGCGTACTTTGTCATGGACGTATATGATACCTGAAAACACCTTGCCACTCAAATTGGGCTGGATAGCAAAGCTGTGTTTTATGGATGAAGTGGACAGGAAGCGCCGAATTCACCCTCTTCTCCTTATACCCGGGCTTTGTTACAGCCATAACAGTCCATGCTTCATGCGCTTGTCCAAAACAGCAAGGTAATCTCCCGGGCAGGCAAAACTATCGCCGTGCCGTGGTGGAGCTTCACCAAAACAGTCATTGCTACTGCAGCACTCGTACTGGTGCGCGACAAGCTGCTGGCATTAGACCAGACCCTCGAAAACCAGTTGTTTACCCTGCGACAGCTATTGCGTCATGAGGCAGGGCTCGCGGACTATGGCCAGTTGCCTGACTATCACCTGGCAGTCGAGCGGGGCGATGCGCCTTGGTCAGATGAAGAAATGTTGGAGCGTACGGAGGCAAAAAGACTGCGTTACCTTCCAGGCAGTAGCTGGGCATATTCCAACATCGGCTATCTGTATGTGCGTCGTCTCATTGAACATAGGACGGGTGAAGATTTGGAGGTTGCGCTACAACGCCTTGTCCTTCGCCCCCTGGAACTTAATCATGTTCGGCTGGCCAAGTCACATCAAGACTTGATCGATGTTGAGATGGGAGTGGCCAATACTTACGATCCGCGCTGGGTCTATCATGGATTGTTGGTGGGTCCTCTTCATGAGGCTGCGTTACTATTGGACCGGCTTATGGCCGGTTCCTTACTTCCCGAGGATTTGTTAGGCGACATGCTTGAGCGGCGCTCCCTTGGGGGATCCATTGCCGGTCGACCATGGGTATCGCCAGGATATGGATTGGGCATCATGGTGGGTACAACTGAGGACGAAACATCAATCGCCGGGCATACCGGGGGCGGCCCCGGTAGCTTTATCGCTGTCTACCGCAACATTGCTTCACCGCTGTCCCCTTGTTGCGCCGCTTTTTCAACGGGCGGCGAGGTAGGAAATGTCGAGCGTGAAGCTATTCGCAGAGTTGAACAGTACCGACTATCAAATGGAGGTTCATGAGAAACATTCCCGTTCCTGCTTGTCACAGGCCCCGCCGCCGTCAGTGCTGAAATGATGGGGTTAGTAAAAACATTTTCTGTTCTCTGAATCCTATTGGATTCGGGCTTTGCTCCCTCTGCTCCTTCTGTCCCTTTGAAGTCAGAGGACTGGCAGTACTTAAGTGTTCCTGATATCCACCGCCGTTCCCGCCTCCACCAGGTCGAACAGCTCAAGTAAATCCTGATTCCGCATGCGAATGCAGCCGATGGACCCGGGTTTGCCCATCTCCACGCTGTCGGGAGTGCCATGAATGTAGATATACCTGCGCATGGTGTCCACCTTTCCCAGACGATTGAAGCCGGGCTCACAACCGGAGAGCCATAAAATGCGGGTCAATATCCAGTCCCGGCGGGGGAAATTCGCAGCAAGTTCCGGCGTATAAATTTCGCCGGTGGGACGGCGTTTCACGAATACCGTATTGACCGGTTGGTCAGTCCCGATCTTGGCACGAATGATGTGCCTGCCTAATGGCGTACAAAAGCTGCCGTTTTCCTGGCCTACGCCATTTTTCGCCGAGGAGATACGGTAGCGCCTGACGACATCGTTCTTATCATGTAAATCAAGTGTTTGAGAAGGAATACCAACTTCAATTCTCATCGATCTCTTCCCTATTCGTTGTTTTTGCATCGCGTCGCTTCGCAAAGAATTGCCTCAGCTTATATCCCCCCTCCTCTGCGAGCACCCCTCTCGTCACCTGCAAGCGATGGTTGAGCCGAAGCTCGGCGGAGAGGTTAATCACGCTTCCACATGCACCCGTCTTCGGATCTGCCGCGCCATACACCAGCCGGACGATACGTGCATGAAAAATCGCTCCCATGCACATGGCGCAGGGTTCCAGAGTCACGTAGAGCGTACAGTCCGCCAGCCGGTAGTTGCCGAGATGACGCCCTGCATCCCGTAAGGCCATCACCTCTGCATGTGCAGTGGGGTCTGATGTCGAGATGGGACAATTATAACCGCGTCCAACAATTGTTCCATTCCTGACTACGATCGCCCCAACCGGCACCTCGCCTGCTTGTTCCGCCCGGGCAGAAAGCTCCAATGCAGCATGCATGAAATCGGCATCCGAACTATTCAAATCGATTATTCTTCCCTTTGTATTACTTGTTACTATTACTTGTTACAGAAAAAATGTTCTGCCATTGGATGGGTCAACCTGCTCCAAAACCTGGACGTCCTCCGCGATCAGCTTTACCCGCAATGATGGTCTACCTTCTGGATATTCCAGCTTTCTCGCCCAATTGAGCGTAAGTCGATATTGTATATCGCCCTCCTGCCACCACGGAAAGTGACCCGATTATCCCCACCCTCTACTTTCGGGCGAATAAATTTATTGATCTTAGCTTCTCCAGATTTCTTGTGTTGTAGGTCTTTCAAGCTTTCTTGCTATTTGAAACAACATGAACTAGAAAAAACTGTAAGGCGAGTGGATTCGAGCTGGTTTGATATAAGCATGCCAGATGAAAGTACGCGCCGTGGTTATTGCGATTTTTCCATTTTCCCGCGTCGACGAGTCGACTCTATACCTATGACGAATAAATATGTAGCGGATATCGGGACGGGTTGGCCGAAACTGCCTCCCCTGGAAGCCTGGCAGGATACCTGCACCACTGTGCATATGTGGACACAGATCGTAGGCAAAGTCCGGCTGAAGCTCTCGCCGGACATCAATCACAGCTGGGGCTGCACACTCTATGTCAGCGCGAGAGGACTCACCACCTCACCCATCCCCTACCGCGGGCTGGTGTTTGCCATCGACTTCGATTTCATCGACCACATGCTGCACATTTCCACCTCGGAAGGCACAAAGCGCTCATTCGCATTGAGACCCATGCCTGTCGCGGATTTTTACCACCAGATGATGCGAGTGCTCGAGGAATTGAACATAGAGATCAGCATCCTCACCAAACCCTCCGAGGTGGAAGTAGCAATCCCTTTTGAAAAAGATGACCAGCATGCGAGCTATGATATCGAGAGCATGACACATTTCTGGCGGGCTCTCGTCCAGGCGGACCGTGTACTCAAGGATTTTCGCGCCCGCTTCGTGGGCAAGGCGAGCCCGGTACACTTCTTCTGGGGATGGTTCGACCTGGCTGCCACCCGTTTTTCGGGAAGAACCGCACCGAAACATCCAGGGGGCGTTCCTAATGTCGCCGCCCGGATAACGGAAGAAGCCTATACGCAAGAGGTATGGGGTGGAGGCTTCTGGCCCGGAACGGGCCTGGGAGAAGCGGCTTTTTACGCCTACGCTTACCCTGAGCCGGCAGGTTTTGATAAATATGTCATTCAGCCGGAGTCCGCCTATTTCCACGACAAGCTGGACAAATTCGTATTGCCTTATGAAACCGTGCGAGCTTCTACAGATCCCGATCAGATGCTCCTTTCCTTTTTCCAGACTACTTACGAAGCTGTGGCCAACCTGGCACATTGGGACCGGGACTCACTGGAACGCAAAGCTATAGAAGCTTGAGATGGCCTCCGGGTAGCTCAGCGGAATTCGACAGGTTAACAGGAGCAGGCAACAGGATTAGAACCAGCGAACCGAGTTTCAACGCATCGCGGCCGTAAGCCATACCGTCCTACCCACAGGAGAAAGCATGCCAAATTCGGATCAATCCCGTCGGCTCGACCCCAATCAGCGCAGGACGCTGAGACTCACATTCCGGGTTGCGGATGGAGCGGTTCACCTGGTCTCGTACGAGCGCCTTCCCATGATTTGCCCGCCTTCGGCCGGAGAAGCGCCTCAGCCCAGGAAAAATGGTGGCTTCTGGATGGAACTCCGGGACGGAAACAACCAGGTCCTGTTTCATCGGCTTATCCATTCGCCGCTCATCGGCTCCGTTGAGGTGCACTCGCCCGATGGCAAGATCGAACGAAAATTTGGAGAGGTCAAGGAGAGTATTTTTGAAGTGCTTCTTCCGGATAATCCTGCTGCCGAATCCATTGCCCTGATAGGTGAGTCGCTGGACCTTTCCGCTCTTTCTGCTACGGGTGCACAGCAGCGTGCCTCAACCGAGTTGGCCCGATTTGACATACCGAGGGGAGAGAAAGGGGGCATGCAATGAGTGCGAGTGACGGGTATGTCGTGGGCACCACGAAGATCGTTGATCATGGCTCCGATAGTGTCCGATGGAATCTGGTCATCCTGGGTGATGGATATCGTGGGACCGAGTTGGCGCAGTACCATACCGACGTACAGAACTTTGTTACAGCCCTGCGCACTACTCCGCCCCTGGACGAACTCTTCTGCGGGATCAATGTACACCGTGTCGACATCGTGTCGAATGAAAGCGGCGCGGACGATCCGGGATGTGCCGGAGGAACTCCAACCACGGCCAATACCTATTTTGACGCGACATTTTGCAGCATCTTTGCCGGAACACCGCTCGATCGTCTGCTCACCGTGGATGCCGCGCTCGCGTTGTCCGTTGCGTCCGCCCAGGTCCCGCTCAGGCATCAGGTGCTTTGCATAGTCAATTCGAGCAAGTATGGAGGATCAGGCGGAATGATCGCCACGTGCTCCACCCATGCCCAGGCGGCGCAGATAGCGATCCACGAAATGGGACACAGCGCTTTTGGACTGGCCGATGAGTATGGAGGGAATGGCGCAGGCACACCGGTGGGAGAACCCTCTCAGCCGAATGTAACGCGCGACACCAGCCTTACCACTAACAAGTGGCGTGACCTCATCGCGCCGAGCACTCCCATGCCTTCACAATGCGACCCCGGTTGCGCGGCATCCGCTTGCATCCCACCCGCGATGCCTCCCGCAGCGGGTGCGGTAGGCACCTTTGAAGGCGCAATTTACTCGGACTGCGACACCTATCGCCCTCTGCCAAGCTGTTATATGCGGGATTACGCGCCTTTCTGCCCCGTCTGCGCAGGCGTAATCCGGCAAACGCTGCAACCGTTTCTTCCCCCTGAATCGATCACCCTGACCACCCCGAGTATAAACTTCCTGAATGTTCCCGCCGGGATGGGGGGTGTCGGTGTAACGACACACCGGGCCATCCTATGGGAAGTGGTGTCCTGCCGGAGCCTGACATTTGAGATGACCGCAGGCCCTACCGGCGGATTCGGTACCCCGAATGGCACCTCCGTTGCTGTGGCGAGCGACCCGATTCTGCCGGTTACCTACGCGCGGCTCTGGCTGTCCTACACCTCCACGAATCCAGGCGATACTGCAAGCGGCAACGTTACCGTGCGCTGCGTCCAGACGGGGGAAAGCTGGGTAATCAACATTGCTGCCAACACGACTGCGCGTCCCCGTTCTGCAGTGGCGCTCGTGCTCGATCGCTCCGGCAGCATGAATGAAGATGCCGGCGATGGCATCTCCAAGGTCCAGAAACTGCGCGAAGCCCTCAATGTTTTTATCAGTGTCATGCAACCGGCGGACGGTATCGGCTTGGTCCGCTTCAACGAAGCGGCCCAGCGGCTGATGGAAATCCAGGAAGCCGGCGCTGCTCCGGGTGGAACGGGGCGGACCATTGCCATGGGACATATTGCCGGAAGCGATATCGATCCTGCTGGCGCCACCTCCATCGGTGACGGTGTCGTGAATGGAAAGCAGATGCTGGATGAGGCGCAGGCGGCGGCAGCCACGCCTTATGACGTTACCGCCATGGTCGTGCTCACCGATGGAATGTGGAATCGTCCCCCGCCTCTAGCCGACGTCACGGGCAGCATCACGGCAAATACCTATGCGGTTGGCCTGGGGATGCCCTCCAACATCAGCATTCCCGCACTGACGACGCTATGTCAGGGACATAACGGATATCTTCTGGTAACCGGCGCACTTTCGGGCGACCAGCCCATGCGGCTCAGCAAGTATTTCCTGCAAATTCTCGCAGGCGTATCGAATGCCCAGATCACCGCTGATCCGCGGGGTATTCTCAGCAGGGAATCGGAGCATCGTATCCCGGTTTCGATCTGTGAAGCGGATTATGGAATGGATCTGATCGTATTGAGCCCTTTTCCGCGAGCGATCGATTTTCAGCTTGAGGCGCCGGACGGTTCCAGTATTACGCCAGCGTCACCGCCGGGGTCAACCAATTCACGATTCATCCTGAGCCCGTATGCATCCTATTACCGGTGCGCATTGCCGGTGCTTCCAGCCCAGTCAGCCGGAAGCCATGCCGGGCAATGGCATGCAATATTGAAGTTGCAGGGCGGAACATCGGTATCTGCTGTGCAGCACGCGGCGCTGCCTTATGAGTTTGTCGCGCACATCTATTCCGGCTTGATCTTCACGGCGTACGTCAAGCAAGCGAGTTTCGAGGTTGATGCCATCATTCACCTGATCGCTGCGCTGTACGAATATGATGCGCTGCTTCAGGGAAATGCAAGCGTCTGGGCCGAGATAGTGCGACCGGATGGGATTTCTGAGCTTATCCCACTCAGCCGCGATCCACAGGGGCAATTTACCGCTGCCTATCCACTCAAGGTGCAAGGCGTCTTCCACATCCGGGTGCGTGCACGCGGTGAAACGGCACGGGGAACGCCTTTTGAACGGGAACGCACACTTACTGCGGTTGCGACCCCGGGGGGCGATGTATGGAATCCGAACGAACCAAAAGCCAACGATTTCTGTAACCTGCTGCACTGCCTTCAGGAGAAGGATGTGCTCAGCGACGAACTCATACACAGGCTGAAAGAACAGGGAATCGATGTGCCGACACTGTTGAAATGCCTGGATGAACGGTGTGGCGCCTGGATAAAACCCGAATAATGCCCGAAGGAGGAATCGGTCGGGAGTCCTGACCGAGTCTTTCAATCACCCTCCACTTCCACTCTTTCCCATTCGCGGGCAGGTGGAAGCTCATCGGCAAGCTCCAGTTTCCGCCCTCAATTCTCCCGTTCCCTTCGGGAGTTCATCAATCAACCAAGGAACCGCGCATGATTGTTAAACCCATACCCGATGGTTACCACAGCATCACTCCCTACCTCATCATCGATGGAGCAGCCGAGGCGATCGCATTCTACAAACGTGCTTTCAGCGCAATGGAATTGTTCAGGATGGATACGCGAGATGGAAAAGTCGGCCATGCGGAGATTCAGATCGGTGACTCGCGCATCATGATGGCGGATGACTACGGCGAAGAAAGCCCTTTCTGTAATCCGCAATCCTCCGGCAGTTCTTCGGTCGGTTTGCACTTATATGTGAACGATGTGGATGCGGTGTTTGACCAAGCCGTGGGAGAAGGAGCAAAGATCATCAAGCCGCTGGAAGACCAGTTTTATGGCGACCGGTCAGGCGCGCTGCAAGATCCTTTCGGCCATATCTGGTTCATCGCGACGCGTAAGGAAGATCTGTCGCTGGAGCAGATCAGGCAACGCGCCGAGGCAAAGTTCAAGCAATAAGTACTTTTGATGCCTCACGCGCTGCCAACGTCATTGGAAGTACGGTTAAAACTCCCGCACTTCTGATACAAGAGAGACGGGTCCACATCTTCGGGGCGAACGCAAACCAGAGGCTTGGAGCGAGGTAATGGGCCACCGTCACCTTGTCCCGAAATTCCTGCTGTTCCTCCTCTCCCCTGCTTCCATCCCTCCTATTCTGATCAATCCCACCACCAGTAATGTCATGAACATCCCGGCTGTACCCAAACCATACTGATTTCCAGCAGTACTGCCGCAGAAACTGGAAGATCAATCCAAAGGCCATCGGCCTTATCGTTACGCTATAATGCTGACTTTTTTGGCGACTGATAATGCCCACGCTGGAAGGAATTGACCTGACATGCATCCGCGGTGACCGCAAGCTGTTCAGTGGCGTCAATTTTTTGCTCGAATCCGGGGGGTTGATGCAGGTTCAGGGCCCGAACGGCAGCGGTAAAACGAGTCTTCTGCGCATGTTGTGCGGACTGGCTTCGCCGGCTGAGGGCGAAATCCGCTGGGATGGTACCCAGATTCGCTCTCTTGGCGGAGATTATTTTGGTGCGATGACCTATCTCGGCCATTTAGGCGGGGTAAAAGACGATCTGACTGCCATCGAGAATTTGCGCATCTCCAGCGCCCTGGGCGGGGTTGATCTGGATGAACGCAAGGCCCATGACGCCTTGCAGCACATGGGATTGGGCGGACGCGAACTGTTGCCTGCCAAGGTGTTGTCGCAGGGACAGCGCCGCCGGGTGACGCTGGCGCGCCTGCTGGTATGCGGTACCGTGCTCTGGATACTGGATGAGCCCCTGACTGCACTCGATACGAGTGCAGTCAGGCTGGTACAAGGTTTGATAGAGCGGCACCTGGAACACGGGGGCATGATCGTGATGACGACCCACCAGGAAATCGAGATAGCAGGCGCCGCCATCCAGCGGCTGCAGCTCACCTGACATGTTTTTCTGGATCCTCCGCCGAGATCTTCTGCTTGCGGCAAGACGCCGCTCCGATGTCCTGACGACGCTGTTTTTTTTCATTATCGTCGTCAGTCTTTTCCCGCTTGGCGTCGGGCCGGAGATGAACATGCTTCGTGTCATGGCGCCAGGCGTGGTCTGGGTGGCTGCTCTGCTGGCCTCGATGTTATCACTGGGACGCATGTTTTCCAGCGATTATCTGGATGGCACGCTGGAGCAGATGCTGCTCTCGCCTCAATCTCTGCCCCTGCTCGTATTGGGCAAGGCACTGGCCCACTGGCTCGTGACCGGGGTCCCCCTTGTACTGATGGCGCCAGTATTGGGCATTCAGTACGATCTGACGGGTGATGCGCTTCTTGTGCTGACCGCTTCCCTGCTGCTCGGAACGCCCGTGCTGAGCCTGATCGGTGCAATCGGCGCAGCGCTTACTCTGGGCCTGCGCGGCGGGGGCGTATTGGTCTCGCTGCTGGTGTTGCCGCTGTACATTCCTGTGCTGATTTTCGGTGCGGGTGCAGTGGAGGCAAGCTCCGCCGGGTTAGGCGCGGGAGCACACATGTCGCTGCTAGGCGCTTTCCTGCTGGCATCTCTCGTATTGGCGCCGTGGAGTACCGCGGTCGCGCTGCGTATATCCCTGGAATAAAGAAGGTCGAAGAATCCCAGCAACTCTTCATTGCGGATCGGCGAGCGCGATGAAGAGGGGTTGCCAATTGCGACAGGAGGTTTACATGCAAATCCGCTTGGAACGACCCGAGGATATTGCCGCCATCCAAAGCCTCATAACTGCCGCATTCAAGGAAATGCCTTATGGCAGCCAGACCGAGGGAGCTGTTGTCGATGCGTTGAGGAGCGCAGGAGCGTTGATCCTTTCGCTCATCGCCACCGAGGATGGCGAGATCATCGGCCATGTTGCTTTCTCACCCGTTGCAATCAACGGCGCAACAAATGGCTGGTATGGACTTGGCCCGGTTTCTGTCCGACCTGATCGGCAAGGAAGAGGCATCGGACAGGCTTTGATCCGCGAGGGGCTTGCCCGCCTTAGAGATATAGATATGAACGCCCAGGGGTGCGTTGTCCTCGGCGACCCTGGCTACTACAGCCGTTTCGGGTTCGTCAGTGATCCTGGACTCCGCTATGGGGACGTGCCACCGGAGTATTTCCAGCGATTGGGGTTCACCGGAATCGTGCCTGAAGGCGAAGTCGTGTTCCACCCTGGGTTTGACGCGACCTGAGAGGATTCTCGCATGAGCTCATGAACAACTCTGCTGGAGGCTGTCTCCATTAGCCCTGATACAGAAAGCGGTATATACACATGTGAGCCATTGAGTGAAAGATAAATGATGCCGGAAATATTTTCTCCCATAGCTGTATTCGATTCCGGTATCGGAGGATTGACTGTTCTTCAAGCGCTGAAAAAGCGTTATCCGCAAGAATCTTACCTCTATCTAGGGGATACGGCCCGCCTTCCTTATGGAACCAAGAGCCCCGAAATCGTGCAGCGTTATAGCCAGAGCCTGTGCAGAATTCTGCTGAACTATAATCCAAGTGCAATCGTGATCGCCTGCAATACCGCATCGACTCATGCGCTGGAGGCCGTACGCGCGCTAGCAGCTCCGCTGCCCGTGATCGGCATGATCGAGCCGGCTGCGGCTGCGGCAATTCAGGCAACAAAAAATCAGCATATCGGTGTCATCGCCACCTTCGGCACCATCCGGAGCGGGGTATATGAAAAGGAACTGAAAAAAATCAATCCTCATATAAAGGCATCGTCCCAGGCCTGTCAGATGCTGGTGGCTCTTGCGGAAGAAGGCTGGTCTTCAGGCCCCATAGCCACGGCTATTGTCCGCCAGTATCTCGATCCCATATTCGACACAGCCGAAGCGCCGGACACGTTGATTCTCGGGTGCACCCATTTTCCTGTCTTTGAAGCCCTCTTCCGGGACATTCTGGGATCATCGGTCACACTCATCAACAGCGGTGAAGCGGCAGCCACGCAGCTTTCGGGAATTACGGGAACAAGGGGCCAGATTAAAATGCTGGCAACCGACGATCCCGAGCGCTTTGCCGCCAATGCTTCCAAATTCTTCGACCAGGGCCTGGTGGCTGCCGATATAGAACTGATCGACGTAACTGCCGCATCCTAGCGCTGGAATTCATCAGCCCCGCCTGTTGCTCAAGGGCACAGAAACGTATCATCCAAATTGCTGTCCGTATCGCACAACGAGACTGTCGGACCACAATGAGGCGCATCAAATTCTCATCAGGCAATCGCAGCCTGGGCTGCCCAGAGATGGGCGCCGACCAGGGCTCGCCAGGGGGAAAACTGTGCGAGCCAGACCTTCGTGTTTTCCTCGCTGATTTTGTCCTGCGTACCGAGCAAGGCTTGCAGGCCTCGGCGGACTGCTGCGTCGCCGTGCAGTGAGCCGTCGAGCCAACCGAAACCGCGCAGCAATCCATAATTCACTGTCCAGGGACCGATGCCGCGGAGTGCTTCCAGTTTTTCGCGAATGACATCGACCGGAAGCGTCTCAACCCACGCATCCAGTGGAAACTCGTTATCGGCCACGAGGGCGGAGAGTGCAAGCAAAGTCCTGGTTTTGGTTGTCGAAAAACCCGCTTGCCGTAACGTCTCTTCGGACAGTTCGAGAATCCGGCGCGCATCCGGGTAGCAGAACAGCCCACAGGAGTGAGGGATATTGGTCGCGCCGATCAGCTTTCGCCGCAGGGAAACCGCGGCGTTGACGCTGATTTGTTGGCCAGTGACTGCCCAGGTCAGCGCCTCGAATGGGGTGGCAGTGACCGGCACACGTAGACCGGGTTGTTGCGCGATCAGGATGCCCAATTGCGGGTGATCGCGATACCGTTCCTCGAAGATCTCGATCTCCTGGGTCAGACCCAGCATGCGCCGGACCATACCTTCGAAGAAGGGCTGGCGATCCTCTGCTACTTTGCCATCGATAACCAATGAAGCCTTTGCCAATCCTGGCTCAAAGCTGATAGAAAGGTACGCCGGGGCGTCGCACCAGATCATGGCTTTTTGCACGGAGGTATGGCTGACACGCTCTGCGATCTCTTGCCGGTCACGCCGATGAAAGGCCAGGATATCGCCGGGACGAAAGGTCGCAGGTAAGGAAATGGAACAGGAAAATTGCATGGTCGCTTTCGGATTTCTGGAACAGAAAGAAATGTCTGCCGGATTATTCGGCTAAATGAAATGATTATGATCCCAGGATACCTTGCGCGAAATTCTGTTTTCCTGCTTTTGCACGTATTTTTGCATCTCTACCGGCTGTAGCCGATCCACACTCCCTCGCTCTCCTCCGCAACAGTCCACCTCCCCGTTACAATCAAGCAATAGTTTTTAACAAACCAATTCTGAATTTGAGGTTTTTAGGTTAAAATTGGGAGTTACGCGCACGGGGCGTAAGAATGGGTAGGTAGATTGGGTTGAAGTGGCCAACAGTGTCCTGCGGGATGCACGGCCACATGGGATATATGACCATATGACCTATGGCACGGCGCAATCTATCAAAGCCTCATCGAGGCCTCAATTATGAAGTCTGCTACCTGCTTTGCTACATGGCGATAAACTGGTTTAAATATTCCTCTCCGGCAAGCTTCTATTTTCTCGCCGGCAAAATGATTCCCCTATTTTCCATTGCTGCAATTGTATTGTGTGCGGTGGGACTTTATATCGGCTTTTTTGTAGCTCCCACCGATTTTCAGCAGGGTGAAGCCTATCGTATCATTTTCATCCATGTCCCTGCGGCTTGGCTGTCGATGTTTCTCTACGTCATCATGGCGTTGTGGTCGGGTATCGGCCTTGCATTCAATACCCGCCTTTCCGCCATGATGGCAACCGCCATTGCCCCCACTGGCGCAATGTTCACATTTATTGCGCTTTGGACCGGCGCGTTGTGGGGCAAGCCCATGTGGGGCACCTGGTGGGTGTGGGATGCGCGCCTTACCTCTGAACTGATTCTTCTGTTCCTCTACATCGGCTTCATGTCTTTGCAGGCGGCCATAGACGATCCGCGCCGTGCAGACAAAGCCGGAGCAGTGATTGCTCTGGTAGGCGTGGTAAACGTCCCCATCATCTATTTTTCAGTGAAGTGGTGGAATACATTGCATCAAGGCGCCTCTGTCAGTCTCACGCAGTCACCGAAAATGGCAACCACCATGCTTACAGGGATGCTGATTATGTCAATCGCATGCTGGATGTATGCCATCGCGGTGATATTGATACGCACGCGCGCCATTATCCTGGAACGTGAACGTCATACTGCGTGGGTAGGTCAGTTGCAGGAGGCAGCGCAATGAACTGGAACAGTCTGTCTGAATTTCTGGATATGGGTGGGTACGGGTTCTACGTATGGGGGTCCTACCTCGTTACCTTGATCTGCATTGCAGGGGAAATCGTTCTGGTTTCCAACCGCAGGCGAACTTTGCTCAGGCATCTCAGTCTGATTCATCAGTCAACAAAACAAGAGAAGGGAAATGAAACCACGTCATAAAAAATTGGCAATCATCGCTTCGAGCGTGACCGCGTTGGGCGTTGCTTCGGTGCTGGTTTTAAATGCATTTCAGAGTAATCTGGTATTTTTCTTCAGCCCTACCCAGGTCGCCAATAATGAGGCGCCCGTTGGCAAGAGTTTCCGTATCGGCGGCCTCGTGGAAGAAGGCAGCGTCAAACGCCAGGCTGACGGCGTGACGGTCAATTTCCAGGTGACAGATACCGCAAAGGTTATTCCAGTCGTATATACCGGCATCCTTCCCGACCTGTTCAAGGAAGGCAAAGGTGTGGTAGCCCAGGGCAAGCTGGCTTCGGATGGTATTTTCCGGGCGGACGAGGTGCTCGCGAAGCACGATGAAAATTATATGCCGCCGGAAGCCGCGGGTGCGCTTGATCAAGCCGACAAGGCACGCAAGACAGTGATGCAGTAGCAAACAGTTTCAGCCCCGAGCCCTTCCAGAATCGAAAGGGCTCTCCTCATTCTTATTCACATTTTTCCACAGTCCATAACCCACAGCCTCAGCCATGATTCCAGAACTCGGTAACTTCGCCCTGATCCTCGCCTTGCTGCTGGCACTCATACAAGGCACCCTGCCCATTATCGGCGCCGCACGCGGCATCCCTTCCTGGATCGCCCTGGCGCGACCGGTGGTTCAGGGACAGTTTGTGTTTGTAGCCATCGCCTTCTTCTGCCTGGCCTACTCATTCGTAAACAGCGATTTTTCGGTAGTCAACGTCGCGCAGAATTCGAATTCGAAGCTCCCGCTGCAATACCGCTTTGCTGCCACCTGGGGCTCGCACGAGGGCTCCCTGCTGCTCTGGACGTTCATGTTGGCATGCTGGTCGGTTGCAGTCAGTGTATTCAGCAAGCATTTGCCGAATGATATGGTGGCGCGCGTGCTGGGCGTCATGGGCCTAGTCAGCGTGGGTTTCCTGATATTCATGCTTTTTACTTCGAATCCTTTCGATCGGATGCTGCCGGGGGCGATGGAAGGAAGCGACCTCAACCCGCTGCTGCAGGACCCGGGCATGGTCTGCCATCCACCCATGCTCTACATGGGTTATGTCGGCTTCTCTGTGGCGTTTGCATTCGCCATTTCCGCACTGCTGAGCGGACAGATGGACGCGACCTGGGCGCGTTGGTCGCGGCCATGGACGACAGTTGCCTGGATGTTCCTCACCATCGGCATCATGATGGGAAGTTGGTGGGCCTATTATGAACTGGGCTGGGGGGGATGGTGGTTCTGGGACCCCGTTGAAAATGCCTCTTTCATGCCCTGGCTGGTAGGAACTGCCCTGGTTCATTCCCTTGCCGTGACGGAAAAACGCGGTAGCTTCAAGAGCTGGACTGTGCTGCTGGCAATCTGCGCGTTTTCCCTGAGCCTGCTCGGCACGTTCCTGGTTCGTTCGGGCGTGTTGACCTCCGTTCACGCTTTTGCAACCGACCCCACGCGCGGTATATTCATCCTGGCCTTCCTGGTGACCATTACCGGAGGCTCTCTGTTGCTGTTCGCATGGCGGGCGCCGAAAATCGGATTGGGTGGAAAGTTCGAACTGGTTTCACGCGAATCCATGCTGCTCGCCAACAATCTGTTGATGATGGTTGCAGCGGGAAGCATCCTACTGGGCACGCTCTATCCCCTGTTCATGGATGCACTTGAACTCGGCAAGATTTCGGTCGGCCCCCCCTACTTCGAAGCAGTATTCGTCCCGTTGATGACCCCTGCCGTCTTTCTGATCGGCCTTGGCCCCCTTGCGCGCTGGAAGCAGGCAAGCCTGCCTGAACTTGCGGTTCGCCTGCGCTGGGCATTCGGGGTAAGCGTAGTTACCGCTCTCGTAATGCCCTTTGTCATGGGCGAATGGAAGCTGATGGTGAGCTTCAGCTTGCTGATGGCCTTCTGGGTCATTACGAGCGTGATCGTCAGCGTAATTCATCGCCTCCGAAGCACTGGTAAGCAGGGACTGTTTGCCAAGCTGGCGGCGCAGTCGCGCAGCTACTACGGCATGCACGCTGCCCACCTTGGCATCGCCTTCTTTATTATCGGGGTGGCGCTTGTGGGTGGTTATGAAACGGAAAAAGATGTGCGCATGGAAATTGGCGACACGGTCGAGGTAGGAGGCTATACCTTCCGTTTCAACGGCGTGAAAAAAGCGCCGGGGCCAAACTACATGTCAGACATCGGCAATGTCGATGTATTGCGCGACGGAAAGAAAATCAATGTGCTGGAACCCGAAAAACGAACCTATAACGCATCCGGGATGCCGATGACCGAAGCGGCAATCGATACCGGTATTCTCCGCGATCTGTACGTTGCCTTGGGTGAACCTCTGGAAAACGGAGCATGGGTCGTGCGTGTTTATCATAAGCCCTTCGTGGACTGGATATGGTTCGGCTGTATGTTGATGGCATTCGGAGGCTTCCTTGCCGTCACTGACAGACGTTACCGGCTGTCCTCGCGCAAGCAGCGTGAGACTGTCGAGGTCGAGGAAAGGAAGGCCGCTAAAGCCAGCAAGGCCGGCAGGAAAGCCACCGCGCCTATGATTGCCAGGAGCAAAAAGGCATGACGCGTTTCCTGTTGCCACTCGCTGTTTTCGTCGTACTGGTGGGTTTTCTGCTCGTCGGCCTGGGCCTCAATCCGCGTCAGGTCCCCTCTCCCCTGGTGGGGAAACCAGCTCCCGAATTCCAGTTGCAACAACTGCATGAACCGGAAAAAACGCTGACCTCGAAGGAAAACCTGGGCAAGGTATGGCTATTGAATGTGTGGGCCTCGTGGTGCGTTTCCTGCCGTCAGGAACATCCGGTATTGGTGGAACTGTCGAAGTCGGGAATTGTCCCTGTCTATGGACTCAATTACAAGGATCAGCGAGACGACGCGTTAAGATGGCTTCAGCAGTTTGGTGACCCCTACGCCGCCAGCGCGGTTGATCCCGAAGGTCGGACGGGCATAGAGTTCGGCGTTTATGGGGTGCCGGAGACTTATGTCATCGACAAGAATGGGGTAATTCGCTACAAGCAGATCGGTCCCGTAACAGTGGAAGCACTGCAGAATAAAATTCTGCCTCTGGTGAGAGAATTACAAGGATGAGATTGAAACTTTTATCCCGGTCGTCTTTGGCGGCTTGTGGCAGCAGTAAAAACGATAAAGGCGATCGTCCAGGCGCCCTGGAAGACATAAGGGCAAATGGAGGCGGTTTCGCGCTGCTAAAAACGGCGCTGCTGCTCTGTCTGTTGCTTTTCGCTCCGTTTGCGGGGGCAAAGGAAGCTGCTCCTGTTGCCGAAGACCCGGAAATAGAGAGACGCATGGTTGCGCTATCCGAAGACCTGCGATGTCTGGTTTGTCAGAATGAGACGATAGCCGCTTCGCGTGCCGATTTTGCAAACGACTTACGGCGCGAAATCCGCGAACAGATGCAAGCCAACAAGAGTGACAAGGAAATTGTCGACTTTCTGGTGGCGCGCTACGGCGATTTCGTGCTTTATCGTCCACCGATGAAAAGTACCACCCTGTTCCTATGGTTCGGTCCTTTCATCTTCCTTTTGGCCGGAGCACTCTTCCTGGTGTTTTATCTCAAGCGCCGCCGCAAACACATCGAAGAACCCGCGCTATCCGAACAGCAACTCAAGCAGGCGGAAGCCCTGCTGAAGGAAGGCAAAGGGTAATAAACGCATGACTTCATTCTGGATTGTGGCCGGCATATTTATTGTCGGCGCTCTGCTGTTCGTACTGCCTACATTGTGGAGCAAGAAGGATCGCGACGCCGGCGTCGAACGGGATGCCACCAATATCGACGTTTATCGGGATCAGTTGGCGGAGCTCGATAGCGATCTGCGCAGCGACATCCTGACGCGCGAACAATACGAGCAAAGCAAGCGCGAGTTGCAGCAAAGAATGCTGCAGGATATTCCCGAAGATGGCAATACGACGACCATGATAATGGGTGGAAGGCACAACGTGGCGACCATGACTGTCACTGCGCTCGCCCTGCCTGTCCTCGCGGTTTCCCTTTACCTGGCGATAGGCAACACCAAGGCGTTGCTGCCGCAGCCTGCTGCGGAGCATCCCTCAATGTCGGCTGGGGAAGGACAAGGAGGCCATCCCGATTTTTCCTCGGTAATGGAAAACCTCATTGCGAAGCTTGAGGACAATCCCGACAACGTCGAAGGATGGCTTATGCTTGGTCGGACCTACGCAATGATGCAGCGGTTCAACGAGGCAAAGGAAGCTTATGAAAAGGCACTTGCCTTGACGCCCGAGGACTCCGCCATCATTACCGATTACGCCGATATTGTGGCGATGACGAATAAGGGCAGTCTGGTCGGGAAACCGACGGAACTGATCAAAAAGGCATTGAGCCTGGATCCCAATAACCCCAAGGCGCTGGCGCTGGCAGGCACAGCCGAATTCGAGGAGAAGAGATACAAGGAGGCTGCCAGATATTGGGAAAAACTGGCGGCCCTGATTCCGCCATCCGAGGCTGAGCTGGTGCAATCCGTTAACGCCAGCATCGCAGAAGCAAAATCGCTGGCAGCAGGAAAAGGCAGCTTGGTGGCTAGAGCACCAGACCAACCGGGTACTCAGACACCTCCTCCTGCAAATAAACAGGGATCAGCCTCGGGCGCGGCAGGTGCTACCTCCGGTACACTTTCCGGCAAGGTAACACTGAGCCCTGCCCTCGCAAGCAAGACCTCCCCAGGCGACAGCCTGTATATTTTTGCCCGTGCCAAAGTGGGACCAAAGGCACCCCTTGCGACCCTGCGCCTGCAAGTCAAGGATTTGCCGGCGAACTTTTCACTGAACGATTCCATGGCCCGATCCGGCGTGCAGTTGTCTACTTTCCCTGCGGAGGTGGTAGTAGGCGCCAGAATTTCGAAATCGGGATCCCCCATGCCACAAAGCGGCGACCTGCAAGGTTTCAGTCAGGCGGTGATGGTCGGCGCCAGCGGGATCAGCGTGGTTATCGATCAGCAGCTGCCTTAATAGTCAGCATCAGCTGACGGCAGCATATCTATCTCTGGAGTATGCCCCTTGGGGGCGCAAAGGCTCTGCCTTTGCGCCCCCTTCTTTCTCCGGAAATCCCCCTTGAGATGATTTCCGGATAAATAGAATCTGCTCTTTCCCACTGTAACTTCGCGTGCTGCCGTTCTAAATCTTTCCCCCGTCTTTCATGCCTTCCACAACCTCAGGCTCAGGACGAATGATATTCACGACACGCTTGTTCGAAAGGAAGAACAAGCTTCAAAACAGATCAAAGGGAAATTTGGTGGCTTACCAATTTTGATAAATTTCTCGTCGGGGTCCCACTTTGCTCAACCCGATCTATCAGTTGTTTGGCATAATGCGGGATGATGAAGACGCCCCAGTAACTAATGCATGTTCATTGTCATTAATGAGGTGCACTGCCTCCATTCTGCTCGGCTTCCAAAAGATCTTGTCAAAGCCATGAAGGGTATGAAGCATGCAACAAGCAATCAAAGCAATCACTCGCTGACCCTGCTCTTCGCAGTGAATAAAGGCGTCGAGGCCAAGCTCCTAGATCTGCCAGCGGCCGAGGAGCTGAAACGCTCAACTATTGACGCCGTAGCTCATGATTCACCCAAAGGGCAGCGGTAAACAGCAATAGTGCACCTGCCTGATGCGCTGCCGCAAGGGTTAGAGGAACAACCAGCAGCAGCGTGGAAATCCCCAAGGTGATCTGCACTGCCAGCATGATCAACAGCAGAGTGCATGCAAGACGAGCCGAACCTGAAAGTGGCGCTGCTCTCGATTTGAGCCAGAAAATCGGAACAAGAATTGCCAGCGTCCACGCAATCAGGCGATGATCGAATTGCACGGTAGTCATGTTGTCAAAGAAATTCCGGTACCAGGGTTCCAGCATGAATAGTTCCGGGGGGATGAAGTGGCCATCCATGAGTGGAAAAGTATTGTAAGCCAGACCTGCCCGAATGCCTGCCACGAACCCTCCCGATAAAACCATTATGAATATCAGGGCAGACAGCGTGGTCGAGAAATTGAGTAAACTGCGTAGTCCACTGTTTGCGGACAAATCGCGGCCGGGATTGAGCAGATCGAGCGCTACCCAGAACATTGCGGCATAAATCGCAAAAGCGAGGCCAAGGTGCGCAGTCAGGCGATACTGGCTGACATGAGGGTTATCCACCAACCCGCTCTTTACCATGTACCACCCCATCCCACCCTGCAAGGCACCTAGCAGGAAAATTCCTGACAATTTCAGACCCAGTGGGCGATCGACTGCCTTTTTCGCCAGAAAATACAGGAATGGTATGAAAAATGCCAATCCGATGACGCGCCCCAATAAGCGGTGGAAATATTCCCACCAGAAGATTGTCTTGAACTCTTCCAGGCTCATGCCAAGATTTACCTTTTTATACTGAGGCGTCTGGTGATATTTCTCGAAGAGCTCATCCCAGTCATTCTGACTGAGTGGAGGTACCGTGCCAACGAGGGGTTGCCATTCGACGATGGAAAGGCCTGAATCGGTAAGACGGGTTACACCGCCTACAACCACCATGGCGAATACCAGAGCGCAGCAAACGAACAACCAGATGGCAATCGGTTTTTGCACAGCAAACTCTTGATCGGTTTTCTGCGGGATTATTGAGGTTTGGACAAACTGCATGGCTAGGAATTTGATCTAAGGTTATAAAATATCGAGGATTATTTCGCGCGCATCAACCGCTGCTTGTCGCGCTCCCACTCTTTCTGCTTCTCGGATTCGCGTTTGTCATGCTGCTTCTTGCCCTTTGCAAGACCGATTTCAAGCTTGATTCGCCCTTTCTTATAATGGATATCCAGTGGAACCAGGGTGTATCCCGCCCGCTCCACCTTGCCGATAAGCCGTTTGATTTCCTCAGCATGCAACAACAGCTTGCGCGTACGAACCGGGTCGGGCTGGATGTGAGTGGAAGCTGCCAGCAACGGACTGATATGACATCCGATGAGAAACAATTCACCGTTCCGGATAATGACATATGCTTCCTTCAGCTGCGCTCGTCCCGCGCGAATCGCCTTGACTTCCCATCCTTCCAGAACTGCCCCTGCTTCATGTTTCTCCTCGATAAAATAGTCATGAAAAGCTTTCTTATTCTGGACGATGCTCATTCAGGGATTCTCAAGACAAGTGCTCGCTGCTCACAAAGAGTGCAAAGGGCGCAAAGGATAAAGGGTACGATATACGGAGGTATGATGTTCAAGAAATCCCTGGATAAGTCCTCAAGGGAAGAAAAAGGGTGAGTTCAACGCGGGTTTCGTGTATTTTAACAGCTTTCGCCTTGAATTCGGCAGATGGACAAGCTGGAGCACTGACGCAGCTCGGATCACAGTTCAGGCTCCCGGCAGGTTCATAAGTTGGAAACACTCAGGCAATTAAAACAATGTATATGTATCAATTTTCCAAGTCAAAAAACGAGCAGTCCGCCATCAAGTTGACGTTCAATACTGTCTCGCTGAAGCGGAGCAGTTCATCGCATGGCTGACATCGAAAAATCGGTTCTGATTGGTTATTCCGCAAGCCGCATGTTCGAACTGGTGGATGCGGTGGAGGATTATCCGAAATTTTTACCCTGGTGCGGAGGATCTTCCGTTGTGCATCAAAGCGAGTCGGTCACCCATGCTACTATCATGATCGATTATCACCATATCAAGCACAGTTTCACGACCGAGAACGTACGCAAGCCGCCAGAGCTCATTACAATGACATTATTGAACGGACCGTTTCAGAACCTCGACGGGCACTGGCGCTTCATTCCCCTGGCGGAAAATGCATGCAAGATCGAGTTTCGCCTGCACTACACGTTCTCGCACATATTTCTGGAAAAACTGGTAGGACCCGTCTTCTTTGTCATTGCCAACAGCTTCGTGGAAGCGTTCATCGAGCGCGCAGAAGAAGTTTATGGAAGTTCCTGATCGGGTATTGACGTCGGGAAGTCTATGGAAGTTCCTGGTCCGAATATTGATATCGAAGTGGTGTATGCATTGCCGGAGAAACAGATTGTACGGCAGATGAATTTGCCGGAGGGCACTACCGTGGAACAAGCGGTAAAACTATCCGGCATCCTCCCCCGGTTTCCCGAGATCGACCTCCTGAAAAACAAGCTCGGTATATATGGCAAACTGGTCCCGCCCACCACGGTTCTGCGCAATCGCGACCGGATAGAAATTTATCGTCCTCTAAGGGTCGATCCCAAGGAAGCCCGCAGGAAGCGTGCAAAAAACCGGTGATTGTGCATCAACCCCGGAACGAAAATAAAAACCAAGCTTATAAATGGACGTGGGCCGTGACAATTGCGGCAAGGGAGCTTACGGCATGAACAGATAGGAAAGCTTCGAATCGTTCCTGTGCTTCGTCTTCGTACGGGATGATTCCCCATAGCATCCATGTTCGCTATAATGCCGCTTTGTGAAGGATCACTATCATGCGACTGGTTGAGAAAGCTTTAACCTTTGACGATGTCCTGCTGCTTCCCGCCCACTCCGTCGTTTTACCACGCAACGTCAATCTGACAACGCGACTCACGCGCGAGATCTCCCTCAATATTCCTCTTGTATCAGCCGCCATGGATACCGTTACCGAGGCGCGGCTCGCAATCGCGCTCGCCCAGGAAGGCGGAATCGGCATCATACACAAGAATATGCCGGCGGAATCCCAGGCTGCCCAGGTTTCCAACGTCAAGCGCTTCGAAAGCGGCGTGGTAAAAGATCCCATTACCATTCCGCCTGACATGACCGTGCGGGAAGTCCTCAACCTGATCCATAAATTCAGGATTTCAGGCTTACCGGTGGTGGAAGGTTCGAAAGTGGTGGGGATTGTGACAAACCGCGATCTTCGCTTCGAAACCAACCTGGATCAGCCGATCCGGAATATCATGACCTTGAAGGAGCGGCTGGTAACGGTGAATGAAGGCGCCAGTCGCGAAGAAGCAATGGCCCTGTTGCACAAATACCGGCTGGAGCGCGTGCTCGTCGTGAATAACGACTTCGAGTTGCGTGGACTGATCACTGTGAAAGATATCATCAAGACATCCGAACACCCCAACGCCTGCAAGGACGAACAGGGCCGGCTGCGCGTTGGCGCTGCGATAGGGGTTGGCGAAGGCAGTGAAGAGCGGGCAGAGGCGCTGGTCGATGCAGGTGTGGACGTGATTGTCGTGGACACCGCACATGGACACTCGCAGAGTGTGCTTGAACGGGTACAGTGGGTAAAGAAACGATTCCCTAAAATCCAGGTTATTGGCGGCAATGTAGGTACTGCCGCCGCTGCCAAGGCTCTGGTGGATCATGGCGCCGACGCGGTAAAGGTAGGAATCGGTCCGGGTTCGATATGCACCACCCGCATTGTGGCGGGAGTGGGAATACCTCAGATTACGGCCATCAAAAACGTTTCTGCGGAACTGGCGGGCAGCGGCGTGCCGCTGATCTCCGACGGCGGCATCCGCTATTCGGGGGACATTGCAAAGGCGTTGGCCGCCGGGGCGAGCTCAATCATGCTGGGGGGATTGTTCGCGGGCACGGAAGAATCACCGGGAGAAATTGAACTCTTCCAGGGGCGCTCATACAAGACCTACCGTGGAATGGGTTCACTTTCGGCAATGCAGCAGGGTTCGAGCGACCGCTATTTCCAGCAGCCCGAGCAGGACTCCAGGAAGCTCGTGCCGGAAGGCGTGGAAGGCCGCGTTCCCTTCAAGGGAAGCGTCATTGCGGTCATCCATCAGTTGATTGGCGGGGTACGCTCGGGCATGGGCTATCTGGGCTGTGAAACAATCGATGACATGCATGCCAAGGCAGAGTTTATCGAGATTACTGCCGCCGGGATTCGTGAATCACACGTCCATAACGTGCAGATTACCAAAGAGGCCCCGAACTACCATATCGATTAGGCATAAATGGCGTTGCATGGCAATAATATATTGTTTCAGCATAACGTTGCACCTTACGGTCTGCCCTGCTACTTTCCTCCCTTCTTCACTGACACCAATATTCATTTTAGGACGGATTTCCGCTCTCTGAATGCTCGGATGATCGGGTCCGAGTGCTTTGGTCATGCATCAAAAAATACTCATCCTTGACTTTGGTTCCCAATATACGCAGTTGATTGCCCGCCGCGTGCGGGAAAGCAATGTCTACTGCGAAATTCATCCTTTTGACATAAGCCCGGAATTCATCGGGAATTTCGCTCCGGCAGGCATTATCCTTTCCGGGGGCCCGGCCTCTGTCGCCGCGGATGAAACGCCGCGTGCTCCCCAGATCGTCTTTGAGTTGGGAGTGCCGGTAATGGGCATCTGCTATGGCATGCAAACCATGGCGGCGCAGTTGGGTGGTTCAGTTGAAAACTCGAAGGTGCGCGAATTCGGTTACGCCGAACTGCAGGTAAAAGACCTTGCCGGCCTGCTTCAGGATATCCATGATCGTACTGATGCATCGGGCCAAAAGCTTCTGGATGTGTGGATGAGCCATGGCGACAGCGTGAACATTCTTCCTCCCGGTTTCCAGGTCATGGCAAGCAACCCTGCCACCCCCCTTGCTGCCATAGCGGATGGAGCGCGCAGGCTCTACGGGATGCAATTCCATCCGGAAGTCACTCATACCCCGCAGGGCAAAGCCATTATAGACAGATTTGTCCACGAAATTTGCGGGCTCGCTTATGACTGGAACATGCCCGACTATCTGGAGGAAATGGTTGGCAGAATCCGTTCCGAAGTGGGGCCGGACGAAGTTATTCTGGGGCTGTCCGGGGGTGTGGATTCCTCCGTTGCAGCGGCCCTCATTCATCGTGCTATTGGCAAGCAGCTTACCTGTGTTTTCGTGGACAACGGCCTGCTGCGCCTGAATGAGGCCGAACAGGTAATGGACACCTTCAGCCGAAATCTCGGCGTAAAAGTCATTCATGTCGATGCCAGCGAAGAATTTCTAGGACATTTGCAAGGAATCACGGATCCGGAAGCGAAGCGTCGCATTATCGGACGCGAATTCGTCGAGGTATTCCAACGGGAAGCAGCAAAAATCGCGGATGCGCGCTGGCTTGCCCAAGGCACGATTTATCCGGACGTCATCGAATCCGCCGGCGCTAAAACAAAAAAGGCAAACACGATCAAATCCCACCATAATGTTGGCGGCCTGCCGGAAACATTGCATCTGAGGCTTCTGGAACCGTTGCGGGAATTGTTCAAGGATGAAGTACGCGAACTTGGACTGGCCCTGGGGCTGTCGCACGATATGGTCTTTCGTCACCCTTTTCCCGGACCGGGGCTTGGAGTGCGCATTCTCGGTGAAGTCAAGCGCGAGTACGCCGAGCTATTGCGGCGTGCCGATGCAATCTTCATCGAGGAATTACGCAATGCGGGCTGGTATGAAAAAACTTCCCAGGCGTTTGCGGTCTTTCTACCAGTGAAATCGGTGGGAGTGATGGGCGATGGCCGCACCTACGATTTTGTCGTCGCCCTGCGCGCCGTTCAGACAGAGGACTTCATGACGGCACGCTGGGCGGAACTGCCTTACGCTCTGCTCGCGAGAATATCCAACCGCATCGTGAACGAAGTACGTGGAATAAACCGCGTGGTTTACGATATCTCCGGAAAGCCGCCGGCCACTATAGAGTGGGAGTGAAAGCAGTCCGAAGAAGTCCCGATGCTTTGCTTTTCCTGGATCAACTCAGGGCGGATTGGAAATTTCAGTAAGCGCATCCGCAACCGGTCCGATATCGGAGGCATCCACTGCAAAATCCCCGAGAGAGACGATTCCCACCAGTCGTTGTTCGGCGTTTACGACCGGCAGGCGGCGGATCTGGTTATCACTCATGATCTCGGCTGCTTCCTCTATCGAATCATCCTCATGAACCCAGATCACACCTTCGGACATGATTTCACTGACTGGAGTGCTTGGTCCCCTGCCCTCCGCCACCGCTCTGATGGCGATATCGCGATCAGTAATGACGCCCAACAACTGTTCTTCATCGCCCACGGGCAAAAGCCCGAAGTCGCCGTCGCGCATTTCCTGGGCCGCCTCCTCAATGGTTGCATCCGGGCTGATGGTCTGCACATCCGAACTCATCACTTCGCTTATCTTTTGCATGTCATTCTCCTCATCGACTCGCCTGCGGCGTCTCGGACGCAAATAATCAAAGCGGTTTTCGGCCGCTGATTATGCGAAGCAGAATCACCACGATGGCTATTACCAGAAGAAGGTGTATGAAGCCGCCCATCGTATAGGAACTGACCAATCCCAATAGCCACAGGATGATCAAAACAACAGCGATTGTGTAAAGCATGATAGCCTCCTTTTCGTTATCATGAAGTTATCAGCAAGCGCCGCCCTTGGATCTTGCCTGGGCTACAGACGCTTGCTTTACTTGCCAAAGGCATATTCCTCAAGCCCGCTCTTCTGAGTATGGTGCTGATGGAAAACCTCTCGCAAGAGGAATCTGTTCAGAGATTCCTAATCCTCCCTCTTGGCATCCGCTATCGCAGCCGCTTGCGCGGCTTTTGCTTCTTCTAGACACACATCCTTCACATTGCCTGATAAGTCATCACATCGCTCTTTCGCCACCCGATAGTCAGCTTTCGCTCTTGCCGCCCGCACTTCGTACCGGCTTTCTTTCGATGGCCTGTACTTATCTTCCAGCTCGGCCTTTGCAACTTCTTCCCGACCCTTGGCTTCCGCCTCACATATATCCTCGGCATTGCCATCGAGGGAATCACAGCGCTGCTTGTCCGCCTTGTATTCACGCTCGATGCGCTCCTTGTCGGCCGTATATACCTCATAGACGTCGGACGGCAGCCGCTGTTGCTGCGCTATTACGATCGAACTGACCGAAAAGCCGAGTGCGACAAGAATGACATTTGATTTACCCATGATTCCCTCGCTTTAATGGTTTGACTTTGTGGTTCGGACAGAGAAACAGTCCTTCATTCCCCGCTTTTCCCTTTAATAGGAACGGTGATGTGTGTCCTGCTGTTTTTCCCATTCATTGATCTGTTTCTCGGCTTCTTCCTTCGTGATCCCGTATGATTCCTGGATCTGGCCGGAGAGCTGATCCCTTCGTCCGGCGATCTGGTCAATATGATCGTCGGTGAGCTTACCCCACTGCTCTTTCACTTTACCCTTGAATTGCTTCCAGTTGCCCTCTACTTGATCCCAGTTCATTTTTAGCTCCTCCTTTAAGTCTGATCCCGCCGTTTAAAAAACTATTGAGCATCCGTGCTCATTGATACCGATCTACTGTCGATAATCTGGAATTCCTATCGCTTAATGCTTATTTTATTGACGACGTTCTTGACACCTTCAACGCCACGGGCAACCTTGACGGCGCGATTCATCTGCGCTTTATCGTTTGCATACCCGCTGAGCTGAACCTTCCCTTCGTGCGTTTCCACCGCGATGTCAGTACTGTTCTTGATGCTGTCATCACCCGCCAGTGCAGCCTTGACCTTGGTGCTGATAATACTGTCATCTATCTTCTCGCCGACCGAGGCCTCACCCCCCTTTACCATCATTTTGTTGTCAACGTTTTTTACCCCCTTGATACCCTTTGTAACCGCAACGGCCTTGTCAATCTGCTCCTGGCTATCCACATAGCCACTGAGCTGGACTACCCCTTTGCGCGTCTCCACCTTGATGTCCAGTCCCTTGACGTAATCGTCCGCCAGAAGCGCAGTTTTTACCTTAGTGGTAATCGCGGTATCGTCGATCTCGGTGCCTATCGTCGTTTTCGCCTCCGACTTAGGTTCTGCCGAGGCAGGTTGCTGGGCCATCAGGGCGGAGCTGACCGAAAAGCCAAGTGCGACAAGAACGACATTTGATTTACGCATGATTCCCTCGTTTTGATGGTTTTATTTTTTACCTAGGTAGGTCGGCAAATAAGCCCCCTACCCGTCCCACTTTTCTCTTTAATAGGAGCGATGATGCGTGTCCTGCTGTTTTTCCCATTCATTGATCTGTTTCTCGGCTTCTTCCTTCGTGATCCCGTATGTTTCCTGGATCTGACCGGAGAGTTGGTCCTTCCGTCCGGCGATCTGGTCGATATGATCGTCGGTGAGCTTGCCCCACTGCTCTTTCACTTTACCCTTGAATTGCTTCCAGTTACCCTCTACTTGATCCCAGTTCATTTTTAGCTCCTTTCTGGTCTGATTGAGTTAAAAATCCTGAAATTAGCGCCCGTGGTGCAGACGCTTCTGATTCCTATTCCTTGATGTTCATTTTATTGACAACGTTCTTGACACCTTCAACCCCTCGTGCAACCGCGACGGCACGGTCCATCTGGGCTTGATCGTTCGCATGACCACTAAGCTGAACCTCCCCCTCCTGAGTTTCTACCGCGATGTCAGTACTGTTCTTGATGCTGTCATCACCTGCCAGCGCAGCCTTGACCTTCGTAGTGATGATAGTGTCATCGATCTTTTCGCCAACCGAGGCTTCGCCTCCTTTTACCATCATTTCATTGTTGACGTTTTTGACGCCTTCAATACCTTTCGCAATTGCAACCGCCTTATCAATCTGCTCCTGGCTATCCACGTAGCCGCTGAGTTGAACTTCCCCCTTGCGAGTCTCCACCTTGATATCCAGTCCTTTGACGTAATCGTCCGCCAGAAGCGCGGTTTTTACTTTAGTGGTAATCGCGGTATCGTCGATCTCGGTGCCAATCGTCGTTGGAGCTGTTTGAGCCTCCGACTTCGGCTCCCCGGGCGCAGGGGCTTTCTCTTCTTTCTTTCCGCAACCCGCGAGGGCAAGCGCACTAATGAGCGCAATGGTCAGAACAAGCAATTTATTTTGAATACTCATGCTGTTTTTCTCCCGACTAGATTTGAATTAAGGGTCGCCAATGACTCGCAGCTAAAGGCCAATTCATGCCTTGCTCCACACCGGCTTAGTTTCTGATCCTGCGATTCAATCATCCCGCGCTATCGCTTATGGCTCAGTGCGCTGGCGCACATAAATTGGAAAAAGTCAATTAGCCGTATTTCGACGAATACTATAAGTCGCTGATGCAAAACCTATAGTTGGGCAAAAGCCTGCTCTTGCTCGCAGCCGCCTTCCCACTCAAGGAAACTGAGGAGTTGAAGGTGCCTGAAGCAAAAAACAGTCAGCAGCAAAGAAAAAGGTGAGAAACCCGGGAAGAATTTTTATTTCGATGAAGCTGCGGGTTTGAAAGAGGGGGGAAGTTGCAGTCGGAAAGATAGCAGGAATTTGTAGAAGGTTGTGGTAGGCATGAATGTCAGTTTTCTGGAAACACTGCCCCGCTGACAAGCGGCTGCAATTTCAGTAAAGCGCGCTTGAATGCGTTTGAATTCGATCGAAAATGCCGCCGTCCGCAAAATGGATGTTTCGAGCCTCCTTCCAGCCACCAAACATGTCATCGACGGTAAACAATTCGAGGGATGGAAATTGCATCGAATACCTGGTGGCTATCCTCTCATCACGCGGGCGATAATAGTGGCTGGCTGCTATTTCCTGTGCCTTCAGGGTGTAAAGATAATCGATGTAAGCCCTGGCCACTTCACGCGTTCCATTCCGTGAGGCAGCATCACTTACTATACTCACAGCAGGTTCGGCCAGAATAGAGAGGGAGGGGGTAACGATCTCAAATTTGTCTCCACCATGCTCTTTGACGATCTGGTGGGCTTCATTCTCCCAAATCAGCAGCACATCCCCTATGCCGCGTTCGACAAAAATCGTTACTGAACTACGCGTTCCGGTTTCCAGAGTCTTTACGTTGCCAAATATTTTTTTTATGAATTCAATCGCTGTTACGTCACTTCCTCCACGCTGCTTGAGCGCATACCCCCAGGCAGCCAGGTAACTCCAGCGCGCATCCCCCGAAGTCTTTGGATTGGAAGTTACAATCTCGATACCCGGGTTCGCGAGATCATTCCAATCCCGCACCTTCTTTGGGTTGCCATTGCGTACCAGAAAGACAATCGTTGAGATATATGGTGATTTTTGTGGTAAGGGTTTTTGCCAGTCAGGTAACGAAAATTTACTGGCTTTTTGCAGTATCTCCGGATCATAGGACAGAGCAAGTGACGTGACATCGAGTCCATCTATATTCACCCGGAGGGGTATACCTGGCTTGCTTTCCGCATGCCGGATCTTAACCTCCACACCGGTTCGCGTTTTCCAGTGCTTGATAAACGCCTTGTTGAAATCATCAAACATTTTGTGACTCGCATCGGAACTGTAGTTCGCGGACATGCTGTGCAGCGCGGCAACTGCTGCACTGAAGCTGAGCAGAATTGCCAGAATCGCAAAAACCAGCCGGAAGTGATATGGACGCATCTTTTTTCCTCCTGTGTATTGATAACAGGAAATCTAGCACCGGTTTATTTCAGCAGCATTGCATGAAAATGAAGAAATAGAGTGGGTTGCCGTTCTTTTAGAAAAGCGGGAGGGAAGCCGCTTGCCGTATATCACCCTCGGCTGGGTACAGGGGTCTGTAAATAGATCGCGCTCGGGAGTCCAGGCGTATAAAATTAAAACAGGCAATTGATGCAATAGATAATTGGCGGGCAATTGCAGCGGGATGGATTCATGAACATCAGAAACTTTATCAGTTTTTCCAATGTCACCCTTGCACTGCTGCTTGCGGCGATCGGTGCGCTCGTCTTTCATTCGATGGGTATCCGCGAGGAGATCAACATCGCGGAACGGCACCGATTCCAGGCGCTGCTGCTCGGGGATGAGCTGCTTCACACCTCCAATGACCTCACACGCATGGCGCGCACGTATGTCGTTACCGGCGACCCGGTCTACAAGCGGTATTTCAACGAAATACTGGATATTCGCAACGGACTGCATCCACGCCCGTTGAATTATTCCCCGACATACTGGGACCTGATGATGGCGGGAAAGACTCCCGTCGTCAGGCAAGGGCGTGCCGTTCCTTTGCTGGAGAGGTTTCAGCAAGGAGGCCTGAACAATGAGGAATATGGCTTGCTGCAAGAATCGCTGGAACGCTCCAACAGGCTGGTCAAACTTGAGCAACGCGCCTTTGCCGCACTGGAAGGCTTATATGACGACGGCGAAGGCAATTTTACCGTGCGCGGCAAACCCAACCGTGACCTCGCGATAAAGCTCCTGTTCAGTGAACACTATATTGCAGAAAAAGCCGCCATCATGGAGCCGATTCAGGCGTTCCTGGACTTATTCGGTGAACGCATGCAAACTCAATCAAATCTCGGGCTGGCGCGACTCGAGCGGCAGATCATCTTCGAGATGGCGCTTATCTTCGTTGCCCTGGTGGCCACTATGGGCATCATTTTTTATACCCGGCTCAACATACTACGGCCGCTGGCCGATCTCGGCCGCCAGGTCACGGGAGTCACTCGGGGCATTCTTCCCAGCCGCTATGGAAAAGCGACGAGTAATGAGGTCGCCAAGCTCGGCGAAGCATTAGCCCTGGCAGATGCGGAAAAACGACAGCTTCTCGAGAACGAACGAATTGCCCGAAATGAAGCTGAGCGCGCAAGCCGCCTCAAGGACGAATTTCTGGCAACCCTTTCTCATGAATTGAGAACCCCGTTAAACGCAATCCTGGGATGGTCCCAACTCATCCTGAGCGGAAACCTTAAAAAAGAGGACATCCACAGGGGACTGGAAACGATCGAGCGAAATGCGCGTGCCCAGAACAAGCTGATTGAAGATCTCCTCGAGATGAGCAGCATCATCTCCGGAAAAATTAGACTGGATATGCGTCGGCAGGATATTGCCAATCTGGTTGAGACAGCGGTCGAATCAGTAAAGCCGACAGCGCAGGCCAAAGGAGTCATTCTGCAAAAAACGCTGGGCAAAAAAGTCGATTCCATCATTGGAGATTCCAACCGGCTCCAGCAGATACTCTGGAACCTGCTCTCCAATTCGATAAAATTTACGCCCAAAGGCGGGAAAATAGAAGTTACAGTAGAACAGCGGAACTTGTTCCTCGAAATCAGGATAATCGACTCCGGGTCTGGAATCACTTCCGAATTCATGCCCTATGTCTTTGACCGCTTCCGGCAGGGAGACGCTACGCTTACGCGGCAGTACGGCGGACTCGGTCTTGGTCTCGCCATTGTGAAGCAACTGGTGGAGCTTCACGGTGGAACGGTGCGTGCAGAAAGTCCGGGTGAGGGACAAGGATCATCCTTTATCGTCAACCTGCCGATCGCTCCTCCCGTTCCCGAGACAAAAAGCGAACCCCTCCCGTCGCAGGAATGCATCGAACCGCAGTCATTGTTCAAGGGATTGAAAGTGCTGGTTGTCGATGATGAACTGGATGCGCGCGAACTCATCAGGCGGATTCTGACGCAGCAGGAAGCAAGTGTGATTACGGCTGCACGTACGGTAGATGGCCTGGAACTCTTAAAGACCGAGAAGCCGGATATCGTTATCAGCGATATCAGCATGCCCGAAAAAAACGGGTATCAGTTCATCGCCGAGGTGAGAAGCCTTTCGGCAGAAAATGGGGGAACAACCCCGGCTATCGCCCTCACGGCATTCGCCCATCCGGAGGACAGGGCCAAAATGATGAGCGCAGGCTACCAGAAACACCTGCCCAAACCTGTCGATTCCGTTGCATTGATTACAGCCATCGATAACCTGGTCAGATCAAAAAAGCTGACTCATACCAGCACTAACGCTACCTGACCAACCATATCTTCAGGTGCCGCAACAATATCACTTTGTCATCCAGCACCTCAAGATTCTCCTCCACGAACGGATTCTCCCCCACTCCGCATCTTTAGGTTGCCAGGTTTCCGGCACCCTTTCCATATTTATATTTATTCACGTCATATCTCCTCATAGCCTTGCTTCTTATGGTCCAATCCGCGCTCCCCGTCAACCTTCCATCAGGAAACTGCGACATATTGCCGCATGCGACAATATGCCACATTGATTTTCCGGTATGAATAATAAATACTCCTTAATATTCGGCACTTAATTGTAAATATGCCGATATGTTAAAAATACGGAAAAAACACATACCTTCAATAGACAATCAACGAGGGGTCAATATGAAAAAAGCATTCAGGTATCTGCCCGCTGTCACCGCCACTGTCACCGCCATCATCTCGCTGCCCGCGATGGCGCATGTAGGTTATACGGACCGCAATTTCGGCACTTTCGACAACACCTATAGCAGGACAACATTGTCCAATCAGGCGGTTGTAGGTAATTACGGCTGGATCGATGGAACCGACTCCGATAATGGCGATAGCCACAAACTGCGCCCCTACCGTTTTACCCTTGCTGAAGAAACGAACATTACACTCACGTTCGAACAGGCGACCTCCCAGGTGACTGACCATTTGGGGAATGTCTCGACTTCCCAGTTGGGCCTGAAACCTGGTTTCTCTCTCTATGAAGGCTTGGCGCACCTGGCCCCGGTGAAGGCAGATCATGATTCTGCCGAAATATCGATTGCCAATCGTGACCCTGGTGCAGAGGGATCATTCAAAGCTTTGGCGGATTGGTCGATCGGTAACGATCCGGGCGATTTGAACGGAACTCCAACCCCGGCGAGCCTGAGCTTCTTCAAATATATCGGTCATGCTTATGATGGTACCGGCTTCGGCTCCGACGGTACGCCCGACGGCAGGGTTTCGCACACATTCTTGAATCTCAAGCCCGGGGACTACTCCGTGTTCGTCGGCGGCACCGACTATTTTGCCCAGGAAGCCAGCAATCCCGACCTCTCAACAAAGTATGGCGTTACCGCAACGCTAGTAGCAGGCGTGGTCCCCGAACCCGAAGTTTATGCAATGTTGTTGGCGGGCCTTGGGCTGATGGGCGCAATGGTGCGCCGAAGAAGCATGCATTAATCTCCCCTGCCGAATGTTGCCGTCCTGATCGGGCGGCTTCCCCCGCAATGCAGTGGCAATTATTACTAGGTGAATATGAAAGGATGAGGGTCGTTAAAATCACCCACCATCAATCATTCTCAGCATGATTGCGACATCTACATTTTCGAGAGAGTGCTGTCTCATCTTCGCGCCAAGGTCATGTAACATTAGCTGAACTTCCCTTCCTTGTCTGACCTGATTACTTCCCACGTTTTACCCTCTTGCCTCTTGCAATTGATGCTTGTAAAGCGCTAATCGTGTTATCACCTCTTACGGGGGTTCTGCACGTCTTTGATTGAGAGCCTTTTCGATTTTTTGATCCGTCTTATACTGGCTTAATGCGTATACTGCCCAAATCGTCGCAGGAATCCAGCCGATAAGCGTTATTTGCAGAAGCAAACAGATAACGCCCGTAATGGGCCGACCGATTGTGAAGAAGGTTAGCCAAGGGAGGAGCAAAGCAATAATCAAACGCATACAGAGCCTTTCAAGGGGGTTGTTAATGACTATTATTGCCCATCCTGCCAAAAAGATAAATTGACCGGGTGCTTGCATGCATAAATAGTTGATTACGGCGGAGCACATTCATCTTGTACCAGTGAGTCGTAGCCGGCAAGCCTTTCAAAATGCTGGCAGTAGCCAGGATCAATGCACTCGTACAGACCGAAACTGTCCAGTGGTTGTCTGATGAACCTTGCGAAGCCAGTCGAGCACCTCATCGTCGACCATTTGCCTGGGGGTGATCATTCCGCCCGGTACCACTACAATGTCAGGTGACAGAGTCTCAGTTAAAGTGTATGCGGCACCGAGGAGTAAGGCGCCGCCCTCGCTCACGACCGGTCCGGCTTCTTTACCGACAAACCGTATCTCGTATCAGGCATGCGAGACAATACCTCCCACGGGCCAACCACGTCCAAGGCAGTCACCCCAGGATAGAGGAGAAATGCAATTTGAAAGGGTACCTTTCTTATCCTGGATGCGCCCAATCCGTCCCGACGCGTCGCGCGCCTCCTGATTATCTTCTGCGGGATTTGTTCAGTCCTTCCTAGGTCTTATCCCACATCACGTCGCAGCGCTTCCGGGCTGCTGCGGAGAGCAGTTCAATCAGTGGTAATGCGCGATACTTCAGGCTGACACTCTGGTCGTCAGCCTGTTCGGCATTGTCTCGCGGCTTCTGTTCCTCGTCCGCTCTTTTCGCCTCGACGGCATGCTTCAGGCGATCGAGCGCTGCAGGCACTTCTTCCGCCACCATCGCACTGGGCACGGTTCCGCTATGTCCCATCATCTTCAGCAACTGTTTTGCAACGTCACCGAACATGATGATGTCAGCATGGGCGGAAGTCTTGAATGTCACCAGCATAAGAATGGAAATATCGCGGAGAAGTCGTTACAGGTAATATCCCTGGCCTTGTTACATGGGTATGCGAGCTTCCACTTGCCTCTCAACGCATAAGGCTCTCTGTCTCCTGCTTACTGCCGCGGCAAGCACCAGCAGGCCAAGCATGAACATAAAGATTGCCGCTGGCTCCGGTATCGCAGCGGCGAAGCCTGCCGCCAGAATGGCATGAGCGTTAGTGGTGGGGTGAAAATCATCCCAGAAGAGACGTACCTCGGGATTATCGCAAATAAAGCCCAGCCCTGTGAGGCAAGGATTGGTCACATCGGTGAGCCCGTAATTAAGCGGATTCTGCGCGACATCGTTCAGGAACGCGAATGTGTCGAAACGGTGGATGCTTACCCCTGGAAGAGTTCCGTCGAAACTTCCGAGCTGGTTCGCCAATTCCGTATTGAACACTACCGAATAGTCGTGCGCCAGCGACACTTCATCATCCATCCTGGCGGAAGGGGTAAGACCGAGATCAGGCAGGTTTGGCACAAGAAAATTCCGCGCCCCCGCCGCTGCAAGGGCATTCACGTAACTTCCTATGTTTCGGGCGGCCTGAACGGGAGAGTCGTGGATAAGATAATCATTGCTCCCGCCCCATACGAAGTACAAGGCGTTTGGATCTGCTGCTCCGCCTGCATTACTCAGGTAGAGATTCACCTCCTGCTGCATGCCCGGCAGATTCAATATCCCAAACGGGTCGGAATCGTTGCCGATGTTGTGGTTACCCGACGTCGAACCGGCGACGGCATAGCCCTGAAAGTTAGCGGTATTTACTCCGGCGGGAAAGAGGCTTTTCGCCAGATACTCCGGAGCGACCGGACCATTGGAGAAGCGGCCATCATCATATAACGGCTTAAATTCTGGTGGCAGGGGCAAACAGGGATGCAAAGGATCGCAATTACCGCCGAGCTCTTTGTAAAGACTGTTGACGGCGGAAGGATTGTCCCCCACATCGGACAGACTGTCCCCGAATACGATAAGACTGCTGAAGGGGGAGGCAGCACTGGCGCTTCCGCCAGACAGCAACACGACAAGCGCGACAACTGTTGTTGATATTTTCATTGTCAGTCCTCCTTGGCTCAGAGATCGTTTTTTTAAGGGAGCACCCAATGTCGCCGGCAGACAGCGGGAAAGTTTTCAGGACCGGCTTCTCCTTGCGAATATCATCGATCCTTTTCCCTTGCCCCGCTTCTCCATCACAGTCCCGGACTAATCGCGCGGGCTTATCAAATACCCAACCAGAATACCCACCGCAATCGCCAGCCCGACCGTCTGCCAAGCATTCTCATGTACGTATTCATCAGTAGCACGTGCGGCGACTTTGGATTTATCCACCACCACATCCTCAAAATTACGTAAATATTCCTTGGCTACACTCAGGTTCTGGTTAAGCTTGTCCCGCACCATTTGCGCCTTTCCTTCCCCCTCGTTGCTTACGAGCTTCATTAATTCTTCTGTATCAGCAATAACCGAACGGAAATCTTTGATGAGTTTTTCTTTGCTTCCCCTGCCGGTTCTAACCATTACAACCTCCTATGAGCTATGAATAGAGTAAATCAAATTCAAATCAGACATTCCTTATCTCGTGCACGAGCATAACTAATTTTTTCTTTTTTCAAAGCAAATGTCTGTCTGGCACCGCACATACGCCCGTGTAAATGGACAGGTAATCTCTCCAAAGAATAAAGGAAAATTTTTTATCGGACCGGCGAATAGTGAGGCACACATGTCACATATTCTTACTCCCACGCAAAACCTTTCTCACAGGCAAAATCTTTTATTAGCGGCTCTCCCCCAAAAGGATTATGAGCGTTTGCAACCTTCCCTTGAACTTGTCGCACTATCACAAGGCTGGTCGGTCTATGAAAACGGGGGCGAACTGGACCTGGTGTATTTCCCTACCAGCAGCGTCATCTCCCTGCTTACTGTTTCCGATAAAGGAGAGACGGTAAAAATTGCCGCTATCGGCAAGGAAGGAGTATTCGGTATTTCCATGCTGATGGGGAGAAAGATCGCGCCGACTCAAGCTCTGGTGGCAACCGCGGGCTACGCCTATCGTCTCAGTGCCGCGAGCCTGAGAAGCGAGTTTGAGTTGGGAAGCCCTCTGCGTTATCTACTCCAGCGCTATACCCACGCCCTGACAAGCGGGTTTATCCACTCCCCCATGCCTGGGGCGGCGCATCCGTCAACAAGACGAGGCACGCCAGCGAAAGCGCCCTCTACTCCGGCTGCCGGGGTTTCCCCACGCATATTTACACATTCCTCTCCTGACGACCCCCCTTGTCGGCTTCCGTCTCGTTCCGCTCACACTCCTGGTCATTCCTTATAACCTGGGCTTGAGCAAGATTGGGCTCCCCTGGAAAGGGAGCTCGACCTCGCTCAACCCGATCTACCACCTTACTACTTACTACTATGCAAGGAGTAAAGTGTGGCATAAATCGATAATCCAGAGGCGACTTAGTACATATTCAACTGCTCCGGACTCATTATTTGAGCGTATCGCGAGAGCGGCTCACCCGCACTTCTACATTGTGAGGCGCCCTGTCATCGGCAAGGCTGAGGGTCAGTTCGCGCTGCTCGGTACCGTCGGCGATAACCACCTCCTTATCCGGATCGATGGCTACCTGATTAACAATGATCGGATAGACGGTTTCTCCATAGCGGTATTTCACAGTAAAACTGGCCCAGTCTTCCGGGAGGCAGGGATTGAAATGAAGTTTCGCCCCTTCCCTTGTAAGACCCAGCATTGTTTCCAGCATCAGGCGGTACAACCAGCCGGCAGAACCCGTGTACCACGACCATCCACCCCGACCCGTATGGGGAAGCACCGCATAAACATCGGCTGAGACGACATAGGGCTCGGTCTTGTAGACCGATACAGCCTCCGGGGACCGCCCGTGATTTACAGGATTGATCATGGAAAGCAGTTCCCATGCCCGCCTATGATCGCGCAGGACTGCAAAGGCCATTGTTGCCCATATCGCCGCATGCGTATATTGCCCCCCGTTCTCCCGTACGCCCGGCACATAACCCTTGATATAACCCGGATCGAGGTCGGAGTGATCGAAAGGAGGATCGAGAAGCTGAATCAGGCGAGCATCCCGCCGGACCAGTTGTTCATCTACCGCTTGCATCGCCTTCCGCTGCCGCTCGGAGGAGCCCCCGCGGGATAAAACCGACCAGCTTTGCGCGATCGAGTCGATGCGGCATTCGGTATTGCTGGAAGAACCCAGTGGAGAACCATCGTCGAAATAGGCGCGGAGATACCACCTTCCATCCCAGCCATGCTGTTCGATATTCTTGCCCAGCTTGTCTGCTTCCTTCTTGCATCGTTCGGCAAAGGCCGCATCACCGTGCCCGGCAGCGAGACCGGAAAATTGAATGAGAATGTCATACAGGAAAAATCCGAGCCAGATACTTTCGCCCCGGCCATGGAAACCGACGAGATTCATCCCATCGTTCCAGTCCCCTGTACCCATCAAAGGAAGCCCATGTTCCCCAAACCGCAACCCATGCATGATGGCGCGAACGCAGTGGTCATACAGGCTGGATATCTGCGTGGAATGAGCAGGCAAATCATAGTATGATTCCTCGTCTGGAGCGACAGGGCGGCCTTCAAGAAAGGACACTGTCTCGTTCAGTACTCCGGTATCCCCGGTCGCAACAACATAGTGACAAGCGACCAGCGGCAGCCAGAGGTAATCATCCGAGCAGCGGCTTCTGATCCCGCGTCCTACCGGAGGATGCCACCAGTGCTGAACATCCCCTTCGATAAACTGGCGGGCTGCAGCTCGCAACAAGTGTTCGCGTACCAGAGCGGGTTCGACGTGAACCAGAGCCATCACATCCTGCAATTGATCGCGGAATCCAAAAGCACCCCCGGATTGGTAGTATCCGCTGCGCCCCCAGAGACGGCAGGCAATTACCTGATACAGCAGCCAGCCATTGACCATCACGTTGACGGATGGATCGGGGGTTTCCACTTGCACACCCCCGAGCGTCCGATCCCAGTAGCCGCGCACCTTTTCAAGTTCAGCATGTGCAACTTGTAGTCCGCGCATCCTCTGGACGGTTTCCAGCGCATCTTCACGGTGAAGTCCCGCACCCAGGCGAAAAACAACCTCGCGCGTCGCGCCCGCGGGCAAATCAAAAGGAACACGGATAGCGCCACAGGGGTCCAGTCCTGCTCCTACCCGGCCCGAAAGATCCTGAGCAATCATACCTGCGGGATTTCGCATTCTTCCATTGCGACCGATGAATTCCGTCCGGTCACCCGTCACACTTTGCGTTCTGTCATCGACATCGAAAAACGCTACCCGGCTTGAAAACTCGTTATTGTAGGGATTGCGCGCAAGCAGCACCCCGCTTGCGGGATCGATCTCCGTGACCACATGCATTCGCGTCTTCTCGGGAAGATCCCCCAGCACCCACTCCACGTATCCTGTTGCGGAAAGTCTCCGGAGCCTTCCGGAATCATTGCGAATCCGCAATACAACGAACTTGACCGGAACGTTGCGAGCAACATAAATCCAGAGTTCGGAAAAAACACCCTTTCCTGCATGTTCGAATACGCTGTAGCCGAATCCGTGGCGGCTAACGTAGGAAGCGGCTCCAGGACTCGGAAGGGGAGCAGGCGACCAGAAATCCCCGCTTTCTTCGTCCCGTAGATAGTAGGCCTCTCCGCTGGAATCGCAGACCGGGTCGTTATGCCACGGAGTCAGCCGGTATTCATGGGCATTCTCACACCAGGTATAAACGTTTCCGCTTTCGGAGATAACCGTACCGAATTGCGAATTCGCCACAATATTTGACCAGGGAACCGGTGTTCTCCGACCCTGCCCAACAGTAATGACGTATTCACGCGCGTCGGAAGCAAAACCACCAAAACCGTTATCAAACAATAGATTCCGTTCCGGTAATACCCCAGTTTCTTCGGAGTTGGAGCGCCGCACGGGTTTCAGGGGGTGTGGCGGCAGCGGAAGATCGGCCGGAAGGCGGCTCGTCAACTGTTCGACCAGTTTCCCATTCGTGTCGAGAATAATCACGCGCGCCACCGCCTGCATCAGGATCCGGTCTTCCGGAGCAATCTGCTCCCCACGCCGGATGAAAATACCGCCCGGCCGATCAAGCACATGGGCTTCCGCGCTGCCGGCCAGAAGCCCCATGATGTGATCATGCAGTTGCTGGCGGTAACTTGAGTGATCCTCGTTCCAGATGACCAGATCGACTGCCACCCCTTTCACGCGCCAGTAAGCATGAGCCTGCACCAGCTGGCGTACCAAGTCGATATTGGCCATATCGTTGATCTGCAGCAACACAATAGGCAGGTCGCCGGAAATAGCATAACCCCATAAACCCGATTGGCCCTGCCGGTTCTTGCTCAGCAGCGCCTCGTCGGCGCGCAGATAAGGACTTGCATACAGGATGGAGCCCGCCATTCGCCCAAACAGCTGTGCATCGGTTTCAGTTGCATTGAGTTGGCGCAGGACAACGAGGCTATGAGTCCAGGCGAGATCGAAAACACGATTTTTCAGATGCTGGTCCTGGTATTTTTCTACCAGATGCATGACGGCATGACGTGAATCTCCCGCACCCGTGACAATATCCACGATTGCCGACTCCCCCGGCTCGAGCATCATCCGCTTGCGTATGGCAACGATGGGGTCGAGCACCGAACCCGAACTGCCGGACAGTGGTCCCGCTTCCACCATCGCCATCGGCGCAGATACATCGTTTCCCCGTCCGATGAATGCCATGCGATTGGTCTCATAAGAAGCCGCTTCAGGAGTGATCCCATCCACTGTCATCAAATGGAACATCCATGGTACCGGGTCGCTTTGGGAGCGAGGACGCCTGCTGCATAAAATGGCGTGGCGGTCCGTCAATATTTCCGTTTGCACGAAGAGATTGCCGAAGGCTGGCGCCTGAGCATCGGCAATCGTGGGCGCCAGCACGACCTCGGCATAAGACGTGATCTCGATTTCCCGCCGCGTCCATGCGCGATTGGTGACGCGAATCCGCCGGAGTTCGATATCATCCTCGGGCGATACGGTAATCTCGGTATGGGTATCGAAATCCAGATCCCGCCGGCGGAACTCGACCCTTCCTTCAGAAAAAACCACTCCGTAACGCTTTGGCTCTTTCAGCACGGGTTGATAGGTATTCGACCAGAACTCACCGCTTGCAACGTCGCGCAAATAACAAAAATTCCCCCAGTAGTCACAGGTTCCATCTTCCCGCCAGCGCGTAATGGCCAGATCCTTCCAGCGGCTGCTTCCCGCTCCGCTGTTGGTCACCATGACATGATACCGGCCATTGGAGAGAAGCTGCACCTCCGGAATGGGCGTGTTGGCGGTTGAAAGCAGCCGGATCGGCATTTCCGGAAGTTCCTTGATAACCCGCACATCCGGGAGCTCGGCGATGGGAGAACGTATGATAGTGGCTTTGGGAATTCTCTCCTGCAGCAGGAGCATGGTTGCCTGGAATATGGGCTCGGAATCGAACCGCCGCTGCATGGGCCGGTCAAGCAGCAGGTATGCAAGCGAAAGAAAACTCATTCCCTGATGGTGAGCCATGAATGAGCGCACGATCGCGGACGTCTCGCCCCGGCGCAGTCGCGAAGGCGTGTAATCCAGCGCTTCGTAAAAGCCGAATTTTCCCATCATGCCCAGGGCGGTCAGCTCCTCCAGATTACGGCAAGCAGCTTCCGGTGCAACTATCAATGCCAGAGCGGATGCATAAGGTGCAATGACCAGGTCTTCTCCCAGGCCGCGTTTGAGGCCCAGGCCAGGCACCCCGAATGCCCGATACTGATAATTGAACTGAACGTCTACAGCGTTGTAACCGGATTCCGAAATACCCCAAGGCACGCCCCGCTCCCGTCCATAGGCAATCTGTCTGTTGACAGCCGCCTTGCAGGTCTGGTCAAGAAGCGTGTTCTCAAAGGTGGGCATTACCAGCAACGGCATGAGGTATTCGAACATCGAGCCGCTCCAGGAGAGCAGAGCAGTCTCCCCATCATGAGCTGTAAGCATTCGTCCCAGCGCAAACCAGCTTTCCTGCGGCAACTGGCCCTGTGCAATCGCGACAAAATTGGTAAACCGCACCTCCGAGGCCAGCAGGTCATAGTAGCTGGCGTCCCGTCGCTGCTCACCCACGTTGTACCCGATCGCAAGCTGCCGCTGCGCGGGGTTGAACAGGAAGCCGTACTCCATTTTCGCCATTTCTCCCGCCTGAAAGACCAGGCGTTCGAGAACAGCCAGATGCTCACCCGCTGCCTCGCCACCCTGGTTTGCAAGTTGTCGCAAAGAGGGGATCTCCGCGGGCGTATCTCGGTCCTCCAGTGCGGCAGACGGTATGAGGTTGGCAAGTTCAGTTAGGGCGAGCTCACATTGCCGATTTAATGCCCTCGCCCACTCAAGCGCTTCTTGTCCGGTTGAAGCACGTCGTGCTTTCTCGATCTCTTGCACGATTTCCCTGGAAAGTGCAACCAGTCGATCGAGTTCGGCATGCAGGCTGAAAGGTGCGTGCGGAGAGTTCTCCCTTACGAGCGTCAGCGCCTTCCCGAATTGTGATAAAGGAGCGCTGGCAGCCTCGGAACCAGGAGTTTTCTCGAGAATCTGCAGAGTATCGGCAAGTGCCGGAAATAACTCTTCGTGGACGACCGGCATATCCGCTATTGCCATTAACGCGACACGCAATGTCAATAGATGGCCTGCAAGATTACCGCTGTCCACGCTCGATACGTACCGCGTCAAGGGAGTTTTTGTCTGCGTGTCGTACCAATTGTAAAAATGGCCGGCATGCCGTTCCAGGGTTTCCATCGATTCGAGAGTATTTCTGGTCCTCTCGATGAGTTGCAACGGGCCAATATAACCGAAGTCATAGGCAGTCACATTTGCAAGCAGCGCCAATCCCATGTTGGTTGGCGATGTTCTGTGTGCGACAGTCGGTACGGGGTGCTCCTGAAAATTATCAGGCGGGAGCCAGTTATTCTCAGGACCCACGAAAGTCTCGAAGAAATACCACGTACGGCGCGAAGTCTGACGTAAAAAGTGGATTTGTCCCTTGCTTAACTCGGTGCTGCGCAGCGGAAGAGGCTGACTTATCCACCAGGCAATAAATGGCGCTACCGCCCACAAAAGCAGTATGGGCAAGGCCGGAATCAGCGCCACGGGAGCAACTACTATCATTCCCGCGCCTGCTGCTACCGCGGTCGCTGGCGCTATCCACATCGACCTGAAGGAAGTACCGAGGCCGCCCCATCTATTCGTCGAATCACATTCGCGTTCGGCAAGATGGGAAGGAGTCCATTCAAGAAGCCGGCGGTGCGTGAGGAGGAGTCGCACATGAGTGCGCAGTATCGCGTCGAGGCTGAAATAAGCCTCGTACGGGAGACAGACCAGCCCGAACAGGTTTTGTGCGAAATGCCGCCCACCAGTGCGTAGCGTAGTGACGATGTGAGAGCGCAGAGGCGCGTCGGTCTGTCTTTTCAGCAGATCGGAGGTCATGGTAATGGCGCTCGGAATAATGACCGTGCTGATTACAACCAGTGTCCAGAACCACGCGTTGTCGAGCACCAGCCAACCCACCAGCAGAAGCAGCAGCAGGGCTACAGGCACAAGACTGCGCCGGAGGTTATCCATCAGCTTCCATCTCGACAGGATGGATAACGGGTTTGGCTGATTACTTCCGTCGGGACCGGGAACCCGGGTGAGCAACCAGCTCGCCAATTGCCAGTCGCCCCGTATCCAGCGGTGGCGACGGCTTACATCCGCGCTGTAACGGGATGGAAATTGCTCATACAACTGTACATCGCTCAACAGGCCGGCGCGAGCGTAGCAGCCTTCCAGGAGATCATGGCTTAAAATCCTGTTGTCGGGAAAACGTCGGCAGACCGATTGCTCGAACGCATCCACGTCGTAGATCCCTTTTCCGATAAAGGAGCCTTCGTGGAATAAATCCTGGTATACGTCCGAAACGACCCGGGTATAGGGATCGATGCCTGCTTCACCGCCAAATAGCCATGCATACCGGGATCGGTTGGTGCTCGATAATGTCACCGCCACCCGGGGCTGCAGAATGCCATAGCCTTCCGTTACCACAGCGTTCCTACTGGTCCTCTTGAGGCGTGGCCGATTCAGGGGGTGGGCCATCGCTCCGACAAACTGATGGACGATCTCCCGCGGCAATTGGGTATCGGTATCGAGGGTGATGACGTACTTGATACTGACAAGCAAATCCGTATTACCCACTACCGCGGAAAATGCCTCCCGCCCCTCGCCACGCAGAAGCGCATTCAAGTCCGCCAGTTTTCCGCGCTTGCGCTCATGACCCATCCACACCCCTTCTTGCGGGTTCCAGCGGCGAGGGCGATGGAACAAAAAAAACCGCGTTTCCTGTTTCTGCGCTGGCGCTTCCGGAGCGCCATTCATGCCACCGATCGTGTTACCTGCAATATGGCCCGCATACTTTCGATTGAGCTCCTCGATCCCCGTGCGGGCGGTTCTCAATAAGGAATCATCTTCGGGAAGCGTTTCCTGATTCGCATCCATGAAGTCGGTGAGCAAGCCGAAATAGACATTCTCGTCCTGATTTGCCAAAAACCGGACTTCAAGCGCCTCCACCAAGGCTGCCACTTCCGATTCCCGCGACAGCATGGTTGGAACCACGACCAGCGTTTGAAATGTGGAGGGAATGCCGCTGGAGAAATCCATGCGCGGCAGCAGATGAGGTTTCACCAGAAAAGGACTTGCCCAGTTGACCAGGGCGACAGCCAACTGACTCATCGCAAACAGCGCGAGCATGCCAACAAGACCTAACAGCCATCCCCTTGCACCATCCTCGAGCGCTTCGACCAGCAGGGCACTCGTCAGACCCAGCGTGACTAATGCGATGCTACTGAGATACCAGAAAAGCGGGTATTTGCGGGTGGTACGCCAGAATTGCTCATGCAGCGACCAGCGGGCCTTTATCGCTTTCTCAAGATCAGCGAGACCATCGCCCGTCAGGTAAAATCCGACATGCTCCTTAACGTTCTCCTCGGCAGTACTTGTCGTTGGCTTACGCGCCAGGCGAAGCGCTGCTCGGGCCACATCCACTTCCGACAGAGGGCTTGCCTTGGCCAACCGCTCCACCACATGCCGGTAGTGGTCGCGGCTGGCGAAATCCATCTCCGCATAGGTTCCACTTGGGTCTTCCCGGAGAGTCTGTTCCACAACGCTGGTGGTTTCGACGAATTCGCGCCAGTCTATGGCGCCTAGACTCCGCAAACTGTTGATACTGTTTGAGATGGAAACCTGATCGGCAGCTTGTTGCTGATTTCCCAGTTGCACCAGTTGGTCGATCGTCTGGTTTGATTCGGCCAGTCGCTGCTCGATCCAGGTCAATGGGAGCACCAGGGCCGGTCCCTGGCCCTGCAATCGGCGTACCAGTTCGGAAATGAACGGGGTTGTCATGGGGGGATTCGATCGCGCCATATCTGCAATGACGAGAACGAGACTTTTCGGATCTTTTGCCGCCACCTGGATGATTTCATCGGCCCAGGTATCGGCGAGGTTGCGGTCTGCTCGGCCCGCTGCCACGTGCACGCCGACACGGCGGAGATTTTCGATCAGCGATAGCCGCAGCATGATCGGTATCGCCCATAGTTCGCCCAGTTGCAGATTGACGACCGACTGGTACGCGCTTACGAAGCGCCTGAGGCTCTCTGTATCCACCCTGCCGTCCCCGTGCGATATAGCTTGCAATGCTATATCGTATACACGGGGGAGATTGGCGGATGTGCCCTTGGCAAGGAGGGGTAATTCGCGGCTATAGCTTTTGGGAAGGTGACGCTTGGCAAGGCGGATCTGTTCCTCGATGAGGTAAAAGTTGTCGTAGAGCCACTCCCCTGCCGGAGTAAGCAGCTTATCCGCCATGACTGCCTCGGTCAGCACACGGCAGATATTGAATAACGTTGCCTCATTCTCATCCAGCCTGGCCAGTAACTGATCAGTGCCGCGCGCTGACGATAACTCGTGTGAAGCCGCCAGTATGCCACCGTAAAGCTCCATCTGATCCGCGCCGAACAGTTCGGACCGCAGGGGAAGTTCTTCACTCAGTGGAATACGTGGCTTTCCAATATTGCGAAGCCGTGCGGTAACCGACTTCAAAAGCTCAGAAACAGGGGTGCCTTTGGCGTTCAATTCGGATATTCTCCAGGCTGTGTCCGGTCAGCAGCGAAATTAAAATCGCCCCCCTTCGAATAGAAAGGCTGCGCCACATGACATTCTGCTCCCGTCCTTTCTTTGGATACCGGAAGTTCATGCCCCAGACCTTCTGGAGTTGACAGCTCTTTCCGGAACCCGCACGGTTAAAAGAAAAGCGAAAGAGCGATTCTGGAAGTATTGTTTGGCACCTTCTTTATAGGGTGTCTTCACTAGGGCCTGTTATCTGGCTGGGGCGGTCCCGCATGAAATTTTTACCGGGATTTCAGGGAACATCGTTACAATTTTCCAGTCCCACGTCCTCTTGTCTTGCAATTCTCTCCGGATATCGGGTCGATGTATAAAGAAACCGGCTTGAACGATGCAAACGTCTTTTCGACGCAGATCACAGCCGTCTTTGCAGGCATTTTTCAGGCAGGAAAATGATAAACGGATAGCTCATCCGTAGTATGTACGCTAGCGCACAATACGGCAGCCGGTAAGATGGAATACTGCAAAACCTCGCCGCGCACATCGGGGTCTCCTGGAAAGAAATGCTATCATAGATCTGGACGGGTACCTTGCAGCCAGGAAACCTGTGAAATCCTTTTAATACATTTGCATTTCTTTCAGCATGCCCAGGCCACACCCGACTTCATGAGACCTTCTCTCTTCTACTAGCGGATGCAAAATCCCCCCCCACAGTTCAACCAAAACCACCTTCTAGCCGCTCTGCCCCCGGCAGAACTTGAACGTCTGAAATCCCATCTGGAACTGGTTCATATGCCGCTTGGCGACGTGCTGTGCGAATCAGGAGGACGCCTTTCCTACGTCTATTTTCCTACGTCGGCCATCATTTCCCTGCACTATATTCTGGAAAATGGTTCATCGTCAGAAGTTGCTGGCGTAGGGAATGAGGGTATGCTGGGCATTTCGTTGTTCATGGGCGGCGAGAACACGCCTACCTGGGCAACGGTTCAGACGGCTGGCTACTGTTACCGTCTGAAGGGTCCTCTCCTGCTGCAGGAGTTCAATCAGGGAGGCCCGCTGCAGCGCGTATTGCTGCGCTATACCCAGGCGCTCATAACACAGATCTCCCAGACCGCCGTATGCAATCGACATCACACGATCGAGCAGCAATTGTGCCGCTGGTTGTTGCTGACGCTCGATCGACTGAACTCCCAGGAACTGGTCATGACTCAGGAGCTCATCGCCAGTATGCTGGGCGTGCGCCGGGAGGGCATTACCGAGGCCGCCGGGAAGTTGCAGCAAGCCGAAATCATTCGCTACCGTCGAGGACATATTACCGTCCTCAACCGGGCGGGGCTGCAGGGACACGTCTGCGAGTGCTATGACGTCGTCAAGAAGGAGTTTGAGCGCCTGTTTCGCGACGTACGGAAGTCCTAACCGTCGGCCTTTTCGTCTCCCTTCGCCTCTGAGTTCTGCCTCCCCCATCGCATTTATCGCCACTTATCTCATTATTTCCGGGCGATGGTTAATCCGCACTCGATTACAAGCACTCGTTGCAGCCCTCTCAGTGTGCGCTGACGTACCGAACCGTTGTATGGGCAGAAGTATCATGACCATTTTCTTCTGCTTCGGGTCAGAAACCCGCCTTGACCATGAGAGTGCGTACCAAGCAAATATTATCCGTCTCCGGCGTTGCATTGCTGCTGCTTGTCATAGCATTCGTCCTATGGTTCGATTGGAATATGCTGAAACCATATATCGAACGGCAGGTTACGGAGAAGACGGGCCGTGAATTTACAATTCGCGGCGATCTCGATGTAAACCTTTCGCTCAATCCCCTCATCAGCGTTGAGGGACTTTCGCTTGCCAATGCCGAGTGGGGGACCGAACAACCCATGGTTGCCGTGGATAAGGTTGCTGTGCGGATCAGTCTATGGGACCTCCTGTCTGGGGACATCGTGCTGCCCGAGCTATCCATCACGCGGCCCCGGGTACTCCTGGAAAAAAGCATGGATGGAAAGCGAAATTGGGACCTGAAAAAAGAAGAAAAAAAGAAGATGGAACTGCCTCAAATTGGCCAATTCACCTTGGATCAGGGAAAAGTCCTCTTCCGTGATCCGAAGACCAAGACAGATATAACAGCCGATGTATTCACGGATCCAGCGGTGGAATCCAGAGAATTGCCCCTTCATGTGGCAGCGGAAGGTAAATTTACCGACCTGAAATTCACAGCGCGAGCGCAAGGCGGCAAGATAATGTCGCTTGCGGATAAGGCTGTTCCCTATCCGATCAAAGCAAGTGCCGAGGTCGGAACAACGCGCGCCAGTGCGGACGGAACTATCAAAGGGCTCGCCGAGATGGCGGAAGTGGACTTGAAGCTGGATTTACACGGAGAGGATTTATCTGCACTCTACCCTGTAACCGGCATCGTTATTTTTCCCTCCCCACCGTACCATATTTCCGGAAGGGTGTTGCACCACGATACCGAGTGGTCCATGAAGGGATTTTCTGGAAATGTAGGCAACAGCGATCTTGGCGGCGATATCGTATTCGACACGGGAGGCGAACGGCCGCTCCTTCGCGGCGACGTGGTATCCAAAGTACTCGACCTGAGCGATTTGCAAGGTTTTATTGGGGCTCGACGCGGCCCGCAACCGCAGGACACCCCAGCGGAAAAACAGAAAAAGAAAGCTTCGGCAAAGGCCCAGAAAGGTCGAATTCTGCCGGATAAGGAGTTTGGAGTAGAAGGTCTTCAGGCGATGGATGCCGACGTAAAATTCAGGGGTGAATCAATCCGCAACAAGGAGTTGCCGGTGGAGCATCTCGTAAGCCATCTGAAAGTAGACAATGGGCTTCTGACCCTCGACCCCGTCAACTTTGCAGTGGCGGGTGGAAATATCATTTCGCATATCACAATCAACACGCGCCCGGAGGTGCCCAAGGGAGAAATCAGGGTTGCCGTCAAGCGTCTGCAATTACCGAAGCTCTTTCCCAAGATGGAAATCACAAAGAGTAGCGCGGGCCTGATCGGCGGGGCAATGGACATTAAAAGCCACGGCAAGTCTGTTGGTGGATTGCTGGCGTCGGCTAACGGCGACTTTGGACTGATCATGTCCGGCGGCCAGATCAGCAATATGTTGCTTGAGGTGATTGGACTTGATGCGGGCGAGATCATCAAGTTCCTCTTTGCCGGGGACAAAAACGTCCCCGTCCGGTGCGGGGTAATCGACTTTGACATCAAGAAAGGCCTCATGAGGAGCGAAGCTTTCGTCATCGACACGACCGATACCAAAATTGTCGGCGAAGGCCAGATAAGCTTGGTGGAAGAAACCATCAAAATGAAAGTGTCACCCCAGCCCAAAGATGTCAGTATCCTGACCCTTCGCACCCCTGTTCATATAGGGGGCACCTTCAAGGATCCCACAGTTCTCCCCGACAAGATGCTAGCCATACGTGCAGGAGCGGCCGTCGTACTGGGAGTTCTTGCGACACCTTTAGCAGCACTCATCCCGACCATTGAAACCGGACTGGCCGAGGATGCCAATTGTAGGGCGTTGATCGCTTCAGTGGAAACGGCAGTGAAGCGCGCAGCGGGGACCAAAGAGAAGAAAGGCGAGGATCGCCCCAAGGCGTCCAGATCGAAGTAATACGAAGGAATATTCTGAGAGATGACTGCCTCCCCTGCTTACCTTACTCGCTCTTCGCTCAGGGAGTCTTTCGGGTTTTAGTGGGAAGCGAACGGAGTAAAAATCACAACTGTAGAAAATGACTATTTTCTGCAGAATGACAAGTATGGTAAGAAAAGCGTCAATAGCCTGGCTTGTCTGCTATTCATCCGCTAATTACCCGAAAAGAACTGCAAGTCGGAGAACAATTGTGTGGGCCAAAGCACCTAGGTGCGGACTTAAACCAAATTAGTGAGAAAGCCATGACCAATGATACTGAGAAATACGAGGAAAAAGGCAGTGACATTCCAAAGCAGCATCAACCACGCCAGCCCGGGCTGGAAACGGAGATGACACCTCAACCCGACTCGACAATGGAGGAATACCACGGAAGCGGCAAACTGGAGTCAAAAGTTGCGATCATTACCGGGGGCGATAGTGGCATTGGACGATCTATCGCCATTGCTTTCGCAAAGGAAGGGGCGGATATTACAATCGTATATCTCGACGAGCATGAAGATGCTCAACGCACTAAAGAAGAAGTCGAGAAATGTGGAAGAAAATGCATTTTAATAGCGGGCGACGTGGGAGACGAAAAATTCTGCGCCGAGGTAGTGGAAAAAACGATTTCCACATTTCATCATGTCGAAATACTTGTGAATAACTCGGCCGAGCAGCATGTTCAGGAAAGTATTCTCGATATCGATAGCGCGCAGCTTGAAAAAACCTTCCGCACGAACATATTTTCAATGTTCCATATGGTAAAAGCGGTGCTCCCGCATCTGAAAAAAGGAGGGCGCATCATCAACACCACCTCTGTCACCGCCTACAAGGGAAGTCCCCACTTGGTTGATTACTCCGCAACCAAAGGCGCAATTGTTGGGTTTACCCGATCCCTGTCTCTCCAGCTGATCGAGCAGGGAATACACGTAAATGCGGTTGCCCCCGGTCCAATATGGACTCCGCTGATACCTGCCACTTTTCCTCCGGATAAAGTCGGCGATTTTGGAAAGAATGTCCCGATGAAACGCCCTGGACAACCTGATGAAGTTGCTCCTTGTTATGTCTTTCTGGCCTCTCAGGATTGCTCTTACATGTCGGGGCAGGTGCTGCATCCCAATGGCGGCAATATAGTAAACAGCTAGAGAATAACTGCGAAACGTGGGAAGTTACTCCTGATATGATAGGCGTCGCAGGAATAGTACTATTCAACAGGATATATAAATTCCATCTCGAAATGGGAGGGAGGAGCCGAGATGTTCAATTTAGGGTCGATGTTCAACCTGGGCCCCTCCGAGCCAGTAGTGGGCAAGGCGAGCATTCTTCTTGAATGTCCAGCCAGACAGGCATTCAAATTTATCGGTGAAAATCTCTTTTTGAACTACCCCAGGTGGTCACCGGAGGTGAAAGAACTCGAGCAAATCACCGATGGTCCGGTCTGCCTTGGAACCATGGCACGGCAGGTGCGTGTTGACCAGGGACATCGTTCGGAATCGAAGTTCAGGATTACGATTTATGAGCCAGATCGCCGCGTCGCATTCGCGGGCATCTCGGACCCCTTTCGCTGCATCTACGAGTTGCTGGACGAGCAAAATTCAGGCTCAACCAAGCTTTCTTTTAAGTTCGAATTGCTCGAAATCCAGATGATAATGCGGCCTTTTGAACCAATGATCAGGACAGCGGTGCAGGCTGGGGCGGAACGAACGGTACAAAATATAAAGCGCCTGGTGGAAAGCGAACCAGGCGCACTGAGCTGACAAGTGTATTTCCATCATTCCCGCTAAACGATCCACGTAAATGATCCCAAGTTCTGAGGAACCTGCAATGGCCCAAGATTCCATGAACACACCCGCGGAGCAGATAGAAGACGACCGACCCCTCTGGGATGTCGTGCTTGGAGTCTATGGCTACCCTGCATTACTGCTGGCGCACAAGCTGAAAATCTTTCCCCTGCTCGCCGATAAGCCGTTATCGCTCACCGCTATCTGTGGCAAGTTGAATATCAAAGCGCGGCCCACGGAAGCCATTTTAACCACTGCAACCGCAGCCGGTTTCTTATCCTTTCAGGACGGGCGCTATTACCTCACGCCACTTGCGAGGCACTATTTGCTGGAGACAAGCCCGAACTATTTCGGCTATTTATGGGATCTGATGATAGACGACGATCAAGTACACTCATTTGCCAGCCTGAAAAAAGCAATCCTCTCAGACAGTCCCCAGGTCTACGGAGGAGCAGGTATATATCAATCTCCTGAGGAACAGGCTGAGCAGGTGCGGAAGTTTACCCGTGGCATGTACAGTTTCAGTATTACTTCGGCCTTCTATTGGCCAGGTATCCTTGATCTGTCCAACTACCGGACAATGCTTGATATCGGAGGCAGTTCAGGTGCTCATTCGATTGGAGCCGTATCAAAATGGCCGCAGTTGCAGGCCGTCGTTTTCGATTTCCCGCTCGTCTGCGAGATCGCCCAGGAATTCATCGCCCGCCATGGCCTGCAGGACCGTATTCGAACACAGGAAGGAAACATGTGGAGCGACACTCTGCCTGCCGCAGATCTTCACTTTTATTCCACGGTCTACAACGATTGGCCTCCGGAAAAATGTAATTTCCTCACCGCTAAAAGCTTCAACAGTCTTCCTTCCGGAGGCCGTATCATCATCCATGGCATGCTTTACAACGATGAAAAAACTGGACCATTCGCGGCCGCTGCCTTCAGCATGCTGATGATGGGATGGACGGAAGGCAGATCATATTCTGGAAGGGAGCTTTCAACCATGCTGGCGGAAGCGGGATTCCAGGACATCGAAGTGCATCCAGCCTTCGGTTACTACAGCCTGGTTACAGGAGTGAAGTCCTGAGATCTGTCCTGACAGCGCCCTTCATGCCTTTGATGAAGGGCTGAATCCCAGCTTTTTCATGGCAGGAACTATCGATTGATTCGTCTCTGCGTAGTCGGCCCAGGGCTCATTACCCTTATCCAGGCGTTCATGAATATTGGAGGCGGACCAGCGAGTACTGCTTTTCAGCGAGGATAGTTCTTCCCACGCCAACGGTACAGAAACGCCCAATCCAGGTCGTGCGCGTACTGACCAGGCGGATACAGTGGTGGCTCCGAACCCATTGCGCAGGTAATCGATGAAGATCTTTCCCACCCGGTTGCGCGGGCCGCTTTTTGCAGTGAAACGTGTCGGAATGATTTTAGCCAGATGCTGTACGATGGCCTGAGAGAAACCTTTCACCGTATCCCAATCGCGCAGCCTCCTGATCGGCACAATGATATGCAAACCTTTGCCCCCACTCGTTTTCAGGAAAGATTTCAACCCCAGTTCCCTGAGAAAGACATTGAGGAGCTGCGCCGACTCCTGGATGAGCGCCCATTCGACTCCGCTGCCCGGGTCCAGGTCGAAAGTGATTCTGTCAGGCTTGCCAATGACATTCTTGGTGGCGTTCCACGTATGGAACTCGATCACGTTCATCTGTGCTGCGGAAAGGAGGCCTTCAGCAGTTGAAACTTCGAGCAGCGGAGGATGGTCAGGGTCGAGCGAGGGATCAAGCTGCTCGACCCCCGGCATGTTCTCTTTCTCCCAATGCTTCTGAAAAAAGAGTTCGCCTGATACCCCCTCGGGAGCGCGCACGAGCGAGACCGGCCGCCGTGCGAGGTGGGGCAGCATCAAAGGCGCTACCAGTGAGTAGTAGCGTATGAGATCGATCTTCGTAAATCCGGTGGAGGGGTCGATTACCCGGTCCGGGTTCGTCACTTTCAGGGATTTTGGAATGGCGCTTGCAGGCGCCGACTCCGCAGCAGGATGCACGGGCTTCTCGCGAACGATGACATCCGCCTTTTTGTCCGATCTCAAACCGTGGAATACCGAGTGGCGAATGTGGCCCCCTCGCGTCCATTCCCTGAAGGAGACTTCTGCGATAAGCCGGGGTTCGACCCAATGCGCGTTTTTATCGATGCCACTCGCTTTCACAAAAGGGCTATCCGTCGAAGCAATTCTATCCAACTTTGCCCTTAGGTCCTGCAGTGTCTTATCGCTGAATCCCGCGCCCACATTTCCCGCATATCTGAGTTTTCGATCTTCATCATAAAAGCCGAGCAGCAAAGATCCGATACCCTTCCGCGTACCTTTGGGATCGGTATATCCGCCGATAACGAATTCCTGGCGGTTTTTACATTTAAGCTTTATCCAGTCCTGAGAGCGGCGCGAGACATAAACCGAGGTTTTACGTTTACCGATCACCCCTTCCAGTCCAAGCCGGCAAGCGGAATCGAGAATTTTTGCTGGAGAGGCATCGAAAACGTCGCTGAAGCGTATTTCATCGGGGGAGTGTGCCTCAACCAGTTTTTGCAGTAACGTGCGGCGTTCGACAAGGGAAGCGTGTCGCAAATCATACCCATCATAGAAGGGCACATCGAAGAGATAATAAATGATGTGCTCCGTATGCGCGCTGTCGAAGGCATTCTGCAACGACTGGAAATCGGGAATGCCATTTGCATCCAGCACCGCAATTTCCCCATCGAGCCACGCCGACTTCAATCTCATCTTCCCTATTGCTTTTACCAGATGCGGGAGCTTACGGGACCAATCATTTCCGTTTCGCGTTATGAGGCGAACTTCTCCTCCCTCTATTCTGCTCAACATCCGGTACCCGTCAAACTTGATTTCGTAAATCCACTCTTCCGGATCCAAAGGGGGTTCGTCCACAAGTGTGGCGAGCTCCGGCCTCAATGTGTGCGGAAGATCGGCCTTGCGCGCATTGTCCGGCAAGGCCGTTTTAGCTCCCTTTCGTGATATCGAACTACTTTTGGGTGATCCGCTTGCCGACGTTGCGGGAGCCTTGGAAGGCTCTGACAGGTCGAGTTCGGCCACACTGTCCGGCATTTCGTCCACCACGCTATACTCCCGCGATGAACGCACATATTCATCCTTTTCTTTTATCAGCAGCCAGGGTTCCTGCTTTTTGTTTTCCTCCTTTCTCATGCGCACCAGGGTCCAATGCCCTTTCAGCTTGAGCCCGCGCAGCTCGAATTTCAGCTTGCCGTCACGATACCCCTTGTGCGGATCTTCGAGAGGAAGCCAGGTTCCCTTATCCCAAATAATGACTTTACCGGCCCCATACTGACCTGAGGGTATCTCGCCCTCAAAACTGTTATAGGAAATGGGATGATCTTCGACGTGAACCGCCATGCGTTTGTCGGTAGGGTCGAAACTGGGGCCTTTGGGAACAGCCCAGCTCTTCATCGTTCCTTCCAGTTCCAGCCGGAAGTCGTAGTGCAGACGCGTTGCCCAATGCTTCTGGACAACAAACGACAAAGCCTTGGCAGTGCTCTTGATAGCTGCCTTGCCGCTGGCAGCGCCGCTCGGCTCAGGTGTTATCGAGAAATCACGTTTAGCACGGTAAGTTTTAAGCGGGTCATCATTTCTCATTCTATGGAATGCGCCCTATACCGCCCGGCGCTTGTGCGCGCCGCGGGCAGGTGCAGATGAGGCAGTCGTCGATTTGGCGGGCTTTCTGACAGGTCGCCGGTCACGGTCTTCGTTGTCTGTGCGTTTCTTCAGGCTGCGCTGGAGCAATTCAGTGAGATCGAGTATTTGCGCACCACCGCCACGCTGTAACTCGACTTCTTCCGGCTCTACTACGGTTTGTATATCACCCGTTTCAACTTTCTCGTTCACGAGTTTCATGATTTCGTCCTTAAACGAATCATGGAATTCATCCGGGTCCCATTTGCCGCTCATGTCCATCACTAACTGCTCAGCCATTTTCAATTCTTTATCGGTAATGCCGGCCTCCTTGGCACCCTCGGCCGGAAAACTCAGATTTTCCGAGCTGCGGATTTCATCTCCCCAGCGCAATAGATTAAGAACCAATGCGCGGCCGAACGGAATAAGAGCGGCAAGATGCTGCTTTGTTTGAATGATCACTCGGGCAATGCCGACGCGCTCGGTCCTGGACAGGGTCTCGCGCAAAAGCGCATAAACTTTTTCGCCTTTATTGGCGGGTGTGACATAGTAGGGACGCTCCAGATAGATGAAGGGTATATCAGTTGCCGGCACGAACATTTCAATCGCGATCGTCTGCGTGGTCTTGGGATAAGCGGCGGCGATCTCCTCCTGGCTCAAAATCACGTAATGACCATCCTCGTACTCGATTCCCTTGACGATATCTTCCTTATCGATCTCCTTCCCGGTCCTCTTGTTGATGCGTTTATACCCGACAGGATCCATACTGCGCTTGTCCAGCCAGTCGAAATTCAAACCCTGCTCTGTCGTTGCGGTATGAAGGGCCACGGGGATATGCACCAGCCCAAAACTGATGGCACCCTTCCATAAAGCCCGGGTTGAAGCAGACGCAACCATGATTGATCGGAGAAATGAATCCCTTTTCAGCGGTAAATATCGAAATACAAATCATGCTCTTCCCTCCTCCGCTTGTATGTGCGATTGCGCACCCTGGAAAATACAAGCCTTTTCCACTCTGCCACTCTGATTTGTGTTCTTTCGAACGGAACTGCAGGTCTATGGATGAGATGATCGATTCAAGGTGAAACTGGACACGAAGCCTGATCGCAGGGGCAAAAAGATGTGCCGAACAGCCTACGCGAAGCCGTGCATGCCTTTAACGCTTTTTATGCATTGAACTTAACATAATACGTAATATCGACATAATCTCGGCTGGAGCACAGCTTGTTTTCAGGAGAAGGGAGGAATATGGATTACTTCAATTTACTACAGTGGCCTGCCATGGTGATCAATATTCTTTCGGTCTGGCTTCTGACCTACCAGGCCAAGCGGATGCGTCACACCGGTTTTCTGTTTTCCCTCCTCAGCAATGTATTATGGGTAATCTGGGGGTGGCACGTCGAAGCATTCGCGGTTCTCGGTCTCCAGTTGGCCCTGGCAACAATCAATATCCGCGGAGCTCGAAAGACCGACTAAATAATCCGGAACAAGCGCACAGGCACATCCTGTTCGCAATTCCGCCCGATCCGTTGCTTCAGAATACATAACTCGCTTTCACTGTCTGTCCTTTTCCCTGCAATGGCCCTCCATCACGCCCAGCTTTGCGCGGCTGAATTTCCCCATGGAATTCCTCGTTAATGGAAGGGTTTTTCAAGACCGTGTCCGCAATTTAGGTTATGATAACTCCGTAGTCTGCAGACCCAACTTATGCGAACTCTCTTTGCCTATTGCATGCTTTCCCCGAGGCGTACTGCGTACGTCCTGGTTGCGCTTCTGGCGGCAGGCATTGCAGAAGGCTTAAGCCTCACTGCCCTCCTTCCACTCCTTTCGATTGCTGTCGGCGATTCCGCCAGTTCGGACATGGGTCGGCACATCGCCGAAGTTCTCCAGAACATCGGGATTTCTCCCACCATAGGCACCATGCTGCTGATCATCGTGGGAGGAATGATCCTCAAAAGCCTCATATTATTGATGGCGAACAGGCAGGTCGGTTATGCAGTGGCCCATGTGGCCACCGTCCTCCGCCTCGAACTGATCGATGCGCTGCTTGCCAGCCGCTGGCAGTATTACCTGCGCCAGCCAATGGGTTCGCTTGCCAATTCCGTCGCCACTGAAGCATACCGGGCAGCCAATGGCTTTGAGCACAGCGTCACTGTACTCGCACTGGCCGTACAGGTTGTCGTCTATGGGACCGTGGCCATGTTTGTTTCATGGGAGGCTACCCTTACTTCCATTCTGGTGGGCATCATCATGATGCAGGTGCTGCACCAGTTGATTCGTGCGACACGCAAGGCGGGAACCAGGCAGACCCATCTGCTGCGAAACCTGCTGACGTATCTTTCGGATGTGCTCGTTTCGGTAAAATCGCTCAAGGCCATGGCGAGAGACAATGTAGCCGAAGCGATCCTGCGCGACCAGACCCAGCAACTGGAAAAGGCTACCCGGCGGGAAATCATCGCGCGTGAAGCCCTGATGGCTCTGCAGGAGCCTATCCTCGCCACACTGATGGCAATCGGCCTTTATCTGGCTCTGGAAATATGGGGACTTTCGTTGCCCTCGGTGATGGTGATGGTTTTTCTTCTGACCCGGCTTCTCAGTCTGCTCAACAAGACGCAGAGGAAATACCAGAATCTGATGGCGCAGGAAAGCGCCTACTGGGCCTTGCGTACCGCTGTCGCAGAAGCGCGTGCCGCAGCGGAAAGAACATCAGGCACCCGCGAACCGACGCTTGAAAAGGGCATCAGCCTCCGCCACGTCAATTTCGATTACGACACCCGGCCGATTTTTCAGGACCTGAATCTCGAAATCCCGGTCAGGTCGTTCACCACCATAGCCGGCCCGTCGGGGGTCGGCAAAAGCACCATGCTGGATCTCCTGTGCGGCCTGGTGGACCCCAAATCCGGCGAAATCCTCGTGGATGGCGTGCCCATGCGAGACATCAATCCACGTGCTTGGCGCCGCATGATCGGATATGTCGCCCAGGAGAACGTCCTGCTACATGACAGTATTCTCAACAATATTCTCGTCGGCGCACCCGAACTGAGTGAAGCGGATGCGGAAAGAGCACTGCGCCAGGCTGGCGCCTGGGAGTTCGTCAGTGGATTGCCGGATGGTCTCTATACCATTGTCGGCGAGCGTGGCGGCCTGTTATCCGGGGGACAGCGCCAACGCATTGCCATTGCCCGGGCACTGGCTCACCGCCCGCTCTTTCTGGTACTGGATGAACCGACGAGTGCGCTCGATCCGGAAAGTGAACGGCTTGTCTGTGAAACCCTGCGAAACCTCACACAGGAACTCACGGTTGTTGCTGTCTCCCACCAGCCAGCGCTGATCAGCGCAGCGGATGTAATTTTTGCGCTTTCCCAAGGAAAAGCGGAACGGGTGCAGCCGGCGGAGGCAGCTCGTTACGCACCCGCGGAGCGGGAACCTTCCTCCTTGTCTCACAGGGAAGTGGTTTTCGTTTCCCGTTAAGAGGTCAACGAGTGCCTGCCTGAGCCTTCGTCTCCGCTCTCCCTGATCCCGAGTCGTCGAAGGATCGAAGGCGCAAGCAGTATTCAGGACAAGCTCCTCCAGCATTCTCAGGACAAGTGTATCGGCGATTCAGCAAAGAGGAGGTGATCAATCCTATTTCGCGAACACGAAGCAGGTTTCACCCCAATTCCTGGTGGTTTTGAATCTGACTTTCAAACCTGCCTGCTCCATCAGCGCTACCGCTTCCTGCTGCTCCTCGACTGTTCCCAGCTCGACGATGACGGATCTCAGTGCCGGATTCCTGAGCACATTCCCCGCACCCCGGATGATGGCCATCTCGATGCCATCCACATCGATCTTAATGTAGTTGGGATAAGGAAATCCCCATTTTGAGCATAAGTTGTCGAGTGTCACCCCGAACATGCCCTGAATATGCGCGGCGGGTTTTTTCATATTCTTCAAATCTTCTTTTCCGAACTGGGAGCGATTTCCACCGCCTATGAATTTGGGAATATAAAGTTTCGAAAAGCCTTCCTCTCCGGAAACAGCCACGCAATAGGAGGTAATATTTTTCTCGAGCTTGTTGAGGTAAATGTTTTTATTCAACAAATAATAATTGGCGCACTGGGGCTCGAACGAATATACATGGATGTCCTTCCCGTATTTCTTTGCTGGATACAGGGAATACTGACCGATATTCGCTCCCAGATCGAAGAAACAGGAACCCGGTTCAAAACCGTCAAGCCAGTCCAGGGTATCGGGTTCTTTTATTGAATACGTTTTTGCCCGCTGGAGCGTCCGAAAATTGTCCACCGCGATACGTATGGATTGACCTTTGACATTGACTTTAGTGTAGCCGCCCTTCAACCCGTAGAGCGCTACAGCGCATCCGGATAATACATCCATGAAAAATGAAGACATCTATGCTGACCGTAACTTTATGAGTAGAGGTAAAAACAGAAAACAGTGGAAGGGCGAAGGATATCCGGTTTATAGTCCCGGAGCCCAGATATTTTTGCTGCAAACTCCCGAGTGCGGATCATCAACAGGGTGAGCGGCGCCGTCTACAGGTTGCTCAATCGTCACTTCAGCGGAAGCGGGAAATCCACATGCGAGGGTTCTGATTCCTTCTTTCGAGGCTTCAAGGGAATGACAAAGGGAAATCACCGTCAGGCAGAATCGTGTCTTATCCGCGGGGCAACATCCAGTCGTTGAGAATTTCTGTCTCGTAGGAAGAACCCGCCTCCGCGAGGACCGCTGAAACTTCCCCCAGGCTCACACCTCTTCTTGTCAGCATGCTTTTTTTGAGGAACGGGAATCCAAACTCGGTAATAAGCGGCTTCCACAGGTGAAAGGTCGATTCGACCCATTGCAGCGGCCTTTGATGATAATCAGTTGGAGCAAGAACCTGTCCCAGACTGTAGAGCGCTGCAAGACGAAAGCGCCGACTGAGGAAGCGGGAAAAACCGACTTCATATCTGCGAACGATGGCCAGCTTGAATTCCAGAACCTCGATTTCCGCAAAGAAGCGAAGAAATTCATCGGAGGACACGGCTTTTTTCTTGCAGTAGAGGAAATAGGACTGCAGGTGGGGATAAAAACGAAAAGAATCCGTCATTCCCACGATATCAGCCTCGCTGCCTTCGAGTCTGGCGATGATATTATCGATGCTGAAAAGCGGACCGAGAACGCTGTCGTTGGCTAACAGAAGACCACTGTGCTCGCGATATTCGGGATATTTTTCCAGAGCTGTTTTCCACCCATAGAAATCGTATCCTTTGTTCTCACGGTTTATTATTGCGATACAGCATCGAGACAGTTTTTCCAGATCGCTTCCAGAAATCATGCTGCTTGAGCTGATGAATACGATATCGAAACCGGCTAGCATCAGAGCATTGAGGTAGTAATACACGTTCTCCCTGACAACGCTATCTTTGTCGAAGCTGCAAAAAAGGCAAACGGGACGATCATAACGGGGAGATATGGCCTTTTCATACAACCTCACCAGCGGCCTTTCATCTGCCTTCTCTCTTTTAAGCAGGTAGAAGGATAAATCACGCGCATACTTCAAGTCTTTGACCACGCCCTTCACCGCCCATTTTATGGGTAAAGCGCGGTTGGGTTTGTGACGCAATTCAGACAGCTCCTCAGGCAGGATTTTCATGACCACCTGTGCCCCAGCATGACAGTCAACGTATTCAGGATATCAGCTTCGCTCGTTTTTTTGTCATCACGAATTTGCAGCATACAGGGAAAGCGCAGCGCAACACCTGCTTCATGCCGTGTCGATGGTGTACGAATCAATCTTTGATTTCCACCAGATAGCAGGTTCTTGATGCGACTCATGCCATATTGCGCGTTTATCCCCTTGAATGTACAGAACCGCCCTGGATGAACCGGAACCTAAAAAAGAAAAAAAGCAATAGCAGCCTATTGCTTCTGATACAGCCCCACGAGTTCCGATTGCGCGATGACATGTCCCTGCATCTCCTGCTCGATGATTGCCTTGGTGGGATGTTTCAGATCCGGAAGCATGATATCCAGTGCGTAGAGTTTATGAAAGTATCGATGCTTACCGATAGGGGGGCAGGGTCCGCCATACCCTGTACGCTGCCAGTCATTGAGCCCGCCGAGCGTTCCAATGGGAAGATCGGCTTCCGCCACTCCCTCAGGTAAACCTTGAGCCGCAGGAGGAATGTTATATAACACCCAGTGTACCCAGGTCAGCTTGGGAGCGGCGGGATCGGGCGCATCCGGATCATCCACAATCAAAACCAGGCTTTTCGCATTTTCCGGTATGTTGTCCCAGAACAGCTCGGGTGAAGTATCATGTCCCTGACAGGTATGACGAATAGGAATCTCTCCGTGATTCGCAAAGGATGAAGATGTTATTGTCATAGACATGCGAGACGCCTCCTTCTTTGGTTTTCTTTCCTTCTGGCTCAAGAGAATGTCCGGCTCAGCCGCTACAGAGATCGAAGCTGCCAGCATAGTCGTCATTACGCCTGGGAGCAGGCAGACAAGCATAATTTTCGGTAGGTCGCAGCGGCGCTGAAAAGCAAAATGCCACCTTATCATGATATGGAAATGAATCTTCTCTTTTCAACATTCAGCTTGGGGAGACGAACGGTCAGCACGCCGTTCTTGTAGTCCGCTTCCGCTTTGTCTTCATTCACCTCGACCGGTAACGGCAAGGTTCGTTGAAAAACGCCGTAAGCACGTTCCATGACATGATACTTACTATCATTTGTATCGCGCTCAAAGCGTTTTTCCCCTCTTAGAGAAAGCATCTTGCCCTCTATGCTGATCTCAAAGTCTTTTTTTTCCATCCCAGGCACTTCTATCCGTACCACGATTTCCCCGTCCGTTTCTTCCATATCCCCTGCCAGAATACTCCAGCGAGGAAAAGCTGGCGTGCTGGCAGCGGACTCCTGCCCTTTGTCTTCCTCACCCTTGCGGTGTACAAAGTGCGTAAGAGCATCGCTGCCATGGTGGACGAGTTCACGCCAGCCGTCTGAAATGTGATCCCATGTCCGACTGAGTCTCCGGCTGATATTTTCACCTGCATTCTTCACGGAATCCATCATGATCGTGCTCCTTCCGATTATGGGAAAAGCCAGCAATGACCGGCTGGGCGAAAACTCCCTTCACGTATTTCCAGTCGCCCCTTGATCCCGTTGGTCTTTTAATGCCGTTGTCTTGCTTCCCTCTGCCGCTGATAATTTGTCAGCCGGGAAATAGCCAGCAGTTCTTCCGATAGCAGTTCCAGCAAGTCGTCGAGCGTAAGAATGCCCACCAGGACGCCATTCTCGCCCACTACCGGCAAGCGCCGCACCGTCTTGCTGCGCATGTATTGAATTGCCTCGAATACCCCCACGCTTTCTTTCACGGTGACGAGTTCCTGCTCCATGATGTCGCCCACGGTGATGACAGCAGCATTCAACTCGGTTGCCATGATTTCCACCACGAGGTCGCGATCGGTGACAATTCCGACGGGAATATTGAGGCCATCCCGCTCTTCGACAACGACCACATCGCCCACATGGTGCTGACGCATGAGTTTGGCTGCCTCCCCAATCGTCTCATCCCGCTTCACGATTACAGTATCACGATTACAAATTTCACCCACAGGCATCCTGCCCTCCACTGTGATCACACTCTCATTGTAGGGACGGTGAGGTATGTTGCAATTGGGAACACGTATCGGGTTTGTACCAAAACGCTACATCCAAAGTTTTTTCTAACGTGCCCAGTGCACGCGCAACAAATACTCTTCCGGGTTATAGTGAAATTCCAGATCGCCCTGATACGCGTCGTGTATGGCTTCGCCGATGCCTCTCGCCAGATGGATATCAGTGGTCGTCACCAGGGTTCCTCCGTCTTTTTCTTCAACGGCCATGATGCGATTGAACGGATGCTCGACCTTTTCACGCTTTTCCACATTGTGAACGATGTGCATGATTTCACTGTGATGCGCGGCATAGAACTCGCCACTCAATGTAACGAAGCCAGCAGGGAAATCATCCCGGATACGCTGGCAGGCAGCACACATTTCCTGGTAAGCGCCCGGGGGCGCTTCGCTCCATTGCCAGCGCCCTTCATGGAATACGGCCCCGCAACTGGGACACACAGTGGGTTCCGGCAGTTTGTGCCGCGCCCTGTAAGGATCGTGGATACGCTCCTTGAAGAGCTTGTCATGCCGGGAAATCTGGCGAAAGCCGACAAATGGAGGGTGCGTCATGGTGGAGTTCCTGTTATGTGGAGCGGAACGATCAGTCTGATGACCCGAAGAGCACTGCCCGGATTATTTCACCTCGATACGTTTCGCGGTTTTTCCCTCCTTCTTCGGCAACGTCAGTTCCAATGTGCCGTTTTCATATTTTGCCTCGGCCTTGGCCTCATCCACTTCGCTTCCCAGAGTGAAACTCCTGTAGCTCGATCCCTGATGGCATTCCCGGCAAATCACCCTCTCGCCTTCTTTTTCCTCTTTTTCCTGCTTTGTTTCGCAGCTGATGGAAACGCGGTTGCCCTCTACCTGAACCTTGACATCCTCCTTTTTTACTCCAGGTATGTCTGCACGAACCGTATAGGCGTTGTCATTTTCGGTAAGATCGATCTTGATCTGAGGGGTGGTTTCCATATCCATTGAGAATGGACGCATTCCCCAATTCTTGAACCAGTCATCCAGATTGTAAAACGGGTCATAGCGCATGATGTCGCCAGTAAGAGGCGAGCGACGAGCAATGTTTGCCATGGTTTTCTCCTTTAGAATGTGAATTAAATGAACGACCTTTTCTACCCTTGTTGCCTCATTCCCTGCCAGCATTACGCATTACATGCCTTGAATCCTTTGCCTGAATCTCTGCATCTCCTGCTGTCAAAAATTCCTGCCCGAATAAGGCATTCCATCCGATTCCGTATCCGGGTCCGACCAGTCCTGTGTTTCCCCATAGCCATAGCGGATGCCGCCGCCGCGCCGCTCGACCTGGTAATAACTCGAGGTAGAAATCACTTGATGACCTTTCCTCCGTTCCTGCCTGTATAGTCCATAAGATCCGGTTACTGCCGGACTGTCGGTAATCGCTTTTTCTGTATTCTCGACCGGGTTTCCGATCCCGCTCTCGTTGATCCTTGCGTTGCCTCTGTCAGATGATGTGCTCAAGATTTTCCCTCTAGAACTGTTGATCGGCTGCGCCACTGCACCGCTGTGACTGTGCTACTGTGATTAAAAGGCTTAGCTCTTTCTAACGGCTAGACCTTCCGATTTTTAACATCTGGTCGAGGAATCGCTCTGTACGTTGTCTAACATTCGGGTGACAAACTCTGGATAAGCTGTCCGCCACGGGTAACAAGACCTGCTTATCCAGGGTAGTCATAAGGCTTCCAGAGATTAACCTGTATTCCCGTTGCTGCTACCTTTTACCCTTGCAGATTCCCGGGCAGTCGGCGCCGCCCCGTGTGGGATCGCAATCATCCCTGGGATCATCCACACAGGCCTGGCCTTCAGGGCAGGGGATCCCGGCTATCCCGCCGCAGGCTTGGGACTCGGACTTCTTGCACTCCCCTTCATGTTCGACGGAAACACCGGCAGCTGCTGCGGTGCATGAGTTGCTGTAAGTCTTGCCATCACATCCACAAACAGGCTTGAAGATTTGCGGACAAATGGTGGGCTTGGTCTTGCATTGACCTTGCGCGTCCGGCATCTTGCATTTGGCCCCAAAGTCGCAATACTGGTTTGCATCGGGACAACGTGTTCCAGCGATACCCCCGCAAACAGCTCCGCCTCCTCCGCCTTCAATAGGTTTGCACTGATCGGTGAGCTCCACATTGAGGAACGTTCCTGCCCTAGGACGAATATCACGCAGACGCTTGATGAATGCTTTGAACTCTCCCGGCTTCGAGCTGAAGCCTGCTTCCGCGCAGGCGTTCAATCCCCCCTCTATCGGAATAGGCCCCCCTGCTCTTGGACTATAAACAGCGAAAGTGTCCACTGTTTCTTCGCTGATAGCCTTTCCCACCGTCTTTCGTACGGCTTTCAGCGCGCTGCTGTCCAGCGCCCCTCCGGTACTGCCGAGATTGATGTTCACGGCACGGTTTGCAGCATCTCCACCGGCTCCCCTATCTTCACCTTGCTGCGCAAAAACCGGGAGTGCGCCAAATATGGCTGCTCCGACCAGAAACACAACATAACTCAATTTCTTCATCGCTTCCTCCATCAACAGGTAGTGTGGTTACATCATTTGCCCTTTCCCTTTTGATGATGTCTACGTTTTGTATTTTTTTTCCAGATCACGGTCAACTCGATAAGAGCGGCGATAGTGTCACCCTCGGATATGATTCCTCCGTCGGCGCGCCATCACACCCATCAAACCCAGTCCGGTAAGAAACAAAGCATATTGCTCCGGCTCTGGCACTGCGGTTACTGTTAATGTCACATCGTGCTCGTGGTAACTCACGCCAAAAGTTACGCCCGAACCAAATTCATGCGTGTCGACCTCGGTGAATGTCGAATTTGCCAAGCGCTCATCGAAAGTAGCTACCACAAAGCTGTCACCCACAACAGGCGCGTAGCCTAGATTCCCTATGCCGATTACTCCACCGAATGTTACATCGTCGGTAACCGTTAACTGGTCAAAACTGCTCAGACTGGCAAGCTCGAAGTTGATTACACCGCCTGAGCCTTGAGTGAGATCGCCGTCGATCGTGAGATGACCGATGCCATCGCCAGGATTGATTGCACCGCTATTGGATAAACCAGACGTCGGTGTGATAACTGTACCGTTGCCTTGTATAATCTCCGTGTTAACGAAACAATCCGCACCTCCACAAGAAGACTGGAAGCTTGCTCCCGCGCTGATATTTATCGTTCCAGCGTTATTCATGGCGTGGGCTACATTAAACACACCCGCCTGCACATTCACCGTTCCCGTGTTATTGAACCCCACGCCCCCGCCAATGTTGGTAAGCGTATTGGTCTGCTTGTTGTAAGTCCCGCTGTTGTTGAATGTCCCAGTGCCCGCCATCTGATCATTAAAGGCATTGGTGTCCGTATAGGTCCCGGTGTTGTTGAAGGTGCCGTTGTTGAAGAAGATATCGTTGGCCCCGTTGCCTGTATTGCCGCTCCAGGTAGTGTTGCCAGCATTCACTGTGCGCCCGCCTGAAATAACCTTGGCGCCGTTGCCGCTTAGCTCCAGCGTGCTGTTAAAGGTCGTGGTGGCCCCACCCGTAATGGAACCCCCCGTCCAGGTAGCAGCACCACCAATGGGTGTGCTGGTACCCGCCAATGCTCCGCCTGAAAGCAGAAATTTCGAAGTGTGGCTGCCTCCATTGAGATTAGCCGTGCCTCCACTTATCTCAAACGTGCCGCCACCGCTGGTTGTTACACCGTTCAGGTTGTGGGTGCCAAAGTTGAGATCAAGGGTTGCACCATCGGCAATGGCAAAACTGCCGCTGTGAGTGCCGCTCCCTTGCAGGCGCAAGGTCCCCGCATTGACATTCACCGTTCCCGTGTTATTGAACCCCACGCCCCCGCCAATGTTGGTAAGCGTATTGGTCTGCTTGTTGTAAGTCCCGCTGTTGTTGAATGTCCCAGTGCCCGCCATCTGATCATTAAAGGCATTGGTGTCCGTATAGGTCCCGGTGTTGTTGAAGGTGCCGTTGTTGAAGAAGATATCGTTGGCCCCGTTGCCTGTATTGCCGCTCCAGGTAGTGTTGCCAGCATTCACTGTGCGCCCGCCTGAAATAACCTTGGCGCCGTTGCCGCTTAGCTCCAGCGTGCTGTTAAAGGTCGTGGTGGCCCCACCCGTAATGGAACCCCCCGTCCAGGTACTCAAACCGCTGAGCATAAGGTTGCCTGTACCTCCAAGGGCGCCTCCTGATAAATCAACACTCGTTATCGATGTGTTGAATGACAGAGTGGAGATCCCGCTGTCGATAATTGCCTTATCACCGCTGCCCGGCACACCCGTGGGCGACCAGTTCGTATCGACTCCAAACTCTCCTGTGCCACCAAACCATGTGCGATCAACAGCAAAAGCGGGTTGAATAACGCCGGATGCAGCCATCGCTGCTGCGATCGGCAGTATCTGAAAAACGTTGCGGCTCACGGATTCAATTTTTATACCCTGATGATTGTTCTTCGTATTTTTCATTTTATGCCTCCTCCGAGTTCATTTGATTTTTGTCTGTTCACGGCTTCTTTTTATCTACAAGGCAACATTTTTAAAATAGACCGCATTTTTCAAAAAGCAAGGAAATCGAGGCATTGAGTGTGAATTCATATATCGAAGATAGCGAAGGCGGATTTTCGGGTAGCTGAAATCAGAGCAGATGATCAGATACTGTTTGGCAACAATTCTCGAACAGGAGAAAAACTCGGTTAATCTCGGTTATAGGGGTGGAGAAACCTAAATTTGAGGCATGATTACGCCTTTCACCTACTGGCATTGATGCTGTCTCTCAGACAGAATTGTTCGACAATGGAATGCAGAAAAGGGAAAGGGTTGAGGGCTTCTGGTATGGTTCAGGTATAAGGCCGAAAGCTTGACCGAAAGGTAAGGAGCGCGATCCAGTCCGTAGACGGAAGACCGGCAAAGGAGTATTTTCAACTTTGAGGAGTAGAAAATGCGAGGAGATGGCTTGCTCAGCTCCCCATGCAAGCGGTTCGCTTGAACGATTGGAGTGCAGTGCGCTTCGCTTCCTGCACGGCCACCTTAAGGAATCAGGAATCGAGAAACACGGTCCCCTACAAGCCTGAAGGATAAGTCTCATCCAATTCGCCCGCCCGGCGGTGGACGAATGCGGGTAACGGTTGTAGCGCTTCCGTCTTGTCGAGATGAATCATGAAATCGAATTGCTGCGGGAGACAGGCATAGAAGTAATGACTCATCCTCTCGGTTTCAGGTCGGTAGATCACTCCGATGGCCCGTTGCAGCCGCTCCTCCCGCAGGAACTCCATGGCTTCGCCATCGGTGGTGAGATCGAAAAAGAAACGTTTCTTGGCGAGTTGCGAAAAAATTTCTTCGTAACTGCCTGCAAGCGGTTCGCGGACGGTTTTCGTTTCGGCAGGTCCGTCCCAATCAGTTGCCGCGGTCACGCTGCCTCGGCTCGTCGAAAATCCGATGCGGAATGACTTATCCCGATATTTCTCGGTTACGAGCTGGCCGATGTTGAATTCGCCGCGCCGCCCCATCTCGGTGGCCGCCGCATTGCCCAGATGAGAATTGTGGGCCCAGACAATGATGCGCGCTTCCCGCTTCAGTTGGTCTTCCAGATGGCTGGCGAGCTTCTCGAGCGTCTCAAACATATGCCGGTCTCTCAGGTTCCAGGTATTGGGCCTTCCCCTGAACATGGCGCGATAATACTTCTCCGCATTTTTTACCAGCTCGGCATTCTGCTGCGCCGAAAAATATTCATTTCCGGCAAACACGCCATCCTTTTCAACGTAAAGCCGTCCTTTTCGCTGAAGCTGCATGAGCTGTGCGATCACTTCCTGCTCGCACGAGTCCCACCGGCCGGACGCAATGGCATAACCATACGCCTGCGGATTTTCGATGAATTGGCCAAAGCAACCGTAGCGCGCGCGGGCAGCGAGAGCTTCTTCCGGGTCGACCTTATCCAGATATGCCAGCACTGCCCGCATCGAGGTTGTCATACTGTATAAATCGAGTCCATAAAACCCCACCGGTTCCTGTTGCTCGCGCTTGTGTCTCCCCGTCTCCTGGTTATAGTTGCGCAACCATGTGATGAAAGCGAATACTTCGGTATTCCTCCACATCCACGTGGGAAACCGTTCGAAATTGGACAAGGCTGCATCCGCATCCTTGTCTTCCGATCGGTCGGCAACAAAACGGTTGACCCGATAAGCATCCGGCCAGTCCGCCTCGACTGCAACAGCATCGAATCCGTCCTCGACAATGAGGTGTTGAGTAATTTCAGCCCGCAGGCGATAAAATTCGGCTGTACCGTGACTCGCTTCACCGATCAGGACAAATTTTTTTCCCTGCACATGCTCGCGTACTGCGCGTATCAACTCATGACCAGCACTGTATTCTGCAACAGTATGCGCGTCCTGCTCCAGCACATCGATCAAATGGTAATCAAAATCGATATTAGCCATAATGAAATCCTCCTTGACCCTCAGGCGACCGAATCCTGTAATTCCCTCAGTCTCCTTTAAGTTCCTCCTTGAGTCTCCCCTTAAGTCACTCTCTTTGGAGTTTCGGTTGTTCGCCGAGAGGTTGTTTCCTGCTCCAGGAGCGCCAGCACCTCCTCATCCGGAGTCTGCATGAAATTGTCATACCATTGCCCTACCCCGAAAAAAGGTTCGGGCGTATACAGGCACACGAGATCGTCCGCCTCCTGGCGGATTTTTCGACATGCCGATGTTGTGCCGACGGGTACAGCCACAACGATTCTTGCAGCGCCGGCTTCGCGTAAAGAAACAATGGCAGCGCGCACGGTCGCACCCGTAGCTAGACCGTCATCGACGAGAATGATTGTTTTCCCCTGAATGTCCGGGGCAGGCATGCCTCTACGATAAAGCTTATTGCGCCGCTCCAGCTCAGTCCGCTCCCTGGCTATGACAGCATCGATGGAACCCTCATCGATATTCAGAAGTTTGATGATTTCCTTGTTGAGGACAAGAGTGTCTGTCCCCGCCATTGCTCCCATCGCCAGTTCCTCCTGGCCCGGCACACCCAGTTTCCGTACAAGCCATATATCTAGCGGTACGGCCAGCGCCCGCGCAATCTCGTAAGCAACCGGTACCCCGCCGCGTGGAAGCGCCAGAACAAGGACGTCGGTTCTTCCAGCGTAGATCGACAACGCTTCCCCCAGCATCCTCCCTGCTTCGGCTCTGTCTGCAAAGTGATATACGGTGCCCGGCATGGCTTTATTGCCGATCTAGCAATGGTTCTGAAACCATTCTGCGGCAAGACCGGCAGCTGCCTCCAGCGTTCCCGGTTCTTCAAACAGATGAGTGGCGTTCGGCACGATTTCCAGTTTCGATTCGGTATTGAGGCGGGCAAGCGCTTCCTTGTTCAGCTCCAGAACCTGCGGATCGTTTTCCCCCACGATGAGAAGTACAGGCGCTACAACCTCCGGTAAATAAGCACCCGCGAGATCGGGACGTCCACCTCGTGAAACCACGGCCATGATATTTTCCGGACGCTGCGCCGCTGCAATCAGCGCTGCCCCAGCGCCGGTGCTCGCTCCAAACCAGCCTATTTTCAAATCTGTCGTCTGCGACTCCTGCTGGAGCCAGGCAGCGATATCGATCAACCTGTCCGCGAGCATCGGAATATCGAACCGCAGATGCCGCGTGCGCATGTCAGTAACTTCCTCCTCTTCAGTCAGGAGATCAGCAAGGAGAGTGGCGAAGTTATATGCGTTCAACATTTCCGCTACATAGCGATTGCGAATGCTGTGCCGGCTGCTGCCGCTGCCATGAGCGAAGGCAATAATGGCCCGCGGGTGGGGCGGCATCGTCAGATCAGCATTCAGCACCACACCGCTCGCCGGGATGCGAACAGCCCGGGCTTCAGAAACGTCATCATACAAGGAGTTCATAGCACACATCCCTAGTGATTAAACGCGGATACCCATTAACAAAAGCAAAAGGAGCAATGCGACAAAACGATCTGGTTATTCAGATAGTATTTACGACGTTGGCTTCCTTTTCCGTTCGTTGCCCAACATAGTGAGTTTCCCGATATTTCACCAAACCAGCTGAGAAGTATAGAAAGCGGTAGCAACAAAGAAAGTACGGAAATATTTGTGGCAGCAGCTATGATTTGGAGTAACCGATATTCGCCGCACAATCAACGGAAAGGGAAGCGACTCGAATGAAAACGGTCTATCGCATTTATCCGGCAGTAGGAATCGCGCGCATAGGAAACAGCGAGAGCGCGTATTTTTTGGGTCCCGAATCTCCCGGAATCGTTCCCCCTGGTCCCTACCGCGACAATTCCGGAAAAATAAAGCCGCAGGCAGTCCGATTCAGGATTTATAAATTCATCCGGGATGATTTCGGCAAAGAAATCATCGACAGCGAAATCGTTGCGAATGAAAAAACAACGATTAGATGGAACGTTCACCTCGTCAATAGCAAAGCAGCAGGGGGAAATTTTCCTCCTGGCGGTCCTGGAGGTTCGCCACGGAATCCAGGATATGATCGCGCGGGACTCATTGTCGATGCGGGATTACAGTCAATATCGGGAAAGAGCAAACCCACTGTTCCATTGAGTGGAGAAATAGATTTCATAAGGAATGGCAACGTCGAAGGCAGTGCAAAGATCGAGTTTGGGCGCATGCTCACGGACGAAAATGGGCGGCTGGTCGTTGTCGGCGGTCCAGGCAAGTCAGGCTCTCCCCTGGGCAGGGGGTTGAACAGCTTTGCCAACAACGATGGCTGGTACGATGGTGTTTCCGACGGTCCGGTGAATGCCGTGGTGGAGGTCGAGGGAGAAGCGCCCGTTACTGCCGAAGAAGGCGCGTGGGTTGTCGTCGCTCCCCCTTCCTACGCGCCCGGCATTGAAAACGTAACCACCTGGTACGATCAGGCCGTCAACGTCGCCTCCAGAAACTTCGCTCCCCTCCTCATAAAAAATGTGCCATCGTTCACCCGCCACATTTACCCCATTCTGAAGCGCGTGGTGATGATTCACTGGGTAGTCGAGGAGAGAAACCGGCATCACGGGGGCACCGGCAATTTTCTGAATCCGGCTCGATTGAGCAAACTCGCGGACAAGACCGAGAATGGAAGGTCCGCGCGCGAGACGGTCTTAAGCTGGCTGACGAAACCCAACACTCATGTTGATCCCAATACCCCGCCGCGCCAGACGCCACCCAGCATGCCTAAAGTGAACAGCGGATTGGATCCGGATAACCCTGAGCGAGGAGAATACACCGCGCTCACGGAATATCAGTATGCGCTCATGGAAAAATGGGCACAGGGCGATTTCGAAGCGGACTGGACGGGCGAACCGACACCGGTCGCTTTCGACGAATTGCCATTGAATCAGCAGCCGGACGCTTTAACCCGCGCTGCCCTGGAAGGATGCATCGGGGCGCCGTTCTTTCCCGGGATCGAAGTCACGTACGTGATCGCGCAAGCAGGAACTTACCAGGCGCCTTTTCGAATCAGGCAGACACTTCCTCCGGGTTTTCTGACGGAACGCATGGCGTTACCCTGGCAGGCGGATTTTCTGGCTTGCGGAGAGCTGTGGTGGCCAGCCCAACGCCCTGTCGATGTCCTCACCGCCTCCGGGCTGCGACCATTTTCCCGCGGCATAGAGGACTATGTTGACATGGTCCGGTGGTGGACCGAACTGGGCTTTATCGTGAAGAAAGGCGACCAATATGTCGAGGATGAGCGCAGACCCATCGCGGGTCAGACCTGACCCGGCCAGGAAGGGAAAAAGGAGGACCGCCAGTAGAACCTGTAGCGTTTAGTCCAGTCCTTCCTTTTCTCAAACCTGCGCTTGCTTGAAGACGGATGGATCGAGCTGATATCGCTGCAGCAGCTTGTAGAACTCCGTGCGATTGCGCTTGGCGAGGCGTGCTGCCTGGGTAACGTTTCCTCCCGTGATTTTAAGTACGCGCACCAGATAATCCCGTTCAAAACTTCTGCGCGCATCCTCGAAAGACACGAGTTGCTCTTCTTCCCGGTGCATCGCATCGTAGACCAGCACCGGCGAAATAAGGGGTGCAGTACTCAATGCAACGCATCTCTCGACGACATTCATGAGTTGGCGCACATTGCCGGGCCAGGATGCGGCAACCAGTGTTTCCATTGCCTCGGGAGAAAAACCGTTGATATTTTTCTGGTATTTCTCTGAAAACGTGCTGAGGAAGTAATTTATCAGTAAAGGAATATCTTCGCGCCTCTGCGCCAGAACCGGGATGGTAAGTGATACCACGTCCAGTCTGTAATACAGATCTTCCCGAAATGTTCCAGCAGCGATTTCTGTTTTCAAATCACGGTGAGTGGCCGAAATAATACGCACATCCACCGGGATCGATTGCGCCGACCCAACCGGGCGCACCTGCCTTTCCTGCAGTACACGCAACAGCTTGACCTGAAGCAAAACCGGCATATCGCCGATTTCATCAAGGAAGAGAGTGCCCCCCTCAGCCAGCTGGAATAAACCCTTATGATCCCTGACAGCCCCGGTAAATGCCCCTTTGACATGCCCGAACAGCTCGGATTCCAGCAACTGTTCCGGAATGGCCGCGCAATTGATGGCCACAAACGGATGATCGGAGCGTTTGGATGCATCATGTATGGCATGCGCGAACAGCTCCTTGCCCACTCCGCTTTCTCCATAGATCAGCACGCTGGCATCACCTTCCGCAACCAGTCCCGCCCGGGTAAGAAGATCCTCCATGACAGCGCTCTGGGTGATGATATTCTTGCGCCACGGTGCTTGCGACAGTTCTTTCTGCGATACGGCGCCCGGAACGAACTTGAGCGCCTGACTGATATTGGCCAGCAACGTCTTGCTGTCAAAAGGTTTGGCAAGATAGCCGAATACCCCTCGCTGGACAGCCGTGACGGCATCGGGAATCGTCCCGTGCGCCGTGAGTATGATCACCGGCAAGGTCGGCAAGGAGCGATGGATTTGTTCAAACAATGCCATGCCGTCCATACCGCTCATCTGCATATCGCTGATGACCAGTTGGGGACGGGACACATCCAGATAGTTCAGGGCCGCCTCTGCGCTTGGGACAGCGTCCACTTTGTATCCCGCCGCTGTAAGGCGCATGGTCAGCAACTCAAGCAGATCGGTGTCGTCGTCAACGATCAGAATTTTGGGTTTTGCATCGGACATGATTTTTTACGTTTCTTTACAATTCCTTAAGCAGATTCTTTTCCATGCTTTTTATGGCATCGATCTGACTCTGCAGGGTTTCTACACGCTTCTGCTCATCTTTCAATTTCTGCGAAAGTTCCTCGATGCTGTGACTCAGTCGTTGTTGCTCCGCAAGCAAGCCGGCCAGCAGGTTTTTGAAACTCTGCAAATTATTTGCCGATTTCGAGTCCTTCGGCCATTCGTTGAGCAGATGCATTGCAGAGGTAACGTCTCGAAATGACGTATTCGGCAGGATGAGAAGCAATACCAGACGGGCGCGGTTGGTATCGCTTTTGTTCCGCATGAAGCTCTGTTTCGCCTTGTCGTATACCCGGCTCACCTCCGCCGGCGACTGCTTGCGGATGGAATCATAAAACTCCATCATATCATCCATCTGCCCCGTCATAACCAGTTCGGTCGGCGGTGGTTCGACAGCCCGCGGGCTTTCAACGCTTTCAATGGCTACGCACGCGGTCAGAAACATCAACGCCGCTATCGGCGGAACCAGCCCTAGTTCTCGTATGCACACCATGCTCCTCATGCCGATCCCTCAGGCACATCGTGAACGGGGAGAGTGAGCCGGAAGTGGGCGCCGCGGTCAGCCAGCGGTACAAGCTCGATGTTCCCGCCATGCGCAAGCGCGTACTCCCGGGCGATCGACAATCCCAAGCCCGTTCCCCTCACGTGGCTGTCGAGCACTCTCCGCCCCTGATAGAACGGTTCGAATACTTTCTCCCGATCGGCATCATCCACTCCGGGTCCAGGGTCCACTATATCCAGTTGTGCAATCCCTGCTGTCTCACTTGTCCAGATGCGGATGCATCCTCCCCTGGGTGAGAATTTCACGGCGTTCGATAAAAGATTGTCCACAATCACTTTGACTTTTTGCGGTTCACACTCCAGCATCACTTCCGGACAAGACAAATCCATTCGCAGACCTTTGTTCATAATGATGAGATTCTGATCGTGCAATACCGCATCCAGAATCTTCTTCAAACCCACCTCCTGTTTCACCAGTGCGGCTTTCTCGGTCTGGAGGGCGCTATAACTCAGCAAATCCTCGATGCGCCGCTGCAACTGCAGGCTATTGCTGTGAAGAATACTGGCAACACGCTGCTGCTCTTCCGTCAGCTTGCCAGCCACGCCTTCTACGAGCAAATCCGCCCCTTCCCGCATGGCTGTCAGCGGGGTCTTGAGTTCGTGAGAAACATGCTGCAGAAACCGCGTCTTCTGTTCTTCGAGCTTTAGCAGGCGCTGCCTCATCCAGTCCAGTCTTTCGCCAAAATAAACCAGGTCCTGGGGACCATCCACTCGAATCGCCTTATGCAGCTTCCCCTGCCCCATGCTGCGAATGGCCTCTTCAATCTGGCGGATCGGACGGGCGATCCGGAAGGAAAAAAAGAAGGCGAGCAATATGGCAAATGGAATCAGTGCAAGCAGTTGCCAGCCAACGGTAAAGCGCGCGGATCCTGCCATATCCTGCATTTCATCCACCTCGCGCTCTATGAGCGCGTACCCGAGTGAGAAAAAGAAGCGTGCGGAATCCCGCAGATGACCGAAGTTGCCGATCAGTTTACGCAACTCTTCCGGGGATTGCTTGACGGCCGAAACTTCCTCGAAAATGGCGGCTTCCTCTGATTTCAATTGCACCAGCAATCGTCTCTGCTCGTCGCTGAGGGAGAGCCCGGCAAGGCCCGCAGCGATTTTCTCGAATCCGGCATGCCCGCGGAAATAACCCTCCAGCAGGGCAGTATCACCCAGAATGTGAGTCTGGCGCACTGCCCGCTCCATATTCGCAATTTCATCCGCAAGAGCGCGGCTACTGTGCGCAATCTCCGCCGCCTGATATACCGCCTTCCGGCTCTGATTTGCCAACCGGTCAATGGAAAAAGCGCTATTGATGAGCGCGACGATCAGTGGCAAGCCGACCAGAGCAAAGCCCAGCAGAATGAGTTTGACGAAGGATTTGGGCTTACGCCGCAGTCTTACCCACGAACCGCTTACGCTATCCTGTCTTCCGGCTTCCACGGGGGCAATCATTTCTCTTCTTTGGTTCCTTTGAGGAATCGAAGCAATTTTATTTGCATGCCACATACTGATTCTGCCACTCAGGCTTGGAAACCCCCTTGTGGTAGTTCAAACGATCGGAAGTGCCGGGATTCGGCAGCGCTAATGCAGGATGCTTACTGGTTCTATCCAGTACGTCGGAGTATGCGGCCTTTTCTGATTTCTATTTTTTCGTCCGGGACGAATTCGCTGTGGCACTGGAGGCGCCGGGAGCAAGATAAGGTTTGCAATAATGCTTGGAAGGAAACTCCTTGTTCCGCCGTGAATTCATGACAACGTCACCACCATTTCTTACACATTCCATGATCGATTTATCCAGGCTCGCGTAATGCTCGTCCGGGTCGGTATTTGCGGAAACCAGCGGCACTTTTTCCCTGATCTTGCGACAGGCGTCCGGTTCGTCCTGCATCGCCGGAGCATTTTTTGAAGGTGGCAACGGACACAACCGGCAGGGATTTCCAGGGCAAAGGCATCCGGAACATTCGGCTTCCGCAGCAATGGCGGCGGTAGTTCCTGCCAGGGCAGCGGGAATAAGGCAGGCAATTATCCTTAACGCTTTGATTAACCTGAAATTCATTATCGCTTTCCGTACATGGTTAGCATATCACAAATTGATTCGCGAGTTTCCCCGGCTCCAGGGCACATCCCTTTCATGGGCGCAAACCGTGTCAACGGATGCCGGCTTTGAAAAGGATATGTTACAACAACTTCGTTACATTCTCCGGCGGACGGCATAGCACCGCCTGATTGCCTCTTACAACGATGGGACGCTGAATCAGATCCGGGTTCTCAACCATGATTTTCATCAATTCCTCATCGGATAACTGCCCTGCCCGGTGCCGCTCAACAAGCTTGAGGTCGTGTGCGAGCGATTCCTCGCGACGCAATACATCCATTATCGGAATACCAAGCTTGTCAATCAGTTCGCGCAGCCGTTCAACGGTCAGCCGTGCGTCATAATAGTTGACTGCATCGAACTCTTCCCCGCTTTCTTTCAGCAGAGCGAGCGTAGCCCGGCATTTGCTGCATGTCGGTTTCTGATAAATGGTAATCTTGTCGGTCATTGAATTCTCCTTCCTATATTCCGAACTCCGATCCGGATTCGGTAATTCGCCGGCGAAACGATGAAAATGCATTCAAGTCAAACCTAAGTCAAACCTTGCCGCTTTATCCGTTCGTGTCCTGGATGCTCGGCATCCCTGTCGGTTTTGGGGAAGTTGGCCAGCACATGCCGGACCATGCTGAACGCAAGTTCGTGTTCCCCGAGAAACACCATTCCTCCGCTTTCCTTTCTCAGCAGCGCTGCCTCTTCTTCGTTATGTGTACGCACAATAATCCCGATCGGTGGGTTAAGTATACGTGCAGTTTCGATCATTCGGCGAGCGCGCAGTGTATCGGGAACCGCGATCACCAGCATCGCAGCCCGCGCGATGTGCGCCTGGATAAGCACCGCGGGCTCCGCGGCATCTCCCGCGACGGCGTGAATGCCGCGTTTGCGCAACCCTTCGACGGTCTCCCGATTCTGCTCGGCCACAACCAGGGGAACTCCCTCTTTCTTGAGTGTTTCACCGATGTGTCCGCCTACGCGCCCATATCCCACCAGCACGACATGGTTCGTAACATAACTTGATGTGACAGTGGTCGGCAACTCCGCCAGGGGATCGTCCGAACGTTCAAGGATGCGCGCCACTCCGGAACGGGAACGTATCCATGCCTGCGCCGGTTCAACCAGCTTGAATATCAGCGGATTCAATGTGATCGAGATGAAGGCTGCTGCGAGTATGAGACTCTGCGCTTCAACCGGCAGGAGTCCGAGCGACACTCCCAGACCGGCAAGGATAAAAGAGAATTCCCCGATCTGCGCCAGGCTGGCTGATACAGTAAGCGCAGTATTCAAGGGATAACGGAAGGCGAGTACCAGCAGGAAGGCAGCGAGCGATTTGACAATGATGATGATGGCGAGTGTGGCGACAAGGTGAAGAGGCTGCTCTATCAGTACATCGGGATCGAGCAGCATTCCCACGGAGACAAAAAACAAAACCGAGAACGCATCCCGAAGGGGCAGCGATTCATGAGCGGCACGATGACTGAGATCCGATTCCCTCATGACCATGCCGGCAAAGAACGCGCCCAGCGCGAACGAAACGCCGAAGAGCGTGGCCGAACCATAGGCGATGCCTATCGCAACAGCGATCACGCTCAGGATGAAGAGTTCGTTGGAGTTGGTGCTGGCAACATACCAAAGCAATCTGGGAAAAACGCGCCTTCCCACGACAAGCATCAGCGCAATGAAAATAGCCACCTTGCCAAAAGTAAACAGTACCGAGATCAGCAAACTTAGGCTCGATACATCCGTAGTGGCACCACTCGCGTCGCTGTGCAACCAGTCCGCAAGCGGGGGCAGCAATACAAGAACAAGAACCATCGCCACATCTTCAACGATCAGCCATCCCACTGCAATCGAACCATTGACTGATTTGAGCAAGCCCCGCTGCTCCAGGGCTCTCAGCAATACAACGGTGCTCGCGGTCGAAAGCGACACGCCATATACGATACTGATGGCCGGATTCCAGCCCCAGGAAAGAGCAACAGCGGCACCGAAGGCCGTAGCGACGCTAATCTGAACGAGAGCACCAGGCAAAGCGATACGACGCACCGCCAACAGATCCTTGAGCGAGAAATGCAATCCCACTCCGAACATCAGTAAAATGACGCCGATTTCCGCCAGTTGACCTGAAAGCTCCATATCGGCGACGAACCCCGGTGTGTTGGCGCTCATGATGACGCCTGCGGTCAGATAGCCCACCAGGACGGGCAACTTCAGCCGGTTAGCGATCACTCCCATCAGCAGGGCAAGGCCGAAGCTGACAGCAATGGTAGTAATCAGGGTAAAGCTGTGAGGCATGGGATTTGCCGGAGGTAGTAAGGAAACCATGATAAACCCCTTTTTCTGATGGGTTTATCGGGAATTTGCCTGGACAGGGTCCAAAACTGATACAGGAACGCGATCAGTGGTATGAATGCGGCGTGCGCCGACATGGAAAACGACTTTTTGTTTTATTAATTATTGTGAACGCGTGAAAATGCCAGACCCCAAGTAGTGAAGTCTGTCAGGGGCTCGGTTGACCTTAGTCTCTGGGGCGGACCGCGCTTGACCGGCCAGAAGTCCCAACCTGGCAAGCATCATGGCCAAGATCTCCATCTCCGGTATCGGAGAAACTTCCCCGCCCATATCATTCATGGCTTCATGATCCATTCCGCAAAATATTTGCCCAGGTCAGGGGTAATGGCAAAGTCTGGCTTGCCAGGAACAACGGGGCGAACAGTATGACGAGAAATGTCGAGTGGGTAAATTTCATCTTGCTCTCCCGATATTCCCAAAGTTAGGATTTTGATCAGGCATTCCCCAGCGCCTGCAAGGGATCGACATATCGCATATCAAATTCCTGCGCAATAGCGGGATAAGTAACCGATCCGCGATGCGTGTTCATTCCGAATTTCAATGCCGGATTTTTTCTGACCGCATCCACACCTTCATCCGCCAGCTGCACGACATAGATCGCCGTCTGAATACTAAGCGCGAAGGTACTGGTACGAGGAACGGCGCTCGGCATGTTCGCGACACAATAATGCACTACCCCGTCGATCTCATAGGTTGGATTGCTATGGGTAGTAGGCCGGCTTGTTTCAATGCATCCCCCCTGATCCACTGCCACATCGACGATAACCAATCCTCTTCGCATTTTCGGCAACATATCCGCCGTTACCAGCCAGGGGGTTCGTCCCCCGGGGATCAAAACCGCACCGATGACAAGATCGGCGTTGTAGACCGCTTCCTCGATATTGTATTCATCGCTGAAACGCGTCTGCAATTGCCCGCGATATATGTCATCCAGGTATTTCAGACGGTCGTGGCTCACATCCAGCACGGTGACCTGAGCGCCACATCCCGCAGCCACGCGGGCAGCGTTCGTTCCCACAATGCCCGCACCGAGAATGGCGACGTTGGCCGCAGCCACACCAGGGACACCGCCCATCAACACGCCTCGTCCCCCTTGTGTTTTTTGCAGATAGGTCGCGCCGATTTGAGTAGCCATGCGTCCCGCCACCTCGCTCATGGGTGCCAGCAGTGGCAATTTCCCATCTGCGGTTTGCACCGTTTCGTAAGCCACAGCCGTAACGCCGCTCGCGAGCAAAGCCTCGACAAGAGGGCGGTCCGAGGCCAGATGAAGATAAGTGAAAAGGATCATGTCCCGATGCAGGTAACCGTATTCCGCAGGAATCGGTTCCTTGACCTTGACCACGAGCTGCGCTGCCCACGCATCTTCCGCCCGGGGGACAATCGTAGCCCCTGCCAAGCGATATTCATCGTCCGAAAGAAAACTGCCTTCTCCCGCTCCGCTTTGCACTAGCACGCGGTGACCACGGCGCGTCAATGCCTTGACGTTGCTTGGAGTCATGCCGACTCTGTTTTCATGGTCTTTCGTTTCTTTGGGCAATCCGATCAGCATGGGCATATATAACTGGGGTAACTGGGAAATGAGGAAAACGTTTTTTTGTGTATGACTGAATCTGGAAAAGTTAGCAGGGACAGCGCGCAAATGTTGCCGGGAAGCCGCCTCTCATCTTCCTTTCAAGTATACAACCGACGTGAAATCACTCGAAAAAAATATTTGACCGGCGCCGCAACCGGTAAGAACTAGCCCGGATATTTCACCGGATCACGGGTTAATGGCGAGATGTTTTGGGAATAGATTCGCGTATTCCGCGCCAAGCCAATAGCCGCCCTACTGGCACGAAGCGGGGGCGCAAAGATGCCGCAAAATACCGTCAGTGCCCGTGAAGGCCGATGATATAAATCAGATTTCAGCCTTGGTTGATCAGATATCGTGTTCATACCGCTTTCTACAATTGTCAGGCCGGTTGAGTGGAATATCCGGGCTGGGGGGATCGAGCAATTGTTTGCGCAAGTGCTGAAGCACAACTTCACGGGTATCGATTCCACCTTTGAGTGCCGTCGGATAATCCAGCGTGAGAGTGGAATGCGCTTTCCCCGGCACCGTAACAGAGTGAAAGCGCGGAACAGGTGACTCTGCCGCAGGTTGAAGCGAGGCTTCCAGTCGCTTGAATCGGCTCGCGGGACAAAGCGCATCGCCCTCGAAACGAAGTCCAAGTAACGACATCGTATCCCTGCGGCCGGATGCGAAGGATAGCGCTTCGGGTTCGACATCCAGCCCTTCGGGCCGACAGAGCGGCAAACTCGGCTGTGCGGCGACGGGCGCGAGGAGTGATGCTTCGAGCATCATGGCCAAAACAAATCCGCCCGTGTAACACATGCCAATGGCGCCCACACCGGGCCCGCCGCACTCCATATGTATTTTTCGGCACAAAGTCCGAAGCGGTAGGGTGATGGTGCTCGATTTACCGGCCGCAAGTGTGTTGAATTCCTTCCGTATGCATACGAAAGGCGCTTTCAGCAGGCCCAGCGTCACAGACTGGAGGGGCCTACCGAACAGAAGTGGCATGACGACGTGAAATCCCCGATCTGCCAGCCATTCCGCAAATTCGACGGTCTCCGAAGTAAGGCCCGGCAGTTCGTGCAGGAGGATGACGCCATACCCTCCACCTTTCCGGAAAATCGGGAATGTATGACCGTCCGCAGTAAACAGTTCTTCCGAAAAACCCTTGATTGCGCTCACTGCGTCATTACCTCCGGCATCATCATCCGATGCTGCTGGCGATGTTCGACGTTACAGGGCCTTGACCATGTCTTCGACGACCTTCTTGGCATCCCCGAATATCATCATGGTCTTGTCCATGTAGAAGAGATCGTTGTCCAGGCCGGCATAACCCGCAGCCATGCTGCGTTTGACCACCATTACCGTACGCGCTTTATACGCATCCAAAATGGGCATGCCGTAGATCGGACTACCCGGCACATTTGCAGCCGGATTCACCACGTCGTTTGCGCCAAGCACAAGCACCACGTCGGTATTGGAAAAATCGCTGTTGATCTCATCCATCTCCAGCACCTGTTCATACGGTATCTCGGCTTCGGCCAGCAGCACGTTCATGTGCCCCGGCATGCGCCCTGCAACAGGATGAATGGCAAAACGTACATTCACGCCTTTCTTGTGCAGCATTTCCGCCAGCTCCTTCACCGCATGCTGCGCCCTGGCCACGGCCAGCCCGTAGCCCGGCACGATGATGACACTGTCAGCATTTCCCATGATGAAAGCGGCATCGTCCGCGCTGCCGCTGCGATAGGTCTTTTGCGTCCCATCCCCTGCCACGGCGGCTCCTCCCTCACTCCCGAACCCGCCCAGTATGACGGAGAGGAATGGGCGGTTCATCGCCTTGCACATGATATAGGACAGGATTGCGCCCGAACTGCCCACCAGAGATCCCGCGATAATCAGCATGGGATTGCCAAGTGAGAACCCGATACCGGCCGCGGCCCACCCGGAGTAGGAATTGAGCATGGAAATGACCACGGGCATGTCAGCGCCGCCAATCGGAATGATGATGAGAAAGCCGAGCACAAACGCAATCGCGGTCATGGTGGCGAAGGCAGTCCAGTTCGTGGTGGCGCTGAAGAAAAACCACAGGCCGAATCCAATCATGATAATCGCCATGGCCAGGTTGACCCTATGCTGACCGCCGAAAGTGATGGGTGCGCCACTCATCCGGCCTGACAATTTCAGGAAGGCTATCACCGAACCCGACCAGGTCATGGCGCCAATGAATGTGCCGAGAAACAGTTCCAGCTTGCTGCCCATCGGCAATGTCTCGGGCAAACCAAAGGAAGCGGGATTATTGACTGCGGCGATGGCGATGAATACCGCCGCCAGACCGACGAGGGAGTGCATGAACGCGACCAGTTCCGGCATCGCGGTCATCTGCACACGCCGCGCCACAACGGCGCCAATGGCGCCTCCCAGCGCGATACAGACAATGATCAACGCCCAGTTCTTGGTGATGGTAAGCGTGGTAATGACCGCGATTACCATTCCGACGATCCCGAACAAATTCCCGCGTCGGGCGGAGAGCGGCGAGCTTAAACCTTTTAGCGCCAGGATGAAGAAAACCGAGGCGATAAGATACGCGAGAGCGACCGTATTTGCCGACATTGACTAGCTTCCTTTTTTATCTTTTTTTCTGAACATTTCCAGCATCCGCTGGGTAACAAGAAATCCCCCGAATACGTTGATCGCGGCCAGCGTTACCGCGGCAGCCCCCAGCCATACGCCCCAGTCGGTTTCCGCCGGCCCAGCGGCTAGCATGGCGCCGACGAGAATAATGCCGGAAATTGCGTTGGTCACCGACATCAATGGCGTGTGTAGGGCCGGAGTCACATTCCAGACCACGTGATAACCCACGAACACGGCCAGCACGAATACGGTGAGATTAATAATGGTTGGGTCAATTTCACCAATCATGATCGCTCCTTCTAATCTGTTAACTTTTTACCAGGACACGAACCAGGAGAGGAAAAGCAGCGGTTAAAGCACAGGCGCTGCTTTTCAATCCGGAGGCGTGTTCCTTCAGGTTTTCCCGATGACTTCCCCGTTGACGCACACCAAGGTTCCGGCGATGATTTCGTCTTCACGATTTATGTTGAGTTCGCCCGTCTTTGCATCGAGCATCAGGTTGAGGAAATTCATCAGGTTGCGCGCATACAGGGCGCTAGAATCCGCCGCTACCAGTCCGGGCAGATTGGCAATGCCGACAAGATGCACGCCATGTTTCACGACGACCTTGTTCAATTCAGACAAGGGACAGTTGCCACCGGCTTCAACCGCCAAGTCGACAATAACAGAACCCGGTTTCATCGCCTGCACCGTTTCTTCCCGGATCAGCACGGGGGCCGGACGACCGGGAATCAGCGCCGTTGTAATGATGATGTCGGCCGCAGCGGCGCGCTGGTGCACCAGTTCGCCCTGACGGCGTTTGTAATCCTCCGACATTTCCCGCGCGTATCCACCCGCGGTTTCCGCTTGCGCCTTTTCCTCATCGCTGAGCGCAACCTCGACAAACTTGGCGCCCAGGCTTTCCACCTGTTCCTTGGCTGCCGGGCGCACATCGAATGCTTCGATTACCGCCCCCAGCCGTTTGGCGGTCGCAATGGCCTGCAATCCCGCCACTCCTGCGCCCAGAACCAATACTCTCGCCGCCTTTACCGTACCGGCAGCTGTCATCAGCATGGGAAAAAATTTCTGGTAGATATTGGCTGCCATGAGCACCGCCTTATATCCGGCGATGTTGGCCTGTGACGACAGCACATCCATGCTCTGGGCACGCGAAATGCGCGGCAGTTTCTCCATCGAAAAAGCGGTTATGCCGTGAGCGGCGAGCGCCTCGATACCCTCGGCCTGATGCGGAGAAAGCAGTCCAACCAATACGGCATCCTTGCGCATCAACGCGAGTTCAGACGCTTCGGGCGCGCGCACCTTGAGCACGATCTGAGATTGGCCATACAGCTCGCCTGGGTCGGCCACGATACTTGCGCCGGCAGCCTGGTATTCCTCGTCCGGTATGCTCGCGCCCGCACCTGCGCCCGACTGCACCAGAACGACATGCAAACCTTTGGCGGTAAATTTCTTGACCGTCTCCGGCGTGGCGGCAACCCGGGTCTCTCCCCCACGGGTCTCTGCCGGTATTCCTATATGCATGAATATCTCCCTTTATCTTTCTTGTATGCGCCACGCTCGGTGGCGAGGTGAAAAGCCCCTTGCACCTATCGCGGAGCCCTATTCCAACAAAAACCCCGAATTATAAATGAACCTGGGCACAATGCAGTGCTCGATCAAATGAAAACCGATTCTTTTCTCCAACTTTCCGATAACCATTCCTGCAGAGGGGATCAGCGCGGGCATGAAATGATTCCGATTGTAAAAATTCACGGAAGTGCAGAAGCGTAGGTGGGAGCTCTGCCCGACAACGTTTTCATTGTCCGTCAGAGCCGACCTACACTTGTGCTGGTTTGGAAAAGGCCCGGATTCCCGTTTTCTGGAAAGACGATGTTTCCTATTTAATGACGGGCTCCGCAGAAACTTCGAGTTCCGGCTGGCTCGTCTCTTTCAGGCAATGACTGATCCAGCGGGTGGTCAATTTCTCCTGCACGCTGTTCTGGCGCAAACGCGACGCCAATCCGCCGAAATCGACCTGATCGAGTGGTTGATCCTGGTTGAAGCACGAAAACACATATGTAATTTCTCCGGTCTTCGGGTCCTTATGGGGTTGCAGGCATTGAGCGCAGATTTCTTTCATCATGCACTGCATAGGCGAGTTGATGGAGCCGATCGCGAAATGATCCGTTTTCAGGTAGGGTTTCAATCTGGTATGGCGGGCCGCGCCTACAGCCGCCATCATCCTGTCGGAACCAATGGCAATGATGCGATCGGCATCCGCCAGACGGATTTTCTGCGGTCCCAGCGCCCCGCTTCCATAAGCGGCCATTGCCTCGACGATGTTTCCCACAAAACTATAATCGCCCGGCCTGGAAGGCGCGAAACCCGGTGCTTCATCGCAGCACCAAATCACCACGTCGGCCGCAGCCTCGATTTCGGCCACCTTGTAACGGTCGATCAGCTTCTTGTACCCAGCAAAATACAGGATTTTCGATCCCGCAGCCCGTGCCGCAGCGCCGATGGAGAACAGCACGGCGTTTCCGAGCCCCCCGCCCACCAATGCCACGGTCTCATCTGGCAGAATTTCTGTAGGCGTGCCGGTCGGGCCCATCAGAACGACAGGATCTCCCGGATTAAGTCTTGCACATAAATCCGCGGACCCGCCCATCTCAAGTGCAATGAGCGAAACCAGCCCGCGGGAAACATCTACCGAGGCGCCGGTAAGCGCAATGCCTTCCATCGCAAGTTTGGTATCGCCTGCGGTTGTGGCAAGCGTTGCAAAATTCTGAAAGCGATAGAATTGCCCCGGATGAAAGCGTTCCACTGCCATCGGCGCGTGCACGACGACCTCCACGATATTGGGCGTGAGGCGTTCGACTTTGTGCACGGTTGCGCGCAGCCTGCCATTGATCTCTGCAAAAAACAGCCAGGCGGGCTTTGTGGAAGCGGGTGCCAGGCGTTCAAGCACGTGGCTGACCACGGGATAACCCTGCTTGGCGCTGGACATCGCTTTCACCACATTCCCCGAATAGGACGGATGCAGGTCGCCGAAGAAACTGATGAAACGCCCATCCTCGTTACGGCTCAGCAGTACGGTGGGATGCTCAGGCTTGGGATTCCCGCGTGCCGGACTAGCCGGATCGCCGTTTTCATCGCAGGCGGCAAAATAGCGTCCATGCAGCTTGAAATGTTTATCGTCCTCCCGCGCAAGCACCGTATTGGGCTGCGTTCCCGCCGCGACCAGAACAGCGCGGGCAGGCAATACGGCTTGCCCGGTTTTCTGCCAGGAGCCGGTTTCGTCAAGCGCCTGTACCGCAAAATGCACAGCCTTTGCATGCTCCCATCTATCGGTATCCACACGGACGGGAGTGAGCCCTTCGGCAAACCATATACCCTCCTCCATGGCTTTTTCGACTTCTTCATGGTTGAGCGTGTAGGAAGGGCTGTCGATGAGGCGTTTTCGATAAGCGATCGTCGCGCCTCCCCAGGATTGCAGCAACTCAAGTATTCGCGGGGCGCGTTCTTCCCGTTCCGCTTCCTTGCGCTCTGCCCGAATGGCGCGGGCATGACTGAGAAACTCCTCGGCAATTTCTCGTTCTTCCTCATCCCAGGCTCCACGAATCGCTGCTTCGCCCTGGACGGCAACAAGAATTTCATAGCGGCGGAGGAACTTGTCCACTTGTACGGGATAGTATGCCAATGCTTCGGTCGCGGTATCGATGGCCGTCAACCCCCCGCCGATGACCACCACCGGCAGGCGCAGCTGCATATTGGCAACAGAGTTGCTCTGAGCCGCCCCGGTCAACTGCAATGCCATCAGGAAATCGGACGCAGCGCGAACTCCCCGGGCCAGACCATTGGGCAAATCGAGCACGGTAGGACGTCCTGCTCCTGCAGCGAGCGCTACATGATCGAATCCCATGGCGAATGCATCGTCCGCAGTGAGTGTTCCGCCGAAGCGGACACCGCCAAAAAGCGCAAACTCTTCCCGCCGCTCCAGAAGCAGGCGGATCAGCTTGAGAAAGTTCTTGTCCCAGCGGACGGTGATGCCGTATTCCGCAACACCGCCAAAACCACCAGGCATGCGCTCATCCAGATTCTCTGCGAGCTCATCCGTATTGCGGACGGCCCTGAACGGAACGTGCTCCCCCTGCTTGTTCACGCCGGAGAGTTCCGGTTCCAGGGGTTCGATCTTGAGACCATCGATTCCAATCACGGTATGACCGTCATTCATCAAATGATGCGCCAGGGTATATCCCGCTGGCCCCATGCCCACGACCAGCACCTTGCGTCCCGTCGGTGCCTTCGGCACAGGTCGGCGCAGATTGAGCGGGTTCCAGCGCGTCAGGAGGCTATATATCTCGAATCCCCAGGGCAGTTCCAGGACATCCTTGAGGGTGCGCGTCTCGGCCTGCGGGATATCGACCGGTTCCTGCTTTTGATAAATGCAGGATTTCATGCAGTCATTGCAGATACGATGACCCGTGCCGGCACACATGGGATTGTCGATGACAATCATCGCAAGGCCGCCTATTGCCACGCCCTGCGTCTTGAGTTTGTGAAATTCCGAAATGCGCTCTTCCAGAGGACATCCTGTCAGCAGCACACCAAGCTGGCTTTTCTTGAAGGTAACAGGCTCATCGGGTGTTTTTTGTTTTTCTTTCATCCCTTTGGAACAGGAATCCTTCCCCTGTTCATGGCACCAGATGCAATAATTCGCCTCATCCAGGGCTCCCACCAGGTCGGTTCCCCGGTCGGTGAGGGAAAATCCTTCCCGGCGGCGTATATGGTGAAGCTTGTGAATCGTATAACCTGCCGACGTGTCCGTTTCCGTCGACAGCAGATGCAGGAAATCGAGCTTGGCCGGGGCCTTGAACAATACGCCAGTTGCATTGCGCTCCCGTCCGTTAGGAGTCTTCAACGCCCACGCGGCATACAGCAAGGCATCCTTGAGGCGATCTTCATTCGCGCTCTCGTCCAGCAGCCACTCCATCACTTTTGTTGCAAAAACCAGCTCTGAGAAAGGAGTGCCGAATTCGGCTGCCAGTTTTGCTTCCAGTGCAACGCCATCCACTGCGGCAGCATCAGCCTCACTGACCTTGTTCATGGCGCGCCGCTGCACGAACAGCCTCTTGCAGGAATAAAGGGGTGCGAGCTGATGATGACGTGCAGCAAGCGCTCCGGCTTCTTTCTCTATGCCGAATAGCTTGGCAATGAAATCCTCCATCCAGGGCGCGACTTCAATCAGCAGTGCAGCTTCTTCCTTGCGATCGAGATGATCGGGTTGAATTCGCGCATGCTCCAGACGAACACGTAGTCCCGGCTCTCCTTCATCTAGAAAACCCAGGAATGCCTGGTCCAGTCTCACCAGCCCTTCCCGACGATACAGGTCGGCAAAAGCCATGCCAAATCCCAGCGCCGGAGATGGAACGTCAGATACCTGTGCCGGGTGAAGCGCCGATTGTAAACTTGTCATGATAAAGTCATTCAAAAATTATAAGTGAAATCAAAAGAGGCAAAAATCATCAGCTATCAAATCAGCTATCAAAACTGATTACGTACGAAAAGTTTTATACCCCTTTTCAGTTTGTGCTTTTTCCCGCTTTAAAAATACAAAAGCGGCAAGGTCCTGTTCCCCTTATCCGCCCTTATCTCCCCATACGCCTTGTTGAGCTTTCCGGACTGCGTGTTGCTGCCAGTCCTGCAGCATTAAAACGCCGCTACTACCTGACAGCCTCTCGGGCTTACCGACTCTAACCTTTTGAAGGACAAATCATCCCTGCGGCCACGGTATTGTTCGTAACCTCATCAATCACGATGAAGCTGCCGGTCGCATGGTTACGCTGGTAAGCATCCCATACCAGAGGTTGATGGACCTTGAGCGATACCCGCGCAATGTCATTCATTTTGAGAATATCGGCGGCTTCATGTTTCAGGGTATTGATATCCAGCCGATACTCTATGCGGGATATGACGGCTTTTACCAACCGTGTAGAGTGCTTGATCAGGTATTTGCGTCGGGGATCGAGGCTCTGCTCAGACAACCAGCACAGCATCGCATCAAATTCTTTTGTAACCTGGGGAAGCTGGGAAATTTTTACCAGCATGTCTCCCCTTGATATATCCAGATGATCTTCAATCGTCAGCGTTACCGACTGGGGCGCAACCGCATCCTCGACATTTCCTTCATAGGTAACAATCTCCTTGATGCGCGAAGTCAAGCCGGAAGGCAGAACCTGCACCTCGTCACCCACACTGATGGAACCGGATTCGATACGACCCATGTAGCCCCGGAAGTCATGCCATTCCTCCGTTTGCGGGCGGCACACCAATTGCACGGGAAAGCGAAAATCTTCAAGGTTGATGTCATGGTCAACCGGAACCTTTTCCAGTAAATCCATCAATGTCATGCCTTCGTACCAGCCGAGGTTGTTGCCGCGCTCGACCACCATATCGCCGTTCAGCGCAGACATCGGAATATAGGCGATGTTTTTCAGATTGAGTCCGGCAACGAAACGGTGAAACTCCTGGCAGATTCGTTCAAATACGTCCTGGGAGTAATCCACCAGATCCATCTTGTTGACCGCCACCACCAGATGAGGAATACCGACGAGGCTGGCGAGATAGGCATGACGACGGGATTGTGTGAGCACACCCTTGCGCGCGTCGATCAGGATAATGGCAAGATTGGCGGTGGAAGCGCCGGTCACCATGTTGCGGGTATATTGCTCATGGCCCGGCGTGTCAGCAATGATGAACTTGCGCTTGGGCGTGGCGAAGTAACGATAGGCCACATCGATGGTAATGCCTTGTTCGCGCTCTGCCTGGAGGCCATCGGTGAGCAGCGACAGATCGACAGCTTCCATCCCGCGCTTGCGCGAAGTATGGGTAATCGCGCTCAACTGGTCTTCAAAAATCGATTTTGAGTCATGCAGCAAGCGACCAATCAGCGTGCTTTTGCCGTCATCTACGCTACCTGCGGTAATGAAACGCAACAACTCCGAATGATCGAAAGAAATATTTTCAATAGCTGACATTTAACACTCGTCTTGAAATTCTGCTTTCCCGTTACTTTATAAACTGAAACAAAGATGAAACAAGATCGGAGATTACCTGCTTTCAGAAGCTGTCATCTTAAAAAAGGAAAACCGGAGTCGCTCGGGAGATGGCAACGCCTCTCAGAAATATCCTTCTCTCTTGCGCAACTCCATGGAAGCCTCCGATGTCTGGTCGTCCATGCGCGTTGCACCCCGCTCAGTAATTCGCGTAACCGCCGTCTCTGCAATGATTTCCCCGATACCGACCGCTGTCGACTCCACCGGACAGGTGCAGCTCATGTCACCCACCGTCCGGAAGCGCACCATGAGATTTTCAACCTTTTCCCCTTCCTTCGGCTGAACCAGGTGGGATATCGGCAAAAGACCACTGCCGCGCCGGATGACATCACGCCTGTGGGCGAAATAGATATGCGGCACCTCCAGCCCCTCGCGTGAAATGTATTCCCACACATCGAGTTCCGTCCAGTTGCTGATGGGAAATACGCGGATATTTTCTCCCGGATGAACCCTTGCATTGTAAAGATCCCATAATTCCGGGCGCTGATTCTTCGGATCCCATTGGCCGAATTCATCCCGGAAGGAGAATATGCGTTCCTTTGCCCGAGCTTTCTCCTCGTCGCGCCGGGCGCCGCCAATACAGGCATCGAAACCGTGTTCGGCAATGGCATCCAGCAGCGTCACGGATTGAAAGGGATTACGGCTTTGATTTTCAGAGCGCAACACCACCCTTCCCTGCTTGATCGAGTCTTCCATGCTGGCAACAATTAAGCGCTCACCGAGCTGCTTGACACGACGGTCACGAAACTCGATCACTTCCGGAAAATTATGGCCGGTATCGACATGCATCAAAGGAAACGGGAAACGTCCTGGACGGAAAGCCTTTTCCGCCAGACGCAGAAGAACAATCGAGTCCTTGCCACCGGAAAAGAGTAGAGCTGGATTGGCACACTCGGCCGCGACCTCGCGCATGATATGGATTGCTTCGCTTTCCAGTGCTTCAAGGTGGCTAAGTTGTCGCGCGACACGCCGCTTGATGACCATCGGTTCATTCTTCATCACAAGACCTGCAACCGGTCCTGCAACAGGTGCAAATTCATCCATTTGATTCAAAATAACGTCCATCAAACAATCCCCATTCAGTTCAGGAGGTGCTCCACGCAATTCCCTTGTCTCTACTATCCCTGCTGTGCTCGCTGATGTCTTTTATTCCCGCTCTCTGAGACCCCGCATTCAGTCTGAAACAGCCAGATCCTTTACTGCCGCGCCTGAACCGGCAGTGGTGGCGCTGGCGATATTATGGGCGCCGCGTTTTTTGCCAGAGTGCAGGCCACATTCCTTGATTTCCGGATCCTCCCACCACCAGCGGCCGGCACGAACATCCTCACCGGGAGTAATGGCGCGAGTGCAAGGAGCGCATCCGATGCTCGTGTAACCTTTGTCGTGCAGAGCGTTGTATGGCACATCGAACTGCTTGAGATACGCCCACACGTCAGTCTGGCTCCAGTCCAGCAAGGGGCTGAATTTTTGCAGGCCGTTCTCGGCATCGAACTCCGATTCGACCAAACCCTTCCGGGTGGGCGCCTGATCCCGGCGCAAGCCGGTAATCCATGCCCGCTTATCCCTCAAGGCCCGTTTCAATGGTTCGACCTTGCGGATGTGGCAGCACTTCTTGCGCAAATCCACGCTGTCGTAAAACGCATTGGGGCCGTTCTGCGCCACGTACGCTTCCACTGCGGCGGCATCCGGAAAATAGACTGGAATCTGGATGCCGTACCGCTCGGTAACCTGCTGCATGAGGTCATAGGTCTCCTGCGGAAGCCGTCCGGTATCCAATGTGAACATTTCGATATCCGGATAATGCCGCGCAATGAGATCGGTCAGCACCATATCCTCAGCGCCGAAACTGTTTGCGAAAGTGGCAGGCAAATAATCTTTCTGCACCCTCTCGAGCAGTGTTCGTACCTCTGCAATTTTTTGATCCAGGCTCATGTCCTCAACCAATTATTCCCGGCCAATCATTCATCGAGTTAATCAGACAGTCGCCGATGAAGGTACCCGTCCCAACGCGGATTTCGCGGGAAGCGGCCTCGGCAGCGCACCCTCCAGATCGAGCCCACGGTCGAAATCCAGGCAGAACTGCGCGACCTCCATCGTCCACGTATCCAATTCGGCAAACCACTCAGTCAGGCGAGCGTCATTCAACTCTTCCGCGGGGCTCGCGAAATCTTCTGCAAATTTGGCCAACTGCCGGGACAGCCGCGGCTTGGTGGGCAGCAAACGTCGGAACTCCTCCGCTAAACCCGACAGGTCATCGCGCTTCTCGCCGCCAATCAGTTCCAGCGTGCCTTGTGCGAGCAAGCGCGCAATCTCTGCGGCGCACCCAACAGAATCGGCAAATTTCAGTTGAAACTTGAGCGCATCCCGATAATTGCGCTCATGCGCGGCTTCGAAAAAGCTCGTGCCAGTCCTTGTCTGCACTATGCCGGCACACTCACCCCCGCCCAATTGCAACACCTTGAAATCAGCCTTCTGGCCATGATCGCGTAGAACAGATTCCACTTGTTCGGGCTTGACCTCCACCAGATCCGCCAGCAGATCATTGAAATAGGCTTTATCCTTCCGATGCGCCCAGGAAAAGAATGGCTCATCCGCCTCACGTGTGGCTGAAAAAGCCGATTGCACCCGTTTCACCGCCTCCTCGATACGCGCTGTCGGTATCGATGGACCTTTGAACGCCAGCGCGCCGCGCGCCATCCCATTACCGCCGAAGTGCATCTGGTAATGCGGCACGAGTTTGCCATGCATGCGCTTGCCTTCACCGTAGATGCCGATATCTCCTGCTTCCGGCTGCGCGCAGCCATTATGACATCCTGATACCCGTATCTTCAGGTCATGCTCGCCCCCGCTCAGTTTGGGCCCCACGATCGTACTGGAAGTAATCCCCAAACGGCACGTCGATGTTCCCGGACAGGCCACCACATCATCGCCCGCCTTCGGCACTCCCAGTCCCAATGCAGCAAGGGCAGCGCGCAGGGGTTCGATTTTGGCTTCGGGCACGTCTGACAGGAACATGTTCTGATCCTGGCTGGTGCGGATATCGGGCAACTCGAAGGTGTCACAAATATCGGCGAGGCCGCGCAATTGGCTTGCGTTCAGGTTGCCCATCGGCACGCTGATGGGGAATACATAGTAGCCTGCCTGTTTCTGCGGGAAAATACGGCGCGGGGCACCAATGCCTGGCGCTTCCCCCTCCTTGCCGGGGCTCCATTCGCCTTTCGGGTAATCAATGTTTGCGAGTGCCGATTTGGTACGCACCAGCTCTTCGCGATATTTTTCGACAAACCCTTCAGGACCGAACTTGTCCACCAGAAACTTGATTCGCGATTTCGCGCGTTTGGTACGATCCGAATAGCGGTTGTGCAGTTGAATCACTGCTTCCATCACCGCCAGCAGGTCCTTCTCCTCGATGAATTCTTCTACAACGATAGCTTCATGAGGCTTGTGTCCGAGACCACCGCCCGCAACCACCTTGAAGCCGAAGCGGTCGCCATTGCGTACCGCGATGACCCCGAGATCATGCATCATCCCCTGCGCACAATCGGCCTCGCAGGCTGACAAGCTGATCTTGAACTTGCGCGGCATCTGCTGCGTCAGGGGATTGCGCAGCATATGCCGCACCGTTCCCTCCAGGTGATGGGTGACGTCGGTATGCTGGCGAGGACACACCCCGGAAAGCGGGCAAGTCGTTATATTCCGTATCGTATTGCCGCAGGCCTCGCGGGTGGTCAACCCCCCTTCCGCCAAGTGGCGCAAGGTAGCCGGTGTCTGCTCCAGCGGCACGTAATGCATCTGGATATCCTGGCGCGTGGTGATATGGACCACATCGTGCCGGGAGAATTTCTCCAGGGCGGAGGCGATCGTTCTCAGTTTCGGAGCGGATACCCGTCCGCCGGGCAGCTTGATACGCACCATGTTGACCCCTTCCTGCCGCTGGCCGTAAATCCCCATTTGAAGGCGGCCGGCAGTAAAGCGCGTAACATCCATTTTCAGATCGCGGTACTCCTGTACCGACTGATCGTACAAAGCTATTTCCCCGTCATTTGCGAGGTTATCCAGATAACCCATTTATGTCCTCCACTATTCCACTGTGTATGCCATATCCCATCACCTCTCCCCGCTTCGCCCACGCATGCGAGGAGCAGGAAACCGCGCATGATGCATCGAAAACGCGATAATAGCAATGAACATATATATCGTGAAAGAATATTATGTTAGATTAACATAACCAAACATTATTTAGATCACGAGTCATGAAATTGCAGCAATTACGTTATCTATGCGAAGTCGCCAACCAGGGCTTGAACTTATCCAAGGCGGCGGAAATTCTCCATACATCCCAGCCCGGCATCAGCAAGCAGATCCGCCTGCTGGAAAACGAACTGGGGGTGGATATTTTTGTACGGAACGGCAAGCGGGTGGTTGAAACCACGCCGCCCGGCCGGGCGATTCTTGAAATTGCCGAAAGAATGTTAAGAGACGCAAAAAACCTGAAGCAGGTGGGGCAGGAATTTGCCAATGAAGCCAGCGGCTCTCTGACGATCGCGACGACCCATACACAAGCGCGGTATGCACTGCCTTCCGCAATTCAGCATTTTACCGCACGCTACCCCAAGGTGCGACTGGTTTTACGCCAGGGCAATCCGACACAGATCGCTGAACTGGTCACGTCCGGGGTGGCCGATATAGCGATTGCCACGGAAGCAATCGAACTGTTCAGCGAACTCGTCATGCTGCCATGCTACCAGTGGAACCGCTGCGTAATTGTTCCGCCTAGGCATCCGCTGCTCAAACTCAAGGAATTGACGCTGGAAGCAATCGCCGAGCATCCGATCATCACTTATGATTTTGCATTTACCGGCCGCTCGAAGATCAATCAGGCATTCGATGCAAAAGGCTTGGTCCCCAATGTCGTGCTCACGGCGATTGATGCGGATGTCATTAAAACCTATGTGGAACTGGGACTGGGAATCGGGATACTGGCGCAGATGGCGTTTGAACCTTCGCGCGACCGGCATTTGCGAGCCATTGACGCCAGCCATCTATTCGAACCCAGCACGACACGCATTGGTATCAGCCGCAACAGTTATCTGCGCAAATACGTATATGATTTCATCGAAATGTTTGCCCCCCATCTTGACCGGGCAACCGTTGCGGCGGCCATGACCGAACGTCCATAAACGCCAAATGGGCATAGCGGGCATAAGGTACATAAGGGCACATATGGCATCGAACGGAAACAGCGTTTCACCGTCCCTGTTTCACTGTTCCCTTTTCACCGATCCTTTCATCGGTTCTTTGCCCCCCTCACCTTCCTGTTAACCCTCGCTTGTCGCCTCTCCTGCCACCTCTTGCCAGCCATCTTTAGCTGAAGCGAACGGGGAGATGGCAGCGCGACATACGGGACAGGGAGGGGGCGAGAATCTGTTGGAGACTTGTTCAGGGCTTTCCGGCTCCGGGCAGTATAATGAAGGGATGCTCTGCCAATGTGATCAACCATGAATGCAATCCAACCACTGCCCGATCTTCTCATCAGCCAGATTGCGGCAGGAGAAGTCGTTGAACGTCCCGCTTCGGCGCTCAAGGAACTACTGGAAAACAGCCTCGATGCGGGAGCCACCGAAGTAACGGTGCAGCTTTTCCAGGGCGGTGTCAAGCTTGTGCGGGTGGCAGACAATGGGGCGGGAATTTCCGGAGAAGACCTGCCCCTTGCACTTGCCCGCCACGCCACCAGCAAGATAAGGACTCTGGAGGATTTGCAGAATGTGCCCAGTCTGGGTTTTCGCGGCGAAGCGCTTGCAAGCATCGCTTCCGTTTCCCGACTGGCTCTGGTAAGCCGCAGTGCGGGAGATAAGCACGCTTGGCGGATAGAGGCGGAAGCAGGACGGCTCACCCCGCCTGAGCCTGCTGCGTTCGCCCGGGGAACAGCCGTGGAAATGCGCGATCTCTACTTCAACACTCCCGCCCGGCGGAAATTTCTGAAAACAGAAGCTACCGAATTTGCCCATTGCGAGAGCGTGTTCAAGCGTATTGCCCTCTCACGGCCCGGCGTCGGTTTCACCTTGCAACACAATGGCACTGTACGGAGCCACTTGCGGACAGCGGATGCAAGACTGCGCATTGCGGCAGTATTAGGAGATGAATTCAGTCAGGCCTCGGTATTCGTCGATGATCAGGCAGCGGATCTACGGTTATGGGGCATGGCCGCACTCCCTGCCTACAGCCGGTCTTCTGGTGATGCCCAATATTTCTTCGTCAATGGGCGTTTCGTGCGTGACAAACTCGTTGCCCACGCCCTGCGTGAAGCCTATCGCGACATCCTCCATCTGGATCGGCATCCGGCGTTTGTACTATTCCTGGAAATAAATGGGGGCGGTGTGGATGTTAACGTGCACCCAAGCAAAACGGAGGTGAGATTCCGCGATCCGCGTGCGCTCCATCAATTCATCTTTCATACGGTTGACAAGGCTCTGGCCATGCCGCACCTGACGGGTGGAGCAGCAGTACCTGTAGCCGGAAAACTTCCTGAATTCACCCGGAAGGCAGCCGGAGAAGTGTCCAGTGCGCCTCCCGCTTATTCCCGGCAGGATGCGATTCCTTTTGCCTCGGCGCCGCCTCAGATAAAAGCGGCTCAACCGCAGGCGTTCTACCAGGTGCTTTTCGGTTCCGATTCCGGTTCCGATGCCAACGCTCGTCAGATTGGATATCAGACTGGGTTCAAGGGGCAATCTGCCTCCATGGAGCCGGAAGGGGCTATTCGGGAACCGGAAATCCCGCCATTGGGATTTGCGCTGGCGCAGCTTCTAGGCGTCTACATCCTGTCGCAGAATGAAAGAGGCCTGCTTATCGTGGATATGCACGCCGCGCACGAACGCATCCTGTACGAGAAACTCAAGTCGGCGCTCGACAACCACACGCTCTCCATGCAGCCCTTGCTGATTCCGGCCGCATTCCGGGCAGATAGCCAGGATATCGCCACGGCGGAAGAAAACAGCGCTGTTCTGCATGAGATCGGATTCGAGATCTCCCCGTTCTCACCCACGATGCTTGCGGTACGAGCCGTACCTGCCGCGCTCAAGGATGCCGATGTGGTAACGCTCGCGCGTGATGTGTTGAACGAAATCCGGGAATTTGGAGGGAGCCAGGTACTCGTCGGCAGGCGAAACGAACTCCTCGCCACCATGGCCTGTCACGGAGCGGTTCGGGCCAACCGTAGCCTGAGCATTCCGGAAATGAATGCACTGCTGCGGGAAATGGAAATCACCGAACGTTCCGGCCAGTGTAATCACGGCAGGCCGACATGGTTTGAGCTCAGCCGTACTGACCTGGATAAGATGTTCATGCGTGGCAGATAAGAGAATGCTGGCATCCGGTTATCACCGGGAAGGTCCGAAATGATTGCACCGTTACCCCACTGCACCTGCCTCTGTGGTGCAGTCGTTGTTACCTGATTTCATGACGAAAATCCAGCTTTTAGGCGGCATCTCGCCAAGCGACTTCCTGCGGGATCATTGGCAGAAAAAACCTTTGCTGATACGCAAAGCCTTGCCGGATTTCAGAGGACTGCTGGATGCCAATGAGCTTATCAACCTGGCCTGTCAGGAGGATGCGCAATCACGTCTGGTTACCCGCAGAAACGGGCGGTGGGAGGTGAGGCATGGTCCCTTCGCGCCTGGCGCTTTCGCGCGGCTGCCGCAGAAAGGCTGGACTCTGCTGGTGCAGGACGTCAATCACTTCCTCCCGGCGGCGCGTGAACTGCTGCTGAAATTCAACTTCATTTCGCATTCCCGGCTCGACGATCTGATGGTCAGCTATGCTCCCGAAGACGGAGGCGTGGGACCGCACTTTGACTCCTACGACGTTTTTCTGCTGCAAGGAACAGGCCGCAGACGCTGGCGGATATCGGGCCAGAAGGACAGAACGCTGGTGGCCGCCGCGCCGCTTAAGATTCTGCAGGATTTCAGGCCGGAGCAGGAATGGGTACTGGAACCGGGCGATATGCTGTATTTGCCGCCTGGCTATGCGCACGATGGGGTTGCGGTGGAACCCTGCATGACCTATTCCATCGGTTTTCGCGCGCCAACCTATCAGGAGCTCGCGACGCAGTTTCTCGTTCATCTCCAGGATAACTGCGAAATATCGGGTATCTACGAGGATCCAGATCTCAGGATTCAAACCCATCCCGGACGAATCAGTTCCGCGATGCTGGATCAGATCAACGCCGCGCTCGACAAAATTGAGTGGGACAACGTTGAAGTGGAACATTTTATCGGTATGTATTTAACCGAACCCAAACCTCACGTCTTTTTTACACCTCCCCAAGAGCCGATATCCGAACGGGAATTCGCCCGTCGGATAAGAAAAGGGAAACTGCAACTGGATCTGAAAAGCCGCATGCTCTTCAGGGGAAACAAGATTTTCCTGAACGGAGACGTATATGAAGTAGGAAAAACCGCACAACGGATATTAGGAGAGCTGGCCGATCGCCTTGCCTTATCCCCTGTGAGGGATATCGATGCCGAAACACAGGCACTGCTATATCAGTGGTACCTCGATGGTTACGTTTATGTTGAAGATACCGAGGCAGACTGATGAAATCCAGGAATCGATAATAAAAAAGAAGTAACCTGAAATCATCAAACCAACTGACAGGTGAGTAGATCCATGGATTCCGGATTCCGTTACCTTATCTGTTTAGCCGTCGGGTTATTGAGCCTGTTTCTACCGGGCTGTCGATCCAGTCATGAACCGCCAGAATCGAGGCAGACCTCCACGAATGATGAAGTGATACTTGGTGGCGATTCCCCGAAACGGTGGCGATTCCCCGAAACGCGCGTACATCAAGGACAAAATCATCGAATCAGTCCAACGCCCGCTGATGGAGCCCGTCACGGGCAAAATAGTTTACGACGAGAGCAATACCGCACGTATTTCCTCCCCTGTTTCCGGCAGGGTGACAGGCGCAATTGCCGCGCTGGGTGATCAAATCCACAATGGCGACACCTTGGTAGAGATTGACAGTCCGGAGCTGGGACAGGCTCAATCCGCCTACAGGGATGCGGTAGCCGATCTCAAACTGGCGAAACTCAACTACCAGCGCACGAAGGAACTGTTTGACAACGACATCGCCCCGCGCAAGGAGTGGGAGCTGATGGAGGACAAATTGATCCACGCACGCAGTGAAGCAGAACGGGCACGCCTCAAACTGGCCAATCTGGGTGCGAATAATCTGCGCCTCGATAACCGCTTCGTTTTACATTCGCCGATTTCAGGCATAGTTACCGAGCGAAATATCAACCCCGGCATGGAAGTAAGACCCGATCTGCCCACACCCCTATTCGTCATTTCCGACCTGGATCAATTGTGGGCCCAGATGGATATTTTTGAAAAGGATATCGGATTGATCCATGTCGGCACCACGGTGTTGCTGGAGGTGCCGGCCTATCCGGGAAAGGAATTTAAAGCGACAGTCGGCTATATCAGCAAGGTGGTGGATGAAACCACGCGAACGGTAAAAGTGCGATGCATTGTGCCCAATCTGGAAAGAAAGCTTTTGCCCGCGATGTTTGCTCGCGTCACGGTACTGAGCAATATTGATGATTTATCGATCATCGTTCCGCTGGACGCCCTGTTTGTCGAGGATGAATCCGACTGGGTATATGTGAACGCGGGGGACTATCACTATCAATTGCGCCGGGTCAAAGTAGGCCTGCGCCTCAAGGACCGCGCGGTCATCCTTTCCGGCCTGGAGCCGGGTGAACGGCTCGTGGTGAACGGCGCCTTGATGCTGCGCGCCGAGCAAAAGACAGAGCGGCAAGCCAAAGAAGGCAGACAGTGATTCCAGATCATTGCGTACATAACCCTGATCGGAACGGAATTCATGCCTCAACTGGATGAGGGGAATATCTGACTCACCATCACCTTACCACCCCCATTTTACTGGATAGAGTCGGATTCCTCTGGCACAACTGGCAGAGATGGAGGTCAATGGAGGTGCCTCCAGGAGCAGCGCGAGGATCCCATGAGGCGCAATCAAGTGCAACCTTCTCGCCCTAATGAAAGAGCAGAAACAATGACTTTCACGTTATCCGCATCCATTATGCGCCCACCTCTGCCATAGATATGGCCATCCTTGGACAGTGAGCATTTCTCCCAGGATAAAGAAATAGAAATGCAATCTGCGGGTTCTTCGAGTCCCGTTCCAGTAAAAAATGGATACCTCAACCGACCTTCAGTTAAAACCAAAAACCTTATAATGGAATGGCGTAAAATACCAACGACTAGACAATATTTCCTAATTCTGCTATTAAAGTAATGGCAATTCTGCTATTACGATAGGTGCTGCTAGTTGGTGGTCCGGTTGGTGGTCCGCTCAGATTTGAATGGCCGAAACGCTCTTGTAACTTACCCATGATTTGTTATAAACCTTATAAGGAGATTAAAAAAATGAAGTACTCGCTCCTCGCTGCAGCGTTGGTAACATTGGCATTTTCCGCATGCGATCAAATGAAACAGCACCAACCGGGGGAAGGAAAACCCGGACAATATCCGCCGAGCCTTTGGGAGAAACGTGAAGGACAGCTCAGTGATGCGGATATTGAAGCGGCCCAGAAAGATGGTGCCGGGACGGAGACAAAGAAAGATGAACCACCGAAAGATGAGGCAAAGTAACAATACGCCTAACCAAGCGTTAAAAAGGCCGTCCCCCGGGACGGCCTTTTTTATAGCCCAAGCCTAGGCTCCGTTCCAGGGTGAGAAGGACTGAAACAAGGGGATTTGAATCCTCAAACGCTTCTGTTACACTATCGTTTTTGTACTCTATAGGATGATTGAATAATGAAATACTCACTCCTTGCCATTGTGTTGGCAGCCGCTGCGCTGTCCGCTTGTGAATACAAAAAACATCCTATGGATAAACCGCCTCCCTCCGCAATGGTCGAGCGTGATTCGGCGCCCGATTTCGGCGAACTTGATAAGGAAGAAGCTCCGGGCAATGCTTCCGGAGCTACCGGAGATAACGCCAAGCAGGCTCCAGCGCAATAGCACAAAAGGCAAAGCATTTTCGTCAGTCAATAATTGCGGATCAGCCAGCTCAATGTTGGATATAGCAAATTTCGATTGAACGGAAATTTTTTACTATATAATATGATTCCCGTCATATCATTTCATTTTTATTAAGGACGCTCGACAATGAAACTTTCACTTATCGCCGCAGCTTTGATGGCAGCACTCGCTCTTTCCGCATGTAAAAGACCGGAACAGGCTTTGCCTGCGAATTCGACATCGTATGGAACCCGGACTGAAGAGGGTACGACTTTGGATCAAGAGCGTGGCGCGGCTGCTGGCGACAAGAGTTCAGCTGCTCCAGCCGGTGAGTCAACCGCTTCAGCCGCTGGCACAAGTCCGGATGATGAATACTCCGGCCAAGCTGTTCTCCCTGGGCATAAACTCGACGGGAATGGCAATCCCCTTCCAGAGGGACAAAGCGCAATACCGGAAGGACACTAAGCCTCGGTCCCAGGCAAAAAAAAGCCATCCTTTCGGATGGTTTTTTTTTGCTCCAAATAGTCGAGATCCCCGGATGACAGGAGCAGGCGAACGGCACTTGCCTGATAACCTGCTACCTCCCGCACCGCTCATCAGCGATCCTATCCTCCTTATTCTCCTTGTCTCTTGAAGGACAAAGACATTCCGATGTAGAATGTTAATTTCATAATTAACTATCAAGAGGGAATAAATGATAAGACTCTCACTCCTGGCTGCCACAGTAGTGCTGACAATGACCGCTTGTGGCAAGCCGAACCAGGCGCTTCCCGAGCAGGAAAAGGAAAACTACTCGAAAATCATGTCGCAAGGATCCTCAACTCCCGATCAGCCTGCTGTCGAATCCGACACTTCTTCCGAAGTAAAGTAAAACGCTTTTTAACGTAATAAATGAAGCCGTCCCAGGACGGCTTTTTGTTGTTTTATTGGTTTTTGTTTTGCTGTTCCTGTCAGAACAACTGACGCCATCCAAAACCCTCGCTCTGGGTGGCTACGCCAATCCAGGCTGCTTCGCAGTTTAAAGCATCGCTCAGCATTCCCTGCACAAGCAGGGGTGTATTGTTCTTTTGGCTCAGATGGGCTGCTATGACATGCTGCAGGCGGTTGCAATTGAGTTTGGCGAGAAGACTTGCCGAAGCAGCATTCTCAAGATGACCGAAACGCCCTCCCACCCTTCGCTTCAGGCTTTCCGGGTAATCGCTGTTTGCCAGCATCCGAGCATCATGGTTGCATTCCAGCACAAGAGCGTCACAGTCACTCAGTACCGCTTCGATATGGGGAGTTGAGCAACCTGTATCAGTCAATACGCCCAGTCGCAACGAACCGTTTCCAAACACGAATTGCGCAGGTTCCTGTGCATCATGCGGAACCGGGTAAGGTTCTACTTCAATGTCCCCGATGGAAAAACGCTGGTAACCTTCTATGGTATTGACTCTTGGCAGTTTCCCAAACGCTTTCCCCGCACTGCGCAACGTGCCATGGGTCAACCAGACAGGGATACCGAACTTGCGTGCAAACCGGGCAACACCGCAAATATGATCGCTATGCTCATGAGTTACGACAACCGCATCTATCGTGTCCGGTTCGAGATCAAGTCGGGCGAGGCGAATAACGGTTTCCCGGAGCGTAAAACCACAATCCAGTAACAACCGGGTGTTCCCCGCCTCGACTACCAGAGCGTTGCCCTGCGAACCACTTCCCAAACAGGCAAAGCGCATGCTCATGAACAAAAGAAATTATGAGGGATAAAAGAAAGTGATAAGAGGCAACGGGTACATATTTTACCCGTTCCAGGCCCCAACGGTAATGCTCTCCGTCCTGATCCCGAATTTATTCCCCCTCTTCTTCTTTTCTCTTTCCGCTCGGCTTGGGTGCGGCGCGCGATTTAGCGACCGTCGCAACGCTCGATGCAGATGCCAAGGAACCGCTGAACGAATCCTTCGCAGGTGCGGGAGAGGATTTGTTCAGGGATTCCCCAAGTCCTCTCGATAGTTCATGTTCTTTGGAAATTCTCTATGAGAAGCATGTTGAAATTCCGGCTGGAGGTGACGGAGAAATCTGCCAGACTCAATCTCAAGGACTACAGGCAGATTCGCCAGTATTAGGCCGGCATGAAGTGGGTTTAAGCCGCCGGTTTCCGCTCAACAGCAATTGGGATATTTCGTTTGCCGGGAGCGGAGGTGACAAGTAGAAACCCTGCACTTCGTCACACCCTCTTCCTTTCAGAAAATCAAATTGTTCGGCAGTTTCCACACCCTCCGCTACCACTCTCACATGAAGGCTGTGCGCCATATCGATGATGGCAGTGGTAATGGCGGCATCGGCGGAATTTGTAGTGATCTCCTGGATAAAAGAACGGTCGATCTTCAGCACATCTATTGGAAACCGTTTTACGTATGACAGGCTTGAATAACCAGTTCCGAAGTCATCGATCGAGATCTGGATTCCGAGCACCTTCAATCTCTGCAGAATACTTACTGTCTTCTTTGCATGCGTCATCAAAGAGCTTTCCGTCAGCTCCAGTTCCAGCAGATCGGAATCGATGCTGTTTTCCCGCAATGCTCTTTCCGTCTGCAATTCGAATTCGAGGAGTGCGGGCTGGATGCCGTTGGCCTGAGTTGCCCGAATAACATCCTCGTTTAAAGTGCTCCGCGAAAACTGTCTTCCCGAGACATTGACCGAAACCGGGATTTCTCCTATCCCCGCATGACGCCACTCCGCAATCTGTCTGCATACGCTCTCGATAACCCAAGCGCCCACTTGGGTTATCAATCCGGTCTGTTCGAGTGCCGGGATAAATTCCAGCGGCCCCACCACGCCATGTTCGGGCCGCTTCCATCTCAGGAGAGCTTCCATGCCGGTGACCCATCCGCTGGAGAGATCCACCTTCGGCTGATAATGCAAGACAAACTCATCCCGATCGAGCGCCTTTCGCAAAGCATTTTCCTGGTCAAGTTTCTCGATTGCCCGGACATTCATTTCTGGCGTAAAGAAGCGATAGGTGTCCCTGCCTGCCGTCTTGGACCGATACATCGCAGTATCCCCATTTTTTACGAGCGTATCGGCATCGACCGAATCTATCGGGTACACGCTGATTCCGATACTCGCCGTTACCGTGACTTGATGGCCCTGTAAATCGAAGGGTTGGCGCAATGCTTCCCTGATCTTGCTTGCCACCAAGCCCGCATTCCCCAAATCGTCAGCACTGACAAGAATGCAACCGAATTCATCTCCTCCGATGCGCGCCACGATATCGGTTACACGCAGGCATTCCAGCAAACGAAGACTGAACTCACGCAGCAGTTCATCTCCCAGTGCAAAACCCAGCGTATCATTTATATTTTTGAAGTTATCAATATCGAGAAACAATACTGAAACGATCCGATGATTCATTTCAGATTGTTTGATTACCTTGCGGAGTGACTCATAAAACAGGACACGGTTGGGAAGATGCGTGAGCGCGTCATAATGGGAAACCTGCAGCAACTGCTGATCCGCCTGCTTGCGCTGGGTGATGTCATCCATTACCCCTACGATTCGATGCACGCCGGCTGAATCCTTGATCGGGAAAGTGCGCGAATGGACCCATCGTATCGACATATCTGGTAATAGCAAGCGGTAATCATGGTCCAGGCCCCCTAGCGGCAGATCTGCGGCTTCGCGCAGGACACGTTCCATGTCTTCCGGGTGCACAGGTTCGAAAATCGTTTCCAGCCTATCTCCCCGGCCAACCCGCTGTCCTGTCATTTTCTCCCACTCAGGGTTAATATAGCGAAAGGTTTTGTCATGGACATCCCAGATCCAGAACACTTGGGGAAGATTACCCGCAAGCTGATCAAACAAATCTCCAGTTTCCCGGGGAAAAATTTTATCCTCTGGCACGCCTTTACTACGTACAGCAAATTTCTGCAGCTGTTTCTGCAACTGCCTGATTTCAAGCACGTCATGAACATGCATCAACATCTGCAGACGGTCAAAAGGCTTGGTAATAAAACCTTTGGCCCCTGCCTCCAAGGCTCTCTCTTTATGCTGCGGCTGGGCAGTGATTACCAGGACGGGAAGAGCCGTGCGCTCACCTTGAGATTGAATCTGAAGCCCGCTTTCATATCCTGCTTCCGATTCTATTTGCGATTCTATTTCTCTCAAACATTCCATCACCTGAAATCCATCCATTCCCGGCATCATCAGATCGAGGAGGATGAGATCGTACCGATTGGTGCGATGAAGATCACATACTTCCCGGGGATTCATGGTGCAGGTAATTGAAGTGTAACCCGCGCTCGAAAGCATGCCCTGAAGGAGTTCGACATTACCTTTCCGGTCGTCGACCACTAAAATCCGGGCATTAAGAATATCGGAAGAAGACGTCATCGAATTTTCCGTTTTAATACTTGTTTAACGCTGGCGCCGTCCACGGCTAATAATACATTTTTGTTCCGATTCTCAACCCAATCTGCTGCTTTGCGCATAGCATCGCTCGCCGCTTGCATGCCAGATTGTCCGGATTTACCCCTTATGTAGATGGGGGCGAAGATGCCGCATCATAATCCTGTTCACGCCCCCCTACAACATCTGTAGAAGCTTGGAATACCACAGGACAGATACCGCTGGACTCGCAATCCATCAGAACCGATACCGAAACGCCGCACTTTGAAAATAAGCAGGATCTGTGCCACCCGCTTGGCCCCGCCGTGCAAGCCGTTCTTCCCAAACGACAGTCGAATCGCTGTAAAATTTACCGATACCCCTGAAGACAAATGTACTATCATGCCAAACTCTCTGCGCTCACCTGGCGGTAGCTGCTAATATACCAATTAAATATGACCCCGGAAATCAGGACTGAAAAATGCTGGATAACATGATGGCATTTCTGGCTCATTGGGGTGTCACATCGCTCTCGCTATGGATCGCAAGCCTGATGTTTCAGGGGATTTCATTCAGCAGCAAAAAATCTCTGTTCATATCCGCTTTGCTGTTGGGCCTGGTCAATGCTGTCGTAAAACCAGTCATCATCATTCTGACCATCCCGCTGACATTGATCACCTTCGGCTTTTTTTTGCTGGTTATCAATGCCCTTATGATGATGCTGGTATCGGCACTCGTGCCCGGATTCAGGATTTCTGGATTCTGGACTGCCTTTTTTGCAAGTATCGTTGTCACGGTCGTCAGCCTGTTCATCGGCACGATGGTATTTCAACCCGAAAAGAACTATTTCGAGATGCCCCCTCAGCAAAAAGGCGTGATGATCTGAGGAGGCGAAAAGTTATCATGGCAAGGCAACTACATGTTGCCCCCTTCGGTCCGCCTGGAAATACCCCCGGCGCGATCCATTCACCTCGCATGTTGGTAACACGCATTATGAACTGTTGATCCAATGCGGCGTTAAGCCGGTTCATCCCCGCAGATCAGACTGTGAAAAAACTCCTGGAGCTTTTTTAGAAGTGGGAATGCAGTTGATTTTTTAGGTTATATCACTGAGTGAAGTGGGATGCAGAATGTGCTAATGATGCTAATGACGATAGAGGCCGTCCTGTTCATCGCACTGGTTTTTTTGCCCAGATGGGGAGGTGACCACCGCTGCTGATCGCGTCCTCTCTCGTCATACCGAAGTCGTGAGCGACAGGCATGCTCAAACCCATCGGCGAGGTGCTGGAACGATAGCCAGGACATATCATCCACAGCAAAGGTGCCTGCAGCTAAAGAAAGTGGAAAGCTGTACTTTCCACCTATACCATGTCCGGCCTGAAAGCTCAATTCGAGGTCAATTTTGCTCTCGATGAGGCAAGAAGAGCGGATAGGAATGCCTTGAAAAACGATTTGTCCGGAGTACACCTGTTTTCCTGTATTCGATTTCACGGTCACCTGAACATTGACTGAAACCCCTCTTGCAGCGGAAATGGATGAAAACCATACTGGGGCTATACCCCCCAATCCGAGTTCAGGAAAGATAGCCTGTCGCACATTGAAAATTCATCTCCTCCTCGTAGGCGTCCAAGGAATGTGTGATTCCATCGGGGATGTTCAGCAAGGTGTCGATCTGGAAAAGAAACGGTAATTGAGAGGGCGACCACGCATTTATCCCTTCCCAGTCGCACGCTAATTGCCAGATATTCCTACCATTCCTACCCCCGTTGTTGCATATGGAGTGAATCGACTCGTTGGGGGTGTGGTGAAGAAAGCGCCCCATTCCCTCTCGGCAAAAATCGGCATATTCACGTGTAAGCAGGATAAACTCATGCCAGGCAGCGTCAACCACGCGCGAAGGCATTGATAAAGGTCGGCCCGAAGTTTTAGAAAGCAGAAAGAATTGGCGAAGTCCCAATGTGACGAGGGACAACTGTTCGGCGGAAAGGTGTGGATATCGCTCCTTGACTCGCTCTTCGATAAGGGAAGGGAATGTGTAAGTCTTGAGAAACTGGATTTGGCGTTGGTTAGCGCGTTCCTCCCAGTATTGGAATAGCGGGGGGAGAAAAGGTAGGGCAGCCGGAAAGAGTCCGAGCAGTTGGCCGTACGCTGTTTTGCTTGTAAAAATTACAAGACACGCAATCGCTGTCCAGAATACTAGAGAGAGTAAATCTACATAAGGCGACTCTTGCCTTGTCCGCAGAACGGCAGGGGCCAGCAATGCTTCGGCAGGAGGGGGAATATACTCGTAAGGCTTCATAGTAAATTTGCAATATAGATTTTATGGAACCGAAACATAAACGAATATCCAGCCTGGTATCTGTTGTCACAACAGTAAAGGTACGCCCTTGCTATGCATAGGAATACCAGGGCTTGAAAAGTGGGTGGATTTAATGAAGCAAGCTTTCACGCTCTTCGGCACCCCTTTCGGCCCGTTGCCTGTATCGATAAGCGGACGTCCACGTTCAAGAGCGGGGCGAGAGCAACAAAATGGTCTTTGATTTCGTAATCCCATGAGCCTACTGTAGCAGCAGCCGGAAAAGAGTACATGCATAGAACTACGTATTCGTTTTGTGTATTTCTGCGCTTGTTCGGCATTTCCTATGTGAATTGAACAGCTCAACCTGGAGCAGTGTCAGGTTAGACCCCGAGCTCGGATTGAGACAATTTCTTCGATTCCTGCAAGGAGAACGACATGAAGCAGCAGAAACCGGATAGGACCATACGACTGAAGAAACTAGGCGAAGAGCCCATTGCTCGCACGTTGCCTCGCCTCGTTTGGCGCTCCACTGCATGCAGGTAGTACCTTTGAGGTCGAGTAAGCTGACGCGCTTGACCGGATTTTTTCATACTGTTCTTGGTGGTAATCGCTCGGACGATGCGTTAAGTACCGCGGCTACACATTTTCTGACATGCTCGACAGGGTATTTCAGTAATTCCGGAACGACTCCCATTGGACTGAAGTACACCTTAACGGCTCGATAAGGAGGCTGGAAGGAAAAGGTAAGAAATTTCGGTCTCGGGCTAAAGGAAAAGCGACCCATACCCGACTTTGATGTCGAGAGATATACCGAACTACCAAGCGGCTTTGATATTTGAGATTGGAAATTAAAGCGTACTTAATTTGCCGCCTACTACCCCTGTATCATCGAAATATCCAGCAACACCGATAGTTTTGCGCTATCGAGACTTTGTTCAAACGGCAGTACGCCCAGCAAGGGACAGTCGAGCCGCCGCTCCAGAGCAAGCATGTTCTCCTCGAAAGCCGCCATTTGGGGATCGATTCGATTTGCCACCCATCCCGCCAGCGAGAGTTTGGCTGCTCGAACGGCATGGGCCGTCAATAGCGCGTGGCTGATACAGCCAAGCCGCATCCCCACCACCAGCAGGACCGGCAAATCCAAAGCCTGCACCATAGCTGCCATGTCCTCATGGTCGTTCAAAGGAACAAGAAATCCGCCTGCTCCTTCCACGATCACGATATCCGCTCTTTTTCTCAATTCAAGATATGCCTGACGAATGACTTCGAGATCGATTTCAATGCCCGCCCTGCTTGCGGCAATATGCGGAGCAACTGGAGGAACAAGCGCATAAGGATTGATATGCTCGCGTCCCACGGAAACGCTGCTTGCCGCAGCAAGTAATTCGACATCAGGCCACGTTCCGTTTTCGTATCCGGCTGCGACGGGCTTCATGCCCGCCACAGTTTTTCCCGTGGCAGCAAAGGCATGCAGCAGGGCGCAGCTCACGCGTGTTTTGCCTACGCCGGTATCTGTCCCGGTGATGAAATATCCATTTCCCACTCCCATAAAGCGAAATACCCTTATTCCAGACCGATGTGGCGGCGTGTTTCGGGTGTAAGAATGGATGTTCGGGACACTGGTTTCCAGGCATGGCCATACACCACTTCAAAAGTCGCTGGCAATTTTCCCCCTGTACGCAGCGCCTCATAATGGCCAACTGCTTTTTGCCATGCATTTTTCCCGGTCAGCCCGCGGGGTCGCGCCCCGGTGGCATTATGAGCGCCGATGGCTTTGAGATCGCGCATCACGTCGATAACTTCGTCATAGGTCAGGGTAATATATTCCATATCCATCACCGGTGTTGCAAAACCGCTATGCACTAGCATGTCGCCTATGTCGTGCATATCCGTAAAGCGATTGATATGACTGTAATCATCCGCATGGCGAAAAGCCTGTCGCAACTCTTTCAGCGTATCCGGCCCGAAAGTGCTGAACATGAACAAGCCACCGTTTTTCAGGATACGCCGTATCTCGTCAAAGGTTTTTTTGAGATCATTACACCATTGCAGCGCCAGATTGGACCAGGCAAGGCCGGCGCAGGAATCTTCCAACGGTAGTTGCTCAATATCACCTACAACATAACGGACCCGGCTTGTACGCTGATTGCGGCCCATCCCGAACAACTGGCGCCAGCGGGGGATTGTGGAATTCACTCGCTGCCGGGCTTGGTGATGCATGCCGGTCGCAATATCGATGGCGAGCATGGAGGCGTCCGGATAACGTTCAAGCAGTTTGCAGGTGCCGTAGCCGGTGCCGCTTCCGGCATCGAGAACAACATCGGGCGTATATTTGATGTATTCAAGGCGGGACAGCATCCGGTCGCACACTTCACGCTGAAGGATCGCCGCCTGGTCATATATAGGCGCAGCTCGTTCAAACGCCCTACGCACCCGACGCTTATCGATGAAGTGATCGTAATTTACTGCAGACTCATTTGCACTCATTTGAACTCATCTGGCGAAGCGAACGATATTCGCAATGAATTTATCAGGATAGGACAAGAAAGGCACGTGACTGCAATTCGGTAGCATGGCCAGCTCGACATCCTGAAATTGCTGCTTCATCCATCCCGCTGCCTCGGGGTGGGCAATGACATCGTTCTCGCCGTGTATCAGCAAAGCGGGTTGAACGATGTTTCGCAGCTTTCCACGAAGGTCGTTCGCAAGCACGATCTGTAACCCCGCGTCCAATGCCTCCGGCTCTGGCGTACAGCGCTCGAACAAAAGTCTCCGCATCTCGGGCAATACCTTCCCCGCATCTCCTCCCCCACTCACCTGTAGGGTAAGAAATCGCTTCATGGTGGTACTGAAGTCTCGTTTGAGATTTTCCGCAAATGCCTTCAATGTCAATTCCTCCATTCCCCATTGCCAGTCCTCGCGTTTGACGAAGCTGGGCGTGGTGGAAGTCAATATGATTTTCTTCACGCGCCCCGGCTCGCGCAATGCGAGTTCGATTGCGAGTTGTCCCCCCAGCGACCATCCACAAATTACACACCCGGAAGGTAGAACCTCCATCACCCTCTCGACCATGTCCTCGCTGACACCGGTTTTCTCTCCAGTTTTGTAAGGGGAGGCCCCCCGGCTGAATCCGTGACCCGGCAAATCGATGAGATGCAAGCGGAAATGCTGGGCCAGTGAGTGTCGGGTGCTACCCCACATTCCGCTGTGCATGGCCCACCCATGCAGCAGAACGAGATCGGGACCTTCACCGAGAGATTCCACGTAAAGGCTCACTGATTATTCCACATTGCATTGGTAGGGCATCGCCCTTACAAGGCGCATGCCGGATTAAGGAACCTCTGAACAAATCCTCGGCAGGGGCGTTGCTGTCAAAATCGGAATAATCACGAGAGAGCGCACGAAGTGGCGCCCAGAGCATAGCCCAAGGATTCCGTAAAGGGGAGCGGGTAGCGTCGGGGGCACAACGATCGCGACTGAATCTGGGCCAGTATCCCGCCTCGAGATCGCATCTTCCTTCGGAAGATACTGTTCCTCTCCCCGAGATCGCACCATTCGCGTCGTCGCCTTTCGTGCATCTCATCCCGCAAAGCGTCGCGCTTGAGAGGGAGTCGTTCACGAGTTCCCTAATAATTGACGTAATTTGAATATCGGAAAGATAACAAGTCAAATTGCCCTCTGTAGATGCCGGCTCATCAACGGGAACGTTCGGTAAATTATGTAGGTTGGTTGGTTCATTCGACACCACAAGCGAAGATTTATCAGTTCCTGAACCTCCGGCAACAGGAGTAAGGTTGCCTCCATGCAGGAGGTAGGGAGGCAATAAGGGGGGAGAGAGGATACAAATCAGAGTACAGTCATCTCAGTCTTTCAACGGGAGTACTGCGGCATCTCGCGTAAGAGAGACTTGTGATATGGCTTCAAGATCGTGCGCGACATAAAGCTTTTCAAGAAAAGACCTCTCCGGAAATGGGCGTCCTCCACTCACTCCATACCATCTGTCAATTTTTACCCGACTACTCTGTTCATTGAATTCGTCGATTGCAAGTAGCACTCCAGCAAATTTATGATTGAATAAAAACTCGATATCGTCGAAGTAAAGCGGAACCTGCCACAGCATTTTCATATCGGGATTACGAAATATTTGAAGTGCCTCACAGGTAGACGAATATAAATCGAGATCGAACGATGCAAACCCGATAGGCGGGGGTCGAAATTCTTCGAAAAATCTCGGAACGGTATCCCTTACATTTCCAAGAATAAATGTGGTTCGATCTGTCAGGAAGGAGCGTAGCCTCGGTTCATCCATAGCATAGTCGCCAGGCTTCCACGCATCCGGGTGATCTCGATAATCCCCGATAAAGGCCGGAAGTCCTTGAGACCCTGCATCAAAACCATAGACCTTGATTCCAATACCAGTTTCACGTTCGACTGCCTCTGCCTCCCTTTGAAGTGTGACTAAGCCATTACCCCCCGCTACGCCAAATTCTATGACGGATATCTCCGGAACCTTTTGCTTAAGCGCTTGCTCAGCTGCGGTAAGCACTCCCAGTAGGTAAGCGGGCCGCTTCGATAACTCCCACAGCGACCGAGTCTTCACTGATACATTGAATTGCTTTAACAGAGCCCTGACCAAAATTCTAAATGGTGGTTCCATTCCGAGACGGACTAGGAATCTCCATCTACCTTCATCCATTTCCAGATCTCCTTGGAAAAATTCAAATACTACTTGAGCGCCACTAGGGAATGTCTTACTTTTACGGGTCCGTTTTGTCCGACGAGACTTCTTATAACGGCAGTTTCAATTCGTGGATTCAGGAGTATGCTTGAACGCCCAATAAGAATTCAGGCAAAGTGAACCTATTACGGGATATATCTAGCGCATTCGACCAAATGTTCGTATGCTGTTTATATATGTTGTTTATCTTTGCCGATGACGCGCCGCAGGCCTCGCATAAGCTCAAGGAAGCCGGATATTTCTGCCTCGAACTCCACTTGAGTGATGTTTTCACCATCCAGAAAACGCCGTAACTCAAGACGGTCCGTGTCGGGATAGTTGAACCCGGCAAGGCACGTTGTCGCGCTTTCAATTCCCAGAGCTCTTAGCCACGGGAAATGTATGGGATGGAATTCGCCGCTGGGGTAACAAAAATGCTGGAGCGGACCATCCACGATGCGCGCAAGCGTTGCCCGGTTATCGGTAATCTCGCTCTCGACGCCTTCCTGATCGTTGACGGGCATACAATGACGATGTGTATGAAGCTGCAAATCCATACCTTGTCTAGGAAGGGGTGCCAGCTGATCGGCAGTCATCAGACGAAAAAGCTGGCTGCCGTCGTCCGGATTCCAGTCCACATCCAAAGCCTGTGCCAGCTTCAGCAGCAAGTCTTGCTTGCTGCGATCGTCGAAACTCTTAACCGCTTCGTCGATGTCGCATGCCGCTCGTTCCCTCTGGGCAGGTGAACTCAGATCGACATCTTTGGAACCTCGATTGAGGAAACACGAGTCTAAAACTTTTTCTCGTCCTTTCCAGAGGAGGTAACGCAACGCGACGTCGAAGACAGGCATCTCGTTCACCACATTCCTGGTAGTTACGTACAGAGTCGAAGGAAATCCATAATTCACCAGCACAGGTGCAGCCTTCGTGCCAATGCCAAGCCACCCGTCGTCAAAGGTTATGACCGCTGCCCATGATGGCAACTCTCCTCGATACATGAGATTTAAGGCTTCGTCGAGCGGGAGTATAGGGTAACCATGCCGCTTTAGATACGCCATGCGTTCCCGGAAAGTATTTTCACGGATGAACAATTTTGGTTGAAAATAATGTTCGTCCCGGAGCGATATGCCATGATAGCAAATTATTCGCAAACCTCGCCGGGTTACCATCCGCGCTAAAGCAAACCCGCCCAGCGCTTTGAAGACGACTAGCATCGTTTGACGAAATGACATGCTTACTCGCACTGAAAGGTTTTTGTGGGCAAATGAGGCACGAGTCAAATCAATCGAAAAATAATGTCCGTATCGTACATATCTAACGCCGCTAGTCCGGATGGAATTTCTTATTTTATAATCGGGAAGTTCTAAATGAAACCAAACAACGAATACACACTCTACCAGATGCTGGAAAAATATGGCGGAAAGCGGGCTTGGTTACGTGCTCATGCTTCCCGGCTCATGGACAGCTTGGGGTTTCTGCCACCCGGGCCACCGAAATTTAAATTCGCAGAATTCAGGCGTCTCGTTTTCGTGTGCCAGGGTAACATTTGCCGCAGTCCCTACGGTGAAGCGCGTGCTTGCCAACTCGGGATTTTGTCCGCTTCCTTTGGTCTCAACGCAGATACCGGGAGGGAGGCCAACTTGTCTGCGACGCGCATTGCCAAACAGCGGGGTCTGACCCTAGATTCCCATAGAGCAAAACATCTGTCCAAATTCTCGTTCGAGACGGGGGATCTGGTGCTCACGTTCGAGCCCCAGCAGTTGGCACAATTGACATCCTCTGGAGTACTGCCGGACGGGGTCGTGGCAGATCTCCTGGGCAGATGGTGTTCTCCCACTTTCCCATATCTACATGACCCATATGGGTTAAGCGACACGTATTTTACAGCATGTTTTGACAGGATCGACCAAGCGCTGACTCACCTGATCCCATTTATCCCATCCGCTTTTTTACCTCGGTGAAACGTCATAACATTTTAGTCGCCGACGCCAATGCGCTAGGCTCATTAGCCTGCATTCGCTCGCTGGGACGCGCGGGCCATCGCGTCATTGCCACATCAGCATCTCCGCGGCCCCTCGGATTTGGCTCGCGTTATGCCAAGGTTTGTTTGTCACAGCCGCCTTATGATCCTGCCGCGACGTTTATCGAATGGCTGGACCATGCGATTGAGCAAAACGCAATAGACTGCATCATTCCGACAGAGGGACTATTACTTGCGATCAGGCCTTGGGTAGAACGTTATCAGCACCTGATGCCGCTTTCCCAGAAAGGAGATGAAATATATCGTGCTTTTGCAAAATTCGATTTTTTCAATTCCTTTTTAGCTCCGGGAGCCGACGCAAGACTTAGATTCCACCTGCCACCCACGGTGCTGATCTCGCCATCCCAGACTTCATTGGAAGTACTTGAAAACCATGCGGGACCGTACTACCTCAAGATGGATGCTTCTTATGCAAAAACAAACGGAGCGGAAAGCTTAGTCATCCGTCTCCCCAATTTGGAGAAGGTTGCATCGGTGGTTTCGGAACAACTTCAGCATTATTCACGCTTCATTATTCAATCCCACGTTAAGGGTGAAGGTGTCGGCGTTTTTTTTCTCCGTTGGAAAGGAAAGGTTATTGCCCGCTTTATGCATCACCGCCTGCATGAAGTGCCTTGGGAGGGCGGGGTTTCATCCTTGAGAAGGAGCTGGTGGCATGAGGATATTTACCAGGATGCGCTGGCGCGTCTCAGCTATCTCGACTGGAACGGCGTTTCCATGTTCGAGTATCGCTGGGACCCATCAACCGATGAGTTCTTCCTGATGGAACTGAATGCCCGGTTTTGGGGCTCTCTCCACCTCCCCCTCCAGGCCGGAATTGATTTTCCCAAGCTTCTAATTTCCGCTTGGAATAATGAATCTTTCGCGCCACCTGAAGCCCAAATAGGAGTTCGATGCCGCCTAACCTTTCCGAAGGAAGTTGAATACGTGATTTCACGCATGAAATCCCCGAACTTGAGCTTATGGGAAAAAATCTGGACATTGCTGGAATTCTTCGTGCTTTCCCTCGATCCCAGGGTTAAGTCAGATATGCTTTTCCCAGGCGATAATAAACTTTATTTGCGATCTATTTCTGATACAGTCAGAAAACTGCTGTCATGAATTTTGAGCAAAAACAAGCAAAACCAGAGTGTTAAGTTCTACTCCGAATGGGTGTAAGGGTACTACCAACTACGGAGGGCGAAACCAGGGGCAGAAGGTTGCGCCATGCTGCCGAAGATAGCCCTTCCTTTGGAAGGCACTGCTCTACCTGCGGTGGCAATCAGATCGGCGCATCTCATCCTGCAAAGTCGATGGCGCGCCTAACCTGCGAGAGATTTGCCAGCAGCGCCTTCATGTAAAGGTATTACTTATCCCGCATCATGATCAATTTCCCGTAGTGCTGCGCCCAGTTGCACAATATCCTCGATATCATGCGAGCTGGATAGCGAGATGCGCAAGCGCGCTGTCCCCTCAGGCACAGTGGGTGGCCGGATGGCGGTTACCAGAATATTTTTCTGGCGTAACGCTTCGCTGACCTGCAGAGCTTTGGCATTCTCTCCCATGACCAGCGGCTGGATGGGAGTATCCGATGGAAGCAGTTTCCAGCGTAGCGGGTGGCATTCCTGTTTGAGCAGCTTGATGAGTCGGGTCAGTTTTTCACGTCGCCATGCACCGCTTGCAATCAGCTCCAGGCTTTTCAGCAAGGTATGAGACAGAAACGGCGGGGTCGCGGTGGTATAGATGTAGCTTCGTGCGCACTGAATGAGCATTTCGATGATCTCTTCCTGAGCGGCTACGAAAGCCCCAAATACACCTGCCGCTTTGCCAAGTGTCCCCATGTAGATAATGCGCGGCGAATTGATATTGAAGTGCGCCAGGCTCCCCCTCCCCTGATCGCCTAACACTCCGAACCCGTGCGCATCGTCGAGCAACAGCCAGGCGTCGTATCTTTCACACAACTCCAGCAATTTTGGTAGCGGTACGATATCTCCATCCATGCTGAATACCGCATCCGATACCACGAGTTTGCGTCTGGCCTGAGATGCGGCAAGCTGCCGCTCCAGAACCGCCAGATCCAGATGGGGATAACGACTCAACCTCGCGTGCGATAGAAGCGCTGCATCGTTGAGCGAGGCATGATTGAGTTTGTCCGCGAATATGGCATCACCCCGGCTGGTCAACGCTGTTACTACACCTGCGTTTGCCATGTATCCCGTGGAAAATAGCAATGCCCGGGGGAGCCGGGTAAAGGATGCCAGCGCTTCCTCCAGCAGGTGGTGTGCCCGCGAATGCCCGCTGACAAGATGCGACGCGCCTGCTCCCACGCCATACTGTGCCGCGCCTTCGCAAAGCGCCGCAATCAGTTCGGGATGATTGGCAAGACCGAGATAATCATTACTGCAAAATGCCAGGTATTCACGACCGCTTACCGTTACCCGAGGGGCCTGAGGACTCTCAAGTGTCAGGCGATAACGATACAGGTTCTGGTTTTCACGGCTGCGCAGGTATTCGCGCAGTCCTTCATCCGGTTGATGGATTGAATCCGAGTCGTTGAGCATGCGAGCAGAGGTTGCCCGATAAGATCATTTGCCGCGGGGTAGTGGAAAATAAAGGAGATCGGCGTGAAAATTTGCTATATGGAATGCAACCCCAGCCTGTCAAATAACGCTTTATCCCGCTCGGCTTCAGGATTGCCGGTAGTAAGCAGTTTATCGCCGTAAAAAATGGAATTGGCGCCCGCGAGAAAACACAGTGCCTGCACTGCATCCGGCATTTCTCTCCTTCCGGCTGATAACCTTACCATTGCCTTCGGCATCGTAATGCGCGCGACGGCAATAGTGCGCACGAATTCCAGAGGGTCCAGCGCCTCTGTCCCGTGAAGCGGCGTACCTTCTACCTGCACCAGATGGTTGATGGGAACGGATTCGGGATAAGGATCGAGATTGGCCAACTGGGCGATTAGTCCGGCGCGGGCACGACGCGATTCACCCATGCCTACAATGCCTCCACAACACACATTGATACCCGCATGACGAACCTTTTGCAAGGTGTCGAGCCGGTCCTCGTAATCGCGGGTTGTAATGATCTCCCCGTAAAATTCGGGTGACGTATCGAGGTTATGGTTGTAATAATCGAGACCCGCCTCTTGGAGCTGTTCCGCCTGTCCTGGCTTCAACATGCCTAATGTCGTGCACGCTTCAAGTCCCAACGCTTTTACAGCTCTCACCATTTCCACCACGCTTTTCATATCCCGCTCCTTGGGACCGCGCCACGCTGCGCCCATGCAAAACCGCGTGGCTCCCTGCGCTTTGGCGGCTCCCGCTGCTGCTATCACATCTTCAACCGTGAGCATGTCCTGATTTTCCACATTCGTATGATAGCGCGCTGCCTGCGGACAATATCCGCAATCCTCGGGACAACCCCCGGTCTTGACGGAAATCAGTGTGGAAAGTTGCACCCCATTGGGATCGTGATATTGACGATGAACCAGTTGCGCCCGATGAATCAGATCGCTGAACGGCAGATCGAGTACCGCTTCGACGCGGCGAACGTTCCACCGCTGAAAATCAGCGCTGATGCCGGAAAGTTTGTCAGCGAAACTATCGACTGCTCCACCCGAAGGCGTTTCCATATCAACGATACCGGAAGCCGATTGGCTCATACCCTATCCTTCAATGTTTGACAATCGTTTTGTCTGAACCCCTGTTCACGATGACGAAATGAAAGCCAAATGGCTCTCATTTTCCCGCCTCGTCTTCAGTAGCGAATGGCATAATCACAAATTGCATCGTTGTTGTCAATTTTTTGCTCGATTTTTTTGAACTATCGCTCAAAAATAGTGCAGTCGTTATTCGGGAGAAACTGCCTTCTCTGTGGAAGTCCCACTACTGAAGACCTTTGCGCGCCTTGCCGAAACAGCCTGCCTCATATTTCAGCCCATCACTGCCCGGTCTGCGCGTTACCGATGGAGGAAACCCGCGTCTGCGGCGCTTGCCTTGCCCATCCCCCGGCCTTTGATCATACGCTCGCCGCTGTGAATTATGCCTTTCCGATCGATGCACTTCTCCACTCACTCAAATACCGGACTAATCTTGCCCTGGCACCGGTCCTGGCAGATTTGCTCCTGGCGCAGATCGACAAGACTCTATTACCGGATTTCATCGTCCCGATGCCGTTACACGCGGTACGATTACGGGAACGGGGTTTCAACCAGACGATGGAGATAAGTCGGCAGATATCGAAAAAATCGGATGTTCCTCTGCTGCCCACGCTATGCCGTCGCGTCAGGGATACGGCTTCCCAGACCGGGCTTCCGTGGAAGGAGCGGGAAAAAAATATTCGAAATGCGTTTGACTGCGAGGGAAACTTAGACGGAAAGCGTATTGCAATCGTCGATGATGTAATGACCACGGGCGCAACGTTGAACGAGTTGGCCAGAGTACTGCGTAAATGTGGTGCGGTTCATATCAGCGCATGGGTAGTCGCACGCACGCTCCCGGGCACTCCATAAATACATGTAAGACAGAAACAATATGTTCGATGTAATTCTGTATCAACCCGAGATTCCCCCCAATACCGGCAATATCATTCGCCTTTGCGCCAATACAAGCGTCCGCTTACATCTGGTCAAGCCCCTCGGCTTTACGCTGGAAGACAAACAACTGCTTCGTGCCGGACTGGATTACCACGAATTTGCCAGTATCAGGGTGCATGCAAGCTGGGTAGAATGTATGGACGAACTCGGGGATAGGGACAGACGCTTTTTTGCGATTACCACCAAAGGAAAACAACGCTATGACCTTGTTACCTATTCGCCTGGTGACGCCTTTCTTTTCGGCCCTGAAAGCCGCGGCCTGCCAGCTGATCTACTGGAAAATTTCCCTGAGCAGCACTGCCTTCGCATACCAATGTCAGCGGGAAGCCGCAGTCTCAATCTGTCGAATTCCGTTGCGGTGATAGTCTATGAGGCATGGCGCCAGATGGGATTCGCATAGCGACGCGATGAGTGAATGAGTTGACTGTACTGTCTTCTCTATTGTCTTTTGATCCGCTCAATAGATTTCTGATTTCGGTTCACGATTGAGTAGCGCTTCTACCGCCTGCCCAGCCGGAACACCGTCATCCAATATACTGCAAACACCCTTTGTGATCGGCATTTCAATGCCCATCAAGTGACTTAATCGCAATACTTCCCGAGCCGTGTGGACGCCTTCGGCGATATGCCCCAGTTCCTGCAGAATGTCGGGCAGGGAGCGGCCCGCAGCTAGCGCAAGTCCAACCTGGCGGTTGCGCGACAAATCCCCTGTGCAAGTCAGTATCAGATCGCCTACCCCGGTTAGACCGAGGAAGGTTTCCATACGCCCCCCCAGTTTTAAACCCAACCGGGTAATTTCCGCCAGGCCCCGAGTGATCAAGGCCGCTCGGGCATTGTATCCGAATTCCATACCGTCGCAAATGCCTGCGGCAATCGATATGACGTTCTTGACTGCGCCACCCGTTTCCACACCCACTACATCAGTACAGGAATAAACCCGCAGCCGCGGGGCGTGCAATTGCGCAGCAACCTCTCGTGCAAATTCCCCATCCTTGGAGGCCAGAGTCAAGGCCGCGGGCAAGCCTTGCGCGACTTCAAGTGCAAAACTCGGGCCTGATAGGACGCCATACGGCGCGCCTTCGGCATATTCCTCCTCGGCCACCTGATGAGGCAGCTTTGCCGATTGCGATTCAAATCCCTTGCATCCCCAAATTACAGGGACCTTCTTGCCGCTTGCTGCAATTTCCCGCAAAGTTTCGCGCAAACCCGAAACCGGCACAACGATCAGGGCGAGTTCAGCGTCCTCGACAGCTTCTTCGAGCCCTGCGGTCAACCGCAATGATGCCGGTAAAGGAAAAGCGGGAAAATAGCGGCGATTGATACGTTGTGAAACGAGATCAACCAGATGCTGGCGACTTCGGGTCCACAATGTCACTTGGTGGGAAGAGGCGGTGCTTGCACAAAGACTGAGAGCCAGCGCGGTGCCCCATGCACCGGCTCCCATCACCGCTATTCTCATGAACCCCAGACCTGGCTGGTCCTGACGTACCCGGTTTGACCGTCACGGTGTCGCACTCTCACCCACCCGTTGGCCGGAGACTCAAGCCACTCCAGGATTACACCTTGCTGTACCTGGAACATCAGGGGCGAATTGGTAGTTGCCACCTGATAGACGTCCGCCAGCGGTGAGGTAACGATGACATGGCGCTTCTCATTCAGGGCTTTTTCTTCTACCCAGGCAAGCGCTCCTTCACTGTCGCGAACCTTTACCCATCCCTCGACTTTTACAATAGCTTCAACGGGCAGATTCCGGCTGGCCACATATAACTTCCCCGCCTTGAGTGACGGCGCGTCATACATGATGACGCCATTGTCATTGATCGAATAAAACTCCAGCGCCGCAATGGCGAGCGATGGAAACATCGACACCGCCATTCCGAGAATGGCCAGTCCTCGACTCAGCGAGGATGATATTTTCAGCGATGAACCGCGCACAAGCCCCATTTTTATTTTAATGCGTGATTTGCTGTGTCTCTGGAGTCTGCGGCGCCGCCGAATTCTCCGTCTGCTGCTTTCTCTGGTAGTAAAGTGCCTCGAAATTCACTGGATTCAAAATGACCGGATGAAATCCCGCGCGCGTTACAGTATCGGAAACCGCCTCGCGCAGGTAGGGGAAGAGAATATTTGGGCATGCAATGCCGAGCACAAGCTCCATTTCAGCTTCCGGAACATGACGAATCTGAAAAACACCACCTTGCTGTATCTCCACTAGAAACATCGTCTTGTCCTTGATTTTTGCGGTGACGGTCGTTGTCAACACGACCTCATACAAGGTTTCATCGATGCGCTCGCTCTTGCTGTGCAGTTGGATGTTCACTTCAGGCGTCTCGCGCTCCAGGTATATTCTGGGCGCGTTTGGTATTTCCACAGAAAGATCTTTGACATAGACCTTTTCGATGCTGAAAACCGGTTGCTGCTGCTCGTTACTCATGTCGGATTCCAAAGAATGATAAAACTGTGAATCAGGTGAACATTAATCCGAAACCATAACCCCGGAAATAAAACTGTTCACAAAAAGGTGTTCCCATCCTGCTCAAATTTGCTGCAACCCTCCTCGCTGTCTCGCCCTTTTCGAGAGGCAACTCACGTTGCGAGCAGCTTTGCCAGCCCTTCACTGCGGTCGAGCTTCGCCAGATCGTCGTAACCGCCTACATGCGTATCCCCAATATAGATCTGGGGAACCGTGCGGCGCCCAGTTTTCTCCATCATCTCCACTCGGCGCGCGGGTTCAAGATCCACCCGTATCTTTTCTATTTCCTTCACGCCCCTGGCTCGCAACAACCGTTCCGCCATGACGCAATATGGGCAGAAACCGGTGGAATACATCAATACCTTCGCAGATCCCTCGCTCATTTTTTTATTACCGGCAAATTGGCCTGCTGCCAGGCATCGAAACCACCCGCAAGGTTGTACACGTGCTGAAAACCCTGGCTCCGCAGAAGGGAACCAGCCTTGCCAGTAGTATTAGCCCCCCCACGATGGATTAATATCACCGGCTTGTCCTTGAACTTATCCAACTCCTGCAATCGCTGCTCGAGCTTGTCGGCCGGAATATGCTTTGAATTGGAAATGTGCCCCGACTCATACTCACTGCCTTCGCGCACATCCAGGACCAGCGCGTCCTTATAATTGATAAGCTGTACCGCTGCCATCGTATCCACTTCTTTGCCGCGACGCGAAACCAGCGGCCATAACAGCAGGATACCGCTCGCCACCGCAGCAACAATCAGGGTAATGTTATTCTGAAAGAATGTAATGTTATTCTGAAAGAATGATGACACACCAAGTCTCCTAAAAATCCCTTCTTTAGTCTCTGGTTTCCTTGACTTTCGTAACCGATTATTCTATCAGAGACAGAAGGTGTACGGAATTCTCGCGTTTCACTCCTTTTTTCAATCTTTGTTCGCCTATGCGACTTCATTCCGGGACAGATGTGGAAGAATCCCGGTCCAGGGCAGAGATGCGGGCGAGTCGTCCTGTAAAGGTGACAGCTGGTCAGTTGCCCAGGCTGCTGCGGTAGTATCGAAAATACGGTAAAATTTGAAGTTTTCCCGTCGCGGAAAATCTTATCTACCCCAAGAACATGAAAAAACTCGTTCTCCTGCGACATGGAGAAAGCACCTGGAACAAGGAGAATCGCTTTACGGGCTGGACAGACGTGGACTTGACTCCAAAAGGAGCGGAAGAGGCCCACAATTCCGGCCGCCTGTTGCGGGAAGCCGGATTCACTTTCGATATCGCCTACACTTCGGTACTGAAGCGCGCCATTCGCACATTATGGATCGTGCTGGATGAAATGGATCAGATGTGGATTCCCGTCGAATTATCGTGGCGGCTGAATGAGCGTCATTATGGCGCGTTGCAAGGCCTGAACAAACTTGAAACAGCAGTTGCATATGGTGAAGAACAGGTATTGATCTGGCGGCGAAGTTACGATATTCGCCCGCCTGCGCTCACTCCCGATGATCCCCGTTATCCCGGCTCCGACCCTCGCTACCGGAACTTGGCAAAGCAGGATATTCCCCTTACCGAGTGCCTGCGGGATACCGTATCACGGTTTCTGCCCTACTGGTGTGAAAGCATTGCTCCCCAGGTCAAAAGTGACAAAAGCGTCCTCATCACCGCGCATGGAAATTCGCTCCGGGCCCTCGTCATGTATCTTGACAACCTTTCCGAACAGGAAATCATGGAGCTCAATATTCCGACCGGCATTCCGCTCGTATATGAGCTTGACGACAGCCTGAAACCAGTCCGCAGCTATTATCTCGGAGACCAGGCAAAAATCGAGCAGGCCATGCAGGTCGTCGCGAATCAGGGAAAAATTCTGCCCAACCTTTAACTTTTGGTTTAATCTCTGTTTTTCCTATTGCCGTACTTGCCGTGCCTGTTCTTTATACGCATACTCTCTGACTTCTGATCCGGCTGCCTTTTCCTTCTCATCCCACTGCTCGATGGCGTAGGATCTGCTCACGCTCGATACGTTTGAAAATTTCAGCCTCAATCCGTATTCGCCTCTGGCTCAAGGTTTGCCGCACGCTTATCCCTGCCTGCGCGCTGTTAATCTGGCAAGCACCTGTGGCCGCCGAGCCATCCGATAGTGAAGAGTTGAAACAACTGAGAAACAAGATCGAGACGCTGGAAAAGGAACTCACGGATACGGAAGGATACAGGTCCGAAGCGGCGGGAGCGCTGCGCGAATCGGAAAAAGCGATCGATGCCGCTAACCGGCGGCTTGCGGAACTCGCCAAGCAGCGGCGTGCCGCGAACAGCAAGCTTGGCCAGCTGAAAGCGCAGTCTGCCCAGATCAAGAAGGAAATAGCGGCGCAGCAACTGCAGTTGAGGAACCTGCTTTACGGGCTCTATATCGCCGGAGGCGGACGAAAAGAGTACTTGAGTCTCTTGCTGAGTCAGCGGAATCCTAATGAAATAGCCCGTAATCTCCACTATTACGAATATTTCTCACGCGCTCGCAAGGAAGGTATCGATGGCTTGCGTGCGAATCTTGAGAAGCTCAATACGCTCAGCCTCGCCAGCCGGGAAAAAAGTGCCGAGATCTCGGGTGTGCACGCACGGCACGCCGAGCAGAAAGTACAGCTCGAACAACAAAAAGACGGTCACGCGAAGCTTCTGGCAGAAATATCACTGCAAGCCGAAGAGCAGCGGCGCGAAATCAACCGGCTCAGGCGCAATGAAGACCGCCTCACCAGGCTGGTGGAAAAACTTACCAGGATGCTTGCGAAGAAAAAGAAATTCGAAGCATCTGAAAAACCTTCCGAGCCAGGCGCACCCCCTGCTCCTGCCAGCAACAGCAGTTCCCCCGATTCCTCGGAGAATGCGATGCCATTCACGAATGGAACGTCCTTCTCCTCCCTCCGCGGCCACCTGAATTCACCAGTGCGCGGGGAACTTGCAAACCGCTTCGGGAGTCCACGTGCAGATGGTGGCGTTACCTGGAAAGGGTTGTTCATCCGCGCCGCTGGCGGCGAGAGTGTGAAGGCGATTGCAAATGGACGCGTCGTATTCGCCGACTGGCTCAGAGGGTTCGGCAATCTGATGATTCTGGACCACGGTGACAGCTATATGAGTCTTTATGGAAATAATGAAGCGGTCCATAAGCGGGTGGGAGACGTGATCAATGCCGGAGAGACGATAGCCACAGTAGGCAATAGCAGTGGAAATTCCGATACCGGCCTATACTTTGAATTGCGCCATCAGGGCAAACCGTTTGACCCTTTGAACTGGGTCAGAATAAAATGATCTAAGCAACAATTTGACTTGTTTGGAGAATATTTAATGGGCGACAAAATGCGGCAGTTCGGCCTCGTCATTTTCGGTGCAATCGCCGGCGTGATGCTGAGCCTCAATTTTTCTGCTGTTGCCAATAAGGAACCGCAGGGGGTCCTGCATCCCCTTCCGGTGGAGGAGCTTCGCGCCTTCACAGAAGTGTTCGGGCGGATAAAAAATGATTACGTCGAACCGGTAGAAGACAAAAAGCTCATCACTGAAGCCATCAATGGCATGCTGACAGGCCTCGATCCCCATTCCGCCTATCTGGATGCAGATGCTTTCAAGGAGCTGCAGATTGGCACCCAAGGTGAGTTCGGGGGTCTAGGCATCGAAGTGAGCATGGAAGACGGGTTTGTCAAGGTCATCTCTCCTATCGAGGATACACCCGCCTTCCGCGCCGGGATAAAACCTGGAGATCTTATCATCAAGCTGGACGATACAGCGGTCAAGGGGCTCTCGCTTACGGATGCCATCAAGCGCATGCGCGGCAAGCCCGATACGCCTATTACCCTTACCGTCGTGCGCAAGGGTGAGGCCAAGCCGATTGTGTTCCCGCTGGTTCGCGCCGTCATCAGGATACAAAGCGTGAAGTCAAAAATGATCGAGCCTGGCTACGGATATATTCGTATCACCCAGTTTCAGGAACAGACGGGGGAAAACCTGGCGAAGGCGATAGATAAGCTTTTCAAGGAAAGCGGCGGGTCGATGAAGGGACTGGTGCTGGACCTGCGTAATGACCCGGGCGGCCTGCTGAATGGAGCAGTGGCAGTATCTGCGGCCTTTTTACCGGACGATTCTCTGGTTGTTTATACTGATGGCCGTAGCGAAGACGCGAAGATGAAACTCAAGGCCAGTCCTGAGTTCTATCTGCGTGATACGAAGAACGACTACGTCAAGCGGCTCCCACCGGGTATCAAGACCGTACCGATGGTGACACTCGTAAATGGCGGCTCGGCTTCAGCCTCGGAAATCGTCGCCGGCGCATTGCAGGATCATAAACGGTCGATCGTGATGGGAACGCAAACCTTCGGTAAAGGTTCGGTCCAAACCATTTTACCGCTGGGGAACAACACAGCCATCAAATTGACCACGGCACGGTACTATACGCCAAATGGACAATCCATCCAGGCCAAGGGAATTACGCCTGATATCATGGACGAATTGGCAAAGGATGAAGTCGAGCGCCTGCGTGAAGCTGATCTCGATCGTCATCTATCCAATGGCAAGGCTGAGGAGCAGAAACGGGAGACGGAGGCAAAGGTAGTGCCGGAAGCAAAGGTGGCGCCAAAACCGGGAGTCAAACCGGCCAAGTCCGAGAACGAAGAAGACAAGAACAAGAAGCGTGAGTCACCTGCTGAGTTCGGTTCCAGCGATGATCTGCTGCTAGTTCAGGCGATCAGCTATATCAAGGAAAATGCCAGCAAGCGCGCAACTGCAAAAGTAGAAAACTGAGGTAACTCCTGAACATCAGACAGCGGAAGAATCGAGGCAAAATGCCATAATTCTTCCGCTGCCTGCCTGCGAATTTCACAGATGTCGTGCATAGTCGAGCACGCTTAGCTTAATATCTGCCTGGCTTGTTGCGTTCCCCCTTTTATCCTCATCCAGGGAAGTTCACATCGGTAGCCCATCCATTGGTTACCACGCATTCGCGATGTTCCCTATGCCCTTCTCCCGAAAAAGAGCGATATCCAGTATCACTCTCAGACAGCGGCGAAACATTTTCCAAATGAATGACGATCAGTTGCTGCGTTACAGTCGTCACATCCTGTTGCCGGAGATAGGAATACAAGGTCAGGAAGCCTTGATCCGGTCGCATGTACTGGTAGTCGGGGCGGGGGGACTCGGCTCCCCTGCCACCATGTACCTTGCCTCAAGCGGAGTCGGCAAGCTCACTATCTGTGACAATGACAGAGTTGACCTGACCAACCTCCAGCGCCAGATCATTCACGGTACAGACGACATTGGTGCACCGAAAACACGCTCTGCCAGAAAGACTCTTGCGAAAATCAATCCTGAAGTCGAAGTGATCGAACTCGACGAGCGTATGGATGAAAAAAGATTGCTGCAACTGGTCGGGGACGCCGATGTGGTTGTGGACGCGAGCGATAACTTTCCCACCCGTTATGCTATCAACCATTCTTGTGTCCTTCTCCGCAAGCCGCTCGTATTAGGCGCAGCCGTGCGTTTTGAGGGGCAAGTCGCGGTATTCGATCTCAGGCACTCAGACAGTCCATGCTATCACTGCTTGTTTCCAGCCGGTGGGGAAGATCAGGACATGCGCTGCGCGGTAATGGGCGTGCTTGCACCGCTGGTAGGAATCATTGGCTGCATGCAGGCTGCAGAAACACTGAAAATTCTCACCAACACCGGCCAAACCTTGAACGGCCGCCTGCTTACACTGGAGGGTCTCGCCATGAAATGGAAATCGTCCGAGTTGAGAAAGGATCCAGGGTGCGAGGTTTGCGGAAACCCAGCGTAGCTCTTGCGTTCGAGGTGACCGAGGAACCCAGCGCACAGTTATAAAAAAATACTGCGGGCCAGCTAACAAGAACGTGCTGACGTGGCGGCGGTAAGGCTCGTCTGGCGGGACTCGCAAAAGACCTGCGACCCCCCGCGTCTGATCTTTCTCGATGAAACGGGAGCAAGCACGGACATGACAAGGCGGCATGGCGACTGCCTTGTGGGAGAGCGATGCCATGACCACGTTCCCGGCGGTCCCTGGAAAACCATGACTTTCGTTGCCACTCTGCATCTTGACGGCCTAGTTGCGCCGTGGTGTCTGGATGCTCCCAGAAATGGCGCAGCTTTCCTGGCTTATGGGAAAACCCAGCTCTGCCCCGCGCTCAAGCCCGGTGATATCGTCGTCTGCGACAACGTGGGCAGCCACAAGGTCGCGGGCGTCCGGGAAATGATCGAGGACAAAGGCGCAAGAATTTATCTGCCACCCTATTCTCCCGACCTCAACCCCATGAAGCAGGTCTTCTCCAAAATCAAAACCCTTCTGGGTAAAGCCGCCGAACGATTCTTCGACGCCCTCTGGGTCGCCATGGGCCGCACCATTGAAACCATCCGGCCCCAGGAATACCGCAATTACTTCGCCAACTCCGGGTATGTATCTAACTGAACGAGAAATGCTCTAGCTGCTCTCCTTCAGTAGAAAATTCTACTTCCGATCACCGCTATTTTCCGGGGGGATTACCGTATTGTCCGTCACTTTCTCGCAGTTCATAAAGCTCTTGCCCCTGTCAGCGCGTTGGGGCCGACGATAGCGCTTACGTATTGCCTCAAGATAGACCCGTTTCTCATGCTTGCCCATGTCAACAACCTCCACTCAGTTCGGTTACCAACAACTTGAAGCAACGTATCCTCTTGATGGACTCCTTCGGTTACTTTTTTATTGAGGCAATTCGTGCATTTCGTCGGCCTTGATAATTCAAATTCTTTGTCTATCTTTAAAAATGAAAGCTCGGCGCACATCCTTCTTAGAAAAATAAAGAGAATTCATCATGAAAATCATCGTTGACCCCAAAATCAGTGGGTTTATCCTTGCTGCAGCATTTTTTGCTGGTCTGGGTTTCGGCGCTAACGCCTCCGCGCAAGAAAGAAGCGCTTACCTTGTCGACCTTAACAGCAAGACAGTAATGGCGCTTGGCGCTTGGGGCGGCACTGACATTGAGGCTATGGGCATCAATGATGCCGGGGAGGTCGTGGGTTGGGCTAATATACCTGTACGGGACACCGTTGATTACAATAGCCACGCTTTCATCACCGGGTCCGCTGGGATCGGAATGAGGGACCCGGTACTCTGGGGGGACTAACAGCTATGGTTACGGCGCCAACAACAAAGGGCAGGTGGTAGGTTATTCTCACACCGCTGGAGGCGCTCCTCATGCATTCATCACCAACCCTAATGGCGCAGGGATGAGAGACCTTGGCACTTTAGGTGGGCCTTTCAGCTCTGCTAATGACATCAACGATGCCGGACAGGCGGTGGGGTTGGGCTAATACGGCTCCAGGCCCCGTTTTCTACCATCGCCATGCTTTTATAACCGGCCCTGGCGGAATGGGGATGAGGGACCTTGGCACTTTGGGCGGCACTAACAGTGAGGCTAATGGGGTTAACGATGCAGGGCAGGTGGTAGGTTATTCTCACACCGTTGAAGGCGCTACCTATGCATTCATTACCGGCCCTAATGGCGCAGGGATGAGAGACCTTAACTCTCTTGTTGATCTGCCCCCCGGAGTAATTCTAACGGAAGCGATCGACATCAATAACGCAGGGCAAATTATAGCCCTTTCAGTCATCCCAGAGCCTGAGATTTATGTGCTTATTCTTGCAGGCCTCGCGCTGATCGGCCTTATCCCGCGCCGAAAGAAGATGAATGCCGAACCTTTAGGTTGGCTAGACGTGTTAGTGGCCAGCAGTACTACTACGAAACCACCTGCCCGAAGGAATTGCTGGAAACTATCTCTCTAAACTGCGCTTCCCAATATTCCATCGGATCGCGTTTGAAACCGCTTTTGGCAAACTGATGCCAACGCCCCACAACATAACATAGCAGCATATTTGCATGGGCGGATACGTCCAGATCCTCTACTATTTCCCGCTGGCTTACTGCAAAACGTAATGCCTGCTTGAGCGTTGCCTCCAGACGGTCGTGCAGTTGGGTGACGCGATTTTGCAATCGCTCATTCTCGTTTATCAAGGCATCCCCGATCAACACCCTGGTCATTCCAGGATTTTTCTTTGCAAAACCAAGCAATAGGGCAAGAATGCCTTCGATCTGCCTGATGCCGCTTTTTTCTTCCGCTACCATCTTATTGATGAAGGTGAACAGGGTCTTTTCTATGAACTCGATCAAACTGTCGAACATTTGTGCTTTGCTGGCGAAATGACGGTAAAGCGCGGCCTCGGAAACATCCAGCTTTGCCGCCAGCGCCGCTGTGGTAATTTTACCTGCCCTAGGCTCTTCCAGCATCTCTGCCAGAACCTGCAGAATCTGATCTTTTCTTTCCCCAGGCCTGCCCGTCATTGATTCCTCGCTTCAATACCGAATTTCAAACTCTGCCACCTATTATAACTACCGCGCGCGACATGGATGGGCTGCATCACGTGAGATGAGATTGTAAAAACGATATGTCCGGATCGCACTTGGTTTGCTCCGTGTGCCTTCGGGATCTGATTTCGACTTCAAAGATCCACTCCTTATCAGAAATGTGCAGCAACTCCCTCCCTCCAGGGGAATCCAAGGACCTTGACGAAATATTTGCCGGGGGCAACAGTTTGCCTCTCGGATTGCCATGAAGCAGCAAATCAGTTCGCCTTTATAAGTGTTCCAACTCCCTCATCCGTAAGCACTTCGAGTAACAATCCATGCTCGACGCGTCCATCGATGATGTGACACGATTTGACACCGCTTTTGACGGCGTCCAGGGCAGAACTGATCTTGGGAATCATTCCCCCAGAGATGGTGCCATCGGCAATTAGCTCATCCACTCCCCGTGCAGTCAATCCTGTCAGCAAATTTCCCTCTCTGTCCAGAACGCCTGATGTGTTGGTAAGCAGTATCAGTTTTTCCGCGTTCAAAACCAGCGCCAGTTCCCCTGCAACGAGGTCGGCATTAATGTTATAGGATTCGCCGCGGCTGCCTACGCCGACTGGGGCAATCACCGGAATGAAATCGCGGGTTTCGAGCAACTCGATCAGGGCGGGATCGATGCCCTCGATTTCTCCAACCTGGCCGAGATCGACCCATTCGTGCACTCTCTCCTTGTCGCGCATCAGCATTTTTTTTGCGCGGATAAAGCTACCGTCCTTGCCTGTCAGGCCGACTGCGCGACCACCGTGCTGATTGATGAGATTGACGATTTCCTTATTGATCAGCCCCAGCACCATCTCGACGACATCCATGGTTTCCGCATCGGTAACGCGCATTCCCTGAATGAAGGCGCCCTGCTTGCCGACCCGCTTCAACATATCGTTGATCTGGGGACCTCCCCCATGAACGATTACCGGGTTCATGCCCACTACTTTCAGCAGCGCTACGTCATGAGCGAAACACTTTTTGAGATTTTCCTCCGTCATGGCGTTGCCACCATACTTGATGACGATGGTTCTCCCGTGAAAGCGCTGGATATAGGGTAACGCCTCGGCCAGAATTTTTGCTTTGTCTTGTGAGGAAGGTTGAGATGGCAGCATGTCTTACCTGAGGAAACTTTTTGCGCTATTTTACCTTGAGTAGCGCGCCGCCGGGTTTCAAAAATTCGACACTCTCGACGGCATTAACACGATATAGGAGGTTATCTCAGAGATTGCTTCCATCGCGAATACGGCGAGCGGATTCAACTGGCAGGACCCAGATAAGGCCGTCGCCAATCTGACCTGTACGACCTTCACGCATGATCACATCGGTAATGCTATCGACCATGTCATCAGCGACAAGGGTGCAAAGCATGACCTTTCCGGTGAAATCGGTGAGCGCCTCCTTCAGACTTGGGTTATCGATGAGTACAGGAGCGGAGAATCCCTTTGCTTCAAGCACTGTCAGGCCGGGAAAGCCTGGAATAGCGCGCAACGCCCGCCGCAATTCATACAGCCGATCCGGCCGGCATATCGCGCGGATTTCCTTCATCTTGCTCTCTCCTCAGATTTCTACCGGCTTCTCGTCGAACCAGCGGTATAACGTCGGCAATACAACCAGTGTCAGCAGAGTTGAAGTAATCAATCCACCGATGACCACCACGGCGAGGGGACGCTGCACTTCCGAACCGGGACCGGTCGCGAAGAGAAACGGTATCAAGCCAAGCATCGCAACTGTTGCCGTCATCAGCACTGGACGGAAGCGTTGCTCACAGCCTTTGATAACCGATTCTGCAACGCTTGCTCCCTGTTCGCGCAGTTTCCTGATATAGGAAATCAGCACGACTCCGTTCAGCACTGCGATACCCCATAATGCGATAAAGCCCACGGAGGCTGGCACTGAAAGATATTCGCCGGTGACAAAAAGTCCAATGACTCCGCCGATGGAAGCGAATGGCAGCACGAGGATGATGAGTCCGGCGAGTTTGATCGAATTGAACAATACAAACAGTAAGAAGAAAATCGCAGCGATGGTAAGCGGGACTATTATCGAAAGCGTTTCCATTGCACGTTCCATGTTCTCGAACTGGCCGCCCCAGACAAAGTAATAACCTGTCGGAAGCTGCACTTCCTTCGCGATGCGCTGCTGCACTTCTTCAACGAAGCCCCCCAGATCGCGTTCATGCACGTTGACTCCTACCACCACCCGTCGTTTCGCATATTCGCGGGATACCTGCGCCGGCCCATCGACAACACGAATATCTGCAACAGCACTCAGCGGCACCAGGACGCCTCCATTTGCCAGGACGCCGTCCGAACCACGGACACCCGGTCGCCGCAGCAGAAGATCGCGAATCGACTCCACGTCATCGCGAAACCGCTCCGGAAAGCGCAGCACGAGGGCGATACGTCGCTCGCGCTCGAATACTGTCGTCACCGCCTTTCCCCCGATGGCCGTCTGGATCAGTTCATTCACGTCGGCAACGTTGAGACCATGCCGCGCTATCGCATAACGGTTGATATCGATGGTAAGGGATTGCTGCCCCGATAAACGCTCGATGCGAAGGTCGCGCGCGCCCCGTACGGATTTCAGGATACGCGCGACCTGTTCAGACAATTCGCGCAACTTCTCCAGATCATCGCCGAAAATTTTGAGGGCAACCTCCGAGCGTACCCCGGTTACCATCTCGTCAACACGTTGTGCGATAGGTTGGGACAACACAATAGATACACCGGGTAAGACGGCCAAAGCCTTGCGAATATCCTCCTCGACTTCCGCCTGGGTTCGACCGGAGTCGGGATCCAGCGCAGCAATAGGATCAGACTCGTTCTGAGAGGCCGGGTCAGCGGGAGACTCTCCGCGGCCAAGCTTCGATACCACGGTCTTGACACCTGGCACTGCCGCAATCAGCGCCATCGCCTCCGATTCGATCTCGATAGCCTCGTCCAGCGAGATTGAGGGCACACGGATGATGACAGGCGTAATAGAACCCTCCTGCATGGTCGGGATGAAGGATTTACCGAGGAGCGGGAACAACGAAAACGATAATGCGAGCAGACCGATGGCAGTGATGATGGTGGTTTTCTCGTGCGCCAGAGCGGAATTCAGCAGCCGGTGATAGCTTGATTTGAGAAAGGCTATAATTTTGGTGTCTTTATCGGCGCCGCCTTTGAGAATGTAGGCACAGAGCACGGGTGAAAGCGTCAACGATACGATCAGCGACACCGCTAGCGCGATCGCGATGGTGAATGCAAGGGGGCTGAACGTCTTGCCCTCCATGCCCTGCAACGCCATAAGCGGAAGAAACACCAGGATGATGATGCAGATACCGAAAATCACCGGTGTTCCCACCTCGACGACGGCATCGAGGATGGTTTGCAGCCTGGACTCGCGTGTGCCACTCGCGTGTCCAAGGCGATGATAGACATTTTCCACCACTACAACGGTAGAATCGACCATCAAACCAATGGCGATGGCAAGCCCTCCGAGCGACATCAGGTTGGCGGAAATCTGCTGCTGATTCATCACCATAAAGGTGACCAGCGGTGTGATGATCAGTGTCGCTACGACGATCAGACTGGAGCGGACATCCCCCAGAAATATGAACAGTACGACCACAACCAGAAAAATGCCTTCCATCAGGACCTTGCTTACTGTCCATAATGCGGCGTCCACGAGGTCGGTACGATCATAAAATGGAACGATCTGAAGACCGCCCGGCAGCAGCTTGCGATCATTGATTTCGGCAACCTTTGCCTTTACTCGCGCGACAATTTCCTTCGCGTTCCCCCCGCGCAGCATCATCACAATACCCGCGACGGACTCGGTATATCCGCCCTTGATGCTCGCGCCCTGCCGCACTTCCGCCCCGAATTTCACCTCGGCGACGTCCCGCACGAACACAGGAACACCGTCGACTTCTTTCAGAACAATGTTTCTGATGTCGTCCAACGACTGGATCAGTCCCACGCCCCTGATCAGGTATTGCTCGGTATGAAGGGGCAATATGTTACCGCTCGAATTGGCGTTATTACTCGCAATCGCCCGGTCCACCTGCGACAAGGTCAGATCGTAGTGGCGCAAGCGGTCAGGGTTGACCAGTACGTGATACTGCTTGACATAGCCCCCCATCGAATTGATTTCGGCCACACCCTGCACCGAGCGCAACAGCGGTCGCACTACCCAGTCCTGTATGGTGCGTCGCCGCGTCAGTTCCTCCACTGAAAGCGCGTGCTTGCCGTCATCGGGATGCTCCAGTGTGTATTGGTAGACTTCACCCAAGCCGGTAGTGACAGGTCCAAGTACCGGTGTAATACCAGGCGGCATCTTGCTGGCAACACCAAGCAACCGCTCCATCACCAGCTGGCGCGCAAAATAGACATCCGTCTCATCCGTAAAAACCAGCGTGATAAGTGAGATACCGCTCTTGTTCAGGGACCGCATTTCCACCAGCCCGGGCAATCCGGTCATTGCAATTTCTACCGGTACGGTGACAATCCGCTCGATTTCTTCGGGACTGCGGCCCGGCGCCTCAGTGGCGACCTGTACCTGCACATTGGTCACGTCTGGAAAGGCATCGACCGACAGCTTGGTTGAGGCGCGCATGCCGGCAGCCACCAAGCCGAGTGCAATGACCACCACTATCAGGCGTTGCTTGAGCATCGCGCGAACGATTGATGCCAGCATGGATTATTCCAGTTCGGCGAGCTTGCGCTCGTTTTCCAAGTGAAAGGCGCCGTCAACCACGATGGTCTGGTCGATGGAAAGGCCTTTCAGCACAGGACGCATATCCCCTACCTCCGGACCCAATTCGACAGGAACGCGAAGGAATCGGTTGTCGCCTTGGGCAAGAAATACATAATCCCGATTGTTTTCGCGCACTACCGCTGTCTCCGGCACTACCAAGCTTTCAACCGGGTTGTCAAGAATATGCATGCTGGCGAGCATGGCAGGCTTGAGCTTGCGTCGGGGGTTTTCTACAACGGTGCGCACCATCACTGTCCTCGTCAGCGGATTCACGGTGTCGGCGACAAAAATGATCAAACCGTCGAAGCTGATATTTCCCAGCGCCGGAACGTGAATCTCCACATGCTGGCCAACCTGCACATCGCGCGCAATCTGCTCCGGCACGTCACCCACGACCCACACAGAAGAGAGATCGGCGACCTGAAACAACTGATCGGAGGGTTGGACTACCTGCCCAATCGCGACATTCCGCTCGATAACGATGCCCGGCTTGGAGGTCTTGATGGCTACCGACGGCATGATGGTTCCCTCTTTCCCAAGCTTGTCTATGGCTCTGCTGTCCATGCCCAGCAGGCGCAATTGATCCGCCGCTGCGCCCAACTCTGCCTGTGAAACCTGCAGTTCGGACTCGCGCCGCTGCATTTCCGCCACACTGATGACATCCGCGGCCAGCAAGTGGCGCGCGCGCTCGGCTGCTTTTTCCGCCAAGGTCTCAAGGGAGAATGCCCGCAGGTAAGCCAGTTGCGCCTGGGTCAGTTCGGGGCTGGAAATACGGGCGAGCTCCGCACCCGCCTCGACGTTATCGCCCAGCACGGCGTACACATCAATAATCCGGCCGGTAACATTGGCTCCGACACGGACCAGCCTGTGCTCATCCACCTCCACCTGGCTCGGCGCCTGCAGCTTGTCGGCGATATTGATCAAGGTAGGTTTCCCAACCTTGACGTGATGCATCTTTTCGGGCTCCAGCGTGACGAGATTCGCGTTTTCCGGCTCTTTCGCCACAACTTCCTCTTTGACTGCCGGCTTGCCACCACCGCACCCGGAGACAAGCAATACAAGCATGATGCCGATTAGCGGCACAGTGATTTTCATTCGAAGCCTTCCTTGGGGTAATAGGCTCGGAGGCGGTCAATCTCGGCAACCGCCGCCTGCAAATCGAACCGCGCCTGCAGGAGATCCGAAAGCACCCCGCGAAGCACGCGCTGGGTATCGAGCACTTCGATCAGGCCGCGCTCCCCGAAGCGATAGGCTGCCTGAGCAATTTCCAGCGCCTTTTCGGCTTCCTTGACCAATCCACCTTCGAACATATCCACTCTTCGCTGGGCGATCTGCTTGGCCTGCCAGGCAGATTCAAGTAGCTGCCCTATTTCAAAGCGCCGAAACTCCAATATCCCGCGCGCCCGCTCCGAATCCGCGACAGCAGCGTTGATTTCGCCGCGACGCTGATAAAACAATGGGATGGTCACGTTCAGCCCGGCAAGATTCGAGGTGTACTGCGCCTCCTGAAAATTGCTGAGTAATACCGTTAACGATGGCAGTACGGCCGCGCGTTCCTGATCGATCCGCCGCCGCGCCCGGTTCCATTCAGCCTCCAGGCGCGTCACCTCGGGGTTGACCGCCGGTACAGTTTCACGCAGCTCTTCGAGAGGAGGAAGGCTTACGGACTCTGCCAGAGATCCCATTATCTGGAAACCAGGCTGCAAAGCACCAGCGGTAAGCTGAATGAGGGCTATGCGAGCCCTTTGCGCATTCAACTGTGCCGCTTCCTTACGCGAAGCTGCGGCCAGAACTTCCGTTTCGGCCCTGATCAGTTCGAAGCGCGGCGCCTCTCCGACATCGACCCGCACCTTGACGCGACGGCGTATTTCCTCCATCAGATCGGACACGCCCGCCTCCACCCGCGCCACTTCCTGCCGCAAGATCAGTTCGTAGGCAGCGACACGCAACTGCGCCGCCAGATCCGCCCTCACCTGTTCCAGGCCCGCATGACTGGCATCCACCCCTGCTTCCGCTGAGTCGATGCGCGCACTCCGCAGGAACGGATTCTCAATTGTCTGAGATACAGTAAATTGACGGTGGCTGTTTGCAGGCAAGGCCTGCGGCACGACTCGGGCATGCTGCGGGCCTGCCATGAAGGTCAGTTGTGGATTGGGGTAAGCCGAGGCGCCCACCACGCCCGCCTCCGCAGCTCTTATTTGGAAATGGGCCGCCTGCACCAATCCATTGGCCTTCAGGCCGAGCCGCTGCAATTCCTCAATGGTGAGGACCTGAGAAGGCGGTGCAGCTGGCGTAGGCATGGTTGGACCAGGTGCGGCAGGAGCCAGCAAGCCAGGTAACCTTCCCGTTGCCGATCCCGGCACGGTGGGGCCTGGCGTGGTGGCCGGCGGCATTCCCGGTGCCCGTGGCGCGGGGGCGACGGGTGGCGCAGGAGCGGGCGCTGCAGCCGGCGGAAGCGCCGGAGGCGGTGTAATGGCAGGAATCGTTGAAGGCTCCAGAGCCGACGCCGGCGGGAGTGGCAAAACAAGGATCAGGGCCGGCAAGAGACGGCAAAGACTTAATATATGCATGTGCTACCCGTTGAATTCTTCGAAGCGATGCCTGATCGATCGCACTGGACGCATTAAGACCGCGGAAAAGAAGGTCTTAACAACAGCGACGGCAGCAACTTTGCTGCCAGTTGGAGCGGCGAAAGGAACAGCATATAAATATGAACGCGCGATACGCGCGACGGATGACACGGCAAAGCTCATCCGATTTAGTCTAGATGAGAAATTGCATCAAGAAAAGTAGTATCTCGCTGATGATATAATCGGTTTTCACGAAGTATCGAGTTTGGTTTGTCTGCACACTGATGCTTAATTACAAGCAATTGCACTATTTTTGGGCAGTGGCCAAGGCAGGCAGCATTGTCCGCGCCAGCGAACGCTTGAATCTCACGCCCCAGACTCTGAGCGGCCAGATCGGATTATTGGAAGACGCGCTAGGGGCGCCACTTTTTTTACGAGTGGGAAGGCGCCTCGAACTGACCGAGACAGGCCGCCTCGCTCTATCATACGCCGATGAAATCTTTCAGATCGGAAACGAACTGGAAGAAGCACTGCGGGCGCGCCCGGAACGCCATGCGATCCCATTCCGGGTGGGCGTCGACGATGCGGTCCCCAAGTCCATCGCCTACCGGTTGTTAACGCCCGCCATGGAACTTGCTTCGCCTGTACGCATTGTCTGCCGCGAGGACAAATTGGCACGGTTGCTGGTAGAGCTGGCAATCCAGCGAATCGACCTGGTACTGGCCGACCGACCCATGCCGGATGAAGCAAATGTAAAAGGCTACAGCCATAAGCTGGGAAACTGCGGCATCACATTTTTTGCCGCGCCTCGTCTTGCAAATACATTGAGGCAAAAATGGCCCCACCTTCTTGACGCGGCGCCCTTGCTCATTCCCGGTAAAGACGCTGCTATACGGACCCCATTGATGCGATGGTTCGACGTTCACCAACTCCACCCTCACATCGTGGGAGAGTTCGACGACAGCGCACTGATGCAGGCATTCGGCCAGGCGGGGATCGGCATTTTTATTGCCCCATCCGTCATAGCCGACGAGGTGCAGCGTGAACATGGCGTTGTTGTTGTCGGCCTCACCGACGAGGTTACCGAACAGTTTTACGCCATCTCCCTGGAACGCCGTCTTACGCACCCCGCCGTCGTCGCCATCAACGATACAGCCCACCGGGAACTATTCGCGACCCTCGCTGCCTCCTAACCCGGATATTTCACCGGGAACACGGGAGAATGGCAAGGTGTTTTGGGAGTAAATTTGCGTATCCCAGCCAAACCGATAGCCGAGACTATTGGCGCGAAGCAGGGGCGCAAAGATGCCGCAAAACACCCGTCAGGACTCGTGAAGCCAATGGTACAAACGGATTTTCGGTCTTGGTTGATCAAATACCCGTCTTCATACCGCTTTCCATCTCAGGCCGGTTTGGTGAAATATCCTGCTAGCCTCAAAGGAAGCAATTACCGACTCGTCGGATTCTCTATATCCTGCCAATTATTCCTTGCTTCCGGTGCTCAGGAACAACTGATTGATGCGCTTGACGAAACTGGCAGGATCATCCAGTTGGCCACCCTCGGCCAACAGCGCCTGGTCGAACAAAATATGGCTCCAGTCGGCGAAATGAGTCTCCTCCGATTTCAGGCGCTCTACCATGGGATGGTACGGATTGATTTCCAGGATAGGTTTGGTATGCGCGACCTTCTGCCCGGCAGATTTAAGCAGGCGCTCCAGGTTTCCGCTCATGTCATGAGTTTCCGTCACCAGGCAGGCGGGAGATTCGGTCAGACGCAAGGTGATCCGCACATCCTTTACCTGCTCGCCGAGCACTTCTTTTATTTTCTCGGTGAGTTCCTTGTATTCACCCGCTTCTTTTTCCTGTTCCTTTTTCTCCGCCTCGTCCTCCAGCTTACCCAGATCGAGACTGCCCTTTGCTACGGACTGCAGGTGTTTACCCTCGAACTCAGGCAGATTTGCAACCAGCCACTCATCCACGCGGTCGAACAGCAGAATGACTTCAATGTCTTTCTTGCGGAAAATTTCGAGGTGCGGACTGCTTTTAGCCGCCGTGAGACTGTCCGCCGTGACATAGTAGATCTTCTCCTGCCCGTCCTTCATGCGCCCCACATAATCGCCCAGGGAGACGTCCTGCTCTTCCGAATCGGAATGGGTAGAAACAAAGCGCAGCAGCTTGGCAATGCGCTCGCGGTTGGCATAGTCTTCCGCCACCCCCTCTTTCATCACCTGTCCGAATTCCTTCCAGAAGGTCTTGAATTTGGCCTTCTCTTCGTCGGTTTCGCTTTGGGCCATGTCATCGAGTAATCCCAGCACCTTTTTCACCGAGCCGGCCCGGATGGCTTCAATGTCCTTCGATTCCTGCAATATCTCGCGGGAAACATTCAACGGCAGCTCATTCGAATCTATTATTCCTCGTACGAAACGCAGGTAATTGGGCAGCAACTGTTTGGCATCATCCATGATGAATACTCTTCTGACATACAGTTTGATGCCGTGGCGGGATTCGCGATCATACAAATCGAACGGGGCGCGGGAGGGAATGTAGAGCAGTTGCGTATATTCCTGCTTGCCCTCTACCCTGGCATGAACATACGCCAGCGGAGGTTCGAAATCGTGCGCGACATGCTTGTAGAATTCGTTGTACTGCTCTTCGCTGATCTCGTTTTTCGGCCGTGCCCACAAGGCACTTGCCTGGTTAATGGTTTCGTCTTCTTCCGTAACGGTGTTTTCATTTTTTTCCTGCGACCATTCCTCTTTTTTCATCACGATGGGAAGAGTGATATGGTCCGAGTACTTGCGGATGATGGAGCGCAGCCGCCATCCATTGAGCAGTTCATCCTCTCCTTCGCGCAAATGCAAGGTTACCTCGGTGCCGCGGCCAGGTTTCTCGACTGTCTCAAGGGTATAATCTCCCTCACCGCCCGATTCCCAGCGAACACCATGTTCGTGCGTGAGGCCGGCGCGCCGCGTAGTAAGCGTCACTTTGTCAGCAACAATGAATGCGGAATAAAAACCCACCCCGAACTGGCCGATCAGGTGTGCATCCTTGGCTTGGTCGCCGGTTAGTGCGTCGAAGAATTCTCGTGTGCCGGATTTGGCGATAGTACCGATATGGTCTATCACCTCCTGCCGCGACATACCGATGCCATTGTCGGCAACAGTAATGGTGCGTTCCGCCTTATCGTAACTTACACGTATTTTCAGGTCCGAATCGGATTCGTACAGAGCCCCATCGGTCAAAGCTTCGAACCGCAGCTTGTCAGCAGCATCCGACGCGTTGGAAATGAGTTCGCGCAAGAAAATTTCCTTGTTACTATACAAGGAATGGATCATGAGCTTGAGGAGTTGCTTGACCTCGGTCTGAAAATTCAAATGTTCTTTTGTAGCTGTCGCTTCCATTGTTTTCCTCCAAAAAAAATGCAATAAAATAAATGAGGGCAAATCCGGGATTTTCAAGTTGAAAGCTCATACCGATCATTTTCCGCGCTATCTCTCTGCCCTATTTCTCTGCCCTATTCCTTCATTTGCCGCACACACTCGATTTGATTTCTGAATATCGTTAAACCGGAGTTTGACCATGCACATCACAAAAATTCTCATACGTTTCATGGCCGCTTGCCTGCTCTGTTATGGCTTACCTGCGATGGCGGACAGCAAAGCAGGCAAGCTGCCCCTGGACAAGATCAAATTACCGGCTGGATTTTCGATCGAAGTGTGGGCTGAAGTACCGAATGCCCGCGGACTGGCAGTGGGAAAAAACGGTACGGTGTTCGCAGGTTCAGCGGATGAAGGCAATATCTACGCAATCAGGGACAAGGGGGGGGAACGTGAGGTAAAAACCATCGCCAGAGGGCTTAATCTTCCCATAGGAGTCGCCTTTCGCGATGGCGCGTTATATGCTTCATCGGTCGATCGCATTCTGCGTTTTGACGATATTGAGGAAAAACTCGATCAGCCTGGAAAACCGTACGTTGTCACCGAACGATTTCCCAACGAGAAACACCATGGGGGCAGATATATAGGTTTTGGCCCCGATGGTCTTCTGTATGTCGCGGTGGGCGCCCCATGCAATATCTGCGAAACGGAGCCGGACAAGTTTTCGCTGATTTCCCGCATCAATCCCGATGGCTCGAACTATGAGGTCTTCGCGTATGGGGTACGAAACTCGGTAGGATTCGATTGGCATCCCGAAACAAAGGAATTGTGGTTTACCGATAACGGTCGGGACTGGATGGGCGACAACTTGCCGCCGGACGAACTCAACCGTGCGCCAAAAAAAGGAATGCATTTCGGCTATCCCTACTGCCATTCCGACGACATCCTTGACCCGAAGTACGGTGCAAAGCGGGATTGCCGCAAGCTGATTTCACCCGCAGCGAAACTTCCCCCGCACGCAGGCGCCCTGGGGATGCGCTTCTATACAGGAACCATGTTTCCTCCCCAATATCGCAACAGCATCTTTATAGCCGAACATGGCTCATGGAACCGGCGCAATAAAATCGGCTACCGCATCGAGCTCGCAAAGATAAAGAACAACAAGGTAATAAAACAGGAAGTATTTGCCGAAGGCTGGCTGGAAAATGAAAAAAATTGGGGAAGACCCGTGGATGTGCTGGTGATGCCGGACGGGGCACTGCTCGTGTCGGATGATTTTGCCGGGGTGATTTATCGGATCAGTTATAAGAAACCTTGAGCAGCCTGAGCAATGCAAAACGAGCGCGACCAACAATTCAGGAGCAGCCTTCATTTGAGTGACCGGTGTGGGAACAGCGAATAATTCGGCTCCTCCATATGATTTCTCCACGCTTTCCCCTGAACGCGTGTTGCATGCTTTGGAAAGCTTGGGTTTCCGTAGCGACGGACGGCTACTGGCACTCAATAGCTACGAGAACCGCGTCTACCAAATCGGCCTCGAAAATGGTGCGCCAGTCGTAGCAAAATTCTACCGCCCGGAACGCTGGACGAACAACGCTATTCTCGAGGAACACACGTTCGTGCAGGAACTGGCCGAGCACGAAATTCCTGTAGTACCCCCGTTGGTGCTGCAAGGAACATCCCTGCATTATTTTGAGGGATTTCGTTTCACTGTTTTTCCAAGGCAGGGTGGCCGCGCGCCGGAACTGGAAGACCATCACACGCTGAAATGGATGGGGCGCTTCCTTGGGCGTATCCATGCTATTGGCGCGCTTAATCCCTTTCATGAACGCCCGGAATTGAATATCGCTAGCTTCGGCGAGCAACCACGCGACTATCTGTTGGCACATGGATTCGTTCCGCCTGATGTTGAGGCTGCCTATCGCAGTGCCGTGAATCAGGCGTTGGACGGTGCACGGCACTGTTTTGGGCGTGCAGGTAAAGTACGCACGTTACGCCTGCACGGCGACTGTCATGCAGGCAATGTTTTGTGGACTGACAATGGTCCGCACTTCGTCGATTTTGACGACAGCCGCATGGGACCAGCAGTACAGGACTTGTGGATGCTGTTATCCGGCGAACGGGCCGACATGAGGAAGCAGTTGGACAGCGTGCTGGCCGGGTATGAGAACTTCTTCGATTTCGACGAAAGGGAATTGCATCTGGTCGAGGCGTTACGCACTCTGCGCTTGATCCACTACGCGGCGTGGCTTGCGCAGCGGTGGGACGACCCGGCTTTCAAGCGAGCGTTTCCCTGGTTCAACACCCAACGCTACTGGCAGGATAGGGTTCTGGAATTGCGGGAACAGATCGCCCTTATGGATGAGCCGCCGCTATGACAGGATTTACAGGCATGATCGTTGTTCCCAAGTCTATTGTTCCACAGCACCCGATCGTGATCGTGGAAAATTGAAGTTTCCATTTTAAGTCTTTATGACAGGTTTATATGGACGCAAAAACGACGTCCTGTCCGTGCGGTTACACGGAGATAACAACGAGACCAGCGGGAACTCGGCAGGCTCGTCCTTCCACGAATAGCGGCAGAAAGTATGCTGACTGCTGCGGCCGCTACCTGGATGACGGCGAGACGGCTCCCACAGCGGAAGCATTGATGCGTTCGCGCTATACTGCATACGCCCTCGGTCGTGAAGAATACCTGCTGGCAACCTGGAGTCAAGACACGCGTCCAGCATCACTTGGATTGGAAAGTAAACAGCATGGAAAATGGCTGAGACTGGAAGTGAAACGTCATGAACAATCAGCGCCGGATCATGCCATAGTGGAATTCGTGGCACGTTACAAGGTGGATGGCCGCGCGCACCGTTTGCATGAAATCAGCCGCTTTGCGCGTGAGGGGGGGCAATGGTTCTATGTGGATGGCGATATTATAAGATCTTGAGGCTGAAAAATGATATCGCGTACCTGGAACACTGGGCGATTATCTCCCTGACGGATATCTGAACGCTACAGAGTCTCGAACGCCAGGCGCCACATTTGCCTTGGAGATCATGCGGTATCAGCTTGAGCTTGGATTCAGCGTTCATCGTCCTCACGCGCCGCGTTATGCAAACAAGCCCCGACCGATATTGAATCTACTGGGTGAGTCGGCCCTGAAGGTTTAAGTTGAATAACGCTAATTCCCCTAAAACCCTCTCAATAGACACTGTTTTGATTTATGATCGTCTATCTATCACATCATCTTTAATCCGTGTAAGGGTAAAGATCCTTGGCTACGCCACTCCTCGTCCCATTGAAGACCGGGTGCAAGTCAACCTAGGCTTTGAATCCTTCAGCATTCCATCAGGCGACTTCACCGCACACATAACCACACTTCCCACTCCACTGAACCCTCGATCCCCGGCGGCGGGAAGGAAAAAGGTGGCAAACCTCTTATCGGTTTGAGTTACAGCTCAAAATCCTCTCATTCCTTTGAAATATCCTTATGCCATTCCGTGATTCTGTATCTCAATTGATGCCTAGGCTAAAAGTCTTGACTAGCTGATTCGCCTCAGGCGTATATAAATATAAACTCCTCAAATTGCTCCAGTGGCAGAGGTTTACTGAACAGATAGCCCTGATAGGCATTGCATCCATTGGTGGTGAGAAAGTCCTTTTGTGATCCGGTTTCCACCCCTTCAGCCATTACCGCCAATCCCAGGCTTTTTGCCAAGAGCAAAATAGCACGGACGATTGTTGCGTCGTTGTTATCAGTCAATACATCTCTCACAAATGATTTGTCAATTTTTATCCAGTCCAGTGGCAGCCGCTTCAGATAGTAGAGCGAGGAATAACCTACACCAAAATCATCCAGGGCGAAACCCACACCCCTGGTTCTAAGTGCCATCATTTTTGCGATAGTGTCGTCCATATTCTGCACCATGATACTCTCTGTTAGCTCAAGCTTGAGTCTTTCCGGATTAACGCCGGTACGATCCAGTGCAGAAATCACATGCTCGACAAAATTGGGCTGACAAAACTGGCGAGGACTAACATTCACAGCGAGATTGAGCCGTGCTGTCTCCGGGCGCTTTGACCAGATTGCAAGTTGGGTACAGGCAGCTTTCAGCACCCATTCGCCTAAAGGAAGAATCAGACCAGTTTCCTCCATTTGAGGAATAAATTCTAATGGGAATAACAAGCCTCGACGGGGGTGCTGCCATCGCACCAACGCCTCCGCACCTATTATTCCGCCGTTATCCACCTGCGCTTGGTAGTGGAGAACAAACTCGTTTCGTTCGCAGCTTCCGTGCAAATCCGACTCCAGGGTAGCGCGAGCAGTCATTACTGCTTGCATATCCGGATCGAAAAAGCAGACCGCATTGCGGCCCGATGCCTTTGCCTGATACATCGCCAGATCCGTTTGCTTGAGCAATTCGTCTGTTGTGTGGGTGTGATCGTTAAATAGCGCCACGCCGATGCTTGGCGTAATGTGATGTTTATAAGCGACCAGATTAAAAGGTTGGTTGAAGGCGTAGCGAATCCTGTCGCAGATAGTTTTTATCTCCTCAACGGCTTTGTCATAATCTTCGCTAAAATCAGGTGCCAGAATCACCACAAACTCGTCCCCACCCAAGCGCGCCACCGTGTCGGTGTCGCGCACACTAGAGATTAGGCGAGGAGCGACCTGCTGCAGTAACAGATCCCCCAGATCATGGCCGAGCGTGTCATTGAGCAATTTAAAATTATCGAGATCGATGAACAGCAATGCGCCAGTATGCTGGCGCCGGGCCGCGGAGGCCAGAGCCTGCTGCAACCGATCCAGCAAGAGTTGTCTATTGGGTAAACCCGTCAAAGAATCATAGAAGGCAAGATGAAGAATTTCATTCTCTGCTGCCTTGCGCTGGGTAATATCTGTATTGATCGCGAAGACAAACTGCGGTTGTCCATTGTCATTTCTGACCAAGGTCCAATGGGCTTCAACAAGCAATATGCTTTTGTCCTTGCGACGTTGCGCTATTTCACCTCTCCATTCCCCGGATTTCAATAACAATCTAGTTGCTTCGTTGAAAGCCAGGAGATTGTCATACAAGATCTCTATCGATTTGCCGACTACCTCTTCCGAAGCCCATCCGTAGAGCCGCTCAGCACCCTGGTTCCAAAACTCGATACGATGATCAATACCGCGCACCATAATCGCATCAGTCGCCTTGTCCAGAAGGGAAGCCTGTTGGCGAATGCGGGCATCAGCTTCCTGACGTGCGAGGGCTGTTGCCTGCTGTTCCACCATAGCCAACACTAGTTTTTTATTTACGCGTCCCAGTGCCACAGCCTTCTCTTTGTTCGCGGAAAGGATAAAAGAAACCATGGCTGCCAGGAAACTGACCACGATTCCGCTTAGGAGGATGAGAAACGGCTCGTAACTTCTTATGGCTTTTTCAAACAGAGGACGTGAAGACGCTTCGATCGTCCAAGTCTGCCCATACAAAGATATGGGGATGACGCGTTTAAATTTAGGTGTATCAGATGCGCTCTCAGAATGATGTTTTCTGCTACCAAAAAGAAGAGAACCCTCTTTCATTGCCTTATTAGCAAAAATTCTCAAATCAAGGTTATCAAGCTCCGTCTGAAGAACAGCTCGCACGAAATCATCCATCCTGAATCGGGCATATACATAACCGCTAAGCGATGCACGCCGGTCTTCCAGCGTTTCCGGTAGATTTGCAACCCCGTAATAAGGAAGATACATAAGAACACCCGCCTGGACATCTTCCCATGTTTCCTGAATGAGTTTTACCTTGTCGGAAAGTGCTGCTACTCCCGTATCCCGTGCGCGAGACATGGCAGCGTATCGAACGGGATCTGAAAGCATGTCATATCCAAAAGCGCGCAGGTTGCTTCCAGAGAAGGGTTCAAGATAGACGACCGAGGTGTACTCTTGCCGAGAGTCCTCGGGCCAGACTTTATAGAAAGGAAACCCTTCCGCACGCACTTCTTCAATATGGGCAGCAAGTTTCGAAGGAGGGATATATTTTGCGAACCCGATCCCTTCGATTCCGGGATAGTTATCATCTATCCGTAATGCTGTGACATACGTGCGCCATTCTTTTCGAGAAACCGATTGGGAGGCAAGCAGGAGCCCCACCCCACCTTTCAATACCTGCTCATATCCCAAAAAGTGATGCTCTATTTTGCGAATAACCTCTGCTAGTACCTTGTCGAATTGCGTATTTTCGTTTCGCTCCTGGAGATTCTGGACGATCGACCAGCCAGCGAGTGTAAGCGATATAAAAAACGCAAGTGTTAGAGTGGCAATAGTTGCGCGAGAAAATTCACCCTCGAAAATGGGGCTACGTTTATAGATTTCCATCGCCCTCTTTAAAACGTCGCGAATTTCTTTCATGGACAAACTTTTTATGTTCCCAGCAGTTGTATTGTCGGGTTAGAACAGGAGGCTTTAATTTAGAAATGGACAGATCAAGATTGTTAAAACTCGAAGCTCTTTTCACCCCCCCTAGTTACGGGGGTAGTTCCAGCGACTTCGGGGTATCACTGAACTGTACAAAGGAATGGGTACGTAATTTTCGGAGATGTTTTGCTGCTTTTATATAAAGATGTGAAGGGAAAATTCTTCGCTTTTTTCGGGAAGCTAGACTTACTGGAGTTGCTCTAGATTCCTCTAATCGTTTACATCTTAATAGAATTGCAGTGGCAGACTTGAAAGGCGATTACTGCTTGCAAAACTCCTGGAGGATGAAGCAGAAAAAAACAGCAAATCTGGCGATGAATTACTGCCGAAGAATGAGACTGCCAAGCCAACATTGCGTCCAATCAGCAGTACTGCTTGTAAATTTGGAAGGCTGCGATTTGTTCAGGGCTTCCTCAGGTAAGATGCGGGAATGATTCAATTATCCATTCAAATCTGGCGGAAGGATTATCTGCTGTGGTTTCTTGCCGGACTCCTCATCACCCTGACCATAGCGGAACCTGCACGACTCGTTTCATATCCTCGCCTCGTCGACTGGCCCACCATCGGTGGCGTAGCGGGATTGCTCATACTTGCCAAAGGTATTGAACTCTCCGGCTATCTGCACCGCTTTGGCAAGCGACTGATAGAAATCATGCGCACCAGCCGATCCCTTGCAGCATTGCTCGTTCTGGCAGCAGCGTTACTTTCTATGGTGCTGACCAACGATGTCGCCCTGTTCATAATGGTGCCGTTGACCACAGGCCTGCATGGTGTCGGCGTGATTCCTGTGACGCGACTTATCGTCGTGGAGGCATTGGCTGTAAATGCAGGTTCAGCTCTTACACCTATCGGAAACCCACAAAACCTGTTTTTGTGGAAAGTATCCGGCGTATCCTTTCATGAATACGTACAAGCGATGCTGCCTCTAGCGCTCATCCTGATCACCAGTCTCCTGGTGTTGATCGCATTCATGTTCGACAGCAATCGCATTCAGGTCAGGGAAGAGGTTGATATGCCAATAGCGAACAACAAGCTATTCCATTCATCCTTGATTCTCTATCTACCATTTCTGATTCTTATTGATTTACATCAGGCGGAACTGGCGGTTTTGCTGATACTCATGGTCTTCTTTATCCGGCATCGCAACATTCTCATGAATGTGGATTGGGGACTCATTCTCGTACTTGCCCTTATGTTCGTGAACATGCGCCTTATCGCTGATAGCCACACTATTCATTCATTTTTTACAGAATTGAGGCTGGACGAGCCCGAGCGGCTTTACTTTGCGGGTATTGCGCTTGCACAGATCATGAGCAATGTGCCCGCTGCAATTTTATTGACCGACTATTCAAGCAACTGGAAACTGATTGCCTACGCGGTGAACGTTGGGGGATTTGGCTTTGTATTGGGGTCTCTCGCCAATTTAATAGCGCTACGGCTCGCCCGGGACAGAAAAGCGTGGCTGGTATTTCATGTCTACTCCCTGCCATTTCTGCTTGTCACGGGTACTTTCGTCTATCTGTTGCTATTCATTGGTTAACATTCCATTGGATTTGCCCGTGGCCCTACCTCTCCCATAAGGAAGAGAGAGCAGCCGCGGTTCTGTATGCGATAAATGGAAGCCTCTTCACGCGTCCAGATACGGAATCATCTGCAAGCGCCGCCTATCCCTATGCAGGAATAGGCGGCTTGTGATGCGGAAGGAGGATCAAGCCGATTGCTGTATCGCGTAGGTGCAGAGGGCAATAAGCGACTGGGGGAAGATGCCGAATGCGAGTATTGCGAGGCCGTTGGCGCTCAGTAATACCTTTACGTCGCCCTTTGGCGCGATGACCGCATCGGTTTCAGGCTCGTCGAAATACATGAGCTTGACGATACGCAAGTAATAGAATACCCCGATCAGCGAAAGGAGCACAGCCAGCACGGCGAGCCAGGTGTACCCTGCGTTCAGCACGGCCTGAAGCACTGACAGCTTGGCATAAATGCCAACGGTGGGCGGGATGCCGGCCATGGAGAACATCAGCAGCAGCATGATAAAAGCATACCATGGATTGCGCCGGTTGAGCCCTTTGTAATCATCCAGTTTGTCCGCTTCAAAACCCGCGCGCGAGAGAAGCATGATAATGCCGAACGTACCCATTGTCATGAGCACATAGACCACGACGTAGAACATTGCGGCACTGTAGCCGTTTTCATTCGCGCCGATAAGGCCAAGCAGCATGAACCCCATGTGCGAGATGGTGGAATAGGCCAGCATGCGCTTGATGTTGCTCTGGGCGATAGCGGCAATATTGCCAATCACCATTGACGTGATTGCAAGTATGATCAGCATGCCCTGCCAGTCGCCGGACATTGCACCCAGACCTTCCACCAGCAGGCGCATGACAAAACCGAATGCCGCGAGCTTCGGCGCCGAACCGACAAACAGCACCACTGCTGAAGATGCTCCTTCATAAACATCGGGCGCCCACATATGGAAAGGCGCCGCGCTCAGCTTGAAACTGATGCCGGCCACAATGAAAACCAGACCGACAACCAGCACACCCCGGCTGATTACTCCGCCTTCGATCGCTTTTGTCACACTGGCGATATCAAGCGAGCCGGTGGCCCCATAAATCATCGACATGCCGTACAGCAGAAAGCCAGATGCCAGAGCACCCAGGACAAAAAACTTTATTGCTGCCTCGGTGGCCCCTGCCGAGTCGCGCCTCAACGCCACCATCGCATAGAGGGACAAGGAAAGGAGTTCCAACCCGAGGTAGAGTGTCATGAAGTGGCTGGCGGAAATCATGACCATCATTCCGAGGGTCGCAAACAGCGCGAGGCTGAAGAATTCTCCGCTGAGTATTCCCCGATCCGAAATATAAGTACGGGAATAAGCCAGCACCACGGATACGGTGATATAAACCAGCATCTTGAGAATGTCGGCTAGCGTGTCATCGACAAACATGCCGGAAAACGTATGGACGGTGCCGGGTTGCAAGGTACCGAAGGTGATCAACATGCAGCTGAACAGCGTCAGTTGGGCTAAAAGATAGGCAGTGCCGGGCTTCTTGTCGCCCCATGCAAGATCAGCCATTAATACTCCGCACACCATTACCAGAAGGAATATTTCCGGATAGGCTGGCGCGAAATTAGGCAGCATAAAATTCATTTATCATCCTTAGCCGAGTCGGGGCGCGCTTCACTCACTGCAATTCACTACAATTTGCTGCGAGCAACATGCGCAAGTAAATCATCAACTGTGGTATGCATGACTTCCGTCAAGGGTAGCGGATACAGTCCCATCCCCAATACCGCCACCGCGAGTACGGTCAATACAAGAATCTCGCGCGCGCCGATATCTTTCATTTCCTCCACTGCCGGATGCACAACAGCGCCGAATATCACGCGCTTATACATCCACAGGGTATAAGCTGCGCCCGTAATGAGCGTCGTGGCGGCCAGAAACGCATACCAGAAGTTCACTTTCATCGAGGCCATGATGACCATGAATTCGCCGACGAAACCGCTGGTACCGGGCAACCCGGAGTTAGCCATGGCAAACAGCATGAAGAAAGCGGCAAAGGCAGGCATGCGGCGCGCCACTCCCCCATAGTCCACGATCTGGCGGGAATGCAGTCTGTCATACATGACGCCAATACAAAGAAACATTGCAGCCGAAATAAAACCATGTGAAACCATCTGAACCATGGCGCCTTCGAGGCCGTAATTATTGAACAGGAAAAAACCGAGGGTGACGAAACCCATATGCGCCACCGATGAGTAGGCGATCAGCTTTTTCATGTCCGCCTGCACCAGGGCAACCAGGCCGATATAGACGACCGCGATCAGCGACAATGCGATCATCATGCCCGCGAGTTGGTGACTCGCATCCGGCAGGATCGGCAGCGAAAACCGCAGGAACCCGTAGCCTCCCATTTTCAGCAGGATAGCGGCAAGCACCACCGAACCTCCAGTCGGCGCTTCCACGTGCGCGTCGGGCAGCCAGGTATGGACGGGCCACATGGGGACTTTGACAGCAAAAGCCAGCAGGAAGGCGATGAATATCAGGACCTGCGATGCCATCGACAAAGGCAGTTTATGGTATTCGAGTATCGAGAAGCTGCCTTCGGAAACCTGGTAAAGATAGATGAATGCCACCAGCATCAGCAGTGAACCGAGCAGCGTATAAAGGAAAAACTTGATTGCCGCATAAACCCGGTTGGGTCCGCCCCACACCCCGATGATAAGAAACATCGGAATGAGTGAAGCTTCCCAGAAGACATAGAAGAGGATTGCATCCAGCGACGAAAAAACACCGTTGACGATGCCGGACATGATGAGAAAGGCGCCCATGTACTGCGATACGCGCCGGGTAATCACTTCCCATCCCGCAATCACTACCAGAGGGGTGGTAAAAGCATTCAGCAGTATCAGGGGCATGGCGATTCCATCCACCCCGAGGTGGTAGTGGACGTTGAAGCGTTCGATCCACACATGGTTCTCGACGAACTGCATGGTGCTCGTCAACGGCTCGAAGCTGGTATAAAGCGGAATCGCCACCAGAAAACCCGCAACCGAGCCGACGAGTGCGATCATGCGTGCCAGGGGGGCATTACGATCTCCACCGGTAGCGAGTACAGCAACACCGGCGAGGATAGGCAGCCAGATAACCAGACTTAACAGGGGGAAACCAAACAACATGTCTATTCCATTTTTTTCATTAGCGTGCAGCGGATGCGGGAGGGTCCCACAACTAACATTTTTATTGTATTTTTCGTTGTCCCATTACCAGAACAACCACAAACTCATCAGTATAAACACGCCAACGATCATGGTGAACGCGTAGTGATAGATGTAGCCGGTCTGGAAGCGGCGCATCAATGTGGAGGCTCCGGCTACTAACCCCGCCGTGCCATTCACAAAGAACCCGTCAATTACCTTGACATCCCCGAACTTCCACAATCCCCGGCCAAGCAGACGCGCCCCGCCTGCAAACAGCCAGGAATAGAGTTCGTCTATGAAGTATTTGCGCTCAAGCAGCGTTGCAAACGGTCCCGCCGCCCACTTGATTTTCCCGGGCAGATCAGGCTTTGCAATATAGAGATACCAGGCGGCAAAGATACCTGCAACGGATAACCAGAAGGGGATGGTGGAAAGCGCATGCCTCATCATTTCCGGTATGCCGTGAAACTCCGCTGCCAATTTCGCCATTGCTTCGTGTTGAGGCGCGATCTGTATCGTATTGGCAAAGTAATCGCCAAACAGCATCGGGCCTATCAGCCAGCCTGCGCCGATGGTCGGTATGGCGAGGGCAACGAGAGGCAGGGTCACCACCCAGGGAGATTCATGCAAGTGCTCTTCAGTGTGATGGTCCATGCGTGGCTGACCGTGGAACGTCATGAACAGCAGGCGAAAGGTATAAAATGCGGTTACGAAGACAGTAGCCACGGCACAGAAATAGGCAAAGCCGGCACCGGGGATATCGGCAAGGTGCACCGCTTCTATGATCGACTCCTTCGAGAAGAAGCCCGAGAGGCCCGGGACACCGGCACTGGCGAGCGCGGCAACAAACATGGTCCAGTAGGTAATGGGCATGTATTTCTTGAGTCCGCCCATCTTGCGCATATCCTGTTCATGATGCATCGCAATAATCACGGAACCTGCGCCAAGGAACAGCACTGCCTTGAAAAAGGCATGCGTCATGAGGTGAAAAATCGCGGCCGGATAAGCGGACGCCCCGAGCGCCACCGTCATGTAGCCGAGTTGCGACAGGGTCGAGTATGCCACGACGCGCTTGATGTCGTATTGGACGATCGCCACCAGCGCCATGAACAAGGTCGTGATGCCACCTATCACCAGCACCACGGAGAGTGCGGTCTCGGTCAGTTCGAACAGGGGTGACATGCGCGCCACCATGAAAATACCGGCGGTGACCATGGTTGCAGCATGAATCAGGGCCGAAATGGGCGTGGGACCTTCCATCGAATCCGGCAGCCAGACATGGAGTGGAAACTGAGCCGATTTACCCATGGCGCCGACGAAAAGCAGGATACAGATGACGGTCAGTATTGCCCAGGGCGAACCGGAAGTGATTTCGATCGTCTCAGCCGCGACGTTGGGCGCCTGGGCAAACACGGCAGCATAATCCAGCGTTCCGAAATACACCAATACCAGACCGATGCCCAGGAGAAAACCGAAGTCACCGACACGATTGACCAGGAACGCCTTCAGGTTCGCGTAAATGGCCGTCGGGCGCGTATACCAGAAGCCAATCAGGAGATATGAGACCAGTCCTACCGCTTCCCATCCGAAGAACAACTGGAGGAAATTGTTGGACATCACCAGCATCAGCATGGAGAAGGTAAAAAGCGAGATATAGCTGAAAAAGCGCTGATAGCCAGGGTCGTCATGCATATAACCGATGGTATAGATATGCACCATCAGCGATACGAAACTCACCACAACCATCATGGTCGCGGAAAGCTGATCGATCAGAAACCCTACTTCGAAACGCACACCGCCCGATGTCAGCCAGGTATAAACCGTGCCGTTGTATACGTTTCCTTTCAGTACATCGAGGAACACGGCAATGGACACTGCCAAGCAGACGAACATAAAGGCAATGGTGACGCGATGGCTTGCGGCAGGACCAATCACACGTCCAAGCAGGCCGGCTATGAGCGCCCCCGCCAGCGGCGCCAGAGGCACCAACAGGTATAGATTTTGCATCTCAGTCATGAAATTCAGGTTTTTGTTTTTGAACCAGCGATACCGACTCCGAACTATTGAACCTGGCGATTAGCCTCAGCCTTTAAGCCTGTCCAGGTCATCGACATCGATGGTACGCAGGCCACGAAACAGCACAACCAGTATCGCAAGCCCGATGGCAGATTCCGCTGCAGCAACGGTAAGGATGAAAAACACGAACACTTGACCGGATGCGTCCTGGAGATAATGCGAAAAAGCAACAAAATTCATGTTTACCGCCAATAGCATCAGCTCAATGGCCATCAACAGGATGATCACGTTCTTTCTGTTGAGGAAGATGCCGACAATGCTGATGGCAAACAGAATCGCACCGATAACAAGATAATGGGATAACGAAACCACTACACCCCCTTTCATGGCGGCGTAAAAACGCCGCAATATATTACTTTTATTCTTTCTTCTCGGACGCCATCGACACGATGCGGATGCGGTCTTCACGCTTCACCGCTACCTGTTTGGCGACATCCATGGATTTGCTCTCGCCCCGCTGACGCAAGGTCAGCGCGATTGCAGCCACAATCGCGACCAGCAGAATCACCGCCGCGAGCTCAAAGGCATAAACGTATTCGGTGTAGATCAGGCGTCCCAGTTCCTTGGTATTGCTGTAGTCGGCCGCCCGGGCCACCGGGGCGGGAAGCTCATTGGCACCGAACTGCTTGCCCGTCAAGACCATGGCCATCTCAATCGACATCACCAAACCGAGCAATAATCCGAACGGAAACCACTTCCAGAAGCCTTCCCGAAGCCGGGCAAGATTGATGTCGAGCATCATCACGACGAACAGGAACAGCACCATCACCGCTCCCACGTAGACCAGCACCAGGGTAATGGCAAGAAATTCCGCTTCCAGCAGCAGCCATAATCCGGCGGAGGCAAAAAAGGCCAGCACCAGCAACAACGCCGAGTGCACCGGATTGCGCGCGGTGATGACTCCGAGGGCCGAGGCCACCAATACCGCGGAAAAAAAGTAGAAGATTATATCTGCAAAACTCATATGGGTACTTCTAGAAATCCGGGAGTCTGGAAGGGTTCACGTAAGATAAAAATGAGCTCATGAAAATGCCTTCCGCTTTGTTTCTGCGGATAAGCGTGACGAGCGGCAACAGTCCAGCACTCCGCACGACGGAGGACAGTGCAAGTCCAGGACTGATGAAAATATCCACTGCCAATATTGGCGAGCCAAGTGCGATTCATCGGTAACCTGCATCGGCTGCCCGATCCTTTGCTATCTGTTCCTCGTACCGATCCCCCACTGCCAGCAGCATCTGCTTGGTATAGATGAGGTCGCCACGCTTCTCCCCGTGGTATTCCAGAATGCGCGTCTCGACGATGGAGTCCACCGGACAGGATTCCTCACAGAAACCGCAAAATATGCACTTCGTCAGATCGATGTCGTATCGCGTGGTACGGCGCGTTCCATCTTCGCGCTGCTCGGATTCGATGGTAATCGCCAATGCCGGGCATACCGCTTCGCACAGCTTGCAGGCTATGCAGCGCTCTTCTCCGTTAGGATATCTGCGCAAGGCATGCAAACCTCTGAAGCGAGGGGATTGCGGTGTCTTTTCTTCGGGAAAATACACCGTGATCTTCCGCGCGAACATATTTCGCCCCGTCAGCATCATTCCTTTGATGAGCTCGAACAGCAGGAAAGTGCGGAAAAAATCCTTGATTCGGTTCATGGTTTCCTCCTGTGTCAGTGAAACCACAAGTTAAGCGGGAATGTGCTCCGAATCGATTCCGGAAGCTGCATCACCAGGCCAAGCACCACTATCCAGACGAGCGTGATCGGAATGAACACCTTCCAGCCAAGACGCATGATCTGGTCGTAGCGATAACGTGGGAACGTGGCGCGGAACCAGAGAAAACAGAACAACAGAAATGATGCTTTCAGGACCAGCCAGATGAAGCCGGGAACCAGGGTGAACGGCGCAACGTTGACAGGAGGCAGCCAGCCACCCAGGAATATGATGCTTGCAAGCATGGCCACCAGAATCATGTTGGAGTATTCCGCCAGGAAAAACACCGTGAACGCCATACCCGAATACTCGACATGAAAGCCCGCCACGATTTCGGACTCACCCTCGGCGACATCGAATGGGGCACGATTGGTTTCCGCGACGCCGGAAATAAAATAAACCAGAAACATGGGAAACAGCGGTATCAGATACCAGTTCAGCATGCTGGCCCCTTGCTGGCCCTTGACGATGTCACCCAGGTTCAGGCTCTGGGACATCATGAGCACGCACACCAGTGCAAAACCCATGGCCAGTTCGTAAGAAACCACTTGAGCCGCCGAACGCATTGCTCCCAAGAATGCGTATTTGGAGTTGGAGGCCCACCCCGCAATGATGATGCCATAGACCCCCATCGAGGTCATGGCCAGAATATAAAGCAGACCGGCGTTGATGTCCGCCAGGACCACATCCGGAGAAAAGGGAATGACTGCCCAGGCCGCCAGCGCCGGCGCAAACGTCAGTATGGGCGCAAGCACGAACAGGACTTTGTTCGCTCCGCTCGGGATGATGATTTCTTTCATCACCGCCTTTACCGCATCGGCAATGGGTTGCGCCCACCCCCCCAGCCAGGGAATGCCAAAGAAGGTTACCCGATTGGGACCCACGCGCAGTTGCATATAGCCAATGATTTTGCGTTCGGCGAATGTGAGATAGGCGACTGCCAGCATCAGTGGCAGCACGATGGCCACAATCAAAAGGACATTCTTCACCAGCAGGAAAAGAGCAGGTCCCCACTCAGGACCAAAAAAATCCCCGAACAGTTGTTGCGCGTATTCCATCAGATAATCCGAGTATCGTTCGTCACGATTTTTCCACCGTGATCTGATCAAACATTCCGCCCAGGGCCGCGGTCGAAGGGTGGGCGGAGGCAATCCTTATACAGTTGGCAGGCAACTTGTCATCCTGTGCGACAGGCAGTTGCACCTCACCTTCTTCCTGCTTTAGCCGTATGACTTCTTCCGTCTGCAGGCCCAATTGCGCCATGAGGCTGCCCGACATCCATGCTAAAGGCGCCGCCGCATCGCGCGTGCGCTGCAATGACTCTGCCCGGCGCACGATGAGGTCAGCCTGATAAATCGGAACCTCACCGATACGTTGTAATCCTTCGCTTCCCTTATTTTCCTTACCGGCTTCAATGGGATTCACAGCAAGACTTCCCAGCCGGCTATTCAACCAGGCACTGACGTCGTTTCCGGCCGGAAGAACGTCCCCCCGCACCTGCTCCGACGTTTCATAATCGAAGCCATCGAGTTGCAGGATATTACCCAGCACCCGCAATACCTTCCATGCGGGACGCGTTTCCCCAAGCGGCGCAACCACACCGTTGAAGCTTTGCACCCGCCCTTCCGTGCTGACGAAAGTACCCGAGGTTTCCGTGAAGGGCGCGATCGGCAGCAATACATCCGCATAATTGTCCTGAATCGCAGCATGGCTCTTGTATGCAGTCATCATTACAACCAGATCGGCCGCTGCCAGCGTTCTGACGGCGCGCTGGGTGTTGTAGCAATCCAACTCCGGCTCCAGGTTCAACAGAATGTATGCCTTGCATCCGGTCCCGCTCGCCGCATCGTCCATGCCGAGCATTTGTGAGGCATTGGCGCCCTGCCCTCCATGCCTGTCCCCGGCAGTATCTGCGTTACGGTTACCAAAGCGGTTACCAAAGGGAACCGCACCGGCAATATAAGCTCCGACGCTGTTGGCAGCCTCTCCCAGCACTCCGAAACGGACGTCGGAAATTTGTGCGATATGCTGGGCAAGCTTGCAGATATCCGTGTAGCGGGGGTGGTGTTGCGCGAGATTTCCGATGAAAATTGCAGCGGGTTTGTTGTCGCTGAGACTGATCGCTATCGCACGGGCAGTATCGCTCGCACTGACAGTGCTCAAGGCATTTTTAGCGTCATCGGGAATCTCAACGCCCTTCAACTCGGCAATGGCTTTCAACACCTCTGCCAGCATGGATACCATTTTGTCGGGCGCAACAATAGCACGATTTCTTACCTTGGTCAGCAGGTCATCGTCGATCGGATTGATCACATTCAATTCCGCGCCGTGCTTCACTGCCTGACGGATACGATGTGCAAGGAGAGGATGATCCTTTCGCAAGGTGCTGCCTATGACGAGCAATGACTTCAACTGCGAAATTTCGGCAATGGGCATTCCTAACCAGGGAGCGCCCTGCATCTGCGAGTCCGCGCGGAAATCGCTCTGACGCACGCGGTGATCCACGCTTGCGCTGCCTAATCCCCTTACAAGTTTCTGCAACAGGTAAAGTTCTTCAAGCGTGCTGTGAGCAGAACCCAGCGCTCCGATGCTTTCCGCTCCATACTTTTCTTTCACATCTTTGAGGCCATTGGCCACAAACTCCAGCGCAGTTTGCCAGTCGCATTCCTGCCACACGCCTCCCTGCTTTATCATCGGCCTGGTAAGACGCTCCTCGGAGTTTAACCCCTCGTAGGAAAAACGGTCTTTGTCCGATAACCAGCACTCGTTGATTTCCTCGTTCTCGCGGGGCAGCACGCGCATCACGCGATTCTGTTTTATCTGGACGATGAGGTTGGAGCCGAGACCGCAATGCGGGCTTATGGATTTTCGGCGCGATAGCTCCCAGGTGCGTGCGGAATAGCGGAACGGCTTGCTGACAAGCGCGCCCACGGGGCACAGATCGATCACATTGCCGGATAACTCCGAATCCACGGTTTTACCGACAAAGGCGAGTATCTCCGAATGCTCTCCACGTCCCACCATGCCCAATTCCATGATCCCCGCGATTTCCTGCCCGAAACGGACGCAACGCGTGCAATGAATACAACGGGTCATGTCGGTGGAAATCAGCGGACCGAGATTCTTGTTCGCCACCACACGCTTGGTTTCGGTATAACGCGATGAGCTTGCTCCATAGCCCACGGCCAGATCCTGCAACTGGCACTCTCCGCCCTGATCACAAATCGGACAGTCCAGCGGGTGATTGATGAGCAGGAATTCCATCACACCTTTCTGGGCCGTTACTGCCTGCCCGGAGTGGGTGAAAACCTTCATGCCCTCCATCGCGGGCGTAGCACACGCCGGCAACGGCTTGGGCGCCTTCTCAACCTGCACGAGACACATGCGGCAGTTGGCGGCAATGGAGAGCTTCTTGTGATAGCAGAAATGAGGAATGTATATGCCGAGCTGATTGGCACCATCCATGACAGTGCCATTCTTGGGCACGGACACCGGTTTACCGTCGATTTCGAAATTGATCATTACTTATGTGCTCCGGGGCAACAAGCAGCCGCAAACAAGAAAAGACTCATGACTTCATCCGTGTTACACCAGGCATTTCTTGTGTTCGACGTGATACGCAAATTCGTCACGGAAATGCTGAATCATGGCGCGCACCGGCATGGCGGCGGCATCACCCAATGCGCAGATGGTACGCCCCTGAATGTTGTCGGCGAGATTATTGAGCAAATCCAGGTCTTCCATGCGCCCTTTTCCTGTTTCGATCCGATGGACAATGCGGTAAAGCCATCCCGTGCCTTCACGGCAGGGTGTGCACTGGCCGCAGGATTCTTCATAGTAAAAATAGGATAAGCGCTCCAGGGCCCTGACCATGCAGGTCGTATCGTCCATGATAATGACCGCGCCTGAACCGAGAAATGATCCTGCCTTGGCAATCGAGTCATAGTCCATGTCGGTCTGCATCATGACATCACCCGGCAATACCGGCATGGATGAACCTCCGGGAATACAGCCTTTCAGCTTGCGCCCGCCGCGCATGCCCCCAGCCATCTCCAGCAAGGCCGCGAATGGCGTGCCAAGGGGCACTTCATAATTGCCGGGCTTGTTCACGTGACCCGAAACGGAAAAAATCTTGGTTCCGCCGTTGTTTGGCTTACCCAATTGCAGAAACTTGTCACCGCCGTGACGGATAATCCAGGGTACCGACGCGAATGTCTCCGTGTTGTTGATGGTAGTCGGTTTACCATAGAGACCGAAACTTGCGGGAAAAGGCGGCTTGAAGCGCGGCTGACCTTTTTTGCCCTCCAGCGACTCAAGCAGCGCTGTTTCCTCGCCGCAGATATAGGCGCCGTAACCATGATGATTGTATAACTGGAAGCTGAAATCGGAACCGAGGATGTTATCCCCCAGATAACCCGCCGCACGGGCTTCATCCACTGCCTCCTCCATGCGCTCGTAGACGTCCCAGATTTCGCCATGCACGTAGTTGTAGCCCGCCTTGATGCCCATCGCATAGGCTCCGATCAACATGCCCTCGATCAGCATATGCGGGTTGTAACGCATGATGTCACGATCCTTGAAGGTACCAGGTTCGCCTTCATCCGAATTGCATACCAGGTATTTGTCGCCTTCGTACTGCTTGGGCATGAAGCTCCATTTCAACCCGGTCGGAAAGCCGGCTCCGCCGCGACCTCGCAAGGCGGACTTCTTTACCTCCTCGATGACCTTTTCCGGGGGAATTTTCTCGCTCAGGATTTTTCTGAGCGCAGCATACCCTTCACGCTGTTCGTAATTCTTCAGCCGCCAATCGTTGGGGTCCGATGGGTTCAATCCGTCCAGCAGTATCTGTGCAGGCTGGTTCATTTGCTCAAATCCTCCAGCAACTGGTCGATCTTGTCGTTGGACATGAAACTGCACATGCGTTTGTTATTGACCAGGAGAACCGGCGCATCTCCACATGCACCCATACACTCCCCTTCTTTCAAGGTAAATTTTCCGTCCGTAGTGGTTTCGTTGAAGCCTATTCCCAGCTTTTCCCGGAAGTGGGCGACTGCCTCGTTCGCGCCGGACAGCGCACATGGAAGATTCGTGCAGACCGTGATCTTGTATTTTCCGATTGGCTGCAAATTGTACATGGTGTAGAAAGTAGCCACTTCGTATACGGCGATCGATGGCATGTCCAGGTACTCCGCCACAAAATCCATCGTTTCGGTGGTCAGCCACCCTTTCTCATCCTGGGCGATGGCGAGCGCCGACATTACCGCGGATTGCTTCTGGTCTGCGGGATATTTGGTCAACTCGTAGTCGATTTTTTTCAGAGACTCTGCGCTTAGCATGTTGATAGCCGTTTCACCTTCAGTACGTCATCTGTCTATTTCACCAAACACAATATCCTGGGTACCAATGATGGCAACCACATCGGCAATCATATGGCCGCGCGACATCTCGTCCAGCGCTGCCAGATGGGCAAAGCCGGGAGCGCGGATTTTCATGCGGTAAGGCATGTTGGCGCCATCCGATATCAGGTAAATGCCGAATTCCCCTTTCGGGTGCTCGACTGCCGCATAGGTTTCACCGGGCGGCACGTGAAACCCTTCAGTGAAAAGCTTGAAATGATGGATCAGTTCCTCCATGTTCTGCTTCATGTTCACACGGGGAGGCGGTGCGACCTTGTGATTATCCGTTATGACCGGCCCGGGGTTTTTGCGAAGCCAGTCGACACATTGCCTGATGATGCGATTGGACTGCCGGAATTCTTCGATCCGGACCAGATAGCGGTCATAGCAATCTCCATTGACGCCGACAGGTATATCGAAATCGAGCTGATCGTAGACTTCATAGGGCTGCTTCTTCCGCAGATCCCATTCAACACCGGACCCCCGCAGCATGGGGCCTGTGAATCCCAGAGCCATGGCCCGCTCGGGAGAAACCGTTCCAATGCCTACCAGCCGCTGTTTCCAGATACGGTTATCGGTAAGCAGGGTCTCGTACTCGTCGACGTACATTGGAAACCGGTTGGTGAAGTCTTCGATGAAATCGAGCAGCGAACCCTGGCGGTTCTCGTTGCGCGCCTGGGTTGTTTTTTCGTCGTGAATTTTTGACGCCTTGTATTGCGGCATTGAATCCGGCAAATCCCGATAAACACCGCCCGGCCGGTAGTAAGCCGCATGCATCCTTGCACCCGAAACCGATTCATAGGCATCCATCAAGTCTTCCCGGTCACGGAATGCGTAAAGGAATACCGTCATCGCGCCCACGTCCAGCGCGTGTGCTCCCAGCCACAGAAGATGATTGAGTATCCGCGTGATTTCGTCGAACATCACCCGGATATACTGCGCGCGTATGGGCACTTCGAGCTGAAGCAGCTTCTCGATCGCCATTACATATGCATGCTCGTTGGCCATCATGGAGACGTAGTCCAATCTGTCCATGTAAGGAACTGACTGGATATATGTCTTGTATTCGGCAAGCTTTTCCGTTGCACGATGCAGCAAGCCGATGTGCGGATCGGCACGTTGTATGACTTCCCCGTCGAGCTCCAGCACCAGTCGCAAGACACCGTGGGCGGCCGGATGCTGCGGGCCGAAGTTCATCGTGTAATTACGTATCTCAGCCATCGTTAACAGACCACAAAAATCTCATTCAGAGTCCCCATAATGCTCTTCCCGGATAACGCGCGGCGTGATCTGGCGCGGTTCTATGGTGACCGGCTGATAGATGACCCGCTGTTGGTCGGGATCGTAGCGCATCTCCACATTGCCGCTGAGCGGAAAATCCTTGCGGAATGGATTACCGATAAATCCGTAATCGGTGAGGATACGGCGCAGGTCGGGGTGACCGGTGAACACGATGCCATAAAGATCGAATGCTTCGCGTTCAAACCAGTTGGCGGAAGGCCATATATCTATTACCGAATCCACAACCGGAAATTCGTCATCTTCGGGGAAGGCCTTTACACGCACTCTGCGGTTATGCCGGATCGAAAGCAGGTGATAAACGACAGCGAAGCGTTTGCCCTCACGTCCTTGCTCAGAAGGGGGCTCTACTCCATAGATGGAGTAATCCACTCCACACAGGTCGATGAGCATCTCGAAACCCAGTTCGGGATGGTCGCGCAAGACGCTCATCACCGGCAACAGGTTAGCCGGAGGCACCGTAATGATGAGCTGGTCCAGTTGCTGATCGACGTTGGCAAGTTTATCCGCCAACACATTCTGAAGGCAAAGGGCGAGCGTTTCCAGGCGAGTGGACGACATAGATGAGCCTAACGAGCGATGGTATTGGTGCGATGGATCTTGTTCTGGAGCTGGATAATGCCGTACAGCAGGGCTTCTGCGGTAGGCGGGCAACCGGGAACATAAATATCGACCGGGACGATACGATCACATCCGCGCACCACCGAGTAGGAGTAATGATAATAACCGCCGCCATTGGCGCAGGAGCCCATGGATATCACCCAGCGCGGCTCTGCCATCTGGTCATACACCTTGCGGAGAGCAGGCGCCATTTTATTACAAAGGGTTCCGGCAACAATCATGACGTCCGACTGACGCGGACTGGGACGAAACACAATTCCAAAGCGGTCGAGATCGTAACGGGATGCGCCTGCCTGCATCATTTCGACGGCACAGCATGCCAGGCCAAAAGTCATCGGCCACATCGAGCCGGTACGCCCCCAGTTGATGACCGAGTCAAGGCTTGCAGTGACAAAGCCTTTTTCCATTACTCCGTTCGTACTCATGGCCTCAATCCCACTCCAGAGCACCCTTCGTCCACTCGTAAATGAAGCCGACGACAAGGATGCCGAGAAAAACCATCATGGCAATAAAACCGAACAGACCGATTTCATTCAATACCACTGCCCATGGGAACAGGAACGCTATCTCCAGATCGAACAGAATAAATAGAATAGCTACCAGGTAGTAGCGCACGTCGAATTTCATGCGCGCGTCTTCAAATGCCTCGAATCCGCATTCATAGGGAGACAGTTTTTCGCTATCTGGACGGTTGGGACCGAACAGCCAGCCAAATCCCATTGCCAAAGCCCCTATGGCAAGGCCAAGCAGGATAAACAACAGAATAGGAAAATAGTTTTCGAGCATGTAATGTGTTAGCTATCGAACAAATATAAGACTTGTTTCCAGGTAGCATTTATATACCTTTGTCGGTATCTTCTGCTGGCCTGATGCTCAGTCCTGTTGCTGCTAAATGGTGCCGACGGCGAGACTCGAACTCGCACAGCTTTCGCCACCGCCCCCTCAAGACGGCGTGTCTACCAATTCCACCACGTCGGCAGCTTAATTTGAATGCCGTTTAATTTGAACACCGGGTCGGAACTTAATCTGGTTAGAACACAATTCCAACCGGTTGTTCAATTAGCTCAGCATTAACTTACTCAGGTATTTCTGTTGCCTTGGAAGGTCCCTCTTCTGCTGGAGGTGCTGCCGGAGCGGGCTCTTCGGGCTTGACAGATTGAATGGGCACAGCTTTATCCATCACTCCTCCACTCTCGTTCCTGTTGGTGGAAAGGTAGGTCAGGCCAAGGCTGGTCATGAAAAATACGGCAGCCAGAACGCCTGTCGTCCGGCTGAGGAAGTTCGCGGAACCACTGGCGCCAAACAAACTTCCCGACGAGCCGCTGCCAAAAGCCGCGCCCATGTCCGCACCTTTGCCATGCTGCAGCAGAACCAGGACGATTACGCCCGCTGCAGACAAGACATGTAGTATCCAGATCAGTGTTTCCAAGGTTGCTCCAATAAGAATTAATCTTTTGCGGCCCGGGCAATCGCGATAAATTCTTCGGCAACAAGTGAAGCGCCGCCAATCAATCCACCGTCAATGTCGGGCATGGCGAATAGCTCAGTAGCGTTGGCCGCCTTGACACTGCCGCCATAAAGAATTTTCAATCCCTCGGCTACTTCCGCTGCGTCGGCAGTAATTCTGCCGCGAATAAACGAATGTACCTCCTGAGCCTGATCGGGGCTCGCGGTCTTGCCGGTGCCGATGGCCCACACCGGTTCATAAGCCAGCACCGCCGTACCCAAGGCATTTATCCCCGCCGCCTTCACTACCGCATCCAGTTGCTCTGCCACAACCTGCTCCGTAATCCCGGCCTCCCGCTGCTCGAGAGTTTCACCCACACATAAAATAGGTATCAGGCCGGCACCTTGTGCCGCCTTGAATTTGAGCGCTACGGTGTGGCTATCCTCACCATACAGCGCCCGCCGCTCGGAGTGACCGACAATCACGTAGCGACAGCCAAAATCCAGCAGCATGGGCGCTGAAACTTCACCGGTATAGGCGCCTTTTTCATGCTGGCTCACGTTCTGGGCACCCCAGGAAACGTGCGTACCTTCCAGAATCGATTGCACCTGGGGTAGGTAAGGATAAGGTACGCATACCGCCAACTCGACTCCGCCCAGGTCTGCCGTCGCAGCAAGAACTGCATTCAGCAAATCCCGGTTCTGCAGCGTTCCGCCGTGCATTTTCCAGTTACCCGCAACCAGCTTGGAACGTATAGCCATGAAGGATTCGCCTTTAACTTGAAAGCTGCGAATGTTACCCGTGAATGGATACGGGGTCAATCGGGGGCTGCATCAAGCTTTGAACCACTGGCCAGACAAGTATTCCTGCAAACCAGGATTTTTCAGACAGAAAAGCCTTACGGCTGAATGAATAACAATTTCCCGGCAACCGAAAAGGGGAAAGAGGGAAAAATTGGTGCGAAGACTCCTTATCCAAAGCGCCCGGTAATGTAATCTTCCGTCTGCTTGTTTTTAGGTTTGATGAAAATCGTATCCGTCACACCAAACTCGATCACTTCGCCCAGGTACATGTAAGCGGTATAATCCGACACACGGGCAGCTTGCTGCATGTTATGTGTAACGATCAGGATCGTTACCTTGTCTTTCAGATCGGCTATAAGTTCCTCTATACTCGCCGTAGCAATGGGGTCAAGTGCAGAAGTGGGTTCATCGAACAGGAGAATCTCAGGATCGGTTGCAAGTGCGCGCGCGATGCACAACCGCTGTTGCTGTCCGCCCGAAAGATTGTATGCAAGCTGATGCAGGCGATCCTTCACTTCATCCCACAGGGCAGCCCCCCTGAGTGCGTCTTCCACTTTTTCATCCAGTATCGCGCGGCGTCTAACACCCCGGACCCGTAAACCATAGGCAACGTTCTCATAAATGGATTTCGGAAAAGGATTGGGTTTCTGAAATACCATGCTGATGCGCATGCGTACTTCAATAGGGTCCACGCTCCGGGAAAGAATATTGACATTATCCGGGTGAAGGATAATGTCTCCCATGTAGCGATTCCCTGGATAGAGATCATGCATGCGGTTGAAGCAGCGCAGGAACGTCGATTTGCCGCACCCCGAGGGACCGATCAAGGCGGTCACCTTTTTTTCATGCAGCATCATGTTGATGTTCTTGAGTGCCGAAAATGAACCGTAGTAGAAACTCAGGTTCCTGACTTCGGACTTGTATTGGGACGGCGAAACATCTCCCACTGGGTGCTCGGACGAAAAATCTTTTACCATTTGAGATTCTTGCGCATCCGGTAGCGAAGATAGATCGCGAGCGCATTCATGGTGAGAGTCATTATCACCAGTACCAGGCCAGCCGCGGCTGCGTTCACCTGAAACGCTTCTTCCGGCCGTGATACCCAGTTGAACATCTGGATAGGCATGACAGTAAATGGCGCCATCAGCCATTCGAAGGAAATATAAGGAAACTCCTCCTTGAAGGGAGATGGCGGTAGAAAAGCAATAAAGGTCAACGCACCGATGGTGATAATGGGAGCCGTTTCTCCAATTGCACGCGCAAGCCCGATTATGATGCCGGTAAGAATGCCGGCTGCGGAATAAGGCAGAAGATGATCAGAAACAGTTTGCCATTTGGTTGCCCCCAGCGCATAGGCGCCTTCACGTATAGTTACCGGGATGGCGCGTATTGCCTCCCGGGTCGCAACGATAACGATCGGAAGAATGAGCAGGGCCAGCGCAAGTCCCGCGGAGAGAATGCTCTGGCCGAATCCAAGTTGATGAACAAACAGACTCAGCGCCAGAAGCCCGTAGATAATCGATGGCACGCCGGCAAGGTTGGTCACATTGATCTCGATGATCTCGGTAAGAATATTTTTAGGGGCATATTCTTCCAGATAGATGCCTGCTCCAACCCCCAGAGGCACCGCTGCCGCCGCTGTCACTATCATTACGAGGGTGGTTCCCACCCAGGCGGAGAGTATGCCTGCCGATCCTGGACGCCGCGAGGGAAAGGATGTGAAGAAATCCCAGGACAAGCGAGGAAGACCATCAATGAGCATGTGCGAGAACAAGGCGATGAACGTAAGTACGGCAATCATCAGCACAAGCAAGCCGGTAACAAGGAAAATCAGATCCCCCAGCTTGTGCCGGGCGATGATAGCGCGAACCTCCCTCAGGTTTTGAGCATCACTGTCACTCATGGGTGCATTCTTGCAAAGGAAATGAAAACCGGGGAGTTGGATTCAACAGGAACCGCCCACGGAATTTTCGAGATGAAATAAATTGGTCATGGAAACAGGTATCGAAACATACTTCAATATACCTCGCGGAAACGCTTGCGCAGAAGATGCCCGATAATATTGAATACCAACGTTATAAGCAGCAGGGTCAATCCCGCTGCAAAGATAGTCTGGTATCCGATACTGCCGTGCGGCAGATCGCCCAGACTTACCTGAACGATATAAGCGGTGATGGTGGCGGCAGGCTCCATCGGATTCCACGTGAGGTTTGGCTGCATTCCCGCTGCTATCGCAACCACCATCGTTTCCCCCACCGCCCGGGAAATACCCAGAATATAAGCTGCGGCAATGCCGGAGAATGCTCCTGGCATTACCACGCGAACAGCCGTCTGAAACCGGGTCGCGCCCATTGCATAAGAGCCTTCCCGCAGATGCATGGGTACCGCGCGCATCGCATCTTCCGCCATGGAACTTACATAGGGAATGATCATGATGCCCATCACCAGCCCTGCCGAAAGAAGACTGAAACCGGGCAATTCCGGAAAAATTTTCTGCAATAGAGGCGTAACAAACAGCAATGCAAAGTAGCCGTATACAACTGTTGGAACACCCCCCAGCAGTTCAAGAAAGGGCTTGGCCATCTCACGAACGGTGAAAGGCGCGAACTCGGATAGATAGATGGCAGTGATGGTGCCCATCGGGATGGCAACGAGCAAGGCCACAGCAGAGCTTACTACGGTGCCGGAAACGAGTGGAAGTATACCGTAATGCGCATTATCGAAAAGGGGCGTCCACTGCGTGTCAGTAAGAAATTCCCAGAGAGATACATGCTTGAAAAATGAAAGGGATTCCGTGACCAGCATCACGACGATCGCTAGGGTAATGGCGACGGAAACGAATGCCGTCAAAAAAAGCATGGCCTCAATAAAACGCTCACTCAGATGACGTCGATAGTTATATCCAAGTGTACTGGAGTCGGGAGTATTATCGGAACGGCGCGCTGTCACCGGGAACTGCACCTTGAAGTGAGACCATTGGGAGGGGCCTAAATAGTATGATGGAAATGTTACAGTTTCGTGACAACCATTCACACAAAAGAAATCACCTCTCCCTACGGCGGAGCCAGAAAATCATTCAGGGATTATGCTATCGAGGGTTAATCCCGAACGCTGTTACATAAATATAAGTGCAGCGTCCTGAGAATAAATAACCCGTAACGACAGAAATCGGATCCTCGATCAGGAAATTCAGGCTGAACTGATTAAGCGGGAAGCATAGCAGACAGCAGGGTGTTTTCACTGGATTCGGCTTCGAATCCAGTGAAAACACCGGAGGCAACGAGAAAGTATAAACTGGATCGGTAATTACAGCAGCAAAGGAACGCACTGCTCTCTACCGAGATCCGGCTTACTCCTCGTCTTCCTCTTCCTCGTCTTCCTCATCCTTTTTTTCGGGCTTGAGCACCATCTTGCCCTGCTTGATGCTCTCGTTCAGGTCGGTTT